>CAZSWV010000024.1:0-3862 GCA_964611295.1 uncultured Thermodesulfobacteriota bacterium | reverse complement strand
GTCCCAACAATGACCTGAAAAAGAAGGGATTGAGACTCCGGATGTCCCACCACGGATTTGAATCCGCCTCTTAGCATCGTCCCAACAATGACCTGAAAAAGAAGGGATTGAGATTGATTTTGGGAGTTTCAGTCTGTGATTGAATCAAGTAAAAGGAGGGTACAATGGACGAGCTTTTTAAGCACATTGTCCTTGGGGCTTTGCTTCATGATGTAGGCAAAGTCTGCCAACGAGCAGATAAAAGACCAACTCGTCATAAACACCAACGATTTGGCGTAGAGTGGTTCGAAAGTCTAAGGCCAGAAGTTAAAAGGGCCATCAGCGAAGATGTCAAGGATTACATACTTTGGCATCACTCTGAAAAAGACGACGAATTAGACGTGCGTAAACAAGCAAGAGGCGACCTTCTGCTGGTCTGGGAAGCCGATAACCTGGCTGCAGGAGAAAGACCAGAAAAGGCAGAGTCTGAGTTCGACCATTACTGCCCACTTTACTCCGTTTTTCAACGCGTTTTCCCAAAATACGAAGGCCAGTGGTATGGTTACAAACCTGTTGCTCTTCATAATGCTACAGTTGCTGATTTATTTCCTAGTCCTTCTGCCAAGGCAAGCCAAAAAGATTACCAGGAATTGCTATCAAAGTTCACTGAAGAGCTTTCAAATAAAGCAACTAACTCATATGACATACTAACACTTGTGCTCAATTTGCTTGAACAATATTTCTCACTTGTACCATCAGAGACAGCTATTGACCGTAAAGATTATTTCACATATCCGGATATTTCCCTTTTTGACCACTTAAAAATGACAGCAGCTATCTCAGCATGTCTTTATCAATATTTCCTCGAAGAAAAAAGAAAAAAGCCAGGAGAAATATCTGAACATGAACTTACAAAGCGTGATGAAGAACGCTTTCTTCTGGTATCTGGGGATATGAGCGGTATTCAAGATTTCATATACAACATTACCTATCGCGCTGCCCTTAAGGGATTAAGAGCGCGTTCCTTCTATATCAGCTTTCTTTGCGAACATTTCGTAAGGAAATTGCTCCAAGAGATGAATATGCCACGAACTAACGTAATCTATTGTGCAGGAGGAGGGTTCGTCCTACTTTTACCTAATACAAAAAAAGCTGAAGAAACCATTGAAAAATTGCGTTATAACTTCAACAGATGGCTGTTAAAGGAGTTCTGGGGTAGGCTCTTCCTTGCCGTTTATTACGTCCCTTTGTCGGGTATAGACATTTCCGGTAAAGGAAAGTTGATCGATAAATGGCATAAGCTAAGGGAAGGACTTAATAGACAAAAAAGGCAAAAGTTTTCGGAATTCATAACACGTGAGTTCTTTTCCCCCCAACCAACGAAACTTGAGAATTGCCAAATATGTAATAAACCACTTGCATCATATGAGGTTAAGCAAATCGATCTTTCTCCAGAAGAGACTTATCGAGTATGTGGAGCTTGTGACTCTTTCATAAGGATCGGAAGCAAACTTTTATCAAGCAAATATATAGTCCAAGCCACCACACAGAATGGAGACTTTGTCATTGAAGACACATGGTACAGACTCTCAATTGAGAAACCTAAAGGACTAAGCGCCTTATATGCAGTAAATACCTATGATAGTGATGCAATAATGTTTTGGGTAGGACGGTTCGTTCCAAAAGAAGGAATCGAGTTCAATGAATTGGTGGATAATGGAGTGGGGGCTTATTACCTTGGTACATTAAGGGCGGACGTGGATAACTTAGGAATGATCTTTTCAGACGGTCTAGACGAAAGGCTTAGGACTTTTTCTAGGATCGCAACTCTTTCGCGCTTCTTAGCCTTGTTTTTTTCAAGGTTGGTTAATGAAATAGCGAAAGGCAATCTTCCTGAAAGACATAGGTTTGACCTATTTGGGCGTTCAGGAAAAAGGCAGATCGTAGTCGTTTACTCCGGTGGGGATGACCTTTTCGTCACAGGGGCATGGCACGATGTAGTTGAATTTGCCTTTGAATTGCGCAGGGCTTTTTCGTCTTTTGTCGCAGGGAACCCAAAGCTCACCTTTTCTGCAGGGATAGTTTTATCCCACGTGAAAAAGCCCATTTATAGGATAGCTTACGAGGCAGCTAAAGCCGAAGATAGGGCCAAAGGGAACGAAAGAGAGGAAGGGAATGGCCAAAAAAGAGTGAAAGACAGCCTCTACGCCTTTGGCTGCGTCATGTTTTGGGATGAATGGGAGGAAGCCATAAGGAAGGTCCTTTTACCTTTGTGCAATATAGGCGAACGGACAAGCAAAAGGTTCATACCCGCTTTTCCTTCAGGCCTTATCCACAAGCTTTTGGCTCTTGAGGCAGAGACAACCCATATCGCTAAACACAAAGGGGATCGGGAGAGCTTATTGGTTGTCCCCAAAATCCCTTTGGTGTTATCACGAGCTTCGCCAAGAAAAGAATATTCGACCCAGTGGGAAGAATTCGTCAAAAATGCCATACACAAGGACCCATGGAAGATCCTTGATTGGCTTAAGGCCAGCTACGGTCCCCTTTGTTGGATAGACTACCTAATACGAGGAGGTGAAGGATGAAGCACAACACCCCAAAATGGACCCCCGAGTTACTCGTGTCAAAGGCAGAAGAAGTAGCAAAGGGACTGCAAAAAGGTCTCGATACACAGTTAAGGAAGATCTTCGACGTTTTGAGAAAATGCGAACGTGACTTTAAGAGAGAAGGCTTTGACAAAGGAAAGATTGCCTTTTTGAAACCCAAAATAGCATATGCTGTGAGCAGAAAACCTGCATTGAGTCCTGTTACGGATTCACTGCTCAATTATATCGAACAAGTTGAAAAGGAAGAAGATTTTATGTATGTGCTACGTTTTCTGGAATCAGTTGTTGCTTATTACAAATACTTTAACAAATAGGAAAAGGAGGTAATAGAGATGAAAACAAGGTCACTTCTTGGCAAGGTAATTATAAAGGGTATCATCCAGGTCACAAGTGGCCTTCACATCGGTTCCTCAAGGGAGTCCTTAGAGATCGGGGGACTTGATGCCCCTGTTCTAAGGGATCCCCTGACTAGTGAGCCCTATATTCCCGGAAGTTCCATCAAAGGGAAACTCAGGGCGTTGTTGGAAAGGGCTTACGCTGCAAAAAGCGGAAAAGGCGAAGGTTTTTTTAATAGGAACATAGGGAGACCTAACTACCCCATTAAAGTACACGTATGTAATGATGCCGAGCAGGCAACCAGTTGCCCTGTGTGTCGACTGTTTGGATCATCAGGGACGGAAGAGGGTAGGAATTTTCCTGCAAGGATCAAGTTCAGGGATTGTCATCTAACCCGGTACAGCGAAAGAGAGCTGAGGGAACGCGATACCGAGTTGCTTTACACAGAACTCAAATATGAAAACGCCCTAGACAGGATCACTGCAGCAGCTAATCCACGCCAAATAGAAAGAGTGCCTGCGGGAACAGAATTTGCCTTTGAGATAGTTTACGATGTAGAAGACCCTCTCGAATTGAAAGAAGACCTGGAAAACTTAACTATAGCCGTAGGCCTACTTCAAGACGATTACCTAGGAGGACATGGGTCAAGGGGTTACGGTAAGGTTAAAATATGCTTGAGCCAAGTTCAGGCCAAAAAAATCGACGCTTATAAAGGCGTTGAAACCGCAAAAATAGATGTGATAAGCGGACCCGACATTTCCAGAGAAACAAACGAAAAACCACAAGCCTCTGAACTTAAACCTTTTCTTGAAGTTTTAAAGCACCTTGAAAGGGTGGAGGCCTTTTTTAAAAGTTAGGGAGTGTGGCTATGGCAAGGTTTACTGTTGTGAGGCTTGAGTTCCTTTCTCCCGTTAGGGTGGGGGAGCCTGGGGTGGGGG
>CAZSWV010000023.1:0-3965 GCA_964611295.1 uncultured Thermodesulfobacteriota bacterium | reverse complement strand
GCATGAAAGGACAAAGCCAAGGGCAAGGATGAGCTTCCTCTTCGGCTTTTCTGGCTTATAGGGAACAACAGGGGGATCTATAACTTCGAAGTAAATGCCCTCTTTGAGCTCTTGAAGCCTTGCCGATTCGTAAAGGCGCGAAAGGGCTTCGTATCGACCTTTGAGCCTTTGGACTTCTGCGAAGGCTACAGAGTACTCTGGTATAGCGCCTAGGGCCCCGTACATCTGGGCCTCTAGTTCGCTGAGCCTCTTGGATACGAGCCCAAGGCTTTCCCTTGTACCCCTCACCAAGGGGTGCTCCCCCGTGTAAACGGAGAGGAGCCCGCGGAGTTTCGACTCGAGGCTCAGTTTCTCCTTGAGCAAGGATGAGTAAAGCGCAAGCTTAAGCTCCAGGTCTTTGTCGGGCAAAACCACCCGCCTTGACTCCTGTAGTTCCGTTAACCTTTGTTGCGCCAGACGTAGTTCCTCTTCGGTCTTCTCTAACTCGCGCTCGTAGAAAAGGCGCTGCATCTTTCCCCAGCTGAAAGCCTTTTCGTTTAAAATCTCCCTTAAGGTGTCCACATAGCAGGAAGCCACCTCATAGGCCCTGTTCGGATCTTCCCACTCCACTTCTAAGGTAATCACCCCTTTCCGCACCTCCTCCCGCACCCTGACTTTGTCTTTGAGCCTCTCCGAAGCCTCAAGGAGAGGAGCCTTGGCTTTATTGGCCTTCCCTTTCAGCAGCTCTCCTTCAAGCGCAAGTTTCCTCACCACCTTTTGTCTCAAATAAAGGCTTTCCAAAACAGGAACCAAGGGGCTTGGTTGCGGCATGGCAACCAGCTGTGAAAGCTCGGGATTCATGGCAAGGGTCGTACTTCCCTTTTCTGAAATGGGGTAAAGCCTAGCCCTTGCCACATACTTCCTTGGGGTAAGGAAGGCGATGGCCATGGAGAAGAGGGTACCAGCGATCACAATGGCCAAGATCTGCCTTCTCTTCTGCCAGAGGTATGCCACAAGCTCCCACAGGTCGATCTCAATTTCCTCGCGGTCCATTTCCCCTGTCCTTCCCTCGTGCATCTTACAGCCTCTTTGCAAGCACAGCTGTCGCGATGGATTGGAAGATGATCTGCACTACATCCCTTATGAGGGGCCTCCAAAGAACGGGTACCTTGACCTTAGTGGGAACCACAATGGCGTCGCCCTCCTCTAGCTTGTAACCCATAAGGCTTGCACCTAGGAAGAAGGGCTTGCCATAGGTGCGCTGAGATATGACCCTTCCATTGGCCTTTATGACGTAAATGTCCTTGGTATCTGCCCCACGCGTTGGACCCCCCACCATCTCGAGGTAATCTTTTACAGCCATGCCCCGCTGATAGGGCAGGGCCACGGGGTTATAGACGTCCCCAAGTACTAGTATGTAGCCAGGCCTCGAAGGGACGAGGATCTCGTCGCCGTCCTCAAGCAAAATGTTCGCCTTCGATCTCTCCAGCTCTTCGAGGGTCTCAGGTAGCTCGAGGGCTATCCTTCCTAAGTTCCTCTCCGTCCTTTTCCTTAAGAGGGAAAGGTACTGTCGCGCCCTCGCTACCCCTGCCTCAGCCATCTTTTTCTCTTCTTCTTCCCATATGACCAAACCTTCCTGATGTCTCATCAAGGACTCTTCTAATGCGGCAAAGGCAAGATCGAGGCTTGCCTGTTGTGCCTTTCTTGCACTTTGCCTTATCAGTATGAGCCCTTTGAGGTATGCACCTTCGGTCAGACCGCCTGAAAGCTTAAGGGCATCGGCCAAGGTCATACCTTCCCTCAGTTCGTACTTTCCAGGTCGAAAAACCTGCCCAAGAATCGTTATAGTGGGCACCTTCTCGGTCCTATAGGTACGCTGGATGAAGACCCTGGAGCCCGGCTTGAGCTCAATGTTGGCCTTGGACTCCGAAAGCACGAACAGGTCGTAAAGGTACACTTCTGCCTCGACCACAGCTTTGGTGGAGATCACGGCCTTGAGTTCTCTTATGTCGTAGCGGAACTCTAGATCCCTCAGGGCATCCATGAGTCTTAGGCCTTCGTAATAGGGTATAGTCCTCGCCTCCTTGACCTCACCCCAAACGTATACGGGTTCGCGGCTGAATTTGGACGGGACGTAGACGCGGTCGCCGTCCTCAAGCAAGACGTCCTTTTGGCCCGAAAGCACCTCCTCAGGTACGAAGTTCACCGTGGTCTTGTCCTTCTTTATAATCCTGCCGATCCTCAGGTCGGCAGTGACCCTGGGCTTGGCCCTTTCAAGGAGCTCAGAAAGGCTCCGCACCTCCTTTAGGGAATAGGGACCAGGATAGTCGACGTCCCCTTCTACGAACACCAACTCCTTTATGTCCTGGGTCACCCCTGCCACAAGGATCAGGTCACCGTCCCTCACCTCAGTGTCTTCCACTCCCCGAGCGATGAGACTTACCTGAATCGCTTTCAAACGGTCGTCCTCATATCTGAAGATCCTCACAAGCTCTGGATAGGCGAAGGGATAAAGCCCACCGGCAAGCTCAAGCACGTCCTTTATGTTCGCTTCCCCTTTCAGCTCGTAAATTCCGGGCCTTTTCACATCCCCCCCGATCCCCACAACTGGGCCTATAGGTCCCACGTGTATGACGTCACCGTCTTTGAGGAAGACATCGACGGGCTTGCCGTGCATGAACATCTCGTAAAGGTCGATCTCCCTCTCCGTCCAACCAGCGTTCGTCCTTTGCCTCACGGTGATCTTCCGTAGACTCCCCTTTTTATCAACCCCGCCGGCTAAGGCCAACGCACTGACCACGGTATCCAAAGTGTTCACCGCGTACATCCCAGGGTTCCTCACAAAACCGGAGACGTATACGTTGAAGGTCCTCAGGGACTCAAGGACCACCTCAACGATAACCCCTTTGTACCTCTTGAGCAGTTCACCGGAGACGGCTTCCTTCAAGGCCCTCAGGCTTATCCCCGAAGCAGAAACCATTCCGACACCCGGCACATACAACCGTCCATCCGGAGCAACCTCTGCACGGTACTCGCTCTGCAGAATACCCATCTCCACGGGATCCCCTGCCAGGTAGAACTTGACCTTGTCGCCTGGACCCAGGACGTAATCGTCCCCCACCTGTGCCATAACCCTGCGGGACTGTACGAAAAAGTCGTATCCGAACTGCCTCAGGTCCTCCCCAAGATAGCCGCCAAACCGCTCCTTGAATTCCATCTCTATTCGAGAGGGCCCCTCGTGTCCATGCTGCCGCTGCCCTTGGACCCCTTGTCCCGCCTGTTCAGCTGGTTGGCCTTCTGAGGAATTCCCTTGGGGAGCTTCCACCTTTGGAAGTTCCTTGGGCTTTATCGGGAGGTCACCAAGCCCCTGCGGATGGACATAAGGGGACCACACGTAAAAGAGCATGAGAAAGATCAGGACCTTAGCACCATTGGCCCTCCACATAGCCCCATGCCCTCCTTAAAAGAAGTGCGAGAGCCTGAAACCAACAGTGAAGACCTCCCCTCTGCCCTTCCTAAGTTTGTACTGGAGGGGGAACTCCGCATAATTGTTTCCGTCGTAAAAGTCGACCCTTATCACAGGCGAGAACTCGAACTTACCCCACCTCTTGTGATAGACAAGGCTTAAGTAGTAGCGCTCCATCTCCTTTACTGGTTCCATGTCCTTCTTAAAGGGCTGCTCTACGAAGCCCACCTCGATCTCCACTCCCTCTTGAGTGCTCTCATACTTCAATTGCGCAAAAATGTGAAGCACATCCCTTCCATAAGGATGGCCAAGGACAATCCCTTTGTAGGAAAACCCCTCATAGGGGTAAGCGTGGTGCAAGTACATGGTCTCTTTGGTGGTACTCAGCTCTCCCCGAAAGCAAAAGCGCCCCTTCTTGGCAAGCACCCCGAAGGTTTTAGCTCCCTCGTAAAGCTTGACGGCTATAAAGGGCAGGTCGAACTCAAACTTTTCGCCCTTTTGTAGGGGGGTCTTTACGTCT
>CAZSWV010000022.1:0-4000 GCA_964611295.1 uncultured Thermodesulfobacteriota bacterium | reverse complement strand
AGACGTAAAGACCCCCCTACAAAAGGGCGAAAAGTTTGAGTTCGACCTGCCCTTTGTCGTGGTTAAGCTCTACGAAGGAGCGAGTACCTTCGGCCTCCTCGTCAAAAAGGCACCTTTTTCCTTCAGGGGTGAGGTTACCTTGACCAAAGGCACCATGTACCTCCACCATGCATATCCCCACGAGGGGTTCTCCTACAAGGGGATCCCCTTGGGCTACCCTTATGGGAGGGACGTACTTCACATCGCTGCACAAATAAGGTACCAAAGAGGAGAAGATGCCATTGAGGTGGAGATGGGTTTTATAGAGCAGCCTTTAAAAGAGGACCTTGAGCCCGTAAAGGAGCTGAACCGTTATTACCTTGGTCTATCCCTGGAAAAGAGGCACGGTAACTTTGGGGTTTCCCCTTTCTTACGGGTCGACCTTTCCAAAGGGGAAAACCTCTCCGAGACTCCCTTACACTACGAGCTAAGAGACAGGGAGAGACTGATCTTTACCTTGGGCCTCAGGTTGTCTTACTTCTTCTAGGGGAGGGGGTATATGAGGAGGAGGGCCCTTTTTGCCAAGTTCTTGGTCTTCCTGATGCTTTGGGGGATGTGGCAGCCTTACCTTCTATCCCAAGACATAAGTGGAGTCCCCTCATTTAAATTCCAAAGCGACTTTTCCCTTTTTAAAACGCAAAGGCCAAAAGAGGTGGAGCAGACAGCCTTGTTTTCCCTAAGAGGGGTATCCTCAGAGGGCTTAACTGCTGAAGAGGAAGTGACCCCTGCCCCAAGGCTCAAAGAGGAAAGGAAGCCCTCTCGGATAGAATTGGAGTTCTCAAGGAGATTCGGCGATTACCTAAAGGAGGAGCTTGAGCAATTTGGCTATGACTTCTTCGCCCAGTCCAGGAGGGCCGTAGCCCAGGTGGGCGATGATTACCCCCTTGGGCCTGGGGACAAGGTGAAGTTCTACTTTTCAGGAGATCCAGTGGAAGTAGGGGTCCTGCAGAGCGAGTACGTTTCCGAGGTGGGTCAGGATGGGAGGTTATATGTTCCAGGGGTGGGGCTACTTTCGGTTTCGGGGATGACGCTTAAGGCCTTAAGGGAGACCGTCTCAGGGGAGCTCTTGAGGAAGTACAAGGGCCTTACCGTGCACGTGGTCCTTGAGGCCCTTAGGGCTTTCAACGTCTACGTCTCTGGCTATGTAAATAACCCTGGGATGTATGCCCTTACGCCCTTGGACACCTTGATAAGCGCACTGGCTTCTGCTGGTGGAGTGGACAAAAGGGGGAGTTTGCGGAAGGTGGTGGTGAGACAGAGGACAGATGCTGGCTGGACCGAAAGGGAGGTTGACCTCTACGAGATGTTCGTAAGAGGTAAGCCCGTGGATGTCCTGCTCAAAGACGGGGATGTAATCCATGTAGGGCCCATCGGGCCTATAGTGGGCGTAGGCGGCCATGTCAAGAGACCGGGGATATACGAGCTTAAGGACGAAAGGGACCTAAAGGAGGTCCTTGAGCTTGCAGGCGGGATTTACGCCTTTTCCTACCCCGAGTCGGTGAAGGTCTTCAGATACAAGGACGACAGGGTGGAAGTCCTCCAGACAAGGCTTTCCGATCAAAGGGAGGAGCGGTTCGAGGTAAGGGATGGGGACCTCATAGTGGTCGAGGGGCTGGCTGAGGACATAAGGGATTTGGTCTTCATAGAGGGGGAGGTAGACCACCCTGGGGCTTATTCGACAAAGGAGGTGAAAAGCCTTGCCCTTTTGCTCGAAAGGGCCAAGCCCAAGGTCACGGCCGATCTGAGGATCGGAAAGATAGTCAAAAAGGACAAGACCACGGTGAACTTCGTGCCCGAGGAGGTCCTATCGGGCCAAAAGGACTTGGAGCTTGAGGACGGCGATCGCGTCTTTATCCCCTCCAAGTTCAGCCGCGAGCCCGTCTACGTTTACGGGGAGGTAGCAGAGGGAAGGACCATCCCTTATTACGAAGGTCTCACCCTTCTTGATGCCCTTAGGGACCTTGAGTTCAAGTACGACATAAGGGAACTCAAGGCGGTGGTACAGACGGATTCCGAGACGAAAGAGGTGTACCTCTACGACCTCTTCGTCCTCTCAAAACCCGATTTGAACCTCGTCCTTGCACCTGGGGCAAAGGTGGTGGTCCAAAGGACCTTCAGGACGGAGAAGGTCCCAACGATTACAGTTCTGGGACAAGTCGTGAAGCCCGGAAAATACGAATTCCGGAGGGGGATGACCCTGGTTGAGGCCTTGCGGATTGCCGGGGGTCTTGCGGAGGGCGCTTACCTTAAGGGGTTGATCCTATTGAGGAGGAGTGCGAGGGAAGCCCAGCGGGCGAGTCTAGAAGTGGCTTTTTCGGCCATAGAGGAGGCCCTGTTGAGGCAAGAGGAGGGGGCGTCTTTATGGGCAGAAGAGGAGAGGAAGCTAGTTGAAAGCGGACTTATCCGTTCACGGCAATATCTTTCCCTTTTGAGGAAGCGGACCGAGAGGAACTTGGGGAGGATAGCCCTTGAGGTACCCGCGACCCTAGAGGAGCTTGAGAGGTCCAAAGCGAATGTGGTCCTTGAAGACGGGGACGAGATAATAGTGCCTGCAAAGCCGGGTTACGTATTGGTCCTTGGGGACGTTTACAACCCCATAGCCCTCCCCTATCAGGTCGGTTTGAGGGTAGAGGATTACCTTGAGATGGTGGGAGGTCCCACCCGAGGGGCTGATACAAAGGACATCTACGTGATAAAGGCCAACGGGAAGGTCATATCACAGCGTACATATGGGAGGCCTTTCCTGCTTGGGGCAAGCCTTATGAAGTACAAACTTGAAGAAGGGGATGCCATCGTTGTGCCGACAAAGCTTAAGGTGCCCATCCTGTGGAGGCCTCTGATAAAGGACGTAGTCCAGATTATCTTTCAATCCATTTCGACAGCAGTACTCGCAAGGAGGCTCTGAGGTGCCTGAGGAAGGACAAGTCAGAGAGGTTCAGCGCGACGATATAGAAATAGACCTAGGCGAGCTCCTTTCTTACCTTTGGGAGAACAAGAAGAAGATCTTCATAGCCGTCATCACGGGTACCTTGATATCGCTCCTTATTGCCCTTCTCACCCCCAGGAAGTACATCTCCCGCGTGGCCCTCTACCCCATATCGGAAAAGGGCACGACAGCGCTTGCTTTGAGCCCTGAACTTTTGCAGTTAGTGGGCATAACGCAACCAAGTCCCCTTTTGCCTGTGGCAGAAAGCCTCTATCTTAGGCAGAAGGTGGTAAAAAAGCTAGGACTTGAAAGGGAGCTCCTTGGCCCTAGGGCGGATAAGGTGAAAGCCCCCCTTATTGAGGCCGCAGAAAAGCTCAAGGACAGGGTAAAGGTATGGGAGGAGGCGCGAAAGGGGATCATAAGGCTTGAAGTGGAGTGGGAAGACCCCAAGAGGGCCTATGAGGTGGCTTCCTGTTATGTGGAGACCCTAAGGGAGATCATGAATGAGAAGGCCTTTACTTGGGGTAAGATGCAACGCCTCTTTTACGAACAGGAGTTGGAAAAGACCGAACAGCAACTCCTCACCGCCCAGCAGAGGCTTAATGAGCTCCAAGAGGCAAAGCGGGTGATCCTGCCCGATAAGGACCTGGAGGCGAAGCTTTCCTTATATTCGTCTTTGCTCAAGGAGAAGCTGACCCTTGAATCCAAACTTCGAGGGCTTTTGGCCGTCTACACTGCTGAGCACCCCCTCGTCAAGGGCACACGGGAGAGCCTCGGTTTGGTCTCAAAGAAGCTGAACGAGCTTGAATCCAGTATGTACAGCGCCCTAGGGGCTATACCCGAGTACTCAGTGGCCTTTGCAGAGGTCCAAAGGCTCAAAAGCCGCTATGAAGGTCTTGCACGGCTTTACGAGGCTGCAAGGCTCCAAGAACTCAGAGAGGGCCTTTACTTTGAAGTTGTAGACCCACCGGTAGTCCCTTCTCGGCCAGAAAAGCCGAAGAGGAAGCTCATCCTTGCCCTTGGCTTTGTCCTTTC
>CAZSWV010000021.1:0-4049 GCA_964611295.1 uncultured Thermodesulfobacteriota bacterium | reverse complement strand
TATCTCCTCAAGTTCACCACCTCGCCCAGCATGTCGTCGGTGGTGGTCACCACCCTCGCGTTGGCCTGGAAGGCCCTTTGGTAGATGATGATCTTGGTGAACTCCTCAGCTAGGTCTACGTTTGACTGCTCAAGGCTGTTGGGGACGATGCTGCCAAGGCCAGCACTGCCAGGAAGGCCCACAAGCGGCTCCCCACTGTAAGGGGATTGCTCGTATAGGTTGCCCCCACGCTTTATGAGCCCTGATGGGTTCACGAAGTTGGCAAGCACTATCTGATAAAGCTCACGCGTCTGACCATTGGTGTAATGACCGTACACTACCCCATCAGTTCCTATGGTGATCTCCTCGAGGAACCCTGTGGCATAGCCGTCCTGATACTGGTAAAGGGTGGAAAAGTCCGCGGCATACTGGGTGCTTTTGGCAACAGAGGGGTTGAAATTGAAGGCGATGGTCTGTTCAGAAGCCCCTTCAAAGGTCACCGTGAGGCTTGCCGTCCCTCCGCCAGTAAGGGCGCCATTGGTGTCAAAGACAAGACGTGTCAAAGGCTGCCCATCGTTCAAAAGCTGTGTCCCTTCCCCTACGTAGCAGTCCCATCCCTCTTGGGCCCTGACGAAATAAAGGACAAGCCTATGCGGGGCACCAAGGGAGTCGTATACCGTGATGCTCGTCTGGTAGTTCCATGTGCCTTCGGTCCCAGGGTCGAAGTCACCCTGAGGGGGCAGGGCCCGGGCGTCGAGGTTTACCGCCACTTCCACCCGGCTTGTCGCCTTTGCTGCAGAGGCAGCAGTGTCTATCACCACATCCGTCAGGGTGTTACTGCCTATGGCCCAACCCTGGAGCACATAGCCCTCTGGGTTTACAAGCCTTCCGTCTGGGTTAAGCCTAAAGTGACCTGCCCTGGTGTAAAGGAGCTTTTGCCCGTTCGGATCGCGGACTATGAAAAGGCCTCTGCCGTTTATGGCCAGGTCCGTGGGGGCATTGGTGGTCTCAAAGGACCCCTGGGTGAAGACCAAAGCCACATCGCTCACCATGACCCCACGACCTACCTGGGAGCTGCCCTGTGCTGTGGAGATGAGTTCGTTTAAGGCATCCTGAAAGGTGATCCTCGAACCCTTGAAACCTGCGGTGTTGAGGTTGGCGATGTTGTCACCGGATACCGAAATGGCCGTGCCATAGCACCTAAGACCTGTAACCGCAGAATAAAGCGAAGTAGTAAGACCCATGGCATACCTCCTTTCACCGACTTAATACCGCTATAAGGCCCGAGACAGGGACCCTTACCCCATCCAATAAGAGGTACGTAACCCCATAAGACCGCTCAAGTCCTGTCACCTTTCCCTTAAGGTAAGCCCTGGCCTCGGTCCCATAGCCCTTTACGTCAAAGGACGCCACCTTGAGGAAGTAAACCCCACTTGGGACCTTACGCCCGTCTTGACCAGTACCATCCCAACTCAAAGAGATCCTCCCCCCGCCTGAGACGGTAAGTTCCTGAACTGCCACAGGGTTAGAGGAACTGTCATATACCACCATCCCCACCTTCTGTGTGCCAGAAGGGAGGTCCAAGACGAACTCGACGGGGGTTTCCCCATCGAAGTAAAAGCCCTCGGAGTTAACTAGTACTTCTTTCCCCATAAGCCCCACTGCCCAAAGAAGGGCATGGGAATCAAAGGCCTCCTTTAGGGCCTCAAGGCCTGACTTCAGGGACAATAGCTGCTCGAGCTGGGAGAGTTGGGCAAGTTGCCCTGTGAACTCCGAGGCGTTAAGGGGCTCAAGGGGGTTTTGGTTTTTCAGCTGCGCCAAAAAGAGCTTCAAGAAGGCCTCGTTCAGGACCGACCCAGATTGGCTTATGTCCCCAAGAAGACCTACATAGGCCATCTCCCCTCCTCCTTTAGACTATGACTTCGAAAACATCCCCTTTTCTCAGACCAGGTCTCCTCTCCTCCTGCTGCCTCTGCCGTTCCCTCTGACCGTAGCGCCTTGAGGCCTCCCCCATTTCCCCAAGCCCAATGGTCACGCTGGAGACCTTAAGCCCATGGACCTCAAAGGCCTTCTGCACCTCATAAAGGTGGGCCTCAAGGACCCTCCTTGTCCCTTCCGTATAGGCGGTTATGTGGGCAGTAATACCTCCGGCCTCCCTTTTTATCTCCACTTTCATCCCGCCTAGCACCAGGGGCTTTACCTCCACTTCTACCTTCTCTGCACCCCTTTCCCATTCAATCTTTACCCTCTCCACCACCTCTTCCATCAGCGCCTCAAAGCGGACACCCCCTTCTGAAGGGCTAAGGGACCTTTCCCCTCCCATGACAGCTTGGGTAAATACCCCCTCTTTGAACATCCCCTGTGTCAAAAGATCAAATGAACCCCCTCCTTTATCTTCGGTCTCTAGGACCCTCATGGGTCCTTTGGGCTCAAACACAAACCTTTGACTCAGGTTGATGCCCTCATGGCCAAAAGGAGCGGTTAATACTTCTTTACCGGCGGACCCCTCAGGTGGAGTCGCTACTTCAGTTTGCTTGGGGAGAGGCCCTTCCCTTTGGTTGAAAAAAGAGGCCTCAAACCCGCTTCTACCTCCTGATATTAAGTGCCTCGAAACCTGAAGCGGTAAAGCGACATGCTTCGAAGGGGATCTTTCGGGCCGAAAGGCCGGAAGAACCTCTGCCATGCCCTTATTCACATCCCTTTCCTCCTCCCCTGCTGGGGGGGCATTTACCGGCGCAGGGCTTTGAAGGGCAGGTCCGGTTTCTCTAGGAGGCCTTTTGGCTTCAGGGGCGTCCTGCAATAACCCGAGGAACTCTTGGAAATAGGCCGCTACTTTACGCACAAAGGCCACCGTCTCCGGGATGGGCGGTATCCCTCCAGATAGGATCACCCTTTGAGGACCGCAGTTGTAGGCAGCAAGGGCCAAAAGGGGATCCCCAAACCTTTCCAGGAGCCTTTTCAGGTACCTGATCCCCGCTTCTAGGTTCTGATAAGGGTCGAAGGGTTCCCTCACCCCTAGCTCTTGGGCCGTCTCCGGCATAAGCTGCATGAGCCCCATGGCCCCCTTGGGCGAAAGGGCCAGAGGGTTAAAGCCCGATTCGGCCTTGACCACCGCAAGCACCAGGGCCGGATGAACCCCATACCTTAAGGAGAGCCCAACCACAAGGTCAAAATAGGGAATCCCCCTACCACCATCCCCTAAGAGGGACTCCTTGAGCAGGGACATAAATTCCCCTGCTTTGCCCGTGGGCGTCCCCTCTGTAGCTAAGGCAACACCTTGGGAGATACCTAAGGCCTGAACCCCAAACATGCCGTAGAGGTTAAAGCAACCTATGTGCCAACCCTGACCTTAAGTCCTCCATCTTTCTGGGCAAAGGCGGTGCGGAAGGTTTTTCCTTTCAGGGAAGGCCTTTCCCGTATTAGGCAAAGAGCCCCTTTAGCTCTTCGAGGCTCCTTTCTAGGTCCACCTTTTCGTCTAAGTCTTGGCGGATGAAGTTGAACATGGCCTCTATCCGATCCAAGGCGTAGTCGAGCTTGGGGTTTGTCCCGCGGCTGTAAGCCCCTATGGTGACAAGGTCCTCGTATTGTTTGTAGACACCCATGACCTCCAAGAACCTGTGGTGGAGTTCCAGGTGCTCCTTTGAGACCACGTGGGGCATAACCCTGCTTAGGCTCAACAAGGGATCGATGGCCGGATAGAGTCCCCTTGAGGCGAGCTGTCTGGAAAGGACTATATGGCCGTCAAGGACTGCCATGGAGGCGTCGGCTATTGGGTCCTCGCGCAGGTCGTCGCCCTCCACAAGTACGGTGTAAAAACCCGTTATGCTCCCTTTACCCTCTATGGCACCTGCCCTCTCCAGGAGTTTGGGCAAGGAGGCAAAGACCGAGGGGGTATAACCTTTGGTAGTGGCAGGTTCACCTATGGAGAGGCCTATCTCCCTTTGGGCCATGGCAAAGCGCGTGAGGGAATCCATCAGGAGCACCACGTCAAGCCCTTGGTCTCTGAAGTACTCCGCTATGGCCGTAGCGGCAAAGGCCCCCCTCACCCTTATCAAGGGAGACCTCTCGGA
>CAZSWV010000020.1:0-8246 GCA_964611295.1 uncultured Thermodesulfobacteriota bacterium | reverse complement strand
GGGAAAGGCATCCGATATTCCCAGAGAGCAGCGTAGAGGAAAACCTTAAGATTGCGGCAAGCTCTAAAAAGCGGAACAATATACAAGAAGACTTTAACTTAGTTTATAGGATCTTCCCACACTTGGAAAGGATAAGAAAGAGAAGGGCGGGATTTTTAAGCGGAGGAGAGCAGCAGATGTTATCCATCGCCATGGCGCTCATGACGAGACCGCGACTGCTCTTATTGGACGAACCTCTATTGGGGCTTTCCCCTCTATTGCAGAAAGAACTTGTAAACGCAATAAAACAGATCAGGGACGCAGGGGTTACGGTATTGTTAACCGAACAGTTTGCCAGACCCATCTTCCCCATAATCGATAGGGGTTACGTAATTGAAAATGGCATGCTCGTCATGGAGGGAACTGGAAAAGAACTAATGGAGAATCCAGAGGTGAAACTAGCTTACTTCGGAATTTAGGAGAATAAAAAGATGCTTGACGTTTCTACTGTTTATGAACTCTTTTTGAAAAGTTGCAAAGACCACGGTGATAAAAAAGCCGTGGTCTACCTCGGTAAGGCATATAGTTTTTTAGATCTTAAGGAAATGTCCGAGCGATTTGCTGCTTCATTATTCAAACTTGGTGTATGGGAAGGCGAGAGGATTATCATTTATCTTCCAAATTGTCCCCAGTGGATAATATCTTGGCTTGCAGCTCAACGTCTCAATGCTATTTCAGTCCCTATTTCTCCGGCTTATACTCCTGTTGACATAAAGTATATGATCAACGATAGTGAAGCTGAAACAATAATTTGTGCAGACATCAATTTTGGCTATGTAGTTCAAATTCTCCCTGAAACAACCCTTCGAAGGGTTATTGTGACAAACCTTGCGGAATTGTTGCCGCTTACAAAGCGGATAATCGGGTTCGCCTTTGACAGAATCCCTAAAGGGAAAGTTAAGTATGGTGAGAATGTCTTCAATTTTAAACAACTCATTAAAGAGGGAAGACCCTCCCTCCTCCCTCCATACAGAGGTGAGGAGAGTGCACTTTTCGAAATGCTTTATACCGGAGGAACAACCGGTGCCCCTAAAGGCGTTCCGTACTCCAACATTGTATTTCTAGAAAGCATAACCGAACAGCGGGCTCAGACAGAGGCGTTCATACCAAAAGGCAAGGATATAATCATAAAAGGTGGCCCGCTTTTTCACATTCTGGGACAAGCATTGGGACTCGGCGGCTTGCTTTTTGGTGACACTCTTATCCTTCTGCCAAGAGTCAACATCGATGCCCTCCTTGACCATGTTCAGAGATATAAGGCACTTAGCTTCTTTGCTGTTCCAACCGTCTACAGGATGATACTGGAACACGACAGGGTTGATTTTTACGACCTAAGCTCCTTGCAATATTGTTTTTCTGCAGGTGACGTACTGCCAACTGAGGTTGCTGAAAGGTGGCGCAAGAAATTCGGCAAAGTCATATACCAAGGGTACGGAACCACTGAAACTTGTGGTAGAGTTGCTTTAACCCCGATGGGGGAAATTGCTCCTCCAGGGGCAGTGGGTAAAGTTACGCCTTTACAGAAAGTAAAGGTCGTCGATCCTGATACACTTGAACCTGTACCTGAAGGTGAAGCAGGAGAGTTAGTAGTATCCTCTGACCATATGGTTACGGGTTATTGGAAAAAGCCAGAAGAAACGAGGGAATGTTTTATTGAACTCGACGGAAGGTTGTGGTACAGAACCCGGGATATTGTTAAAATTGATGAAAACGGCTGGCTTTATTATATAGATAGATCCGCAGATGTAATAAAGCATAAAGGTTATAGGATATCAGCTTCTGAAATTGAAGCTGTTCTTCAAGAACACCCCGCGGTTGTAGCTGCGTGTGTCATTGGGGTGCCAGACGAAAAGGTAGGAGAGCGAATAAAAGCGTTTGTTGTCCTGAAAGAGGACGTAAAAGGAGTAACCTCTTACGAATTGATCAAGTGGTGTCGTGAACGCCTTGCCCCTTATAAAGTTCCTCAGTACATTGAATTCCGTGATATGTTGCCCAAATCAAAAGTTGGCAAAATGTTACGAAGGGAGTTACGTGCCGAGGAAAGGAAGAAACGAGAAATTTAAATTTGCCGCGCACATCGACGGATTTTTGCTATCATCATAAATCTCCGACTTCTCGCAGACTAAAACCTTTGAACAAGGGAGCACCTAAATTCCATACGCTTATTTCCATTCGAGACAGCAGGGTTATTTTCCATCACCATTCAAGTTTTAAAGTCTTTTTCGAGCAGATTAAGGATCTATCCTCAGGTGGCCTTGACCTCAAAGCCTTTGAGGAATTCGGTGAGCTTTCTGGCCTTGGTAGGGGACTCAACGATCAAAAGCTTCTTTGACATGCCCCTTTGGACCGTCTTTCATTTTACATCCCCATAAGGGGTCAAGCCACACTCAGGTCTTGCAAGCCTCTGGCGAAAGGGTATATCCTGGGTCCCTAAGGAAGAGGAGGGAGAAAAATGAGGTGCTCGAGATGTCAAAAAGAACTTGAGGAAAGGGAGGCCTTAAAGAAGGGCGAGCTTATCCTCTGCGAGGACTGTTATATGAAGGAAGAAGAGCAAAAGGACCGCTGTTGCTGTAACCCCTTTGCCCTTAGGTCATCTAGGATCTTCCAAAGGATCCAGGCCCAAAGAACCGAAGAAAGACAAAAAGGAGGGGCATCTGGTCCCTGCTGCGGGTCCTAAGGTAGTGTTAAGGACCGTAGTGTAGTAGAGTAAGGGGTAAAGGCGCCAAAAGGGCATAGGGATGGAGGATCTAAAGCACCTTGTCAATTCCCTTGCTCATGCCTTGTCCCTGGCAGTAGAGACCTATGACCCAGGTACCTATGGACACCAGCGAAGGGTGGCATGGCTTTCGCGTGCCATAGGGGAAAGACTGGGGCTTGACCTTGAGAGGCTCCAGAAGCTTTACATAGCCTCCTTGATACACGACGTGGGGAAGATAGCCCTACCGGTTGAGGTCTTGAGCAAACCTTCAAGGCTCAAGGACGAGGAAATGGAGGTCGTGAGGAGCCACGCGGAGCTGGGCTTCAAGCTCCTGAAGAGGGCCGGCCTCCCGTGGCCCATACCTGAGGTGGTCTACCAGCACCACGAGCGTATGGACGGCTCTGGCTACCCACGAGGGCTAAAAGGGGAGGAGATCCTCTTTGAGGCCAGGATCTTGGCCGTGGCAGACGTCGTAGAGGCCATCTCCTCAAGTAGACCCCATAGGGGGACCTTGGGGGTGGAAGTAGCCCTCGAAGAGATCCTGAAGGGGAAGGGAAAGCTCTACGATCCCCAAGCAGTGGATGCCTGTGTGGAAATCCTCTCCCGTTCCCAGGGCTTTGGGTCATTCGTGCCTTAAGGCCTCAATGGGGTTAAGTTTCGAGGCCCTATGGGCGGGGATGAAGCCAAAGAGGACCCCTACTGCCACCGAAAAGCCAAATCCCAAGGCCAACACCCAAGGCTTGAGCACAAAGGGCAGGGACATGGCCTTACAGAGGAAATAGGAAGCGCCTAAGGACAGCACAAGCCCCATCAGGCCGCCAAAAAGCGAAAGGAGGACGGCTTCTATCAAAAACTGCAAAAGTATCTCCTTTTGCCTTGCCCCTAGCGCCAGCCTGAGACCGATCTCACGAGTCCTTTCGGTCACCGATACGAGCATGATGTTCATTATGCCGATCCCACCCACTACGAGACTTATGGCTGCTATAGCCCCAAGGAAGGCAGTGAGGGTCTTTGTGGTGGAAGAGAGCGTTTCAGCAAGCTCCTTCAGGTCCCTTATCTCGAAGTCGTCTGGTTCACCTGGTGCGAGTTTCCTCCTCTCGCGCAAAAGGCGCCTTATGTCCTCCCTTACGGCCTCGGAGCTATAGCCTTCCTGTACCGAAACGTAGACCATCCCGATGTCGGAACTGCCGGAGATCCTCCTCTGGAAGGCCTTAAGCGGCACAAGTATAAAATCATCGGAATCAGGCCCAAAGGTCAGCCCCTTCTCCTTGAGGACGCCTATGACCTTGTAGGGGGCCTTGTCCACCCTCAGGACGGCCCCGATGGGGTCCCCTTGGCCGAAAAGCCTCTCCTTTACCGTGCTTCCGATAATGCAGACGGCTGCCCCACCTTTTTCCTCTGTCTCGGTGAAACTACGACCTATTTCAAGCTCCCAGTTCCTCACGCTGAGAAAGGAAGAGGTCGAACCCGTACAAGTGGTCTGCCAATTCTTGTTGCCGAATACGGCCTTGACCCCCCTCCTGCTGGCAGGGGCTATCTCTTTTATCCCGGAAACCTGAGCTGCTATCGCCTCTACGTCCCTGGGTTTGAAGGGCTTGGCCTCGATCCTTACCCCTCCGAAGCGGAACTGCCCGGGGACGACTGTCAGGAGGTTCGAACCGAGTTTGGAGATGTCCTGCTTGACCTTTAAGGTGGCACTTGACCCCACGGTGAGCATGGTCGAAACCGAGGCCACACCTATCACAACCCCCAGCGAGGTCAAGATGGACCTCAGGGGCTTCCTCCATATCGCCCTTGAGGCCATGTTGAGAAGGTCCCCTAGGAGCATTCCTCCCTCACCATCAGCCCGTCCCTCAGGTAGATCCTCCTCCGGGCGTAGGAGGCTATGTCCTCTTCATGGGTCACAAGGACCACGGTCATCCCGTGCTCGCGGTTCAAGGCCCTGAAAAGCTCCATAATGGATCGGCTGGTCTCGCTGTCGAGGTTGCCCGTAGGTTCGTCAGCCAAAAGCAAAAGGGGCCTTGTGACTATGGCCCTGGCTATCGCCACCCTTTGCTGCTCGCCCCCTGAAAGCTCGTTCGGACGATGCTGCTCACGTCCCCTAAGACCTACGAGCTCAAGGGCCTCAAGGGCCATCTCCTTCCTTTTCTTTGGCCCCAACCCCTTGTAGATCAGGGGGAGTTCTACGTTCTCAAGGGCTGTGGTCCGATCAAGCAGATGAAAGCTCTGGAAGACAAAACCTATGTAATTCCGCCTCAGAAGGGCCCTTTGGTCAGAGGTGAGCCTGTTAACCTCCATGCCCTTGAAGGAATACCTACCAGAGGTAGGCACATCCAAACATCCGAGGATGTTAAGGCATGTGGACTTCCCTGAGCCAGATGCGCCCATTATGGCCACAAACTCCCCCTCTTCTATCCTCATGCTTATGCCCTTAAGGGCCCAGACTGCCGCCTCGCCTCTGCCGTATACCTTGTGGACCTCCTCAAGTTCTATCAAAGGGGACCTCATCTGCCTTTGCCCTTAAGGCCTACTACGACCTCCATTCCCGGCCTAAGTCCTTCGGAGAAGACCTGCGTCATCTGACCATCAGAAGGGCCCACCCTGACCCTTATGGGTTCAAGCCTCCCATCCCTTAGGGTCCAGATGACGCCTATACCAGGACGAACCCCCTCGGGCGCTTCAGGCTGTCTTAAGGGAGGGCGCGGTGGTAGGAATAGCCTCGAAAGGCCCCCAGGGGCTTGGCTGACCCTTTTCGGCTCCGGCGGTCTGAACCTAAGGGCCCTGTTGGGGACAAGGAGGGCGTCTTTCACCTTTTGGACCTCGATCTCGGCTACAGCTGTCATTGCCGGCTTCAACAAGAGCTCAGGGTTCCTCACAGAAACGACCGCCTCGTAGGTCACTACGCCTTGGGTCGTCTTAGGGTAGATATGGACTTCCTTGAGGACGCCTTCGAACTTCCTATCCGGATAGGCATCGACAGTGAAAATCACCCTCTGACCGGGCTTCACCTTGGCTATATCGGCCTCGTCCACGTTAAGCCAAAGCTCCATCTCCCTAAGGTCCCTTGCGATGACAAAGAGCGTAGGGCTCTGGAGCGATGCCACTACCGTTTGGCCCTCCTCTACGTTCCTCGAGAGCACTATTCCGTCAATAGGGGAACGGATAGAGGCCTTTTGGAGTTCCGTCTCCTTGATCTTCACAGTGGCCCGCGCCACCTCCACCTCGGCCTCTGCGGCCAGAAGCTGAGAACTGAGTCTCGAGACCAAGGCCTCTTGCTCCTGGACCTCACTGAGAGATGGGGTTTTACCTCCGCTCATTTCATAGGCTTCTTTTAGCTGCCTGAGCTTCCTTAGGGCCTGTTCGTATTCCCCCTTGACCTGTTCGAGCTTTGCCTGGGCACCCTTTAGGGCGGCCCTTGCGCTTTCAAGCTCTGCCTCGATCTTTTGGGTATCAAGCCTCGCAAGGACCTGCCCTTTACGCACCCTCTGGTTGAAGTCCACCTTCACCTCGCGCACGGTCCCGGAGATCTCGGTCCCTACCTCCACTTGGTCCTTAGCCCTGAGGTTACCATCTGCGGTCACGGTGACGGTGATCTCACCCCTTGTCACCTTTGCTGTCTCGTATGGATAAACCTTTTCGCCTTTACGGAGGTAAAGGATAAGCCACACGAACAGGGCCACCGAAAAGAGGGCCAAAAAGGCCCAAAAGACAAGACGTCCCTTACCTTTCCCCAAGGGCATTTCACCTTTACTCATCCCACCATCCTCCGCCCAAGGCCTTGTAGAGCTTAACCACGGCCTTAAGGTACTCGAGCCTCGTTTGAAGCCACTGAACCTTTAAGCTTCCAAGTTCTGTCTCGGCATCTAATACCTCCAAGTAGTCCCCAAGCCCTGCCCTGAAGCGGGCCATGGACATGTCCTTCAAGGACGCCATCCTCTCCATGGAACCCTCAAGGGAGGAAAGGGCCTCTGCCTTGGAGGAGACCTCAAGCAGACAACCCTCCACCTCCTTTAGGGCCGAAAGGACCACCCCTTCGTACCGGGCCTTGGCCTCTTCGAGCCCTGCCCGTTTTGCCTCCTCTTCGTACTTAAGGCCCCCTCCCTGAAAGAGCACCAAGCCGAAATAGGCGGCAAGTTCCGCCAGACGCGTGGGCCGTGAGACGAGATCCACAAGCCTTGGGCCATGAAGGCCTAAGGCCCCGGTGAGGGAAAGGGAAGGGAGGCGGTCTAGCTTAGAAAGCCCAAGGGAAGCCTGGGCCAAAAGCACCTGCCTCTCGGCCCTCCTCACATCCGGCCTGGTCCTTATGGCATCGACCGGAAGGAGGAGCAGCACCTCGGACGGGACACTGGGCAGCCCCTTTGGCTCCGTAAGCCTTAAGGTACCTGGAGGTTTTCCCAAGAGGACGCAAAGCCTGTCCTCTGCCTCCTCCACCTCCTTTTTCGCCTCATGGATCTGCCTCCTCAGAGCCTCTATTTCCAGATAGGCCCTCTCGAGTTCGAAGCGGTCCCTAAGCCCCTGTCCGAAAAGGACTTCGAGGAGCCTGGCCCTCTCCTCTGCCCTTTCCAGAAGCCCCTCAAGGAGCTTTTGCCTTTGCATGGCCGCGAGGACTTCGAAGTAGTTCTCAGCCACCTCCGCAGCCAAAAGGGCCTTTGCTTCGTGCACCTCCTCTTCCGCAACCTCTATTTCGGCCCTTTGGGCCTTAAGCCTATCGGAGAGCCTTGCAAGGGCATCTACTTCCCATGAGATCTCCACTTCGGTCCCAAAGGCAGAACTGCTCCCTCCCTCAGACATATCCCTTCTGCCAGACCAGGAAAGGGAAACCCTGGGCCATGTCCCAGAAAGCTCGGCCCTCTTTTCGGCCCTGACCCTCGCTACCCTGGACAGCGCTTCCTTCACCGAGGGGTTCCCTTCGAGGGCCCTTTCTATAAGCTGTGAGAGCCCATGGTCGTCAAAGACCTCCCACCATCGCCTCAGTTGGCTAGGCCCAACGACACGGAACCGCCCTTTAAGACCCTCCTCGGCCCTCCAGGCCTTGGGCACATGGTAGGGGTCAAGGGAAGAGCGGACGCTGAGGGAACAGCCCATGGAAAGGCTCAGGATCAAGATGAGGAGCTTCCTTGGGATCATCCATTTAATTGGACGGAAAACGGCTCTTAGAGGTTTAATACCTCCGGTCCTCTTACCTTGCCAACCCCCAAAGGGTGGAATTCGGCAGGTGCCTTGTCCAGAAGCGTTTTTTACCTCATTGGTTCCTGCGAGGCCGTTGTCCTTCCAGAGTTTTATCTTCGGATTTTCCGGGGTAATGGCCCCAGTTTGGAGGGAACGGTTAGGGGTAAGTAGCGGCCCTCTAGGTGGGGGCCTGATCCTGCTTCATCTACATACCGGCTCTAGCCTCCCTACAGGCCGCCTTCCCGAAAAGGAGGGGGTTAGCCTCCGGGGTCTTCTTATGGAGGCTATCTCCTCAAGTTCACCACCTCGCCCAGCATGTCGTCGGTGGTGGTCACCACCC
>CAZSWV010000019.1:0-15012 GCA_964611295.1 uncultured Thermodesulfobacteriota bacterium | reverse complement strand
AGCATGCCTTGCCCCGTCCTTTGTGATAAAAGACACATGCTTCGTACCAAGAAAAGCAATCCTTGTCAAGGGTTAAATATACGTTAATTATCGACTTATAAAAATATCGACTTATAAAAACGGCCATTTAGGGCAGAAGGTGGTTCAAATGTTGGACAAAAGGTCGAGTAACAAGGCCTTAGCCTTTTCCTTCTCTTTTTCGCCTATATCGACCTTTTTCAAAACTTCCCTAAGTCCAAAGGGCTTTGTGGCATCAATGCCCAGCTTGGTGACCAAGGGGAGTCCTTTGGGGCTTTTGACTTCTCCGAAGGCCACAAAAGGATCAATCCAGCTTCCCGGTAACCCCTCTCGTACCAATAGCCCCTTTTTCAAATCTAGGCGTGTCGCTATAGCCCATAACAGTTCGTAATCGTCGTCTAAATTCACGTCCTCATCTACCACCATGGCTATCTTTACACTGCGTTCTGAAAGCACGAAATCCAAAATCTCTTTTGTTTCCCCAGGCAATGGATCCTTTACCTGTACAATTGCCAAAAACCTCATGTGAAGAAACCTAACCCTTTGAATCGAGGGAAACCTCTCTTTCAGTACTTTTAGCTTTTCAAGTTCCCATGCCACATTAAGCAATAAATCGGCTTCCCGTGAAAAGGGCAGTAAAGCATGGTAAATTGCCCTTTCTCTTTTTGCCAATGCAAAGACTTCCCCTACAGGGTTTTCAAAGGTTATGTAATACCCTGTATTCTCCCCGAAAGGTCCTTCCTTTTCCCTTAGGCCAGGCTGTAGCACCCCTTCTATCACGAACTCGGAATCGTATGGTACTTCAAGGTCTACGTACTTACATTTTTGGAGTCTTAAGGGCCTTCCACTCAATGTGGCGGCTAAAAGCATTTTATCGCCCTTTGTTGGCAAAACAGCGGCAAGCAGTATACATGGATCGACCCCGTTCACTATGGCCACTTCTAAGGGTTTTTGCATCTTTTCGGCCTTTGCAAAGAAGTCCATAAGCGGTGGGTTAGCAAGTAATATCCCGAAACGTCTTTCCGACTTCAGCTGAACCCTATGAATACCTATACCCCTTTCCTTGGTTTCTGGGTCTTTAGATACAACCACTGAACACGTCATATAGGGCCCGGCATCCCCTTGGTGGTGTACAAGTGCGGGGACCTGCGACAAGAGGTCCACTTCCTTCTCAAAGTTCAACTCCCATGGGCCTTCCCCTTCACAGATCTCCAATCCTTGAGGGGTGTTGATCCTCTTCTGATAGGTCTCTTTTATCCCTTCTCCTTGATTCTCAACACCCATGGCCAAAGCCACACGGTCTCTCTTTAAAAAAAGGTTACCCACAACCGAGGCGTCGAAGTTGTAAGGTTTTAAAACCCAGATCCCCTTGTCTGTCTTTTGCTGTCCCAAGCGCAAAAGCGCACTTATCTCGAGACGGGTTGATAAAGGCACTGTAACCTTTAACAGTTCCCTTCTTCCTTCGAGCAACCTTATGTAATCCCTTAACCCCACCTTTGAAAAAACAAAAAGGGGTAGGCTTTGACCCTACCCCTCCTTTTGATGTCCTTCTAAATTAACTCGCAAGCCTTATCACTTGCCTTGCCCTATTTGCCACCAAACTAAAGGGATCAACTCGTCCAACCTTAGACTCAGTGGGCCGTTTGCTCCATACGGATTCTGGACGACATTGCAACATGTAAATGTTGTCAGGGTACTCACCTCGTGTATCTACAGCCCATTCTATATCCATAGCAACGCCATAATGTTTCTCTATAAGCTTAGCTAGCCTTACTAGTTCCCGGATTTCTTCGTCGTTCAGACACGGTTTTCTCCTCATTTCCTCCGGAACAGGTCTATAAGCGGGTCTATTCAGTTCAGGATCAAAGGTGTATTGTTTTTCTTTATCAGAGATGCTCTTCTCAAGGATTTCTTCCGTCACCTTGTCCACAACATATCTATCCGGTGTGATATTCCCCGAAACTACCCCTTCTCCCACTCCCCATGCCCCTTCAATTACCACCTTGGAAAGATCACCGTTGACAGGGTTCAAGGTAAACATCACACCTGCACATTTGGGATGAACCATGCGTTGCACTATTGGTGCTATAATAGCCCTTGAGTGCTCAATGCCACGCTGATGTCTTGCACAGGTAGCTCTTGCAGTCCATACTGATGCCCAGCATTTTTTTACATATTCGAGAACCTTTTCGCTTCCCTTAAGGTAGTGATAAGTATCCATTAGCCCTGGAAATGAGGAAATTTGACTGTCCTTTACCGCTACAGAAGAACGCACAGCTACATAAGTATCAGGTCCCATTTTCTCATAGTTGCATATTATCTCTTCTTCAATCTCCGAGGGGATTGGTTTTTCTTCAATTAAGTTCCTTATCTCAGCGGTCTTCTTCTCCACATCGATAACATCATCGTAATTGATGCTTTGACAGATTTTTTTAATGGGCTCTTCAAGCTTATTCGCCCTCAGATGTTCATAAAAGGCCTCAGCTACTATCGAAAATCCTTCGGGTACCCTTATACCCATACATGTCATCTCTCCCAAATGAGACGCTTTCCCCCCACATAATTGGAAATCTTCTTTTTTTAATTCGTTAAACCAACGCACCCATTTCCCCATCTGTGATCACCTCCTTATTCGATGCGCTTAACAATGGTTACAATGCCATTATCCCCATCGACACGGATGATATCCCCCGTTTTTATCACTTGCGTAGCGATCCCAGTTCCTGTCACTGAAGGCAAAGCATATTCCCTCGCAACTATGGCAGCATGGCAGGTAGACCCGCCAATATCGGTTACTGCTGCTTTTATCTTCTTGAATATGGGCGCCCACGAAGGATTAGTAGATGGACATACCAGGATCTCTCCATCTTGTATTTCCGTTATCTGATCGACGCTGAGGACCACCCTCGCAGGGCCTTCTGCTACACCCGGTGAAGCTGCGAATCCCTTTATTTGCGTTACCTCTTCTCGTTTCACACCTACCGCCTCAAGCCATGCCTGTACTTTTTCAGTAGTCACCCCCCACAGCATGACCGTAAAGGGTTCGGCTATAACCTCAGGCGGCTTACCTAAGGCAGGAGGAGGAGACCACTTAGCTGCAGCCTGTAAGATCTCCTTTCTCCGCTTAGCTTCTTTCTTCCAGTTTAAAGTGGGAACACCTTCGCCAAGGGCCCATGCCGTGCAAGCATCTTCTATGATGTAGGGTACCTCTAACCTGTTGAACATGAAAATGTCATCTACGTTTTCTAAAACACCCGCCTTGACAAGTACTTGACCCACCTCCCTCACTTTTTGGTACCAAATGGTATGGAACCAATTTTCCACCCAGAAGATATGGCCTTCAGCAAACCTATAAAGGGTCAGTGCATCCCTATAAACCTTTTCAAACGTTTCTTTATCTTCTTCGCTTTTAATTAGTGACTTGTATTCGTTAAAGAGCTTCTCCCTCATTTGGGCAATTTCGTCTAGCCTCCTGCCAATTCTCTCTCCTTTTTCAAGGGCTTCGATGTAACCTTTGAGGTAGCTAAAAGGTACATCCAATTTGTTTATCCAGCTGCCTTCATGATAAAGCCACCCTGAACCAACGCTTACGTAAAACCACGGGTCCATCGCTTGTTCGAGGGCTTCAAGCCATTTCTTCCCCGCATCTTCCTTTTTCAGCTCCTCTATCTTTTCAGCGGCTGGGATGTCCTTTTTGAGGACTTCCTTAACAAAGGGCGATTCAAACGCTAACTTCGCGAGCTTCACGAGTTCCTCATCAGGCTTAAACATGTATGCTTCTACACCGGCTATTAATTTCCCGATAGTTGCTTCGCTTATGCCTGGGAAAAGCTTTCGAGCCAAATCCGCAAAGGTAAGGAAGTAAAGATAGCAGAGATTCAAGAGGTTAAAATGGTACTGCCATCCTTTGTACATCAAATCGACCATACGGTCGAAAGCTTCCATCAGTTCATAAGCCTGGGTGTACCCGCGATAAGGGTTGGGATAAACCTCAGAAGCCGGTAGGTACTTAGGAAGTTCAGAGGGCACTTTCACCTTCTTCAGCTCTTCTCCCAAGTTCCTGAAGCGGTCAAGCCATTCTTCCCATAATTCATCATAATGCTCTACAACATAAGGAACCCTTTCGCGGAAAAGTTTGTCCTTTTCGGCTTGAACTTCCTCAGGAGGTGGTTCTACAGCGCAAATGTACTGATAACAACCTACTATCCTGTGCGCCACACCTTGTGCCGGTGGAATACAAAACACCCTGGTGTTATGTTGGGAAAGGGCTATCTGCCACGCCTGTTGGAAAATTTGGTCAAGGGGAGGCAAAGGTTCGGGTGCATGGATAGCATCTCTGTACCAAAACTGCCTATCCTCCCATTCTTCCCTTTCTTCACTGAATAAAAAGTGAGGCGGATACATTCTCTCCCAACCCTCCAGTTCAGGAGGGATCTCCGTTTTAACGAATTCATGAGGATCTGGAAATTTTTTCTCGGCCATGGTCATTCCTCCTTGCTATCATAAAATATTATTTGAAAATCGGCTTGCCTAGAGGCAGAATAGGTCTTTCGAACTGCTCAGCCCACAGCATAGCCGCCGAACAATAGATGCAAAAAGCAGAAAAGAATATTAAAAGCCAACCAGCTGTTTTAATAGCTCCTACAGATCCTGTCCAGGCATTGATGCTCAGAAAGAGAAAGGCCACCCCCACTTCCGCTATACCCAATAGCAAAAACCACGAAGCCCTCCCGAAACCTATTGCCATGGTCTCAGCTAGGATAAAAAGCACAAACCAAAAAACCGCCATTACCTCAGGGGTAAAGGCCCCGGGTTGCGGTGCCATAAACACCTGTTGATAAAGGGTAAGAGCTGCTCCCATCGTGATAACCGTCCCAAATAAGCCGCTTATTGTAGCCAAGAGCACTTCTCCTCGCCTATAAGCTATGATCCCCCCAAGCAACTGAGGTAAAACGCAAGCCAAGAGGACACCTACCAAAAGCGGGACTGTAGAAGGAGGCACTAAACCTGCAAATGCAAAACCCGCACACCCTGTTAAAACAGCAACTGATTGCAAAATCCATGGTCCTGGATTAGCCCACTCTTTCATTTTCTAACCTCCACCAAATTTTATACGCTATTCCATTTTATTGGTGTATTCTACACCGTCAACCTATGTTTTTTTATGTTCTTATAAAGAGATCTGATCGATAAAAGTGCGAGTGAACATGAATTTCAGGTGTTTCGGTCATCTCCCTACAAAATTATAAAACAGTTAGATAATGTTATAACGCATACTTTGGTTTACAACTGTTTTGGCAGCGAGTAGAATGTGATTCGTGAGAGAACAAAAAGCAAGGAGGAAGAGATGGATCTAAGGTATTTTGTAGATCTTTGGGAAAGGGAAGGGCAGTTGAAGAGAGTCAAAGCAGAGGTGGATTGGAACCTAGAACTCTCCCATATTGCAAAGATCGTTGAGGAGAAAAATGGACCTGCCCTTTTGTTTGAAAACGTAAAGGGATATCGCAGTCCAGTCCTCACAGGCATATACGCCAGCGTTTACCGACTGGGAAGCATCCTTGGAAAGCCCGGCCTCTCCATGGTTGAACTCACACGCGAGTGGATGAGGCTTTTAAGCGAGAAAAAGACCCCCATTGCCTCTGAGATAGTCAAAGAAGGACCCATATTTGAAAACGTCAAGGACGGAGAGGAAGCAAGTGTTTTGGCCTTCCCTGTCCCCAAGTATTACGAAAAAGACGGCCATAGGTACTTTGGAACAGCTGTCTACATGGTGTCAAAGGACCCTGAAACAGGAAGGGTCAATGTAGGGACCTTCAGGATGGGTGTGCATGACGAAAAACATCTAGGCGTCCAGATACTTAAAGGGAAGACGACGGACAGAATACTCAAAAAGTATGCTAAGGAAAAAAAGAAGATGCCTGTTTGTGTGGTCATTGGAGGGGATCCCCTCCTTATGATCGCAAGTGCAGCTACTCTTCCAGGGGTTGCCAACGCCTTTGACGCAGTGAGTACCCTGCGTGGGGAACCGCTTAAACTTGTACAGGGCGAGCTATCTGGGTTGCCTTTTCCCGCAGATGCAGAGATCGTTGTAGAAGGCGAAATAGATCCCAATGTTTTAAAAGAAGAAGGCCCCTTCGGGGAGTATACGGGTTACTACACTGAAGAACTTTTCAAACCACTCCCCAAACCTGTGATTGAGGTCAAGCGAGTTTATCATCGTAACAATCCCATTTTCGTAGGGACTACGGTCGGGAGACCTGTAGGCGATCAACATATGCTTTATGCTTTTGCGAGGAACTTCAGCCTCTGGTACGAACTTGAAAGTATGAAAATACCCGGGATCAAGTCAGTCTATACGTTACCCGAAGCAGCCGGGCGTTTCTGGGTAATCGTATCCATACAGCAGATGTATCCCGGACACGCCGAGCAAGTAGCCCATGCCGTGCTTGCTTCCAATACAGGCACATATGGCGTAAAAGGTGTAATCCTTGTGGACGACGATATACAGGCAGACGACTTACCGCGTGTGTGGTGGGCTCTAGGGGTAAGGTATCACCCACTTCGGGGGACACAGATAATACAGCGTGGTAGGTCTACCCCCCTTGATCCTGCTTTAGGGCCAGAGGACAACAAGTTCATCACGCCTAGGATAATCCTCAACGCCACTATCCCCTTCGAATGGGAGCAGAAACCTGTGGAAGTGAAGCTAAACGAAGAAGTCCTCAATAGGATAAGGGAGAGGTGGCAAGAGTTGGGACTGGCAGAGGTCGTACCAAAGCCCTAATTAGTGTGGAACAAAAAGCCGAAACCCCAAAGAAGGAGGTATAGGTATGCCCTTAAAGGAAGCACCAGATGCAAAGGAACGCGCGCAGAAGGTAAAGATCTTCATCCATGATGTCCATGGTGCCATAACTCCCAACGTAGTTTATTGTGACCAAGAAGGCAACAGGTATTACGAGTTCTGGCATATGGACGGGTTCGGTGACCTTTCGCTTCTAGCAAACGGCATAAAACCTATTTTCCTCGACAGTACTTCCATCGATGGAGAAGGGCTGTACAGGGCAAAGGAGTTAAAACTCGAGAACTTATATTACAACACCACACCAGAAGAGAAAATGGACAAATTCGAACAGATCCTCAAAGAGAACGGTGTTACCTACGAGGAGGTGGGGTACCTCGGCTCGGACGTTTTTGACCTTCCTTTTTTGAAAAAAGTAGGTTTCGCAGTAGCTCCTGCTGACGCTGTAGATGAGGTCAAAGAAGTAGCACACTTGGTCACTACGGTCCCAGCTGGTCGTGGGGTTATGAGAGAAGTATGTGAGTACATCCTTAGGGCAAAAGGGCTATGGGAGGCATGGGTCGATAAGGTGACCAAGATGGGGTACAAGTGAAGAACTAAACATACACATATAACAGGAGGCACACAATGAAAATAAAAGAGGGGGCTATTGTCAAGGAGGATGCAGTTGAAAGGGCCAAAAAGGTGACGTTTGTAGTTGTTGATATTCACGGTGTATTAACTGACAACACGCTTTACTATACATCGCAGGGTGTAAAGTCCGAAAGGTTTTCTTTAGCCGATAAGATTGGCTTCCAGCTCCTTAAAAAGGCAGGTATTAAGGCTTCGTTCTTGACAAGCAAGATTTCGAGAGCAGATATGGCAGTGGCCAAAATATACGGTTTAGAAGAGGAATTCCTCTGGGGCAGTTCTGCAAAAATGGCCCTAACTGATGAGATGCAGAAGAAGTATGGTTTTACAGACGAACAGATGTGTTACATAGGAGATGAAATGATAGATCTCGGTATGATGAGGCGCGCTGTCCTTGCTGTTGCACCTGCCGATGCTTCAGAAGAAGCTAAGCAAATCGCCCATTATGTAACCTCCTGTGGAGGAGGGAAGGGAGTGGTAAGAGAGTTGGCTGAGTTTATACTTCGTGCCCAAGGGAAGTGGGACGATGTAATAGCAGGGCTTATACCCACAGGGAAATGATGAATAGGGAGGTGAAAAGATGGCTTATAAGTATTACGTTGACAACCGGGATTTCGTTGATGCGTTAAGGAAAACTGGGGACGTAGTTGATGTGAAACAAGAGGTCGATTGGGACTTGGAACTTGGAGCGATCGTAAGGAGGACCTGTGAGCTCAAGGGCCCTGCGGTCTTCTTCCACAACATAAAGGACTACCCTGGCTTCAGGGCCTTTGGAGCTCCTATGGCTACCTGGAGGCGTTTAGCCGTAGCTTTAGGCCTTCCACCTGAAAGTCACCTTAAGGACATAGTGGAGGAATGGCGGAGAAGGACGAGCGGTCCTGTTTATAAACCGGAAGTAGTGGACAAAAAAGACGCTCCCTGTAAAGAGATCATCATAGAGGAAAAAGACGTTAACCTCTTTGACCTCCCTGCACCTATGGTCCATGATGGCGACGGGGGTCGTTATATCGGCACTTGGCACTTCGTGGTCTGTAAGGATGAAGAAACCGGTTTTGTGAACTGGGGTATGTATAGGCAGATGATTTTTGACGAGAAACACATGACAGGGAATGTGATCCCCGCCTCAGATATGGGAAGGATATTTTACCCAAAATACGACGCAGTAGGTAAACCTATGTCCTTTGCGACAGTTATAGGTCCTGATCCGCTCTCCGCTTTGGCGAGTCTTGCTCCGACCCCCTTGCCCGAACCAGAATTTGCAGGACAGTTGATGGGTGAGCCAGTAAAGCTCGTTAAGTGTGAAACATGTGACCTATATGTCCCTGCCACCGCCGAAATCATCATAGAAGGAGAGGTGTTACCTAAAGTGAGGTTAGAAGAAGCACCCTTTGGCGAGTACACGGGTTACAGGACGAGTCCCAGGGACAAAAGGGTTGTATACAGGGTGAAATGCATCACCATGCGCAAAGACGCAATAATGACCGTGTCTAATATGGGGGTACCCGTTGACGAAGGACAACTTTTAAGGTCTTTCACCTTGGCCATGGACATGGAACAACTTCTGAAAAGCCAAGGACTTCCTGTTACGGGCGTTTACATGTGGCCGGAGTCTACGCATCATTTGTTGGTAGTTGGTGTAAAACCGCTTTATTCCAACATTGCTCAACAGGTTGGATCGCTAGTCCTTGGTAGCAAAGCTGCGATGTGGTTTCATATAGTTGTAGTAGTTGATGAGGAAACTGACGTTTACAGCTTGGATGATGTCATACATGCTATTTGCACAAAATGGCATCCAGTGAGGGGAACTATCCTCATGCCAGAAGGGATAGGAAATCCCCTCAACCCATTTGCATCGTTCCAAGAACGCGTTGAGCAGAGGTCTCCTAAGGTAATACTTGACTGTACGTTCCCACCTACGTGGCCAGTGACAGTTAGACCCGTAAAGGTAAGCTTTTCCACTGTTTATCCAAAAGAAATTCAAGAAAAAGTACTGGCCAATTGGGAGAATTATGGCTTCAAAAAACAATAAAAAGTCAGGGGGTAGCAATGGCAGAGTTTGACACCTTCATTAAGACCACCTTTGAAGAATTGCCCATGGAAATCGAGATGGAAGGGGTTTTGAGGGACCTTACAGCAGGCAGACAAAAATACAAATGCCTCCGGGCGAGGTTCATACTCTCAAAGGACCCTAACAAGTACCCTGATAGGCTATGGATAAGGCTGGAAAAGGGGCAGGTAGTCACAACACCTTGTTCGGTAAAGGTGTTGGAGGTTTTACCTCCAGTGGAGGCCTAGTTAGGGAAATGGAACAGTGGACGTTGAGAGATTACGTAGAATGGAAGAGGGAAAGGGGTGAACTTTTGGAGATCTTAGAAGAAGTATGGGTGGAAGATCTCCCGGAGGCGATGGAATTACTCTCAAGTGAATCTAAAGCAGTTATCTTCACTAAGGTACACGGATACAGTCACCGTGTGATTGCAAACCTGGTTGCCTCTAGTGAGGCCTTGGAGGCCTTATTTGGCCCAAACGCTGAAAGTGAATTCTTAAAAAGGCTAAAAGGGCCTCCCCCTGCAAAAGAGGTGTTGCCTTTTGAAGGATACGAAGAACTTGACGTGGGAGACCTCGCCGTAGCATTACCTCTGTTACACCATTACGAAGGCGATGTAGCTCCCTTCGTTACGGCGGGCGTTGTTCATGCTTATGACCCTTGGAACAACGTCGTAGCTCGTGGTATACATAGATTACAATTCAGAGGCGGGTCGAAACTTGGGGTTGCTCTTCTCAATCCGCCTCTTAGGACCCTGCTGGAGAACTTTAGAGAAAAGGGCACGTCCTTTCCGGTGGTTGTGACCATAGGACACCATCCCTTGGTCTTGCTTGCAATGGCGATGAAGACGGCGCTGGTTAAAGATAAAATCGAAAACGCAGGTTCCTTATGCGGGACCCTAAAGACCACTTACATTCCCGGTTCAGATATCGAGATACCTTGGGGAACAGAGTTCGTATTGGAAGGCACAGTTGATCCAAAGGAAGAAGCCCGTGATGGCCCAATGGGAGAGGTAAACGGTTATTACCTCACCATTGAACGGACCCCGACTATAACCGTTAAGCGAGGATTTGCCAAAAAAGACGCTTTATACCATGCGATATTGCCTACTGGCGCTGAAGCAGATGCATATCTTGCTTTTGTAAGTAAGGTTTTTATGTTTTCAGATCTTAAAGAACGCTTCCCCTTTGTACAAAAGGTATTTTTTATACCTTACACATTTGGGGCCTCAGTAGTAGTACAAGTCACCCATTCTGATCGTGCTTCTATAAACAATATGATGTTAACAGTTTTATCAAACCCTATGGTGAAAAAATGTGTAGTGGTAGATGAGGATATCAACCCCTCTGATCTCCAGCAAGTGGAATGGGCGATTATAACTCGATGCTGGGCAGATGAAGACGTGTTCATATTGCCACGCCTCAAAGGACAAGCCATTGATTCTGAGTTGAGAAGGGGTTTCATCCATAAAATAGGGATAAACACCGCGGGGAAAGCGGACCTTTTGCAAGAAAGGGCAAGGGTCCGAAGGGGGAATCCAGAAACCATAAAGAGGATTAAAGAACATTACCTTGGGGGTAAGAATTGAAGCGTATCATAGTAGGGATTTCTGGAGCAACTGGAGCTATTTACGGCATAAGACTCCTTGAGTCATTAAGGGATTTGGGGGTAGAAACCCATTTGGTGATAACCGATCCTGCAAAGAAGACGATCGCTTATGAAACAAATAGGACAATCGAACAAGTAATATCCTTGGCCACGCACTATTACGAAATCGATCATGTAGGTGCCCCTATAGCAAGTGGTACTTTTCCTGTAGACGGTATGGTAGTAATTCCCTGTTCTATTAAAAGCCTTTCCGCGATAGTTAGTTCTTTTAATGTCAACCTTTTGATCAGGGCCGCCGATGTGACGCTTAAAGAAAGGAGACCCTTGGTTTTAGTGGTCAGAGAGACGCCTTTACATAAAGGCCATCTTGAGCTCATGCTTAAAGCAACTGAACTCGGAGCCATAATAATGCCTCCGATGCCAGCTTTTTACACCCTACCCAAAACAGTGGAGGAAATCGTGGATCACCTAGTGGCCAAAGTTTTAAACGTCTTCGGGTTGCCTAACCGCCTTTGCAAGGGCTGGGGATATCAAGAAAGTGAAGTAATAGCTAAAATAAAGAACATTTGATGTTGAAGACCTTCATCGGTCGAGTAATAAGCGGAAAGGGTCAAGGGGAGCGTTTTGTAGACCTACCTTGGGTCAAAGAAGAATGCAAGAGGCTTCTTGGTTTCACACCATACCCAGGTACCCTAAACCTTTTGATATCACATGAAGAGAAGGCGTTTCTCTTACGCCTTGCTAAGGAACAAGGTGTAATACTCAAACCACCCGAAGGAAGCCCCTACTGCAAGGCACTGCTGCTTAGGGCCTCTGTAGAGGGGTTCTCCGGCGCTTTAGTTTTTCCGGAAGATATAGTCTGGGAATATAGAGATAAAGATGTCGTAGAGTTCGTGGCGCCTGTTAAACTTCGCAAAGAACTAGGGCTTTCAGACAACTGCATGTGTCGATTAGAGATAGTCGATGCGACTTGAAGAAGTCCAGAGGAGAAAGGACCTCCATATAAAGATCTGCGTCTATGAAGATGTTGAGTACAAGATTAGAAATGGCCTTGAAAGATACCGTTTGATCGCCGGTTTGCCCGATTTTAATTATTCTCAAATCGACACCTCTACTGAATTGTTCGGTAAAAAGTTGAAACTTCCCATTTTTATATCACCATTAACTGGAGGTGGCACTCTTTCAAAAGAAATCAATTTCAGACTTGCCCAAGCTGCTGAGGAAATCGGCATAGCAATGGCTTTAGGTTCTCAGAAGATCATGCTGGATTATCCTGAAACTAAAGATAGCTTTCTAGTGAGAAAAGCAGCCCCCAATATTTTGCTGTTCGCGAATATAGGACTGGTTCATTTAAACCATATAGGATATAGAGAATGCTTACGGCTTGTTGAAGAAGTGCAGGCCGATGCCTTGATGATATATGTGAACCATTTACATGAAGCAACACAAAAGCATGGAGATCTCAACTGGAAAGGCCTAATTGATAAGCTCCGCTTTTTATGTGAAAGGTTTCCCTACCCCGTGGTTATAAAAGAGGTGGGATTCGGATTCTCTCAAAACATGCTGGAGATAATAAAAGATTTGAAAATTGCAGCAGTCGATGTGGCTGGCGCTGGTGGAACAAATTGGCTGAAGATAGAGAAAAGCCTACGTGGTGAAGCTCACGAAGCTTGGTACGAGGAATTGGGTACACCGACCGCAGAGGCCATAGAAGCCGCAAAAAAGGCCCTTCCCGGAGTGCCTATCTTTGCTTCTGGCGGTATCCGTACGGGTGTAGACGTAGTCAAAGCCCTTGCGCTAGGGGCTAAACTGGTTGGGATGGGACTACCTTTTTTGAAATGGGCTTTCCACTCAGTAGAAGCGATAATAGAAGGAGTGAAAAAAGTTGAAGAAGAAATAAAACTCTGTATGTGGTATACAGCTGCTCCTACCCTTGACAAACTTAGGGGTAAAATAATATTCTATCCTTAAATACTTCTGCGATCAACAAGGTAAAATAAGGTGTGTGATTTTGGTTCCCTTAAAAACCTTTGGTGTTTTTATAAAGTCGTAAAAGAGGGGGGTTTTTCGAAAGCTGCAAGGGCTGAGTGTAAAACACAACCGGCCATAAGTTTTGCTGTGAGTGTCTTGGAAAAACAGTTGGGAGTTAAGTTAATAGAAAGGAGCGGGAAAATCTTTCGCTTAACTGATGCGGGAAGAAAGGCCTTTGAAATTGCATCCGAGCTTTTCGAAACAGTTGATAGATCGATGATAAAGCTAAAGGAGATCTCTTCAGCTCGTTTCCTGCCTTTGAAGATCGCGGCTACCTCTTTGGTAACACACGAATTTGTCTTGGATGCCCTTGAAGCCTTTAAAACATCATATCCGATGTATGTCCTTGATTTACATGAAGCTCCTACAAAAAGAGCCATTAAATTGGTGGAGGATAAGGAAGTTGAATTCGCCATTGTAGGAGAAACTAACTTTCCACCCAACTTCATAATTCGTTTTTTAACCACCCTAGAGTTCCTCCTCGTAATCCCATCAAAGTTAAAAGTTGACTTTTATGAACACCCACCGAGCCTTTTTGAATTCAAGGATGTGCCTTTTGTCTTACCCCAAAAGGATTCTTCCGTACGCGAATTACTAGATAAGTTATTCTCCTCCATAGGATTTGAACCCAATGTTTGTCTTGAAGCAACCAACCATTACTGCTTAAAAAGGGCTATAATCGATGGAATGGGAGTAGGCTTCCTGACGTTCAGTTTTGTCAAGCAAGAGTTTTCAGAAGGTAAGGTCTTTGTTACAGATATCAAAGAAGGACCCATTCTGAAAAAGGTATACTTTATTTATGCTAAAAAAGAACTCTCTCAACCTGCACGCGACTTCAAGGATTTCCTTGTGTCTTGGACCCAAAATTTGGATCGAAAAAAAAGGACCTTCATCTCATGCTGATATTTATCAGCAAAAGGGGTACAAAAGACTCATGGACGAGTTTTGAGACCGATCCATACTTAAGGTTAACAAAAAAACGCATCTATGAACGTTGTGTGCCATGTTTAAGCGATTTACTGCAAAAATTGATGGTTTCACCAGAAAAAGTTGTGTTAAGTTATGCACTAAATTGTTGGAAATTGTGCGTCATTTTACAATCTTATGAAGACTGCTTGCATTTTCTCATGCTCTTTTCTGAACTATGGCCTGAGGAGTACGTTTACGGAAAGTTTGGCACAGGCAATTCAAATAAGATCACCAGGGTAGTAGTTTTTCATTTAGATGATAACTTTGACCGACTTCGTGACCTGCAATTTAAAGTCCAAAAGTGCGCAGGAAAACTAGGTCTACCTTTCGAAATAAAGGTCTCCAGAGGCTGCTCCTTCCCCTTTGAATTCCTTTTCGGACCTTCTGAAAGCTGGAAAAAGGAAATGCAGGTCATGGATGAAGGCAAGCGAGAATGGGTTATAAACAAGTTGAGAGAAATGCTCTACGGAGGACATGCTGATCATAGTCCATCACACGGGTGAACCTTATGGGCTTCTTGGACCTCAACTTGCTGTGACTCTTATAAGGAATCGCTTAGGCCTCCCTTCAAAAGTTGTGGGTCTAAGCAGGTGTTTTGATAAAAGGGCATTTGTAGAATTCTTAAAAAGCCATTACAAAACAAGCGAGAAGGTCATCGGTTTCTCCTACCTGTGTGGACGAAAGGACCTTGTTGAACTTATGGAGCTTTTAAAAACTTTGGACTTTAGGATAATACTAGGGGGTCCTCAGGCAGATAGGGACTTCCTCGGTGAACCGTATAGGGATACTTTCCCTTATCGCATCGAAGGCCTTCAAAACGTGGTAGATCTCTGTTTCTCTGGTCCCATCGAAGCCCTCGAAGAGAAGGTCTTTTGGGAAGGCCAAGGGCTTTTCCGTTATCCGTGGACCA
>CAZSWV010000018.1:0-16168 GCA_964611295.1 uncultured Thermodesulfobacteriota bacterium | reverse complement strand
TTCAAGACCACAAAGGCCTTGGGGCTTTCCCCCCTATAGGGATCAGGGACGCCGATCACCGCTACTTCTTTTACCGCTGGATGCTTATACAAAAGTTCTTCCACCTCGGTGGGGAAGACGCTGTAACCAGAACATTTAATGATCTCCTTCTTGCGGCCGCTTATCTTCAAAAAGCCGTCTTCGTCCATAAGGCCTATGTCTCCTGTTAAGAACCAACCGTCCTTGAAGGCCGCCTCTGTCTCTTCTGGCTTGTTCCAATAACCGCTCATAAGCACAGGCCCCTTTATGGCTATCTCCCCTTCCTCATAAGGCCCGAGTTCCTTTTGGCCTGTCTCGGGATCTACAATCCTCACATCGTTTACCTGTGGGATCCCAACAAACCCAGGCTTGTAGAGGTGCAGGGGCGTAATCGCCCCTCCTTGACAAACCGTCTCCGTTAACCCATAACCTTCACCGATTATGGCCTTTGGGAAGAGTTGCTTCATTTGGTTTTGGATATCTGGTGTAACGGCACTGCCACCTGTCCACAAACACCTTAAGGAACTGAAGTCGTACTTACGGGCACCTTCATAATTGAGGATGGACACAAGGGCAGTTGTCGGGGCCACCCAATAGGTGCATTTGAAGAGTTCTATGGCCTTACAGACGGTCTCCGGATCAAACCTGCTGAGGACCACTATTGACCCTCCACAGACCAAGGGCTGACACATCAACTGGACCTGACCCATTATGTGGAAAAAGGGGGTCACCCCTAAGAATACGTCGTTTTCCCTAAATCTGTACCAATGAACAGCGGCCACTGTTGCAAGACTTAAAGCGTAATGAGTGATCATGGCACCCTTGGGCAACCCAGTGGTACCACCTGTGTATTGGATGGTGGCAAGCTCTGAGTAGATGTCCTTTACCCTGTCTTCGAACAAGCCTTCGGCTTTCACCAAAAGGTCCCTTAACTTCACTGCCTCAGAACCAAGCTTCAAGGTTCTGTCTTCCTCAAATTCTAAAGGCAAAGGCAAACACGGTTCCTCAGGTAGGAAGTCGTCAAAACCACTGACAATTACGACCTCAAGGGCCGTCTTGTCTGCAACCTTAAACACCTCCTGGGCCAAATAGGGATGGGTGAAAAGGACCCTGGCCTCACAATCTTTGAGTTCGTACTCCAATTCCAGGGCCTTTAACATGGGATTCAAAGGTACCGCTATGGCACCTGCCCTATGCGCAGCAAAGAAGGCCACTATGAATTGAGGGGAGTTCTGCATAAAGATGGCCACCTTATCGCCTTTTTTGACGCCAAATACTTTTACAAGCGCACCGGCAACCCTTTCTATAAGTCCCTCAAGCTCCCCATAGGTAAAGACCCGTCCGTAGAAATTAAGCGCTATGCGTTCAGCACCGCATTCGGCCCACCACTTTATGTACCGTCCTACAGGTCCATGGACCTCATAAACCTTAGGCACCCATAAAGGCCAAACTTTTTCCCACCTCCTCTCCATCTTTTAACCCCTCTATTGGCTTTCTTAAGCAAGGACAAAAAGCAAGAAATATACCTGTCTCACCTCAAAGGAAAACAAAGCAATAGGAGAAAGAGGTCCCCTCCGCATTTTGCACTTTTTATCCTATTTTGTCCAAATTAGGCCTTTTCGATCCTTACCGCTGTAACTTTGAACTCCGGGATCTTGGCCACAGGGTCGAGTTCGCTTGATGTAAGGAGGTTTACCCTCGCCTCGGAGAAGTGGAAAGTGGAAAAGACCTCGCCTTTTTTCACCCTTTGGCTCAGCTTGACCTTCAACTCCACCTGTCCGCGCCTGCTTATCACCTTGACGGTGTCTCCTTCGGAAATCCCTAGCTCCTGGGCGTCTAGGGGGTTTACCTCAAGCAAGGGTTCTGGCAGGTAGTAGTTGGACACCTTGCTCCTCCTTGTCATAGTCCCTGTGTGGTATTGGTAATAGTCCCTACCGGTGATCAACAGGAAGGGGTAATCCTCATCTGGGGTCTCATGTGGTGGCCTATACTCCACTGGCACAAGGAGCCCCTTGCCCCTGGCTGGTTTACCCACGTGAAGGATAGGGGTACCTGGATGCTCCTCGCTTGGACAGGGCCAATGTATCCCTTCCTTCTCCAGCCTTCTATAGGTGATCCCTGCGTATTGGGGTACAGCCTTCCTTATCTCTTCAAAGATCTCTTCCGCACTGCGGTAGCCCATGGGATAACCAAGCCTTTGGGAAAGTTCACAGATTATCCTCCAATCCTCCATGGCCTCGCCTTTAGGTTCCAAGGCCTTCCTTACCCTCTGAACCCTACGCTCGGTGTTGGTGAAAGTCCCATCCTTTTCGGCAAAGGAACAGGAAGGAAGCACCACATGGGCGAACTTACACGTATCGGTGAAGAAGATGTCCTGAACCACAAGGAGCTCAAGCTTCGCAAGGGCCTCCTCCACGTGGTGAAGGTTAGGATCGCTAAGCAAGGGGTTTTCCCCCATTATGTAAAGGGCCTTTACCTTACCTTCGAGGATGGCATCCATCATCTCCACCAGGGTAAGACCTGGCTCAGAAGGCAGACTAACACCCCAGAGCCCTTCGAACTTCCTACGTACCTCTGGGTCATCTACCCTCTGGTAACCGGGCAAGAACTGGGGCAATCCACCCATATCACAGGCACCTTGGACGTTGTTCTGGCCCCTTAAGGGGTTTATCCCCGTACCAGGCTTACCGATGTGACCACATACAAGGGCCAAGTTGGACAGGGCCTTGACGTTGTCCGTCCCTTTGGTGTGCTGTGTGATGCCCATGCAGTAAAGGATAGCGGCCCTCTTTGCCTTGGCGTAAAGCCTCGCAGCTGCAATTATGTCTTCCTTCCTCACCCCTGTTATTTCCTGGGCCATCTCAGGTGTGTATTTCTTGACAGCTTCACAAAGCCCTTCAAAACCTTCAGTATGCTCAGACACGAATTCCTTGTCGTAAAGTCCTTCGGTAATTATCACGTTCAACATGGCGTTAAGAAGCACGATGTCTGTACCAGGTCTCAATGCGAGGTGTAAAACCGCGTCTTCCACAAGGTCGATCCTCCTTGGGTCGACGACTATGAGCTTGGTCCCCTTTGACCGTACAAGCCTTTTCAACTTCATCCCCAAAACAGGGTGGTTTTCCGTGGTGTTGCTCCCCAACACCATTATCAACTCGGCTTCCTCGATGTCCATCAGTGAATTGGTCATAGCACCAGAACCGAGCGTTGTGGCCAAACCGGCCACCGTAGGGCTGTGTCAGAGACGGGCACAGTGGTCCACGTTGTTGGTACCGAGGACAGCCCTCATGAACTTCTGGAAAACGTAGTTGTCCTCATTGGTACACCGCGCCGAGCACAGACCCGCTATAGCTGAGGGGCCGTAACGTTCTTTTATCTCCCTAAGCTTTTCGGCCACATATCCCAAAGCCTCGTCCCAGTCTGCCCCCCTTATGAACCCACCTTCGCGGATAAGGGGCCGCATAAGCCTATCGCCGCTCCCTAAGAACTCCCAACCGAAACGCCCCTTGAAGCAGAGGCTGCCCCTGTTTGGAGGAAGCCCTTCGTCGGCTGTAGCCCTTATTACCTTGTCCTCAAAGACATGTAGGTCAACCACACACCCTAGCCCACAATAGGGGCAAACGGTCCTCACCACTTTCTCCTGCCAGGGCCTGGCCCTGTAAGGGGTCACATCCTCCACAAGGGCACCTACAGGACAAAGCCCTACGCACTCCCCACAGGAGATGCACCGTTCAGGGTGCACCACCTCGATCCTCTTGTGGTCCCTGTCAACGGCCAAAACCCCCCTCTGGACGACCTCGCGACAGGCGTACACACAGCGCTGACACAGGATGCACCTACTCGGATAGTACTTTATGGCAACTGTAGCATATGGCTCAGGCCCTTTAGCCAAAAGGGGTATACCGCTTTGCGGCTCTAAAATCTCGGAATCGTAGCCAAATTCGTATACCAGGTCTTGGAGCCTACAAGCACCAGCCTTGTCGCATACAGGACAATCCAAGGGATGGTCCTTGATTAAAAGGCCCAAGATCTCACGCCTCATCTTAAAGAGCCTTTCTGAGTTTGTCCGTATGACCATACCGTCCTGGACCACTTGCATACAAGAAGGCTGTGGCTCTTCATAGCCCTCGATCTCCACTATACAGAGCCTACAGGCACCTATGGGCGAAAGCTTCTCATGGTAGCACAGGGTTGGGATGTAGATCCCGTTCTCCCTAGCTACCTGGAGGATGGTCTTCCCTTGCTCGGTCTCGATCTCTTTTCCGTCCATCAACACCTTGACCATGACGCCATCCTCCTCTTTTGTCTTCAACTTTCAACAGCGATCATGCCCAGCCTATAACACTTGAGACACCGCTGGGCTTCGTAAAGGGCATCCTCTGGCCCATATCCCCTTTCCACCTCTTCAAAGACCCCTTTCCTCCTTTCAGGAGAAAGCCTTTCGGGTTCCCTCCGTCCCAAACCAGCAGGCACCCCCACCCTTTCCCTTTGGTCAAAGACTCCTATGGCCGAAAAGAAGGCCTCAAACTTCTCCTCTTCCGAAGGCTTAAGGTCCATCCCTTTGAGATACCTATCGATCCTATCGGCCGCCTTTCGCCCCCCAGCTATGGCCCTGACCAGTACGTCAGGCCCTGTCACACAGTCACCGGCGGCAAAGACCCCCTTCCTTGTGGTCTCAAAGGTCTCAGGGTCGACCAATACCGTCCCTCCCTTGGTCACTTCGATACCGTCTTCAGGCCTAAGAAACCCTACATCTAGTACCTGCCCCACAGCTGCCACTATAAGGTCGGTCTCCACCACGAACTCGGAACCAGGTATGGGTATAGGCCTCCGCCTACCACTCTGGTCCGGTTCCCCTAGCTCCATCCTTATGAGCTCAACGGCCACAACCTTACCGCCTTCGGCTATGATCCTTGTTGGGTTACATAAATAGTGAAAGACCACCCCCTCCTCTTCGGCAGCCCTTACCTCTTCTGGATCAGCTGGCATCTCAGCCCTGGACCTCCGGTAGACAAGGCGGACGTCAGCCTTGCCCATCCTTAAGGAAGCCCTCACACAGTCCATGGCTACGTTGCCACCCCCCACCACTACTACCCTTTTTGCCTTGGGGAAGGGATCTACACCGTTGTTTATGTGATAAAGGTATTCGATACCCGAGATAAAGCCCTTGTAGCCCTTTTCCTCCCCCTCAATGCCTATTTTGGAACTACCTTGGGTGCCAACCCCTATGAAGACTGCATCGAATTCCTCCAAGAGTTGTGACACTGTGAGTTCCTTACCTACTTCCACACCGTAGCGTATTTCAACCCCATATCCCCTTATCTCCTCCACCTCCCTGAGCAGCACGTCCTTGGGCAGCCTATAGGCGGGGATGCCATAAAAGGCCATGCCACCAGGGGCCTTCTGCCGTTCAAATACTACAACCCTGTGGCCCTTCAAGGCCAAGTAGTAAGCACAAGACAGCCCCGCTGGCCCAGCTCCTATTACGGCCACCTTCTTCCCCGTGGGTTCCACCCTTCTCCATTCGGGCCTCAAAGCCCTCTGCATATGGAAATCGGCCACAAACCGCTTGAGCCCTTTGATGGAAACCGCCCCTTCGAGAAGCGCCCTGCGACAGTTCGACTCACACGGCTTCACACATACCCGCCCTAGGGTCCCGGGAAGGCATACCCCCTGCCTTATAGTCTCCAAAGCCTCCTCAAACCTCATCTCACGGATCTGTTCGATGTAAAGGGGGACGTCGAGGTTTGCCGGGCAGGCGTTCTTACAGGGGGCCGTAACTGCCCAGCGGTACCTTAAGGGGGCATAGGCCTTCCTCGAAGAAAGCCTTTCCTTAAGCTCCTCCCCGAAGTACCGTATTAGGTGCAAGATGGGAAGAGGGCCTTTTTGTCCGAAAGAACACCGAGAAGAGGCCATAACGGTAAGCACAAGGGACTCGAGGAAGGAAAGGGCTTCAGTCCCCTTTTCTCCTTTCCAGAGCTCTTCTAATATCTGGCTGATGAACTTTGTCCCAAAACCGCAAGGAGTACACTTGCCACATGATCCCTTCGCCAGGGCTTGGGCGTAGTTTAAGGCCATCTCCAGGAGGTCAAAGGACAGATCCCTAATGACTATGCCGTCCCAGCCGAAGAAGGCCTTTATCCTTTCACCCTTGTAGAACTCTTCTGGAAGCCTTATGTTCTTAGGCTCTGAAAAGACCGAAGGGTCCTTCCCCCTGTTGTCCACTAACTCACCTTGCCAAGAGCTAAACAAGACCATCCCCTGTACCCCGATCAGGTTTTCACAACATGGCCCTTATGGATTGCTCCGCAAGGGCCAAGAACTCAGAGGGCTTTATCCCCAGTTGGAACACCCCCCAGAGGGTTAAAAGTAGGCTTAAAATGCTCGCCAAGGAGACCCCTCCGAGTTCGATCCCCTCTTTTGGTTCCCTGAAGTACATGTAAACCAAAACCCTCAGGTAATAATAAGCCGCGACAGCGCTGTTCAAGACTCCGAGGACTGCAAGCCAGTAATAACCTGCCTTCACCGCTGCGCTGAAAACGTAAAACTTGGCCATGAAGCCCGCTGTGGGCGGAACACCAGCCAGTGAGAACAAAAAGGCCGCCATCGCGAGGGAAAGGAGCGGCCGCTTAAAGCCTACCCCCGCATAGGCCTCAAGGGAGGTGTTAGGCTGCCCCTTCCTGCCAAGGGCTGCCACTACGGTAAAGGCCCCCACGTTCATGAAGGCATAGGCGTAAAGGTAAAAGAGCACAGCTGCCTGTCCCCTTTCGCCTCCAGCTATAAAGCCTATGAGGATATAGCCAGCATGGGCTATAGAGGAGTAAGCCAACATCCTCTTGACGTCTTCCTGCTTCAAGGCAATCAGGTTACCCACCGTCATAGTGGCCACAGAAAGCACCCACAAGAGTTCCTCAAACCCTTTTGGGAAGGCGTTGAAGGCCGAAAGCATGGCCCTAAGGAAGGCCGCGAAGGCCGCCGCCTTAACCCCTGCAGCCATAAAGGCCGTAATAGGCGTTGGAGCCCCTTCGTAGACGTCAGGGGTCCACATGTGAAGGGGCACAAGGGCCAGTTTAAAGGCAAAGCCCAAAAGGAACAGGGAAAACCCCACGAGGAACAAAGGGGCCTTGAGGACAAAGGGGTTTTCGGCAAAGAACTCCGCCATGGTCTTGAAGTGGAAGGAACCGCTCACTGAATAGAGGAGAGCCATGCCGTAAAGGAAAAGGGCAGAGGCAAATGCACCCAACAGGAAATACTTGAAAGCTGCCTCCACGCTCCTCGGGTCCTCCCTTGTTATCCCACACAAGGCGTAGATGGAAAGGGACATGATCTCAAGCCCCAGGAACAAGCTGACCATGTGCACTGAAGAGGCCATAAGCATCATACCTACCGAAGCGATCATCATTAAGGCATAGTACTCGCCAAAGGCAACTCCCTCCCTCACAGTAAAGTCAAGGGACACCATCACCACCAAAAAGCCAACCGTAAGGACCAATACCTTAAAGTAAAGGGAGAAATAGTCGTTTGAGACCATGCCGAAGAAGGCCTCCTGCCCCCCCACCCTTTCCCACAGAAGCGGTAAAAAGGCGCATACGTACCCAAAGAGGGACACATATCCTGTATACCTCCTCCTTTCGCCCTTCAGAAAGACCCCAAGGAGCAGGACAGCCAAGGAAAAACCGAGCAAAACCAGCTCAGGCCCTAAGGCCCAAAGGTCATTTGGGGAAAGTTCAATCCTTATGGGCTTCATCCCTTACTCCCTCAAAGGTTACTGGACGGAGTCCCTCGTATTGCCTGAGCAAGGCTTCTTGGCGAGCCTTTATATCCCTTAAATAGCCTTCAACTGCAAGGTCCATCTTTTTGAAAAAGGTCTTAGGGAAAAGCCCCATCCAAAAGATCATCACAACGATCGGTATAAGCGTGAGGACCTCCCTGGCATCCAAATCCTTTAAACCCTCGTTCAAGACGTTGTGCAAAGGGCCAAACACTACCCTTCGCAACATCCAGAGCATATACCCTGCGCCGAAGATAACCCCTGTGGCGGCAAGGACCGCATAGGAGGGGTGGGCCTTGAAAGTGCCCAGCAATATGGTGAACTCCCCGACAAATCCGTTTGTGCCAGGAAGTCCTATTGAGGAAAGGGCCACGATCACCAAAAAGGTGGCATAAACCGGCATTACCTTGGCAAGTCCGCCAAACTCCTTTATCAACCTGGTATGCCGCCTTTCATATATCATCCCCACCAAGATAAAGAGGGCCCCAGTAGATACTCCGTGGTTCAACATCTGGTAGACGCTCCCCTGTACCCCCTGGACGGTAAAGGCAAACATCCCAAGCATCACAAAGCCCAAGTGGCTCACGCTTGAAAAGGCGACAAGCTTCTTTAGGTCCTCTTGCATCATGGAGACCAAGGCCCCATAGATGATCCCTATCAGGGCTAATATGGAGATAACCGGAATAGCCTTATAAGCAGCATACGGGAATAGGGGTATCGCGAAACGCAGAAAACCATACGTCCCCATTTTGAGGAGGATCCCTGCAAGGATCACCGAACCAGCAGTAGGGGCCTCCACATGGGCATCAGGCAACCACGTATGGAAGGGGAACATGGGTACCTTTATGGCGAAGGCAAGGGCAAAGGCTGAAAAGAGCAAGATCTCGACCTCGGGCCGAAGCTGTGTCCCATAGAGGGCAAATAGGTCAAAGGTATGGGTACCTGTGACCTTTGCATGGGTAAAGTAAAGGACGAGGATGGCGACCAACATCAAAACGCTTCCTGCCATGGTATAGAGGAAGAACTTTATAGCCGCATAAACCCTCCTCGGCCCTCCCCACACCCCTATGATCAAGTACATGGGTATTAGGGTGAATTCCCAAAAGAGGTAAAAGAGCAATAGATCAAGGGCGCAAAAGGTCCCTATCATCCCTGTCTCCAACAGCAGGAAGGCCACCATGTACTCCTTCAGTCCCTTTTGCACCGAAGACCAGGAACTCAGGATGGAAAGGACCATCAAGTAGGTGGTAAGGACTACAAGCAGAAGGCTTATGCCATCGATCCCTACGAAGTATTGGGCCCCCCATTCGGGTATCCAGGGGACCTTCTCCACAAACTGCATCCCAGGCCGTGTGTCCTCGAACTTCAAAAAGACCACAAGGGAGATCAAGAACTCAAAGAGCGTCACCCCGAGGGTAAACCCTTTTATCCAGTCCTCACGCTCCCTGGGGACGAAGAGGAGTAAAACAGCTCCAACAAGGGGCAAGAAGATCAATAAGCTAAGCCAAGGAATGTAAAACAGCCCTTCCATCTCGACCTCTCCCTACAGCAGGAAAAGCATGACGATTATCGTCCCGATAAGGATCCCAAGCAGGTAATCCCTAACAAAACCCGTCTGAACCGGCCTCAAAAGGGTACCCATAGCTTTCATCAGCCACGCTATCAAATTCACGGTCCTGTCAACGACGGCCTCGTCGAATTCGTGCCAAAGCATGGTCCCAAACCTCTGGGTCCCTTTCACGAACAAGGCCCCGTAAATCTCATCTACGTAGTACTTGTTCCAGAGGACCTTGTAGGCATTAGGGTATCGCTCCTTTAGCCTTTCTGGCACTTCTGGCCTTTTTAGGTAGAGGTTCCAGGCTATAAAGATCCCCAAAAGGGCAGCCGCTACCGAAACGGCCATCAACAAGAGTTCAAGGGCCGCTTCTCCTTGGATCGGTCCCTCTCCTTCTGCAGCCCAGGCCAATTTGGCCAAGGTGTGGGACACCTCACCCTTTGGGGCTTGGCCGAACACGGGTTCCAGGAACTCATGGAAGTAATTGTGCCCGCCAAGGACATGGGGGATGCCGACATAGCCCCCTATCACCGAAAGGACAGCAAGGACCACCATGGGAACGGTCATGATCCTCGGTGACTCGTGGGCGTGATGCCAAAGCTCATGACCGCCCCTGAAGGAGCCGAAAAAGGCCATGAAACAAAGCCTGAACATGTAAAAGGCCGTCATAGAGGCCGTTATGAGCCCTATTAGCCAGAGGACCCAGTGCCCCTTGGGACTCGAGAAGGCGTTCCAAAGGATTTCGTCCTTCGAGAAAAAGCCAGAGAACCCAGGGATCCCAGCGATGGCAAGGGCCGCAAGCAAAAAGGTCCAAAAGGTAACGGGCATCTTCTCCCTTAAGCCCCCCATCTTCCTTATGTCCAGCTCCCCTGATAAGGCGTGCATGACGCTCCCGGCAGCAAGGAACAACAGGGCCTTGAAAAAGGCATGGGTCATCAAGTGGAAGATCCCCGCACTGTAAGCCCCTACTCCCACGCCCAAAAACATGTATCCCAACTGGCTTATGGTGGAATAAGCCAGGATCCGTTTGAAGTCCACTTGCACAAGCGCCATGGACGCGGCAAAGATGGCCGTAAGGGCCCCAACTGTGGCAACTACCGCCATGCTAAGGGGGGCAAGTTCGTAAAGCACGTGGCACCTGGCCACCATATAGACGCCTGCTGTTACCATAGTCGCCGCGTGTATCAAGGAGCTTACCGGTGTAGGACCTTCCATGGCGTCAGGGAGCCAGACGTAAAGCGGCAGCTGTGCCGACTTGCCCGTCGCACCTATAAAGAGCATCAAGGTGATCAAGGTGGCCTGGGCCGTGGTCAAATTGTCGGCCTTTGAAAAGACCTCGTCGAAGTTAAGGCTCCCAAGGAGCGTATAAATGAGGAAGAGCCCTATCAAAAACCCGAAGTCACCTACCCGGTTGACTACAAAGGCCTTAAGGCCTGCATTAGCAGGGGGATCCCTGTCAAACCAAAAGCCTATGAGCAGATAGCTACAAAGCCCCACCCCCTCCCAACCAAGGAACATCAACAGGAAATTGTTGGCCAGTACGAGGTTAAGCATCATGAAGACGAAAAGGTTCAAATAGGCAAAGTACCTGGTGAAACCAGGGTCGTCGTGCATATAGCCCACAGAGTACACGTGTATGAGAAAGCTCACGCCTGTAACCACAAGGGCCATAACCACCGAAAGGGGGTCCACCTTGTAGCCGAAGGTCACCCGTAGATCCCCTGAAACGATCCAGTCAAAAAGGACCTTGTCGCTGATGCTTACCCTCGCTTCAGGTGGAAGCCCCAAAAGGTCGAAGAAAACAAGCAGCGAAACCAAAAAGGAGAGCCCCAAAGCGGAACAGGCCACCCAAGCCACAAAACCCTTTCTAAGGTTAAGCCACCTGCTCAGAAGCCCGTTGATCAAAAACCCTAAAGCCGGGAAAAAGGGGATGAGCCATACGTACTGGACCATCTCTTACCCCTTAAGGAGGTTGATCTCGTCTACCCTTACGCCTTTATAAGTCCTATGGAGCAATACAAATATGGCAAGCCCAATGGCTGCCTCTGAAGCAGCTACTGTCATGGCCATAAAGGCCATTACCACCCCGTCCATCCCATGGTAATACCTTGAAGCAGCCACAAGCGTGATCCCAACAGCAGAAAGCATCAGTTCTATACACATGAATATGACAATGGCATCCCTCCTGATGAGCACACCGATTATACCTATGGCAAACAACAGGGCACCGACCAACATGTAAAGGCTCAAAGGCACCATCTCACCTCTCCTTCTTTGCCAATATCACAGCCCCTATTATCCCCACAAGCAAGACAACCGAAGCGAGTTCAAAGGGCAAAAGGTACTCACCCATGAGCATAAGCCCTACAACCCTGAAAGGCCCTACCTCTTTTATCCTTTCAGGGGTAAGCTCACCCGGGACCCCAGCTACACCTCCTCCTATGATCCCACTTAAGAGGAAACCGAGGAACAACACCGTAAGTACCACACCTATGACGGTCCCTGCCCCGAACCTCAGCAAAGAGACCTTTTTGGTTTCCTCCACACTTATCAACATGATCGTAAAGACCACAAGCATCATTATGGCGCCTGCATAAATGAGGACTTGCGCTATGGCTATGAATTCCCTGTGGAGCAAAAGGTAAAGCACAGCCACAGAGATAAAGTTCCCTATAAGCCAAAGGGCCGAATGGATAGGGTTACGCCTCGTTATCATCATCAGAGCTGAAAACACCGAAAAAAGGGCAGCTACAAGGAAGACCAACCAATGTAAGATCATCCCTTAACCTCCTTCAAAGAGGCCCCCCTCTTCAAAAGCACCTCTTTGTCCCAGACCAATCCCTTTCGGCTACGTCCTACTACATCGTAAATCCTAGACAGCTTTACGGCATCGACAGGACAGGCCTCTTCACAAAAGCCACAATATATGCACCTCACAGCGTCGATCTCGTATACCTGGGGATACCTCTGGCCGTCATCCCTCTCTATGGCCACAAGCCTTATGGCCCGCGGAGGACAAACCGCAACGCATAGCCCACAAGCCAGACATTTCGTGTCACCGTCCTCTTTTGGTTCGAAGTAATGGATGCCCCTCCACCTTGCAGAAACAGGCCTTCTTTCTTCCGGATACTGGACGGTTACAGGTCTTGAAAAGAACCGCTTTAGGGTTACCCCAAGTCCTTTTATCAACGGAAGGATCATCTCCCCTCTCCCTCAAAGGGACATAAACAAACCCGTAAAGAAGACGTTGGCCAAGGCCAAGGGTATCAAAACCTTCCACCCGAACTTCATGATCTGATCGTAACGAAGCCTGGGATACGTCCCCCTGACCCATATGCAGAAGAAGGCCAAAACCGCCACCTTCAACACGAACCAAATCCACGAAAGCCCAGGTGGCAGCCACGGACCATCCCAACCGCCGAGGAATAGGACCGTAGCAAGGGAGCATGCCGCAAGAAGATGCGTGTACTCCGCCATGAAGAACATGGCGAACTTCATAGCCGAATACTCAATGTTGAAGCCACAAGCAAGCTCTGATTCTGCCTCCGGCATGTCGAAAGGCGTACGGTTTATCTCGGCAAACATACAGATCAAAAACAACACAAAGGCAAAGGGCTGATAGAGGATGAACCAGTGACCTTCTATTTGCTGCCTTACGATCTCCACAAGGTTCAAGGTCCCGGAGACCATGAGGACCCCCAAGACCGTAAGCCCTAAGGCCAGCTCATAGCTGACCATCTGGGCAGCAGCCCTCAAGGCCCCCATAAGCCCGTATTTGTTATAGGAAGACCACCCCCCAAGCACTATCCCATATTCCCCCAAAGAGGCCATGGCAAATACGAAAAGCAGCCCTATGTCCACCTCAGCTATGCATAACTTTACCTCCCTCCCCAAGACCTTAACGCTTTCCCCAAAGGGGATGACTGAAAAGATGGAAAGGGCACAGATCATGGGGATCATGGGGGCAATCACGTAAACGACCTTATCGGCCTTCTCTGGTATCACCTCTTCTTTGAAAAGGGCCTTCAAACCGTCGGCAATCGGCTGGAGCAATCCGAAGGGACCTACCCGGTTTGGCCCATACCTCACTTGGATGTGTCCGAGGACCTTTCTTTCGGCCAGGGTCATATAAGCCACTGAGAGGAGCACCACCGCAAAGACTACGACCACCTTAACTAAGGTTTCGATCAGGAAATATACGAACTCCATCCCAGCCTACCCCCACCTATCTGTCAATTTCCCCGAGCACTATATCCACGCTTCCGATCACCGCCACTATGTCGGCCACAAGATGCCCCTTCACCATCTCCGGAAGGGCTTGAAGGTTCAAGAAACAAGGCGGCCTTACCCTGAAACGGTATGGCTTAGGGCTTCCATCGCTTACTAGATACCAACCCAATTCCCCCTTCGGTCCTTCTACGCTCATATAGGCCTCCCCTGGGGCAGGAGATGGACCCTCGGAGAAGAACTTGAAATGCCTCATTAAGGCATGGGGCTTCCTCATGACCTCCTCTTTTGGCGGAGGGCTGAGATAAGGATCCCTTATGAGGATATTACCTGGTTCAGTCTCCCGGATCTTCTTCAAGGCCTGCCTGATGATCCTGGCAGATTGCCTCATCTCCTCAAGCCTTACAAGGTACCGATCGTAGGTATCACCGCTTTCCCCCACCGGTACCTCGAAGTCAAACTCCTCATAGCTCGAATAGGGGAAGGCCTTCCTCACATCCCACTTCACCCCAGAACCCCTGAGGACCGGCCCTGTAACCCCGTAATTTATGGCGTCTTCGGCCCTGAGGACCCCGATGCCCTTGGTCCTCCTGAGCCAAATGACGTTCTTGCTCAGAAGGTCCTCGTACTCCTTAATCCTAGAAGGTAACTCGTCGAGGAACTGCTCTATCCTCTCTTCTATACCTTGGGGTAAGTCCTTGGCTACACCCCCTATCCTGAGGAAGCTGGGGGTAAGCCTCGCGCCGCTTATCTCCTCCACTATCTCAAGGACCGTCTCCCTCTCCCTGAAGGCGTAAAAGAAGACGGTCATGGCACCTATGTCGAGGGCGTGGGTCGCAAGCCAGAGGAGATGAGAGGCAAGACGTGAGAACTCGGCCAGCATGACCCTTATGTACTGGGCCCTCTTAGGGGGTTCAACCCCAAAGAGCTTCTCCACCGTCAGCATGTAAGCCAGGTTGTTGGAAAAGGCTGCTGTGTAGTCCAGCCTGTCAGTTAGGGTCTGGGCTTTATGATAGGTCATCGTCTCAGCGAGTTTTTCCACCCCGCGGTGGAGGTGCCCGATCACCGGAAGGGCGTCGACGATCTGTTCCCCTTCAAGTTTAAGAACCACCCTGAGGACCCCATGGGTTGAGGGATGCTGAGGACCCATGTTTACTATCATGTAACGGCCTTCCCCTTCCTGCCCGAGGAACCAAGAAGGGGGTTTCCAGTCCGGAGGTTCTTCCGGCAGCCTGAACTCCTCAGGCCCTTCCACGGGATAATCCTTCCTCAAGGGATGCCCCTCAAAGCCATCCCACGTCAGTATCCGCCTAAGATCGGGATGACCCTCAAAGCGGATCCCGAACATGTCATATGCTTCCCTTTCAAGCCAATTGGCCGCCTTCCAAACGCCTTGTACAGAAGGTACCCTCTCTCCTTCCCGTAGCGCTACCTTAAGCCTCAAACGACGGTTCCTTTCCATGGAGTGCAGGAGGTAAACGACCTCAAACCTATCTTCCCTTTCCGGATAATCGACGCCGCAGAGATCCACCAACATGTCGAACTTCATCGTTGGGTCTTCTTTGAGGAATTGGCATACCTTGAGAAGTTCCGGAGCTTTCACCCTAACGGATATTTCCCCCCGCGACTCCTCAACCCCTATTATTGCTTCTGGGAACTTGGCCTTCAGAACCTCAGCAGCGTTAAGGTCCCACATATGAGATCTCCCCAAAAGGACCCCTTAAAGGCGATCCTTGAACCTTTCCCTTTGGATCTTCCTTTGGAGTTCCATCAAAGCATCGAGGAGTGCCTCAGGCCGCGGTGGACATCCGGGGACGTAGACGTCAACCGGCACGATCTTATCTACCCCTTGCACCACGTTATAAGTCCTGAAAATCCCCCCTGAGGAGGCACAGGTCCCGTAGGCTATGACCCACTTGGGCTCAGGCATCTGCTCGTAGATCCTCTTGACCATGTAGGCCATTTTCTTGGTCACGGTACCCGCTACGATCATAAGGTCAGCCTGCCTCGGAGAAGGCCTGAAGACCTCGGCACCGAACCTAGCTATGTCCAAAGCAGAGGAACTCGTGACCATCATCTCAAGGGCACAACAAGCAAGCCCAAAGGTCACTGGCCATATGGAGTTCTTCCTCGCCCAGTTCACGATGGCTTCAAGGCTTGTAAGCAATATCCCCTCTGGGATCCTCGACTCTATTCCCATTCAAGCGCCCCCTTCTTCCAAACATAGATCAACCCCAAAAGGAGCACAAAGACAAACACCAGCATCTCCAAAAAGCCAAAAGCCCCCACGACCTTAAAGGCCGTAGCCCAAGGGTAAAGGTAGACCACTTCGAGGTCGAAGACCAAAAAGAGCATGGCCACTATGTAGTACTTAACCGGTATGGTCTCATGGGTAGGCCCTATGGTGATGACACCGCACTCATATGGGGCCAACTTCTCCTTGGTCTCCCTCCTCGGACCCAAAAGGTGGGAAAGGAGGAGCGTAAAGGACGCAAAGAAGGCCGCAAGCCCCATCATCATAGCTATTCCAATGTATTGATCGAGCATGCCTTGCCCCGTCCTTTGTGATAAAAGACACATGCTTCGTACCAAGAAAA
>CAZSWV010000017.1:0-17551 GCA_964611295.1 uncultured Thermodesulfobacteriota bacterium | reverse complement strand
GCCAGAAAAGCCGAAGAGGAAGCTCATCCTTGCCCTTGGCTTTGTCCTTTCATGCTTCCTTAGCCTTGTGATCATCCTAGCTAAAAAAGTCTATGAAGAAAGGAAACTTCAGCCTTCACAAAAGGAGGAGCCTTCTTAATGGTTATAAAAGGCTTGGCCAATGGGGAGGTTAACTTTAGCGGCTTTACAAAACTTGGTGGTTTATTTTGTCTTTTACCTCCTCATCTCCACCATCGCTCCGTATTCAAGCTATGTGCTTAAGACCTCGACCGGTATCTCTGGGCTTGCCTCAGGTATGTTCGTGATAGGGATCCTATTCGGGAGGTTGGCTACTGGGGCGATAAGTGCCAAGGCCTCACCTAAGAAGGTGCTGGTACCAGGCAATTTGGCTTTTGCCTTCCTTTCGTCGTTGTACCCCATGGTCAGAGACCCGTTTTCCCTTATAGCTTTGAGGTTTTTGCACGGTGCCTCCTTCGGGGTCGTCCATAACGCCTGTGGGACCATAGCCGCCGGGGTACTTCCGCCTTCAAGGCGCGGTGAAGGGATAGCTTACTACAGCTTCGGCCAGATAATCTCAGCGGCCCTTGGTCCCTTTTTGGGGTTGAGGTTTGTCGCCTCTTCTGACTTCAGAAACGTGTTCCTAGTTGCAATAGGGGCCTCGTTCCTCTCCTTTGGGCTTTCCTTCACAATACCCGATCTGGAGAAGGGATCAGGAGACGGAAGATCAAGGCCTCACAGCCTAAGGCTTATCGAGCCCAGTGCTGTACCTGTATCGGTCGTAATCATGGTCTCAGGCCTTGCCTTTTCGGGGATTATGGCCTTCCTTTCCATGTACGGGGCAGAAGTCCATTTGTCTGAAGCAACGAGTCAATTTTTCCTCGTGTATGCAGCTTCGGTGCTCATGACACGGCCTTTATCTGGACGGATGCTCGACCGCTGGGGTGCAAGGCTGGTCCTTCCCCTTTGTTTATCCCTTTTTGCCATGGGGTTGTTCGCGCTTGCCTTTGCGAAGTCAGGGCCTGCGGTCCTTCTATCAGCCCTATTTATAGGACTTGGCTATGGCAATGTCCTCTCCCTTGGGCAGGCCGAAGCGGTAAGGCGCGTTCCAAAGGAGCTAATAGCTTTGGCAACCGCTACTTACTTCGTCTTCCTCGACATAGGTGCGGGGCTTGGGCCCTATCTTTTTGGGTCGCTCCTGCCCTTCCTCGGGTATAGGTCCCTTTACCTCCTCATGGGCTTGATGGTCCTTGTGCTCATACCGGCTTACGGAGGGCTTTTGGGATTACTAGGGCCAAAGGCCCGTGGACCTCTAGAGACGGCCCAAGGTCCTTTTAAAAGGTAAGCCCCTTCACTTCCGGGAGCCGATCTCTTGGGACCTACGGCCCCTCTCCTTGCCCTGGGTTTTGAGATGCGATAGAGAACCTTAGAGGTGGAGGTCTTTCTTTTTAAAAAGCTCCTCGTATCCCTGCTTCTTCCACCAGGAGTTTTTGCCTTCTTGTTTGGGCTAGGGGGCTTGATCAGACGGAAGAAGCTTTACGGGTTCCTCTCGCTTGCCTTTTACCTTTTGGGGATAGAGCCTGTAAAGGACCTTTTCGTGTTGCCCTTGGAGTGGGGCATAAGGAGAACCACCCTTGAGGAGGTGGAAAAGGGTGATCACTATGTACTTCTCGGAGGGGGTATAAAGGGTTACAGGGACCTCTTCGGGACCTATGTCCTTGAAAGGCACACAGCCCAGAGGGTCCTTACGGCCTTAAGGCTTTACAGGCGCTATGCCAAGCCCATCGTGGTGTGTGGTGGGCGCATCTATGGACTGCCCGTAGAAGCGGAGACGATAAGGGATATGCTCGTGGAGTTCGGGGTAAGGGAAGGGGATATCCTCCTTGAAGGGCACTCAAGGGACACAGAGGAAAACGCCCTTTTTGCCTTCAGGATGGCGGTGGAGAAGAAGCTTAAGAGGCCTGTCCTCATAACGAGCGCCTTTCATATGAAAAGGGCCTTAAAGGTCTTCAAGCGCTACTTCCCAGAGGTAATACCCTTTCCCTCTGACTTCGTATCTGAGCGCTCATATAGTCCTTTGAGCTTTATCCCCTCACCTAAGAACCTTTACGACATAGGCCTTGCCATAAAAGAATACTTGGGCCTTCTTGCCCTTAGAGGCTGACAGGAGAAAACCCAAATGCCCTTAAGTTGTAAACCTGAACCCTGGTGGGAAAAGCTGTATTGCTCAAAAGGCTCTGGATTATGCTGTTTTTTGCTTTTGCCTTTTAGGCTGTACTAGGTAGGGGTTTGTACTTTCTCGGGATGATCGGCCTGTTGATAATGGCCGTCGTCACATTGGTGGACATTGTGGGTTCGAAGCTATTGAGGACCCCCTTGGCGGGGGGTACTGAGATCGTTGCCTTGACCCAGATCTTCGCAATAGCGGGAGGGCTTGCCTTCTCGGAGCTGGAGAAAAGGCATGTGAGGGTTGAGGTGCTCTTCATGGTCCTGCCTGCGCCTTTCCGGAAGCCGCTGGATGCCTTTGGCTTTGGTGTGAGTGCTTTTTTCTTCGGTCTGGCGACGTGGTCGAGCTTTGAACACGCCTTGAGCGTGTATCGCTCTGGTTTGAAGACAGCGATTTTGGGGATACCTGTTTCACCTTTGATGTTTTGGACAAGTTTTTGTTGTGGGCTTATGTGCGCCACGGTCCTTAGCGAGCTGTTTTTCTCCATCAAGAAAGGCCCGAGGTGAAGCTTGGATCCTTTAGCAGTGGGGGTTGCGGGTATCGTTTTGCTTTTGGTGTTGTTCTTCGTAGGTGTTCCTATCGCCTTTGCCATGGCCATTACCGGCGTGGCGGGGTTTGCATATGTAGTAGGGCCACGGGCTGCCCTTGGCCTGATAGCTAGTGACATTTTCGATCAGCTTGGATCGTACCCGCTTTCGGTTCTGCCCATGTTCATACTGATGGGCAGTATGGCCTTTGCATCTGGGGTTGGGGCAAAGGCCTTTGAAGTAGCTGCTATTTTGTTTGGGAGGAAAAGGGGGGGACTAGTAGTTGCAACGGCTTGGGCTTGCTGTATATTTGGCGCGGTTACCGGTTCGGGGGCTGCTACCAATGTGGCCATAGGAAAGTCGGCTGTACCGGAGTACAAGAAGAGGGGGTACGACCTTTCGCTTTCCCTCGGGGCCTTGGCGTGTTCCGGTACCTTGGGGTTCCTTATACCTCCGAGCATCCCCCTTGCGGTATACGGGATCTTAACGGAGCAGTCCATTGGCAGGCTTTTTATAGGTGGCTCTTTGCGGGATTTTTCAGCCCGACTATGGCAGGTGCGGTGGGGGCAGCTGGTGCCTTCCTTATCGGCGTGCTGAGGAAGCGGCCGCCCCTTTTAACCTGAAAAATTTCAAAACGTTTTTTGCCCTCTTGACAATTAGATGATATCTAATAAAATTAAATGTAGCTTAATTGTTGGTCTTAGGTCCTATGGAGGGTATTGGAGGGAAGATAAGGCAGTTAAGGCGGCTTAAGGGGTTAAGTTTAAAGGAGCTTTCTGAGAAGGTGGGGTGTAGTTCTGCCTTTTTGAGTCAAGTGGAGACCGGTAAGGCTGAGCCTTCCATTTCCATGCTTAAGAGGATCGCGGATGCCCTTGAGGTGAACATAGTGGATTTCTTCATGTCTGGGTTTGACGACCGAGACGTGGTCACCAGGGTGGATGAGAGGGTGGAGATACATCTCAAGAGGTGGAATGCCAGGATCCAGTCCCTTGTCAAGAGCGTGGCGCACAAGAAGATGCAGCCCTTTTACACGGTGATAAAGCCAGGTGGTGGCTCGCACGGGATGTATTCGCATGAGGGTGAAGAGTTTGGAATAGTGATAAAGGGGGAGATGGAGCTCAGGCTCGGGGATAAGGTTTACAGGATTCGGGAAGGGGAGAGCTTTTATTTTTCCTCGCGCATACCGCACGACTGGGTAAACGTGGGCAAAGAGGAGGTGCACGTAATATGGGTGATCACACCACCTACCTTTTGAGGAGGGGGAGATGGGTTTTTTTGAGGGGTTGAAGGATCACTACGGGAGGCTCAAGTTCTTCATAAACGGGCAGTGGCTGGAGTCAGAGTCGGAGGACGTCTTCCTTGACACCGATCCGGGAAAGGGTGAGCCCATAGCAGAGGTACCCATTGCTACCGAGGCGGAGGTGGATTACGCCGTACAAAGTGCTTATGAAGCCTTCAAAGTCTGGAGGGATGTCCCTTTCAGGGACAGGGCGGATTACATAAGCAGGCTGAGGGCCAAGTTTGAGGAGCACCGCGAAATCCTAGCCAAGGTCTTGTCCCTTGACCACGGACGGGCCATAAGGGATTCAAGGGGTACCATTGAAAGGTGTATGGAGAACATCGAGTCAGCCCTTGGCGCTATGTACAGCGTCTACAAAGGGGAGTACGTCCAGCAGCTTGCCCAAGGCATCGACTGCTATCTGCTATGGGAACCAGTGGGGGTCTTCCTCATAATCACCCCGGGCAACATCCCTATGCACGCGTGGTCCTCCTTTGTCCCATATGCCCTCGCCTGCGGCTGTACGGTGGTCGTGTCCCCCAGCTGGCAGTGCCCGCTGGCCTCCGAGGCGGTCACCAGGATATGTGAGGAGGCGGGGCTCCCCAAGGGGGTGGTCAACTTGGTGCATATTGGCAAGAAGTTTGAGTTGAACCACCGAATTATACGGGACCCGCGGATAGCCGGTGTAGGTTTCATAGGCTCAAGCAGGGTAGGCAAGGCCATATATGAGCTTTGCGGCCAGCTGGGCAAGAGGGCCTCGGTTAACGGCAACGGCAAAAACCACATAGTAGTGGCACCGGATGCGGACCTGGACAGGGCTGTAGAGTACCTCCTCAGGGGGTGCTTCGGCATGTCGGGGCAGAGGTGTCTTGGTTCGGACAACGTGGTGGTGATAGGGGACATCTACGAGGAGCTGAAGGAGAGGTTTGTAGAGGCGGCAAAGAGGATGAGGGTAGGATATGGCCTGTTTGAGGAGACGGAGATGGGCCCAATGACGACACAGGAGAACAGGGAGAGGGTCCTCAGGTTCATCGAGACGGGTATCAAGGAAGGGGCCAAGCTTATCCTTGACGGCAGGGGGATAAGGGTGGAGGGATACGAAAAAGGGTATTACCTAGGACCCACCATCTTTGAAGACGTCTCGCCGGACATGGAGATCGCCAAGGAGGAGTCCTTTGGACCTGTTGCGAACCTCATTAGGGCCAATTCGCTCGACGAAGCGATAGAGTGGATAAACACCAAGACCAACTATGGGCATTCGGCCTGCTTGATCACCCAGAGCGGAAAGCTCGCAAGGAAGTTCATAAAGGAATGCGAGGTGGGAAACGTAGGGATCAATTTGGGAATTCCCCAGCCCTATGCCTTCTTCCCGCTTGGTTCAAAGCGGGAGTCCGCCTTTGGGATAGCGAAAAGCAGGTTCGACTCGGTGAAACTTTTCCTCGACCCCAAAACGGTCACTGTGAGGTGGGTATAGGGCTGAGAACATAAGGGAGGTGAGGCCATGTGTGAAAAGATGACCAGGAGGGACTTCTTAAAAGGTTTGGCCTTAGGCGGAGTTGCCCTTGGGACGGGACTGGTGGGAAGGGTTCCGTTCCTCTATGCCCAGAGCACCCACATCAGGTTCAGCACCTGGCATCCGCCAGCCGGCAGGGAGGTGAGGACCGTCTGGATACCTATGCTTGAGGAGTTAAAGAAGAGGAGCGGCGGACAGATCAGCTACACCATGTATGCAGGGGGTGCTTTGGGTAAGGGTCCTGAGCACTACGACATAGTGGCGAAGGGTCTTTCAGACATGGGATATTTCACGGCCACATGGACTCCAGGTAGATTCCCCCTTACGGACGTCCTCTCCTTGGCCGTCTGGGTGGACGGGAAGGATATCGCAGCCGATATAGGCAATGCCGTCTATGAGAGGGTGCTCAAGGACGAGTTCAAGGACGTGAAGGTGGTGGAGCTCAACGGCTGCATCCAGTCCTTCATATGGACGAAAAAGAAGGCGGTGAAAAAGCTCGAGGACCTCAAGGGGATGAGGCTGAGGGTCCCAGGGGGGTTCCAGACGAGCTACGTCAAGGCCCTTGGGGCAGAGCCCGTCTTCATGCCCCTAGCTGACGTATATATGGCCATCGAAACGGGCACCATAGACGGAGTGGTGACCTGCCCGCCGCTGATCGAAGGGTTTAAGCTTTACGAGGTGGTCAAGTACGGCACGGTCCTGACCCTGGGCTGTGTCTCAGAGGGAGTGGTCATGAACCTGAAGTATTGGGAGAAGCTGCCTGAAGAACACAAGAAGCTCATCCATGAAGTCTGCACCAATCCCTTCAGGACCACCGGAGGTCTGACCAGTCGTGTCTACAAGGAGGAGCTTATGAGCAGTATCGTAAAGCAAGGCGTCGAGCTCATAGAGCTCCCTAAAGCAGAGGCCTCAAGGTGGTACGAAAGGTTCCAAGAGGTGACGAGGTCTTGGGTAAAGGAATTGGAGGGGAAGGGACTGCCGGCAGCAAAGGCCGTCTCAGTGATGTACGAGGAGTGCCAAAAACGCGGTATAGAACTTGTGGCCTGTCCACCAGAACTGAGGAAGTCCTAAGGGGCATGGAGAGGACGGTACGGCGCATAACTTACTATCTGTGCCTTGGGGGGATGATGGGGGCGCTTCCTCTCATGGTCCTTACGGCTGCCGATGCTCTAAGCAGGTCCTTCTTGGCCAGACCGCTTCCTGGGGTCATAGAGCTCTCCGAATACCTCCTTTCGGTGATGGTCCTGCTTGGTGCTGCTTACACCCAGCAGGTGAAGGGGCATGTAGGGGTGGATTTCCTCCTGAGGAGGCTCTCTCCTAAGGGCAAGAGAGGGGTGCGCATGGCGACGACGGTGCTGTGCATGTTCATAGCGGCCATCTTGGCTGTAGAAGGGCTGTTTCACGCCCTTCAGGAGAGGACCGTCTCGGACATGCTGAGGATTCCCCAGAAGCCCTTTAAGCTTTTGGTCTTTGTGGCAGGTGTTATGCTCCTTCTCGAGTTCCTAATGGACTTCAAAGGCCTTCTTAAGGAGGAGGAAAGGTGAGTCCCATTGCGGTAGGGCTTTTGGGCTGTGTTGCGGTGGCAGTCCTTTTGATCCTAGGTATGCCCATCGCCTTTCTGATGATGCTTGTCGGGCTCTGCGGCATAAGCCTCCTTTCCTCTCCTGAGGCGGCCCTGAACGTCTTAGTGAGCACAGTCTATCAGACTGCTTCCCACTACCCCTACACCATCATCCCCCTTTTCGTCCTGATGGGCGGCATAGCTACCCAGGCTGGGATCACGTCTCAGCTTTACGAGAGCTTCGACAAGTGGTTCCGAAGGCTTCCAGGCGGCCTCGGCATAGCGACCATAGCCGCCTGTGCTGGATTTGCGGCTGTAAGCGGTTCTTCGGTGGCAGCCACTGCGGCCATGGGGAAGATCGCCCTTCCGGAGATGCGGAGGTTCAACTACCATCCGAAGCTTGCAGTTGGGGTGATAGCTGCAGGTGGGACCTTGAGCTTCCTCATACCCCCCAGCCTTGGGTTTGTGGTCTACGGGATGCTTACGGAACAGTCCATAGGGAAGCTCTTGATCTCGGGCATAGTGCCAGGGACTCTGCTGGCGCTGTCCTATATCCTACTAGTCTTCCTTCAGGTGAAGCTCAAGCCGAGCCTTGCTCCTTCAGCCCCCGAGCCAGTGCCTTTTTCGGAGAAGCTTAAGGCCCTGAAGGGGGTATGGGAGGTCCTTTTGGTCTTCTTCTTGGTTATCGGCGGGATATACTTCGGCTTTATAAACCCCACTGAGGCAGGAGGGGTCGGTGCTTGCAGTCTCTTTTGCATATCGCTCCTCAAGAGGAAATTGAACCTTAGGGGGCTTTTTGCATCTCTTTTGGAGATGGCCCGCGTCTCGACGCTTGTGCTCTTTCTTGTAGCAGGGGCTACTATCTTCAGCTACTTCCTGGCCCTCTCCACCATACCCACCGTCGTTTCCAGCTGGATAGCTTCCCTTTCGGTTTCCAAGTACCTTGTGCTCACCTTCATACTCCTCATCTACCTGCTTTTGGGATGTTTCCTTGACGCGGTCTCCATGATGGTCCTGACCTTACCTGTCATCTTCCCAGTCGTCCTTGCCCTAGGCTTTGACCCCATATGGTTCGGGGTAATCGCTGTGCTGATGATGGAGGCCGGCCTTATAACCCCACCTGTTGGGCTCAACGTCTATACTCTGAGCGGGATTGCCACGGACGTGCCCATGTCAGAGATATTCGCAGGGGCTGCCCCCTTCCTGCTCTCCATATTCCTCGTGGTCTTTTTGATCGTCCTATTCCCCCCTCTTGCCCTTTTCCTTCCGAGCTTGATGGGGAGGTGAAGGTGGAAAGGCTGAGGTTCTTTTTGAACGGCGAAGAGGTAACTGTACAAGTGGAGGAGTGGGAGCCGCTGCTCTACACCTTAAGGGAAAGGCTCGGTGTCAGGAGCGTCAAAGAGGGCTGCGGCATAGGGGAGTGCGGTGCGTGCACCGTCCTTGTGGACGATAAGCCCTACTATTCCTGCATCTTCCTAGCGAAGAAGGCCGAAGGGAAACATGTAAAGACCGTGGAGTTCCTCAGCCGCAGGGGACTTCACCCCCTTCAGGAGGCCTTCATAGAGCACGGGGCCGTCCAGTGCGGTTTCTGTACCCCGGGCATGCTGCTTTCGGCTTACTCCTTGCTTTTGCACAAAAGGGAGCCCACTGTCCAGGAGATAAGAGAGGCCATAAGCGGGAACCTGTGCCGCTGTACGGGCTACCTGCAGATCGTGGAGGCGATAAGTGCTGCTTCAAGGGCCTTTGAGGAGCAGCCGGAGCCAAAGAGGGAATTGAAGGCCGGGATCTCTAAAGAGGAACTCCTTAAAAGGGCAAGCCAAGGGGATGTGCTCCTTTACGCTGGCGGGACCGACCTTTACGTGCGCTTCAGGCGAGGGGAAGTCTCCGAAAAGTACCTCGACATAAGCTCATGTGAGGCCTTGTGCGGCATATCCCTTGAGGGGGATTCCTTAAGGATAGGGGCCCTTGTGACCCATGGAGAGCTAGCCGAGGCCCCCCTTGTGAGGGAGAAGGCCCCTTGCCTTGCTGCGGCCAGTTCCTCTGTAGGGAGCCCGCAGATAAGGAACCTCGGGACCCTCGGTGGGAACATCGTCAACGCTTCACCAGCAGCCGATACCTTCCCAGCGCTTATGGTGCACGAGGCCTTGTGCGTCCTCGAGTCCGAGGAAGGCCAAAGGACGCTGCCGCTTGAGGAACTGGTGCTGGCCCCCTATAAGGCGGACCTGCGGAAAGGAGAGGTGCTTTCGGAGGTGAGGCTTCAGGTCCTTCACGGATACAAAGAAGGGTTTATAAAGGTCGCCAAGAGGGCAGCCCTTTCGATTTCAAGGCTGTCAGTGGCCTATGCGGTAAAAGAGAAGGACGGGGTCTTTGAGGACGTAAGGATTTCGGTAGGGGCTATGACTCCAAGGCCTTTCAGGGCCAGGAGGTTTGAGGAATCCTTGAGGGGAAAGAGGAAGGAGAAGGGGATCGTGGCCGAGAAATGTGAGGTGCTCTTCGAAGAAGTGGTCAAGGTCAGCGGTATGAGGCCTTCTTACAGATACAAGTTCCCTGTTTTACGCGACCTGATTGTAAAGGCCCTAGGAGGATGAACAGATGCCCTTTTTGCGTCAGATCCCGAGGGTAGACGCCCTTGAAAAGGTCACGGGCAAGGCCCTTTATGCAGCCGATTTCTACCTGGAGGGTATGCTCTATGGGGCCATCCTCAGGAGCACGAGACCCCATGCTTATATAAAGAGGATCGACACCCAAAGGGCGCTCAGCCTGCCGGGGGTCGTTAGGATCATCCAAGCCAAGGACATCCCCGGTGAGAACAAAATAGGGATCATCCGAAAGGACCAACCCCTGCTGTGCGAAAGGAAAGTGAGGTACGTGGGCGATCCCATACTCCTCGTATTGGCCGAAAGGGAGGAGATAGCCAGAAAGGCCCTTGAGCTCATCCAAGTGGACTACGAGGACATAGAGGTAGTGGCAGATCCCTTTGAAGCCGAAAGGAGCTCGGTTTTCGTCCACGAAGGAGGGAACCTCCTGAGCCTAAGGAGGGTCATAAAGGGAGACGTAAAGAGGGGATTCGAGGAATCGGATATAGTGGTCGAGAGGGCCTACAAAACCCATTGGGTGGACCACGCTTATTTGGAGACCGAATGCGCGTTCGGCTATTTGGACGAGAGGGGCAGGATCGTGGTTTATGCCTCCACTCAAAACGTCCACTACAAGAGGAGGGAGATATCGAGGGTCCTCGGCATACCTGAAGAGAGGATAAGGGTAGTGCAGGCGACCACAGGTGGCGGTTTTGGCGGTAAGCTGGACATGACCGTGGAGGGCTATGTGGCCCTTTCCGTCTACTTAACGGGGAGGCCCGTCCTTATACGGTACAGCAGGGAGGAGAGCCTCCTGGTTGGGACAAAGCGCCATCCCCTTTTCATAAGTTACAAGACAGGGGCCACGAAAGACGGGCGCCTGAAGGCCATAGAGGTCCGCATCGTAGGTGATACCGGGGCCTACGCCTCCTATGGGGAGACGGTCTGTCTCAGGGCCGCCATCCATGCCTCCGGGCCCTACGAGGTCCCCAACGTCTTCGTGGAGAGCAAGATGTTTTACACGAACAACCCCGTAGCGGGGGCCATGAGGGGTTTTGGGGTCCCGCAGGTCGCCTTCGCCCACGAATCCCAGATGGACATCCTCGCTGAGGCACTCGGGATGGATCCTCTCGTCCTGAGGTTGAAAAACGGCCTCAGGGAGGGCTCCGTTACCGCTACGGGCCAGCTACTCAAACACGGTGTAGGCCTCCTTGAGACCATAAAGAAGATAGAGCCTTTCTGGCGAGAGCGCAGAAAGGCAAAAGGGAGGGGTTTTGGCTGCGCCTGCATGTTTTACGGCATAGGGAACACAGGGATCCCCAACCCCTCTCGAGCCAGGCTCCTGCTCAGCGAGGAGGGGAAGGTAGTCCTTTACACTGGCGCCTGCGACATCGGGCAGGGTTCGGATACGGTCTTGGTCCAGATAGTCTGTGAGGTCCTCGGTTTGGAGCCGAAAGAGGTGGAACTGGTGCGTGCTGATACGGACCTGACAGAGGATGTGGGTTCCACCTCGGCCAGCCGCCAGACCTACATTTCGGGTAGGGCGGTGTACGAAGCAGCCGTGAAGTTGAAGGAGTTCCTCATCAGGGAGGGGTTTTACAGGGGGAGGGGCTTGAAGGACGTAGTTGCCGCTTATAGGGATAGAGGCCTCCCCTGCTTTGAGGGTTTCTTCGACCCTCCCACTTCAAGCCTTGACCCCCATACCGGTTCGGGAATCCCTTATGCTACTTACTCCTACGCCACCCATATGACGGAGGTGGAAGTGGAGGAGGAGACGGGTTACGTGAAGGTCTTAAAGGTGTATGCGGCCCATGACGTAGGGAAGGTGGTGAACTTGGAAGGGGCCAAGGGCCAAGTTTACGGTGGAATAGCCATGGGGATCGGCTATGCCCTCATGGAGAGGTACGCACCTGGACAGACGCGGTCCCTGGACAGTTACCTCATCCCGACCTCGCTCGACATGCCTGAGGTAGAGGTGTTTTTCGTAGAAGCAGAAGAACCTACAGGTCCTTTAGGGGCAAAAGGCCTTGGTGAACCTGCCCTTATACCGCAGGCCCCAAGCATCATAAACGCCATATACGACGCGACAGGGGTGCGCGTGTACGAACTACCCTGTGATATAGAGGCTTTAAAACTAGCCTTAGAGGGGAAGAAAGGAGGTAGTTGGCAATGAGGGCCATGCTCATAAGGAACATAGGGATGGTCTTCACTGGAGATATAGAGGAGCCTTTGATAGAAGGGCCGTGCTCCATCCTTGTGGAGGACGGCAAAATAAAGGAGATACGGATTCGGGAAGAGATCCCCTTCGAGGGGCCAGTGGTGGACGCTGACGGCATGACAGTTTGTCCAGGGTTCATAGACTCCCATGCTCATCCTGTGTTCGGGGATTACACGCCGCGGCAGAACCAAATAGGCTTTATCGAGAGCAGTCTCCATGGAGGGGTTACCTCCATGATATCTGCAGGGGAGGTCCATCTGCCGGGCAGGCCCACCGACCCTGAGGGGGTCAAAGCCCTGGCCGTCCTAGCGCAGAGGTCTTTCGCGAGGTTTAGGCCCTCTGGTGTGAAGGTCTACGGGGGTGCCTTGATCCTTGAAAAGGGCCTCAAGGAAGAGGACTTCAGGGAGCTGAGCCAAAAAGGGGTATGGCTCATAGGGGAAATCGGCCTTGGGAGCGTTAAAACGGCCGAGGAGGCAGAGGAGATGGTCCGGTGGGCGAAAAAGTACGGAATGAAGGTGCTCATGCACGTAGGGGGGACATCCATACCCGGGAGCTCCACGGTCAGATGTGAGGACGTCCTGAGGGTTAAACCCGATGTCTGTTGCCACCTGAACGGAGGTCCAACAAGCGTAAGCGTCTCGGAGGCTAAGAAGATCATAGATGCCACAGAATGCGCTATAGAGATAGTGCACTGTGGGAACCCCCTTACCGCCTATGAGATAGCCAGCTATATGAAGGAAAAAGGGATACTTTCCCGCCTCATTATCGGAAACGATGCCCCTTCGGGTACGGGCGTCATACCCCTCGGGATATGGAGGGTGGTGAACTTTATTTCCTCCCTTTGTGGGATACCGGCTGAGGTGGCCGTGTGCTGTGCGAGCGGCAACACCCAGAGGGTGTTCGGTTTACGCCACGGTACGGTCAAGGTAGGGATGGAAGCGGACCTCCAGCTCATAGATGCCCCTATGGGTTCGGCGGGTGTTGACGCAAAGAGGGCCATAGAGCTGGGCGACATACCGGGCATAGCCATGGTGATCGTCGACGGCCAGATAAGGGCTTTCCCGAGCAGGAACACGCCCCCTCCGGTTAGACAACCAAAAATATCAGGAGCTTGACCATGAAAGTGGACCTCATGGCATGCAAAGGGTGTGGACTCTGCGAGGAGGTGTGTCCCTTAGGGGTCATCGAGGTCGTGGATAAGAAGGCGAGGGTGGGGGAAGGCTGTTGCGAGTGTAAGACCTGCGCCAAGGTTTGCCCTGAAGGTGCCCTGTCTCCGCAAGAAGTGGAACAGGGGGCAAGGTGCGAGGCATGCCCTGTCATGTGCGTGATACCCGAAGGACATTATGGAGCCTGCAAAAGGTACAGAAACGTGGGCGGAGTGGTGTCAAGAGAGGGTAGGGTCCACACCTACGAAGAAGTAAAGGAGATAGCCCGGGGGATCAGGGACGAGTACATTGAGGAGCCCTTGGTCCTCGGAATAGGCGTGGGCACTACCTACCCAGACTACAGACCTTCGCCCCTTATAGTGAGCGGGACAAGGGACGGGGTAGAGGTAGTGACCGTGGTCACCGAGGCCCCGCTCAGCTACAGTGGCCTCAAGGTCAAGATAGACACCGACCTTTACCTTGGGCAGGAGGGAAAGAAGGTCTATGTGAGGCGAAAGGGCAAGAGGGTAGTCGGTCACCTCTGTACGGAGGAGTACGGTTCAAAGGTCCTTTCCCTCGGTGGGGTGAACGTCCTCACGTCCCCTGACGGCATATTCGCGGCTAAGGTCATTTACGAGATCATATGCCGAAAATGGGTGAGGCTCGAAATAGAGGATGGGGCAACCGTTGAGTTGCAGCTCGGAGAAGTACCGGTGATAGACGGCCAGAGGCTTGAGGTGATGAGGGTAGGCTGTGGAAGCGCCACCATCGGCCTTTTCGCCCCCCTGATGATGGAGGTGGCCGATGAGATCGTTATACTTGACGGACACATAACGGGCCTCTTCAGCGAACACCCCGCTGCTAGATACCTCGGCAAGAAGAGGTCCCCAATATACATCAAAGGGCAAAAGAGCACAGACGGCAGATATTTCTTGGCCAAAGGCAAGGGCATTGGGGGGACTGACATAACCGACCCACTTGACGTAATAAGGGAAGTGGACTGGAAGGAGGCCAAAGAGGGCATGAGCCTCCTTATAACGGAGACCACAGGAAGGTCGTTTTTCTTTTACAAGTTGAAGGGACGCCAATTCGTAGAGGAACCGCCGCCCCGCGCGGTCCTGGATTTTGTGGAGCTGCTCAGAAGTTCGTGCGAAAGGTCCAGGGTAAGCGCCGTCTTTTCCGGCGGCCTAGGGGGTTCAGCCAGGGCAGGGGTTACAAAAAGGCCCCTTGAGCTCACCAAAGCTGTACACGAGGGTAAAGTCCATGTCACTATAGGCGGGGCGAAACCCTTCATCTTCCCAGGAGGTGGGATTAACTTCCTTGTGGACGTGGAAAGGATAAAGGGCGGAAGTATATACCTTTCACCGACCCCGTCCTTTGTGGTACCAGTCGAATATACCATGAGAAGGGAGACTTTTGAGGCCATCGGCGGGCACGTGGAAGCCCTCCGATCCCTCGAAGACGTGTTCAAGACCGAGAAGGAATGGTAGTGGAGATCGGACCCGCCACGGTTTTCCTTCGGGGAAGAAAAGGGGGAGACGAAGTTCCCCTTGACAGGACTTTCGTCGAAGAGGAGCTCAGGAACCTCCTTGGGGAGCTAAAGGGGGTTTTGCCTGTTTTAAAAAGAAAGGCACACCTCATAAAGAACACCAAGGGCTTGCCTGAGGTGGCCAGGAGGATGGTGGAGGCAGCTGTGGCAGTGGATGGGTTAAGCCTTACCCCCATGGCAGCTGTAGCAGGTGCCGTGGCAGACGTGCTCTTGGAGAGGCTCCTTTGCAGGCATGACCTCGATTTCCTTTTGGTAAACAACGGAGGCGACGCCTCCATCTACAGCAGGGACGGCAGGGGTTTCAAGGTAGCCCTTGTTGACATAAGGGAAAGGGGGCGGTGGAGGCAGGTTTTTGTGGTATCGGGGTTTGAAAGGGTAGGTGTGGCCACCAGCGGCCTTGGTGGGCGGAGCTTTACCTTGGGGATCTGCGATGCGGTGACGGTTTTTGCAAAGACTGGGGCCATCAGCGATGCAGCCGCTACTTGGGTGTGCAACAGCACGTTCCTTGACCCTGTGTGTGCTGAAAGGGCCAAGGCCAAGGAATTGGACCCCTTGACCGACCTTGAAGAAGAGGAAGTCGTCCTGGCCAGGCGGCCCCTTAAGCCAGAAGAGGTAAAGGAGGCCTTGGGAAAGGGGCTTAAGGCTGCTTGGGCCCTCAAGGAGAAAGGGCTGATCCTTGAAGCCTTTCTATACCTTGAGGGTTCGTGTGAGACAACTATCTGCGAGGGTTCCAAGATAAAGTTGATGGAGGTTTGAGATGGAGGTCAGGAAAATAGTGACCGTCATCGAGGAGATCTTCTGGGACGGGGAAAAAAAGGCCGAAAGACCGATAAAGAAGGTGGCCGTCATGGCGGTCATAAAGAATCCATTCGCCGGGCGGTATGTAGAGGACCTCACCCCTTTGATAGACTTCAGTGAGGAGATCGGCAGGGTCCTTTCCCAGAAGGCAGTTGAGGCCCTCGGCTCAGAGGTAGAGAGCTACGGCAAGGCGGCCATCGTAGGTGAAAAAGGGGAACTTGAACATGCAGCTGCCCTCTTGCACCCCAAATTGGGGACTCCCTTAAGGGAGGCTGTCGGTGGGGGAAAGGCCCTTATACCTTCGGCTAAGAAGATCGGAGGAATGGGGGCCACAATAGACATACCTCTGCATTACAAGGACGCTGCCTTCGTAAGGTCCCACTTTGACGCCATGACGGTGTCGGTACCGGATGCCCCAAAGTCAGATGAGATAGTCCTTGCCGTCTGCGTGACAAATGGAGGGAGACCACACCCCAGGGTTGGCGGTCTTACAAAGGAAGAAGCCAAAAAGGAGGACGGCCTGAGGTAGAAGGGGAAAGGCCCTGCCCGCTTCAAGTGACGGCGTTTTTAACCACAGGGACGCGAGGGAGCGGCCTAAAAGGCGACTTTCAAAGCGCTTACCGCCCAACAGGTCTTGGCGACTGGTCTCTGAGGATATTAACAGTTAATCTGAGTACGCCAAGAGGAAGGGTATAAGTTATAAGACCGCATGGAGGTGGTTTAAGCAAGGATTAATCAAAGGATATCAGATGCCTACTGGGACTATCATAGTGGAAGAAGAAAGGCCATCTACGCTTTCAAATAGAGTAGTTATTTATGCAAGGGTTTCAGACCATGCAAGCAAAGACAATCTTGAAAGGCAAGCCCAGGGACTAATTGAATATGCAAATGCCAGAGGTTATCAAATTGTGGCGGTAGTGAAAGAGATAGGTTCTGGAGTAAATGACAAAAGAAGGAAACTGATGGAAGTTTTAAGCAGGGATGATTATGATATTTTGCTTTTGGAACACAAGGATAGGCTTACAAGGTTTGGGTTTAATTATATCCAGACACTTTTAGGAAAACTTGGAAAACGGATAGAGGTAGTCCGAATGTCTCGAGATGACAAGCAAGAGCTTTTGCAAGACTTTATTTCCATTATCTATTCCTTCTCCGCAAGGCTATATGGACTGAGAAGGGCAAAAGAAAAGGCGGATAGGATAAAACAAGAGGTTCTTGTAGATGTATAGAGCTATTGAAGTCTCATGCCCTATGACAAAGAGAAAAAGCAGTCTTGTAGCTCATGTCTTAAAGCTATACAGAGAAACCGCAGAGACTATTGCCAACTTCCAATGGTCTTTATTCTTTAAGACTGGCTCTTTTAACAGAAAAGCCAACATAAAACATTTAAACTCCCCTCTCTCAGAAAGGTTCAAATCCACTATCCAATATCATGTGGTTGTCCCTACATTGGAAAGTTTTATTGGCAATGTTCAAGAAAGGTTCAAAGAGATAGTTCTTGGCTCAACACTTCCTGAAAAGACAAAAAGAGTTCTCCTTTATCTCAACTCCAGAAGGGAATGGCTAATTCCAAAAAGCAGTCAAGCCCTGTGGATAGACAAAGACGAAAACAAGCATGAGTATGAGATACTCAAGGAAGAAAGACTACTTGCAAAGAAGATATTCAAGCACATACTCAAAAGCTGGGGAAAGCCAAGTTTTAAAGGTGTTTCTATGCTTTTGGATAGCAAGTGTGCTTTGATTGAAAGACCAGGGAAGGCAAAAGGCTTTGACCTTTGGATAAGGCTGCCAACCCATGAAAGGAGAAAGCCTATATATCTGCCTGTGAAGCTTCATGAGTATTTTGAGGAAAGGGGAGGGAAGCTAACAAGCATGGTTCAGATAACAGAGGATGGGACATTAAGGCTTGTGAAGGAGATAGAGAGAAAGGAGATACCCCTCAGTGGAGAGGTAGCCCTTGACTTTGGTATGGAGTGTCTTCTTGTCTCAGACAGAGGAGACCTATTTGGCAGGGAGTTTTACAGCAAAGTCAGGGAGTATGCGGAAAAGGTAGACAGAATTCAAAGAGAAATGCAAAGGAGAGGAAAAAAGCCAATAGAAAGCAAGAGGTATTTAAGACTTCAACACAAGCTAAGTGAGTATGTGAAGAATGAGGTAAGGA
>CAZSWV010000016.1:0-25099 GCA_964611295.1 uncultured Thermodesulfobacteriota bacterium | reverse complement strand
GAGCATGCGGCTCATATCCGCAGAGTCCGGGGTTCGAGTCCCTGCACCGCCACCAGATGATGGCGATTAACCTCTATTACCTTGTCATTACACCATTTTCCCCATTACCTCCATTAAACCGATCATATTTATCAATCGATTATGCGGTACAGGGGTTTTTGCTCCTGTACCGCATAAGGGTTTTGGGGAAAAGGATCGAAATGCACGTAACACATAGGAAAACTTACAATCAAGTTGTGATTGTCTAAAGACATTCCCAAGGATCACATCAAAAGTAGCTGGCACATTTTTTAGTAAAAATAGCTCAAAAACGCATATGTTTAGGATGGAAGTAAATTGCAAGCGGAATTTTCATGTATAAGAGCGTAGTGTGTGAAGGGAAAGGCCTACTTAGGAAGAAAACCGTTAGATCCTACTTGAGCTACTTGAAGGATGAGAGGATTTGTTGGGGAGCCAAGGGGATGAGGTTGTGCGGTGTGATATGGCTCTTGTCTAAAGGCCGTCTTTTTTGTCAAATTAAGGCAAAGAGATCTCGGGGGGTAAAAGGTGATGAGGAAAGGAAAGGGTGTTTTTGCTTTTAAAGGGTTTAAGGGTTTTATTTCCCCATATCGTCGTAAGTGTATGATTGCGGTGTTGTTCCTTTGCGCCCTTGTGCTTTATGGGTGTGAGGCATCTGTAAAGGTAAAGTGGCCTAAGTCCGATGCCTTTCAAGAGGGGACAGTCGTTTATCGGGAAGGCCGCACATAGCTGGAAAGGGAAGAAAAGAAGGCCGAAGTCCATATGGAGGAGCTCTTCCTTCTTTTAGCCCTCGTTAAGGCCAGAGGGATTGGGCCTATCCTCTCTAGGAGGCTTCTTGAGGCCTTTGGCAGTGCGAAGGCGGTATTTGAGGCTAAAGAGCAGGAACTTAGGGCAGTCGAAGGGGTCACAAAGGCAGTCATAAGGTCCCTTAAGGGGCAGGATCCCCTCTTGGTTGGGATGAAAGAATGGGAAAGGGCCAGGGACATGGGGGTCGAGCTGATCAGTATAAGTGATCCCCGTTATCCTTCTAACCTCCGTGAGATATACGATCCACCTCTGGTGCTTTACGTGAAAGGTGAGCTAAAGCAGCAGGACAAAAACGCAGTGGCCGTTGTGGGATCGAGACGTTGTTCCCCTTATGGAAGAGAGTTTGCAAGGCGTCTGGCCTCTTGTCTGGCTGAGGCAGGTGTTACAGTAGTCAGTGGTCTTGCTAGAGGTATAGACACCGAGGCCCATTTGGGTGCCCTTGAGGCCGGACGCACCATAGCAGTACTTGGTTCAGGAATGGATAGGATATACCCTCCCGAAAACTACCGCTTGGCCCAAAGGATCGCCTCCTCAGGGGCGGTGCTTTCGGAATTCCCCCTTGGGACACCTCCTGAGAGGTGGAACTTCCCTGTGAGGAACCGGGTAATAAGTGGCCTTTCGCTTGGGGTGGTAGTTGTTGAAGCCTCTGCAAAAAGCGGTGCCCTCATTACAGCACGCCTTGCCCTGGAGCAAGGGCGGACCGTGTTTGCCGTTCCAGGTGTAGTGGGTAGCCTCTTCAGTCAGGGTACCCATAGGTTGATTAAGGAGGGGGCAAAGCTGGTAGAGGGACCTGAGGACGTTTTGGAGGAAATCATGCCGCAGTTGGAGTTCCCTGAAAGGGGGAAACCGTTACAGGGGTTTTCCCCGGATGAGGAGATGGTGCTTGAGCTCTTGAGAGAGGGACCAAAGCATGTGGATGAGCTCTTGCGTATCCTTAAGCTTGAGGCCTCGTCCTTGAACCCCCTTCTTATGGGGCTTGAGCTAAAGGGGATAGTAAAGCAACTGCCAGGAAGAATCTACATACTTTGTTCCTGATGTGGTAAAAGCTAAAAGGCCTTTAGGTTTCGTGGAGGTGTTCCTTGAAGGTCCCCTTTGTAGATCTACGGTCACAGTGGAAGGAGCTTTACGAAAAGGTGGAGAGGGAGCTCCGCCAGATATTCCTTGAGGCCCAATTCGTCATGGGGCCGAGGGTAAAGGCCTTGGAGGATTTATTGGCCCAATACCTCGGGGTCAAGCATACCATTGGGGTGGCATCAGGAAGTGACGCCTTGCTCTTGGCGCTTATGGCCTTACAGATAGGCCCCGGGGATGAGGTGATAACTACCCCTTTCACCTTCTTTTCCACGGTCAGCGCCATTGTTCGTGTAGGGGCCAGACCTGTTTTTGCCGACATAGACCTTGACACCTTTAACATCGATCCCAAAAGGGTAGAGGAGGTCCTCACCGAAAGGACGAAGGCCATAATACCCGTGCATCTGTTCGGCCTATGTGCTGAAATGCATGAGATCTTAGACATAGCCAAAAGGCATGGCCTTAAGGTCATAGAAGATGCAGCCCAAGCCCTAGGGGCCGAGTACATAGACCCCAATGGCACTCCAAAAAAAGCAGGGACCATGGGCGATATCGGGTGTTTTTCCTTTTATCCCACTAAAAACCTCGGGGGTGCAGGGGATGGGGGCCTTTTGGCCACTGACCATGAGGACCTAGGGGAACTTCTGAGGCTGTTAAGGGTACACGGGATGAGGGGTAACTACGTCCACGAGGCCTTTGGTATAAATAGCAGGCTCGACGAGATCCAAGCGGCAGTGCTCCTGGTGAAGTTCGGTTGCCTTGAAAAATGGAACCTCAAGAGACGGGAAAAGGCTTCGTATTACGAAAGGCTTCTAGATGAGGCCAACGCCGAGGCCTTAGGGGTACGTTATCCACGCGTAAGGGATGGACATATCTTCCATCAGTACGTGATAAGGACGCCCTTCAGGGACGAAGTGCGAAAGCACCTTGAATCACAAGGCATAGGCACCCAGGTTTATTATCCATTGCCCATGCACCTTCAACCTTGTCTCTACTTTTTGGGCTACAAGAAAGGGGACTTCCCCAATGCCGAAAAGGCATCTCAAGAGGCCTTGGCCTTACCCATATATCCCGAACTTTCCCCCGAGGCACAGGAATATGTGGTGGAAAAGCTTGTGGGGTTCCTCAAGGAAAAGGCTTCTTGCCTCCATCCTTAGCGGTCTCCTATATGGCCTGTCACAGCCTGGTCCTAACCTGTGGCCCCTTGCTTGGGTTTGCCTCATCCCGCTTCTTTATGCCCTTGAAGGCAGAGACTCAAAAGAACGCCTCCTCTTAGGACTCGCCTCTGGTTGTGTAGCTTACCTCACCTGCTGTTATTGGATAATTGTGGCAGTTAACAAGTATGGGGGGATTTCCCTTGTAGGGTCGGTGGCTATACTCCTATTGCTTTGCCTATACCTTGGTTCTTATTGGGCCTTGTTTTCAGCCCTCTCTTTTGCCTTCAAGGAGAAAGGGATCCAAAGGGTGCTTTTCGGCTCCTGCCTATGGACAGTGCTCGAATACCTGAGGGGTCACCTCCTTACAGGGTTCCCATGGGCCCTTTTGGCCCATAGCCAATGGGAGTTTGTCCCCCTTTTACAGGTCTCCGAAATTATAGGTGCATATGGCCTTTCCTTTGTCCTGGCCTTTGTGAACCTTGCCCTTTACCAGTGCCTAAAGGAACCGCGGCAATGGGCAGTGCCCCTTACAGCTTTTATAGTCGTAATCATCGTGGTCCTTTACGGACACTTAAGGCTAAAGACGCTATCGGTCTGCCCGGAACTAAAGGTGGGCATAGTCCAGGGTAACGTAGAGCAAGGTGTGAAATGGGAAGGGGAAATGAAGAAAAAGATCCTAGAGCTACACAGGAAACTCAGCCTTTGCCTGCTCCCTGAAAGGCCTGACCTTTTGATCTGGCCTGAAACGGCCTTCCCTGGCTATTGGCCCTTGGACCCTTTATCCTCGGTTCCGGAAGAGGTGGCAAAAGAGACTCAGAATTGGCTCCTCTTTGGTGCCTTGAGACAAGAAGGCCATAGGACCTTCAACAGTGCCTTTTTACTTTCGCCTGAGGGTCGCCTTGTAGGCCTTTACGACAAGGTGCACCTTGTCCCTTTTGGCGAATACCTTCCCTTACGGGCTACCTTGGAAAGGCTTTTTGGGCAATTGAGGGAGGCTGTTCCCGGCGACATCTCGCCGGGTGAGAGCATTAAGGTTTTGCCGTTTCCTCATGGGAGGTTTTCGGTCTTGATATGCTTTGAGATCATCTTCCCTGAGCTCGCAAGGGAGGCGGTGAGGAAGGGGGCTGAATTCCTCGTAACCATTACCAACGACGCTTGGTTTGGGAGGACTTCAGCCCCTTATCAACACTTGGCACAGGCCGTCTTCAGGGCCGTGGAGACGAGGCGATGGGTCTTAAGGGCCGCAAACACCGGGATAAGTGCTGTGATCGACCCCTTGGGAAGGAAGAGGAAAGAGACAGGACTTTTCCAAACCGAAGCCTTTGTCTCCCCCTTTGGTCTAATGAAAGGAGTTACCCCCTATGTCCGTTTCGGGGACATGCTCATCTGGGCTTGTACGGTCTTTATGGCTTTATCCACCCTTCAAGCAATAGGTCTTGACCGATCCTCAAGGTCCTAACGGACTTAAGTTCTATGGCCCTTCCCACCTCTCTTATGCCAAGGTCGCCTATGGCTTCAACGCCTTGACCTATGATCTTCGGTGAAACGAAGACCATCACCCTATCTATGAGTCCCTTTTTAAAAAACTCCGTAAGCACTTCCCTTCCCCCTTCCACAAGTACCGAAAGGACCTTTCTTTCTGCCAAGGCCTTGAGCAACCCGAAGAGGTCAACCCTTTCGCACCCTATCCTTATCACCTCAATGCCCTTCTGCCTAAGGATGGCTTCTTTTTCTGGGCTGGCTTTTTCGGTAGTAGCCAAAAGGGTCTTCGCTTCTCCCTTCAAGGCCTTTGCCTCAAGGGGTATCGAAAGCCTTGAATCTAGGATTACCCTCAAGGGATTTTTGCCCTTTACAAGCCTTACCGTTAACTCTGGGTCGTCCCTTAGGACAGTGCCTATGCCTACAAGTACTGCATCGTGTAAGCTTCTAAGTCTATGGGCATAGCGCCTTGACCCTTCTGAGCTGATCCACTTGGAATCTCCTGTGGTTGTGGCTATCCTCCCGTCGAGGCTTTGGGCCCATTTGGCCGTCACCAAGGGGAGCCCTTCCTCGTAGTGTTTGAAATAGGCGCGGTTAAGCAAACGCCCCTCTTCCTCAAGCACCCCTACCCTCACCTTTATCCCGTGAGACCTTAAGATCTCGATCCCCTTCCCCGCGACCAAGGGGTTGGGGTCAAGGTTGGCGACCACGACCTCTTCGATCCCTGCCCTTAATATGGCCTCGGTACAAGGAGGGGTTTTCCCCCAATGGCAACAAGGTTCAAGGTTGACGTACAAAGTAGCCCCCTTCAGGGGTCCCTTAGAACGCTTTATGGCATCTACTTCGGCGTGGTCCCCTCCGTATCGGCGGTGATAACCCGTGGAGATGACCCTACCATCCTTGACCAACACCGCCCCCACCATGGGATTGGGACTTACCCATCCCGCTCCACGTCTTGCAAGCCTCAAGGCCAGCTTCATGAAGTACGCGTCTTCTCCCTTGCCCACTTGATGAGCTCCTCATAGGACATGAAGTTGAGGAGGTCTTTGGGTTCACACCACCCACGTCTGGCTACTCCTACTCCTAGGTCCACCATCCAGAGCTGACCCAAGTTATGGGCATCGGTCCCTATGGCGAGCTTTACCCCCAAGGACTTGGCCTTTCGCACGTTTACGTCGTTTAAGTCCAACCGGTCGTAGTAAGCGTTTATCTCCAGAGCGGTCCCTGTTTGTTTCGCCTTTTCTATTACGGCGTCAAGGTCCACCTTATACCCCTCACGGCTCGAGATCAACCTCCCGGTGGGATGGGCTATTATGTGGACGTATGGGTTTTCCATGGCCTTGAGGATCCTGGGGGTCACGTCCTCGTCTTTCTTCCAGCTGTGGATGGCAGCTATCACTAGGTCGAGTTCCTTAAGGAGTTCGTCAGGGTAATCCAAGGATCCATCGGGGAGTATGTCAACCTCAGCCCCTGCCAAAAGCTTGGGGCCGTTTGAAGACTTGTTGATCTCCCTGATTTCCCTTACCTTATCCATAAGCCTTTTGGGGTCCAAACCCCTTGCATACCTTGCGCTCTGAGAGTGGTCACATACGCCAATGTACTCCCAATGGTACTTTTCTGCCTCTTTAAGGAGCTCCCTTAGGTCCATGGTACCATCGGAGAACTTGGAATGGACGTGGAGGTCCCCTTTTACCTCATGGTAGTCCACTAGCCGTGGAAGCTTTCCGACTTGAGCTGCCTCTATCTCACCCCAATCCTCCCTCAGTTCCGGTGGAATCCAGGGGAGCCCCAAAAGCCCATAGACCTCTTCTTCCTTTTCGCCTCCAAGCCTTTCTTCTCCCCTGAACACCCCGTATTCGCTTATCTTTAAGCCAAGGCCCTTTGCTATGGTCCTTAGGTGGATATTGTGTTGTTTGGAACCGGTGAAGTATTGGAGAGCCGCACCGTAGGACTCCCTGGGGACCACGCGTAGGTCTACTTGGTAACGGTCGTGAAATATAGCAGATCCCTTTGTGTCACCTTGAGCTAAGATCCTTGTGACACCTGGAAGCCTCACGAAGTACTCTATGATCCTTGCCCCGTCCTTGCCCGTACAGAGGATGTCGAGATCTCCTACCGTTTCTTTCATCCTCCTGAAGGAGCCACAAGCTGAGATAGAATCCACAAAAGGTAACTTGGACATCTCCTGTAAGATCTCCCTCACCAAAGGATAGGCAAGGCCCAGGGGGATCCTTTCGCTCATCTTCTCGAATAGCTCGAGGCCCTTTTTGATGTTCTCCACCTTTTTGGGGCCCATGCCTGGTAGACGCTCCAAAGAGCCGTTCTCCAAGGCCCTTTTGAAGTCCTCGGGTGTCCTCACCCCAAGGGCATCGTAGGCCAATTTCAAGGTCTTAGGCCCTATGCCTTGGACTTCCATCAGGTTCAAGAGGCCCTCAGGGACCTGTGAGAGGACTTCCTCGTACTTCTTCATTTTTCCGGTCTGTAAGTACTCGGCGATCTTTTTGGCGATACCCTCCCCCACACCGGATATAGACCTCAGGGCCTCGATCCCTCCTTTTCTGTAAACCTCCGCTACGTCCTCAGGGTAGTCTTCTAAGACCTTAGCGGCCTTCCTATAAGCACTGACCTTGAAGGGGTTTTCGCCCAAAAACTCCAAGGCGTTTGCTAGCTTTGAAAACATCTGTGAAAGCACCTTATTGGCATTCATGACCACCCTCCTTGAGGTTAGTGTAACACAGCCCATGCGGCTTTGATTCCCCCCAAGGTTGTTTTATCTTTGAAAAAGGAGGACACAGATGGAGTTCGATAAAAGGCCATGGGGATTTTATGAGGTCCTTTGTTCTGAAAGTGATTATAAGGTAAAACGCATTACGGTATATCCGGGACAGCGTTTGAGCCTCCAAAGACATAGAAGGCGTTCCGAGCACTGGTTCGTGATAAAGGGTGAGGGCCTTGTTACTGTGGACGGAAAAGAGGTAAAGGTAGGTCCTGGGTCCTCTGTTGACATACCGCGTGGGGCCTTACACCGTATAGCCAATACCGGGGCTGAGGATCTGGTCTTTGTTGAGGTGCAAACGGGAGATTACCTGGGTGAGGACGACCTGGAGCGGTTAGAGGATGACTATGGTAGGGTATGAAGGGAAACCCGTAGTCGTGATCCTTGCAGGGGGGACGGGGACTAGGTTTTGGCCTTTGAGTACGAAGAGGTCTCCGAAGCAGTTCCTTACGCTTTTGGGTTCGAAGAGCCTCCTTGAGTTAAGTTACGAAAGGGCAAAGGGGTTGACCTCCCCTGAGAGGATCCTTGTCTTCACAAACAGGGCCTTCGTCAAGAAAGTAAGGGACATTCTAAGGGAACTACCACCAGAGAACGTGATAGCCGAACCCCTAAAGAAGGATACTTCCGCCCCAGTGGTCTTAAGCGCCCTTTTGACAGGGCTCCTTTTTGGGGATGAGGTCATTGTGACCTTGACAGCAGACCACTATATCGAGCCTTTGGAGAGGTTCATCCAGATAGTAAAAGGTGCCATAGAGGGGGCCAAAAGGACCATGGGGCTTTACACCTTCGGCATAAAGCCCACCTATCCGGCTACCTCTTACGGATATCTAGAGCTTGGTCAAAGGATTCCGACCGATGACGGCCTTGAGCACTACAAGGTATTGCGGTTCAAGGAGAAACCGGACCGGGAGACAGCCGAGAGGTGGTTTGCTGAGGGACGTTATCTCTGGAACTCCGGGATGTTCGTATGGCAGAGGCAAGTGATCCTAGAGGAGGCTACACGTTTCCTACCCCAACATGTGAAGGCCTTTGAGGGGGTCCTTACGTCCTACGGGACAAAGAAGTGGGACAGGGCCTTAAGGGAGGCCTTTGAGGAGATCCCTTCCATATCGATAGACTACGGGGTGATGGAGAAGTCCGAAAGGGTCTTCTGCGTCCTTTCTGACTTTAAATGGAGTGACTTAGGCGGATGGCTTTCACTTGGCGATTTCTTGCCCAAGGACGAGATGGGCAACGCCTACAGGGGAGTCCTTAGGGCGATGGATGGTTCCGGAAACGTCGTTTTCTGCCAAGACCCCAAGGAAGAGGTGTACCTCATCGGGGTTGAGGAGTTGGTGTTGGTCAGATGTGGGAGGAGGACCCTTGTGGTCCACAAAGGGGCAGTGGAGAGGGTTAAGGAGTTGGTCAGGTCGTTGGGGGAGGACCTTTGATGCGGTGGCTTGTCGTGGGGCTTGGGAATCCTGGTCTGGAATACGAAAGGTCAAGGCACAATGTGGGTTTTATGGTGCTTGATCTTTTTGCCAAAAGGGAGGGTGCCAAGTGGCAGAAGGGTAGGTTCTATCAATTTTTCGAAGGCAGAAAGGGAAACACCCCTTACCTTTGCATCAAACCCATGACCTACATGAACCTTTCTGGGGTAGCAGTTTCAGAGGCCCTAAGGTACGGGGGTTTTTCCCCCGAGGAGGTCCTAGTGGTCCATGACGACCTTGACCTTCCCCTTGGGGAGATAAGGATAAAGAGGACTGGTGGGGACGGAGGGCATAGGGGGATAAGGTCTGTTATTGAGGCCATAGGGAAGGATTTTGCGCGCATAAAGGTAGGGATAGGGCGTCCTCAGGAAAAAAGGGATGTTACAGATTACGTGCTTTCACCCTTCTCCGAAAGGGAGTGGGAAGAGGTGTCCCGTGCTCTAGAAGATGCTGCCTTTGCCCTTGAGCTCGTCTTAGAAAAGGGGCTCGATTGGGCGATTTCGAGCTTTCACAACTTAAGAGGGCGCCCCTTCTGAACCAGCCTCTTCCTCGGGTGCCACTACAGTCACTATGGTCTGCATAGGGTCTTCCGTTATCTGAAAGCCCACGACTTTGAGGTCTGAAACGTGGATGGAATCCCCGATGTCCAAATCCGATACATCTACCTCTATATAGGGAGGGATGTTTGCAGCAATCCCCTTTACTTCCACCTCCCGCAGGTATACCTCCATAAGCCCACCCTTTTCTACACCTTTGGGTTTTCCAACAAACCTCAAGGGCACCTCTGCGTAGATCTCCTCTTCTAGCTCTACGCTGTGGAAATCTACATGTAGCAGCGTGTCCTTTAAGGTGTCCCTTTGGACTTCCTTTATCAAGGCCGTCTTACGGACTTCTCCGTCTCCTAAACCCTTTATGACAAGGGTCAAGAATGAACTCCTGAGCTCTGGGCTGGCCAGTACCTTCCGCAGGTCTGAGAGCCTCACGGCCAAAGGTATGGCCGCTTCTTGTCCGCCATAGAGGACGGCAGGGACCATTCCTTGGCGTCTTAACCTTTTAGAAGGGCCTTTCCCAAGCTCTTTCCGATAAATGGCTTCGAGCTCCATCTGTGAACCTCCTCATTCGAAAAGGGCGCTTACTGATTCGTTCAAATGTATTCTCCTTATAGCCTCTCCAAAAAGCCTCGCGACCGAAAGGACCTTTATTTTAGGGCATTTAGAGGATTCAGAGGAGAGGGGTATGGTATCTGTAACTACTAGTTCCTCTATGGGTGAGGTCTCTATCCTCTCAAGGGCGTTGCCCGAAAGCACAGGGTGTGTGCAACAGCCGTAGACGGCCTTGGCCCCTTTTTCCATAAGGGCCTCAGCCGCCTTGGTTAGGGTGCCAGCCGTATCCACTATGTCATCTACAATTACAGCCACCTTCCCCTTGACGTCCCCTATGATGTTCATGACCTCGGCTACGTTTGCCTTTTCCCGCCTTTTGTCTATTATGGCCAAAGAAACGTCAAGCCTTTTGGCAAAGGCCCTAGCCCTTTCGACACCCCCTGCGTCAGGGGAGACTATCACCAAGTCATCGCTGAACTTCTCTCGGATGTACTGAAGCAGTACAGGCCTGGCGTAGAGGTTATCCACAGGGATGTCAAAAAACCCTTGGATCTGTCCAGCGTGTAGATCCATGGTCAAGACCCTCGAAGCACCGGCTACCGTTATCATATTGGCCACAAGCTTTGCCGATATAGGGTGTCTCGGGGCCACCTTTCTGTCCTGGCGTGCATAACCGTAATAGGGGACTACTGCGCTAATCCTCCCTGCGGAGGCCCTTTTCAGGGCATCGATCATCACCAAGAGCTCCATAAGGTTGTCGTTGACCGGAGGGCATGTGGACTGTACCACGAAGACATCGGCTCCCCTTACGCTTTCGTCTATTTCCACCATCACCTCACCGTCGCTGAAGGTCCTTACCTCTGCCCTGCCCAGAGGGACACCCAAGTAATCGCATATCTTCTCAGCAAGTGGACGGTTAGAATTGCCGCTGAAAACCTTGAGTTCACCGTCCCTTAACGACCAGGCCATGTCCCCCAAATCCCTTCATAAAAAAATTTGGCTGGGGTGGGAGGATTCGAACCTCCGAATGCGGGATCCAAAGTCCCGTGCCTTACCAGCTTGGCGACACCCCAACAGGTTTAAACGGTCTTAACTAAAAAGGCCTCCCACGGTGAGTTTTTGGCCCTTTGGTAACACCTACGGGCCTCTTCTAACCCCCCAAAGACCCCAAAGACCGAAGAACCGCTTCCGCTTACCAGTACCCCTTTTGCCCCTTTCTTTCTTAGGAATTCCTTCATCTCCCTGACCTCAGGAAACCTCTCCTCTACCACTTTCTCTAAGTCGTTTCGCAAGAAATCCTCCCATTTCCTTGGGGGAAACTCCATAATGATCTTATTTTCACCCCTTGGTCTTGTCAAGGACGCTGCTAGTTGCTGGTAGACTTCTCCTGTGGAGACCTCAAAGCCTGGGTAAAGGACCACAAGCCAAAGGTCGAGCTTTGGGAGCTTTTCAAGTTGTATATCTCCTCTGCCTCCCATTAGGGCTGGGGTTTCGTAAAGGAAGAAGGGTACATCGCTTCCGATCCCTCGGGCGAGGTCGAGGAGTTCGTTAAAGGCGGCTTTTAACCCGAAAAGGCGAGCCATTCCTTTGAGGACGGCAGATGCGTCGCTACTTCCTCCTCCTAGTCCCGCTCCAATGGGTATCTTCTTTTTCAAGTAGATCCTGACCCCTTTTTCGATGCCGAACCTTGCGGAGAAGGCCTTTGCGGCCTTAAGGCAGAGGTCTTCCTCTGGTAGGCGAGGGTCATCGCAGATGAGTTGGTAACCCTCTTCTTTTTCTTCTATCACCACCTCGTCCCACAGGCTTATGGGGTAGATCCACGTCAAAAGCTCGTGGTAGCCGTCAGGTCTCTTATAAAGGACCTCAAGCCTCAAGTTCACTTTAGCAGGTGTGCGCAAATGTACCCTTTTTGCCATCGCTCTCTCGGATTTGATTTTAGATCCCCATGTGGTTAAATATGAAGGGCCATGTTGGACCTAAAGATGTTACGGAAAAGGCTCGATTACGTAAAGGAAAGGCTTTCCACCCGCGGGATCTCCATCGACTGGGATTACTTTCAGAGACTTGACCGAGAAAGGGTAGAGCTCATCCAGCAAATAGAATCCCTGAGGAGCGAACAGAATCGGCTTTCAGAAGAAATAGGGCTTCTGAAACGAAAAGGGGAAGACCCTGGGGCCCTTTACCTCAAGGTCAAAGAGCTCTCCCAAAGGCTAAAGGACCTTGAGGCAGCCCTTCGGGCTAAAGAGGAGGAGTTCCAAGCCTTTTTGTTGAGGATCCCAAATTTGCCTCATGAATCGGTCCCTTTCGGCGAAGGACCTGAGGACAACCGGGTCGTTAGGTACTGGGGAGAGCCTCCAAAATTCGACTTTGAGCCAAAGCCCCACTGGGAGATAGGGGAAAAGTTGGGGATATTGGACTTCAGGTGCGGGGCAAAGCTTGCCGGCTCGCGTTTTACCCTTTACCGGGACAAAGGGGCCTTGCTCGAGAGGGCCCTCATCAATTTCATGTTGGACCTGCACACTAAAGAACACGGCTACGTAGAGGTCCTCCCGCCTTTTATCGTGAACCGTGAGGTGATGACAGGGACCGGGCAACTTCCCAAGTTCGAGGATGACCTTTTCAAGATCGAGGGGATGGACTTTTACCTCATCCCTACAGCCGAAGTACCCCTCACCAACATCCATAGGGAGGAGGTCCTAGAGGAGGAAGCGTTGCCCATAAGGTATGTGGCATATACGCCGTGTTTTAGGAAGGAAGCCGGTTCTTATGGAAAGGACGTAAGGGGGATCATAAGGCAACATCAGTTCAACAAGGTGGAATTGGTGAAGATCACGACCCCTGAGACCTCATACGAGGAACTTGAATCCATGGTCCGCGATGCTGAGCGGGTCTTACAGAAGCTAGGGATCCATTACAGGGTGGTCGAGCTTTGTACAGGTGACCTTGGTTTTTCTGCGGCCAAAACCTACGACATCGAGGTGTGGTTACCTGGTTTGGGGGAATACAAGGAGATAAGCTCCTGCAGTAACTGCGAGGATTTCCAGGCAAGGCGTGCTTCCATAAGGTTCCGCCGCAAAGGGCAAAAGGGGACCGAATACGTCCATACGCTCAACGGCTCTGGTCTTGCAGTTGGAAGGACCGTTGTGGCCATCCTAGAGAACTACCAGCAACCTGATGGTAGCGTCATCATCCCCGAGGCCTTAAGGCCATATATGGGTGGGCTCGAAAGGATTACGCCACCTCGTTGAAACTCACGAAGTGGCTTGACAAAAATCGTCTTGTTGTGGTATAATATATTTTTCAGGAAGGGGGAGGTAATTCTTTCTGCGTCCCTTCCTTATAATCTCGCCTTATAAGTTTCATCTCCTCGAATGTGAAATAAAGCACTCATCTTTTTCGATTAAAAAAATCGGAGGTCAAAAACCATCTTTGAGATCAGGTTTAATAGTGTCATTGGCCTTGGATAGTACTTTTTGGAGGGTAGGCAGTGGGGGGTGAAGTTAAGCCTGGGGATGTATTAGAGGCCCTTTTTTGGCCCGAGCCGGTGCGGGTTTTGGTTGTACAACCGCTCGGTCATCGTTTGAGGATCGAGGCAAGTGGAGTTAGGACGCAGAAGCTTTACTCGTGTGTCCTTACGCAAGCAGATTTGGAAAAAGCGGAAAGGTCATCGGTTGCCCCTATGGATTTTTCCGGAGACCCAGAGGCCTTTTTCTTGGCTGTTGAGGCCCATCGTATCCGTTTGGCTTACCAATTCGATCCCCTCTTTGCGGTAAACGTTTCGCAGGTAGATCCCTTACCGCACCAGATAGAGGCCGTATACGGCTACCTCTTGCGTAGCCCTCGTATCAGGTTTCTCTTGGCCGACGATCCCGGGGCCGGCAAGACCATTATGGCTGGGCTGCTTCTGAAAGAGTTAAAGTACAGGGGGCTTGTCCAGCGCACTCTTATAGTAGTTCCAGGCCACCTGAGGGACCAATGGCGTCGTGAAATGAAGGAGCGTTTTGCAGAGGAGTTCGTCGTCGCAGATCGTGGGGTAGTAGAGGCTACCTGGGGACGCAACTTTTGGCAAGAAGAGTCGCAAGTCATCACTTCCATGGATTTTGCCAAACAGGCCGATATTATGGAGATGTTGGCTGACGTCCACTGGGATTTGGTGATCGTGGATGAAGCCCATAAGATGGCGGCCTACCGCTATGGTGAAAAGACCAACAAGACGGAGCGATATAGGCTCGGGGAATTGCTCTCTTCCAGAAGCCAGTCTTTACTATTTCTGACTGCCACGCCTCACCGTGGTGACCCTGAAAACTTCCGTCTTTTCCTTAACCTCCTCGAACCCGGGTTCTTTGCCAATGTGGACTTGTTGGTCGAATCCATACGGGACGGTGATAATCCGCTGTTCCTCCGACGGTTAAAAGAGGACTTACGGGATTTTGAAGGCAGGCCACTATTCCCTCCTCGCTATGTTTTTACGCGGACTTATCGTCTCAATTCTGGGGAAAAACAGCTTTATGACGCAGTCACTGAGTACGTAAAACAGTGGTATAACATTGCCCTTGAGAGAAAGAAGCGCAACGTGGCCTTTCTCATGGTCTTGCTGCAGCGGCGTTTAGCCTCAAGTGTACGAGCGGTACGTCGGTCTTTGGAGCGTATGAGGAAAAAGCGTCTAGAAAGGCCTCTTGGGCTAGGCCAGTTGGTTACTGAGAAAGCCTATATCGACGAAGAAGAAATGGAAGATGCCCCAGAAGGAGAACGTCTCCTAAAAGAAGAAGAACTTGAGTCGTATACTGCTGCTGAGACGCTTGAAGAACTGGAAGTGGAGCTTCAGATGCTTGAGAGGCTTATACATCTGGCCCGTGAAGCCGAAAAACAAGAGATCGAGACAAAACTTCAGGAACTGCGTCAGGTGATAGAAGAAGAGCGGATTAGAGGTCGTGGCGAAAAGATATTGATCTTTACTGAATTCCGGGAGACGCTGGAGTATTTGGCCGAAAAGCTCCGCCAGTGGGGTTTTAACGTAGTCACGCTCCACGGCGGGATGCGGTTGGAGGATAGGATCCGTGCCGAGAACGAGTTCCGTGAAAGGGCTCAGGTGATGGTGTCCACTGAGGCTGGAGGTGAAGGTATCAACCTGCAGTTCTGTTCACTTATGGTGAATTACGACGTTCCCTGGAATCCTAACCGCTTAGAGCAGCGTATGGGCCGCATTCATCGATACGGTCAACGCAAGGAGGTCCACATTTACAACCTAGTAGCCTATGACACGATCGAAGGGAGGGTGTTACAGGCGCTTTTTGACAAGTTGGACAAGATACGCAAAGCCCTAGGGAGTGACCGTGTGTTTGACGTCATAGGTGATATCGTGCCTGGTCGGAGTCTCAAGGACCTAATTATGGATGCCATCTCCCGTCGCCGTAATCTGGAGGAAATCCTTGCCGAAATCGAAGCGGTGCCCGACGAAGAAGCTATACGGAAGGCCCGTGAGGCGACCCTTGAGGCCCTGGCCACTCGGCATATTGACCTGCAGCGTGTCCTGGGTGAAGACCGTCGAGCCCGTGAGAACCGCTTGGTCCCCGAATACATTGAGCGTTTCTTCGAACGTGCATGCCGTTTCCTAGGGTTAAAAGTGGAAAGGCGTCGTGATGGGCTTTTACGTGTGCCTCATGTGCCTTCTGAGTTGAGAAACGTACCCCAGGAGTTCAAACGCAAATTTGGGGAGGTCTTCCGCGAGTACAACAAGATCGCCTTTGACAAGGAAGTGGCAAAACGACACGAGGCCGTTTTTGTAGCCCCTGGGCATCCTTTGCTTGAGGCCTTAATCGAGGCCGTTTTCGTCCGGTGTGATAAGGACCTACAAAGGGGTGCTGTATTCGCCGATCCGGATGGGAAGCTAAACGGATGGCTATGGGTTGTGCAAGGGGAGATCCGCGATGGGGAGGACCAGGTGGCTGGAAAGCGCCTTTTTGTCATTTTCCAGCCTGTTGGAGGTGGCCCCCTAAGGCTTGTGAATACTTCCCTTCTTTGGGATCTTAAGCCCCTTCGTGGGTTTAAATATACAGAACCATGCCCTTCAGATGAGGAAGTCCTTTCTTTCGCCGTGGATAACGTACTTGAACCTTTCCAAAAAGAGATGGCTCAGGAGAGGGAGAGGGAGGCAAGGGTAAAGGAAAAATATGGAATTCGTTCGTTAGAGCAAATGATCTTGGAGGTAGAAACCCGGCTCATGGAATATGAGATCCGACGGAGCAAGGGTGAGCACGTGCCTGAGGTGGAAATCATCAATGCAGAACGCCGTAAGGAAGATTACGAGAACCGCAAGCGATCCCTCGAGGAAAAGATCCGCCGTCAGATGAACCTCCTTCCGACTATGCCTAAGGTCCTTGGAGTAGCGAGGGTCGTTCCTGAGGAGGGGGAACAGGCGATGGCGTACGATGAGGCAATTGAGGCCATCGGCATGCAAGTGGCTATGCAATATGAGCGCGAACAAGGTCGCGTACCCGAGGATGTTTCGGCCCAAAAGCTAGGTTATGACATCCGTTCAAAAGCAAATGACGGGTCGGTACGTTATATAGAAGTTAAGTCACATGCCAGAAGTGGTCCCCTCGTCCTTACTCCGAACGAGTGGCTTATGGCCCAGCGGCTGGGAAAGGAATACTGGCTTTATATCGTTGAAAATGCCGCCACTACCCCCACGCTTTACATCATCCAGAACCCAGCTGCTAAGCTCCATCCGGAGGAAATGAAGGAGGTGGTACGTTATGTGGTTAAGGACTGGAAAAATTCTTCCATAATGCAGGAGGATTAGCCCATGGAATGGAAGTTTAAAGCACTAACGGATATATGGACAGGAGATATTGAAGGCAAATGCGAGCGCCTCATCCCCACCGGACTTATGGGCTCGATCCGCTGGTGGTTTGAGGTGCTGGTGCGGGGCCTGGGCGGAAAAGCCTGTGATCCTACAAGCCCTGAGCGTTGCCCGGACCATAATAAGAAACCGACTGAGCCCGGCCACCGCTGCGTGGTCTGCGAACTCTTCGGCTGCACCGGCTGGGCCCGGAAGTTCCGGCTGATGATCCTGGATAGCCAGGGTAATGTGATTCAAGGACAGATAAAGGCAAACACGGAATTTACGCTTCGCTTCATCCCTTTGAGGCCGATTCGCGACGAAGAGTGGTGCCTGCTGGACCTGACTCTGCGGCTCATTGCCAACTACGGAGCCATCGGGGGGAAGACGGTGTTCAAGCCCTCGGATGAACCGGGGCGGCAGAACGCCTTTCATCACATGGATTTCGGGCTTATAGATTACATCTCAGGCTCCAGTGTTTGTTGCTCCAAAGAGAAGCTCGCCGTGCTCAAATATTATGTCGATCCAAAACAATGGCGTCATGATTTTGGCGATGGCTCTTTCTCCTGGGCCTCGCTCCAAAATTTCTGGTGCGTGAAGGGCCAGCATCTGGCAAGGCAGAATGCAAACGAGAGCACGTTTAACAAAGTGATTGGGAGGAAGCAGCCTAAAAATAAGGCCCAGGAGCTTGAACAAGACAATGATATCAATCGCTGGCTCGCTGGCCGTCAGCAGGAGAGCAAGAAGGTCTTCAGCTTCAAGCATCCTGAAGAAGGTAGGCGCACCTTCGGCTTTGTGAAGCCGCCCACGGTGGACTTTGAGAAGATCAGGGAACGCCTAAAAGAGGCATGGCAGACTAATGATTTTCAGTTCAAGACGGGCGAGGATATTTTGCAAGAACTATGTAATTTGAAAGGTTCTAATCACAAAGGAGGCTCGCCATGACCTGGGATTACTTTACTGGTCTAACGGCTGAGCTAGAAGAAGACGCCGCATCGCTTCAGGAGCTTAAGAACCAGCTTGAGGAAGCCAGGCGCGGAAGGGACAAGCGGCGGCGTCGAGAAATAGAGCATAGAATAGACGAACACCTACGAGAACTGAAGCAGAATATGACCCAGAGCCTTGATGGGGATCCCGGGAAAATATTAGCGGGCAAGCTTTTAGATCAAAGCGCCATTTGGTGGTTTCAGGATTGGTCATTCAGCGAAGACGTGCGTCGGGTTATCTATATGCAGACTGCTCAAGAGCTGATTATAAGCGAACCTGGCAAGGTCTCTGACGACATCGACCTTCGCCCCACCTTGATGGCATTGCCCTCCTCAGCCTGGCTCGGCCTTCAGGTAGACTTTGAGCTCCTTACCCCCTGGTATTCCAAGGACGATCGCTTCTTTCACCCTCTGGACAACCCGGTGCGGAAGGACCGGGTGTTTGGGGTGCCGTTCATGAGCGCGGCGAGCTGGAAAGGGCTCCTGCGCTGGGCCTGCCGCATGCAGGAGGGTCTGCGGGAGCATTTGGAGCAGGGTAAGCGGTTTAAGGAATGGAAGGATCCCAATTGGATCCTGCACCTTTTCGGCAACGAGAAGGGAGAAGAGAAATACTTCCACCAGGGCGCGCTGGTGTTCTACCCCACCTGGTTTGACAAGATTGGCTTCGAGGTGATCAACCCGCACAGCCGCGAGCGGCGTGCCGGCACGCAGCCCATTTACTACGAGGTCGTCCCCCCAGGTGCGAAGGGAACACTTTATTTGCTCTACGCCCCCTGGCCGGGGATGAAACCGGCCGCCGATCCGGCGGAGTTCCTGCCCAGGCTGCTGGAAGCAATTGAGACCCTGCTCACTACCTACGGCATCTCCGCCAAGCGCACCGTGGGCTGGGGAACCGCAAAGATCGTGGGGTGGAAGGCTTTCCGCAAAGGGCTACGGTCTGTCGAGGGTAATGACAGAGGGGAGCTTTGGGCTCAGATTGAAAGTTGGTTTCAAGCGGGAGGGACGCCATGAGCACGTTCGCACCTGCGGACACGCTTCGCCGGCACCGGCCTGTGCTCCTCGCCTGCGAGGCCATCGGCTGGTTCCACATGGCCGGCAAAGCCCGCATGGAGTTTTTGCGCCGGCACGGCGGGGATGCGGTGAGATACGAGTATGAGAAGTGGCACGATGCCGAACAGCCGCCATTCCCCTGGGATGATCTCTTGGGGTGGGTCAAGACCTTTTCCGGCAGCGCTATACCACAGGATGCTTGGCCGGCGTCCATGAAAGAATTCACTGAAAAGCACCGTGAGCGGGATTGGGGTATGCTGGGCCTGTTGCAGGCGGGCCACGGTGTGGTCTCTGGGATCGAAAAGAACATCCCAGCACCCACCTCGGAATATCTTGGCCAGTCCATGCCTCATATGTGGCTCTCCTCACCTTTTGGGCATCCCAGGCGCAACCTGTTCGCTGATCCACCGGAGGTGCTCACCGAGCGCGGCTGGAAGCAGGTGGTCGAGGAGATCAGGCAAGTGCTGGAAGGCTTGAAGCAGCTCGTTACCAGCAAGGCCGTGGATGTTTCGCACTGGGCCCATTGGCGGGAGCGGGCCATCGGCCCCCAGTCCTACCTTCGCCAGGCTTTTCTTTCCACGGTCGCGGAGACCCGGCTGCCCAACAACGACGTCACCCTCTGGGACCAATCTTACGTGGCGGCAGCCCTGTTCAAGAGCGCCGTGGCAGGCGCAATCCTCAACAGCCAAGGCTTTCCCTGGGGGGATAATAGGATCAAGCAGCAAATCCGCTGGCGCCTGCTCACCGTGGGTATCGGCACCGACCACTATGAGGCGCGGGCGGTGAAGATCGGCGACTGGACTGGAGCGCGGGCAACACTGAATGAGTTTTTCGACCAAGTGGCTCAGCTCATTGAGGCGGACCTCGCTGTAGGGTCTTTGCTTTATCGGGATAGCAGCGTGGCGATTTTTTCGTTCCCGGGGGAGCGCTGGGATGAGACAGTGCCAGCCCCGTGGTTGAGCGGATGGGAAAATTGGCTTCAGGAGCAGGTGGACGCCATCGCCCAAAAGTTGCATCTCGAAACCCCTCCCTTCGTGCGCCTGAGCGAGCCTACCCGTTCGCTGGTGCCTCTGGTGCAAGAACGCCGGGAGGCGCGCAAGATAACGGCTATCCCCCTTCACAGGACATGGAATATTTACTGTAAAGAGCCGAAGGAATCTAAGGGGCACGTCTGTCCCGTCTGCCAGGTCCGCTTAAACGGTGACCCATCAAACAAGGGCAAACTCTGTGATGTATGCCGGGATCGGCACCATCATCGCCGGGATGACTGGCTCGGTGGGCGGTTGGGCTATGACACCATCTGGTTTGAGGAAGTGGCCGACAGCAACAACCGCATCGCCCTCCTTACCCTTTCTTTCGATCTCGAACCCTGGCTGAACGGTGAACGGGTGGACAGCCTGCGGGCGCAGGCGATATCGGAGTGGCGAAGGTTCAATTCAACCTTGTCAGGGCAGCTCAATCCAATTGATCCCGCGGAGCCGTTCAAATCTTTGCAGCACTACATTAAGAGCAAACTCTCAAAGTTTGACCCGCAAGATCCCGTTCTCAGGAGCCTTCAGGAAGGCTACCAGTACGAGCGGGACTGGCGGCCGTTTTTCCAAAAAATCGTGGAAGACCGCGCCGAAGCACCGGAGTGGGGTAATCTGAACGACGACGAGCGGGCGGCCTGGCTCGTCCATCAGCTCTTCCGCAAGCTCCCCTCACCGGGCCGGGTCTACCGCTTCTGGCGGGAAGCCGAAGACTTCTTTGAAGACCTGCTCCAAGAGTTCTGCCAGATCGCGGCTCGTAGCGAGAACCCCTGGCGGGTATGGCGCCTGCTGATCCGGCCGGATGCAAGCAGCCGTTCCGGCTGGCAGGACCGCACGCTTTACGATGGGCGCTGGCGGGGCATCCAGTTCAGCCTGGTTTATGTGCAGGCGCTGGGCGGTTTTGTCACCGCCTCCAACCTGGCCCGACTCTTGAGACCGGAGGAATCGGAGGACGCGCTCCGGGGCCAGCGAATTGCCCTGGAAGAAGAGGACGAATTCGGAAAGGCAAGGCAACTGGTCATCGAAAGCGCTAAGAAGCTCGACGGCGGCTACTCTCACCTCGGGGTGTATCACCCGTTGATCCCGCTTGAGCTTTCGCCATTGCGCTTCCGGGTGGTGGTTCCACTGGAGGCGGCCTCCGAATGTGTGGACCTGGCTCTGTCCCGCTGGCGGGAGAAGTTTGCCCGGGTCTGGGATCGCCTCCCCTTACATGTGGGTATCGTCGCCTTTGACCGAACCCTCCCCTTCCAGGCGGTGGTGGAGGCCACGCGCAACCTGGAGGACAGGCTCCGCCAGGGCGAGGAGGTCTGGAGGGTGGAGCGACACGAGGTGCGCAATGGGATCCTCACCCTGCAGCTCCAGCGACCGGACGGCCATACCACGTTGCGAACCGTGCCATTGACGGTGCCCGATGGCCGGGAGGATGTCTTCTACCCCTATGTCGCTGTGGAGGATCGATCGCTCTGCTACCCGAAAGACTTTCGTCATCCGAACGGTCAAATTTACCGGCACATGGCGGACCTGCGGACTGGGGACGGCGTCCGGGTCTTCCCCGCGCGGGTGGGGTTCCTCTTTATGGACACCGCCAGCGCCCGGTTTCAGATTCCTGACCTCCTCTATTTAGAGGACTGGAGGGAAATGCGGGAAATATGGCAACTTGTAGAACGCGTTGCCCCCAGTCAAACGGCTCTGCAGCGTTTATGGAGCGCCCTTAGCCGGCTTGAGCAAAACTGGCAAGAATTGCAGGAAAAACCATCGCCGGACCTCTGGCGCGATATGCTGCGAGCATTGATCGCTGAGCATCTGGAGGCGGAGGGGGCGGCGCTGGAAGCTTTAACTGAGGCAGCCGTTCGCAAGCTCCTGCAGCAAGCTCTGGAATGGCATATAAGGGTGCTGAAGAAAACCGTTTAAGGAGGTTTAAGCCATGGCAAGTTTTCAAAAGTTTCTCCATGTGGGCATAGCTCTGGACCCCATCCATGTGGGCACGGGCGGCGCCCGCATCGGTCGGGTGGACTTGACCATCGTGCGAGACCCGGTCACCCGCGTCCCGAAGATCCCCGGCTCCAGCCTGGCTGGGGTGTATCGGACCTATGTGGCGATGGCGGAAACAGAGGCAAACCCAAACCGTATGGTGAACGGGAGAGACTGGCCTTGCTATCCGCATTGCGCTGGCCTGGGACAGGCCCGTGATAACTACCTGGGGCATTGCGGCCAGCCGGATTGTCCTGTCTGCACTGTCTTCGGCTTCGCCCGCGGGAAGGACCAGGCCGGCGGCTTTGCCGGGCTGGCTGCCTTTACCGACGCGCACGTGCTTCTCTTCCCGGTCCCCACACGGCGAGGACCCCACTGGGTCACCTGCCCCATGGCGTTGCGGCTGGTGGGCCTCGAGGTCAAGGAGGTTCATGAGAACGCCGTGTATTGGAAAGATGGAAGTCCGGACAGGCCGCTGAACCTGGGCTGGCTGCTTCTTCCTGTCAAGAAATGTGAGAGTTATGGCTCGATTCAGTCCAACCTCCAAAATCTTTGCGTGCCTGGCTATATCCTTGACCGCCTGGCCATCCTGCCTGACCACCTGTTCATTCACGTCGTGAATAGCAACCTGGAGGTGCGCACCTCGGTCTCCATTAACCCGGAAACAGGGGCAGCCGAGGAAAAAGCACTATTCTCCTACGAAGCCCTGCCGGGGACCACGGTCCTGGTGTGGGAGGTCATCACCAAGAACCCACGTCACTTCAAAATCGGTGGCCAAGATGTGAACGTGACTCTGAGCAGTGGCCAGAAGATGGATGATCCCAATAAGGTCCTTGAGGTCACAAAGCAGGCCCATCCCTACTTGGAGCATCTGGGGGTCGGCGGAATGGGCACGCGGGGAATGGGAAGGTTGAAGGTCCTCTGTTCCAAACAACAGGATGTGCAGGGGGAAGCAGTGAGCTGCCAGGGAAAACCCGGCCAGCCTGAAGCAAAACCGGAACGGGAGGTGAACCATGAATCAGCAAGCTAATCAGCCGATTAATCTGGATATCCGCTGCGCAGAGCTTGGGCAAGAGCTGGCAAATTTACAGAATATGAACGAGAGAGTCCTCAACGAGGCCCTGGCCGTGCTGGAAGAGCAGGGACCCTATGCTATGTTTCTCTACATCCGAGCCCGGCATGATAAGATAGCAGCTGAATTCAATAGAAGCTGTGCGCGCTTCCTGCAGAAAGTGTTCAGCGAGAAGGTTCAAGCCAACACGGATGTGCTGGATGCCGTCAAGAAGCTGGCGAACGAGCTGGACGACCTTCTTTTCGCCCGCGACCTACTGCGCAATGCTCTTGCCTATGCCCACTGTCACCTGAAAGCGAAGGAGAGTGGTTCATGAGCTGGCAAATGTATCGCTGGGTCTGGCTAGTAAAGTCGCCGTTACACATCGGTGCGCCGCCGGCCGGAGCCCTCAACCGGACGCGCCTTTATGTTCCGGCTCGCGCCCTCTGGGGGGCACTGACCGCCGAGATCGCCCGCCGCCGGAGCCCAAATCAGTTCCCGGATTATAAGTCTATCGGCCAATCCATTCAAACAAACACCCGCCTGAGCTACCTTTTCCCCGCTGAGAAGGTCAATGGCGAGTGGAAAGCATGGCTTCCCCGCTATCATGAAGGCCAAGGACTGATTTGGGAGCGGGAAGAAGACCACAAAGGACTGGAAGACCGGCCCTTCCGCATGCGCCTGCTCATCACCCGACCGGGCACGGCCATCGAGCCGGAATCCGATACGGCCGCCGAGGGCACCCTGCGGGAGTTCGAGCTGATCAGCCCTCACTGGCGGGATGCCCATAGTGCCTTCAGACCAGTGGCCATGGTGGGCTATCTCTTTTGCCGCGATACCGGCACCAGACTGTGTCAGGGGATCTTCCAGATCAAGGAGCTGTTCATCGGGGGAGACATCCGTTACGGGCTCGGTCGTCTGATCCGAATCGCCTGCGATCCGGTTTCGCAGTTCTTCGACGGCGGCCGTGTGAATTTGCAGGCGAGCTCGCCGGTCGTCACAATCCGACGGTTGCTTGCCCACGCCGCTGTAGCCCCTAACGTAAGCCCGCTTGGCGCTATGGAATGCCTGGCCGGCTGGGATATGATCCAGGGAGGACTGACGAGGGCCGAACTTGTGTGGGCGCCTGGATCCTTCTTCGACCGGGACCATGATTTCAAACTGGGGGAGGACGGTTTATGGAGCATATGAGCGACAGGCACCGCCTGATCGAAACCGACTTCCCCTTGCGGAAGGTCTCGGAAGAATCCGTGCGCGAGAAAAACATCCGCCACGGTCACATCTCCACCCTGCACATCTGGTGGGCACGCAGGCCCCTGGCCGCCTCCCGCGCCACGGCCCTGGCAGCCCTTTTGCCCGATGACCCACGGCGGCGGGAGGAGCTGCTCCGACTGATTCGCGACCTCGCCCCCTGGGAGGCCGTCCAGGGGGAGAACCCTGACCTGGAGAAGGCCCGCGACCTGATCCGTGAGGCCTTCGGCGGCCGCGCCCCACGCGTCCTGGACCCCTTCGCCGGTGGCGGTTCGATCCCCCTGGAGGCGCTGCGCCTGGGCTGTGAGACTTACGCCCTGGACTACAACCCGGTGGCAGTGATGATCCTCAAAGCGGTGCTCGAGTTCCCCCAGCGCTTCGGACAGCCGGGGAGCGTAGAACGAGTTCCTCTTCCGCCGGGGAAATCCACAGGCCAGTTGCTGGAAGTGGAGGAAGTTACCAGCCACTCGCCGCTTCTTACTGCAGTGCGCGCCTGGGGCGACTGGGTGCTGGAGGAGGCGCGCAGGGAACTGGAGCACTTCTACCCCGAGGATCCCGACGGCTCTATCCCTGTTGGTTACATCTGGGCGCGTACGCTCCCCTGCCAGAACCCGGCCTGCGGCGCCGAAATCCCCCTCATGCGCCAGACCTGGCTGGCCAGAAAGGACAACAGGAAAATCGCCCTGCGGCTGATTCCGAACCATATGGCCCGGCGTATTGATGTGGAGATTGTGGGGCAGAACGGCGAGCCGATCGATTTTGACCCCGAGGAGGGCACAGTCACGCGCGCCCACGTGCGCTGTCCGCTCTGCGGCGGCACGATAGACGACAAAACCACCCGCCGGCTGTTCCGCGAGGGCAAGGCGGGCCAGCGCCTGATGGCCGTGGTGCTGCACCACCCCCAGCGCCCAGGCAAGCGCTACCGCCTGCCCACCGAGGCTGACCTCGCCGCCTACCGCGCCGCCGAAGAAGCGCTGGAGGCCAAGCGCCAGAAGCTCTGGGCCGAATGGGGCCTGGACCCCGTGCCGGATGAGCCGCTGC
>CAZSWV010000015.1:0-33524 GCA_964611295.1 uncultured Thermodesulfobacteriota bacterium | reverse complement strand
CGTTCACATGCGGCTTCTTCCGCTCAAACTTCGGCTTAGACATATCAAAACCTCCTGCCTTCTTGTTTTACCAACGGTAATGGGCAAACGCCCTGTTGGCCTCGGCCATCCTATGGGTATCTTCCCTCTTCTTTATAGCTGCACCCCTATTGTGATAAGCGTCTATGATCTCCTCAGCAAGCCTTTCCTTCATGGGCTTGCCCTGCCGCGCCCTGGCAGCATGAATGATCCACTTAACTGCCAGACTTATCTGTCGCTCAGGACGCACCTCCACCGGCACCTGATAAGTTGCCCCACCCACCCTCCGCGGCCTTGTCTCTAAAATGGGCTTTACGTTCTCTATAGCCTTATGGAAGACCTGAAGAGGGTCCTCCTTTAGCTTCTCCCTTATTATCTCAAAGGCACCGTATACGATCTTTTCGGCCACGCTCTTTTTCCCATCCCACATCACACAGTTGATCATCTTCTGAACCAATACGTCGTTATATTTGGGATCAGGCGGTATCTCACGCCTTTCTACCTTACCTTTCCGCGGCATAGCCCCCTTCCCTTACTTTGGTTTTTTAGTTCCATATTTTGACCTAGACCTTCTCCTACCCTCAACACCGGAGGCATCCAAAGTACCCCTTATTATGTGATACCTTACACCCGGTAGATCCTTAACTCGGCCGCCCCTCACCAAAACCACAGAATGTTCTTGAAGGTTATGCCCTATACCTGGAATGTAAGCGGTAACCTCTACACCATTGGTCAACCTTACCCTCGCTACCTTCCTCAAAGCAGAATTAGGCTTCTTAGGTGTAGTCGTATAAACCCTTATACATACCCCCCTTTTTTGAGGACACCCTTGAAGGGCCGGGGACTTGCTCTTCTCCTTTATCTTCTGCCTCCCTTCACGTACCAATTGGTTTATAGTCGGCATTACAACCCCACCTCCAAGATCAAGGACGACAAAGGGCGATAAAATTAAAGCCCCGTAGGGCCTTTTTAATTACCCTTTGGCCTTTTGTTAGTAACAACTTCGGCGGGGGATGTCAAGCCCTTCTAAGCTTTTAAACCCCCAAACCTCGCCCATAAAGTTAAGACGAAGGACTACCCCTTGTCAAGGGGGCAGAAACAGCCGAACCGTAAAGACACAAGACACTTTTCCATGGATAACCCATAAAATACTAACAATAGTTTTACAACCCCGAAACGCCACCTTTTACAAAGGATGCATTAACACCTCCTTATCCCCTAGATGACCTTGCTTGACAAAATTATTAACACTGTTTATTTTCTGAAAAAAACAAAATAGGAGGTACAAAGATGCCGAAATCGCTCACAGAGATGGCAGTGGAGATAACAGTGGCACAGGCTAGTCATGCCAGGATGTCGCCAGAGGAGGTAGATCAATTTCTAAGTGTGACCTTTGAGCGTCTTCGTGCGATGAAAGAGCTTGAGGAAGGAAAGCCTGAGGTAAAAGAGGTGGTCAAAGAAGGTATCGAGTCCTTAAGGCTTGACCCCTTGAAATCTGTGCAGCGCAATAAGGTAATTTGTCTAGAATGTGGCAGGGACCTCCGTCAACTGAGCAACGCCCATTTGAGGAGCCACGGCTTGACCGTTAAGGAATACCGAAGGAAGTGGGGGCTACCAACGCGGTTCCCCCTCGCCGCTAAGACCTTGGTTGCCAAAAGGAAAAAGGTGGCCAGGGAAAAAGGATTTGGAGAGAGGCTAAAAAAGGCCAGGGCAAAGGGATAAAAAACCAGCACCAAGCCTCTATCCTTCGATTGAGGCCTCAAAAGAGGTGGAAAAATAAGGGCGTAGACTTATAATAAGAGGCTAGATGCGTTTTTCAGCCGTTAATCACCTTAAGAAGGAGGCATTTACGTTAATAGAGTTGGCCATAGTTTTGGTCATAATAGGACTACTAGTAGGGTTCGGTACGGGCATAATAGGTGTTTTGACCAAAAGGACCAAGTACATGGAAAGCAGAGAAGATCTAAAAAGGGCCTCAGAAGCCCTTAAGGGATATGCCATCAGGTTCGGCTATTTACCCCCTTCAAGGCCTTTTGATCAATATGACCCCGAGAAACCTGACCCGGCTTTTAACCTTGTCGGCGTCAAAGGTCACGATAGCCAAAACAGAGCCCTCCTTTACCAAGTAGCTCCAGAACTCACTTCAGGAGATCTGTGCACATTAAACGCCACAACGTTAACTATAACCGACAAAGGGAATCCTAAATCTAACCTTGCCTATTTGGTCATAGGCGCAGGGCTGAATTACAACCTTCAAACTAACAGGACCATCTATACACAAGGGCAAGCCAACGTAGACGACTTCCTTTACGATTTTAATAGACCCGAAGAATATGATGACATAGTGGAATATGTATCACTTTATGAATTGCAGCAACAAAGATGTAATTATGCAAGTGGGACTTACTGCAATAACCTTGTCGTATATTTAGATAACGCTATTAACTCTTTCAAATTGGACGATGGAAGCTGTAGTTCTGGATCTTCGGTTATCTTAGGAAGTTCCCAACAATTGGAAACGTATATTGCAAGTGGCTGTAAAAACTCATGTGGACTTTTTACCTTTTCAGAACTTATAGCATATGACTCTAATAAGAACTGCCAAGTAGAGATAGAAAGGCAGGGGCAAAATTGCGTACCTCGTGACAGATAAGCTTAGCGCTTAGGGCTTTTTTAGGAAGAGGTAAAGGCCTATAAAGAGAGAACCCCCGATTACAAGGGCCATTCCTGTTATGGCCTTAACCATAAGGGTTTTTATCGATAAATCAAAGGGATAGGGTATGATGAGAACTCCATACCCTATCCCCCAAAAAGTAAGGCCTAAGGTAAGGATAGTCCTCACAACCTGAAGTAAAGGATTATCGTCCCAGTTCCTGTGTAAGCACCAGAGGCAACGATGCTTCCTGAAGTATAATCCCCGTCGTCATACTGTGTATCGATGGTTCCCCCTATCTCCCGCGGGACGTTTTGAAAACCTATCCAATTGGTGGAAACACCTTGAATTGTAGCATAACCTACCCCAATGGCTCCACCAAAGACATGTTTGGGGTTAGTAGGTCCAGTGCCGCTTATTATGTTGGCTAGACGCAGGTGCTCCCACAAACCACAAGACTCAGGGGAATTAGTGGTACAGGCGAAAGAAATAGCTGTTTCTATTAAACCATCACCATCTCCATTGCTAGTAGTTGACCATCTAGACTGAGCCGTGTTGTCGTCGCCAGGTAAGTTTCCATATCTATCGTAGTAGGTATATATAGCTGCAACTATTTCCCTATATTGGTTGTAAAAGCGCTTGGTCTTTGCGTTCGTTATAAGCTCTTGCCCCTTGAGGATAGCTCCGAGGATGATCCCTATTATCACCAAGACTATAGCAAGCTCCACAAGGGTGAATCCCCTTTTGTCTTTTAGACGTAACATTGCCTCCCTCCTCCGAGGTTTTTTGGGTCTTATAATATAATAAGCCTATGCAAGTCAACTTAAGGATGAGCAAAAAGGCCTCTTTGCCACCAGGGATTGAGGACTTCGTAAACCGAAAGGGAAAAAGGACTTTGTGGATCTCTCTTTTTGTCATCGTCTTTTCCGTTGGTGGGCTTTTAATTGCCCTTTCCTTCAAATCGCCTAAGACAACCCTGGTCACCTCAAAGGAGATCCAAGGAGCGAATTTGGCCGGGGAGGTCCAATGGCATAAACCAGAAAAGGTCGATGAAGGACGCTTGGACCTTAAGGTTGAACTTAACTCAGAAAGAACAGAAAGAGACAAAGACGAAGGAAGAAATCTTACATCACGGCCAAATGTGCCTTCCCTTGCCACTTACGACTTTCGAAAGTCCGAGGTGAAGGAAGCTCCCGTTGAAGAAGGGGATCCTTACATTCATTGTCTTTGGAGGGGTCAGGCCTTTGAAGAAAGAGGTCTATTTGAAGAAGCTTTAAAGGAATACAGGACCTATATCCAAAAAAGAAAAGACCACCTCGTGATAAATAGGGTGGCTTTTCTATTGATCAAGCTAAACAGGCTGAAAGAGGCAAAAGAAACACTAGAAGAGGCTATGACCTCTGGCCCCCTTCATCCAGGGATTTACGTCAACTATGGGGTTGTTTTGGCAAAACTTGGGGACCTAGAAGGTGCAGAGAGGACCTTCAAAGACGCCCTTATGCTTTTCCCTGACCACACGGACCTCCTTTACAACCTTGCGGTATTGCTTGAACTCAAAGGGGACCGTAAGGGGGCAAAAGAGGTTTACGAAAAGCTTAAAACGTTAGGGGACCCTGAGGCCAATGACGCCTTACAGAGGTTGGGACCTATAAGTTAAGGTACTTAAGGGCTGCCACTACACATTCCCTCTTTATCACTTGTAGACGTTTTAAGTAGCCTACCATAATGGCCCGCGAACAGATCAGGTTTATCAGCCTTGGTATGCCCCTTGAGCGTTTCCAGATGAGTTTCAGGGCACCCTTTTCAAAACCAAGGGAGGGGCTTCCGGCTTTCCTTATCCTGTAAAGTACATAGTCCCTTACTTCCTCCCTCTCAAGCGGACGTAATTCCACCCTAAGGCTTATCCTTTGATCGAGTTGGCGGTTCTCAGGGGCCTTAAGCCTCATGGCCAGGGCGGGTTGTCCAAGGAGGACGATTTGAAGCAGTTTTTCCTTAGAGGTCTCCAGGTTGGAGAGGTGTTTTATCTCAAGGAGGACATCATCAGGCATATCTTGGGCCTCGTCTACGATAAGAAGTACCTTTTGACCTCCTTGTCTCCTTTTACACAAGGAGGCCTTGATCCCTTCTATAAGCTTGACCTTTTCAAGAGAAGGCCTCCCTCTTGATACCGATCTGTAAAGGAAGTTCAGGAGTTCTTGTGGCTTTATCGTTGGATTATAGAGCACTATCGGTAACAGATCCCCTCTTTTCCCAAGGAAAGCTTTGATCAAAAGGGTCTTTCCAGTTCCTGGCTCACCCGTTATCAAGAGGAAACTCTCCCCTTTTTCCACAAGGTATTCCATAGCGTCAAGGGCCATTTGGTGGACCCGCGAGGGGTAAAAGTAATCGGGATCAGGCGTTATGAGGAATGGGTCCTCCTGTAGGTTGTAAAAAGAAAGGACTTCCTCCACCTTAGAGGCTCAGTTTTGTGATCATATCATAAACGGGGACCATAAGGCTGATCACCACCAAGGCAAAGAACATCCCTATAAGGGTTATGACAAAGGGCTCGATGTACTTGGAAAGCCTTGCCGAAAAATCCTCTAGCTCTTGACCATAATGATATCCGAGGTAGCCAAACTGTTCTGCTAGGGTACCCGTAGCCTCACCTACAGCCACAAACCTCACCATAATGGGAGGGAAAACCTCCTCCTTACCCATGGACTCCGACAACCTTTCCCCCAAAAGAACCCGCTCTTTGGCCCTCGAGAGGGCTTCGGTTATTACACGGTTGCCAACGGCCTCTTTTGCCCTCTCGAACACTGTATCGATGGGTAGCCCGGCTTCAAGCAAGGTCCTCATCTGCTCGCAGAGGACTACCAGGGCCCTAAGAAAAAATAACTTCTTAAGAACTGGAAGCTTCAGAAATAGCCTGTCTAAGTAGACCTTCACTCTGGGACTATGTAAAGCAAAACCGTAAAGTAAGGCCAAAAGCAGAAAAAACGGTAGCAAAAGCCAAAAGTAGTCCCTTATGAATTCACCCGCATTCACCATTAAAATGGTCAAAGTGGGCAATTTTGCCCCCATACCCCTCAAGGCCTCTGTCACCTTAGGCAGTACGTAGACCAACCAAAAGGCCATGGCTCCAAAGGCAGAAGCGGTGGCAAAGATGGGGTATATCAAAGCCCTCCTAACCGTTGCCTTAAACCCTTCTATTCTCTCGAGGTGATCGGCAAAGTCCATAAGGGCCTTGTCAAGTCTACCAGTAGTTTCGCCTACCTTTATAAGGTTGAAAAAGGTAAGGGGAAAGACGTCGCTATAAACCTCAAAGGCTTGGCTCAGACTCAAACCCCGCTTAACACCTTCTAACACCTCGGACAGCATCTGTCTCAAAGCCTTTTTCTCAAGGCTTTGGGAAAGGCTTTCCAGGGCTGACACTATAGGGATACCACCTCTCAACATGATCGATAAGTTCCTGGCGAGGGTAATGGCATCACGGGGTTGGATCTTGGGTCTAAGTAGCCATTTCAGTAGTTGTGAAAGGAAGGGGGGAAGGGCGAAAAAACGGTAAGGATAAAGCCCAGTACGTGTAAGAGCTTCATAGGCCCTAAGTTCGTCCTCAGCCTGGATTAGGCCGCTTCTGGTGAAACCATCCTCCCCGAAGGCTTTGTAAAAGAAGGCCTTCATCCGAGTACCCTTTTCACCTCTTCGACCGTGGTAATCCCTGCCTTTATCTTCGCCAAACCATCGTCTAGCATGGTCCTCATGCCCGCCTTCTTGGCTTCAAGTTGCATTTCCTGCAATGAAGCACCTTTATAGATCATGTCCTTAAGGGTCTCGGTCACCACTAAAAGTTCTCCTATGGCAGTCCTCCCCAAATAACCTGTATACCTACAGAACTTACAGCCACGTCCAAAAAATGCCCTATGTAACTCGAAACCGTTACTTTGGAAAAATTCCCTTTCTTCGGCTGTAGGCTCCCTTTCCTCCTTACAGCGTAAACATATGCGCCTCACCAACCTCTGTGAAAGACATCCGAGAAGCGAAGCACTGAGGAGGAATCGATCCACCCCCAGGTCCAAAAGCCTTGGGATGGTGGAAAGGGCATCGTTGGCATGAAGGGTGCTGAGGACTAAATGGCCTGTAATAGAGGCCCTTATTGCCACTTTCGCAGTCTCTTCATCCCGTATTTCACCCAGGAATATGACATCAGGATCATGTCGCATGAAGTTACGACCAGCACTAGCGAAGTTATAGCCTATTCTTTCGTTGATTTGACTCTGTTTGGAAAAATTCAACCTATACTCCACTGGGTCTTCTATAGTAACTACGCTCCTTTTGAGCCGGTTTACTTCATTCAAAAGGGCATATACAGTAGTGCTCTTCCCACATCCTGTAGGACCTACACTTAAAAACACACCATAAGGTTTTTGGACAAGCTGTTTTAGGCCTTTTACAGTATCTTCATCAAATCCCAAATTAGAAAGTCTGTAAAGCTCTGAAGAACCACCAAACAATATGCGCATCACGAGGCTTTCACCTTGCACAGTGGGTATGGTTGAGACCCTGATTTCATAGGTTTTCTTTAAGAAAGAGAATACGAAAGATCCATCTTGAGGAAGTCTTTGTTCAGCTATATCTAAATTAGACAGCACCTTTATCCTTGAGATCACAGAAGAAGCAAGGTTTTTGTTTAAGCTGTAACCGTATTGGAGTATTCCATCCACACGGTAAAATACGCTTAGTACAGGGTCTGTCACGTGAATGTGGATATCGGTAGCCCTACGCCTTATGGCTTCTGCCAAAAGGGCGTCTACCAAAGGAGGTATAAGGTCCACGGGAAGGCCAAAGGCGGACCTCCTATTGACTTCTTCCACAATCCTTTCGGTTGGGTTTTCCAGGAAGAAATAAGCCCTCTCCAGGCTCTCCCAAAAGGCCTCTTTATCAGCTAGGTATACCTTCAACGGCTTAGCCGCTGTAGCCCTTATGGCGTCAAAAGCGAAGATGTTAGCCGGTTCTTCTACGGCTATGTGCAGTTCACTATCCTCATCGAGGGGCAAAAAGCCAAGCCTTGAGGCAAGTTCCTTGGGATAACGCCTGAGAAGTTCTTCTGGAAACTCCGACCAATTCCTTAGGTCTACGTAAGGCAAACCGTGTTGTTCAGCTAGACACATGGCTAGGTCCTGAGGGGAGAGGAAACCTAACTTCACCAAAACCTCTCCTAGGACCTCACCGCTTAGCCTTTGGATCCTGAGACCTATATCAAGCCTTTCCTCGTCAAGGAGACCTTTTGAAAGCAGGAGCTCACCTAACCTCATCAAGAAAGCACCTTTGGCTGTAAGATTATGATAAGTTCAGTAGAGCTACTCTGGCGACTCTTGCCCTTGAAGAGGTTGCCAAACAAGGGCAGATCGCCGAGTATGGGTATTTTATATTCGGTGTCTTTATCTTCCTTTTTCATAAGCCCTCCGATGATAAGCACTTCTTCGTCAGTGAGCTTCACAGTAGTACTTAGTTCCCTCAGATCCACCACTGGCAGATGGACTACATAAGGGGCGTTCTCCCCGAACTTAGCTTCCTTTATTTCCAAAAGGTTCGAAACGATTGGGGTTATGGAGAGCACCACTTCTCCGTTTTCCTTTATGTGGGGGACAATGCCTAACATCAATCCGGAAAGAAGGGAACTTGTCTCAATGGTGTAAGTCGTTCCTACCTCTTGTGTGATGGTGGTCTCCACTTTGGAGATAAAGCTTATGTTCCTACCCACGGCCAAGACCACCATTTGGCCGTTCATGACGCTCACGCGAGGGTTTGAAAGGGTATGGACTTCACCAAATTCAGAAAGGGCTTGGACGATTCCTGATATACTGGCTTTATCTGCCTTTTCGAACCTTATGCCCAGACTCGAAAAAGGACCTGCCTCAGGGACCCCTCCTATTCCCCTCGTCATCCCTTCTAAGTTTATGGTCCAGCTACCCCTGCTCCATTGCCTGAAGACGTTCCAATCTATCCCATACCTCAGGGCCTTGTTTAGATTCACCTCGATTATCTTGGCCTCGATCAACACCTGTCTGGAAAGCCATTCCTTAAGGCTAGACAAGAACCTATCCACCTTCTCCATATGGGACCTTTTCGCCGTGACCATAAGGGTACCTGTCATCCTATCCAAAAGGAAACGCTCTTCTGGATCCGTAAGAAGGCTGTTCAAGGCGTTTTCCACCGACTCCCAAAAATTATAGGCCTTAGAATCGGCTTTCTCCTTTTTTAAAACGAGTCCCTTCAATTGAGCCCCCTGTGTACCTTGAGGGGGTAGTGCACCTCCCAGGATGTCCCCTCCCACTTCCAAAGAGAAGTCCTTTTCGGCAGGGACAAGGGGCAACTGAAAGGTCTTTGTCTCAGTGAGTTTCACCACCAGAAAGTTTCCTTTTATCTCATACCAATAATCTGCTTGAGATAGGATGGCTTCTAAGGCTTCCTTTAGTTTGACCTTGCTTAAGATGATGGTAACAGGCGTTTCAGGATCTACACCCCTTTCCAAGACCAAATTTAAACCTGCTTCCTTGCAAACCGCCCAAAGGACCTCCTTCAATGGCGCCTTCCGCATGTTCAAAGACACCATAACCCTCTCCAAGGGCGAGACCTCTCCACCGGAAATCCTGAATTCAGGTACCTTGGACTTTAAGTCGGTTTGTCCGTGGATAGGTCCAGGTTGGTCCATCAAAACATGAGGGTATGGACCACTTTGAACCTCTTTTATCCTTTTCTCTGCACACCCCAAAATGAGAAAGATCCCAACAAAAACCATTATTCTCCTGGTACTTCCAAACCTATCCATTTCTTTTCTCCTTTTTCATTTTCCACTATGATACCCGATAGGGTTATCGCCCTGACCTTCCAACCCCTCCATTTGTCGCCTTCCTTAAGGAGTTCCTCTCCTATAAGGGTGTATCTCTCCTTTCCCAAATACACGAAGCTTACCGATGGCAAAGCCTCCTCAGAGGCCTCTTGAACCTCCCCCTTTTCGTCACTTGGTCTTCTACAAGGAAAAGGTAAACTCCAAGTCCCTATAGGTCCTTCCTTCTTTAGGCCTTCGAGTTCCACCTCAAAGACTTCAGGGCTTTCACTTACCCCATGGTCCAAAGGCAGATCGTACTCGAAGGCCAGAAATACCGCTACAAAACTTAGGGCAAATAGCAGAAAAGCTGAAACTCGACTAATCTTTACCATCAGGGACTTTCAGCACACCTTTTATCAGGTATTCGACTTTACAATCAAAGGGCGTAAGCTCAAGGGTGTCCATTAGGAGCACTGGGAAACCGAAGGACTCAAGGAAGGTCAAAACTTCCAATAGTTCCTCTTGAGTCCCTATCCCTCTTAATTCAAACGCTATGCCTTTTGTGTCCCCGTCTTTTCCCTGAATTAAGGCGAGTTCAGAGGAAAAACGCCCTTTCAAACGATCAAGTCCCTTTGCCAAGACTTCCATAGGATCCTCACCCTTGGGGAACTGCAGAAGGAGCTCTTTAAGGCCTTTATAGCCTCGAAGGCGTTCCTCTAAACTCCCTTTCCGCTGTATCTCTAGACTCATAGCCGCTTCCAGCCCCTTTTGCCACCTTAGGGTGTAAACGAAAAAGGACAAACCACAAGCTGCTAAAAAGAAAGACAAGGAAAAGATAAAAAAGGCCTTCCCTTTCCGTTCCTCAGAGGCCTTTAAGATCCTCATGGCTCCAAGGCCAACTCTAACTTAAAGTTGCCCTTTATAAGGTCCCAATTAACTGCGTTTACTCTCAGGCCTTTCCCTTTCACACGTTCCAATAAAAGGGAAAAGGCCCTCTGACGCCCACTAAAGTCCAAAAGCGGTATTTCTCCTTCAAGGAACAAGGCCCTTTGCTGCGGTTTTAAAATTACCTTCTCTAGCCTTACCCCTTCGGTCTCTGCTAGAAAGCTCACTTGGGATAACATACGCCGTGTATCGGGCACAGAGGAACGGAGCTTAAGTAGCTCAAGCCAATCCCTCATACCATCTTCCTGCAAAAGCGCCATGTCTTCCCTTACACCTTCCCACAGGCGCTGAACAGAAGCCCTGACGCCTTCAAGCTCAGACATGTCCTCACGTAACTTCTTAAAATTGAAATATCCATAAGAGGAAAAGAACACAAATAAGCCCAAACACCCTATACTTGCCCTTTTAAAAATCTTAGTCCATTTCCAATCACGTTCTAACCTAGGTAACCTAATCGCATAATCCCAAATGGCCTTTTGTTTGAGGACCTCTTTGAAGAGCTCTTCTAAAGAAACCCTCTCCACTACCGAAGGAACACCCAGTATTATCTGTTCAGGTACTTTTTCCCCTAAAAAGACGACTGCCTCGGGCTTATACCTCAAATGTTGAACAAGGTGCGCTATTACGATCTCCATTTGCGAAAACAACCCTTGGACCCCTCCCTCCTTTCCAAACCTGATAAACCTCTGAAACACCATCTCCTTCCCTTGGAAGGCATAGACGTACCATACAAAGTCATCCACAAAAACGATAATTTTGTTCCTACCTTCGTATCTGGTCGCGAAAGCATATAAGGCAGCAAAAAAAGGATAGACTCTTCCAGGAAATACCTTATTTGCCAGAAGGATGTCCGAAAACTGATCGTATTCTTCTGGATCAATAACATAACACCTTAACTTATTGCTTTCATTTTCTGATAAATGAAACCCAAAAGGTACTTCTTTGTGTTGCGGGAAAAGTTTTCTTGCTTCGTTTAGGAGGATTTGCTCAATTAATCTTAGATTTTTGTGCGTTATTTTAAATGGCACTACAAAGGAAAAAGTGTGAAGCTTTTCAAAATTACAAAACAAAAAGTTTTTATGCACCCATTTAGCAGTGAATTGTTTCTCACCAACCAAGCATATAAGCATGTTTTGCACCCGCTTAGCTTTATCATTATATTTTACTTTGTTGACAAAAAGCAACTAAAAAGTTATTTTCTTTCCTATAAGGAGGTAGGAGGTGAAAAGGGTCAGGGTGGTCATATCTGATAGTGAAAAGTGTGTGGGTTGTCAATGTTGTATGTTCGCTTGTGCAAGGCTTAAAGGGACGGGGTTAAGCAAAGCACGGATTGGTGTGCGTTCGGTAGGGGGAATGGAGAGGGGTTTTGTCATCATCCTCTGTAGGGCTTGTGAGGACCCTCCTTGTCTTAAGGTGTGTCCCACTGGTGCGCTTGAACCCCGTAAGGGAGGGGGTGTGAGGTTAAGGGAGGACAAGTGTATCGGTTGTGGGTATTGTCAGAAGGCGTGTCCTATCGGGTGTGTCTTTTGGGACGAGGAGGCGAATAAACCCATGATCTGTGTCCACTGTGGGTATTGTATAAAGTATTGTCCTCATGGCGTTTTGAAGATGGAGGGCAGGCAGGATGCAGAACGATTTACAACTTGATCCCCTCTATAACGTCCTTTACGTGGATCTTACCAAGAAGAGGTTTTGGGTCAGAAAGCGTAAAGACCTCTTTGAGGATGGGCTTGGAGGGGTTTCGGTAGGGGTGAAGCTTCTGGAAGAGGAGTGTCCGCCTCAAGTAGATCCCTTTTCTCCCGAGAATCCCATAATATTTGTGGTTGGTCCTTTCAATGGCCTTTTCCCGCTGGCGTCCAAGACCGTGGCCTTGTTCAAATCCCCTCATACGGGCAACTTGGGGGAAAGCCATGCAGGTGGACGCAGTTCCATAGCCATAAGGATGGCAGGATATGGAGCCATTGTGATAAAAGGGGCCAGTGACGCTCCCGTATACCTCGCCGTTCACGGTGACAAAGTGTTCTTCAGGGATGCAGGAGCTATATGGGGAATAGAAAGTTGCTATACGGTTGGCAGGATCCTTCGTGAGGTGGAACCAGGAAGTGGAATGAGGACCATCATGCGTATAGGTCTTGGAGGGGAAAAGCTCATACCCTTTGCCACTGTTGTCACTGAGACCTATCGCCATTTCGGGCGTCTGGGCTTAGGAGCCGTGTTTGGAAGTAAGAAACTTAAAGCCCTTGTGATCTCGGGTCGTAGGTCGTTGCCGGTTGCAGACCGTTTGGCTTACAGGAAGTTATACGATGTGGTATGGAAGGAGGCGGTAGTTTCCTCTGCTATGAAGAAGTACCACGACCTGGGGACAGCCGAAAACGTAATGCCCCTTAACGAACTAGGAGGCCTTCCTACCCGTAACCTTCTTGAAACCCGTTTCGAAAAGGCCAGGGAGATATCGGGAGAACGGCTGGCAGAGGGATTTTTGGGGAGAAGGCTTGCATGTGCGCATTGTCCCACCGGTTGTATCCACATCGCTGCCCTGAGGGAACCTTATGAGGACAAACCCTTCTTCTATAAGACCACGATGATCTCTTACGATTACGAACCGATATATGCCCTTGGTGCCATGTTGGGAATAGGTAATCCAGAAGGTTTTTTGAAGTTATTGGACCGCGTTGAAACATGGGGACTTGACGCTATGTCCACTGGCGTAGTGCTTGCATGGGCCACTGAAGCCTTCCAGAAAGGGATCATCGGCGAGCAGGAGACCATGGGTTTGAAACTCTCCTGGGGCGATTATCTTACTTACATAAAGGCCCTTGAGAACCTCCTTAGGCAACCCAACGACTTTTACAGGCACTTGGCCCAGGGTGTGGAGGTAGTATCTTCAGTATATGGAGGACAAGATTACGCCTTGGCCTTTGGCAAAAATGAAATGCCAGGATATCATACCGGTCCGTGTGCCGTTATAGGATACTTAATAGGGTCTAGACACAGCCACTTGGACGGAGCAGGATACAGCCTTGACCAAAAGTGGCCTAAGGACAAAGCCTTTACCCCAAAAGAGGTCGTCGAAGAATTGTTCAAAGAAGAGGCATGGCGGCAGGTACTTTCAAGTCTTGTCGTATGTTTTTTTGCAAGGGGGGTATATAAGCCAGAACTGGTTCCCGAACTCCTTGGGGTTTTGGGCATAAAGACAACTACGTCCCAACTTATCGAACTTGGCAAAAAGGTGCTTAAATCCAAATATAAGTTTAAATTGAGGGAAGGCTTTTCTTTTGAGGCCCTACGGATACCCAAGCGTGTTTTAGAAACGCCTACACCCCATGGATGGTTAGAAGAAGCTTTTTTAAGGGAGGCACTCCGATATGCAAAAAAACTTTACGAGGAGGACCTTTAGATGGGAAAAAGCATCCTTTCGATCCTAGAGGAAAAGCGGATCTTTGAGCCTCCTCAGGAGGTCCTCAAAGAAGCTTATATAAAGGGTTTAGAAGAATACAAGGAGCTTTACGCTCGAAGCTTAAGGGATCCGGATGGTTTTTGGGGGGAGTTAGCCCAAAGGGAACTCCACTGGTTTAAGGGTTGGCAAAAGGTATCAGAGGGAAGCTTTGAGGGACTTGACGTCAAATGGTTCGTAGGAGGCAAATTGAACGCAGCTTATAACTGCCTTGACCGCCATCAGGATAAGGGGAAGACAGCCCTTATATGGCAAGGAGAGCCGAAAGGAGAGGTGAGGACGTTGAGTTATGGGGACCTAGAACAGTCGGTCTGTAAGTTCGCCAACGTCCTTAAGGCCCTAGGCATAAGGAAGGGGGACAGGGTGGCCATTTACCTGCCCATGGTCCCTGAAGTGGTTATAAGTATGTTAGCCTGTGCGAGGATAGGGGCCATTCATAGTGTGGTCTTCAGCGGCTTTAGCCCTTTGGCCCTAAGGGACAGGCTTATGGACTGTGGAGCCAAGCTGTTGATCACGGCCGACGGTTATTATAGGAACGGCAAGGTCATACCTTGTAAGGAAAACGCAGATCAAGCCCTCGAAGGTTATCCCTTGGACAGGGTCATCGTGGTGAAGAGATTAGGGACACCCATACCCTGGAAGGAGGGCCGAGATCTATGGTGGGATGAACTTATGGCCCAAGCTGCTCCTTATTGTGAAGCTGAACCTATGGATTCTGAAGATCCCCTTTTTATCCTTTACACTTCTGGAAGCACCGGTAAGCCCAAAGGTGTAGTCCATACCACAGGTGGTTACTTGCTCTTTGTCTCTCAGACCCTCAAGTGGGTTTTCAATATCAAGGAAGACGACGTCCTTTTCTGTACTGCGGATGTGGGTTGGGTAACCGGTCATAGTTATGTGGTATATGGCCCCTTGCTTTTAGGTATTACCACTCTGATATACGAAGGCGTACCCAATTGGCCTGAACCTGATCGATACTGGGAAATCATCGAGCGCTTCAAGGTCACGAAATTCTATACGGCCCCCACTGCCCTAAGGGCCTTGATGAGGGAAGGGGATCATTGGGTGAAAAAGCATGACCTTTCAAGCCTTAAAATATTGGGATCAGTAGGTGAACCGATAAACCCAGAGGCATGGCTTTGGTACTACTATGTAGTGGGAGGGGGACGTTGCCCTATCATGGATACATGGTGGCAGACCGAAACAGGAGGGTTCCTTATCAGCCCGCTACCAGCTGTACCCCTTAAGCCTGGTTCGGCTTCTTTGCCCTTACCAGGGGTTGAGGCCAAGGTATTAAGGGAAGACGGCACAGAGTGTGATCCCGGTGAAGGAGGGGCCCTGGTGATAAGCAGGCCATGGCCCTCCATGGTCCGGCGTTTTTGGAACGACCCAGATGGCAGGCGGTTCCGCGAGACCTATTTCATGGCCTTTGAAGGGCATTATTTTACTGGCGACGGTGCCAAAAGGGATGAAGACGGCTATTTTTGGATCCTGGGGAGGATAGACGACGTCATAAACGTATCAGGCCACAGGATCGGTACAGCGGAGGTAGAAAGTGCCTTGGTTAGCCATCCAGCAGTGGCAGAAGCGGCTGTAGTAGGTTTCCCACATGAAGTAAAGGGCCAGGGTATATGTGCCTTTGTGGTCCTGAAAAAAGGTATCACGGCAACTGACGACCTTAAGGCCGAACTGATAGCCCAAGTGAGAAAGGTCATAGGGCCCATTGCTACCCCTGATAAGCTCTACTTTGCTGATGCCCTCCCTAAAACTAGGAGCGGAAAGATCATGAGGCGGATACTGCGGAAGATAGCCGAAGGGAATTTAGAAGACCTAGGGGATACCTCCACCTTGGCCGAACCTGAAGTGGTCCAAAAACTCGTACGGGAAGCCCTCATATAATAGTCGTTTATGCCTTTTAGCCTTGCAGCAATTAACAGCCTCCCCAAACCCATAAGGGATTCCCTTTATCGTAACTTGATACCGAAAGAGCTTGAAGAAACCTTATCGTCTAAACTTTACCCATCTTCTCTAAAATTAGAGGTAAAGGGTAAATTCCCTGTAGATGAAAACCTTGCGCTAATCGAGGTAAAGGTACCTTTTGAACAAAGGGATCCGGTTTTTTTGTGTCAAGTGTCACTTGATGAGACCTTCAAAAGCGTAAGCCTCGACTTCATCCTCATAAACGATGTTACCCAGATGCGTTTCAATATAGACGTAGACGAAAAAGGCCAGGATACCTTCTTGGGCCTGAGGTCAAGGAACATAAAGGAAGAAGTAAAGGCCATGGAAGCAGGCCTCGCCCCAGGGATGATAAGACCAGGTTTAAAACTCTTGCGCCGGTTTGTGGGTTGTCTTGAATCCTTCGCTTCTATATTGGGTATAGACTCTATTACCTTAGAACCCCTGTTTTACCATACTGCCATCCTCTTTGAACGTTATGGTTTCACGTACCTTAAAGGGCTGAAGACCATGTTGGAGATCAACAGGGAGTTCGAACCAGGGGGTAAACTTTTTCAAGCCCTTGATGGTTCTTCTCCTTTTAGGCGTCAAGGCATGCACCTAACTGTAAGGGGAAGGAGCTGGGCCATCCATGACGGTATTTTGGAAGACGCCTTGGGTAAGATATGGGAACCGCCCAAGATGTATAAGCGCGTATCGAAACACCACGGCATCAACACCTTCCCCAATCAAGTTTATTGAAGAAAATACCCCTTGAAGGTTATCATGTCTTGATCGCCGTGAAAGACCTAAGGGATTTCCTTCAGCTCTTAGAAAGTGAAGGAGAACTCGCAAGGATAGATATACCCCTCAGTAGGGATTTAGAAATAGCCGAGGTGACTTCAAGGGTTTCTAAGGGGCCAAAGGAACTGAACAAGGCCCTCCTTTTTGAAAAAGTAAAAGGCTCAAACATCCCCGTATTGACCAACCTCTTCGGGAATGAAAAGCGGATGGCTCTGGCCTTAAGGGTAGGATCCCTCCAGGAACTTTCCCAAAGGCTAGAAGCCCTTGTAAAAGTCCTTCCTCCTCGGGGTTTTAAGGACCTTTTTGCGCTAGGAGGTTTTTTGAAAAACATTCTCCGTCCTTTTTTCCCAAAACCGAGTTTTTTGGAAAAAGCCCCTTGCCACCAGATAGTAAAGGTAGGCAAAGAGGCCACCCTTGAGGGGATACCCGTACTCAGGTCGTGGCCCAAGGACGGGGGATATTTCATAACTCTTCCACAAGTAGTAACCCTTGATCCTCGAACAGGTAGGCGCAACGTAGGCATGTACAGGCTACAAGTGGTAGACGAGAGAACCTTGCTTGTGCACTGGCAACGTCATAAGGACGCTGCACGTCATCAGTTGGAAGCACAGCGCCTTTGCTTGAAGGAGATACCTTGTGCAGTGGTCCTAGGGGGAGATCCAGCGGCTATATGGGCTGCTTCTGTCCCTCTCCCATATGGGTTGGATGAGTACCTCTTAGCTGCATGGCTCAAAGGCGGCCCTTTGGAGATGACCCGTTGTATAACCCAACCCCTTGAAGTACCTGCTCGCAGCGAAATCGTCATAGAAGGCTTCATCGACCTCAAGGACCTAAGGCCTGAGGGGCCTTTCGGAGACCACACGGGTTATTACACCCCTCAGGAACTGTTCCCAACCTTACACATCACAGCGGTAACGATGAGGGAAGAACCCCTTTACCCCGCTACGGTCGTGGGGATACCCCCTATGGAAGATTATTGGCTGGGGAAAGCTACAGAAAGGCTCTTCCTCCCTTTGATAAGGTTCGTGCTGCCAGAGGTGGTTGACGTCCACATGCCTCCCGAGGGGGTTTTCCACAACCTCGTCCTTGTCTCTATAAAAAAGCATTATCCAGGACAGGCTCGAAAGGTCATTTTCGGGCTATGGGGGTTGGGGCTTATGTCCTTGGCAAAAGCCATCGTCGTGGTAGATGACGAAGTGGACCTGGATAACCTCAGCGAGGTGGCCTGGTATGTATTGGGCAATGTCGACTGGAAACGGGATGTGGTCATTGTGGAAGGGCCTCTAGACCAATTGGATCATGCCTCACCTGAGGCCTGTTTTGGGGGAAAGATCGGAATCGACGCCACACGCAAGCTCCCTGAAGAGGGACACCGAAGGCCTTGGCCAGAAAAGGTGTCCATGGCCCCAGAAGTGAAGGACAAGATCGATGTCCTTTGGCCGGAAATCCTCAAGGCCCTTAAGCCTTCATGAAGCAGGTAAGGGTATTCCTGGAAGCCATAAAATTCGAACACACGGTTTTTGCCTTGCCTTTTGCATACATAGGGATGTTATTGGCTAACAGAGGCTTCCCTCCTATAAAGACGTTGCTTTGGATTACGCTCGCCATGGTCTCGGCCCGCACGTATGCTATGACTCTGAATCGCATCGTCGATTTGCCTTTTGACCGTAAAAACCCGAGGACCTGGGACCGCCCCTTAGTAACCGGCGCATTGAAGTTAAGAGTGGCCTGGGGGGGCCTTTTCATATCACTTCTAACGTTTTTAATTTCGGCATACCAACTTGGTCCTTTGCCTTTTAAGTTGTCACCCGTAGCCCTTTTCTTCCTGACTTTTTACCATTTCACTAAGCGATTCACTTGGCTTTCCCATTTCTTTTTAGGGTTTACAGACGGCCTTGCCCCTTTAGGGGCATGGCTTGCCTTAAGACGTTCCCTTTTCCATAGGGAAGACCTCGGAGGTTGGCTTCTCACCTTTATCGTAACTTTTTGGATTGCCGGGTTCGACATCATATATGCCTGCCTTGACATCGAAGTGGATAGACGCGACGGACTCAAGTCCATACCTGCTGTTTTTGGGTTAAGGAAAGCCTTGTGGATTTCCACCCTTTGCCATCTTATAATGCTAGGAGGCCTTGTAACCTTGGGACTCCTCTTAAAGTTGGGATGGCCTTTCTGGATCGGCAGCGCAATATGTGGGGGGCTTCTTCTTTACGAACACTCCCTGGTAAAACCAGAAGACCTTTCAAAGGTAAACATCGCCTTTTTCAATGTGAACAGTTACATAAGCCTTGTGCTGTTTTTTTCCATAACCCTTTCGGTTTTTTTGCCAAAATAGGTGCGGAGGTAGGCCAAATGCTGAAAAGGGTGTTATATTGCATGGTGTTATTGCTCGTATTAGCTAAAGGAGGATTTTGTCAAAGGATAAGGATTGGGCTTTTGCCTATATTGGAAAGCCTTCCTGTATATGTAGCCCATGAAAGGGCCTTGTTCCCTAAAGGCATTGAGGTCGTACCTATCCCTACCCCCTCTGCTGCGGAAAGGGATCAGCTGCTAAGCACAGGGGAACTTGATGCCGTGATAAACGACCTCTTAGCAGTAGTGCTCTTCAACAGGGAAAAACCACAACTTGTGGCCGTCAATGTTGCAAGGGTTCCTACTCCAACCCATCCTCAGTTTTTCTTGCTTTCATCGCCAAAGGGCCGGGCTATTGGCCTTAAAGGCCTAGAAGGGGCTTCCCTTGCAATTTCCGAGTTCACCGTGATCCATTATGTAACCGAAAGGCTTCTAGAGGTACATGGGGTAGACCCTCAGAAGGTTAAGTTCGTTTCCATCCCCAGGATTTCGGAACGGATGTCCGCCTTGATGGCTGGTCACGTAGAGGCTGCCACTTTGCCTGATCCCTTGGCACTTTTGGCCTTAAAGGAAGGGGCAAAGCTCCTCCTTGACGATTCACGATGTCCGCATTACAGTTTGAGCGTTTATTCCTTCAGGAGTGATTTCGTTAACAAGCACCCTGAAGCGGTAAAGGCCTTTCTTCAAGGCATAAGCCGGGCTGTTGAACTCTTACGAGAAGAAAAAGGGAAATGGACCGATTTGTTGTTCGAAAGGAAGCTAGTACCTGGGACTTTGGCAGGCAGTTACACACTGCCTGAGTTTCCCCGTCCCTTTGTGCCCAAAAAGTCACAGTGGGAGGACGTAGTAAAATGGGCTTTAGATAAAAAGCTCCTTAAGGCCCCTTTGCCTTATGAAGGAAGTATAACTGATAAGTTCCTCAGCCCATGAACCCTTTTTTAGTGGTTGAAAACCTTTATTTTTCCTACACGGAGGAAAAGCCCCTTTTTGTGGGATTCAATTGGCAAGTGGAAAAGGGAGAAGCGTGGGCCATCATAGGCCCCTCGGGCTGTGGAAAAACTACCCTTTTATATCTCTTAGCGGGCCTCCTTAAACCAAAGGCTGGTAGGATTCTAGTCGAAGGGAAACCTTTGGATAGGCCTAGGCCTGAGACATCCCTCATTTTACAGGACCACGGGCTTCTCCCTTGGTACACTATAAGGCAGAACGTGGCCTTAGGGTGGAGGATAAGGGCCTTTTATGGGCCTGATGGAAAACACGCTCCTATTAAGCCTTTGCCCGAAGACGTAGACCTTAAGGTGGACCAATGGCTTAAGCGATTGGAACTTGAGGAAATAGCTAGCGCGTTTCCCGCACAGGCTTCAGGTGGTCAGAGGCAACGAACGGCAATAGCGAGGGCCCTTGTGCTTGAACCGGATCTCCTCCTCATGGATGAGCCTTTCTCGGCCCTGGACGCCCCTACGCGGGAAGACCTCGAGGAATTGACTTTACAGCTATGTCAAGAAAAGGGGGTAACCCTCATCACCGTGACCCATAACATAGAAGAGGCGGCCTTTTTAGGAAGGAAGATCCTCTGTTTTACCCTTCCTCCTCATACGAATCCCCTGATCATGGAGGGACCACCACCTGACAGGTCCCATCCTGAGTACCACCTCGTATGCCAGAAGCTTAGGAAAACCTTAGAGGAGACCAAGAAGTGAAAAGCACCTCCCTGTTTTGGGCCATTTCAGTGTGTTTGACCTGTTGGTATCTTTTGGCCTTTGCACTAAGGCGCGCCATATTGCCTTTTCCTCACGAGGTCATGCTCTGTTTCCTATATGAACTACAAGGGGAGTTGGGGATACACGTACTGTGGAGCCTCTGGCGGGTCCTATTGAGTATAGCCCTGGCCTTGATCACCGCTGTCCCCTTTGGCATAGCCTTGGGACAACTTAACCGTCTCCGGAAGCTTTGTGAGCCTTTCCTTTACCTGCTTTACCCTATCCCCAAGGTGGTATTCGTGCCTCTTCTTATCCTCTTTTTCGGAATAGGTGAGATCCCTAAGGTCTTGACCATATATCTGGTGCTCTTCTTCCAAATAGCGGTCCTTGTTAGAGACCGCACCTCTGAGATAAGGCCCGAGTTGATCCTTTCGGTCAAAAGCCTCGGAGCGGGTAGAAGGGCCTTGTTCCGCTTCGTCTATTTACCCGCAGCCTTACCCGCTATATTTACTGCTATAAGGCAATCCACCGGCACGGCCATCGCTGTGTTGTACCTCGCTGAGCTTTTCGCTACCCGTTACGGTCTTGGCTATTACATCTACCTAACCGGTAGCACTTTATTGGACTACCGGGCCATGTACGCAGGGATAATGGCCATGAGCCTTTTAGGACTTGGGATCTATTACGCACTAGACCCTATAGAAAGGAAAGTTTGTCCTTGGAACTTCTTGAAACTAACCGAATAACTCTTGAGCCCTTTGGTAATCCTCTTCGGTATCGATGTCAAAGACAACGGATGGTACCTCCACTTCCAGTAAGTGTAGTTCTCCTTTGTGCCTCTCTATAACCTTTTTAGCACCTTCGTCCCCATAGAGTCCTAACAGCTCACCTTTGTAGTCCTTATGGAAGACCACAGGATGGCCTCTTTTTCCTTTATAAGAAGGAGCCACTATCCTTGCCCCCTTCTTGAAAGCTTCGAGTAATCCCTTAAGTACCCAGGGCTCTATAAAGGGCATGTCTCCTAAGGCTATGAGGAAACCCCAGGCCTTTTCAGATGTGGAAGCAACTCCACAACGAAGGGAAGAGGCCATACCCGAAGCATAGTCCGGGTTGTGGACCACTTTTACGGGATAGCGTGTGACTATAGGTTCTATTTGTTCCCTAAAGGCCCCTGTTACCACTATGAGCTCGTTAAGGTCTGCTTTAAGGAGGCTTTCTATTGCCAGCTCCACTATAGCCTTTTTACCCAAGGGCAAAAGCAGTTTGGGCCTATTCGTTCTCAGGGAAAGGCCTGCTGCCAGGAGTATCCCTGATATCCATACTTCACCGTTTTTGCATAAGGGCCGCGAAGAAACCATCTGTTCCATGTAAATGGGGTAAGGAAAGGAAATACCCCTCTGGTGTAAAGAAGTCCGACTCAAGTCCAAAGACCCCTTTAAGGTCTATCACTTTGAAGTCCTTCTCTCTTTCGAGAAAGGCCTCCACTACCCCTTGGTTTTCCTCAGGGGTCAAGGTGCAAGTGCTATACATCAAGAACCCTCCGGGTTTTACATGCCTTGAGGCTTCAAGGAGTAAACGCATCTGTAAGTTGGACAGACGTAAGATCTCCCTAGGCGTTGAACGCCATTTGAGGTCAGGATTCCGTCTTATAACACCCAAACCGCTACAAGGGGCGTCCAAGAAGACGCGATCGAAACCCTCTGGCTCAAAAGGCAAAGGGGTGCGCAGATCATGTCTTAGTGGCTTTACGATTTTTATACCGAGCCTTTTGCAATTTTCTTCGAGAAATTTGATCCTTTCCGCGCTCACATCTACGGCAATGATCTCACCTTGGTTCTGCATCATTTGGGCAAAGTGCGTGGTCTTACCCCCAGGTGCAGCGCAGAGATCGAGGATCCTTTCACCTGGCTTTGGTGAAAATAAAAACCCTACCAGTTGTGCCCCTTCGTCCTGTACTTGAAACAGACCCTCTGTGAACCATTTGGATTCCAATACCCCTTGGGGATAAAGGAGCACTATTCCTACAGGCGAAAAGCGTGTGGGTAGGGCACCATAAGTCTCAAGCTCCGAAAGCAACCTCTCCCTTGTCACCTTTAAAGTGTTAACCCTAATGGTAAAAGGAGGGACCTTATTTAAGGCTTCAAATAGCTTTTCGGCCTCTGTTTCGCCGAATTGTCTAAACCATCGCTTGACAAGCCATTCCTTGAAGGACCAAAGTACAGTCGCCCTTTTCACTGGGTCGTCTGTATCTATTTGGAGTTGCCCTTTTTTCCTACAGAAGTTCCTAAGGAGAGCATTGACGAAACCTGAGGCCTCCTTTTTACCGAACGTTTTTACAAGTTCTACGGTTTCGTTAACAGCAGCCCACTCTGGTACCCGATCAAGCATACAGAGTTGATATAACCCTATCCTTAAGGCATTCCTCACAACCGGGTTTAAGGACCTCGGATCCCTTTGGGAAAGTCGCTCTATAGTCCAGTCAAGCCTTTTGAGCCACCTGGCCGTTCCAAATACGAGTTCTCTCGCAAAGGCCTTTTGCTTTCTTGAAAGGCCTTCCTCTTTTTCAACTACCCTCTGAAATATAAGGTCAAGCGACCCCCCTTTCTCCCAAAGCAGAAGGGCTTCTAAGGCCTTTTGTCTTGAAGGATCCACTTCTAAAGGCCCATCCTTCTAGCCATGGCCTCAAGACGCCTTATCCTTTCCTCAATGGGTGGGTGTGTACTGAAAAGCGTCAGGATGTCCCTTCCGCGCAGGGGGTTGACGATAAACAGGTGCGCGGTAGCGGGATTCACATCCCAGGGCATGCGACGGGCGGCAGCTTCGAGCTTAGCCAAGGCACGTGCGAGGAACCGCGGGTTCCCGCATATCCTCGCCCCTCCTTCATCTGCCAGGTATTCCCTTGTCCTGGAAATAGCCAACTGTATCAACATAGCCGCAAAGGCTGCAAAGGTGACAAACACCAAAAGGCCTATCATGGCCAAGGGGTTTCCATTCCTTTCCCTATCGTTAAAGCCTCCGAAGAACAAGCTCCACCGGGCCATCATCGCCAGATAGCTCAAGGCACCTGCAATCGTGGCAGCAATGGTGGCTATTAACACGTCCCTGTTCTTTATGTGGGTGAGCTCATGTCCTATCACTCCTTTCAACTCCTCTTCGTCCAAAAGCCTAAGTAAGCCCCGCGTCACAGCCACAGCCCCTCTTTCAGGGGTTCTACCTGTGGCAAAGGCATTGGGCACTTCGGATTCAATCAAATAGACCTTGGGCATGGGTAATCCTGCCCTTTGGGCTAATCCCCTTACGATCCTGTAAAGCCCAGGAGCTTGAGCTTCAGTCACTTCCTTTGCCCCGTACATGGCCAGCACGACCTTGTCACTGAACCAGTAGGCCAAAAAGTTCATGAAACCCGCCATAACCAAAGCAAAAAGCGCTCCTCCTCGCCCTCCTATCAGGTCTCCCACCCACACAAAAAGCACAGTTAGGATTGCCATAAGTAAAAAGGTCTTAAACCACTTCATACAACTCACCTCCCGAGCTTTTCTCCAATACTAAGTTTATAACCCCTGAGGAATTCTTCTGCCTTCATCCTCCTTTTGCCTTCGAGTTGAAGTTCTTTTATAAGCAGGGAACCCTCCCCACATGCCACTTCTATTCCCTCCTTAAGGCTAATCACCTCCCCCGGACTTCCTTTACCTTCCTTGCAGGTGGCCTTCCATATCTTAAGGGTCTTGCCTCTATAAAAAGTATAAGCGCATGGCCATGGTTCAAGCCCTCTGACCATATCTTTGAGCTTCTTGGACGGACTGGACCAATCGATCAACCCCACTTCTCGGGACAGTTTTGGGGCATAACAAGCTTCTTCATCCCTCTGAGGCACTGGTTTGATCTCCCCTCTCTGGATCAACTCCAAGGCCTCTATCGTCAAAGAAGCCCCCATCCCGGAAAGCCTCCGTTCCAGCTCTTGAGCTGTTTCCTCATCGCCTATTGCAGTTTTTCTCTGCAACAAAATGGGGCCGGAGTCAAGCCCTTCGTCCATAAGGAAAACCGTCACACCCGTCTCCCTCTTCCCTTTTAGTATGGCCCACTGTATAGGCGCAGCCCCCCTTAACTTGGGCAAAAGAGAGGGATGAACGTTCAGACATCCAAAGGGAGGGACCTCCAAGATGGTCTTGGGTACGATCTTCCCGTAAGAAGCCACTACTATTGCCTCAGGCATTAGCGCGGAAAGCACCTCAGCAAATTCCACGTCGAGCTTTTCTGGATCAAAGACCTTTAAACCTCGCTTCATCGCCCATTCTTTAACCGGAGTAGGCTGGACCTTAAGCCCCCTTCCTTTAGGACGGTCCGGTTGGGTGATCACTGCAAGGACTTCATGGCTCTGAACCAATGCCTCCAGAATGGGGATGGAAAAGTTCGAACTTCCAAAAAAAACGAGGCGCATCAACCCGTAAGCTGTTTTCGGAGTTTCCTTTCTATGAGCTGGCGCTTCAAACGGCTGAGGCGGTCGATGAATAAGACTCCATCCAGGTGGTCTATTTCATGTTGGAAAACTACGGCTAAGAACCCTTCTGCCTCTATTTCCATGGGTCTGCCCTTTAGGTCATAACCACTAACCAAAACCCGCCTGTGTCTACCTACTTCTGCCCTTATGCCGGGTATACTGAGGCAGCCTTCTTCCATTACGAAACTGCCCTCTGCCTCTTTTATCTCTGGGTTGACCACCACCAGAGGAGAAAAAACGCCTTCCTTGGCCCCGACGTCGACCACTATAAGCCTTACGGATTCACCCACCTGCGGGGCCGCAAGGCCTATGCCTGAAGCGGCATACATGGTATCTATCATCTCTTGGGCTAAGCGCTCCACTTCAGGCCCAAGATCTCTAAGCTCCTCGGCCCTTTTGCGCAGGAGGGGGTCAGGGTATGTAAGGATCTTCCTCACGGCTGTAGTAGATTAACATAATAAGCGAAAAAACAAAAAGCCCAACCATTACCCATTGGTTATGGCTAAGCCCCCAAAAAACGGCACGTGGATCCCCTCTGAGGAACTCGTTGAAGAACCTGAACACCCCATAAGAAAGGCTTAGGGTGAAAAACTTCTCCCCAGGGGTTCTGATCCGTTTGCCCTTGGTTTTAAGAAAAAGGGCCAAAAGGACGAAAAACAGGGCCTCGTACAACTGGGTGGGGTGAAGCCTGACTCCTAGGGGAGCCAAAGACCTTTCATCCTGGAATACGATACCCCAAGGTAAAGTGGTGGGTTTACCATAACAACAGCCTGCTGACAGACAACCAAACCTACCCAAAGCGAAGCCTATAGCCAGAGGGAAACTTGCTGTATCAAGGGTTTTCCTCACCGGGACCCCCCAACGTTTCATCAGGGCAGAGGCTAAAATCAAGGCAGGCAAAAGGCCTCCGTAAAGGACAAGCCCTCCTTCCCAGATCTTGAGGGCTTTTAAGGGGTCCCCTCGGTACTCCTCCAAATGCATAAGTACAAAGAAGGCCCTCGAGGAAATTACCCCGCTCAGGACAGCCCAAAAGACCAGATCACTTAGCCTTTTTTCATCAAGCCCTAAGTCCTTCCCCTCCTTTACGAACAACCAGGTACCTATCAACACTCCTAGAGCAACAAGGACTCCATAGGTGTGAAGGGTGAAACCCTTAATGGAAAAGAGGACGGGGAACATCTTTACTTTCCCTTTATCCAATTCAAAAACATCAAAACCATCCCAAGGGTTATGGCTAGATCGGCTATGTTGAACACAGGCCACCTCAACCCTTTGTATCCTATGTCAATGAAGTCCACTACTGCCCCGTAACGAAGCCGATCGATAAGGTTCCCCACTGCTCCTCCCATCAACAACCCTACGATTTCGCTCCTCCTTGTACCCCTTAAGAGGTAAAGGGCAAAGAGGAGTGCCCCAATGGATAGGATCAGAAAAAAGTTCCCAAGGCCTTGGCCCAAACCAAATATCCCTCCTCGATTTAAAACCACACTGATCCTAAGAAGATCACCTAACAATCCCCTAGGTTCATTTAAAGGAAAGGCCTTAAGTACCAAGGCCTTAGAGACTTGGTCTACTAAAAGGACTGTGCCCATCCACAATAAGGTTATGATCTTTGCTTTCATTTACTAGAAAGCACTGCTATACAGCGTGGACAAAGGTCAGGGTATAGCTCTGAAACCCCTACTTCTGGGTCGTAAACCCAACAACGTGCACATTTCTGGCCTCTAGCCTTTGAAACCAGTACTTGAAGTTCTCTTCCTTCTTCCAGTTTCACCTGTGAGACTATCAAGATCTCCCTCAAATCATCACCGAAGGTCCTGAGGAATTCCACTACCTCATTGGGACCCCTTATGGTCACCTCAGCATCCAGGGAGTGGCCGATTTCCTTCTTGCGTCGTGCCTCTTCAAGGGCGCGGTTCACTTCATCCCTTATTCCCAAAAGCCTCTCCCAACGCTGTTCCAGGGTCTCATCCATCCATTCCTCCGGTACTTCAGGGAAAGCACCAAGGTGAACGCTTTCTGGATCACCCTCGTCCTTGGGCAAATGCCACCATGCCTCCTCAGCCGTGAAAGTAAGTACAGGCGCCATAAGTAAAAGCATACCTTTAAGTACATGGTACATGGCCATTTGGGCCGATCGCCTCTTGGGCGAGTCTGGAGAAAGCACGTAAAGCCTCTCTTTGGACACATCTAGGTAAAAGGCACTGAGGTCGTTGACACAAAAGTTGTGAACCAAATGGTAGATAAGGTGAAAGTTATAGGAGTCATAAGCCTCCCTGATCCTCTTGATAAGAAAGGCATGTCTATGGAGTATCCAACGGTCCATTTCCCATAGGTCTTTGTAGGATACCTTATGGACCTTTGGATCGAAGTCGTAAAGATTACCAAGCATAAAACGCCAAGTGTTCCTTATGCGCCTGTAAGCTTCCACAAGTCTCTGAAGTATTTCCTCGGAGATCCTCACATCTTCTCGATAGTCTGCCGAAGCGGTCCAAAGCCTAAGGATCTCGGCCCCATAACGGTCTATGATTTCAAAAGGAGAAATGACGTTTCCAAGGGATTTGGACATCTTTCGGCCTTGACCGTCTACCACAAACCCATGGGTCAGGACCGCTCTATAGGGGGCTTCATCCCTTGTGGCCACAGCACAAATGAGTGAGGACTGAAACCACCCCCGATGTTGGTCACTGCCTTCGAGGTAAAGATCTGCAGGGAACCCCAAACCATGGGGGCCTTCCAGCACTGTAGCCCAGCTTACCCCTGAGTCGAACCAGACGTCCAATATATCTTCTTCCTTTCGGAAGGAGTCAGAACCACATCGCGGACACTTAAACCCTTCTGGCAAAAGTTCTCGGCTGGTCCTTTCAAACCATATGTCAGCCCCTTCTTTTTCTATTAGGGAGGCCACATGCCTGATGAGCTTCTCATCAAGCAAGACCTCCCCGCATGACTCACAATAAAAGGCTATTATGGGAACTCCCCAGACCCTTTGTCTTGATATGCACCAATCAGGCCTTGTCGCCACCATGTTATAGATCCTGTCCTTCCCCCAGGGTGGTATCCATTGAACGGACTCTATCCATCGAAGGAGCCTTTGTCTCAAACCGTCTTTATCAAGGGAGATAAACCATTGAGGGGTAGCCCTGAAAATGACAGGACCTTTACACCTCCAACAATGGGGATAAGAATGTTCGATCCTGTCTGCATGTAAAAGCATCCCTGTCTCTTTAAGCTTTTCCACAATAAGTGGATCTGCTTCAAATACATTCATCCCTTTGAAAAAGGCGACTTCTTCTGTAAAGCACCCCTTTTCGTCAACAGGTGCATAAACGTCCAAGCCATACTTCAAACCGCTTTCGTAGTCCTCTTCTCCGTGTCCAGGGGCTATATGGACACAACCTGTACCGGTATCTAAACTCACAAAATCGGCAAGTATCACCAAAGAATCCCTCTCGAGGAAGGGGTGCTTACATTTACGTCCTTCAAGGAATCTTCCTCCAAAGGTCGAAAGTACTTCACCTTTCTCCCCTAGCACTCCTTCCAGAACTGGTACAAGCCTACGAGCGACAATTAAGACCTCGCTCTTAAAAAGGACAGCCGCATACTCATATTCAGGATGGACAGCCACAGCGAGGTTCGCAGGAAGTGTCCATGGCGTAGTCGTCCATATCACCATCGAGACCTTTTTTTCATTGCCTTCCAATATCCCGCGGGCGTCTTTTAACGGGAATTTCACATAAATAGAGGGAGACTCAAGAGGAGCATATTCCACTTCGGCTTCAGCTAGAGCAGTTTTACAGTTCGGACACCAGTAAACTGGCTTTTTGCCCCTGTAGACGTAGCCTTTCTTTACAAAATTGGCAAACTCTCTTACGATTGCCGCTTGATATTGGGGATCCATGGTCAAATAAGGAGAACTCCAAAGGCCAAATACCCCTAACCTCTTGAATTCCTCCCTTTGGACATTGACGAACTGCTCGGCATATTGCCTACAAAACCCCCTTATCTCTACTTTAGATAGCTTTTCCTTCTCCTTACCCAGCCTCTTTTCCACTTCCAGCTCTATGGGTAGGCCATGACAATCCCACCCTGGTAAAAACACGGCCTTGAAGCCGCTCATGTTCTTTGCCTTTACTATTATGTCTTTAAGGATCTTATTCAAAGCCGTCCCCAGGTGTATGTGCCCATTGGCATAAGGTGGACCGTCATGTAGGACAAAAGGCTTATTACCTTCCTTTCTTTGTAGGATCCTCGCATAAAGCCCTTCTTCTTCCCACTTTTTCAGAATTTGTGGCTCCTTCTTAACCAATTCGGCCTTCATAGGAAAGTCAGTCTTAGGCAAGTTCAAATTCCCTTTGTAATCCATCGACCTTTAAGCCTCCTTTCTAGGATTAGAAGGTCAAAAAACTGGCGAGCGATGGGGGATTCGAACCCCCGACCTCTGGCTCCGGAGGCCAGCGCTCTGTCCTTCTGAGCTAATCGCCCCCTTTAAGCCTCATAAGGCCGCCTTTGAGGCAACAGGTGGAACTCCTTAAATCGCCATCGAATACCCTGACCTTGCCGTCTTCAAAGGCTACCTTCACATATGCACGCCCTCCTGGAAGGTTTCCCTTCCATACTTCGATTACCTTGCCTACTCCCCACTGGGGATATCTTTTATGGACCACAAGGTCCCCTACTGTGAAATCCCTTCCCATTTGGGGAATTTTTACTCCATGGAGTTGATGATTTCAAGGGCAAAAGGGAGGTGGGACCGTTTAAAGGGTCCCACCTCCCTTTACGGAAACTTTTGGGGCCTAAAATGCGCTGAAAAGCGGGGCGAAGACCAGGGCGATTATGGACATGAGTTTTAGCATGATATTGAGGCTTGGACCAGCTGCGTCCTTCATGGGATCACCAGCGGTATCACCGACGACTGCGGCTTTATGAGCCTCGGATCCCTTTCCACCAAAGTGGCCAAGCTCTATGTACTTTTTAGCGTTGTCCCATGCCCCTCCTGCATTGGCCTGAAGTACAGCCAGTATAAAACCGCTTATTATGGATCCGAGTAGGAAACCCGCAAGGGCATATTTCCCAAGCAGAAACCCTACAGCCACTGGTGCAACTATGGCTAAAATAACTGGCGCCACCATCCTCTTGAGTGCACCCCTGGTAGAAAGGTCCACGCATTTTGCGTAATCGGGCTTAGCCGTACCTTCCATGATGCCCGGGATCTCGCGGAATTGCCTCCTTACCTCCTCCACTATCACGAAGGTATTGCTCCCTACTGCATCCATCACCAGGGCGCAAAAAACAGCAGGTAACATGGCCCCTATCAATAACCCGGCGACCACAGGAGCGCTCAACAAACTTGCCTCAAGGCCACCAAGTATGGAGATTTGCCCTCCTTCTACCTTGACGATCCCAACGGCAAATCCATAAGACAACAAGAGGGCTAAGGCGGTAAGAGCAGCCGAACCGATCGCAAACCCTTTACCTGTAGCAGCTGTGGTGTTGCCAAGGGCATCCAGGGCATCGGTCCTCTCCCTTACCTCAGGGCCAAGCCTTGCCATTTCGCTTATCCCACCGGCGTTGTCCGCAATTGGTCCGTAAGCATCGGTAGACAGTGAGATACCTAAGGTGGAAAGCATTCCCACACCTGCCACCGCTACTCCGTAGAAGCTGGCAAGTTTATAAGAAACAAGCAACGCTATGGCTACAACCAACAGCGGCACCCAAGTACTCATCATCCCTACAGCAAACCCTTGCATTATGGCAGTCCCACCGCCGCTTGTCGCAGCCTGGGAAATCTTCCGTGTAGGTTTGTATTCATAAGCCGTGTAATAGTTCGTGCTTTCACCTATGATGATGCCTGCAATCAATCCCGCAAGTACTGAATACCAAATCCCCAAGCCAGAATTAAGAAGTCGTACGACTATAAATGAAAGTAACAAAGTTAGCCCTGCAGCCACAAACGTCCCCTTCCTTAAGGCCCAAAGAAGCGCGCCCATCGAATGGCCTTTGGTTGAAACGAAAAAGATCCCTATAAGTGAAGCCACAATTCCACTTGCTGCAACAAGTAGAGGCAAATGCCATCCGTGAAGGGGTGTTGGAACTAGTCCACTGCCAAAGGCCAGGGCTGATAAGGTCATGGCTGCTATTATTGCATCTACATAGGATTCAAAAAGATCAGCACCCATTCCAGCTACGTCCCCTACGTTGTCACCTACCCAATCGGCTATAACAGCAGCGTTGCGCGGGTCATCTTCTGGGATACCTTTTTCCACCTTCCCCACTAGGTCAGCTGCCGCATCAGCTCCCTTGGTGTATATGCCACCTCCTACCCTAGCAAACAGGGCAACTGAAGAAGCACCCATCCCATAAGCAGGAAGGATGCTCAAAAAGGCGGGCGAATCCTTAAAAAGGAAGTATATAATACAGAGCCCTACAAGTCCTATGCCTACTACTGTCATACCCATAACGGTACCACCGCGAAAGGCCACCCTCAAACCTTCGTTTAAGCTCTCCCTTGCAGCCACCGTGGTACGACAGTTGCTTCTGACCGCAATGCTCATGCCTGCGTAACCGGCCCCCATTGAACACAAAGCACCTAAGATAAAGGCAAAGGCCGTCCAGGGATTCATAGAGGCGGTAAATTTGCCTAGGGCCCAGAGGATCAAAGCCACTACGATCACAAACACTGCCAAAATCTTATACTCCGCCCTTAGAAAGGCCTCAGCCCCCTCCTTTACCGCTTCTGAGGCCTCCTTTATCAGACCTCCCCCAGGGTCCTTCTTGAGGATGGCCTTGGCAGTTAAGAAGGAATAAAAAAGCGCCAAAAGCCCCACTACGAACGCCACTACCGCCCACTCCATCCTCTCCCTCCTTGGGTTTTATGGACCTTCTTCAGGAGTTTTGCTTAACAGATACACTGACGCTTTGTCAAGCTTTGGAAAGATAAGGGCTCTTTATAGAGGATTTTGTGAAAAAGGGAATTTTCTCTTGATTTTTTCAAAAAGGGAAATGGAGGCGGCGACCGGATTCGAACCGGTGTATAACGGTTTTGCAGACCGTCGCCTTGCCACTTGGCTACGCCGCCTTAAAGGCTGGAGCGGGAAACGGGATTCGAACCCGCGACCCTCACCTCGGCAAGGTGATGCTCTACCCCTGAGCTATTCCCGCCCCTCTAACAAAAAACGCCCCCGGCAACGTCCTACTCTCCCGCCCCGTCGTGGGGGCAGTACCATCGGCGCTGGAGGGCTTAACTGCCGTATTCGGAATGGGAACGGGTGTTTCCCCTCCGCCATGGTCACCGGAGGCGTTTTTTCCTATTGAAATTTATACCCATTAAGCCTCTTTATCAACCACATAGGACATGGAGCCGACCTCTCCTCCTTGGGTTGTGTCCATAGGGGTTAAGCCTCTCGGCCGATTAGGACCGGTCAGCTCCACCCATTGCTGGGCTTCCACCTCCGGCCTATCAACCGGGTAGTCTCCCCGGGGCCTTACCTCCGTCCCTCGCGGGACGGAGAGGGAGATCTCATCTTGGGGAGGGCTTCCCGCTTAGATGCTTTCAGCGGTTATCCCGTCCGCACGTTGGCTACCCAGCTGTGCCCCTGGCGGGACAACTGGTCCACCAGAGGTGCGTCCGCCCCGGTCCTCTCGTACTAGGGGCAGCCCCCCTCAGATCTCCTGCGCCCGCGGCAGATAGGGACCGAACTGTCTCGCGACGTTCTAAACCCAGCTCACGTACCCCTTTAACGGGCGAACAGCCCGACCCTTGGGACCTTCTCCAGCCCCAGGATGGGATGAGCCGACATCGAGGTACCAAACCCCGCCGTCGATGTGAACTCTTGGGCGGGATTAGCCTGTTATCCCCGGCGTACCTTTTATCCGATGAGCGACGGCCCTTCCACGCGGGACCGCCGGATCACTAGGGCCCGCTTTCGCGCCTGCTCGACCTGTCGGTCTCGCAGTCAAGCCCCCTTCTGCCCTTGCACTCCACGGCGGGTTTCCAATCCGCCTGAGGGGACCTTTGCGCGCCTCCGTTACCCTTTAGGAGGCGACCGCCCCAGTCAAACTACCCACCAGGCACTGTCCCCGTGAGGGATAACCTCACTGGGTTAGAACCCCAAGGCAACCAGGGTGGTATCTCAAGGGTGGCTCCACGGGAGCTGGCGCCCCCGCTTCTCAGCCTCCCACCTATCCTGCACAGGCTACCCCAGGATTCAATGCCAGGCTGTAGTTAAGGTGCACGGGGTCTTTCCGTCTGACCGCGGGTACGGGGTATCTTCACCCCGACTCCAATTTCGCCGGGCCTCGGGTTGAGACAGCGCCCCAGTCGTTACGCCTTTCATGCAGGTCGGAAC
>CAZSWV010000014.1:0-34098 GCA_964611295.1 uncultured Thermodesulfobacteriota bacterium | reverse complement strand
CTGATCCCCGGTTTTGTGGATGCCCACGCCCATATCGGCACCTATCTCAGGCCAGATCTATTCCTTAAGGCCTCTATCCCTACTGGGACCACCACTATAGTAACCGAGCTGATAGACCTAGTCTTCAAATTGGGATACGAGGGCATCTTGGGGCTGATAGAGGGGCTGTCCCATCAGCCCATAAAGGTTTTGTTCCTCGCACCCTCACCTATAACCCTATCAGAAGCGGCAAGGAGAAGAGGACCAAGTAATGGACAGCTTAAGAGGCTCCTCGGGCGCAAAGAAGTAATAGGCCTTGGCGAGGGGTACTGGCAGGAGGTCTTAAGGGAAAGGGAGCGCTACCTCGAGTTGGTCCATCGATGTCTTTCCCTCTGTAAGGCAGTTCAGGGACATACCGCCGGGGCCCGCGGGAGGAAGCTCTTGGGGTACCTTTCCCTCGGCGTTTCCTCTTGCCATGAACCCATAAACCCAAAGGAGGCCCTTGAGCGTCTGAGGCTGGGGCTATACGTCATGGTGAGGGAAGGAAGCGTAAGGAGGGACCTTGAGGAGGTGATAAAGGTCAAGGACCTAGGGGTCGATCTCAGGCGGATGGTCCTTGTCTCCGACGGCCTTGATCCCGACGAGCTTGAAGAAAAGGGTTATATGGACTATGTAGTCCAAAAGGCCATAGATTTAGGTCTTGACCCCATTAGGGCCATACAGATGGCGACCCTCAACCCCTGTGAACACTTTGGGATCGACCAGTTCTTAGGGGGCATAGCCCCGCTTAAGCGAGCCGATATAGTGGCCATACCGGACTTAAAGACTATTAGGCCAAGGTGGGTCATCTCAGACGGCAGGGTTGTCCTCGAAGATGGTAAGCTCAAGGCGGAAACACACCCCCTGGTCCTGCCAAGGCATAGCTTCCAAAGGGAAGGGATAGGACCAGAGGACATAAGGGTAGAAGCCAAAGGCCCCTTAAGGGTCATGGGAATAGAGCTTGTGACCGACCTTGTGACAAAGGAGGCGGTCCTTGAGCTTTCGCCAAAAGACGGCCTCCTTACGGCTGACCCCGAAAGGGACGTGGCCAAAGGGGTCTTTGTCACCGAAAGGGACCTCCTCGTCTTCTTCGTCAAGGGGACAGGGCTTAAACGAGGGGCCATGGCCACAAGCACCGTCTGGGAGGCCTATGGGGTCATAGCCCTCGGGATGGACGACAAGGATATAACCCTTGCTGTAAACAGGGTCCTCCAAAGGGGAGGAGGGATTGTACTGGCCGAAGGTGGGAGAATCCTCGAAGAGCTAGAACTCCCCCTGGGCGGCATGTTCTCAGACCGACCCTTGTCCTATGTGTCAGAAAAGCTCAAGTCCTTAAAGTCAAAGGCCCAGGGCCTCGGCATGAAGAGCAAAAACCCCATAAGGACCCTTGAGACCTTGACCACCCCTGCAATCCCCTTTGTCAGGGTCTCGGATAGGGGATTGGTGGACTTAAGGACTGGTAGCCCCTTGCCGTTTAAAAGCCCATAAGGAGCAGGAAGGATGCGCCTTAAGGCCTTCGAAGGGGCAAAGTGGGCGTTTTTGCTGTCCGGGGTCTTCTTCGTGCTCTTTATCTCACGCATAGGGATATCGCCGCTTCTGCCCTCCATTGAGGTCTATTTCGGGATCCGCCATGTCCAAGCCGCAGGCCTTTTCTCCTGGATGTCTGCCGGGTACATCCTCGGCCTTTTCCTCTCAGGGCTTTTGGCCTCCTTCTTAAGCCCAAGGCTCATGGTCTTTGTCTCCTCTATGCTGTCGGGGGCCATCCTCCTGTTGGTCCCTTTGGCACGCGGTTTGGGAGCCATCACGGTCCTGTTGTTCTGCTTTGGCCTGACAAACGGCCTCTATCTCCCATCGGGCCTTGCCACCCTCTCTGCGGTCATAAAGCCGAAGGACTGGGGAAAAGCGATAGCCGTCCACGAGTTCGCCCCAAACCTTTCCTTTGCCTCTGCCCCCATGATCGTAGAGGTGCTCTTGAGGTATACGGGTTGGAAGGAGTCCTTGGCCCTTTTAGGCCTCCTCTGCCTCCTGATGGGCCTCCTTTACCTCTTGCTTTTCCCCTCAAGGCCCATTGAGGCCTCAAGACCGGCCCTTTCCACCTTTTGGGACATCCTGAACCTCGAAGGGACCCTGAGGCTTATATTCCTGCTTGGGCTGGGGATAGGGACCAGCATGGGCACATACAGCGTCATGCCCCTGTACCTTCAGCTGGAGCAGGGGATCCCCCGCACTGCCTCAAACGCCATGATAAGCCTTTCGAGGCTCCCAGGGATCCTCATGGCAAGCCTTTCGGGATGGGCCTCAGACCGTTTAGGGCCGAAGAGGGTCATGGTGGCAAGCATAATATGCGCCTCTTGCTTTACAGTCCTCCTTGGGGCCTCTTCGGGGAAATGGACCGTAGTCCTCCTCTTCGCACAGGCCTTTACGGTCTCAGCCTTTTTCCCCGCTTTGTTCCTCATGGTCTTTAGACTCGTACCCGAAGGGCTTAGGAGCCTTACGGTTTCGATCATCACCATCTTTGCCATGCTTATAGGTGCAGTCTTTGTACCGGCCTTCATAGGCTATGTAGGGGATCACTGCTCCATCGGATGGGGCATAATACTTACAGGTGTCTTGTTCTTTTTGTCCTCGGTCCTACTCAAAGGGCTTAAGGCATGAGGCCTAGGGAAAACATCGAGGTCAACGAGGACTTCCTGAGGGCCCTTGAGGCCATAAGGAAGGGGGACAACTTATTTGTCACGGGCAAGGCCGGAACCGGAAAGTCCACCTTTCTAAAGTACTTAAGGGAGGTCCTCGATCGGGAGGTGGTGGTCCTTGCCCCTACAGGGGTTGCGGCCTTGAACGTAGGCGGGCAGACCATCCACTCCTTTTTCGGCTTCAAGCCAGACATAACCCCCCATAAGGTCCCCGAGCTCCTTCCAAAGGCCAGGGAAGTTTACTCTAATCTGGAGCTCCTGGTAATAGATGAGGTCTCCATGGTCAGGGCAGACCTTTTGGATTCCGTAGAGGCCTTCCTCAGGCTTCATGGACCAAGGCCTGGTGAACCCTTTGGTGGGGTACAGGTGGTCTTGATCGGGGACCTCTATCAGCTTCCGCCCGTGGTTACCCGTCGCGAAAGGGCAGCCCTTGAGGTTTACAGGAGCCCTTATTTCTTCGATTCAGAGGCCTTCAAAAGGACCCCTTTCGAGCTCATAGAGTTCGAAAAAGTCTATAGGCACTCAGATCCCCTCTTCATAGAGGTGCTTGAAGCCATAAGGACCGATTCGGTCACAGAGGAGCACCTGAAGGCCCTGAACAGCCGCTATATGTCCGACTTCGAGCCGCCTGAGGGGGAGTTTTACGTTTACCTCACCACCACCAACGACCTGGCCGAAAGGATAAACGAGGAAAGGCTCTCCAGGCTCCCTGGGCCGCCCATACGCTACAGGGGCTGGATAGAGGGTAAGTTCGACTTGAGGGACCTACCTACCTCCATAGAGCTCAGTTTAAAGCCTGAGGCCCAGGTGATGCTTTTGAGCAATGACCCCGAGGGGAGGTGGGCGAACGGGTACATAGGACGTGTGGTGGAAATAGAGGTCCGGAAGGGGGAACCAGACCTCATATGGGTAGAGCTTGAAAAGGGCAACGTGGTCAGCGTATCGCCCTACAAATGGGAGATGTTCGAGTTCTACTTTGACCAAAAGGAAGGGAAGCTCAAGAGCAAGGCCATAGGGGCCTTCGTCCAATACCCCCTTAGGCTCTCCTGGGCTGTGACCATCCACAAGGCCCAGGGCCTTACCTTCGATAAGGTGGTCCTTGACGTGGGCAGGGGTACCTTCTCCCACGGGCAGCTATATGTCGCCCTTTCCCGCTGTAGGTCCCTTGAAGGCCTCGTCCTGAAAAGGCCTATTGAGAGGAGGCATGTGCTCCTCGACAGGCGAATAGTGAGGTTCCTCACCTGGCTCAAGTATCAACAGGCGGAATCCCGAAGCCCCCTGAAGGAAAGGCTTGAGATGATAAGACAGGCCATAAGGGATGGCCGGAGGCTTGAGATCACCTACCTTAAGGCCTCTGACAGAAAGACGAAAAGGGTGGTCATGCCCTTGGCCCTTGAGCCCATGGAACACAAAGGGAGGGCGTTCCTAGGGCTTAAGGCCTTCTGCACCCTAAGGGGGGCAGAACGGGTGTTTAACGTTTCTAAGATCCTTGACCTAAGGCTCCTTTAAGTGCGATAAATATCCCTTCTTCATAAGATGGATATAAAGGCCGTCCTCATCCTAAGCTTTTTACACTTTGCCACCGACCTGAACCAGGGGGCCTTGCCAGCCCTTTTGCCTTTTTTCAAACAGAAGTTTGATCTCACCTATACGGTGACTGGGACCTTGGTCTTTTTCTCGAACCTCTTCTCCTCCGTGGTCCAGCCGCTTTTCGGCTATATCGCAGACAGGACCTCTTTAAGGTGGCTTTTGCCCTTGGCGCCCCTTATCGCCTCTGCGGGGATGGCCTTAAGCGGCCTTGCCCCGAGTTTCCTCTTGCTCATCCCCTTGGTGGTCATCTCTGGCATAGGCGTGGCGCTGTTCCACCCGGAGGCCTTCAAGGGGGCTTATTCCCACGCAGGTCAAAAGAAGGCCACAGGGGTATCGCTTTTTGCCTTTGGCGGGAGCATGGGCATAGCCGTGGGTCCCCTCTATGCCTTGACAGCCGTCTCCCACACTGGGCTCAAGGGCACCTTGGCCCTGTTGTTGCCTGCAGCCTTCGGGTCCTTGTCCTTCCTTCTGGCAGAGAAGCGTAGATCGAAAGCCCCAAGGCAGGCACCCCCACCTACCAGACACGAACCCCTGACCAGGACCCAGAAGGTGGCCTTTGTCCTGCTTGTGCTTTTGGCCATGTTCAGGGCCTGGACGCAGTTTGGCATCGCAAGCTACATACCCTTTTACTGGATAGAGCACTTAAGGGGAAGCCCTGTAGTGGCAGGGAAGCTCGTGAGCACCTTTCTCGTCTCAGGGGCGGTGGGGACTTTACTTGGAGGCCCTGTGGCAGATAGGGTGGGGCATAAGAGGTTTCTCCTTGTTACCCTTTTGGCCTCGGTACCCTTGCTACAGGGGCTTTTTTACCTAAGGGGACCTGCGCTGTTCGTCCTCCTATCGGTGGCAGGTGCCATCCTCATCTCCTCCTTTGGCACCACCACGGTCATGGGGCAGGTGCTCCTGCCGCAGTACGTGGGCATGGCCTCAGGGATAATGGTGGGCCTGACCATAAGTACAGGCGGTTTGGGCCTCACCTTGCTTGGAGCCATTGCCGATAGGTGGGGGGTACCGGTGGCCCTAAGGGTGACAACGCTCTTACCCCTATGTGCCTTCCTCATAGGGCTTTTTGTCCGATATCCGAAAAAAGCCGAGGCCAAGGGCACTTAACCCCCTTTTTCTCTCCTTTGGGAAACCGTAAGGACGCCTAGGAAGTTCTTCAAACCCTCCCGCGGGATGAGCTCTTTTATCGGCCTTTTCACCTCCTCAAGGAGGAGATCCACAAAAAGCCCCTTTTCCAGCTCCCCTTCTTCCTTCACCCTGCTAAGTTCCCTAAGGGACATGAACCCCATCAAGGAGGCCAACAGGAAGAGGAAATCGAGGTCCTTGAAGTGCAAGAGGGGTTGGAGGTACTGCCTTGTAGGCGAGCTGACCTCGAAAAAGAAACCGAAGCTGTACCCCTTTAAGGCATCGGCCACCACTCCCCCAAGGACTGAGGCCATCCCGCCCAAGATGGACCCCAAGACGTTATAGGCAGCAAGGTAAGGGGCAGCGGCGCCCTTGGGGGATAACTTCAGGCTGATGTTGCTTGCGGCCAAGGTCACCCCGGCCTGTGATACCCCAACTGCCACATAGATCCCAACAAGTAAAGGCACTGTCATGGCATGTGGCTCAGGCAAGGTGGTAAAGGTCCAGGCGATAAGGGAAAGGGCGTAAAGGGGTACGCTTATCCTAAGGACCGATTTATTTGCCATCGCATCCGATAGCCTCCCCCATATGGGTAAAAAGACAAGGCCCACAAACTGTCCGAGGACCCCAAGGGCCACTATCAAGGCCATGGACATCTTCAGCCAAAGGACCATGTAGACCACAAAAAAGGGGCTTGCAAAGTTCATGGCGAAGCTCCAGAGTCCGTAAAAACGCAAAAGCCTCCTGAAGTTCTCATCACGAAGGGGCCCAAGAAGGGACCTAAACGCTCCAGGGCTTTCCCGCCCCAGGCGCAAGGGGGGCTCAGGGATCTGCGAAAGGTACTTGAGCCCCCAAAACCCCAGGAGGAACCCGCAGAAGTAAAGGAAACAGTAGGCGCCTAACCCACGGCCAGGGAACCATCTCTGCCATTGGTCCACAAAGAAGCCACCTAAAAGGGCCAAGATCACGGCCAAGGCCGTGGTAAGGGCCATCCTCCTCGAGAAGAACCGACCGAACTCCTTTTCGGGTACAAGGTCCCTCATCCAAGAATTCCAACTGGCGTTGGACACAGCTGCAAAAGCGGCCTGGAAGGCAACAGCCCCTACGAGGACCTTTAAGGCAACCTCCTTCGGGGCAAAGAGCGGAACAAGGGCTGCGGCCAACCATGCGCTTCTGCCTATCCCTGAAGCCCAAACGCATATGGACCTCCGCTTGAGAGGCCCTATGAGGAAGAGGGCGGGAAGCTGGAGGAACTGGGCAAAGAGCGGTATGGCCGAAAGGAGGCCTATGAGGAAGTTCGAGGCCCCAAGCGCAAGGGCAAAGGCAGTAAGAAAGGCACCACCTGTAAGGGTCGCCATGGCTTGGCTCGCCATGCCGTCCTTTATGACAAGCCAAAGCCCCCTCCTGACCTCCTCTTCACTGAGCTCTTGAGGTTCAACTAATCCATGTTTTACTTCTTCCATGTCAGACCTGTTATAGTATCAAAAGATTATGGAGCAAGCCCTAAAACCACAAGGGAGGCCGAAAGGGGGTCCTTTGTAGCCTTCGCTATCCCAAATTACCCCTTTTCCGAGCTACTCTATGAGGCCTCATGTAAATGGCCTGATAAGATCGCCTTCTCCTGTAACCTGAGGGATCTGCCCTAAAGGGATCTGTGACTTGGGAAGGGCGAATCTGACAAGCCAGGTACTTTCCCCTTCGGCAGAAGAAGTGGAAAGGACCTTGGGAATTAGGACCGTCCTGGTCGCAGAAGCGATGCCTCCCTCTCACTCCAACAAAACCAAAAAATTCTTTAGGCGACTCCCCAAAGCCATCGCTTTCAAACAGATGAAGGCCAAAACACGAACTTTAAAAACAGAAAGCCATAGCGGCTTTGAATTTGTTGACACAAAAACCCACCTTTGCAAAAATATTTTACATGGAATTATTTTAGGATCTGTTAAAGATGCCGCTTTTTTTGTTTTCAAGCAGCATAATCCTTTCAGTTACAAACGTTAAGGATGCTTACTGTTTTAGTTTTGTCCTTTTCCCTTCTTTGATTACCTTTGCAATTCCTCCTTCAACGCATAGGAAATGGAAAGCAAAAGACACAAAACAAATAAACAGCAAGTCAAATAATTCTCTTTATTGCATCTTTTCAAACAAGGTTTCTTTTATTGTGGACCATGGGGGTTGAGGCATGTATAGTGTCGGGTTGAGGGTTATAGGGTTATTTGCCTTTTTGTGTTTTTGTCTTTTGCGGCTAGGTTTTTCTCAAAGCATTCCAGAGCCTAAAGCTAAGGTACACTGCTCTTACGATGGAAATTGGTACAGTCCTGAAGAATACCACATGTATTGTAAACCTCCGCAGCAGACCTTCCAAACAGTTCCAAAGCCGTATACAGGCCTTTCGCCTTCCCAGCAAATGCAGTTGCAAATGTTTCAGAGCATGTTTCAGCCAATTTTCAATTCTCTGTTCAACTTCAACGCGTTTTTCCTTCCACCGAATACATCTCATCAGAGCACCGATTACCAAAAGGCCAAGTTAGAAGAACAGAAGAAGAAAGCCCTTGAAGCCTGGCAAAAGTATTTAGAAGAAGCCGAAAGGCAAGCAAAATTGGAAGTAGAAAGCAGAAAAGCCGCAGGGCAGGACATATTGTCGAAGGCCAGGATTGGAAGCGGTCCTTTGGGAAGCTATACCATCATAGGGCCAAAAGGCCAAGAGGGCGAAGCCCCATTGTCCCATATAGATTGGAGCAATCCAAGGCCGAATTCGGTCCCATCTAGTAATGCTCAAGTGGCATCGGAAAAGGCCAAAGAGCAGCTCTTGAGGGCAGTTTATTTTTCTAAGATGGCCGAAACCGCCATGCTCAGTGGGGACTTGGAAGCAGCTCGTTTTTGGGCAGGGGTCGCCTTTGAAGGAGAGTCTATTTCCCCGAGGGCCATAGATTACAGGCCTCCAAAGGAGGTCCTCGAGGCCATGGATTCGCAAAAGACCGCAGAGTTAAACAGGAAGCTGTCCCAATACTCGAGGTTTTTCAAAGAGGCGCTGCCAAAGCTCGATATGCTAAAGGACCTCCTGACAAAGACAGAGGAAATAAACACGAAAAAGGAAGAAGCACAGAAAAAGATAAAGGACCTGGAGGCTCAAATACGGGACCTGGAGCTAAAGAACCAAAAGGCCCAAACACCTGAGGAAAAGGGCCAAACAAGCAATTTACTCGCAAGGGCTATTTCCCTCAAACAAGAGGCCGAAGTTGAATTGCAGAAGGCCATAAAAGAAGAACAAAAACTAACGCAGGAAAGACAAGACATAGAGAAGGAATTGAACAAGTTAAAAAACGCTATCAACCTTAACTGAGGATGCCGATGAATAGCGTCGGTAGGAGAAAACTTATAGCGCTTATTTTGTCCATATCCTCCCTTTTAGGAAGCGCAACCCTCTCTCAGTCAGAAGCAAAATCAGAAGCATATAGGATGTATAAAGCCGCAGCTTCTGGAGATGTGGATACGATACAAGAGCTGATAAAGCAAGGCGTAAGTCCAAATGTATTTTATGAGTCAAGTACCCCCCTTATTGAAGCTGCGTTTTATGGGCACTTAGGGGCTGTCAAGTTACTGGTGGCCAAGGGGGCAGATGTGAACATGAAGGGCTGGATGGAGATCCTGTCGCAAGGAACCAGGGTGAGGGTGTTGGGCTTTGCCTTTCACGCAGCCGTGTTGAACAAACATTGGGACGTCGCAGAATTTTTAGCCAAGGCTGGAACCGATTTGGGCAGGGCACTTGATACGTTGCACCGATGGGTTAATGAACAGCCGAATAATCCCGAAGCCTCTGCCATATTGGCTAATGCTTATTGCATAACTGGTAACCTCGATGAAGCCATAAAGTACGCTGAAGTTTCCCTGAAGGTCCAGAGGAACGCCTTGGCTTACGTAGCCTTGGGGAAGGCATATAGAGCTAGGGGAGACTACGGCAAGGCAATACAAAGCCTAAAGAGGGCATTGGAAATAGATCCAATGGCACCTGAGGCCAATTTCGAAATAGGTAAGGCATTAGCAGAGCAAGAGAGGTTTGAAGAAGCAAGGCCTTACTTCTTAAAGGAGGTAGAGGTCCGGGGCGCCAGTTCAAGGAAAGCGGTTCCGAGTCTCATATGCCTATCGCTTGTGGACTTAGCAATAGGAGACTTCAGCAAGGCAGCAGTTTGGGCTACTGAGGCCATTAACCTCTTACGGTACAGCCCTATAGGTTTCACCTTTCAGCTTGTAGGTGATTCCGTAATCGTTACGGAGGTCAAAAGCCCTTCTCCTGCGGAAAAGGCAGGTCTAAAGAAAGGTGATAAGATCCTAAAGGTGAACGGACAACCCATAGAAGACTGGGATCAAGATAGGGTCTTTCAGAGCTTCCATGTGGAAGAAGGAGAGCCCCTCCATTTGACCCTCGAGAGGAAGGGAACTAACGGGCCTTTAGATGTGTCTATCCTTATGGAAGGCATAAACTATGATGAAGAGGCGGCACTGCCTTTTGCCTTAAGGGCCTTTGCCAATAGGGAGTTGGGGCGGCTAGAGCAGTTCTTTAAAGATGCACAAAGGGCCTATTCTTTAAATCCGAGGAATCGGTGGGCAATAAGGAGCATGGTCGTCCTTAACATGGACAAGGGCCATCTGCAAGAGGCTTTAAGGGTCTTATCCACAGCTAAGAAGGGCGATTTCGACAGGCTTCTTGAGGCCATAGCTTATGGGAAAAGCGGTGATATGGAGAAGGCATCTGAAGCATATGCTCAGATCTCAGAGGATTTTTTTACGGGTAAAAATGCCTTCTTGTCCAAGTACATTAGCTTTTCCCAGGACTTATTCAGGCCGTATAAGGCCGAAAAGTTAAGACTTGCCGAAGAACTTGAATCGAAGAAGCTCTATAGAGAAGCCCTTAAGGAATATCAGGAGTTCCTCAGGTTCGCCGACGAAAGGGAGGGTAGCCAGATAAGGACGCACCTGGCTCAACTCATGCTGAAACAGCCGCACCTCTTTGCCTTGCCTGAAGAAGGCAGAAGAGCGGTCATCAGAGCCGAGACCTACACCGCAGAGGGCGATTTCGAAAGGGCCATCGAAGAGTATAAAAAGGCCCTTAGAGTCCAGCCCTTTTTCCCCGCCCTTTATAAAGCCCTTGCGCTCAACTATGCCCAACTTAAGCTGTATAAGAAGGCCATAAGGTACATGGAGATCTACCTTGAGCTTTATCCAGACGCCCCGGACTCAAGGGCCGCAAGGGACGAGATTTACAGATGGGAGTTACTCATGGAGAAGGGAGAGTAAGGTGAAAGGGGTCATCACTGCCGTATGGCTCATATGTCTTTTCCTGCTCCCGCAAACGGTGTGCCCTCAAGGCGCTTCCAAAGGGGACCTCTTGTACATGAGCCTTTATTTCGAGCTCCAAAGGCTAAAGATGGAAAAAGAGGAAAGGCTTAAAAAGCTCCAAGGGGACATAGCGAGGGTTGAGCAGAGGCTAAAAGAGACCAACGCGCTTCTTGCTGAAATCCAAAGGATAAAAAACACCGGAACGGACAAGGAGAAAAACGAGGCGCTGATGGCAGAACCACATGCCCTCAGCGCCCTGAGGAGCGCAAGGGAGGCCTTGGATTCCTTAAATAGGCAAAGGTTGGAGCTACAAATGGCAATAGACAGGCTCAAGGTGGAGGAAGAGAGGTTAAACGATTTGCACAAAAAGCTGGAGTCAAGGGAGGCGATCGGCTTGGTCAGAGACTGTAAAGGGACTGTAAAGATTGTAAATGCCAAGACCAGAAGCGAAAACAATTGTTCTTCCTTTTCGGCTTTAAAGGAAGGCGATTCCTTGATCACCGGACCTGATGGGAGGGCAAAGGCGGTCATCCTTGATGGAAGGGGGGAATTCACCCTCGGGCCCAATTCCGAGCTGGTTTTAAGGAAGAAAACCCCTGAAGAAGAAACGCTTGAACTCTCAAAAGGCAAGGTGTACTTCCAGGTAGAACCTCGTGAGGGCTTTCTTGAACGAATTAAGGACCTTTTACGGAGCAAAAAGGAAGAGATAGAGGAGGCTCTTAAGGAGCTGAGGATATGGTATTGTGGGTATAGGATGAACATAGGGAAGCCGTGCTTGGTACCCCAGGCGATACTTGGTGTGCGCGGGACCAAGTTCAGCTATGAGGTAACTGAGGTGGGGGCAAAGCTCTCCGTCTATGAAGGAACTGTCGAAGTTTATTACCCAGGGCAGAACCAAACTTTTGTAGTTTCAGAAGGATTCACGGCGGAAATCAAGCCAGACACTTGCCTCTTACAGGAAGGGATCGAAGAGGAAACGAAGGGGTGGACGGACTGAATCGGTACCCTTTGCCTTAGGCGATCTTTAAGGCTTTAGGGGATTTACGGAATTTAGCCCTGACTATAGAGGCCACAACAAGTAGACGTGTGGCTTCATCTGCGTACCTCAGGGGTCTCGCTGTCCTATTTCAATCGCCCCTTTGCATCATGAACTCCCATCTGTATAACTCGTCCTTGGCAGCCCGGGCGTCGGGGGCATCGGGGTAGAGCTCGAGGTAGATCTCCAAGTTCCTTATGGCCTTTCGGTAGTCCTTTAATTGGGCGTAGCTATAGGCAAGGGCCTTGTACAGGCCTGGGAAGAAGGGCGAAAGCTTAAGGGCCTCTTTGTACTCCTCTATGGCCTTCTCCAACTTGCCCTCTGAGGCATAAGCCTCTGCCCTTATGACGGCCCTCCTCGCCTCCTCAGGGAGGGCGAAAAGGTGGGGCTGCTTGGCCATAAGATCAGCGATATAGCTCCTCAATTCCTTTGCCTCCTTCTGATCGGCCAACTTCAGGTATTCGGCATACCCCCTTATGGCATCCTTATATAGGCCTTTTCCTTCCTGGGCCTTTGCCTCTTTTAACAAGGCCTCTTTGTAGGGCTTAAGGTGGGCCTGTAGATCGGAAAGATAGCCCCTGAAAAGGGCGCTTTGGGTGTAATGTAGCTCTTCTGGGAGCTCCGCGTAGACTTCTGAAGCCTTACGCATGTCCCCAAGCCTTGCGTAGGCGATCCCCTTAAGGAGCCCTGTGAAGGGGTCTTCTGCCACATCTTCCAAAAGACCGAGGGCCTCAAGCGGCCTTCCCATGTCCATAAGGGCGATGGCCATAACGCTCTTGGCCCACTTGGAGCGAGGGTTGAGTTTATAAGCTGCCTCAGCGTCTTTGATAAACTCTTCCTTCTTGCCAAGGGCCCTGAAGGCCAGGGCACGTCTGGAAAGAACCCAGGGAACGAGCCTGCTTGTCGCGATCCTTTCCCTTTTCACCTTTATATGCTGCGGCTTATCCCATCCGCTCCTTTTAACAAGGAGGGAGACCTCGCTACCTTCCTCCCCTCTCAAGGCCTCAAGCACCTTTGTGGGCTCAAAACCTCGGACGGACTGTCCATTCACCCCGAGGATCTCATCGCCTGGCATGAGCCCTGCCTTTTCCGCAGGGCTTGAGGGCATGACCTCGGTGATGAAGACATGGTCCTCTGACTTATCTATCCTTACGCCAATACCGGTGGTGATGGAATCATTTAGGAATTGGGTGTCGTAGTCAGCGGCTTCTTTGAATCTCCCCATATGGAGGCTGGGAAGCCCCTTGAAACTCCCAACCCTTGACAACGCTTGGGCGGCCTCTTCATACCTCTCAGACTTAAGGTACAAGCGTCCAAGCAACACAGTTGCTACATTCCTTTTGGGATCTATCTCCAGGGCCTTCTTTAAGCTCTTTTCGGCCTCCCTCCAGTCTCCTTTGTCCATATACGTAAGTGCAAGCGCTTCATACGCCGCACAGTCTTTCGGATCGGCCTCTATTACCCTCTTTGCCGCAGAAAGGGCCTCTGGATAAGCCTTAATTAGCCTACACAGGTTGGCCAGGGCCACGAAGTCCCCGTGCAATTGAGAAGGGGGTTGGCCCAACTTGAGCTTCGCCTCTATCTCCCTCTCCTTTACGGTCTTTGACCGCTTAAGGTCTGAAAGGACCTCCGCGAGCTTAGGTGGTATCTTCCTTATGGCCTCGGCATAGGCCTGTTCTGCAGCCTTGCGGGCCGACTCGCTGCCTAAAATGGAAACCGGGGCCTCGCCAGAACCACTTACCGAAAACCTGTAAAGGACCACCAAGTCATAGAAGACATGAACGTCTAAATCCACCTCCACCCGGATCCTGTCGCTGGATAAAAGGCTCGGACCGGCGACCCTTTTCACCTTAAGGTCTCCTGTACTGAGGGAAACAAAGGGCAGGGCCTCCTCCTTTTCGGGCCCTCGATCCAGACAAGGCCTGAGGTAAAGCGAAGAAAGCTGTTTAAGGTATTTGCCGCTTTGAAAGCTATAGATGACGTTTTCCTTTGCAAGGAAATCCGAAGCCGTCTCTTCCTCTTTCACGTGAATATCCAAGGCAAAAGGCAGACTCGGGCATTCTACGGGCTTATAAGCCTCTTTAATCGGCCCAGGTGCTACAGTGAAGGTAGCAGGCGTACAAGAAAGGACAAAAACAGCCCAAAAGCCAAAAAGAAACAAACGCACTTTCATCTTCAACCCTCCAAAGGCTTTTCGCCAAAAGAAGCCCTGTTCCTCGCGGGCTAACCGAAAGGGAAAACTTCAGGATGGGTATTTATCTTCCACCCCATTAAAAATGGAAGGAAACCCCCAGCACCTGCACCTTCCCCTCTCCTAGCCGCGCACAAGAACAGACTCACCTCTTAAACTTCCCCCATGCCTCCTAACCCCAAATTCGCTAAAAGACGGCCACCACGGTCCATAAATCGAGATAAGCCCCTCATCCCTAGGCAAAAGGCCATTACACCCATAAGGACATCCTACAGTAAACCCACTCACAGACAAAGGACCCCCGGATTAGAGAAAACCCCTCACATAAGCCGTATCCATCCCCTTCCACTCTCTACTGCTACCAAAAGCATCCCACCCCCTCAAGAAACCCAAAAACGCCAAGACCTAAAACATAGTCATAAATACCACTGCCGAGTGAATATCAGTGAAAATAAACGCATGCTAAATCCATGTTGATCTTCTCTTTGTGGCATTTTATAGCTTTCCTTAAACTGTGTCAATTCTTTTTCTTTTTTAAAAAACACAGGGCAAAAAGGCAAGCAAGGCCGTATTTTCATTCTTTTACGATTTCCACCCTTCTATTTTTTGCCCTTCCCTCTTCTGTGTCGTTCGAAGCGATGGGGGCAAGAGGTCCTACACCAAAAGTCTTTAAGCGGTCCCTTTGGATTCCGTATTTTTCGATAAGTTCTTTGGCCACATTTTCGGCCCTTCTTCTTGAGAGTTCCATATTGTAATCAAGTCCGCCGATATTGTCCGTGTGGCCTACTATGTAAACCCTTATCTCGGGGTTGTCCTTCAAGAACTTCGCTATCTCCCTTAAAGTGGGCTCGGATTCGGGTTTAACATCGGCCTTACCGAAGTCAAAGTATATCCCGTAAATAGCCACGTGTCCTTCTTCTTTCAGCTTTTGCCTTATAGTATCTGCTGTGATAAGTCCCAACTCCATTTCCTTTGCTTCCACAACCCCTAAGAACACCTTTGGACCGTCGTAGCTATCCAAAACGGTAAGGGAGATCCCCACACCGTCTCTTTTAGCTGATAGGTGAAAGAAACCATTGGGGTCATCCCTTGTCGCGAAGATATTCCAGAACAAGGTATTGTATTCGTGCAAAAATTTCCGTATACCTGCTATTTCTTTGCCCTCGCCTTTGTAAGCTATCCTAAAGTTAGCCTTTTGGAACGCCTCTACGTAGTTCCTGAAGACCTCATAGGCGCTTCTCCCTTTAGGGCATTGGTATTGGATTACAGTAACCTTACCCTCTAATCTTTCCCTCCTTGCCTCCGAGATTTCCTTGTCAGAGGAAGATCTAACGGGTCCTAAAAGCAAATACAGCCGCTCAAATTCCTTGACCGTATAGTGGTAGATATGGGATCCAGGATACCTGGAGACAACAGGATGGTCCCTGCTTCCTGGGACATCCTGCGCGTGTACCTGAAGGGCAAATAGGACCATAAAGGGCACCAAGGCCCTTATAAACCCCATAAACCTAGTTCCCATCCCTACCACCTCCGCCAAAAGGTCCTGGGTTACCTTTTTATATGTTAGAACCTCGGGGGAAAATGGCAATACAAGTCATTGAAAAGGGACCCTGGGTAAAGGAAATCAAAAGGACTCCCTTTCCAGAACTTACCATGAAATACGGGAGCTTTACGCTTTGAGGCAGGTCTTATAAACTTAAGGATTTGGCTCCCCGGGCAGGACTCGAACCTGCAGCCTACGGGTTAACAGCCCGCCGCTCTGCCTGTTGAGCTACCGGGGAACTTCTTGTTATTAAAAGTTAACACACCTTGACCTCCTCTCGCAAGGCCGTGCGATGGCAAGGGTTTCAGCCGCCGCCAAGCGGTTCGAGGTAAATTCCCACAAAGACCTCATCTCCGTCTTTTAAAGGAAATCCCAAGACATCCAGGGTGATGGGCATGTGATCCTGGTTGACCTTCAGCTGCCTGAGGTCGTCCCCTGGCAGGTCCTTCTCGAGGAAGTTTATGTGTGGTAAAAGCTGCTGCAACCTTCGAAGGAGTTCTGCAATAGTTACCTCCTCTTGGTGAAATTCAAAGACTATGGGAGGCTCAAAGCGTCCTATAACCTTGAAATTGGCATCCACTACTACCTTCATGTTGTCATAGTACCAATTCATCCTACCCATTGGCAAGTCAACAGGCTAAAGGTAACCAAGGCCCATGCCTTGCGGGGCTTTTTAAACTGTAGTAAGCTCGACACGGCTGCAACGTTCAGTCCCTTAGGATTCCTGCGTCGGAGTTGGTCTCTCATGAGATGGACTTTATTATTAGTTGCGTCCTTGGGGCTTTTCGCCTCCTTGGCCTACTTTAAGGTACAGGCGCTGGTGGTAAGGACCGAAAAAGGGAAGATAGTCGCCCTTAAGGTGGCAAAGCAGGGCGATGTAGTTGAGATCCATCACGTCAATTCCATCTTCGACGCCCCTGTAACCGAGCTTCTTGAAGTAAGGGGCAAGGAGTTACACCTAGCAGGCGTATACACCCCATCTCATGGGGTGAAAGAGTACTACGGGATTGGAACAGCGCATTCTGCAGGGGAAAGGAGATGGAGAAAACTCACCTTCATGTCCACAGGGGCCTTGCGCTTTCGAGTGTGCGTAAACGAAAGGTTCCTTTTCGAAGGGCAAAGCTTTTCCCTCGCCCTGGAGGATTTAAGGGTAGCGCAGCTAGTCTTTAGGCTCTGCCGCCCATTGAGCTTCTAAGAGGGGCTTAACCTCTTTTCTCCAGAGCGCCTTTTTTGACGGCTGTTTAAGAGCCCCTTGGAGGTCCTATAGGATAAGCCTTTGAGGATCCACTTTCTCCCTTAGGATCTTCAACTCCTCCTCAGTGGGGGGATCTGTCTCCTTTGCCCTCGAGGTGTCTACTTCAAAGCCTGTGTTCTCTATAATTTGCTCCAGAGAGATGCCCGGATAGTACTCTGCAAGGTACATCTCCTTAGTGACTTCGTCAAACCCAAACACCCCGAGGTCTGTGATGACCGCAATGGGACCGCCTCTTTTAAGCCCTAACTTTCTCCTGCTGTCGCGGCCTTGGTACCAGCCTACGCTGGTCAAGTAGTCAAGCTTTTCGACAAACCTCCTTTTTTCGTGCCTCATGAAGACGATGAAGGCATCCGCCAGGGCAGCCACATCTCCTGCCCCACCGCTGCCCGGCAGCCTCACCTTAGGACGGTGGTAAGGTCCGATGCAGGTGCTGTTGAGGTTACCATACCTATCGATCTGAGCGGCGCCTAAAAGGGCTATGGTCCGTAGCCTCCTGTGCGCAGCTATCGAAAAGGCCTCGATGAGTCCGGAGTTCAGGGAAGTCCAGTACATGACCCGAGGGTCCGACACACACATGGGTATCTCCTCAAGTATGGGGTCAATCCCTCCTGTCTCGAAGAAGAGGATTGCGCCAGGTGCATGGATTTGTTTAGCCGCCATGGCGGCGAGCATGGGCAAACCAGTGCCTACGAACACTATGTCCCCATCCTTTATCAAGCGGGCAGCCCTTATGGCCATCATCTCATTGGTGCTGTATTCCATCCTACCCATAGCCCCAGACCTCTTCACTTTCTCTCCAGGCCTACTGCGTATCCCCTCCCGGCAGAGGCTTTTATCTTTAGGAGCGACTCCACGCCCACCTTTTCTAGGTATTCTTCATGGGAGGAAACGCCGTAGACCCACTCGCGCAGGTAGTTTTCAAAGGCCGCATCGTCCTCTGCAGCCTTCCTGTAATAGTTGAGATGCCCCGCATCGTAATCGTAAAAGCCGTAACAGGCAGTGGGATGGGCCCCGTACGGCACCCTTACGATGGCATCCACGAAAAAGGGAGGTAGCGAATTCTGATCGGGGTCGCTGCGGATGTACTCAACAGGCACCACCTCTTCACAGCTTACTATGACGACGTCGGCTGCCTTCGCCTGCTCTATATCGGCGAAGGTAAGGCCCTTAATCCTGACCGTCCCATCCTCCCCTACATACTGCACATGTAAGATAGTAACATCCGGATTAAGCGCCGGGACAAGCACAATGGGGTCCTCTTCTTCCTCAAAGGGGTTCTGTATGACGACTGCTTTCTTGCTCGAAACCTTCCCCTTACCCCTCACCTCTGGCCCAAACCCCTCTACCTTGAGGATGTCCGATCCAAGCCCACTCTTTGTGGGCATGAAAGGAATCCCCAGGGCACCGGCCAAGAACCTGAGGCTCATCTGATAGTTAGAGTAATCCTCCACCTCGATCTCGCCCCTCTCCACAGCCTTCCTGAACCGGATACAAGTCGGGGCCCAACGGCCGTTTCCGCCGTACGCTATTTCCACCCTCCTGACGCACCCTGCACCTATCAACACATCAAGGGCCTGTCCATGCGAATGACAGACCACATGCAGGTCCTTCCTCCCCTGCCTTATGATCTCATAGGCCAATGCCATGGGATTCCTGGAGACCGTAAAGCCCCCAATGGAAATGGTCATCCCATCCCGTATGAACCGCGATACGGCCTCCTTGACCGTCATGAACTTCCCAACACCGCCACCTCGACCCATACCCTCTCCTTTTTGTCCCTTTTTAAGAATTTTTTCACAAAGTTCCCGCTATGTCAAGGCTATCTTCGGTCATTCTTGAGCTTCTTTGCGCCTCCCCTTGTACAAGGGGATCGGTCCCATGTAAAAGAGGACTGATGCGAGCATCCCTCCGAAGCAGACGAGGAAGGCGTATTGGTATGCCTCAGGGGAGTGGAGGCCAGCGGAGGCCTCTAGCCTCCCCATGACCAACCCCAGGAGGGGCATGAAAATTCCCCCTCCGGCCATGGTGAAGAAGTTAACACAGCTCATGACCGTGCCTGAAAGGGTCAGCGGGAAGGACTCCTTGGCCTCTGTGTATACCATCATGGTCATACCGTTGAAGAGTCCCAGGGCGAAGAGCAGCAGGCCGAAGAAGGCGGGCGATCTCACCTCCCACGCCTTGGCCGTGGCTGCCAGGATGAGAAGGGCGAAGGCGTATAGGCTCAAGGGGAGTGCCATGGCCCTTTTGTGGTGTCCAGTCCCCCGGCTGAAGAGATATCCTCCGATCGGCCCTCCTGCTATGGCCCCTATCGACATGCAGAGCAGAAGGTTTCCCACCGTAAGGGCGTCAAACCCCTTCGCGTAGCCCAGGAAGGTGGCAAGCCACAGCCCCTGTAGGCTCACAAAGGTGCCGTAGCGAAAGAAAGCCACAGCAGCAAACCTCCAGAACAGAAGGGACTTAAAGACCGCATACAGCGACCGCGCAAGCTCCGCCCATGGAAGCCCCTTTTTAGGCTCGCCCCTTGCCCTTACGCCCTCCAGGGCCTTGAAGGCCAAAATCCCCACCCCGGCAGTGAGGAGCGCCAAGGCCGTAAACACCCTTCGCCACCCCATCGCTTGGGAGAGGAAGACCAAGGGCGAGGTGGCCAGGAGGGTGCCCGATATCCCTATTGAGTAGAGCAACCCGGTCATCTTGGCAAAGCGGCTTGGGGAGACAGCTTGCGAGAGGTATTTAAGGGAGCCCATTAGGACAGGGGCCATCCCGGCACCGATTAGGAGCCTTCCCCAAAAGGCCGAGGCAAAGGACTGGGAGCAGGCAAATAGCAAAGCCCCAGCCGCAGCCAAAAGCACGCTGACTAAAAGGATCGGCCTCGGCCCCACTTGGTCGAGCATGGGACCCAAGGGGATCTGCAAGGCCGTGAAGGAGTAAAAGAAGGCACCGCCCAGTAAACCGCACTGTTTGGCATCAAGCTCCAGTTCCGATATGAGCGAGGGCATGATGACGGCGTTGGAGACCCTGTAAAACTGGGAAAGGACATAGAGGGCAGAGAGTAGCACGAAAACAAGCCCTTCCCTCTGCCCCCAGTGGTCCTTGGACCTCATCTTGTCTTTGCGGCCTTCCTACCCTCCCAGCCTAAGAGGAACCTCCTGGCCGTCACCACACCTAGTAGCGCCGCACCTACCAGGTCGGTCACCGCACCCGGGTGGATCATCAACAGGGCCCCGCACAGGTTCAGTGCCCTCTCCCATACCTTCAACTCTCCCTTTAAGTAGCCGATGGTAGCGGTAGAAAGGAAAAAACACCCCAGGGCAGCTGTGAACCCGTGGTAGAGGATCTGCAGGACCTCACCTTGCATCAACAGGCTCTGGTCCAGGACGAACATATAAGGGACTATGAAGGCCGCAAGCCCTAGTTTGCAGGCAGTGATCCCCGTTTTCATGGGGTCGCTTTGGGCGATGGCGGCCCCTGCATAGGCAGCCAGTGCCACCGGCGGCGTGATGGCAGATATGATGGCGAAGTAAAAAACGAACAGGTGCGCCGCCAGAACCGCAACGCCGAGGTTCTTCAACGCAGGAACCGCTAGGATGGCACAGATGATGTAAGCCGCCGTTGTCGGAAGTCCCATACCCAGGATGAGGGCGGCCACCATGGTCAAGGCCATGGTCAGGTAAAGGTTGCCGTGGGCCAGCGAAAGGATGAGCCCTGAGAACTTAAGGCCGAGGCCGGTCAAGGTGATCACACCTACGACTATTCCAGCGCAGGCGCAGGCGGCTATTACACTTAAGGCATTGACCGCCCCGGATTCCAAGGCCTTGAAAAACCCCTTAAGGTCAAGCCGGGTCTCTTTTTTCAGAAAGCTTATAACTATGGCCGTAACGATCGCCCAGAAGGCCGAGTACGCCGGAGAATAGAGCTTGACCGCCAATAGGTAAACGAGGACCGCCGCTGGCAGCACCATGTAACCCTGGGTCTTGAGGACCTGCCGGATGTCAGGTACCTCCTCCTCGGACAACCCCCTCAGGCCGATGCGCCTTGCCTCAAGGTGAACGGAACTAAAGACCGTGAAGTAATACAGGAGGGCTGGGATGAGCGCTGCCGCGCACACCTTTATGTAGGAGATCCCGGTCATCTCTGAAATCACGAAAGCTGCAGCCCCCATCACCGGCGGCATCAGCTGCCCGCCGCTTGAGGCCACGGCCTCAGTCGCCCCAGCGAAGTGCGGCTGATATCCCGTCCTCTTCATCAGAGGGATGGTGTACGTCCCCGTGGAGACGACGTTGGCCACCGCGCTGCCGGAAATGGTCCCGAAGAAACCGCTCGCGACAACAGCCACCTTTGCCGGCCCACCTACGGACTTGCCTGCCACGCTGTTGGCCAGGTTTATGTAAAAGTCCCCCACCTTGGTCGCCTCAAGGAAGGCACCAAATATGACAAAGAGGATCACATATGAGGCCGAAACACCTATGGGTACGCCGAAGATCCCCTCAAGGGTGGTGTACATGTGCGAGGCAAGCCTCTCCACATCGTAACCCCTATGCGCCAAAAGGCCAGGCAGATGCGTCCCGAAGTACGCATAGAGCAAGAAGGCAAAGGCCACCACGGGCAGGGCAAGGCCCAGGACCCTTCTGGCCATCTCCAGGACCAAGAAGATGGTGACCAACCCAAGGGCTACGTCCCACTTGGTGGGCATCCCCGCACGCTCGATCAAGGCGTCCATGTTCACGATGATGTAAAGCCCAGAGATAACCCCAAGGCAGGCCAACGCCACATCCCAAGGGCCAATCCCCCGTCCCTTCTTGATGGGCACCGTGAGGAAGGCAACCGCAAAGCCAAGGCTCAGGTGAATGGCACGCAGGCTCCAGGGGTCGATCGTCCCCCTGAAGCCCACGTAAAGGTGGAAGAGCCCCATGAAGACGGCAAACCCCAGTGCCGCATAGCGCGCAAGCCTCGTCATCGCCCCAACCCTTGCTTACTTCACGAGTCCCAACTCTTTGTAATACCTAAGGGCACCAGGGTGAATGGGTATGGGGCTCAACTTGGCTGAGTTCTCGGGGGTCGTATACTGCGCTATGGCGTGGGTCTGGATCAGCATGTCCCTGTGCTCGAAGATGGCCTTCGTGATCTTATAGACCAGGTCCTCCGGCAGGTCCTTGTGGCAAACGACAGAAGTCCAAACCCCTAGTGTGAGCACGTCCTCTTTCTGCCCCCTATAGGTGCCTTTGGGGATGACCGTCCTGACGTAGTAAGGATAAGCCTTCTGCACCTTTTCTACTTCTTCCTCGGTGAAGGGTATGATCCTTATGTCGTGGGTGGTGGCAAGGTCAATCACCGAAGAGGTCGGCGGGGCAACTGACCAGATGCCAACCTCTATGACGCCGTCTTTCAGCGCCCTTGCCGTCTCCTCAAAGGAAAGCCTGTAGACCTTGATGTCATTATAAGTAATGCCGAGCACAGGAAGCACAAGGCTGGTCTTGAGCTCCGTACCACTACCCGGTGCGCCTACCGAAACCCTCTTCCCCTTGATATCAGCTATCCGATAGATGGGGTATTTGGCCAGTGTTATCACATGATAGGAGTGGGGATAAGTCTGGAAAACCGTTCGCAGACAGTCCAACTTCGCGTCCTTGAACTTCCCCTCTCCTACATAGGCCTGATAAACCGTGTCGTTCATGGCAAGTCCAAGTTCCACCTTCTTTGCAGCGACCAACCTCACGTTCTCCACCGAAGCAGCCGTCACCTCCGCAGTCGCCTGCACTCCAGGTACGAACTTCGTTATGATCTCAGCCATAGTACCTCCGTAAGGATAATAGACACCACCTGTACCACCGGTCCCAATGGAGATCTTGGTCTGCGCCGCAGCCAAACCGAAGCACAAGAGCATGAGGACAATAGACAAGCAAACAGGCCGAAACCACCTTCGCCCATTGCCTCTTTTCATGGTTACACCTCCTTTTGATTATTCCTTTGGTTATCTGGGGAACGGCTAAAGGCCTTGACTCCTACTTTGTGCATTTTTTCACCAAACATGTTAACTCAACACCTGGATCTTTTGTCAAGTCGCTATTTGAATCAGGAAACTGCGTTTGGAAAGGGGTCCTTATCCGATTTCCCTTACGCCTATGGCGTTGGGGGAACGGCGTATGAAGCCCCTCTGCTGGGCCACTACGTCAAGCGGTAGGCTAAGGATGTCTATTAGGTTCGGGTCCTTATACTTACGGTAGACCTCGTCCTTGAAGCTCTTTATGTACGTTTTACACAGCTCACAGAGCTCAACCCGTATTTCGTCCTCATCGACTAGGATCTTGATCTTTTCGGGGTTCTTGTGAAGGCAGTAGCTACAGCCGATCCTGGTCACCTCCTCCCTGTGGCCGCAAAGGGTACAAACCATATGCCTCCTGTTGTCTAGGTCGATAAGGGTAAGGGATATGTATTGGTCGCAGACCGGACACTTTGCGGGATCCAGTTGTTTGACCTGCCTTTGCCTTTTCCGCCTTGCCAAAAGGAAGGGCTTCCTCAGCAGGAAAAGCACCCTCTTTGCCTCCTGGAGCTGGACGTCTCCAAGCAAGGCGTCCTTTCCCAATACCTCAAGAAGGACCTCCTCCTCAACCGTAGGATCATCCGCCAGGACCCCGACAAGCTCCTGAAGGCCCTCGGTCTCCTCTGGCTTAAGCTCAAAGGCCTTAACGAATTCCTGAAAGACAAGCCCTGGAGGAAGTTCTCCTTTTTCCTCCAGGGCTCTCTCACAGGCCTCTTCGAAGCGCTTTACCTTCTTGTAAAGCTCTAAAGGGCTTTCTAAGTAATTACGCTCCTTCTTGAGCTCCTCTATCAGCCTGTAGAGGTCCACAAACCGCCTTCCACCCCATTAGGTGAAAAGCTGCCTCACCAACGACCGTGAAATGGGAACCCCCTTGGCATGGAGCAACCTCAAGGCCTCCCCTATAGCCAAGAGGTCCTCCCTCACCACCGGCCTTTCGGCCAAGCCGTACTCCCTAGGCAGCTCCTTTATCGCAAAGAGCACCCCAAGGCCGCCCCTTTGCGTCTCCCCGTAGACCTTGTAGCCCTTGGCCTTCGCCTGCTCCAGCAGCTCCTTCCTTCCGCCAAACCGTATGGCCTCAGTAGGACATGTCTTCGCACAGGCAGGTTCAAGGCCTGCCTTCACCCTGTCAAGGCACATATGGCATTTTCCGATCTTGCCCTCCTTGTCGTACCTCGGGACCTTGTAAGGACAGGCCTGCCCACAGGCCTGACACCCTAGGCACTGCTCCTTGTCGTAAAAGACTATGCCCGTCTCTTCGTCCTTCTGCATGGCACCTGCAGGACAGACCTCCACACAGGCCGGTTGGCCGCAGTGCATGCACCTCTGGCTCACAAAATACCACCTCACTTCACCCCTCGGGGTCACCCTCTCCACGAAGCGGATCCTGTTGAAGGTACAGCCGCTTAAATCCGGTGGGTTCTCATGGGTGCCGCGGTTTTTTGTCTTCTCAGCAGGTAGCCCGTTCCAGGACTTACAGGCCACCTGACATGCCCTACACCCTATGCAAAGCTCCGGCGTTATCAAAAGGGCCTTCCTCGACATCCCCTACCTCCCCTATCTGGCCTTCTCTATGTTGACCAGGAAGCACTTGGACTCCTGGATAAAGGTGTTCGGGTCCACCACGTTGGGTGTCAAGAGGTTGGCACTGTCACCGCCGCTTCCGTCCTCAGGCCAGCGCCATCCGTAGTGCCACGGTATCCCTATGATGTGACAGGTCTTCCCCATGATCCTCAAAGGCCTCATCCTATCGGTCACAATGGCTATGGCCCAGATCCGACCCCTCGGGCTTGTAAGGATCACCTTGTCTCCACTCCTTATGCCCTTCTTTTTGGCCAGCTCCCTATCGATCTCCGCAAACACCTGTGGCTCAAGCTCCATAAGCCAGTCCATGTGGCGGGTCATAACGCCAGTTTGCCAGTGCTCGGTGACCCTATAGGTGGTCCCCACATACGGGAACCTCGGATCAAGGCCCACCACAAACCTGTCATCCGGGGTCTCGTAAACCCGAGCAATGGGATTATACCTTTGCTTCTTGTAAAGCAGGTTCTCGAAGGGCGACTCCACAGGCTCATAATAAGTGGGGAAGGGACCATCGGCTAGGCCACTTCCGAAAATGGTACCCATACCCGAGGGCTTCATGATGAAGGGCAGGACCCCACCCTCCATCGCCAGAGGAGGCTGTGGCCCGTCGGGGACATCCCCTACCCACTTCTTCTCCGCAGGATCCCACTTTATCACCGGCCTCTGCGGATCCCAAGGCCTACCCTCGGGATCGACGCTTGCACGGTTGTAAAGGATCCTGCGGTTAAGCGGCCAGCACCAAGCCCAGTTGGGATAAAGCCCAAGGCCCGTAGGGTCCTCTTTCCCCCTCCGCGCCATCATGTTCCCCTGATCGGTAAAGGACCCACATAGGATCCAGTTGCCACATGCAGTGGAACCGTCTTCCAGAAGGAGCGTGAAACCCGGCACCTGCTGGCCCTTCTTATAAGACTGCTTGTTAACCGGATGCTCGGCTATGTCCCTGGTGAAATAGCCGTTCATCTCCTTGGCCACAAGCTTCGTGTCAACGCCCTTATCACCATAGCCCCACTTGAGCTTCAGGATGGGATCAGGGAAGACCCCTCCCTCTTTCTCGTAAAGGGCCCTTATCTTGCGGTAGAGCTCGTCTACGATCTCAGCATCAGGCCTTGCCTCTCCAGGAGGCTCAACGGCCTTATACCTCCACTGTAAGAGCCTCCCAGAGTTGGTGATACTTCCCTCCTTCTCTATAGAAGCCGCACAGGGCAACAAGAACACCTCCGTCTTCACCTTCTTCGGATCCATACCAGGACCACGCCAGAAGGAGGCCGTCTCGTTGTCCCAGAGGTTCACACAGACAAGCCAGTCAAGGTTGGCCAGGGCCTTTCGGACCTTATTGGCATTGGCCGAAGAACAAGCAGGGTTCTGTCCCCAGGCGAAAAAGCCCTTTATCTCCCCTTTGTACATGGCGTCGAAGATGTCGTACCAGCTGTAAGTCTTGGCGTCGTCAAGCTTGGGCAGATAGGCATAACAGAAGTCGTTTTCGGGTGTGGCGTTTTCCCCATAAAAGGCCTTGAGGAGGCTCACGATGTACTTGGGCCTGTTCTTCCACCAGTTGAGGCTCTTGGGCTCATTGGTCTTCGGTGTGGTCTGCTCCACATAGGCCTTGAGGTCCACTTGGGACGCCTTGGGCGTGGGTAGATACCCAGGCAATATGTGGAACAAGAGCCCTTGGTCAGTAGAGCCCTGGACGTTGGACTCGCCCCTTAAGGCATTTATACCGCCTCCGGCCATCCCTATGTTGCCCAAAAGCAACTGCACTATGGACATAGCCCTTATGATCTGAACCCCAACCGTGTGTTGAGTCCAGCCCATGGCATAGCAGTTGGTGGCCACACGGTTGGGCTTACCTGTAGAGGCTATGATCTCATAGGCCTTAAGGATCTTATCCCTTGGAGCACCTGTGATCCTCTGGACCAAATCGATGGTGTAACGGGAGTAATGGCGCTTAAGGAGCTGGAAGACACAGTTAGGATCCTCAAGCGTCGGGTCCTTCTTTATCACGCCTTTTTCATCCACTTGGTACTTCCATGTGGCCTTGTCGTACTTTTTGGCCTTGGGATCATAACCCGAAAAGACCCCCTCGAGCTCATCGGGTAGTTTGAAGTTGGGGTCGACCAAGAAGGAAGCATCCGTATAGTTGACCACATAGTCCTTGAAGTAGAGGCCATTGTCTATGATGTACTTTATCAACCCGCCCAAAAAGGCTATGTCAGTACCGGGCCTTATCGGTACGTAAAGGTCAGCCTTTGACGCCGTCCTGGTAAACCTCGGGTCTACGACAATAAGCTTTGCCCCCCTCTCCTCCTTGGCCTTGAGGATCCAGCGCATGGACACAGGGTGGTTCTCAGCCGGGTTGCCGCCCATAACCAAGATGACATCTGCATTCTTCAGATCCACCCAGTGGTTGGTCATCGCACCGCGGCCGTACGACTCTGCCAGAGCCGCTACGGTCGCCGAGTGTCAGACCCGCGCTTGATGTTCTATGTAGACAAGACCAAGGGCCCTCAAGAACTTCTGAAGTAGGTAACACTCCTCGTTGTCAAGGGCTGCTGAACCTACATGCGCTATGGCCTCAAGCCTATTGACCACACGGCCGTTTTGGTCCTTCTGGATGAAGTATTTGTCACGGGTCTGCTTCACCAGCTTGGCGATCCTCTCAAGGGCCTCCTCCCAGGAGATCTTCTGCCACTTGTCAGAATAAGGGGCACGGTAGAGGGGATGGAGCTCACGATAGGGGTTATTGGCAAGCTGCATCAAAGATGCGCCCTTCGGACACAGCGCGCCTTCATTTATAGGGTGATCGGGATCACCCTCTGTGGCGACTACCTTCCCTTCCTTTACATACACGATGATCCCACAGCCCACAGAACAATAGGGACAGATGGTGGTCGTCTCCTTGGCGTCTTTGGTCTTCAGCTGAGTGGCATAGGCCTTAACAGGCTTGAGGTCAAGGCCTACAGCCGTAAGGATGGCTGAACCAAGGGAAAGCTTCAAAAATTCACGCCTAGTGAGTTTAAAGTCCATTTCCCTCCCCCCCTGCCTTTCGTTTTTGACATGAAAAATTATATTTGTGAATCGTTGAACAAGTCAATAGGAGTAAAGTCTCCTGCTGCGATCAGGAAGCGCTGTATGGAAGATCCCTACAATTCTCACACTTACATTGATGAGCCTTATTGACCTGTTCCTTCTGGGTTAGGTAAATATCAACTGTGAAAAGGAGAGAAGTCCCTGGTTTATCCCTTAAGGAAAGGCATCTCATATACCTTGTCTTTGACCTTTTAGCCCTTAACGTAGGGCTTCTCCTTGGCCTTTCCCTCCGCTTTTCGCTTCCCTTTGGCCCTGGTCTGCTGTTGGGGAACCCCCATTGGTTTTTGCTTTTCTGTTTCCTATGGATCCTCTGGGCGCATGCCTTTGACGCCTATGGACCGGGGGCAGAGGCCGAATTTAAGGGCTTCTTAAAGAGGGCGGTAACGGCTTATTTGGTCGCCTTTGGCTTATTTATCCTCATCCCATACATAAGCCCTCCCCTTCCTTCAAGGAGGTCCTATCTTTTCTTGGAATTTCTCATCCCTTTGGTCTTCCTTGTTTCTCAAAGGTCCTTGGTGTGGTTCCTCTTTGGCCATCCCCGTTTCAAGAAGAAGGTATTAATCCTTGGAACAGGGTTGTCTGCAAGGACCATAGCCCAACTGCTTGCCGCCCATAGTAGGCATTTCGAGCTACTGGGTTTCATCAAAGAAGGTCCCTCTATGGAGGGAGACCTTCCTCAATTGCCGCTACTTGGAGACAGGAAAGCCATTCTGGAACTTGTCGCAAGGGGAGAAGCAGATACCCTTGTCCTTGCCTTCGGTGGGGAACCTGATGGGGAGCTACTGCAGATACTTGTGGACTGTTTAAGCCTAGGGGCGGAAGTGATACCCATGGCCTCCCTCTATGAAAGGCTCACAGGTCGGGTAGCTGTGGAGTTTGTGGACGGTATGTGGCATGTAGCTATGCCCTTTGACCACCCGCTGACAAAGCCCATCAACAGGGCCGTAAAGAGGATGATGGATGTGGCCTTGGCCGCCTTTGGCCTTGCCTTCTTTTTGCCCCTTTTGCCCCTTTTGGCCCTGGCCATTTACTTGGACTCCCCCGGTCCCATCTTTTACACCCAATGGCGTGTAGGGAGGGGGGGTAGGCCCTTTAAGCTTTACAAGCTGAGGACCATGGTCCCAGATGCAGAAAGACACGGCCCCCAATGGGCCCAAAAGGGGGACCCAAGGGTTACGCGTGTAGGACGCCTTTTGCGCAAGACGCACCTTGACGAGTTCCCCCAGCTTTTCAACATCCTCAAGGGGGAGATGAGCGTAGTCGGCCCAAGGCCAGAAAGGCCCGAGTTCGTAAGAGAGCTCACCCAAGAGATCCCCTTTTTCCCCTTGAGGCACGCCGCAAAGCCGGGGATGGCAGGGTGGGGACTTGTCAAATACGGCTATGCGGCCTCAAAGGAGGATTCCCTCATCAAGCTCCAATACGACCTCTACTACATTAAACACTGGTCCCTATGGCTTGACCTGCTCATCCTCGCAAAGACCATCATCGACACAGTGACCTTCCGGGGCCGTTAGGGCTCTAAGCCAAGCGTCCCCCAAGGAAGGCCTCGTAGGCCGCAAGGTCCAAGTATCCGTGGCCGGAGAGGTTGAAGAGGATCACCTTCTCCTCGTCCTTGTGCTCAAGGGCTAGATCTATGGCCTTTTTTATGGCATGGGCTGACTCTGGGGCAGGGATTATCCCTTCTGTCCGTGCAAAGAGCACAGCGGCCTCGAAGACCTCCTTTTGCTCATAAGCAGCTGCTGAAATATAGCCTTCGTGGTAAAGGAGGCAAAGCAGCGGGGCATCCCCGTGGTACCTAAGGCCACCCGCATGGATAGGTGAGGGGATGAAGTCGTGCCCAAGGGTGTACATCTTCAGAAGGGGCGTAAGCCCTGCCGTGTCCCCATAGTCATAGCGGTATTGCCCACGTGTCAAGGTGGGACATGCCACAGGTTCGACGGCTATAAACTCCGTTTGGGGCTTTTCGCCGGTGAGCTTGTCCTTTAGAAAGGGGAAGGCCAGGCCCGAAAAGTTACTCCCTCCTCCCACACATCCGATAACGTAGTCCGGGTAAAGGCCGAGGAGCTCCATCTGCATCTTGGCCTCAAGGCCTATCACGGTCTGGTGTAAAAGGACGTGGTTCAGGACGCTCCCAAGGGAATACTTGGTATCCTCCGACCCAAGGGCCCTTTCTATGGCCTCGCTTATGGCGATACCGAGGCTTCCTGGGTGTTCCGGATCCTCCTGGTAGAATTTCAACCCGGACCTAGTATTGGGGCTTGGAGAAGGTATCACCTTTGCTCCCCATATCTCCATCATGGTCCTGCGGTAGGGCTTCTGCTTATAGCTAGCACGGACCATATAGACCTCGCACTCCAGGCCGAAGAACTGACAGGAAAACGCAAGGGCGCTCCCCCACTGTCCAGCACCGGTCTCTGTGGTAAGCCTCTTCACCCCTGAGATCTTATTGTAGTAAGCCTGGGCGACTGCCGTGTTGGGTTTGTGACTTCCAGGTGGGGAGACGCTTTCGTTTTTGTAAAAGACCTTGCAGCGCGTGCCGAGGAACCTTTCGAGGTTTTCGGCACGCTGAAGGGGCGTTGGCCTCCAGAGGCTGTAAACCCGCAGGACCTCCTCAGGTATGTCGATCCATTCCTTATCGGAAATCTCTTGCTCTATCAGCGGTTCGGGGAATATGGCGAGGAGCTTCTCCGGACCTACTGGCTTACCGGTCTCAGGGTCAAGGGGAGGGTCCAAGGGTTTGGGGAGATAGGGGACGATGTTAAACCACCTCCTTGGCAACTGCCTTTGGTCAAGTATCACCTTCAAGATACCCTCCTTTACTTGAGAAAATTCTGCTAAAAAATAACAGAAGCCCAAAGGAAAAAACAAGAAAAGACTTCCCATATGGACGTAAAGGACCAACACCTTGAGGAACTCTTCGGATCTACCAAAGAGGCCCGCTGTGTCATCTGTAAGAACACCTCCCCTGTCCCAGAAGGAGGGGACCTACCTGAGGGCTGGGTACACGGACCCAGCGGTCCTTTATGTGAGGAATGCTCCCTTTACATATCGGGCCTTTTCGGAGATGCCCTACCTTAAGGACGGGGCGTTATGTCTTTAAGCCAGAGCAGTAAAGGTACAGAGGCAGCTATGAGCCCAAGGGAACAAAGGGCTGCTGCCCCTGCTGATACCTCTTTGTAAAGGGCCCCAAGGAGGAGACTCCCTAGGAACCAAGAAAGCCCGAAGGCGGTGTAAAAAATCCCATAGCCCGTCCCCCGCTTCTCAAAGGGGAGGAGCTCTGCCACCACGGCCTTTGCCACAGAATCTATAACCCCCATCCCCATCCCCCAGAGGACCACCCCTAGGGCCAGAAGGCCCGTATTGTGAGAAAAGGCCAGGGGCAGGCAGAGGGCTGAACCCACGGCCGAAAGGGCCATTACCTTTACGCCTTTTTTGTCAAAGAGCCACCCAAAGGCCAAAGCACAAAGGGCATCCACCCCCATGGCGAGGGCGTAAAGGTAAGGGATGAGGTGCACGGGGACTATCGCCGTCTTCCCAAGGTGGTAACCTATGAGGGCAAAGTCGGGGAAACCCGCTCCGATAAGCCCCATGGGGATCATGTAGAGCCAAAAACCCTTTGGGAAGCCCTTTTCCGTCCTCAAGGCATCTCTGCCCTCAGGCTCGATGGCGTGAGGATACGACCTCCTTGCCGTCCAAAGGGCAAAAAGGGCCAGGACCGCGGGGATCCCCAAAAGGGCAAAGGCATCCCGGTAGCTGCCTCCAAGCTTCATGACCCATCCCACCGCAAGGGGGCCGATCACAGCTCCTATCTGGTCAAGCGCCTCGTGTATGCCGAAGCCTAAGCCCCTTCTGCCCCCTGAGGCAGCGCAGGAAAGGATGGTGTCCCTGGAGGGGGTCCTTATGGCCTTGCCGGTCCTCTCCAAGGCTACGAGAACTGCTGCCTGATGCCATGAACCTGTAAGGGCCAAGGTCGGAACCGAAAGGAGGTTTACCACATAACCCACTGCGGCAACAGACCAATGGGCCCTGCTCTTGTCTGCAAACCAGCCCGAAAGGAGCCTCAGCCCATAGCCAAGAAGCTCGCCAAGACCGGCTACAAAGCCTACCGCTAGGGCACTTGCCCCTAGGAGCCCGAGGTAGGGCCCAAGGATCCCCCTGGCCCCTTCGTAGGTGATGTCTGAAAAGAGGCTAACAAGCCCAAGCAGGACGATAAGGCGCATGGGCCTTCTACCTAGGACCTCTTTGGGGCTTTAAGGCCTTCGGGTGCCTTGAGGGCCTGAGAGGGCTTCCTGCTGTTCCGCCTTGGACCTACACTCCGCACAGACCCCAAAGGCACAGTACATCACGTCCTCGACCACATGCCCATCTACTTCCTTAGGGACTGAAGGGGCGGAAAGGCCAAGGTCGTATATCCCACCACATGACCTACAGACCAGGTGAAAGTGAGGGGCAACCTCGAAGTCATACCTTGCCCTCTCCTTCTCCAGATAGAGCTCGCGCACAAGGCCGTACTGTTTGAGAAGCTCCAAGGTATTGTAGACAGTGGCCTTTGAGATGGCAGGGAACTGCCTCTTTAGGGCACGGAAGATCTCCTCTGCAGTGGGATGGGTCCTGTGGGTGTATAGGTACTCAAGGACGGCATACCTCTGGATGGTCCATCGGACACCTTTGCCCGAAAGCTCTTCCATCAGGTCCTTTATCCTGTCCTTTGGTTCCATGATGTGCTTATTATCAGCTGAGAATCCCTTTTTGTCTAGAGGAAAGTTCATCCTTAAGGGTGCTTTTTGAGCTTTGTGGGCACAAGTTCCTCTCCCGTCTGCCTTTTGCGTTCTATCTCCTCTACGGCCTTCTCCACCAAGGTGAACCTCTCGGGGGTACTGGGATGGGTGGCGAGGAAGGCCTTCGATATGGCCTGTGGGAACTCAACGGCCATTCGCCTCCAGAAGTCGGGGGCCTTTCTCACATCGTAACCGGCCCTGGCTGCCAGGTATGTACCGAGGTAATCGGCCTCCTTTTCGAACTCCTCGGAGAACACGAGGGCGCCTAGTTGCTGAAAGACACCTCGGGTCGGCACACCACTTACCCCTGAGACAAGGACGTCAAGGAGGGTCCCAAGCAGTACGTTTACCGTCCTTTTGGCGAGGTGCCCAAGGACGTGGTGTGAAAGCTCGTGCCCTAGGACAAAGGCCAGCTCGTCCTCATCGTGGATGAACCTCATCAGACCTGTAGTCACGTAGACCTTACCTCCTGGAGCAGCCCAGGCGTTAAGCGAGTCGTCTTGTACCAAGTGCACCTCACAGTTGCACCCTCTTTGGGCCTGGACCCTTAAGTGGAGGACCTCTCCCTCCCTCTCCACTACCAGTTCGAGCTCATAAGAACTCCTTAGGACCTCCACGAACTCCTTTATCCCCCTTGGCTCCCTTGAGTTCACCTTTAAGATCCTGTCATTGGGCCTGAGACCGGCCACTCCAGCGGGGAGTTCGGGATGTACGTACCAGACCGTGATCCCATCGCCAATCCTGAACCTCTCCGAAAGGAGCCCCAAATCTTCTTCCCTGTAACAGGTCCTGTCATGGACCGAAAAGCCGAAAACAGGCCTTTGGTCCTTGCAGAAAGGAGAAGCGGCAATGAGGAGTCTGTCCGATACCCGCAGAAGCCTCTCAAGCCTGTCAAGGTAGGCAAAAAGGGCAAGCTTTCTCTGCCTGAGCCTTTCGGCCTCGACCACCTCCTTGGGAAGCTCCGGCGTAGGAAGGGAAGGGACACAGCCTAAAAGCAGGGCAAGTAGAACTAAGTAGGGCCTTCTGAAGATAAAGCCCTTCCACCTCATCAGGAGATATTTTACCACCTTAAGCCCAAGACCTTGCCCCTCGCAGCGCTTGAAACTGAAAAAGCCTTGGCGGTGGACCGCGGAATAAAAACGCGCAGACAAAAGCCCTCGCACGCCTCCAAGAAGGATTTCGAGCACCTCCCTTAAGGTATCAAGCTCGCATAACGCCTCCTGAACTTAGGCTGAAATCACCTGGCTCAACCAAAGTTATAGGCTCCTCCACAGACACGGGTGCTAATAGTTCTTGCCATTCCGCTACTAGCGGTAAGGGGCTTCGTATCTCAAAAGGTTCTACTGCGCTTTATATCCCTAATAGGGCTGTCTCACGCACAAAGGGAAAATCCCTGCATTCGTCGGGGATTTAGGCCACCAAGCTACGCGTTTTTGAAAAGATGCCCTTTGAGAGACGGTCCTAGATAACCCGTCTAAAGGTCTTACGGAATTTCCCCAGCTGGATACGGCCGTAATCTTCTCCCTTTTTACAAAACTTTCACCTGCTCCTTTTTATAACTTCTTCAGGCCCCAACTTAACCTCCGTGCTCCCATGAAAAGGCCCGTGGAAACAGCCATGGCTCTTGACAAGAGGTCCTATTTGGTTTTCTTCAGGGGGTTAGTGTAAAGCCCAAGGTGTACATCCAAAACCATGTCACAAGAACCTACGCTGCTTCCAAAAGGGGCAGGCGCAAATTTAGAGTATCCCTCAGCATAGACACATATCCCTTTTAGGGACATTTATCCATACCTCGGGTTTAGGGACTGACTGAAAGTATGGATTTCTTTC
>CAZSWV010000013.1:0-42255 GCA_964611295.1 uncultured Thermodesulfobacteriota bacterium | reverse complement strand
AACCTTATACAAGTGCTTGCTTCTTCTTTGGATGCTAGAGACCCACTGACACATGGGCATTCGCAAAGGGTTGCAGAATACGCATATGGGATTGCGAAGGAACTGGGACTTTCGGACGAAGATTGTGAAATGATAAAAATTGCTGCTTTGTTACATGACTACGGTAAAATAGCGATACCAGATGCAGTCTTGAGGAAAAATGGTCGCCTTAGTCACGTAGAATTTGAGTACATTAAAAAACATGCGCAGAAAACACGAGAGATATTGGATATGGTGGGGTTTGACGGAGCATATGCCGAGATACCGAAGATAGCTGGTTCTCATCACGAGCGATTTGACGGTTCAGGATATCCTGACGGATTACGTGGTGATCAAATTCCCCTCGGTGGGCGTATATTAGCTGTAGCAGATGTTTTCGATGCTTTAACTTCACCACGTCCCTATAGAGAAGCTTACACTCCTGAAGAGGCCTTGAAAATCATAACTACAGCTGCTGGTACACAATTTGATCCAGAGGTGGTAAAGGCATTTATAAGGTACTACCAGAAGACGGTTTGAAACCCTTTGCCATTATTACAGGAGTATAAATAAACCTTCTAGGATTACTTAAAAAAGTTAAAGCTTCTTTCATAAAAGATTCGTAACCATTTCCATATTCTGAAAAATTAAACTGAATCTTTTTACTGATGGTAATGAGTTTCATTGTCCAATTATAAGCATCGGCACTAGTAATGTTACCATAGATTAAATGATGCGCTTCTAGGTTTATCTCGATGGATTCATATCCGAGGTCGAACAAATAAGAATATAGTTTCCTTCCTGCATACGGGTCGAAATTAAACTTTTCCATCAATATTTCAATAATCTGGCGGATTGTCTTCTCTAATCTTTCTGGTAATCCAAAGTAATTTAAGCAGTTATGATCAAGATCGATTAGACATAATATACCTCCTGGTTTGACTACTTTTGATAGGTTCTTTACAATTTCGAAAGCATTGGATCGATAATATTCAAGCACAAAGCGAACCCATACTAAATCGAACATCCCAAGATCGTCTAGAGGATCTCTTATATCTCCAAGGATAAAGGTTATCCCTTTTTTCTCATAGTGCTTCTTTGCATATTCGATTCTATTTTTTGAGAAGTCAATTCCTACAACGCTTCCGTTCGGTCCTACTAGGGATTGTAAAATAGCTGTAGTTTTACCTGAACCACAACCCGCATCTAAAATTCGCATCCCTGGTTTTACTCCTGCCCAAAGGGCTTGCCTTTTTACGGCTCCAGGGTCAGTTTTTACATCTAACCGAAACACTTCTTCTTCACTTTCCATAAAATAGTCCAACACTGTGGAACTAGATGAAGCGGGCATAGTCATATCTCCTTCGCGTCATCTTCAAGCCAGTACATAACCTTAAACATAATCAAAGGCGACTTCTTTTAGCAGCATACATGTTGCTATCGGCTTCTGCTAAAGCTTGGTCGAGGTTTTTTTCACCTTGAGGGTCCCAGTAGGAACAGCCGATGGATAGGCTAATAGGTACAGTCAAACCTTGGGAATTATAAGCACGGACGTTGGCTTCAATTCTCTCCTTCACCTTTTCAAGCCCCCCATTTCCATTAGGTTCAAGTAGTACAATCAAAAACTCGTCTCCTCCATATCGAACTACGATATCACTTTCCCTTACAGAACTCTTCAAGACCTTCGCTACTGCTTTTAAGACCTCGTCTCCCACAGTATGACCATATGTATCGTTTATATACTTCATGTTATCCACATCTATCATCATTATACCTAAAGGACGACCGTAACGCCTAGAGCGTTTTTCTTCTTGTTCAAGGACCATAAAAAGGAAATGCCGGTTATTTAATCCCGTTAAAGGATCATGAAGGGCCATGTGCTCTAATTCTTTTGTCAATTTTATCCGTTCCAACATCAAATAGGTGTAACTTGCTGTAAGTTGTATCAGACGCATATCTTCTTCGCCTAGGGGAGAGTGTAATTCTATGTTGAGGATACCCATATCTTTCAATGGCAACATTAACAACTTCGATCCAGACGGACGCAAACCTAAAGGTTCCGTGAATTCAGAAAGGTTAGGATGGTAATGAAATTCACATGCTTTAAGGTTCAAAATATCCCTTAGTCCTTTGGTCCAATCTTCAATGATTTTGCTTTCATCTTCCAAAAGAGCTAATTCATAAATGAGTCTGTTCATTTTCTCGAGTTTTTGATGGGAGTTATTCAAAGCTATTTCAAGGGTCTTCTTTTCCGTTATGTCCATAAAGCTACAGACGATGAAGAACTCATCTACCAATACCATAGGACGAGCAGATACAAGTGCCCATCTCAATTGTCCATCTTTTGTTAAAGCCCTGAATTCCACTGGCGTGTTCCTCTCTCCTTTTATCATCTTACGAAGTTCACCTTTTACATAATCGCGATCTTCGGGAAATATCATGAAATTAGCGTCCTTTCCGATTAGCTCTTCCTTAGAATATCCACTTAAACTTTCTAGCATCTTGTTGACATAGTAGAATTTTCCCTCCTTGACCAAATACACAGAAATAGGCATGTTTTCCACAAGGGAAAAGAAAAACTCTTGGGCTTTTTTTCTTTCAGTTATGTCAATAAGTGTGAATATATACAACAGATTTCCACTCCATAAACTTTCAGTGACGCTTACTTCAAAATGCCTGTTTTCTATCTGAACTTCAAATTGAGGTTCTGATCTATTTTTAAACAATATTTTTATGTTTTCTGCAAAGTGTTTACCTAGAAACTTTGCAGCAGAGTTGTTCAAAAAAATCACTTTACCTTTTGCATCTATTGCTACTATACCGTTTGAGAGACTTTGGGTAAGTTCCCTTATATTGCGCTCCCTTTGTTTAAGTTCTTCATGCATAATATAGCGATGTTCCTCCATACGCATGAGGATACCTAATACAGCGGTTGCAATAGGTGTTATCCATACTATTGGTTGCCACATGGTCCTGGCTATGTTTAGTCCCACTGGCCATGGACGTATAAGCAAAAGGGTTAAAAGGGTTATGCCAGCCAGTAGGAAACCAAAGCCCAAAAACCAAAAGAACCCAAGGTGGGCCAGGTGAAACTTTATGCGTCTTCTAAAATAGAGGCTCAATGAGGCTGAGGCAAGGCAGGCTACTATACCCCCTAGGGCTCCTGTTCCTCCTATCCAACCCCTATAAGCTATTGCCATAGAAGAAGTAATGGTCGAAGGGATAAGGCCACCATATAGGCTTACAAGGGCAATGGGCACAGCTCTTAAGTCGATGAATACCTCTGGAGAAAAGTAAACTGGAAAGAGCATACAAAGGACCGTTATTGCTCCAAATAAAATGCCGCTTAACGCCTCAAAGCCCAAAGGGCTTTTATCCCTTATGGGGATCAACAGGTAATAAAGGGAAGCCGCAGCTACAAGGATGGCCCAATTTAATACCAAAGGGAAGTAAAGGGGAGCAATTGCTACAAGGAAGGCAATATGTTGGGAAAGGCCTTTCAGGGCTTCCATGTATATCCCAGTGTGGATAATGATACCAAACTGAATTAGTTAGTAAAAAGGGTTTTGTCAAATCTCCTTTATCCCTTTTACCTCCAAAGTAAGGCGTATGTATCCTTCCATTAATTCCTTTCTAGGTGTAAAGGCGATCCTTGCCTGAGAAGGGAGAGAGACACGATCCAGGCTAAAGGTGACGGCCTCAAATCGTCTTCCCCGTGATGCTACTGAAAAGCGCACCACGTCTTTCTCGTAGCGCCTTATGCCGTCGATGGATACGAGTTCTGCGGTTGCAAAGGTGGGTTCAGCGTTGGCTGGTCCAAAAGGAGAGAGGAGTTCTAGATCCCCCAGTAGCTGTGGGTTTAAATCCCTTAAAGACACCGAGGCATCTACCAAGAGGGAGGGGGAGGGCAAGTCATCACCAAGTGTTCTCTTTACGGATTCTCTCAATGCATCTGCAAAGGCATCTATGAATTCCCTTTTTATGGTTAGCCCAGCGGCCTGCTTATGTCCCCCGAAGTCAAGGAGGAAGTCCCTGCATCCTTCTAGAAGCTCCCTTAGATGAATTTCGGGTATCCCTCTGGCTGAACCCTTCCCCTTTTCCCCTTCTAAGGCTATGAGCACTGTAGGACGGTAAAACTCTTCAGCGAGTTTCGAAGCCACAATGCCTATTACCCCTGGGTGCCAGTTTTCCTTGGCGATGACTATGGCAAGATGATCCCTTTGTTCCAAGGCCAGAAGCCTTGCCTCGTGGTAGATCTCCTCTTGTACCAATTGTCTCAACCTATTGGCTTCTTCCAATTCCTGAGCCAGCTTAACGGCCTCTCCTTCGTCCTCAGTGAGGAGCACTTTAAGGGGTACTTCTTCCTTTTGCATTCGCCCTCCTGCGTTAAGCCTAGGGGCAAGCCTAAAGGCTATAAGTTCATAGGTTAACTGGCCTTCCTTAAGTCCAGCCAGTTCCTTCAAGGCCTTTATTCCAGGGCGGTTTGTTTCTTCGAGTTCTTTTAAACCAAACTTCACTAATATCCTGTTTTCCCCAAGGAGCGGGGCCACGTCTGCTATGGTTCCTAAGGCAACAAGGTCAAGGAACTTCTTGAGGTTCGGTTCTTTCTTATCCTTGAAAAAACCCCTCTCCCTTAAATAACGCCTCAAGGCCAAAAGGAACATGAAAGAGAGGCCCACGGCTGTTAGTCCCTTAAAGGGGAAAGGACAGCCCCGTTGAAGGGGGTCTATTATCACGGCTTGAGGGAGATCGGCAGGGGGTTCATGATGGTCGATGACCACAACGTCCATACCGAGTCTCTTTGCCAGAGCGATCTCTTCTCTGTTGGATATGCCGCAATCTACTGTGATAAGGAGTTTAATCCCCAAAGAAGCTATCGCCTTTACAGCCTCTGCATTTAGGCCATAACCTTCCTCTAACCTTTTGGGAATGTAATGAGCGGCCTCTACCCCTATCTTGGAAAGAAAGGCTTTAAGTAAGGCAGTAGCAGTGAGGCCGTCGACATCATAATCACCATAGATCATAATGGGTTCGCGGTTGATTATAGCCTTTGCCACCCTTTGGACGGCTTCTTCCATTCCCTTAAGGAGGAAAGGGTTGGCAAGGTCACCTAGGGTGGGGTAAAGGAACTTTTCGGCCTCCGACGGCGTAGTTATGCCCCTGTTGAAAAGCAATTGGCCAATTAAGGGATGGAGATCCAGGTGTTTGACGAGCTCTTTGGCTTCTTCACGATAGGGAAGGAAAAACCACCGCATGGATCGATCCTTTTAGTTCTCCTATGTGGGATATACCTTTTCGTTTGAGGAAGTCCAAGAGCCCTTCGCTTATCTCCCTGAAAACCAGGGGGTTTGAAAAAAGGGCAGTTCCTAGCTGTAAAGCCGAAGCCCCTACCATTATAAAAGCCAAGGCGTCTTCCGTGGAACTTATCCCACCTGAGGCTATCAATGGTACACTTACCGCCTTTTTGACTTCATAGACGATCCTTAACCCTATTTCGCGTACAGCTTTGCCCGAAATACCGCCGGTGACCCCTCCTAAGAGGGGCTTCATGGCTTCCACATCTACGGCCATAGCAGGTAGTGTGTTCGAAAGCGTCAAGGCGTCAGCACCTCCCTCCTCGGCAGCTTTTGCGATTTCGACAATGTGAAAGGGATCAGGAGGTAGTTTGGCCCATATGTCCAAAGAGGTAGCCTTCCTTGTGGAGTTTACAAGTTTATAAACACTTTTGGGGTCCGTTCCAAAGGCCGTTCCCCCCTTTTTGACGTTTGGGCAAGACAAGTTCAATTCGATGGCCTTTATGACCTCATGCCCTTGAAGCCTTTCTACGACCTGGAGGAATTCCTCTTCAGTTTCCCCAAAGACGCTTACGACAATTGGCAGGCCAAGCACAGACAAGGAAGGTAGCTTTTCTGAAAGGAACCTCATGACGCCCATGTTCTCCAAACCTATGGAGTTAAGCAGACCAGTGTCCAGTTCGTGAACCCTAGGCGGTGGATTACCCTCGCGGGGCAAAAGCGAGAGGCTCTTTGTGACGATGGCACCTATGCCGTCATAGGGGATGACGCGTACGTATTCGTCACCGTAGCCAAAGGTTCCTGAAGCAGGCATAAGAGGCGTCTTTAACCTCAAAGAGCCCAAGCTGACCTCAAGGGCTTCCTTCATAGCAGTTCACCCCTTTCAAAGACCGGGCCGTCCACGCATACCCTTTTTGTCCCCGAAGGCGTCTGCAAAACACAGCTCAAACATGCCCCAACACCGCATGCCATCCTTTCTTCAAGGCCCAAATATAACTTCACCCCTGAAGGAACACGCACCATAAGGGCTTCAAGCATTTCCTTAGGGCCACAGGCGTAAAGGACATTTTTTTCGCCAAAAGGCGGCAAAAGGTCGGTCAAAAGTCCCTTTAAGCCAATGCTTCCGTCCTCCGAACACAGGGTAAGGTCTACTCCTAGTCTCAGGAGATATGAGACTATTGTAAAGGGAAACCATGAGGCTCCTCTTTCTCCCCATAGGAGCTGAACTTGGAAGAAACGGCGCCGCAATTCCTTGGCCAGCTGAAAAAGGCCGGCGATACCAACCCCTCCGGCCAAAAGTATTGGTTTGGTTCCTTCTTCGGGTAAAGGGAATCCCTTTCCCAAAGGGCAAAGGGCCTTTAGCTTAACACCCGGCCGGATCCGCTTGAGTTCTTGAGTGCCTTTCCCTTTTTCCTTCACCAAAAAGCGCACGTATGGGCCCTCCACTTCAAATATGCTGAAGGGCCTCATCAAGGTCCTCCCAGGGACCTCCACCATGGCAAACTGTCCCGGAGTGGACTCAAAGGGTCTTTCCACCTTAAGCTCAAGTAAAAAATAGACCCCCAAAGACTTAAGTGAACTTACCTCAGCGCTTCTCAACAGCATTGTCGTCCTTCAACCGTAGGCGCATTATAAGAGCGTCTTCGCCTGTATCTTGGTAGTAACGACGCCTTGTGCCAACCTTTATAAAGCCCATCTTTTTGTAAATGGATATAGCCTCAAGGTTTGACTCCCTGACTTCAAGCCATATGTCCTTTACACCCCTTTTGACACACAGGTCGATACAGAACCTTAACAATTCTGTACCTATCCCTTGGCGTCTTCTTTCAGGTGCAACAGCTATGTTCAATAAATGGCCTTCCTCCCTTATTATCCTTACGACTGCATAACCGACCACTTCTCCTGATAGCTCGTACACAAAAGCGTAACCCGGTGGTTTGAGTTCGACCCTGAACGCCCATTCTCCCCAAGGGCATGGGAAGGATACCCTTTCTATCTCCAAGACCTTTGGCAAGTCTGTCTCAGTCATAGGTCTTATCGGCATCTTTGGGCCTTAAGGAGGGTTTCAGCTTTGCTTAAATCCTCGGGTGTATTTACGTTGAAGAAGCTCAAAAAACAAGGATCAAACTTTGCCACTTCTTCTGGTTCGCAAAACCTTACCTTTAAAAAAGGGAAAAGGGAGCTGATCTTGAATTCACCTCTAACAATGTTCCCTTCCATTACCTTTAAACAACTCTTGCCGTAGACAGCGCATAGAGGGTGAAGGCCATCAGGTCCCTTTGGCACCACTACATCATAACCATCGCTTAGCGAGACAAGGTAAGTGACAAGCTCGACCTTAAGGAAAGGCATGTCAGCAGCAGCGCAAAAGGCCTTGGGCGATCTTATCGACTTCAAACCCGTATAAAGCCCCCCAAGGACACCTGCGTCAACCAAGTCCCTGAATACAGGTATAGGATAACCACTAAAAATCTCCGGGGTCTTACAGACGACGATCACCTCCTTGAAGGCCTCAAGACAAACTTCAAGTACACGTTCGAACATGGGCTTCCCACCGATGGGTAAGAAGAGTTTATCTTTTCCCATCCTCTTAGAATTACCGCCAGCAAGTATTACAGCTCCGGTTTCCATCCCTAGATGTCTTAGATAACACGGTCAAGAGGGGTACTTCAACTTTCCTAAAAAAGGCTTTATCCTTTCTCCCCATGGTGAAGGTGGGATGGTGTTGTACGTATGTTCCCCTGGAGCTTATAGAAGCAGTGGGATTTGAACCCGTTAGGGTCATCCCTTCCGGTCAATCTAAGGATGAAGCGATACTTGATCCTAATTTTTGCCCTTATGTCAAATCGATCCTTGGAAGTTTGGAGAAGATGGATATAAGGAGCTTGATATTGGTGAATTCTTGCGATGGCATGAGGAGGCTTTATGACGCAGTTCGTGTTTTTCTTCCTCAATTCTCCCCTTATTTGCTTGATGTACCCAAAAGGGAAGATGAAGGAGCCATCTTATACTTTTCAGAAGGCCTAAAAAACCTTTATGTTTGGCTCAATGAGACTTTGGGAGGGGAAGGCGGTCTTGAGGCTTTACGATCTGTTATTGCTAAGTGGAACAGAAGAAGGGAGGCTCTGAGGGAGGCTTTAGGAAAAGGGGTAAAAAAAGGGGAACTTTTACGTCTTCTCAAAAAAGGGACCTTTGAGGTGGAAGAAGTAAAAAGGTTGAGGCCCTCAGGAGACCTAAAAGAGGGGATTTTGGTTACGGGATCCTTGCTTGAGGCCGATGGGGTTATCGATATCATCGAAGAGGCGGGCTTTGAAGTTGTTTTTTTGGACGTCTGTTCTGGTATTAGGAGTCCAAGCTTTGTCCCTGAGGATGTTGACCCGTTCCGTGCCCTCGCGTCTGCGTACCTTTCTAAACCTCCGTGTGCGAGGATGAAATTGCCTAACAGGAAGGAGTTCTTTAAAGCGACCTTGGAGCTTGTGAAAGGCGTCATAGTGTACACACCCAAGTTCTGCGACCAGTACTTGCACGACCTTTTAGCGCTCAGAAAACTGTGTGCCGAAAGGGGTTTACCGCTTTTACACCTTGAGACTGACTACTCCCATGCGGTTTCAGAAGCAATAAGGACGCGTGTGATGGCTTTTCTGGAGAGATGGCTATAAAGGGGATCTTTCTAACTCTTTTGCGTAGACCTATTTTTTGGAAACTCATAAGACCCCTTTTGCGCCTTTACGTATCAAAGGAGAGGAACAAGCCTTTTACGATATGGGTGGACTTCTTGGCCGAGACCATGGAATCCTTATGGAGGAGAAGTAAGCCCATTATATGGATCAACAGCTTCTTCCCTGTGGAGATGATATACTCCTTGGGAGGGCAACCCTTTTTGCCTGAGCTTTTCCCTGCAGTTGTGGCTTATTTCGACTGGACCCGTGGTCCTTTGCTCAGAGGCTCAGAGAAGACCTCCACAGATCTGTGTTCTTTTTACCGTTGTGCCCTTGGACTTTTGGAGTACGGGGTTATTCCTAAACCAGATCTTATTGTGACCTCCTCTCAGATTTGTGATGGAACAAAGGCCTTCTACGACGCTTTGTCCTATGTCTTAGGGGTACCACATGTCTTCATCGATGTCCCTCACGCGGATGGCGAAAAGGCCAAGGTTTACCTTAGGAAGCAGCTCCTTGAGTTCCTTGAAACATACCAGGAGAGGTTCGGCGGTTCTTTTAATCCTTTGCCTTTGTTCAACGCTCAAAGGGCTGGGAACTTAATGTGGGAGATAGCCGAGCTCAGGAAGGCCGTGCCTACTCCGTTTCCGGGTACCGAAGGGATGAGTTATGTAGCGGGGATGGCCTTTTGGGCAAATGGGACTAAAAAGCACCTTAAGTTCCTCAAAGCCTTGAAGGAAAAGATCAAGGCAAAAGTGGACCGCTCGCAGGGGTATCTGCCAAAAGAACGCTTTAGGGTCCTTTGGCTTCACCACATAAGACCTTATTATCCTAATCCCATATTCGAGTATTTACATAGTAGAGGTGTTGCCATAGCCTATGAAGAAGTGAACTACCCATGGTGGCCTAGGGGACGTTTTGAAAATTGGATGGAATACGTTATAGAGAAGATGATTTCGAACCCATGGCACGGTCCCATCCAGAGAAGGGCCAAACTAGTGGAAGAGCTCATCGAGGGCTATAAAGTCCATGGTGTCATACACTTTTGCCATTGGGGCTGTAGACAGTCGACTGGAGGTGCAGGGATCATAGGGGAGTTTGTGAAGAAAAAAGGGATACCCTATCTTTTATTGCCAGGTGATGGTGTTGATCCTGACAATTATTCCCCTGGGCAGACTTTAACGCGCCTTGAGGCCTTTGTGGAGGTTATGGAATCAAAATGGAAGGGTGGGCAGGTATAGATGTAGGTTCGCGTACGACTAAAGCAGTCCTTTTGCTTGAGGACGGAAGTTGGTTTTCCCATGTGGTCCTTACAGGGGCTGACCCCCAGGGGGCCGCTGAGAAGTGTTTCAAGGTTGTCCTGGATAAGGCAGGCCTTGACCAAAACGTGGTGTTGGAAGTGGTTGCAACTGGCTACGGGAGACGAAGGGTTCCTTTTGCCCACCGGCAGTACACCGAGATCACGTGTCATGCAAAGGGGGCCGCTTTCTTCTTCAGGGATATACAAACGGTAATAGATATGGGAGGGCAGGACGCGAAGGTGATATCGGTTGACGGAGCCGGTGTGGTGGTAGACTTCGTCATGAACGACAAGTGCGCCGCTGGGACAGGGAGGTTCCTCGAGGTAATGGCCCAAGTGCTTGAGCTCAGCCTTGAGGAAATGGCCGAAGAAGCCTTAAGGGCAAAAGAAGCGGCTTCTATTTCGAGCATGTGTACGGTCTTTGCAGAAAGTGAGGTTATCTCCCTTATAGCGGAGGGCGTTCCGAGGGATAAAATATGCTGGGGGTTGCACTTAGCTATAGCGAAGAGGGTTGCGGCAATGGTTCGGAGATTGCCACAAGGAAAAAACGTGGCCTTTACAGGTGGGGTGGCCAAAAACCGCGCTATGAGGAAGGCACTGGAACAAATACTAGGTGTAAAGCTCCTTGTGCCTGAAGACCCGCAGGTGGTAGGTGCACTAGGGGCAGCGCTCCTGGCCAGAGATGGCACAAGATGCAAGTAGGCCTCACCACTACGGTTCCCATCGAGGTCATATACGCCTCTGGTAAAACTCCCGTTGACCTTAATAACCTCTTCATAACCTCTGAAGATCCAGAAAAGTTGGTTTCAAAGGCAGAAAGGGTGGGTTTCCCTAGGAACACATGTGGATGGATAAAGGGCATATGGGCTGTCGTACACGAAAGGGAAATAAAGGAAGTCGTAGCTGTAACCCAAGGTGATTGTAGCAACACCCATGCTTTGATCGAGGTCTTCGAGTTTCAAGGAATAAAGGTATTCCCCTTTGCCTACCCTTTTGACCGTTCGCGTGAGCTTCTCAAGGCCCAGATAGAAAGGATGATGCAACATTTCGGGGTAGGTTGGGAGGAAGTGAAGAAGCAAAAAGAAAGACTGGATCGGATAAGGGCCTTGGCCCATGAAATCGACAGGATGTGTTATGAGGATGGCCTCGTGAGTGGTTATGAAGATCATCTGTTTCTAGTCAACACAAGCGATATGAAAGGGGACCCCGAAGCCTATGGACGTCAAATGGAGGCCTTCATCTCTATGGCCAGGAGGCGTAAGCCCTTTAAGGAGGAAGTAAGGCTTGCCTATATAGGGGTTCCCCCCATCTTCTCTGACCTCTACCAAAAGGTCGAGGAACTGGGCGGAAGGGTGGTTTTTAACGAGATCCAGAGGCAATTCAGCATGCCCTTTTCCACCGATGACCTTGTCGAGCAGTACCTTCTTTACACCTATCCATATTCTTTCTCTTACCGCTTGGCCGATATCAAGAAGGAAATCGCAAAACGGCAGGTGGATGGGATCATCCATTATGTGCAGGCTTTCTGTTTCAGACAGATCCAAGACCTCATCCTTCGTAAGGAAGTCAAGCTACCGGTTCTGACCATCGAAGGGGATCGTCCAGGGGCTTTAGACGCGAGGACCTTGATAAGGCTTGAGGCTTTCCTCGAGACCTTGAGGGCCAAGAAATGGTCGTAATAGATGGTTCTTTCGGTGAGGGGGGCGGACAAATCGTCAGGACAGCGGTGGGGCTTTCTGCCTATTTTGGACAACCTTGTGAGGTCATCAACATACGTAAGGGCAGGCCCAACCCGGGCCTAAGGGCGCAACACGTGGCAGGTGTAAAAGCGGTGTTGAAGATGTGTGGTGGACGTGCTGAGGGGCTTAGAGAGGGATCGGACCGTTTGGTCTTTTTCCCTGGTGCCATAAGGGGTGGTAATTTCGACATAGATGTAGGTACAGCAGGAGCGATCGGACTTGTGCTTCAGACTATTATGCTTCCTTGCGTTAAGCTTACCTCAAGGCTTTTACTACGGATAAAAGGTGGGACAGATGTCAAATGGGCTCCACCTGCCTTTTACATAAAGGAGGTACTGATACCGACCTTAAAAAATATGGGTTACAAAGGCGACCTTGAGGTGAAGAAAAGAGGCTATTATCCACAAGGAGGAGGGGAAGTTTTGTTTTGGGCAGAAGGGAGTGAATTAAGGGGTATCCATGTGCACGAAAGGGGTGAGGTCTTAAAGGTCATCGGGGTCTCGCATGCATCTAAGCCTTTGGAGAAAAGGAGGGTAGCAGAAAGGCAGAGAGAAGCAGCCCTTAAGTTGCTACAAGAGGAAGGTATACAGGCCGATATCTACGTTAAGTACTACGATACTCCTTCCCTGGGTTCAGGGATAGACCTTGTGGCCCTTTGTCAGAAAAGCATTCTTGGTAGCAACGCCATTGGTGAAAAGGGAAAAAGGGCCGAGGAGGTAGGAAGGGAGGCTGCAGAGAAGCTCCTACGGGCCCTTTCTACAGAAGCTGCCTTTGACCCGCACTTGGGAGATCAGCTTTTGCCCTTTTTGGCCATTGCTAAAGGCCCTTCTTCCATTACAGTTTCCGAAAACACCGGCCACATCATGACCAATATCTGGGTCATAAGCCACTTTGCTGGTTGCCGGCATCTGAGGATTCACCAACAGGGAAAGAGGTGCTTGATCGAAGCGCTTTAAGGGTGGTTTAATAAGAATCTCCTGGGGGTTTAGATCAAAGTAAAGGGGAGGAAGAGGATGGATTGGGAGGAACTGCGGATATTAGAAGAGAGGGTGGAAAAGGTACTTGAAGCCTATAGGAGGCTAAAAGCCAAAAATGAGGAAATAAGCGAACTATTGAGGCAACAAACGGAGGAACTTACGAGATTGAAAGAAGAAAACGAGGGGTTGAAGAAGGAAAAAGAAGAGGTACGATTGAAGGTTGAACAAATCTTGGGTCGTCTGGAGTCTGTGCCCTTTGATTGAGCTTTTTTTATATAAAGAATGAAAAACAAGATAGAAGTCGAGATATTCGGTCAGAAGTATCCCTTAAGGAGCACAGAGCCAGAAGAACATGTCAGGAGGGTGGCGAAGTTTGTCGATGGGATCATGAGGGAGGTAGCCGAACGGACGGGTTTGGTATCCTCGCTTCAGATCGCCGTCTTGGCCGCCTTATACATCGCCGATGAATATATTAAAGGTGAGAGAGAGAAGGAGGAGCTCAAAAAGAAGCTTAAGGAACAGGTCGAAAGGCTTGAACGATTTGTGAGGGAAGAACTGTAAAGGAAGGACTGAAGGCCCCGAAGGGCCTTTTGACAGATAGAGCTTATGATCCCCATATAAAAGGGGTAAGTTGTCTTTTATCCCTTTCGGCCTTTTCCTTATGCTTCTTCAATTACCAAAAGGAGGATGAGGATGGTCCTATGGACTTTACTCCTTTTTGTAGGGACTTGTGTGGTGGGGGCACTTATAGGCTTATGGTTGGGCCACAAGGCAGCCAAAGGGCACCTTGAGGCCGCAAAGCAAAAGGCCTCCAACATCCTTAAAGAAGCCGAGCAACAGGCTGAGATCAAGAAAAAAGAAGCCATCCTTAAGGCACGGGAGGAGGTATACCAGCTAAAGGAAGAGGTCACTAAGGAGATAGAGAGGAAAAAGGCCGAACTCTTAGGCCTAGAGAAGAGGCTCCAACAGCGGGAGCTGAACCTGGACAAAAGGTCGGATTTTTTAGATGCCAAGGAGGCCGAGCTCGAGAAAAAAGAAAAAGAGTTAAGGGAACGTGAAGAAGAAGTACAAAGGAAAAGCCAAGAATATGAACGTCTAGTGGAAGAGGAGAAGAGGACGCTGGAGAGACTTGCTATGATGACATCAGAGGAAGCAAAGGCCTTATTGCTCCAGAAGATGGAAGAAGAGGCAAAGGTGGAGTTCGCAAAGAGGCTTAAGCAATTTGAGGACGAGTTAAAGGAGCAAATGCAAAAAAAGGCACAAGAGATATTGGCCTTGGCCATCCAGCGTTATGCTGGTGATTACGTAGCCGAAAATACCGTTGCATTGGTAACCCTCCCCAACGAGGAGATGAAGGGACGCATAATAGGGAGGGAAGGAAGGAACATAAGGGCTTTTGAAGCCGCAACCGGTGTGGACCTCATCATCGACGATACGCCAGAGGCGGTGATTGTATCGAGCTTTGATCCCATCCGACGGGAAATCGCCAGGCTGGCCTTGGAGAGGCTTGTAGCCGATGGGAGGATCCATCCCGCCAGGATAGAGGAAGTGGTAAACCAAGTAAGACAAGAATTCGAACAACATATAAAGGAAGAAGGAGACCGTGCTGCCTTCGATTTAGGCCTTCACGACATCCATCCCGAACTTTTGAAGCTCATTGGGCGCTTGAAATACAGGACTAGCTACGGGCAGAACGTATATCAACATTCCCTTGAGGTGGCCTTTCTTTGTGGGATAATGGCCTCTGAGCTGAATTTAAACGTAAGGCTTGCCAAAAGGGCGGGATTGCTACACGACATCGGTAAGGCTGTAGACCACGAGATGGAGGGCACCCATGCTGCCATAGGGGCGGAGTTGGCAAAAAAGTATGGGGAACCTGAGGAAGTGGTAAGGGCTATTGCTGCCCATCATGAAGAACCGAGTCCTGACAATCTCCTTGCAGTGCTTGTGCAAGCAGCCGATGCGCTCTCCAGTGCAAGGCCAGGTGCTAGAAGGGAGATGTATGAAAGTTACATCAAGAGGCTACAGCAACTTGAGGAGATAGCCAAATCCTTCCCAGGAGTTGAAAAGGTGTATGCCATACAGGCTGGACGTGAGGTCAGGGTGATAGTACAAAGCGACAAGGTCTCAGACGAACAGACCATCTTGCTGAGCAACGAGATTGCTAGAAAGATAGAAAAAGAACTTAGGTATCCTGGACAGATAAAGGTGACAGTGATCCGAGAATTGAGGGCCGTTGATTACGCTAAATGAGGTCTTTTTATGCTGAGGGTCCTTTTCATAGGTGACATAGTGGGAAGGGGTGGGCGAAGGGCAGTGCGGGAAGTCCTCCCTTCGTTAAAGAAGGAGCTCTCCCTTGACTTTGTCATTGCCAACGGAGAGAACGCAGCAGGGGGAATAGGCATAAACCCTGAGAAGGCCGAAGAACTTTTTTCCATGGGGATAGACGTGATAACCACAGGAAACCACATCTGGAAGAAAAGGGAAATCCTCCCTTATCTTGAAAGGCACCCTCGACTCCTGAGGCCTGCTAATTACCCTTCAGGTGCCCCTGGCAAGGGAGGTGCGGTCTACAAGCTCAGCAATGGTCTTAAGGTAGCGGTCTTGAACTTAGAGGGACGCGTCTTCATGAGGCCTTTGGAGTCTCCTTTTAAAGTAGCGGAACAGTATATAGAGATCTTGAGGCAGCAAACGCCCCTCATAATCGTGGATTTCCACGCAGAAGCCACATCGGAAAAGATGGCCTTGGGGTGGTACCTTGACGGTTTGGTTTCGGCAGTCCTCGGGACCCATACACATGTACAGACATCCGACGAACGGATCCTCCCGCAGGGGACAGCATACATCACCGACGTAGGGATGACCGGTCCCATCAATTCTGTCATCGGGATGAAGAAGGAAATAGCCATCCAGGGCTTCCTGAGCCAATTGCCCAACAGGTTCGAAGTAGCAAGCGGTGAGGTAGAACTTCAGGGTGTGTACCTAGAACTTGACGAAGGATCTGGCAAGGCCATAAGTATTAAAAGGATCAAAAGGAGACCAGAGGGGGAAAATGGGTAATGTATACGAAGTCTTCGAAGAGCGAGGCTTTATAGACCAAGTAACAGATGAAGGAGGGCTGAAGGAACTCCTTTCTAGGGAAAAGATCACTTGTTACATCGGCTTTGACCCAACTGCAAAAAGCTTCCATGTGGGGCATCTTTTAGCCATCATCGCCCTTATGCATATGCAAAGACACGGGCATCGTCCTATAGCAGTACTTGGCGGAGGAACAGGGCTTATAGGTGATCCCAGTGGTAAAAAGGAGATGCGCCCTTTGATGCTTAAGGAAGAGATAGAAAGGAACGCCTTTTACCTCAAAAGGCAACTTGAGCATTTCCTTGATTTCGAAAAGGGCAATGCCCTTTTGGTGAACAATGCTGAGTGGCTTACGAAGTTGAACTACATAGAGTTTTTGAGGGATATAGGTAAGCATTTTTCTGTTAATCGAATGCTACAAGCTGAAAGCTATAGGATGCGCTATGAAACAACAGGGTTGAGCTTTATAGAATTCAACTATATGTTGCTTCAAGCCTACGACTTTTTGTACCTATTCAAGCACTATAACTGCGTCTTGCAAATGGGAGGTAGGGATCAATGGGCTAATATATGTGCAGGCATAGATCTTATCAGAAGGGTCGAAGGTGGGCAAGCATATGGCCTTGTTTTTCCCCTTCTTACCACTGCTACAGGTGAAAAGATGGGTAAGACCGAAAAAGGGGCGATCTGGCTTGACCCTGAGCTTACGTCACCTTATGAGTTTTATCAATATTGGATAAACGTGGACGACAGGGATGTGAAGAGGTTCTTGGCACTGTTCACCTTTTTGCCCATGAAGGAAGTAGAGGAGCTAGGCCGATTAGAAGGGGAGCAAATAAGGGAGGCCAAAGAGGTTTTGGCCTTTGAGGTGACAAAACTGGTCCATGGTGAACAAGAGGCGCGCAAGGCTCGAGATGCCTCAAAGGCGCTGTTTGGAGGTGAAGGTAGGGAAGTTGAGGGGATACCAACTACCTTCGTAAAAGAGGAGGAGCTTAAGGTAGGTCTACCCATCTGTGAGCTCTGTGTGAGAACGGGGCTTACTGCTTCGCGAAGTGAGGCAAGGCGGCTTATTTTACAAGGAGGGCTTTACCTTAACAGCAAAAGGGTCCAAGACGTAGAGAAAAAGGTAACCTTTGAGGATTTAGAGAATGGGGCCCTTATGTTGAGGGCTGGGAAAAAGAGGTACCATCGAGTATTGGTGAGGAAGAATGAGCCTCTATGAGTTCTTCGGTGAGGGCCTGAAGGGCAGGCGAGAGCTTTACAGGGTAAAGAAGGGTAGAGTGGAGTCGTTTATACTCAGGAGGCAGTCCTGCTACAGCTTCTAAACAACGTTCCCTTATTTGTTTAAGGGATGGTGGTGAGTAGGTGAGTTCACCTCTTTCTATCACCCTTATGAGTAAGGGGCGTGCCTTGCCTTCGCACCTTATGCCTTCGCCCTCCAAAGCAAGGACGTCTTCGAGGTATGTCCCGTCCTTATCATAGACCCTCCACACCTGTTTTTTCCCAGGGTAGGTAACCTTTCCGGATGAGAGCTTTATACGCGGTCCCATCTCGTCTTCCACCAGTTTATATATGCCACCCAAGGCAGGGGCATCGTAACTTGTCCCGAGTTCTGTTCCTACTCCGAAAAGATCCGCTTGTGCCCCCTTTTGGAGGATTTCCTCTATCTTGTACTCGTTAAGGTCACCAGACAGCAGGATCTTCACTTCAGAAAAGCCCTCTCTGTCCAAGATTTCCCTTACGCGTTTGCTCAATTGCACGAGGTCGCCACTGTCGATTCTAACCCCTTTGAGTTTTAGCCCACGTTTCTGGAGTTCTTTTGCCACCTTAACAGCGTGTTCAGCCCCCCGGATGGTGTCGTATGTGTCTATAAGGAGTAGGACGTTCTCCGGGAAGTCCTCGGCAAAAGCCATAAAGGCCTCTATTTCCGAACCAAAGGACATAACATAGGAATGGGCCATGGTACCGAAGACAGGTATATCGTAGATTTTCCCAGCCAAGGCGCATGAGGTCCCTAGGAAGCCCCCTATAAAAGAAGCCCTTGCTACCTTTATAGCAGCATCCGTTCCATGAACCCTTCTTGCCGAAAAGTCCACTACAGGTCTTCCTTGAGCGGCAAGTACCACCCTTATGGCCTTACTGGCGATCATGGATTGGAAGTTCAGGGTGTTCAGGAGGAAGGTCTCTATTATCTGGGCCTCTATCCTTGGAGCGGTTACCCTTAAGATAGGTTCTTTTGGGAAGAAGACCTCGCCCTCTGGCATAGCCCAAACGGTCCCTGTAAACCTGAACCCCTTTAGGTATTCCAGGAACTCTTCCGAAAACAACTTTAAACTTTTTAGGTAATCCAAGGCCTCTTTGGTGAAGCGCAAATTCAAAAGGTAATAAAGGACCTGCTCGAGGCCTGCTGCTACGAGGAAAGACCTGTTGGGTGGGAGGTTGCGAACGAAAAGCTCAAAAGTAGTTATCTCGTTTCGCCTCCGACGCAAATAGCTATCAGCCATGGTGAGCTCATAGAGGTCCACAAGAAGCGCCATGTTCTCTTCTGTCACCCATCCGGCCTTAAGGTCTGGCATCCTGTTCCTCTTGGTTTTTTCTTTTTCATTCTCACAGAGACAAACTCAACGTCAAGGGGGTGTCCTTGCTTTTTGTATAAAGGCCTGTTAAATCTTCTTTAAAGTAAGATCCATCTAGCAGGAGGGAAAGGATGATAAAGCCAGGGGATAAAGTGAGTTTTCCGTTTGCAAAAGGGGAGAAGGAAGGGGTCGTAGTGAAAGTTACACCGAAAAAGGTTTACATTAGGACAGACTTTCCTAGACACAAGGGTAAGATAATCAAGCGATCCATATATGAGGTGAAGGCAAAGTGAAAAGCCTTATCGTAGTAGCTGCCCTTATCGAAGATCCCTCAAAAGGGGTGCTTTTGGCCAAAAGGGGTAGTGGCCTTTATAGAGGACATTGGGAATTCCCCGGGGGAAAACTCGAGGAAGATGAACCCCCTGAGGAGGCTTTGAAGAGGGAGATGAAGGAAGAACTCGGGATAGAAGTGGAGGTGAAGGGGATAAGAGAAGCGGTGTTTTATCGCTATGAGGGGTTCAACCTTCTTTTGCTCCTTTACCGCTGTAGGCTGTTAAATGGAGTTCCTAGGCCTTTGGGATGTGAAGAAGTGCGATGGTTTAAATGGGAAGAACTCGATCAACTCCTCATGCCTCCTGCTGACCTGGAGCTCGTAAAGAGGCTTAAAGGCAATGGGGTTTAAATGTGGTATAGTGGGACTTCCCAATGCAGGGAAGTCCACCATCTTTAACGCCTTGACACAGGCCAATGCCACTGTAGCCCCTTATCCTTTTACAACCGTTGATCCCAATATCGGGAAGGTGGCTGTACCTGATGAACGGCTCCGAGCCCTTGAGGAGCTCCTTAAGCCCAAGAAGGTGACACCCGCTACCCTTTCTTTCGTGGACATCGCTGGCCTCATCAAGGGGGCAAGCAAAGGCGAGGGTTTAGGTAACCAGTTCCTTTCTTACATAAGGGATGTAGACGCCATAGCCCACGTGGTGAGGTGCTTTGTGGACCCCGAGGTCTCCCATCCTTACGGAGAACCAGATCCACAAAGGGACGTAGAAACGGTTACCTTAGAGTTGATCCTCTCGGACTTGGAACTTGTGGAACGTAGGCTCGAAAAACTGAGAAAAGCAGCAAGGGTTGGCCCTCAAGAACTTAAGAAGGAAGTAGAGTTGCTAGAGGAACTTTTAAAATGGCTCTCAGAGGGGAAACTAGCCCGTAACTTCTTAAGAGATATAAAAGACCTCCCTAAAGACCTTCCTCTGATAACAATTAAGCCGTATTTTTATATAGCCAACTTCTCCGAAGGAGGGGAAAAGTACCTGAATAAGCTAAAGGAAATGGCGGACCGAGAAGGCGTCCCCCTGGTTGAGGTGAATGCTAAAGTAGAACTTGAACTTTTCGAATTAGAACCAGAGGAAAGGGAGCAGTTTAGAAAGGAGTTGGGGCTTTCTGAAGGGGCCCTTTCGAAGGTGGTGAAGGTGGGTTATGGGCTTTTGGGGCTGGTTACTTTTTATACCACTGCCAATCAAGACCTGAGGGCGTGGACCGTAAGGCAGGGGACGAAGGCCCAGGAAGCTGCTGGTATGATCCATAGCGATATGCAAAAAGGCTTCATAAGGGCTGAGGTCATGAGGGTTGAGGACCTTTTGGCCCTAGGGTCTGAGCATCTGGTTAGGGAAAAAGGGCTTGTGCGGTTTGAAGGAAGGGATTATGAAGTACAAGACGGCGACGTGATCTTTTTCAGGTTTCACATATGAGGCTTTTTTTAGTTAGACATGGCAGGACCGCTTGGAACGCAGGTGAAGTATTTAGGGGAAGGGAGGACATCCCTCTTGACCATGTTGGGGAGACCGAAGCGGGCCTTTTGGCCGAACGCTTAAGAGGAGAAGGAATAGAGGTGATATTTTCAAGCCCCCTTATGAGGGCTAAACAAACTGCCCTCCGGATATCGGAACAAACTGGTGTTTCTGTCGTTGAGGCTGAGGAACTCATAGACTTAGATTACGGGCAATGGCAAGGACGCACCCTGCAGGAAGTGAAGGTTAACTTCCCAGGACTTTACGAACTTTGGATAAAAAAGCCTCATGAAGTCGTGTTTCCATCCGGGGAGGGGTTAAAAGACGTACTCGGAAGGGTAGCACCTTTTGTGGAGACGGTCTTAGAGGGTTTTTGTAACAGGACAGTGGCTTTTGTTACCCACAAGGTAGTGCTTAAGGTCATCATATGCCACTTGTTAGGTATGGGGCTTTCAGCCTTTTGGAAAGTGGAGCAGAGCACTTCTGCTTTGAACCTCTTTGAATACAGGGATGGTCTTTGGAGGGCAAAGCTAATCAATGACACTTGTCATTTGGCCTCCCTTAAGGAAGGCGGCGTTGAGTTTTGAGCTGTGGAAAATGTGTGGAAAAATTGGGGAACATAGTCCACTTTTGGAAGGAGGTCCTCGTTTGGATTAGAGGATCAAAGGCCAGAGGTTTTTCCCAAGTAATAGTCTTTTTCCACAATTTCAACAGGGTCTTGTTTCGCTGATGGGTAAGTGTAGGCTTTGTAAGAAGGAGTCGATCTTGATATCTCAAAGGCTTGGATTTTGTGTCGACTGTATAAGGGAACGTTTTGAAGAGGCAAGGGATGGGCTTTTGGCCTTACATAGTAGGTTGAGGGAAAGGGACGGCTTGCCCCCAAGAGTTCCCTCTGCAGAAGGGGGGAAGCGATGTAGGATATGTTCTAACCGTTGTAGCATTCCAGAGGGTGGAAGGGGTTTTTGTGGCGTGCATGAAAACAAAGGTCATAGGATCCGTCCAGTTACAGGAAGTCCTAAAAAGGCCTATGTCCAATGGTATTATGATCCCCTTCCTACCAATTGTTGTGCCAGTTGGGTGTGTCCAGGAGGGAGTGATAAGGGTTATCCTTGCTTTTCCTATTCAAAAGGTCCAGAGTACGGTTACTACAATCTAGCCGTTTTTTATTGTGCTTGTAATTTTGATTGTCTTTTTTGTCAGAATTGGAGCTACAGGAGATGCCAAAAACCTCCATATGTCCATGAAACCGAGGAGCTTTTTGAAGCAGCCCTTAGCCCACGCGTGAGTTGTGTTTGTTTTTTCGGCGGAGATCCTACTCCTCAGGTCGTACATGCCCTAATATGTGCTAGGAAGATGGTGAGGGACTCAGGCAAGAAGATTTTGAGGATTTGTTGGGAGACAAACGGGGCGGTTTCGAAGCCTTTCCTCCTGAAGATGGCAGAACTTAGCCTAAAAACAGGTGGTTGTATAAAGGTGGACCTTAAGTGCTTTAGCGAAGAGTTAAGCTATGCCCTTTGTGGCGTTAGCAACACTGAGGTAAAGGAAAACTTCAAGTTCCTTTCCGAATACTCCAAAAAAAGGCCTGATCCCCCCTTGCTTGTGGCAAGTACCCTTTTGGTTCCGGGATATGTAGATGAAAAGGAGATCGAGAGGCTTTCGCAGTTCATATCTTCTATTGACCCTGAGATTCCATGGGTGCTTTTGGCCTTTCATCCGGATTTCCACCTTTTGGATCTACCCCCTACCCCTAAGGACTATGCTTTGAGGTGTCTTAAAGTTGCGAAGTCTTTTGGACTTAAAGAAGTAAGGTTAGGGAACGTTCACCTTTTATGCTGATTTTCGAGGTTTAGCTTTGGCTGCTTTTGCTACCCATATGCTGATTTCGTAAAGGGCAAGCAAAGGGGCTGCCATCAATAGCTGCGTGAAGACATCGGGAGGGGTTAAAATCGCCGCTACTATGAAGATGATCAAAATAGCGTAACGTCTGTTTTTCGAGAGGGTCTTTTCGTCGATTACCCCCATTTTGGTCAAGAAGTAGACAAACACGGGCAATTCGAAGACCACGCCGAAGGCAATGAGCAAAGTGGCGGTAAAGCTTAGGTAGTCCTTGAGCCTAGGTGCTGGTCTTATGAACTCCGTTGAAAAACTGAACAAGAATTTGAGGCCAAAGGGGAACACCACAAAGTAGGCAAAGGCTACTCCAAGGACAAAAAGAAAGGTTGCCACGATCATAAAGGGTAGCACCATGCGTTTTTCGTGTGCATAAAGCCCTGGGGCTATAAAGAGCCACACCTGATAAAGGATGTAAGGTGAGGAGAAGAAGAGGGCGCTGTAAAAGGACAGCTTTATGTAAGTGACAAAGGCCTCAGCTGGGTTTAGGAAAATAGCAGTTGCCCCCTCGGGTACTGAACGTTTAAGGGGCACCATTAAGAAATCCAGGATCTCCTTGGAAAAAAAGTAACATATCCCGAAAGCTATCCCTACTACTATCAAGCACTTGATAAGCCTCTGACGGAGCTCTTCCAGGTGTTCTATAAAGGACTTCTCCTCAAGGTTCACTGTGTTTTATAGCCTCCTGTTGTTCTTTTTCTTCTTTGGAAGTAAGGTGCGCGTCTTTATCCTCGAGGTCTGAAGTTTCTATATCCCGTTTTAACTCTTCTGTCATGCGCCTTAAGTCCGCTGCGGCTTTGCCTAAAGACTTGGCAATCTGTGGGATCCTCTTAGGACCTAGGAGGATCAAGGCCAAAAAAAATATAAGGAGAAGTTCACCTGTTCCTATGCCAAACATGCCTTAACCTCCTTTCTGTTTCAGAGAAACAGCTTCATCATGTCCTCAGCCAATATCACTTCTCCTTCGAATCCTTTTCCACACTCCTCAAGGATATCCACCTCGTCACAGGGGGGGTAAAAATGGGTTAGGAGGAGCTTTTTCACGTTGGCCTCTTTGGCTATCTCTGTCGCCAAGGCAGGTGTCAGATGCCCCTTTACCTTTCGATAATTGGGGAAAGAACATTCCAAGACCAGCAGATCAGCCCCCTTTGAAAGCTCCACTATCTCAGGGCAGTAATCGGTATCCCCTGAGAACACGATGGACTTACCTTCGGCCTCTATCCTTATGCCTATGCTTGAACGTGTATGGTCAAGGGGAAGGGTCACGAACTCGAATCCTAATAGACTTCTCCTCCCAGAGGGGGCTTCCTGAACATGGAGCCTATAGGTTTCGCCTTTTACCCAATGTCCATAAAGGGACTTCATCCCTTCGTAGAACTCCCGGAAACCTCGTCCGCCTATTATATAAAGGTCTTTCGTCCTAGGAGAAAGGCTGTATTTACACGCAAATAAAAAGGGCAGAAGGTCGGAGATGTGATCCGGATGTAAATGGGTCAAGAAGATCACATCAGGGTCATGGTAGTTTAGTCCAAGGAGAAGAAGCTTCTGGAGGGTTCCAGAACCTATGTCCACCAAGAGGTTTTTGCCATTGACCTTAAGGAGTAGAGATGGCGCACCACGCCTTGGGGAAGGTACTCCAGTCCCTGAACCGATGACGGTGAGTTCCATCTCGCTCTCAGAGGGCCTTGTCAAGAAAGCCCTTATGTGGATATTATACGGTGCTGTCAGACAGCGTTCAAAACCGAAGAGATGGATCCGTCAAAGGACCCAGCGGAATTAGGACTTGCAGTTTCACTTCTGAACGAACTCCTGCCCATAATACAGGTACAAAACGATCCCATCCGGATTTTCGAGCTTTCCTTAGACTTCCTTAAGGGATGGTTGGACCTGAAGGCAGGGATATGGCTCGGTATAGACAGCGCAGGGGGATTTTACGTTAGGTATGCCTATGGTTTACCTTGTCAGGACCTAAAAGGGAATCCATGGGATCCAGAAGAAGGGATAAAAGCGAGGCTTTTCAGGCACGAGGTCTTGGTGTTGGATTCTCCCCAAGACGATCCCCTTTTGGGTAAGACCAGGAGTAAAGGCATCTTGGTTTTGTCTCCTCTTATCGCGGCAGGGGACCTAAAAGGGGTTATGATGACCCTACACGGTCGTGAGGCAAAGGAAAAGGCCCTGGAGCGTTCCATGCGTTGGGTGTCTGGGGTTTTGGCGCCTGTGTTCTTCGCCAGTAGCCTTTGGGACGAGCTGAGTGTCGATGAAATACTGGAAAGGAAAGTGGAGAAGGTTTTGGCTAACTTTTCCCTGAACCGAGGGAACCTCTTGAGGGAAATCACCGAAATAGTGGAAAGGCGTTTGATAGCTTGTGTCATGAAGAAGGTGGGCAACGTTCAAAGCAGAGCTGCACAGGTCCTTGGGATAAACCGAAATACGCTTCGCAAAAAACTGGAGGACTACGAAATAACCCCTTAAACCTTTTGGACGTATTCAGCCACTAGGTCTCCTACCTCAGATGTCGATAGACCCATTTTCCCCGCTTCCATGCTTTTCATATGGTGGGAAGCTACTTCTATTACTGCCTTTTCCACCCACTGGGCAGCTTCTTCCTCTCCAAGGTGCTCAAGCATCATCTTTCCAGCTAGGATGGCAGCAAGAGGGTTCACCACGTTTTTGCCCGTATACTTAGGGGCAGAACCACCAATCGGTTCAAACATGGAGACCCCTTTCGGGTTGATGTTACCACCGGCGGCTACCCCCATCCCCCCTTGAATGATGGCCCCGAGGTCCGTGATGATATCCCCAAACATGTTATCGGTGACGATTACATCAAACCTCTCGGGGTTTTTGACCATCCACATGCACAGGGCATCTACGTGGACGTAATCCTTTTCGATGTCAGGATACTCCTCCCCGACTTCGTAAAACACCCGTTCCCATAGGTCAAAGGCATAAGTGAGGACGTTGGTCTTGCCGCAGAGGGTCAACTTTTTCTTCTTATTGCGCCTGCGACAATATTCGTAAGCGTACCTTATGCACCTTTCCACTCCCATTCTGGTATTTATAGAGGTCTGAATGGCCACTTCGTAAGGCGTTCCGCGTCTCAAAAACCCACCTGCCCCTGCATAAAGTCCCTCTGTATTTTCCCTGACGACCACGAAGTCTATATCTTCAGGCCCCTTATCCTTTAAAGGGGTCTCAACACCCGGGTATAGTTTGACAGGCCTTAAGTTTATATAGAGGTCAAGCTCAAACCTCAACCTCAAAAGTATCCCCCTTTCCAATATCCCCGGTTTTACCTGAGGGTGACCTATCGCCCCTAGGTATATGGCGTCCATCTGCTTGAGTTCTTCCATCACCCTCTCGGGAAGGGTTTCACCGGTCTTAAGATAACGTTCTCCTCCGAGGTCATAGTAAATCCAGTTGACCTTAAAACCTCCCCTTCTTGCAGCGGCTTCAAGGACCTTTACCCCTTCGCGTATCACTTCAGGACCTGTACCATCTCCTGGGATAACCGCTATTTTATAAGTGCGTGAATGCATCTTCTTCCTCCCAGTTGGATAAGTTGGGCCAAAAAGTATACCATAAAAGCTAAGATGGAAGCAGTAAAGTTAACAGACGTATGGGTGATAATAGATCGTAAGGTTGTACTTGAAGGGGTCAATTTTTGGGTCGAAGAAGGGGATTTCGTGGGCATCATAGGTCCAAACGGTGCGGGTAAGACCACCTTGCTCAGGGTAATCCTCGGATTAATAGAGCCGGCAAGGGGGTCAGTTTGGGTGTATGGGTTTCCTCCAGAGAAGGGTAGGCGTTTTTTAGGTTACGTACCCCAACAGGGAACCTTCAACAAAGACTTTCCCCTTAAGGTCTTCGATGTAGTTCTAATGGGTAGGTTGAGGGGAAAGGGGCCCTTTCGGGGTTTCTCAAGGCAAGACCGAGAACAAGTGGAGGAAATCTTAAGGTCCTTGGAAATCCATCACCTCAAGGACAGGCTCATATCAACCCTTTCGGGAGGGGAATTACAACGGGTGCTGATTGCCAGGGCCTTGGCTTCGGAAGCGAAGGTACTACTGCTTGACGAGCCTACCTCGAATGTAGACATCCCCTTCGAGACGGAGTTCTTCGAACTCCTACAAAGTCTTAGGAAAGAGAAAGGATTGACCATCCTCCTTGTAACGCATGACGTAGGCGTACTTTCCCAGCATGTGGAAAAAATTGCATGCCTTAACCGCCGCCTTTATTATCACGGAACCAAGGAAATCAGACCAGAAGAACTTGAGGCAGTTTATGGATGCCCTGTGGACCTGATAGCCCATGGCGTACCCCATAGGGTGCTAAAGGACCACACGTGATGAGCATTTTCGAATACCAATTCGTAAAGAACGCTTTATTGGTTGCCCTTTTCGTTTCATGGGCCTCTGCCCTTATCGGGCCCCTTGTGGTCACGCGGAGGATGGTTTTCTTGACAGGGGGCATAGCCCACGCTGCCTTTGGTGGGATTGGCCTAGGGGTCTTTTTGGGTGTGGATCCCTTTAAGGCCGCCTTGATCTTCACAACCCTTTCGGCCTTCGCCACGGGGCTCAGTTTGAACAAACTGAGGGTGTCTGAGGATTCAGCCATAGGGATCCTATGGGCCCTGGGAATGGCTCTTGGGGCCATGCTCATAGCCTTAAAACCTGGCTACAGAGGGGACCTAATGGGCTACCTTTTCGGTAACATCTTAATGGTCACTGAAGGGGAATTGTGGCTTATAGGAGCGCTTGTGATCGCTCTCTCGTTTATAAGTTTAGGCTTTTGGAAAGAGATAATAGCTGTATCTTTTGACCCTGAGTTTTGTCCGATCGTAGGTATAAACCCAAGGATTTACAATACCCTCTTCCTCGTTTTGACTGCAGTAAGTTGTATTGTTATGATGAGAGCAATTGGGATTATTTTGGTCATAGCCCTTTTGACAATACCTGTTCTTGTAGCTAACCATTTCACCAAAGACTTAAAAAAACTCATGTTGTTAAGTGGGATATTCGGTTTTTGTTTTATAACTGCTGGAATGGCCTTTTCTTTTGTGATGAATGTGCCTTCAGGGGCTATAACAGTTATCTTTGCCGGTTCCGTGTTTTTGGCTTTACATGTACTTGAATCCCTATTCTCGCCTGAGGAAAGATACTGACTCCACGTGGTAGGATTGTGGGAAGAAATCAATAGGTATGACCTTCTCTAGCTGAAACCCGTTGTCTATTAGAAAGCGGAGGTCTCTGGCCAAAGTAGCTGGGTTACAGGAGATGTAGACGATCTGTCGCGGTGATAAATCGAGGGCCATTTTCAGCTCCTCCAAGGCACCTTGGCGAGGAGGGTCAAGGAGGAGAAGTTCTACTTTTTTGTTCTGTCTTTGCCATTCCTCTAGGGCCCTTACGGCCTCTTGGCAAATAAAGGTCACCTTTAGTTTGTTGAGGGAGGCGTTATAATTGGCGTTTTTTACTGCAAAGCGGTCGCGTTCAACGCCGGTCCAGTGAGAGCAGCATGGGGCAAGGGGTAGCGAGAAATTGCCCATGCCGCAAAAAAGTTCGAGACAATCTTGCCAATGTTCCCTTATTACCTTTTCCCTTAGCAGTTGAATCAGCGACTTGTTTTGTTCGAAATTGCTTTGCAAAAAGACACCCGGATAAAGCAGAAGGGTAAGGCCTTCTATATGAAACTTAAGGGCTGATTCAGTCCTTCCCTTCCCCAAGAGCGAATGGGGAAAGGTGAGGGCACGGTTCTTTATTAGCACATCTTTAACCGAAGGGCATTCTTCGACTAATTCCTCGGCCAGTTTCTTCATATGCCTTTTGTCGTGGTGTATCAAACAGTAGATCAACACGTGTCCCTTTTGTTCGTCTGGACTCACGGTGATCTCGATCCTTTTTATAAAGGGGGCAATAGTAAGGTGGCGCTCCATTAGCCTTCGAAGGGTATGGAAGATGTTGAGCAAAAGGGGATGGGCAACTGGGCAAGTCTCGACGTCCACTATCTCCTTTGTCCTTCTCTTGTAAAATCCCAGTTTAAGCTTTTCTTTGACCTCCACGGCTAGGTCAAGCCTCAGCCTCCACCCAAAAGGTGAAGGGGCGGGGACCATCTCGGCGCACACTTCTTTTGGTATCTTGCCTATCCTGACAAGTTCCTCGAGGAAGGTCTCGTGTTTTATTCGGACTTGCTCATGGTAAGGTATGTGTTGATAATCGCATCCTCCACATGTGAGGAAATAGGGGCACTCAGGTGAAGTCCTATAGGGGGAAGGATCTATGACCTCTTTTAAGCTACAAAAGGCGTAGTCCCCGAAGTCCCTTTCCAACTCTACTTCTACTTTCTCTCCAGGCATGACCCCTGGAATGAGCATTACCTTCCCCTCGTGTCGGGAAAGTCCCCATCCTCCATATACGATCTTTTCGATGTGCACTTTCATGGCCTTTCATAAATTTTGCTTGGATTTAATCGGGGCATCAAGGCAGAATTTATTTTTGATTTTCCTCTTGTCAAAGGGGGACTTTTCGAGGTATTAAAGCACTCTGATGAAAGGATGGCTTAAAGGGAAGGTTATACTCAACGTTGTGGTCCTTGTTTGTGCGATTTACGTCATTTTGCCTACTGTTTTGAAGTTAGGACCTGAGGATAGGCTTCCGTTATTGCATAAGGAAAGGGTGCGTTTAGGCCTTGACCTTCAAGGTGGTACCCACCTTTTACTTGAGGTCAAATCTGAGGAGGCGGTTTACAGTGTCCTTGAGAGGTTGAAGAACGAGTTAAAGGACGCGATGAAGAAAAAGGAGGTTTATGCCCTTTCTGTAGAGAGATCAAAGGACAGGGTCTATGTGCAGTTGTTAAATGAAGAAATGTCAAAGCCCTTTGACGACTTACTGAAGGAGGATTTCCCCTCCCTTAGGGTTATGGGTCAGCAGAAAAAGGCTGATGATAGCTTAGTCCTTGAGCTTTCCTTACTTCCCGAAGAGGAGAGGGAAGTAAAGGAAATGGCTGTTGAGCAAGCACTTGAAACCATAAGGAACCGTGTGGACCAGCTCGGGGTTTTGGAACCAGAAATAGCTCGCCAAGGGCAGGATAGGATATTGGTTCAACTTCCTGGCATTAAGGACCCTGAGAGGGCAAAGGCGATAATTGGAAAGACAGCCATGCTTGAGTTCAAGTTGGTAGACGAAGAGCACTCTCTGGAGGAGGCCCTTTCTGGGAAGGTTCCGGAAGGGAGTGTATTGCTGTATGGGACAGTTCGAGACAGGGAAACCGGGAGGGTAAAAAAGGTCCCTTACTTGTTAAAGGAGCCAACTTTACTTACTGGCGATGCCTTAAGCGATGCACGTGTGGCCTTTGATCAGTTCAATAGGCCCTACATCTCCTTGAAGTTCACCTCTTGGGGGGCTAAGGAGTTTGAAAGGATCACAGGTGAAAACGTGGGGAAGAGACTGGCTATAATCCTTGACGGTACGGTCTACTCCGCACCTGTTATAAGGGAACGCATATCCGGGGGCAGGGCCGTCATAGAAGGCGATTTCACCTTGGAAGAGGCACGTGATTTGGCAGTGGTCCTAAGGGCAGGGGCCTTACCAGCACCTGTCTCAGTGTTGGAAGAAAGGACGGTGGGACCTTCTTTAGGTAAGGACTTGGTGGACAAGGGGTTCAGGGCCATAGTGCTTGGAGTTTTGTTGGTATTAGCCTTCATGGTCCTTTATTACCGATGGGCTGGGCTTATTGCGGACCTTGCCCTTGTGTTGAACGTCCTTTTGGTGTTGGCCATTATGGTCCTCATAAAGGCAACCCTTACCCTTCCAGGGGTAGCAGGTTTAGCCCTTACGGTAGGGATGAGTGTTGACGCAAATATCTTGATCTTTGAGAGGATAAAGGAAGAGTTAAAAGGCGGAAGGCCTTTCTGGACCGCAGTAGATTTGGGATACTCCCGTGCCTTGGTAACGATCCTGGATGCCCAGATCACCACGTTGATTGCAGCAGCTGTTCTGTTCCAATTCGGTACAGGGCCAATTAGGGGTTTTGCCGTAACCCTTACTTTAGGGATTTTGACCAACCTCTTTACAGCCATCGTGATGACCAAGACGGTATTTGACCTGTTACGCCAAGGTTACAGGGTAAAGGAGTTGAAGATTTGAAATGGTTTAAATCTAAAGGGCAAATAGACTTTGTCGGAAAGAAGAGCATAGCCCTTTCTATTTCTGCACTGATGATATTATTGTCCTTCGCAGTTTTCTTCTTCAAGGGCATAAAATACGGGATCGACTTTGCAGGTGGTACTCTCATAGAGGTGAAGTTCGACAAAACGGTACCTTTGGATAAGGTAAGGGAAGCACTAGAAGAAGGAGGCATGTCTGATGCGATACTACAGCCCTTCGGAGAACAAAACGAAATATTGATCAAAACAAAGGCAACGCCTGAGGCCATCGAAGCAATTAAAACTACGGTAAGGGAGTCCCTTACACAGAAGGTTTCATCGGAATTCGAAATAAGACGGGTAGAACTCGTAGGACCAAAGGTTGGGAAGGACCTGAGGAGCAAAGGTATAAAGGCTTTGATCTTCTGTATAATAGGTATACTCCTTTACATCACATGGCGCTTTGAATTCAGGTTCGCCCTAGGAGCTGTAATTGCCTTAATCCACGATGTCTTGATAAGTTTAGGCATTTACACCCTTGCTGGAAAAGAAGTAAACTTGCCGACAGTGGCTGCTTTGCTCACCATATTAGGTTATTCGCTTAATGACACTATTGTTGTTTATGACCGCATAAGAGAAAACATGAAGAAAATGTCAACGGCTCTTGAAGTTATCATAAATAGGAGCATAAACGAAGTGATGAAACGCAGCGTTTTGACTTCTTTTACCACCATAATTCCTATGATAGTTATTTGGTCTTTGGGGCTTGGGATATTGAAAGATTTTTCCTTCATTATCATATTTGGGATCATCGTAGGGACGTATTCCTCCATATATATCGCGAGTCCTGTGGTGTTGTTCTTTGAGAAAAAAGCAAAAAGGTAAGTTAAAGATCCTTATAAAGAATGCCCGCCTGATCGACCCGAGGGGGGAATTTTTTTCTGACCTATTGGTGGAAGGTTCAAGGATAGGGGGTATCGACGAGGGTATAAGTTGTAGTGTACCCCTTTGTATCGATGCAGAGGGTAAGTGTGTCTTACCAGGGCTTTTGGACCTACACGTACATCTACGTGACCTGGGTGAGTCCTATAAGGAAACCATTTTCACCGGGACCCTTTCGGGGTTGAAGGGTGGGTATACCCTTATTGTCAATATGCCTAATACGGTTCCGCCCTTGGACAATTTGGAGGTCTTGGGGGACTGGGTCGAAAAGGCCAAAAAGGATGCCCTTGTTGGTGTCAAGACCATGGTATGTTTGACAGAGGGCAGGCAAGGGGAGAGGCTGGCGCCTTTGGAGGTTTTGGCTAAGCAGCCCTTTGTTGTCGGGGCCACTGACGATGGTGATCCTGTATTGAGGGATTCGGTAATGGAGGAGGCCTTAAGGGTAAGTGAGGGGATTGGGTTGCTTTTGGCCCCCCATTGTGAGGATGGATCAAACCGTTGGATGGGTCAGTTAAGGTCTTTTTCTAACGAGCCCTATTATGTAGAAAGGGATCTAAAGCTTATGAGGAAAGTGGGCGGAAGGGTTCATTTTCAGCATATCTCCATGAAGGAAAGCCTGCGATTGATCCACAAGGCTAAAAAGGAGGGGCTTAAGGTAAGCTTTGAGGTTACGCCCCATCATCTCTTGGTGAGCGAGCGCGATTTAGGTAAGGTCCCTGAGGCCAAAGTGAATCCGCCTTTGAGGTCTCCAGAGGATGTACATGCGCTACAGGAAGCCTTAGCGCAAGGATTGGTAGACGTCATCTCCACCGACCATGCCCCCCATGCTGATTTTGAGAAACAGAAGGCCTGGGAAGAGATGCCCTCAGGGGTGGTGGGCCTTGAGGTGGCGTTGCCTGTCCTTTACAGCCGATTGGTGCTCGAAAAGGTGATAGGATTCGATACCTTGGTGAGGTTGATGTGTTTTAACCCAGCTCGCGTTTTAGGTTTAAAAAAAGGTTACCTTAGGGTCGGAGCTATGGCTGATTTGGTGATCTTCAACCCTTATGTGGACTGGGAGGTGGATCCACAGAGGTTCTCTACAAAAGGACGTTATACCCCTTTCAAGGGCTGGAAGGTCAAAGGGAAGGTCGAATGGGTGTTTGTGAAGGGAAAGCCTTACAAAATTGAAGGTTCAGTCCTTTACGACTTCTCTGAGGGATCTGAAGCTTATATGGTAGTACCAAAGGAAGAAAACCCCAGGCAAAGAGGAAATCACGAAAAACATCCCATGGTATAGAAAGGCGACGGCTGCGGCTTCGGCCATGGGGACTCCATAGAAGGCTAAGCAGTAAGTTGTAGCTGCATGGTATGTGCCTACATAACCAGGTGTAAAGGGCAAGGTGGTGAGGATACAGATGGCCACCATTGTAAGGAAAGAGACGTAAAAGGGCACCTTTATGTAAAAAGACTTGCACAAGGTTTGGATCCCAAGGGCATAAAGCACCCACACGCCATATGAAAGGAGAAGGGAAATTCCAAATTGAAAGGGATTGCCCATCCAGTCCAACCCTTTACTGAAGGACGAAAAGTATAGTCTTGTTTTTTCCTTCCAACTCGATTTAAGGAATCGCAAGAAGGTATCCGGGCTATACTTTATGAGGTAAAAGGCGAGGGCTGTCAGAATGAAAAGGGCTAAGGTGAAGTATGTTCCGACAAGTAGCAATTTGTACGAAGCGATGTCGAGGTGGTTTTTCTTAAAAAAAACTGTCAAGAGTCCAAAAGAACTGAGTATAGCCAAGCCGTCTAGGAACTTTTCAGCTATTAATGTAGCTATAGAAGAACTTAAAGGGACGTTTTCGCGTTTGCTTAATAAAAATCCGCGCATGACATCGCCCAAGCGTGCAGGTAGGAAGTTGTTTACGAAAAAGCTAATGAACATGGTCCCGGTTATTGAACTTAAGGAAACCTGACCTATAGGCCAGAGGAGTACTTTCCATCTCAAGATCCTAAGGAAGAAGTGTAGGAACAAAATAATTGCAGCATATGCGACCCAATGGTAGTCAGCGCTCTTGAAAGCTAGGAGGAATTTTGACAACTCTACTTTTCGCAGGACCAAGTAAAGGAAAACTGAAGATATGGAGGTACCCACAAGCAGTTGTAAATACTTACGCATCTTTCATTTGCCCCAAAAGTTCTAAGGCTTTTTCTATGTCCTTTTGTATCTGTAAGGAAAGGTCCTTGATGGTTGGGAAGGCCCTTTCCTCTCTGATTTTTGTCGAAAACTCGACTAGGAGTTCCTTTCCGTATAAGTCACCCGAAAAGCCGATCACGTGTATCTCAAAGGTTACGTCTTCTTCTCCAAAGGTCGGTTTTCGCCCTATGTTGGCTACCCCGGGCATTGGTCCTTCTGCTACCCCGTATACCCTTACGGCGTAAACCCCTAGCGGGAGGATCTGGTCCTGATGTACTTTAAGGTTTGCCGTTGGGGCCCCTAAGGTCTTTCCCCTTCCCCTGCCTTGGATGACGGTTCCTCTGACTGAAAAATTCCTTCCGAGGAGCTCGTTTGCCTCTTCGATGCGGCCTTCTGCTATAAGTTGGCGTATCCAAGAGCTACTTACTGGTTTTCCGTTTTTTTCATAAGGCGGTATGACCTCAACTTCAAAACCGAAGTTTGTACCCAATTCCCCTAGGACTTCTGCGGTTCCGCTTCGGTTTCTGCCAAAAGTGAAGTTATAGCCTACTATAACCCTTTTGGGTCCGATCTTTTTGTAAAGGACCTCTTCGACAAATCCTTCAGGTGGAGTTTGGGCGAATTTCAACGAAAAGGGGTAGACTATCACTGCATCTATCCCTGCTTCTTTTAAGAGCCTGAGTTTTTCCTCTATAGGTGTGATGAGTTTCAAGGTCCGTTCAGGATATAACACCTTTAAGGGATGAGGTTCAAAGGTCATGACGAGCGCTTGTCCTTTGATCTTTCGGGCAGTGTATAAAGTACGTTCAAGGAGCTTCCTATGTCCCAGATGGATCCCGTCAAAGGCCCCTATGGTCAAGATGGGGCAATAGAAGTCCCCTCGAGAAAAATCATCGTAGAAAACCTTCATCGGGTACGCCGTCCTTGACAAGGATGTTAATTAAGTATAGGTTACAAAAAAAGGGATGTGCAACACGCCGAAGTGGCGGAACTTGGCAGACGCACTGGACTCAGGATCCAGGGGGTAATAGCCCGTGCGGGTTCGAATCCCGCCTTCGGCACCAAGGTCCTTATAATCCTCCTGTATTTTTTGTTTTTCAACGTTAAACTCCTATTTGGGGCTCAAAGTGTCATTCTAAAAGACATAAAATTAGCTGAAAGGGCTGAAGGTCCCGAAGTCCTTTTAGAACTATCTGGAAAGTGCCAATTAAGGTATGGTTTCCTTCCCGATCCCCAAGATAAAGGTGGGAAGTTATACATTGACCTTTTCCCTTCAGTTTTAGATGCAAAAGTCCGCGCTAACCCGACCGGTGGTGTAAACGGGGTAAAAAAGGTACGTGTTGGCCAGTTCGATAAGGACGTTGTAAGGGTCGTGCTACATCTGGAAAGGGATATCAAGGAAGTGCGGTACAGCTGGGAAGGGGAGCTTCTTAAGGCCTTTTTGGAATTTAAAGAACAGCCCTCAGCGTCTTCTGAAGTCCATCAGCCACAGCAGAAGAGGCCAGATCCTTACGAACTCCTTAGGGCACTTGGACGGAATCCGGGGAAGTATGGGGGTTTTCCCATATCGCTTAACTTTAGCAACGTTCCTGTAAGGGATGTCCTGAGGCTCTTCTCGGACCTTTTGGGCATAAACTTGGCTGTGGACAAGGAAGTCCATTCGAAGGTCACCATGAAGTTCAAGGATATCCCATGGGACCAAGCCTTTGAAGCTGTCCTGAGGGCTACGGGTTTAGGTATGGAGGTGAAGGATAACCTTGTTTATGTCTTCCCTTTAAGTAAAGACAGGGGTTACGCGGATCTCTCCAACTCTGCCCTTATTTCTTTAGAGATAAGGCTTATTACTTTGGAGGAGCCTTGGCTAGACTCCTTAAGTCGAGAGGCCCTTTCCCTTCAAAAGATACCTGAAAGAGAGCTAAAGGAAAGTCAGATGGGTCAGGTCCTTTATACATGGAGGCTTCAAACTGCCGAAGGCAAGGAGGCTTGTCTCGAGCAAAGACTTGGACCGATAAAGGTGAAGGGAGAAAAGGTGGAAATGACGCTTCAGATGGGTTTTGTGCCCTTTGTGTTACAAGATGGTGCCTTGAGGGTTATAGTGGAGTGCAAGAGGTCTTTTTATTTAAGGGGACCGGGAGACGATGTGAAGTCTTGGGGTCCAGAAAGGGTTAGATCTGAAATCCCTTTAAAGGAGGGGGAACTTCTCCTAATAAGCGGGATAGGCAAGGGACCTGATACGGATAAGGCCATGGCTGTAATTGTACGTTTAGGCATCGACAGAGAGGGTTAAGATACCTAATGAGGAGGCTTTAGTTAGCTTGCAAGGAAACCTTGAGGAGGTTAAAAGGCGGTTTTACTTTTCCACAGTGAGGTTTTTCATACGACCTATCCTTGAACTTCACTTGCCTCCCTATAAAGGTTCTACCTTCAGGGGATTATTCGGTCATGCTTTTCGTTCTATAAGTTGTGTAAGGAAGGCCAAGGTATGTGATGGCTGTGCCCTGGATATAGAGTGTCCTTTTCGTTACGTGTTCTTTACGCCTGTGCCTCTCGATGCAAAGAAGATGAAGAAATACCCTTATGCTCCTCATCCTTTTGTCATTCTCCCACCTTTGGACCAAAGGAAGCATTATGGGGTCGAGGATTTATTAGAGGTCACCTTAGTGCTTATAGGGAAGGGGGCGGATTTATTTCCATACTTTGTATACGCCTTTGAACAGATGGGGAAGATCGGTGCAGGTAAAAGACGAGGCAAATTTACAGTAGAACAAGTCAGGGACGTAGACGATGAACTCCTCTACGAAAAGGGAAAGTTTCATAGGTTCCCCAAAAACCTATTTTGGTATGACCTGAAAAGTGGTTCTGGTGATTTGGTAAGGCTCAAGTTTTTGACGCCACTAAGGGTGAAATTTGAAGAAAAGTTTTGTTCGTCTCTCGAATTTCATATCCTAATTAGGGCGCTTTTGAGGAGGATTTCGCTTTTGTCGTATTTCCATTGTGGTTGTGAGCTTCAGTTGGATTTCAGAGAGCTCATCAACCTTTCTGTTAAAGTGAAAACGGTGCAAAATGGCCTTAGGTGGGTGGATTGGCGTAGGTACAGTAACCGTCAGAGGCAAAAGCTCTTGATGGGTGGGCTTATTGGGGAAGTCGCTTTCGAAGGCGATTTGGGGCCTTTTTGGCCATTGCTTTCCCTTGGCGAATGGGTCCATGTGGGTAAAGGGACAAGTTTTGGATTTGGAAAGTACCAGATAATAGGGGGACAAGGCAATGTATCACATGGAAGTCTCTGAAGGAGAGGGGCAAGAACGGGTGATTTTGAAAGCATTTGAAATGGGTGATGGAATTATTGTCTTTGTTTTCAACGAAGGTGGTGCCCACATAGGGGCCGTTGCTTTAGGTGAGTTCGATTCAGATACAGGAAGGACTTCTGTTTCACTTCTCACACGTAAAGGGCATAAGGACGACAAGGTCGCATATGAGGTAGCCTATAGACTCGCCAAGGCCAAGAGGAGACCTGTGTGTGTAGTATGTGGCCTTCATATAGATCAGATAACAGCTGAACAGATGGAACGCCTCCTGAAAAACGCTGAAAAAGTTACAGAGAGGGCTCTTGTAATTGGCGAGGCGTTATAAAGAGGTATTTGTATTTGTCCTTGGTAAAACTCCCCAAGTGATCACTGAGACCATCTATTGTTTACTTAAAAAAGAGCCGCCAATTTTACCGGATGTGATTCATGTTTTTACCACTACTGAGGGAGAGCGTTGTTTAAAGGAAAACCTTATTGAGAAAAGGCGCCTTAACGAAGTTTTTGAAGACTATGGTTTCACGGCTTTTCCCTTGGAAAACTTACATCTTCATTTATTTAGGGATAGCAATGGTATCCCGTTAGATGACATCAAAACGTCCGAAGACAATCAGGCTGTGGCAAGACAGATAATCGAATTCTTTAGAGAGATTACAAAAGACCCTGATGTAAGGCTTCATTGTTCTTTGGCGGGTGGGAGAAAAACCATGGGCTTTTATCTTGGTTCAGCCCTTCAGCTTTTCGGTAGGCGATGGGATAAGCTTTATCATGTCTTAGTCAGTCCGGAGTTCGAATCGTTGGAGGAGTTTTACTATAAACCAAGGGAAAGGCGCTTTCTAGAAGTAAATGGGCGCTTGCTTTCCACTGCTGATGCAGAGATATATCTTGCTGAACTGCCTTTTATAACGCTTAGGGAGAAGATAAGCCATAAAGGTGAAGATTTCGAAGGGCTCATAAACGATAGCCAAAAAGACATCGATCTAGCTATTTTTCAGAAAGAAATAGAAGCTTGCCGCAAGGACTTAAGTTTACGCATTGGGAAGCTCAAAATAGGGCTTTCTCCGGTTATGTGGGTATTTTATGTGTTTTTTCTGCAAAGAAAACTTGAGGCCTGTACCCGTCCGGATTTTAACTTTTGTGACAGGTGTTATGACTGTTTTATAGGGATCTCGTATTTTTGTTCAAAAGAGGCGCTTCAGTTTGTGGAAAAGGAGTTGAGGGGAATATACGGGCCTTTATCTGGCCGATACGAAGCCTTTGTGAGGTATTGGTCGCCCAAAGGTGGTTTTCATCCTGAGGTGATAAGGCAGAATATTTCAAAATTGAACAAAACCTTACGTCTTCTTTTGGCTGATGAAGCAGGTCTTTACGTCATATCCTCTGTGGGCAAAAGGGGGCTTAAGCGTTACGGGGTTAGGGTTGATAGGTCTAAGATCAAAATTCTAACTTAGAAACGTTTCGGAATCGTTTCTTTGCTTTTCTTTTTGTGCTCCTTTTCTAAACTTTTTATTCTGATGCGGAAGTTTTATTTAATCGTGTACGACATCTCAGACCCTAGCAGGTTAAATCAAGTGCGTCTTTTTCTTAGGGCATATAGTACAGGAGGGCAAAAATCTGTTTGTGAATGTTTCCTAACTGAGGCTGAGCTTAGGGAAGTGGAGGAGGGTTTGACAAACCTTATGGACTTGGAAGAGGATCGAATTTACTGTTTCAAGTTGGATTTAAGGAGTAAAGTTCACACCCTTGGAATAGCCGTTCCACCTAGAGATCCAGAGTTTTTCTATTTTGGCTGATACTGAGATGGAGACGGTCTATTTAGATAGAAAAGACCTGAGCATAAAAGCGGAAGGAGATGCCCTTGTCCTTTATGTAAATGGGAAGCGCGAAGGAACTCTTCCTCTTAAACCTATGAAAAGGCTTATAGTAAGGGGAAACGTCACCCTGACCACTGAAGTCCTCCATAGGTTAAAGAAAAACGGCGTCAGTTTTCTGTTGCTGTGGGGTAAATTACCTTCTTTTTCCCTTCGTTTTGAGGGTCACCTTCATAAAAACGCTTATTTAAGGCTCAGCCAGTACAAAGCGGTTCTTGACGCTGGTTTTCGCCTGTCCTTTGCCAAAAAATTGATCTTGCGAAAACTAGAGGGGCTTTCGAGGCATCTTGAAGACTTAGCAACCCATAGGGGAGACGTAGCTATCTACTTGCAAAGTGCTTCTTTGACTATAAAGGAGCTTGTCGAGAAGGTAAAAGTGCTTTCTTCTTTAGATTCCCTAAGGGGCTGTGAAGGTGCTGCTTCTTCAACTTACTTTTCGGCTTTGGTCCATGTCCTACCCAAGCACTTCAACTTCCAAGGTAGAAACCGCCGTCCTCCTAAGGATCCAGTGAATGCGGTCCTTTCTTTATCTTATACCCTTTTACACTGGGAAATGGTAAGAGAGATTGAGCTTATAGGTCTTGACCCCTTCCTTGGGTTTTACCATGAGTTATCCTATGGTCGCGAATCCTTGGCCTGTGACCTTGTTGAGCCATGGCGTCCCGAAATAGACCGTTTTGTATTGGGGCTTTTCAAAGAAGAGGCGCTCGGCAAGTCAGACTTTGCGACTGTAGGTGAAGGGGTCTATTTGAAAAAAGAAGCTAGGAGGAAGTTTTGGTTGGCTTATGAAGGATGGGCAAAAGAACGAAGGAGCACGTGGAGAGAGGAGGTTTGGCAACTTGCAAGGGACATCAATTCAAAAGAAGGCCCTTTACTTGGTACAGAAAGAGACATTGACTATTAAACTTGATGGCCCTTCCTTGTTGATCCAGGAAGCGGGTAAGGCCTCAAGGTGGATACCTTTGAGACAGTTAGAAAGGGTGGTGCTTTTTGGCAATATGACCTTAGAAACATCGATACTATGTTCTTTGGCAGAAGAGGGGATTCCCATACTTTTGATAAACGGCAAAGGCTCAAAGCCAGTGATGGTATCTAAAATTGAGAGTAGAGGTGTACAAAAGAACACACGGCAACACTTTTATTTTCGAAGGCCCCCTTATACTGAAGAGATAAACAATTGGTTAATTTCAAAACGTAAATCAGTTATTCTTAAGGTTTTTAAGAAGATTTCGCCAAAACTGCAAAAAAAACTTGCAAAAGAAGGTTTAAGTGAGACCCGATACATGGAGATTATTGAGCATTTGAAGAAAAACAACCCAAGGTGGCAAATACTCAATGGGATACTTAGGGCTATGTTGCTCGAGTTTTTGTTACCTCTTATTGAAAAAGCCAAATTAGATCCCCATTGTGGGGTAAAGAACAGAGGTGTTGATTTTGGATTTGCACTGGACCTCTGTTGGGTTTTTGAGCCTGAAATTCATTACCAGACTATGCGCTTTTTCAAAGACCCTGCGAGAAGAGGTGGCCTTCCCTGGTTCCCTTCAGGTGATTTGTTGAAGGAAATCGTTGTACGCTTTGAAGAGAGGAGGAAGTTTTTGCTTTCAGAGGTAAACGTGTTATTAGATGAACTCAACGACTTGTTGAGGCAAATCGATGGAGACGTGGTACCTAGTTTGTTACGACGTCGCCGATCAAGCGCGGCTCAACCGGATACTTAAGTTTATGAAGGAAATAGGCATACACCTTCAGTATTCGGTTTTTATATGCCGTCTTACGTGGCGCGAACTTGGAGCCCTAAAAGAGGCAATCGGAGAACTCATAGACGAAGAAGAAGATGACGTTCGCATTTATCCTCTACCTGAGAATTGTTTGGTCTTTCTCCTCGGACGGGCACCACAGAGTCCAGTTGATCTTTTCGAACTTATGCGGGGAAAAGTGATAGCTTGAAAAACTACTTAAGATATGGTATTTGAAAACAGGCAAGGGAGTAAAGTATTGGTTGTTCTGGTTATCACGATCGGTGGGAGTTCTGAACCGATCATAAACGCTGTTAATTATTTACGTCCAGACTTAGTTTTTTACATCTGTTCAGCTGGTGAAGGTGAAAGGAGCAGTAAAACCCTCCTTGAGAAAGAGATAATTCCCAAAGTTGAACAAATACCTTACCGTGTAGTTTCTCTTGAAGATCCAGACGATTTTGTAAGCTGTTTTAAAACAATAGTTGATGTAGGTCAACAGATTGAAAACGAGTTTCCTGAAGCGAAAGTGATTGCAAATTATACTGGTGGGACAAAGACCATGACAGCGGCTTTGGCTGTGGCTAGTATGTTGCATTTTGATTGGGAGCTACAGTTCAACAAGGGCCCGAGGGTGGATCTAGTAAAAGTCACAGGTGGAGATCTGCCTGTTCCCGTGAACAAATGGGATGTGCTTGTTTATTGGGAGCTTAGAGACATCAAAGATGCTATTACTCGGTTTCAGTATGGGGAAGCACAGAATTTAATAAAGACCATTATTTCTAGAGTTTCTGGTAGATATCAAAATGAGTTGCTTCGCTTGTATAATTTATGTCGTGCTTTTGATGCATGGGATCGTTTTGATCATGACACTGCTTATGAAACTTTAAGGCCTTTTGCTTATGAATTTAGTGAATATATGGCTATCCTAGGTAGGTTACGAAGGCCGTATGCGTATGAAAAGGTTGGGGACCTGGTTAGAAATGCAGAACGCCGTGCAGTACAGAATAGATATGATGATGCAATTGCGCGCTTTTACCGTGCCTTGGAGCTATTAGCTCAGATTCGTGTTAGGCAGGTTTTAGGAATCAAAAACCAGCATGAAGAGCGTAGTTTCGTTATACCTTTAGAAGTTTTGCCGAAAGCTTTGAGAAAAAAATACGAAAATTTAGTAGAAAGTAACAAGTTAAAGCTTAGTCTTCAAATGAGTTACTGTCTATTGGCTGACATGAATGATAAGGTTGGCGAAGTATATGTTAAACAAAAGCAGAATTTTCTAGATGTCCTGAAATTAAGAAATTATTCCATTCTCGCGCATGGACTGAAACCAATAACAGTTGAAGATTACAAAAGGGCTTATGATTTTGTAGTTGATTTTATAAAAGAAGCATGTAAGGCAATTGAGGAAAAATGGGAAATTCCTCAGTTGCCTAGTGAGTTTTAAGCTAGCTGCTCTTTGACAACCGAATAATTAGGTCTTTGTTGGGGTAGGGGAAAACTTATTTTCTTATATTCACAAGACTGCCCCCTCTTTGTCGCGGCTACAAATTAAACGCTGGCAGAGAGGGGGCAGTCCCAACAATGACCTGAAAAAGAAGGGATTGAGACACCTCCCCCTTTCTGCATTATTTCCTTTACCAAATCATTAAGTCCCAACAATCACCTGAAAAAGAAGGGATTGAGACCCTTCCCTTTTGGTTTCATATTGTTTATTTCTACGATTCTACAGTCCCAACAATGACCTGAAAAAGAAGGGATTGAGACGTCGCTGAG
>CAZSWV010000012.1:0-46714 GCA_964611295.1 uncultured Thermodesulfobacteriota bacterium | reverse complement strand
CCCCGGATTGAGCTGCTACAGCTGGAGGACTTATGCGAAATTGGCCACCGGTTCCTTCATATACGAGGATCTTCCCAGGGCTATCGCTAAAACCCACCGGTTACAGGGGCTTTAGGGACATGCTCTAGTATTTAATTAAAAAAAAGTAGTAAAAAGGGCTTCTGGCATGGCACTCCACTTAGGCACATCCAGAGAAAAAAGCCCTTATCGTCCAGACCAGGCCTTTAACGTTCATCGCATAGTTCGAACACACAATGCCAAGGATGGTTTTCCATCTAGCAGCATATTACATCGCGCCGCTAACTCCCTTGACAGATAGATCTTTTCGACCTATAGTCGAAAATCGAATGGCGGTCGAAATTGGAGGAGAAGAGGAGGCGTAGGGAGCGTAAGGAGAGGGCGATCTTGGAGGCGGCCAAGTCCCTGTTTTTGGAGAAAGGGCTTGAGGCTGCCACGATGGAGGACCTTTCTCGGAGGGTTGGGCTTGGGAAGGGGACCCTTTACTTTTATTTCAAGGGTAAGGAGGAGATCGCCCTGAGGTTGCTTTCTGAGGGGGTAGGGGGGCTTTTCGAGGAGATGGAGAAGGTCCTTGCTTCTCCTTTTGGACCCAAGGAGAAGTTAAGGGAGTTCGTGAAGGCCTTCCTTAGCTATTATAAGGGGAACGAGGCCTTCTTTAGGATCTTTGTCTTTGGTAGGAAGCCTGCCAGGTCCCTTCTGCCTGAGGAGGTCTTTCGCGAAAATGCCGAAAAGGGTTCCAAGTTCCTCGAGGCCTTCTCCAAGACCGTAGAGGAGGGGATCCGTGAGGGGGTCTTTGGGCCCATGGATCCTTGGAAGGTCACAGTCCTTGGGTGGGCATTGGTCTTTGGGATCCTTTTCCTCTATGAGGACGAGATCAGCCGCGGGCTTTTGAAGGTGGAGCTAGAAGAACTCATGGACTATGCCTTCGAATTCTTCATGAGGGGGCTTAGGAGATGAAGCTTCCTGAGGTCTCGGTAAGGAACCCGGTGATGACCGTCATGGTGTTTTTCGCCGTGGTGATGCTCGGGTTTTTTTCGCTTTCGAGGTTGAGGATAGACCTAATGCCTGACATAGAACCGCCCCAGGTAAGTGTGATCACCTTCTGGCCAGGGGCCTCAGCCACTGACGTAGAGTCAAGCGTCACCAAGTACATCGAGGACCAACTCACCCGCGTGGCCAACCTCGAGAGGCTCACCTCCAAGTCCCTCGACAACTTCTCGGTAGTCAACTGTCGTTTTAAATGGGGCACAGACCTTGACAGCGCCACAAACGATGTAAGGGATGCCTTGGAGCTTGCCAAAAGGGACCTCCCTGAGGATGTCGAAGCGCCTATGATCTTCAAGTTTTCTACGGCCGTGATGCCTATACTTTTCATGTTCCTTACAGCCGACGAGAGTTATCCCCAGCTCCACTACATCGCCGACAAGCTCATAGCTGACGAGTTAAGGCGGGTGCCAGGGGTTGGTTCCATAGTGATCTATGCTGGCTTAAAACGTGAGATAAAGGTGGAGTTTGACCCAAAGAGGCTTGAGGCCTATGGCCTATCCATAGAGGAGGTGGGTAGGATCCTTAAGGCCGAAAACCTTGACCTTCCCCTTGGAGAGGTGAAGCTCGGCAGAAGGGCTTACGCAGTAAGGCTTCCAGCGAGGTTCAAGGACGTAGAAGAGCTGAAGAAGGTGATCGTCGGTGTAAGCCAAGGCAGGGTGGTGAGGCTTGGGGACGTGGCCGAGGTTTCAGATGCCTTCAAGGACCCCATGATGGTGGCCTATGGGGACGGAAGGCCTGGGGTGGTGATGGGCATTCAGAAACAAGTGGGGGCCAATACCGTAGAGGTGGCCGACAGGGTCAAGGAGAAGCTCAAGGAGATAGAAAAAGGACTTCCTCCTGATGTCAAGCTCGTAGTGGTCTTTGACAGCTCCGAATACATACGATGGTCCCTTCAGAATCTCAAGGAGGCCCTTTATGTAGGGCTAATACTTGTGGCGGTCGTTACCTTCGGCTTCTTGAGGAGGGTTTGGGCAAGTGCCATTGTGCTCCTCACCATTCCCTTTTCCTTGATCGGTGCCTTCATACTCATGTACCTCTTCGGCTACACCATGAACACCATTACGCTTTCGGCCCTTGCCATCGCCTCTGGGATGGTGGTGGATGACGCCATAGTGATCCTGGAGAACATCACGCGTCACCTGGAAAGGGGCGCAAGGCCTGTGCCGGCAGCCATATTCGGCACCTCTGAAGTAGGGCTTGCCGTTACTGCTGCTACCCTCACCATAGTAGCCGTCTTTGTGCCTCTGATGTTTGTAACTGGGCTTACAGGCATCTTCTTCAAACAGCTGGCCTTTGTCATCACAGTGGCCATCATGGCCTCCCTTTTCAACGCCTTGACCCTTACGCCCATGCTTTCCTCCAAATTCCTTTCAGCTCAGGGAGGACCAAAAGGAGGGATCTGGGGTGAGGTCGACCGATGGCTTGAAAGGCGCCTTGAGGACCTCGAGGGGTTTTACAAAGGGGTCCTAAGGTGGGCCTTGGATAACCGTAAGAAGGTCATAGGCCTAGCAGCGGTGGTGTTCTCTTCGAGCTTGGTGCTTCTGCCCTTTTTAGGCACAGAGCTTTCGCCGGAGATGGACTCAGGGGAGGTCACCATTACGTTGAGGCTCCCTGAGGGCGCAAGGCTTGAGGAGACGCAGAGGGTCCTTGAGGAGATAAACGGGATCGTTAGGGAAGCCGTACCTGAGGTCAGGCACTTTTACGCCTATGGAGGACAGACCGAAAAGGGCCTTGCCACCGCACTGGGGTTTGAGGAAGGCGCAAACGTGGGGACAGTTGGGCTGAGGCTCCTAAAGAGGGCTGAAAGGGAGCGTTCGGCCAAGGAAGTGGCCATGGCCTTAAGGGAGAGGATCAAGGACATCCCCGAGATAAGGGAGCTCTCTGTTACCGCAGCGCCTGGGATAGGTCAAGTCCTAATGGGGGGGAGGAGGAGGATATCCGTTGAGGTATGGGGCAGGGACTGGGAGGCCCTTTATCAGGTGGCCCAGCGGCTCAAGGAGGAGATGGAAAAGGTCCCGGGAGCGGTGGACGTTACCCTAAGCCAGAGACCTCCAAGGCCTGAGTTCTGGGTGGAGCTTGACAGGGAAAAGGCCTCAAGCCTTGGGCTAAACGTCGCCCTTGTGGCCGCCCAGCTCAGGGGGTACCTCTATGGACTTGAGCCCACGAGCTTCAGGGAACACGGTGAGGATTACGACCTGAGGCTTTCCCTTGGGCAAAATTACAAGGGAGATCCCGAGGCCTTGGGAGAGGTCCCCATCAAGTCCCTTTCCGGGAGGCTTGTGAGGCTAAAAAACGTGGCCAGGATAAAGGAGGCCTATGGCCCGGTCGAGATAGAGAGGCGGGACAGGCAGCGCGTGGTGAAAGTAGAAGCAGACGTCTTTGGGAGGCCCCTTGGGGAGGTGGTGAGGGACATAAGGGCCTCGGTCCAGAGGATGGAGCTGCCAAAGGGGATAAAGGTCCACTTCGCCGGAGAAGCTGAAGAACAACAGAAGGCCTTCAGGGAGTTGAGGCTCCTTTTCGCCTTAGGGGCTGCGATGGTCTATATGGTCATGGCCTCGCTCTTTAAGTCCTATAGGCATCCCTTCGTGATCATGTTTTCCCTGCCCTTTGCAGTAAGCGGGGCCGTCTTCGCCTTGGCCTTGACCGGAACCACCCTTTCCCTCTACTCCTTCTTGGGGATCGTAATGCTTTTGGGGATCGTGACCAAAAACGCCATCGTATTGGTGGATTACACCAACATCTTAAGGGAGCGGGGATTTGGGCTTGAAGAGGCCATAACCCAGGCGGGAAGGGACCGTCTGAGGCCTGTCCTAATGACCACCCTTACTACCTGGTTTGGCATGCTGCCCATGGCCCTTTCCCGTGGTGAGGGCTCGGAGATGTGGTCAAGCTTGGGGATCACGATGTTGGGGGGTCTTATGGGTTCCACGCTCCTTACCCTCCTTTTGGTACCAGTGGTCTATTACATGGTGGAGTCAAGGAGGAGAAGTTGAAGCTTTTCCTTGTCGTCTACGATGTGGACTTTGAAGCAGAGGTGATGGAGGCCCTTAGGGCCTCGGGTGTAGCTTCTTACACCCTTTGGGAGAGGGTCCTTGGGGTAGGTGAAAGGAGCGAGCCCAAGCTTTCCACCCACGCGTGGCCTTCCTTCAACAGGGCCCTTATGGTCGTGGTGGGGGAAGAAAGGGCAAAGGACCTTATGGAGCACATAAAGCCCCTGTGCCTGAGGCCTCAAGGGGGCATAAGGGCTTACTTTTGGGAGGTGGAGGAGGTGAGATGAAGCCCTTGAAGGCGGCCATATGGGTCTTTCTGTCTTTGCCCCTTTTGGCCTTCGCCCAGGAGACCCTGAGCCTAAAGGATGCCGTCCAGATGGCCTTAGAGAGGAGTCCTACCCTTAAGGCAAAAAGGGAGGCGATCCTCAAAGCAGAATACGCGAAAAAGGAGGCCCTTTCGCGCTTCTTTCCAAGCCTCCAGGCCCAGTACTCCTATTCGAGGCTTGACGAAGCCCAGTACACCTTGGGCCTAAGGCCCAAAGAAGTGACCTTAAACCTACCCCCACCTATTGGTAGCCTCACCATCCCGGCCTTTGAGCCCTATAAGCTCAAGGTGTCAGGGAGGGATATATGGGGTCTTGACCTCACCCTAGTCCAGCCCCTTTATACCGGTGGGGCCCTCAGGGCCTCTTATGAACTGTCCAAGCTCGGCCTTGATGCAGCAAGGACAGAAGAGGAGTTGGTTAGGCTCGAGCTCGTCTTCAGGGTGAAGCAGGCCTACTTTCAAGTCCTTCAGGCAGAAAAGGCCTTTGATGTGGCAAGGCGTGCCCTTGAGGCCCTGAAGGAACACCACAGGGTGGCCAAGGCCTTTTACGAGCAGGGGATGATCCCGAAAAACGACCTCCTGCAGGTGGAAGTGGAGCTATCCCAAAGGGAACAAGACGTGCTCCGAGCCCAAAACGGGCTCCTCATAGCCAGGGCCTACCTGAATACCCTTATAGGGAAGCCCATGGAGGAAGAGGTTAGGCTCAGCGAAGTCTTAAGCGTCGAGGAGTTCGAAGCAGAGCTCGGTGCCTGTATCGAGAAGGCCCTTCAGGCGAGACCGGAGCTTAAGCTTTCCAGGATTTCGGTTGAAGCGAAGAAAAAAGAGGTCGATATTGCCCGTTCTGGCCTTTTGCCCCAGGTGAGCCTTGTCTTCGACTACAAGAGGACGGGAGATGACCCTCTGGTGGACGGCCTCCCCGGTAGGCCCGATCCAGATACGTGGACGCTTATGGCCGTCCTCAAGTGGCGCCTGTGGGATTGGGGGGGAACCTATTTTGCCCTTAAGGGGAAAAAGGCCGAGGTGGTCAAGGCCGAATACGAACTTCAGGACCTCCTTGACAGGGTGAGGCTTGAGGTAAAGGAGGCCTTCTTGGCCCTGCAGGAGTCCAAGCAGAGGATAGGGCTTTCCAAGAAGGTCTTAGAACAAGCCGAGGAGAATTTCAGGATGAACCAGGAGAGGTATAGGCTCCAAGTGGCAAGGAGCTCAGATGTCCTTGACGCCTTGGCCATGCTCACAAGGGCTCAGAACAACTACTGGATCGCCCTTGCAGATTACAACATCGCCCTTGCACGCTTAAAGAGGGCAATGGGAGAGGAATGATGGATAGGCGGCTTTGTCTGCTCTTAATAGGTCTTTTGGCCTTGTTAGGCTGCAAGGGGAAGGGGCCTCGGCCGGAGGTATCCCCAGAGGTGCCTGTGGTGGAGGTGGCTAAAGTGGAAAGGCATCCTGTGGAAAGGTGGACTGAAGTTCTAGGGAACGTATTCCCGCATAAGGCCATACGGATAACGCCTAAGGTACCAGGGAGGATCGAGGCCATTTACGTGAAGGAAGGGGATTGGGTGAAAGAAGGGGATCCCCTTGTCAAGCTCGACCAAACGGATTTCCTATTGGCCTTAGAGAAGGCCAAAAGCAGCTTCCAAAAGGCCCAAGCACAGCTTGAGCAAGCCCGTATAGGGCTTGAGGACCGTCAAAGGGACTACCAGAGGGCAAAGGCCTTATTCGAACAAAGGGTGATATCACAACAGGAGTACGAAAAGGTGGAGGCAGCCCTTAAGGCCTCTGAAGCCCAATACGAGCTTGCAAAGGCCCAGCTCCAAGAGGCGGCAACGGCCCTCAGGCAAGCTGAGACGGAGCTCCGTGAGAGTGTGATAAGGGCACCCTTTTCAGGGTTGGTGACCCAGAGGTTCGTAGATGCAGGGCAGAGGGCTTATACCATGCCCCCTACGGAGATCCTTGAGCTCATAGACAGTTCGAAGGTAAAGGTGATCCTTGACCTTCCCGAACGCGATCTCCCAAAGGTGAGGCTTGGGGCAGCCGTCAAGGTCTATCCAGACGCGATGCCGGAAAAGGAGCTTTCAGGAAGGGTTTCGTCCCTTTATCCTAAGGTGGACCCCATGACCAGGACCTTCCGCGTGGAGGTGCTCTTGGACAATCCCAAAGGGGAGCTTAAGCCCGGGATGTTCGTCAAGGCGAAGGTCTTCCTCGGGACAGACCTTGCGCTCCTTGTGCCCCGTGAGGCTGTGATGAGGATGCTTGGGACAGGAAAGGAGTACTGCTTTGTAGTCGTCAAAGGAAGGGCGGAGCACAGAGAGGTCCTTACAGGTGATAAGTTGGGCCAGTACGTGGAGATTTTACAGGGGCTTTCTGAGGGAGAAGAGGTGGTGATCTCCGGTCAGGAGAAGTTGAAGTCAGGTATGGCCGTGAGGGTTAAGGGAGGTGGAAATTGAAGTTTTGGTTTGCCTTGTTGCTTTCCCTTCTCCTCGTATCCTGTGGGAAGGACGCCCCAAAAGGCCCATCGCGTATGGAAGGGCCACGGCCTGTTAAGGTGTTCACGGTCAAAAGGGAGAGGGTCCCTCAGCTTTTGGAGTTTACCGCTACCCTGGAACCCCGGCAGGAAGCCCTAATCGTACCGAGGGTATCGGGGCTTATAGAGAGGGTCTACGTGAAGGAGGGGGATTGGGTCAAGAAGGGACAGGTCCTTGCCCAGATCGAAAAGACTGACTTCGAGCTCGCCTTGAGGCAGGCCTTGGCATCCTTGAAGGAGGCAGAGATCTCCTATGAACAGGCAAAGCGCGACTTTGACAGGTACAAGGAGCTTTTAGAAGGCCGGGTTATAAGCCAAAGGGAATTCGAGGGTGTGAAGGTCCAGTATGAGCTGGCCTCTGCAAGGCTTGAAAGGGCCAAGGCCTCTTATGAGGAGGCAAAAAGGGCCCTTGAGGAGACTACTATAAGGGCGCCCTTTTCGGGAGTGGTGACCGAGAAGTTGAAGGAAGAGGGCGAAAGGGTAAGGAGTGGTTTACCTGGACAAGAGGCGGCCCTTTTAAGGCTTCAGGACATATCGACCGTTATGGCAATAGGTCACTTGCCTCAGGTGGAAATGGGGCGTGTGAAGGCGGGGATGGAGGCAGAGCTTGAAGTCGACGCCTTCCCCGAGAGGTCCTTCAAGGGGAGGGTGGTCCTTGTAAACCCCATGGTCGATCCGCAGTCAAGGTCCTTCATGGTGAAGGTGGAAGTGCCCAACACCCAGGGGCTGTTAAAGGGTGGGATGTTCGCTAGGGTCAAGGTCCTCTTGGGGGAAAAGGAGGCCCTTATTGTCCCAAGGGAGGCGGTTTTGAGGGAGGAAGGGTTGTGGGTTTACCACTGTTTCGTCCTAAAGGGAGAGACGATCGAAAGGAGGACCGTTGAGCCCCGCTTTACCCCCTTTTGGTACGTAGAGGTAGAAAGGGGTTTAAGGGAGGGGGAGAAGGTGGTGGTTGAGGGGCATCAAGGGCTTTTAGGCGGAGAGAGGGTGGTTGTAAAGGGTGAAGTTAACTGAACTGAGCGTAAGGCGCCCAGTTACTACCCTAATGGCCTTTTTGGCTGTATCGCTCCTTGGACTTGTGTCCCTCAGGATGCTCCCTGTTGACCTTTTACCCAAGATGGAACCACCCGCCATAAGTGTCATCACCAATTACCCTGGGGCCAGCGCTGAGGACGTGGAAGACAAGGTCACCAGGCACATAGAAAACCAGCTGAGCGTGGTTGGGAATCTGGAGACCATTACTTCCATTTCGGCCGAGGGGCAATCGGTTGTGACCTGTCAATTCAAGTGGGGGACGGACCTTGACGAGGCTGCAAACGACATAAGGGACAGGCTTGAGGTGGTAAAGCGGCTCTTGCCGGAGGATGCCGAAAGGCCCATGCTCTTCAAGTTCTCCACCTCTATGATCCCGATCCTCTTTATAGGCTTCACGGCTGAGGAGAGCTACCCTAGGCTTTACCAGTTCGTGGATAGGTTTGTCGCCAATAGGATCAAGACCGTCCCTGGGGTTGGCTCGGTGGGGCTTGTAGGAGGGCTTGAGCGCGAGATACAGGTGAGGCTTGACCGCGAAAGGCTAAACGCCTATGGATTAACCCCGGCACATATAGCCCAGGCCATAGCTTCTTCGCACTTTAACCTTCCAGCAGGTAGGATCTCCCTTGGGAAGACCGAGTACGTCATTAGGGTCCTTGGGGAGGTAGAGGAGCCGAAGGAGTTTGAAAGGGTAGTGGTGGATTGGAGAAACGGCTCGCCCATATACCTGAGGGACATAGCCGAGGTAAGGGACACCCATAAGGAGCGCCGCGCTTATGTAAGGATCAACGGGCGCGACGCCCTTATGATGATGGTACAGAAGCAAACAGGTGCCAACACCGTAGAGGTCTCGCGCAGGGTCAAGGAGAAGTTGAAAGAGCTCTCCCAAAGCTTTCCCCCCGATGTGAAGTACATGGTTTTAAGGGATTCAGGACAGGACATCATGCTTTCCATAAGGAACTTGTCGTCAAGCCTTTGGTGGGCCTTGATGACGGTGGCAGCCGTGGTCTTCTTCTTCCTTGGGCGTGTAATAGCCAGTTTCATCATCGTTCTCACCATTCCCTTTTCCCTTGTGGTGACTTTCTTTCTGCTCTACCTGTTGGGAATGACCATAAACGTCATCTCGCTTTCCTCAGTGGTGATATCCATGGGGATGGTGGTCGATAACGCCATTGTGGTCCTTGAGAACATAACGAGGAAAAAACAAGAGGGGCTAGGTCCAACAGAGGCATCTATAGAAGGCACCTCAGAGGTAGGCACGGCCATCATGGCCTCCTCCCTTACGACCATAGCGGTCTTTTTGCCCTTGGTCTTCATGAAGGGACTGAGCGGGATCATGTTCAAGGACATGGCCCTTGTGGTCACCTCCGCCATCCTTTGTTCACTACTTACCGCCCTGACGGTTACCCCCATGCTCTCTTCAAGGCTTATGAGGCAAAGGGAAGATAAGGCCTTCTTTACCGAAAAGGTCATAGGGGCCTTGGAGTCCCTTTATAGCTACCTCCTCGAAAGAGCCTTAACCCGCCCCAAGGTGACCATAGCCATATCCCTTGGACTTTTGGCCTCTACCTTATTCATGTTTAAATCCATCGGCAGGGAGTTTTTGCCGCGGGAGGACAGGTCCCATGTGGGGATAGATGTGGAACTCCCTGTGGGTACGAGGGTCGAGGAGACCGACCTGGTCATCAAGGGTATAGAGAAGATAATACGCCAGCGGGTTCCAGAGGCAGAGGCGGTGTTTGTGAGGTGTGGGAGCGAGGAAGGCGGCCTTTCGAGGGCTTTTGGTAGTAAGGCGGGCAGTCACATAGGGCACATAGGCATAAGGCTCCTTGAGAAGGGGAAAAGGGAGAGGTCCTCCTTTGAGATAGCCGACCTCTTGAGGAGGGAGATCCGAGCTATACCTGGGGTAGTCAAGCTCACGGTCATGACCGAGCAGCCCATGGCCAGGCTCCTCATGGGTGGTTCAAGGGCCTTGAGCCTGGAGCTGATGGGGGATGACCTTGAGGAGCTTTACCGGTTCTCCCAAGAGCTGAAAAGGGCACTTGAGGGTATAAGGGGGATCAGGGATGTGTGGGTGGATTACGAAAGGTACGCCCCTGAGGTCCATGTCCTGATAGACAAGGAGAAGGCATCAGCCCTTGGACTTACCGTTGAGCGTATAGCACAAGGGCTGAGGTCCCTTTTTTACGGCTATGAAGCCACGCGCTTCCTTGAGGCTGGGGGCGAATACAGGGTCTTGTTGCGGTTAAAAGAACTGCAGAGACAGGATTTAAAGGACATAGCCGAGGCCCCTATAGCCCTGCCTCGAGGAGGTGTGATTCCCCTTAGGAACGTGGCCAAGGTCGAGGTGAAGCAGGGTCCTTTGGAGATATACAGGAAGGATCAGGTGAGGGTGATAAGGGTTGAGGCCAACGTCTATGGGCGTTCCCTCGGGGAAGTGGCCAAAGAGGTAGACCAGACCTTGAAGAAGCTTAATCCTCCTATGGGCGTAACCGTCAAATGGGGAGGTCAAGTGAAGGAGCAGCAGAAGTCCTTCAGAGAGCTCACCATGCTCTTCCTCCTTGGGGTGGTCCTCGTATATATGGTTATGGCCTCTCAGTTTGAGTCGCTGAGGCAGCCTTTTGTAATAATGGCCAGTGTCCCCTTTCTCTCCATTGGTGTCGGTATGGCCTTGCTTTTAGGGAAGGCCACCATGAGCATGGTCTCCCTTATAGGGATGGTGATGCTTGTAGGTATCGTTGTGAACAACGCCATAGTCCTTGTCGATTATACGAACCTCTTAAGACGCAAAGGCATGACGGTCCTTCAGGCCGTGCACCAAGGAGGGGTGAGGCGCCTTAGGCCCATCTTGATGACGGCTTTGACTACCATGGGGGGTGTCCTCCCTATGGTGTTAAGGGGTGGTGAGGGGTCGGAGTCCTGGAGGCCCTTAGGGCTTACCGTCTTCGGCGGGCTCTTTTCGTCTACCTTGATAACTTTGTTCCTCGTTCCCCTGCTTTATTATTTAATGGAAAGAAGACGCAGCTAAAAAGCCTCCCATGCACAACCCTCTTGAGGACAGACGTATAGGGTTATTGCTCCTCAAGCTTTCCCTTCCTTCCTTCATGGGTATGGCGGTGATGGCCCTTTACAACGTCATGGGGACAATTTTCATAGGACGAGCTGTAGGTCCTTTAGGGATAGCGGCCCTGTCGGTGGTTTTCCCCTTACAGATGTTCTTTGCCGGCCTCGGTGAGATGGTGGGAATGGGGGGTGCGTCTTTGGTATCAAGGGCCTTAGGCGAAAGGGACATGGAAAAAGCCCAGTATGCACTTGGCAATGCATGGCTTTCTGTTTTCTGCCTCTCCATATTGGTAATGGTCTTAGGTCTATCCTTTGACGAGCCTCTCGGCCATATCCTTGGGGGTCAAGGCAATTACTCACACCTTGTCCTCGAATACCTCAGGGTGGTTTTCTGCGCAGGGCTCCTACAGTTCACCCCCATGGTCTTGGCCCATTTGATCAGGTCAGAAGGGAATGCCAGATGGCCTATGGCCGCTATGGTTACAAGCGCCCTGCTAAATATAGGCCTTGACGCCTTTTTCATCCTCAAGTTGAAAATGGGGATAAAAGGAGCGGCTTATGCGATGGTCATATCCCAGTTCGTCTCCCTTGTTATCCTCAGCTCCTACTATATCTTGGGGAAGAGCTTTGTAAAACCTGCCCTCTGGGCCCTTTGGCCTAGAAGCGAGATCCTGGGCTCTATCTTCGCGGTGGGTGTTTCATCCCTGGCCAGGACCTTGGTGGGATCACTCTCAGCGGTCTTTGTGAATAGGACCCTTGTGCTTTACGGCGGGGAGCTCTCCCTTTCGGCCTTTGGCATCCTAAACAGGCTTGCCATGTTGGCCATAATGCCCTCCATAGCCATAGGGAATGGGCTACAGCCAATCCTCGGCTTTAACTACGGAGCCCGCCGAAAAAAGGAAGCCCTCCGGGCCCTGTGGCTCAGCGCCATGGCCACCTTTGGAATTGGCCTCGGCGTCTCCTTGCTCATTTACTTCTTCCCCCGCCACCTTATAAGCATATTCACAAAAGACACCGCCCTCATCTCCTTAAGCCTTGAGGCCTCGCGGAAGATGTTCCTAGCCCTTTACCTGGCAGGGTTCTCAATAATGGGGTCAGTGGTCTTTCAGGCCTTGGGCAAGGCCAAGAAGGCTTTCCTCTTGGCCACGGCAAGGCCGGCCTTGTTCATGATCCCCCTTGTCGCCATCCTTTCCCATTTTTACGGTACTACAGGCATATGGGTTTCTTTCCCTACAACTGACACCTTGAGCTTCCTGTTGGCCCTGGTACTGATATTGCCTGTGGTAAAAGAGCTTAAGGGATGAAGTTTCAACATTTCGCTTAATCGACAACATTCAGAGGTTATCCTAAAGCCCCTCTTACCTTCAGTGTTAATCCCTTTGGTTTGAGGTTTTGGCACATTTATTGTAAACAGCGAGAAAAGAGGCCTTTTTGTGCCTTTATCAAAAGGCTTGATCGGAAGGGGAGAGAAAGTTCCATGAAAAGGGTTTCGCGTTTTTTTGCGGTAATAGGTGCAGGGGCGCTTTTTGTGATGATGTGCCTTACGGTTTCAGACGTGGTAGCCCGTTATTTGTTGCGAAGGACCTTTGCAGGGGCGCCGGAGATTGCGGAATTTCTCATGGTGTTTGTGATCTTTTTGGGATGGGCCTTCTGCGCGGTTAGGCGTGCCCATGTTTCGGTTTCGCTCCTGGTTGAGAAGTTCTCCCAAAAGGCCCAACGGGGTTTGGACTTTTCCATGCTTTGTCTTTCCCTTTTTGTTTACCTGGTCATGGCATGGAGGATGTCCCTTGAGGCCCTCCACCAAAGGTCCATAAGCACGGTCCTTAAGATACCTAAAGCCCCCTTCTATGGCGTTATGGCAGCAGGGGTGGCCCTTTTTTGTCTTGCCATTTTCAAGCTGATCTTGGACGACTTAAAGGAAATGAAAGGAGAGAGGGGTTGAGATGTCACCGGTTATGTTGGGATTGATAGGGCTTGTGGTGCTTGTAGTGCTCATCCTTTTAAGGATGTGGATTGGCGCAGCCATGGCCCTCGTCGGCTTTTTGGGCTATGGATACATCATGGGCTTTAAGGCCGCCTATGCAGTGGTCGCTCAGATTCCCTATACGACTGTAGCTAACTATACCTTGACGACCGTTCCGCTTTTCATCCTCATGGGGGAAGTACTGGCAAGGACTGAGGTGGGGGTGGACCTTTACGACGCAGCTTACAAGTGGGTCGGACATTTGAGAGGGGGGTTGGCCATGGCCACCGTCTTTGCCTGCACCCTCTTTGCCGCCATCTGTGGCGTAAGTGGCCCTGCGGTGGTGACCATGGGGCGTGTGGCCTATCCGGAGATGAAAAAGCGGAATTACAAGGACACCATCGCCACTGGGTCTATCGTCTGTGCCGGAACCCTTGCCTTCCTCATACCCCCCAGTGTTGTCTTCATCATCTATGCCATATTGACCGAGCAGTCCGTGGGAAAGCTCCTCATGGCCGGGATATTGCCTGGGTTACTCCTTTCGTCCCTTTACATATTGACCATATTCCTCCTCACCCGTCTTAATCCAGACCTTGCCCCTTCAGGGCCAAAGGCCAGTTTCCGGGAGAGGGTGCGCTCCTTGAGCAAGATATGGCACGCCCTTGCGCTTTTCATCATAGTCCTTGGAGGGATGTACGTTGGGGTTTTCACCCCTACTGAGGCTGGAGCTATAGGGGCCTTTGGTGCCGTGGTCATTACAGCCCTCTACAGGCGTTTGACCTGGAAGGCCCTTTGGGAGGCTTTACTTGAAGCGACTACTATAACGAGCTTCGTCTTCTTGATGATAGTGGGGGCCTACATATTGATGAAGTTTCTAGCAGTAAGCGGCCTAACGCAGGCCCTTGCGCAGTTGGTGGAGGAAATAGGAGTGTCCAAATACGGCATCCTCAGTGCCATCATAGTCCTTTACCTCATTTTGGGGATGTTCCTCGACATAATCTCTGCAGTGATCCTCACCATGCCAGTCATATACCCCCTTATAAAGTACTTGGGATTTGACCCCATATGGTTTGGGGTGATCGTGGTGATCCTGATCGAGATAGGGCTTATTACGCCTCCAGTGGGCCTCGATACCTACCAACTTTCGGGTGTCACCGGCATATCGGTATCCACCATCTTCCGCGGGGCAATACCCTTTTTGATCGCCGCCCTGGTGGGCATAGCGCTCATCATCCTATTTCCTCAGATAGCCCTCTTCATACCTAGCACCATGTGAGGCATGGGCTTAACACCTCGGTATCCTTAAGTTGAACCGCTGCCTTAAGGCGTGTAGAATTAACTGACAACCCATAAAGGAGGAAAACGTGGTTTTGGACGAGGGGAAGATATCGCTCGCTATACTCGAACGTTTTTTCGAAAAGGTCCGCGAAGGCCTTGAGGTAGATGTAGTGGTAGTTGGCGGTGGGCCTTCGGGGATGGTGGCTGGGTATTATCTGGCGCGTGGTGGCTTTAAGGTCGTCCTACTTGAGAGGCGGTTGAGCCTAGGCGGAGGGATATGGGGTGGAGGGATGATGTTTAACGAAATCGTGGTCCAGGAAAAGGGGAAAGAGGTCCTTGAGGAGTTCGGGATAAGGGTTAAGCCCTTTGGCGACGGTTATTTCACCGCAGATGCGGTAGAGGTGGCCTCTGGCCTGTGTTTCAAGGCGGTTCAAGCGGGCCTCAAGGTCCTGAACCTCATGGAGGTGGAGGACCTTGTGGTGAAGGAAGGAAGGGTTTGTGGCGTGGTGGTAAATTGGTCAGCTGTCAGGATCAGCGGGCTCCATGTGGACCCCCTTGCCATAAAGACCTCTTACGTAGTCGATGCCACAGGTCATGGGGCTGAGGTGGTGAAGGTCTTGGAAGGGAGGGTGCCTTCCCTGATAGAGGTCCACAAGGAAGCACCCCTTTGGGCGGAAAAGGGAGAAGAGGCTGTTGTGGAGAACACCAGGGAGGTATATCCGGGGTTGTTTGTAGCAGGGATGGCTGCCAATGCCGTTTTCGGTTCACCGAGGATGGGGCCTGTATTTGGGGGGATGCTCCTTTCTGGGAAGAAAGTGGCAGAACTTATCTCGAGAAGGCTTAAGGGATGAGGCCCCTTGTGTTGACCATAGCCGGCTCGGATTCGGGTGGCGGGGCTGGGATCCAGGTGGACCTTGAGGTCTTGACCCTCCTTGGCTGCCACGGCCTATCGGTCCTTACAGCCCTTACGGCCCAGAACAGCTTGGGCGTCCTAGGGGTAGAGCCTGTCTCCCCCGGGTTTTTGAGACAGCAACTCCGGGCGGTCTTTGAGGACTTCGATCCCCAGGTTGTGAAGACGGGCATGTTGTGGTCAGTAGAGCTCATAGAAGTGATGGTAGAGGAACTCTCACGCTCAAGGCCAAGGGTGCTTGTCGTGGACCCCGTCCTTGTGGCCAAAGGCGGCCATCGGCTCCTTAAGGAAGAGGCCGAAAATGCCCTAAAGGAGAGGCTCTTCCCCCTTGCTACGGTGATAACCCCCAATCTGCCTGAGGCAGAGGCCTTGACGGGTATCCGTGCCACCTCACGAGGCGACTTACCTTTGATGGCAGAGGCCTTAAAGGCCTTGGGGCCCAAGGCGGTCCTGATAAAAGGCGGGCACCTTGAGGGCGAACCCTGGGATCTCCTCATGGACGAAGAAGGGTTCTTTTGGCTTGAGGGAGAACGGGTTCCACAAGGGGAGGTCCACGGCACTGGGTGTGCCTTTTCGGCGGCCCTTGCGGGTTTCCTCGCCAAGGGCTTAGGACTTCGGGAAGCGGCAGTTAGGGCCAAGGCCTATGTTACAGAAGGGATAAGGAGGGCCAAGTCTCCCGGAAAAGGGCGGGCCTTTTTCGATCCCCTCTCCCCCCTTGAGGGGGACCTTTCGAGATGGGAGGTGGTAAAGAGGCTCAAGGCTGCCTATCGTAAGCTTAAGGAGAGGGAGAGGGAGGTGGCCCTTTTGATACCCGAAGTGGGTTCAAACCTCGTCTTTGCCCTGCCGGGTGCAAGGACGCCAGAGGAGGTGGCGGGGATAGAAGGTAGGATTGTGAGGGTGAGGGACGGGATAAGGAAGGTAGGAGGGATATCCTTTGGGGCGTCAAGGCACATGGCCAGGTTGGTCCTTGAGGTCATGAAAGTGGCCCCAGAGGTCCGTTCGGCCATGAACGTGGCATACTCCCCTGAGGCGATAGAGAGGATGAGGGCTTTGGGCTTTCGGATTGGGTCCTTTGACAGGCGAAAGGAGCCATGGGACGTAAAGGCCAAAGAAGGAGCTTCCCTGATATGGGGTGTAAAGGAAGTCCTCGAAGGCCTTGGGGAGGTACCTGATGTCATATACGACAAAGGGGATATAGGCAAGGAGCCCATGATCAGGGTGCTGGGAAGGGATCCTGAAGAAGTGGTGCAAAAGGTCCTGGAGGTGGTAAGGAGGGCATGACGCAGAGGCTAAGAGCACAAAGGGGAGAAGTCACTCCTGAGCTTGAGTCAGTGGCAAAGGAGGAAGGCCTTGAGGTCGGAGAGCTCTTGGAGCTTGTAGCCTCAGGGCAGGTGGTAATCCTTTCCAACAGGCTGCATAAGGGGTTTACCCCTAAAGGGATAGGCAAGGGATTGAGGGTAAAGGTGAACGCCAACTTGGGGACCTCCCCTGAGCACTTGGACCTAAGGGAAGAGCTCCTGAAGCTCCATGTGGCCATTGAAGCCGGGGCTGATACCGTCATGGACCTATCGACAGGTGGTGATCTAGATTCGATAAGGAGGGCCGTGCTCAAGGAGTCAAGCGTACCGGTTGGAACTGTGCCGATATACCAGGCCGCCATAGAGGCCCTGGAGAGGCGAGGTGCTATAGTGCTTATGGATGTCGACGGGATCTTCGAGGTGATAGAGCGACATGCCAGAGATGGCGTCGACTTCATGACCGTCCATTGTGGGCTCACCCTCAGGGCTTTGGAGAGGTTGAGGAAACAGGGGAGGACGACCGGTATCGTAAGCCGAGGAGGAGCTTTCTTGGCCGCGTGGATGATACACCACGGTAAAGAGAACCCCCTTTACGAGCACTTCGACAGGCTCCTTGAGATAGCCTTGAGGTATGACGTGACGCTTTCTCTTGGCGATGGCCTAAGGCCAGGCTCCTTGGCCGATGCTACAGATAGGGTCCAGTTGGAGGAGCTTTTAACCCTTGGGGAGTTGGTGGAGGAAGCTTGGAGGGCAGGTGTGCAAGTCATGGTGGAAGGGCCTGGACATGTGCCCTTGGATCAGATTGAGGCAAATGTCAAACTCCAGAAAAGGGTCTGTAAGGGTGCGCCCTTTTACGTCCTTGGCCCCCTTGTCACCGACATAGCCCCTGGTTATGACCACATAGCCTCTGCCATCGGTGCGGCCCTTGCGGCTTACCACGGTGCTGACTTCATCTGCTATGTCACCCCTTCTGAGCACCTGAGGCTCCCCACCCCTGAGGACGTGCGCGAAGGTGTGATCGCTGCAAGGATCGCTGCCCACGCAGCAGAGCTCGCCAGGGGCAGAAAAGACGCCTGGCAGAGGGACCTGGAGATGTCCAAGGCGAGGTACGAGCTTAACTGGTCAAGGCAGTTTGAGCTCTCCATCGACCCAAAGAGGGCAAGGGAAATGTGCAGCTTGGGGGCCTCCTGTGAGGGTAGTCCCTGTACCATGTGCGGTAAGTATTGCGCCGTGAAGATCGTCAGGGAGTACCTAGGATGAGGAAAAAGGTCTTCATCGCGGGGACCGATACAGGGGTTGGTAAGACCCTTGTAGGGGCCATAATGGCCATGTTTTTCAGGGAAAGGGGAGTGGACGTAGGGGTCATGAAGCCCTTTGAGACAGGGGCCAAAAAGTACGGTGGGCAGCTCCTCCCTGAGGATGCCTCTACTTTGAAAGAGGCCGCTGGGGTTGAGGACCCTTTGGAGCTCATCTGTCCTTATTGTTTTGAGACGCCCGCTGCTCCTGCTGAGGCGGCAAGGATAGAGGGAAAGAAGGTGGATTTGGGAAAGGTCAAAGAGGCCTTGGAGGAACTTTCCCGAAGACACGAACTCCTCATAATAGAAGGGGCAGGGGGACTCCTTGTGCCCATAACGGAAAAGACGACCTATTCGGACCTCATAAGGGATTTGGACCTTGACGTGATATTGGTCTCCAGAAACTGCCTGGGGACAGTGAACCACACCCTTCTGTCCCTTTATTACTGCAAAAGGGAAGGCATCAGGGTTTTGGGTTATGTCCTCAACAAGACCAATCCAAAGGGAGACGGTACCGAGGACACGAACCACATGTGGATAGGTGCCTTCACAGACGTCCCCTTCCTTGGGAAGGTCCCCTATTTAGGGGACGCAAAGTCCTACCTTCACGCCAAGGACCTCCTTTTGCCCTTTGTCTCCGATAGCCTCGATTTCAAGCTCTTGGCTGAGGCCCTGGGGTTTTCAAATTAGGCCATATGCCTTCCCCACGCTGAGGAACCTCTCCCTTGCTCGTTCTATGAGGTCCAGGCTTACACAGAAGGAAAGCCTTAGGTAGCCTGGCTTTCCAAACCCTGAACCTGGAACAAGCAAGATCCTAAACCTCTCCTGGACTTCCCGCACGAACCTCACGTCGTCCTCAATAGGAGACTTGGGGAAGATGTAAAAGGCACCCTTGGGCCTTGTGACTTCGAAGCCCGCCTCCTTAAGTACATGGTAGATGGCATCCCGACGCCTCTGGTAATCGGAAGGGTCAAACCTATAATTACCCAAATACACTACGGCCCTTTGCATTAAGGCTGGGGCGTTTACAAATCCCAAAATGCGGTTTGATAATATTAAACCTTCCATGAGGGTGGAGGCCCCTTCGTAAAGGGGGTTCACCGCTACGTAACCCAACCTTTCCCCAGGGATAAAGAGGCATTTGGAGAAGGAGCGTACCGAGACAGTGGGCCCGTAGAGCTTGAAGGTGCAGACGGCCTTGATACCGTCGTAGAGGAAGTCGATGTAGGTGTCGTCCGTCACCAGGTATATAGTTCTCTGGAACTTCCTTGAAGCCCTCTCTAAGAGCTCGGCCAACCCCCTGAGTTCTTCTTCGGAGTAAACGGCGCCTGTAGGGTTGTTAGGGGAATTTATGAGGACGGCACGGGTGCGCGGGCTCAAGGCCTCTTCGATCCGTTCAAGGTCCAGGGAGAAGTCCTCCTTGGTCTCCACAGGTACCATTACCCCCTGGTGGTTTTCGGTGTAGAACTTGAACTCCACAAAATAAGGGACGGGTACCACGACTTCGTCGCCAGGATCCAGGATGGTTTTAAGGACCACGTTCAAACCCCCTGCAGCCCCTACAGTCATCACCACATGGTCCTCAGTGAAGGGCAAACCTGTCTCCTCCTTGAGCCTTTCGGCCACATAGGCCCGAGTTTCGGAAAAACCGTGGTTCGGCATGTAACGGTGGGCTCCAGGGGTGGAATTGTAGGTCAAGAGCCTCAAGGCCTCCTTGAAGACAAGGGGCGGTTCGTCCACGGGGTTTCCAAGGGTGAAGTCGAAGACCTCTTCTTCTCCGTACCTCTTCTTCAAAAGGGCAGCCTCCTCAAACATCCTCCTGATCCAGGAGGAGTTTTCGACCATCTTTTTGACCCTCTCGGATATGACGTCCTTCATGGTAGGGCCTCCTTTAAGAAAATAAAAAAGCCATGGGCTTTTTACGCCCATGGCTCCCTGAGGCGGCAAACGCCCCTAGGGGCCTGGGCGTATCCTCCTAAAGTAATAAGGTAGAAATCCAAAGGCCTCGCACCACATGGCGTCTTTAAAGATGCCAGAAGGAAAGGGGAAAAGTCAAGGTTTTTGGCAGAAGGCCATAAGATGGGACATGCAGGATTTTGCGCTTTTGAGGAAATCTTACCTCATGAGAGTTCGGATGATGCTTGCCGTGCTTCTCCCTGACAGAGGGCATAGAAGTTGCTAGAAAAACGGCAGAAGACGCAAAGGAGGTGCCCCCATGAAGGTAAAGTTGGCGTGTTTAGTGGTGTTTTTTGCCCTTTTTGGGGTCCTCAGGGCCCAAGAGGTGATAAAGCTCAAGTTCAGTTCGAGTTTTATGCCTGGTGAGCCTCCGAACATATGGGCGAACCACACCTTGGATTTGGTGGAGAAGAAGACAGGGGGTAAGGTCAAGGTGGAGCGCTTCATGGCAGGTGCCTTGGGTGGTCCCCACGAACAGCTCGGTTTGGTGAAGTCTGGGGCGGTGGACATAATATCCCTTCATGTAGACCAGTTCCCCCATGATCTTCCGCTTTTGCAGATCACCAACACCGAGGTCTTGGCTCCTGCTCCTTTGGCCCTGAAGAGGGTCATTGCCATTTTGCACGAGCTCCCTGACACCAAGAAGGTCCTTGAAGCTGAGCAACGCCGCAACAACATAAAGGTACTTCACCTTTACTGCAATGGTCCTACAGGGATAACGGCGCGGTTTGAGGGGAAAGGCCTTTCAGACCTGAAGGGCAAGAAGATAAACGCCATCGCACCTTTCCACAGGGAGGTGTGGAAGGAGATCGGGGCTATACCCGTGAACGTGGCTATTCCTGAGCTTTACGAATCCCTTTCGCGAGGGGTTATAGATGCCATATTCATGGCCACTGCGGCCAATGTGCCCCTTAAGTGGTATGAGGTGGCTAAGGCCCATTTCGTCTTAGGCGAACACACCATCTTCTCCACCCCTTTGGCCGTAAACCTCAAGAAATGGGAGCAGCTGCCCGATGACGTAAAGAAGGCCTTCCTTGAAGCTTCATACGAGACCGCTCAGTGGAGCGTCACAGAGCTGGACAAGATCTTGGAGGATACCTATAAGAAGTTCGACGAGAAAGGGGCAAAGGTGGTAAGGTTCCCGGAAGGGGACGTCAAGCGTTTTTGGTCCATATTGTTCAAGCATTCGACCGAGGACTGGATGAAGCGCTGTAAGGCCCAAGGCGTCGAGAAGGAAGCCCAAGTAGTCCTCAAGCACTGGGACCAAGTCCGTTGGGGCAAGGAGGTCAAGTAGTATATGCGGCCTTTCCTTTCTGCCTTGATATGGGCAGGGGCAGCTGCCCTTTTTGGGGCGATGGTCTTGAACGTGCTTGACGTGGTAGGGACCAAACTCATAGGCTCATCCATTCCCGGTACCATCGACTTCACAGAAGAATTCATGGTCTTTCTGACCATGCTGCCCCTGGCCCATGTGGCCTTGGAGGGGAGGCATATACGGTTTTCCCTTATCGAGGAACGATTTCCCCTGAGGTACAGGGCCCTCCTCAGGTCTTTTCAGGCGCTTTTGGCCTTTTTCATCTGCGCCTTCGTCTCCTGGAGGACCTATTACCACCTGATGGGGGTCATGGAGACGATGGAGCTTAAAAGGGGGGTGGATTTCCCGGTGTGGCCTGCTGCCTTTGTGGTCTCTTTTTCCTTTGCCTTGCTATCGGTGGCCTGGGTGTTGGTCTTTTTAGCGGTCTTGCGGGGAAGAAAAGATGGATCATAACGCTTGGTTAGGGCTTATATGTTTTCTGGCCATGCTCGGTCTGGTGACAATAGGGGTACCGGTCTTCATATCCATGCTGGTGATGGCATTTGTGGGATCACTGCTTGTGGCAGGCCCTTCCTTCACCTTTCAGCAGTTCACCGTAGCCCCTTATAACGTCACCTCTTCCTATGCCTTTGCGGTGGTGCCTTTGTTCATCCTTATGTCCTCCCTTGCGGCCAACTCCGGCATAGCCGAGGATGCCTTTGAACTTGCCAGGAAGTGGCTGGGCAAGGTAAGGGGTGGCCTCCTTATGGTGACCATCTGGGCCTCGGCCCTTTTTGGGGCCTCCTGCGGCTCAAGCATCGCTTCTGCAGCGGTATTCAGCAAGATGGCCTATCCCGAGTTGATGAGGCATAAATACGATCGCTACTTAAGCATGGGCTGTATTGCCGCATCTGGTAGCCTTGCTTCTCTGATCCCTCCAAGCGTAGGGGTGGTCATCATCTGCATCTTGGTGGAACAATCCATAGGGAAGTGCCTCGTGGCAGGGATCATACCGGGGTTGATCTTGGCATCCCTTTATATGGCCGCGGTACTAGTCTACGGCCTATTCCGCCCTGAAGCCCTTCCCAAGTTAAAGATAGAAGTGAGCTGGAGGGAGCGCTGGGCTTCCCTGTTGGGGGTCCTCCCCATATTTGTAACTGTAGTCTTCATCATCGGGGGGATGTACTTCGGGGTCTTCCCACCCACGGTAGGAGGGGCGATAGGAGCGGCTACCGTCTTGACCATCGCTTTGCTCAAACGGGTCCCGGCAAGCAGGATCCTCATGGCCTTCAAGGAGACCGTAGTCCTCAACGCCCAGATCTTCCCCCTTATAATTTCGGGTTTTTTGTTCTCGCGCTTCATGGCCATAAGCGGCCTTCCCAGGGCGCTAATGGACGCCATATCTCAGGCGGAGCTTTCACCCTATATGTTGATGGCCATGGTCATCGTCTTCTATTTGATAATAGGCTGTGTCCTCGAGTTCATGTCCATGGCGGTGGTCACTGCCCCTGTCATCTATCCCATGCTCCTCAAAGCGGGTTTTGACCCCATAGCCACTGTGGTCGTCTTGGTCTTCCTTTCAGAGATCGCCCTTCTTACCCCACCCATAGGGATGACATGTTTTGCCGTCTCGAGCATCCTGGGGGTAAGGCTGGAGGAGGCCTTCAAAAGCGTGGTCATCTTCTATGTGCCTTGTATGGTCCTACTGGTCTTGCTTGTCCTTTTCCCTGAGATAAGTACTTTTTTACCAAATTTATTTTACAAGTAGAGGGAGGTATGGAAATGAAAAGGCCCCTTTGGGTTCCGGATGAAGGAAGGAGAGAAAAGGCCAATATGACTGCCTTCATGCGTTTTGTCAACGACAAGTTGGGTACCTCTTTTAAGGACTATTTCGAACTTTACCGTTGGTCTGTACAGGACATACCCTCCTTTTGGGCCACCGTATGGGAATTCGTGAAGGTCAGGGCCTCAGAACCCTATGAGACGGTGGTAGACGACCTCAATAAATTTCCAGGGGCAAAGTGGTTTGTGGGGGCAAGGGCCAATTTTGCCGAAAACCTTCTGCGGAAGAGGTCAGAGGACACAGCCTTTGTCTTCAGGAACGAGCTCGGGGTGAGGCGTACCATGTCTTATCGTGAGGTTTACGATTTTGTCAGAAGGCTAGCCCTTGCCTTGAAGAGGGTAGGTGTGAAAAGGGGCGATAGGGTATGTGCCTATATGCCCAACATAGTGGAGACCCCCCTTGCCATGTTGGGCGCTACAGCCCTTGGTGCTGCTTGGTCCTCTTGCGGGACAGAACTGGGCGTTCAAGCGGTAATAGACAGGCTTGGACAGATAGAGCCGAAGGTCCTCTTTACGGTGGACGGATATCCTTACAAGGGGAAGCTTTACGAAGTAAAGGGGAACGTCGAGGAAATAATCGCCAATATACCGAGCCTGGAGAAGGTGGTGCTTGTGCCTTACGTGTTTGAAAAGCCTGAAAAGCCGAGGTCAGAGAAGGTCCTTTACCTTTCGGAGTTCCTCGAAGGGGTAGAAGGGGAGCTTACCTTTGAGCAGATAGGTTTTGACGAGCCCGTTTATATCATGTTCAGCTCTGGGACCACAGGTAAGCCCAAGTGCATGGTACAAGGGCTCGGCGTCTTGGTGAACCACTTGAAGGAGCTGATAATCCATGCGGACTTAAAGGAAGAAGACACCATAACCTATATGACCGCCCCTTCCTGGATGATGTGGAACTGGCTGATGAGTAGCCTAGCGGTGGGCTGCAAAATAGTCCTTTTTGACGGCAATCCCGCACATCCAGACCTCTCCACCATGTGGAGGTTGGTAGAGGAGGAGAGGATTACGGTCTTTGGGACAAGTGCTACCTACATATACATCTTAAAGGGGGAGGACTTCAGGCCCAAGGGGCGGTTCGACCTTTCAAGTCTCAAAGAGGTCCTTCAGACGGGCTCTCCCCTTTCGGCAGAGGGCTTCCAGTACGTGTACGAAGCCATAAAGGACGACGTCCACTTTAACTCCATTTCAGGGGGTACTGACATAAACGGCTGCTTCGCCATAGGAAGTCCCATATTGCCTGTCTATGCCGGTGAGCTCCAGAGCCCCGGACTTGGGATGAAGATAAAGGCCTACGATGAAAAGGGCCAGGAGATCTACGACCAGCAAGGGGAATTGGTCTGTGAGGCCCCATGTCCCTCTATGCCCCTTTACTTTTGGAACGACCCGGACTTCTCCAAATACAAGGAGGCGTACTTTTCCGTCTATCCAGGGGTATGGCGTCACGGAGACTACGTAGAGTTCCACAGCGACACCGGTGGGATCACCTTCTACGGGAGGTCTGATGCCACCTTGAAGCCTTCAGGTGTGAGGATCGGAACTGCAGAGATTTACAACATAGTGGAGAAGATCGAGGGGATAGTCGATAGCCTTGCCGTAGGCCAGAACTGGGAAGGCGATCAGAGGATCATACTTTTTGTCAAGCTGAAGGAGGGGCTTGAGCTTACCGATGAGCTGGTAGCGAGGATAAAGCGCGAATTGAGGGATAAGGCTTCGCCCAGACACGTTCCGGCCTTAGTGATACAAGCCCCTGACATCCCCTACACCTTTAACATGAAGAAGGTGGAAACGGCTGTCTCCAACATAATCAACGGGCGACCCGTGACCAATCGAGATGCCATAGTTAACCCGGAGTGCTTGGGCTTTTATGAAGAGGTGGCGCAGAAGTTAAAGGAGGGCTGAGGCTTCTAAGTCCCTATAGCCTAAGGGATTGCCGAGGTCAAATCCCTTGCCCTCAAGGATTACCCCTATGACCTTTCCGTGAAGGCAGAGCATCTGAAGGGCAGGGGTGTCGTCCCATTCGTCCCCTCCGCGCGTCCTTTCAAGCCATTCGAAGACCTCTGGCCAAAGGACCCAACGCCCCACTGCCTTAAGGACAGGTCCGCTTAAGGTTTGAGGTGGGTCTTCTCCCTTTGAAGACAGTTCCTTGATCTTAAAGCGACCCTCAGGGGTTATCACCGCTTCCTTTACATACCCTACCTTGCCGAAGAAGGGGAACCTTTCGGGCTTAAGTTCCAGAAGACCGACTAGGTTAACCCCTTTTGACGGGCTTAGGGTTTGAAGTATCTGCTCTGAGGCCGTCCTTTTGGCTTCTAGGTAAAAGTCGGGCATAAGCCATAAAAAGGGGTCTTCCCCTACTTCCCCTTTAGCCCTATAGAGGGCTTCCCCTGAACCTCGGGGTTCGGGTTGGAAAACTAGCTTCAACTCAGGGGCTTTTCCCAATTCTGCCCTTGCTTCCTTTGGCCACTCCTTTTCGAGGTAATGGATTAGGGAAGGCTTCCTCGGGCTTACAACTACCACCAACTTCTTAACCCCACAGAGGGTGGCTTCTTTTAGGGCATGATAGATCATGGGTTTACCTTTTACAGGCAGAAGCTCTTTTGGGGTCTTATCAGTTAGGGGTTTAAGCCTTGTGCCTTGACCCGCAGCGGGGATTACGGCGATTTGTATCTTTGACATCTTCAAGTGGCGGAGAGAGAGGGATTCGAACCCTCGATCCCGGTTTTAGCCGGGATACCCGCTTAGCAGGCGGGTGCCTTCAGCCTCTCGGCCATCTCTCCACCCCCTTTTAAGTTAGCAAAAAAGGAGGCCTGAGACAAGTTTAGGGGATCAGCCGACGATGTAGGTGGTCCCCACCGTATTGAGGATGAAGGCAGCTCCAAAGGCCTGAGAGAAGGCCTCTTTGGCCTCAAAGCCCGTACAGTGACACGGTACGATGTACTTAGGGGAAAGGGACTTTAGGTCCCATAGGGTCTTTTGGAGCCTTAAGTCATCTGCCCCTATGAGGTGAAACCCTCCTAGGACCATATACAGGTCATCCCTGCCGCTGAGCCTTATGGACTCAAGGACCGTGTTCAGTATCCCTCGATGGGCACAGCCTGAGATGACGATGAGGCCTTTGTCCTTAACGTAAAAGTAAAGGGCCCTTTCCTCCTCGAAAGGATCAGGACAAGGCCCACTTTCGCCCTCTATAAGGAGGTCCGGGGAGGGAGATTCGTAAGGTTTAAAGGGTTCTATTTTACCTGTTAAATGACAACCGGGTAGGAACTCCAAAGGGGATTCTATCTCTATGAGCCTTATCCCCCTCTTTATGGCCTCTTCTTTTTCAAGGAGGCCTAAGTCCAAAAGCTTCCCATCTAATCTCCGTGAAAACCTCCTGCGAAAGAACCCCTTCCCCACATATAGAGGGATGTCCGTTATCCCTGTGGCATCAAGAAACCCTAATAAACCTCCGTAGTGGTCGAAGTGTCCGTGGCTTAAGACCAAGGCTGATGCTCCCCTTGGGTTGAGGTCTAAAAGCTTTAGATTATGGCATAAAACCTGGGGATCAACCCCAAAGTCGAAGACGAAACGATGGACCTTGTCCTTTCTTGAGGCCTCAAGGAACAAGGAGAAGCCGTGTTCAGCAAAAAAGGAACGGGAAGGAGTAGTCCTTGCCCTCTTACCTATAGGAGGGTCAGGTACAAGGGCATCATAATAATTGTCAACGACTACAGTGATCTTAAGGGCATCGAGAACCGTAAGGTCCAAGCCTTCCTACCAAGGGCTAGTGCTTCTTTCAACAAGGATATCACAAGGGACTGTTATAGCAAGTCCTTGGCTACCAGAGGGGGCTTGCCTTTGGCCGTTTCCCTCCACCTTTTGGCGAGGAGGCCTTTGAGTTCCACCATTACGTCCCCTACCCTTACCTTTTGCGGACAGAACTTCTGACATTGGAAGCAACTGACACAACGCCAAACCATAGGGGCCTCAAGGGCTTTTTCCCTCTGCCCAAGGGCGCATAAGACCATGACCTGATGGGGGAGAAGGCCTAGGTGTGCCTTTGGGTCGTCGTACTGGGAGACAACTGGACATACGTTCGTACAGGTCTGACAGGTAAAGCAACCGTTGAAGGTTTCAAGCCCCTTGAGGAACTCAGAGGGCTTCTCGTAAAAGGGGCCGAAGAGGTCAGGGAAGCCGGGCTCTGTACAGCCTTGACAGCCCATCCCCGCGTCTATGCACCAATTCCTTCCGTTGTTCCACTTCCTCAAGGGACAATCCGCGTGCGCCAGAGGTCCCTTGCACCCGAGGAAATATAGACAGCCAGGTTCTCCCAGCTTCGAGGCGAAAATGCCCTCCTCGAAATAACCCCTCCTTGGGCAGTTTTCGTGGATGCGCATCCCATAAAAGTCCCTGGGCCTCAAGTACTCGTCAAGTTCCTCTGAAGAAAGGGGCCCATAAAGGAGGACCTTAAGGACCGTTCCCACAAACCAGTCCGGATGAGGGGGACAACCCGGGACGTTGACCAAAGGGGTCTTAAGGCCGTTTTCCTCAAACAGCTCCTTTAACCCTTTGACCCCTGTCGGGTTGGGCCAAGCTGCAGGGATCCCTCCAAAACTCGAACAGGTCCCAAGGGCAATTACGGCCATGGCCTTATCAGAGAGTTCAAGTACCCACTCCTTGAAGGGCAGAGGTCCTTCTTCCTTCTCGCCCAGGACACAATAAACCCCACCTTCCCCAGTGGGTACTGCCCCTTCCACCACAAGGAGATAACCTCCAGCCGAGGACTCAGAAGCCCCTTTGAGGACCTTCAAGGCCAATTCACCGCTTGCAGCCATAAGGGTGGCCTGAAAACGCAAGCTCAAGGCCTTCCCAGGTAAAACCTCCTCCAAGAGGAGATCCTTCACCGAAGGCGCCACCGCATTCAAAACCGAAACCGAACAGCCCGTACAGGTCCCACCCTGTATCCACAAAACGGGAACAACCCTCCCTGCCTCCACAACCCCACCTCCTATCTTCCTCACCCAAAGTAGAACAAAAAGGAGACCAAGTTGTCAAGTTCGTCATGGGGGCCCAACGTTCTCTATCAAAGAACAAAAGGCAAAAAGGTTGACACGTACAAAGGGAAGTGCTATTAAAAATAGTGAACGTTGTTCTCACTTTGTGAACAGGAGGTGGGTTATGAGGTATGCGGAGACAGGGGTTACGTTGGAGGTAGATCTTTCTACTGGGAAGGTGGAGAAGTACGAGACCGATCCCAAGTGGACGGAGCTTTTCCTTGGTGGGCTTGGTACCAATGCGAGGTTGATATGGGAGAAGGTTCCTCTTGATGTCCATCCGTTTTCCCCAGAGAACGGGCTCGTGTTTGGGGCTGGGCTTTTGGTAGGGACCCCGGTGGTAGGGGCTACGCGGACGGTGGTCACCTCTTTTGTTCCGGCCAATGGCCTTTTGGGCTTTAGCATGTTTGGGGGGTTCTGGGGTGCGGAGCTTAAGTTTGCCGGCTATGACAGGATCCTCATAAAGGGTCAGGCGCCTGAGCCCGTTTACATCTGGATAGAGAACGACAAGGTGGAGATCCGAAGTGCCAAGCACCTCTGGGGCAAGGGGATCTTTGAGACCGAGAGGCTGATAAGGGAGGAGTTGAAGCAGCCGCGTGCCCAGATAGCCTCTATTGGGCCTGCTGGGGAGAAGAAGATCTACTATGCGTGTATAGAGCATGGGTTCAATGCAGCAGGAAGGGGAGGGCTTGGTGCCGTTATGGGTTCCAAGAACCTCAAGGCCATCGCTGTCCGTGGAACCAAGGACATCCGGACGGCGAAGCCTCAGGAGCTCTTTGAGATCTGTAAGCGCATGAGGCGCGAGATATCGAAGAACCCTGTCCTTGGCGACTGGATGGCCTATACGGACGACGACAGCTTCCACCATGATAACTTCGCCTGGGGCAATGCCAGGGTGAGGAGGAAGGGTTACTGGACTAAGGAGGTGGAAGAGCGCTTCAGGCGCATAAGGGAGACCTATCAGACGAGGTACATAGGTTGTTTCAACTGTCCGAAGGAATGCCATATCGTGGTAAAGTTCCCAGGGAGGCCTATTTTTGCTTACAAGTGCTTTGCCAAGGACACCTTCCATATGGCGGCCTTCCTAGAGTTGGACTTCAGCTATGAGATCCTGCCCCTTGCCATAGACTATGGCTTTGACGCCTATTCCACACCTCAAGTGATAGCCTTTGCCATAGAGCTTTACGAAAACGGTATCCTTACCGATCAGGACCTCCCCGGGTTCCCCCAAGACGTAAAGGGGAGGTTCTATTACCTCTTGGACAAGATAGTGAAGAGGGAGGGGATCGGCGACATATTGGCCGAGGGTACCTATTATGCTGCCCGTAAGATAGGAAAGGGTGCTGAGAAGTTCGACCACAACACCATAAAGAAGGTGGAGCAGATACCGATAAAACTGGGTAAGCTTAACCCTATCTACTTCTTATGGTGGTCCACAAACGAGAAGTGGAACATCACCCAAATCGAGGGTTCTTGGCCCCAGGACCCCATTCCCGATCCAGAGAAAAGGCGGTTGTTTGTGGAGAACTGGGTAGCACCTCCCAGGGAAGAGTTCAAGCAGTGGTTCTTGGAATGGGAGAAGAGGGAAGTGATGCCCATAGACAGGGTGTGTGCGGTCTCTGACTGGAGCGAGAGGATGCATTACATAGACAACAGCACAGGGCTCTGTGGGTTCCTTTCTGCCTTCAGAGGGCAGTTTGGTGGAAAACCCGGTGCCGATGAGCTCATAGGTGCTGGACCGGCCTATCACATTCATAACATCCCTCACATCCTGAGCCTGGCCACGGGGCTTGAGTTCGACGAGGAGAAGCTCTGGGAGACAGCAGGGAGGATCCGTACCTTTATAAGGGCCATAAACAACATAAGGGGTCTTAGGCGTGAAGACGAAAAGCCCCCAGAGGACCACTGGGCTGTTAGGGATCCGGAACTCGAGAAGAAGCTCCTCGACGAGTACTACAGGTTCAAGGGTTGGAACCATGAGGGCATCCCCACAAAGGACACCCTTATAAGGTATGGGCTTGACTTTGTAATTCCCGAGTTTGAGCGGAAAAACCTACTGTAGGGAGGCCGATCATGAAGACCAAAAAGGTTATAAAGGCGATAATGATACAACCCGAAAAATGCACGGGTTGTAGGACCTGTGAGGTCTACTGTGCGGCCTATCATGCCGAACCCAGGTACTCTTATGTCAACCCCGCCAAGGCCAGGATCAGGGTCTTCGCGGACGAGCTGAACGACGTCTACTTGCCGATGATATGCGGCAGGTACACCGAGACCGAATGTAACGTCCGATACCGGGTGGTTGTTGGTGGAAGGGATTACGAAGAGTGTACCTTTTGTAGGTCTGCCTGTCCGTCTAGGCCGGACTTCTTTGACCCAGAGACGGGGTTGCCGCTACTTTGCGACGGCTGTGGGGACCCAATGCCAGAGGGAGGTCCCATGTGTGTACAGGCCTGTGACCAAGAGGCCCTCGTATACCTCCCCGAGAGGATCGAGGAGGTAGAGGTCAAGGCAGAAGCAGAAGAAGAGGAGGTGGAGGAACTGTGATGTCCAATCCAGTCGGTGCCGTGCTCGTTATAGGGGGAGGGATAGGCGGCATACAGGCTTCCCTCGATCTCGCCTCTTTGGGCTTCAGGGTCTACCTTGTGGAGTCCAAGCCCCAGATCGGGGGGCGGATGGCCCAGCTCGACAAGACCTTTCCCACTGTCGAGTGCTCTATATGAATACTTGGGCCGAAGATGTCGGATGCCGGTCGGCATCCAAACATAAGGATCCTCTCCAACAGCGAGGTGGTGGAGGTCGAAGGGGAGCCTGGCGCCTTTACTGTCACCATTGTAAGGCATCCCCGTTATGTAGAGGAGGAGCTCTGTACAGGCTGTGGGACCTGTAGTACCTATTGTCCCATATCCATACCTAACCCTTATGATGAAAACCTCGGACCCACTAAGGCCATAAGCGTGTGGTGCCCGCAAGCTGTCCCGAAAAAGGCCTATGTCGACCGCAATGCCTGTCAGTACTTTGTAGGTAAGTGCACCTTGTGCATCGCTGTATGTAAGAACAAGGCCATAAACTTCGCCCAGAAGCGCAAACGCGGAAAGGTCCAAGTAGGCGCTATCTTGGTGGCCACCGGTTATGGGCTTTTCGACGTTTCGCATGGTCCATGGGGCTATGGCGAGTTCAAGAACGTAGTCACCTCTATGGAGTACGAGAGGATAACGAACGCCTCTGGGCCTACAGCTGGTGAGATCCTAAGGCGCTCCGACGGGGTGGTTCCGGATAGGATAGCTTGGATCCAGTGCGTTGGTTCGCGTTCCTTCGATTTCGGCAGGAGCTACTGTTCAGCCTTCTGTTGTACTTATGCGATAAAACAGGCCATGGTCACCAAGGACCATCATCCTGACATCGACACGGTCATCTTCCACATGGACGTAAGGACCTTTGGCAAAGGTTTTGAGGACCTTTACAACAGGGCCAAAAAGAGGGGCATAAAGTTCGTGAGGTCAAGGATCCCTGTGCTCCGCGAGGACCCTGAGACCAAGGACATCGTGATAAGCTACTACGACGGAGAGCGTTTGGTAAGGGAAAGGTTCGGGATGGTGGTGCTTTCGGTGGGGGCGGTCCCTGCCGCTGATAACCTTAAGCTCAGCAGGCTCCTAGGCCTTGAACTCAACGAGCACGGCTTCTTTAAGGCCCCATCCCTTTACCCCTTGGATGGGGACAGGAAAGGGGTATACGTAGGTGGTTGTGCCGTTGCCCCTATGGACGTCCCGGATACCATATGCTCAGCTGGGGCTGCGGCTTCAGAAGTGGCAGAACTCCTTGCGCCTTCAAGGGGTACTCTCAGCGTAAAAAAGGAATACCCCCCTGAGAGATCTGTTGAGGGAGAGGAGCCGAAAATAGGGGTATTTATATGCCACTGCGGGAGCAACATCGCAGGAGTTATCGAGGTCAAGGACCTTGTGGATTACGCTTGGACCTTGGAGGGTGTGGTCTATGCCGAGGACCAATTGATAAGCTGTTCAAACGAGGGGCTGAGCAGGATCGTGGATCAGATAAAGGAGAAGGGATTGAACAGGGTGGTGGTGGCAGCCTGTACCCCTAGGACCCACGAACCGGTTTTCAGGGAGGCCTTAAGGGAGGCTGGTCTCAACCCTTATTTGCTTGAGCTTGTGAACATACGGGAGCACTGCAGTTGGGTCCACTCCATGGAAAAGGAAGTGGCTACGGAGAAGGCCCGAGAGCTGCTCAGGATGGCTGTGGCACGTGCGAGAAGGCTTGCCCCTTTGAGCGAGCCTCTCCTCAAGGTGGACAAAAGGGCCCTTGTCATCGGGGGTGGAGTGGCGGGTATGACCGCAGCGCTGTCCTTGGCCCGTCAGGGTTTTGACGTGTACTTGGTGGAAAAGGAAGGTGAACTCGGTGGCAACTTCCGGAAGCTTCGTTATACCCTCGAGGGAAGGGACCCACAGGTAGTTCTCGAGAGGCTTGTAAGCGAAATAATGACAAACCCGAAGGTAAAGGCCTTTGTCGGTTATGAAGTATCAGAGCTCCACGGCTTTGTTGGGAACTTCAAAACGGTGATCGCCTCAAGACAAGGGGAGAGGGTTGAGCTCGAACACGGGGTAATAGTCGTCGCCACAGGTGGTGAACTTCTAAGGCCCTCTTCTTACCTTTACGGGAAACACGAAGGAGTCGTCACCCAACTTGAGCTCGAACAGATGCTCTCAGAGGGCAAGATCCCCAAAGGTGTGAAGAGGGTGGTCATGATCCAGTGTGTAGAGTCCCGCGAGCCCGGCCGTAGTTACTGCAGTCGGATCTGCTGTGCTGAGGCGGTAAAAAACGCCTTAAAGCTCAAAGAACTCGATCCCGAAATGGAGGTAGTGGTCCTTTATAGGGACATGCGCACATACGGGTTCGTAGAGGACTACTACCATAAGGCAAGACAGAAGGGCGTCCTGTTCCTAAGGTATGAGGCCGAAAGGAAACCATCTGTAGAACCAGATGGGGAAGGCCTTAGGGTTAGGTGCTTTGTCCCAACGATCGCTGAAGAACTTGAACTTAAGGCTGACCTATTGGTCTTGAGCACTCCTGTTATCCCCGGAGGCACTGCTGAAATAGCTGAGCGTTTGAACCTCCAGACCACCCCAGATGGGTTCCTGGCAGAGGTACATCCTAAGTTGAGGCCAGTAGACTCCCCCTCAGATGGGGTCTTCATCTGCGGCATGGCCCATTATCCCAAGTTCTCCGAGGAAGCGATATCGCAAGCCAAAACCGCCGCTTTGAGGGCGGCCATCCTTATGTCCCAGGAGGAAATACGCGCAAGCGGAGCCGTCTGCCAAGTCCAAGAGGACCTCTGCATGGGGTGTGGGGCCTGTGTAGAGGTCTGCGCCTATGGGGCCTTAGGCTTGGAGGAGAAAAAGAAAGGCCTGAAGAAGGCCCAGGTAAACCCCGTGCTTTGTAAAGGCGACGGCCTCTGCGTTACCAAATGCCCTACCGGGGCCGTCACGCTCCAACACTTCACAGACCAACAGATAATAGAAGCAATAGACGCCTTAACGGAGACCAAGGACTAAAAACCAAAAAAACCACCTTCAAAAGGCCTCCTTGCGGAGGCCTTTAACTTTTCCGAACTATCCAAAACGAAGTTTTGATTTATGTAAAACATGTGGTATATGTAAAAATGTATGGGTTGCAAAGGAGGGGGATGATGTTAACTACGTTGTTTTATATCTCTTTCCTTTTGTTTCTTATAGGAATCGTAGTGAAGTTTTATGGGTGGTTTATAGGGTCGATGGAGGGTAAGGGTAGGTTTCTCAAGCGGTTTTATGCCTTCCTCCGGGGTGTGAAGGGGGTGTTTTTGGGGAAGAAGGGGCTTTTGTTTTTAAGGGCGCTTTTTGGTGACGTGTTTTTGCAGGTACGTACTTATAGGGAGGACCGTTATAGGTGGGTCATGCACCTATTGATCTATTGGGGGTTTGGGGTCCTGGTGGTTACCCATGCCTTTGGCAAGGTGGTTTTTGATGGGTATTTTTCCACTGCCATGCCGCATATCTTTTTGAGGGACCTTTTTGGCCTCATGGTGTTGGTGGGGGCCTTTATGGCCTTTTGGAGGCGTTGGGTAAAGGGGATTAGGCGGTTTATAAGCAACAAGATGGACGTGTACGCCCTCCTAGTGGTGGCCCTTGTAGTCCTTTCGGGTTTTTTGCTCAAGGCGGTTAAGGTGACCTCTTACAGGGCCTATTTGCAGATGGTTGAGGAATACGCCCCGCTCGGGGAAGAGGAGCTTAAGGCCCTTGAGGCCTATTGGGTGAAGGAGATGGGTTTGGTCTCCCCTCACGGCGAGGAAGGGATCGATCAAGCCCTCTTAGAGCAGGGGGCAGAGGTCCATGCCACGAGTTGTGCCCCTTGTCATGCGGATCAGAAGTGGGCCTTCGTCAGCTATGGGTTGTCCAAGGCTTTTAGGCCTTTTGCCCTCGTTTTGGACCGTATAGGGGGAGCTAAGGGGTTATGGTGGGTCCACGTAGGTGTGCTCCTTCTTGCGCTTCCGATTTTGCCTTTCACCAAGTTCTTGCACCTGCTGACCGTGCCCCTAAGCCTTTTGCTCAATGGGGTCATGTCCCCTCAGACCTCAAACCCCGAGAACTTAAAGACCAAGCAGATGATAGAGCTTGACGCCTGTGTCCACTGCGGGACGTGTACCTCACAATGTGCTGTGGGGATTGCTTCGGTTACCAGGTCAAACCTTAAGGTACTGCCTTCCGAAAAGATCGCCCCACTTAGGTCCCTGGCCAAGGGCAAGGCAGTGGGGCAGGGAGAACTGTCGAGGCTCTTGGAAGGGGTTCTGCTCTGCACCAACTGTTTGAGGTGTACGGTTGTGTGTCCCTCTGGGATAGACCTCCAAGAACTGTGGTTTGACGCTAGGGAAGCCCTCTTCAGAAGGGGGATGGTCGACCCGCTGTTGCTTTCACCCCTTTCCTTTTACAGGGGGCTGAGGGCCGAAGAGCTTGAGGGTGGTTACCCTGGGCCTGTCCTCCTGTTAAGGCAGAAGTTAAAGGAAGCTTTTCATCCAGGGACAGGGCCCTTTGAGGTCGGCAAGGAACTCAGCGTATCGGAGGGTCGGTTCTGGCCCTGTTTTGCGTGTCAAACCTGTACAAACGTCTGCCCTGTGGTTTCCCAATACGAATGCCCAGAAGAGGCCCTTGGGCTTTTACCCCATCAGTTGATGAGGGCCTGTGCCCTTGGTCTCAGGGAGTTGGCCCTTTCGGCAGAGATGTTGTGGAAGTGTCTGACCTGTTACCAGTGTCAAGAACAGTGCCCCCAAGGGGTTGAAGTTACCGAGGTGATACTGGGACTTAAGGCCATGGCCCTTAGGTCGCTGAAGGAGGATGGAGATGCGCTACGCCTTGTTTCTGGGCTGTAACGTACAAGCAAGGCTTAAGGAGTACGCGGATTCGGCCAAGACGGCCTTAAAGGGGTTAGGGGTGGAAGCGGTAGACCTCAAGGATTTCGGATGTTGCGGCTACCCGCTTGAAGGTGTAGATCCCAGGACTGCCTTGGTTTTGTCAGCGCGTAACCTCGCCCTTGCCCAGGGGTTTGGCCTTGACCTCCTTGTGCTATGCCAGTGTTGCTATGGGACCCTGAAAAGGGCAAAGGTCAACTGTGAGGCTAACCAAGGGGTAAGGGATGAGGTCAACAGGATCCTTGAACGTGAAGGCTTGAAGTACGAGGGAGGGGTAAAGGTGTTACATCTTTTGCACCTTTTGTACAAAGAAGTGGGACCTGAAGGGATAAAGACAAGGGTGAAGAGGCCCCTTACGGGGCTTAAGGTTGCCCCTCACTATGGATGTCATGCCCTAAGGCCCAGCGTGCTGATGGAACTTGACGATCCCATCGACCCAAAGGCCATGGAAGAGATCCTTTCAGCCCTGGGAGCAGAACCCCTTCCCTGGTCTAAAAGGCTTGATTGCTGTGGGGCCCCTCTGTTAGGGGTGGACGATGACCTATCCCTGAAGTTCATGAAGTCAAAGGTAGAGGGATGCCTTGAAATAGGTGCGGATCTGCTATGCGTATGTTGTCCTTACTGCCACTTACAGTTCGATAAGGGTCAACTGAGGACCTTTGGGAGGACATTGGTCAAACCCATACTTCTGACCCAGCTTATAGGGCTTTCCCTAGGATATATACCCGAAGGCCTGGGGATCCCCAGTGGCCAAGTTGACGCGTTAGGCCATAGGGTGTTTAATATTTAAATGGAAGGGGGCGCCTGTAGCTCAGCAGGACAGAGCAGCGGACTTCTAATCCGCGGGTCGGGGGTTCGACTCCTCCCAGGCGCGCCAGAGGTGGTGAGTGTAGCTCAGCTGGCCAGAGCGCTGGACTGTGGCTCCAGAGGTCGGGGGTTCGAAGCCCCTCACTCACCCCATTCTTCCCTAAGCCTTATTGGCGCGAAAAGAGGAGGTTGTTTTCTTCCTCCTGCCCCGCTTAGATGTCGTTTTCCTCTTGGGCCCTTGGGATAGGGGTTCAGTTTCGAACAGGGACTTTTGGATCACCTTCATCTCCTTTGGGCTTTGACAGCTGCGGTGTCTTTCCTTGAACCTTTCAAAGGTCTCCCTGACGAACCTTTCTGAATCCGTCCAGAGCTCGTGGTTTTCCCCGCATTTGAGGCAAGTCAGGATGAAGCGGTCCTCTTTTTGGGTGAGCTTAACCGTGGACTCTTGCATGCCCAAGTCTTTTGCCTTTGCCCTTTTACCTTTTACCATCGAAAGGGAAGTCCTGCAAAGGCCTTTGCCCTTGACATAGGGGAGAGGGCTGGTGATAAATTAAATATTGGGCCCATAGCTCAGTTGGCAGAGCCACCGGCTCATAACCGGAAGGTCCCAGGTTCGATTCCTGGTGGGCCCACCACATGGGAGGTGTAATCAAAGTGGAGAGCAATCTAGAAAGTTACAATGTTGTTTTAAAAAGAAGGGGTGCGGATGCACCCCTTCTTTTTAGGTGAAAGGGGATGAGAGAGCAATTAGATCTCCTTTGGCACCTACAGGAAGTGGAAATGGCCATAGTTGAGGCGCAGCGTTCTTTCGAAGAGTACCCTCAAAAAAGGCAGAGGCTCCAAAAGGCCCTTGAGCAGAAGGACCAGGAGGTGTTGAGGACTCAGAAGGAGATCGAGGAACTGGACAGGAAGAGGCGCCGGATGGAGAAGGACCTTGAAGAGCTTAGGGATAGGCTTAGGAAGTCCAAGATACGACTCCTTGAGGTCAAGAACAATAAGGAGTACGAAGCCGTTCTTAACGAGATCGAGTGGGCCAAAAACGCCATTTCTGACCTAGAGGAGCAGATCCTGGTGATAATGGAGGAGCTTGAAAGGCGTCAAGCGGAACTTCCTTCCCTCAAGGAAAGGGTCAGGGTGGAGAAGGAACAGATAAACGCCCAGATAAAAGGGCTTGATGAAGAACATGAGGAACTGCAAAAGAAGGTAGTGGAGTGGCAAAGGGAAAAGGTCGAGGTCTTAAAGGTAGCTGATCCAGGGGTCCTTAGGCTTTACGAGAGCTTAAAGAAGAAGAGGGGATTTGCCATCGCCCTTGTTAAGCAAGAGGTCTGCCAGGGTTGTTTTATGCGGATCCCCCCACAGTTGTACAATGAGATCTTGAAGAACGAGAAGATATACACCTGTCCTAATTGTCAGCGCATCCTTTACTACGTCCAGGAAAGTGCAACCTGAGGGGTTTCTTTACGTAGACGGGGCTTCTTTAGGGAACCCTGGGGAAGGGGGATGTGGGGTCGTCCTCAGGGACAGGGAGGGACGGCTTTTGGGTTTTTTGGCCTTTTACCTAGGTCGTGTCACCAATAACCAAGCTGAATACAGGGCTCTGATCAGGGGACTTGAAGAGGCGAGGCGTTTGGGCTGGAGGTCGGTCAAAGTGTACACCGATAGCGAGCTATTGGCGCGGCAGATCCAAGGGGCCTACAAGGTGAGGGACGTAGAACTTAAGGGTCTCTTCGATCAGGCCTTGTCGCTCCTTTCCTCCTTTGAGGCCTGGGTAGTGGAATACCTCCCCCGTGAGGAAAATGGGGAGGCTGACCGTTTGGCAAAAAAGGCTGCCCAAAGAAAGGTCCTCTGAATGGACGAAAAAAGGAAGAGGAAGAAGGAGGCCCTCTTAGCCCTGTTCACCTTAGGGGCTATATTGGCGGTTACCTTTGTCAAGTTTAGGGCATCTATAGGGGGTAACCTCTTTTTCTTCACCATGCTTAACGTCAACGTGATCCTGTTTCTGCTGCTTGTCTTCTTGGTGATAAGGAACATAGGAAAGGTCTTACTTGAAAGGCGCCGTGGGATCCTCGGCTCAAAGCTAAAGACGAGGCTGGTCATGGCCTTTTTACTGCTTTCCTTGGTCCCGGCCACCATGTTGTTCTTTGTCTCCTCACTTTTCATAGGCAAGAGCGTGCAGGGATGGTTCAGCCAGCAGGTGGAGCGCTCCTTGGAGGGGGCTGTTGAGGTAGCGGAGCTTTACTACCAGGACCTATCCACAAAGAGTACCGAGCTCGCAAAAAGGGCTTTAGAGGGGGAACCCCTTTTGTCCCTCCTTAAAAAAGGAGGGGCAAACTGGGCAGGGGTCTTCGATAAAAAGGGAAGGCTGAAAGAGGGGGCGACGAGCACAGGGGGGATCTATCCCCCTTATGACCTCTTGGAGCTGGCGCTCCTTAAGGGGAAAGCGACGAAGGTCACGTCCTTTGGGGGCAAGGAAGTCCTCTGGGGCGCTTATGCCCGTGGGGATAGGGTTGCGGTTATAGGGTTCGAGTTATCGAAAGGGGTGTTTTCGAAAATAGAGGGCATCTGGAGGGCTTATCAGGACTACAGGCGCTCAAAAGGCCTAAAAGGGGTAATAACCTTCAACTACCTACTTTTGCTCCTTACCGTTACCTTCCTTGTGGTCTTTTGGGCCATATGGCTTGGTTTGAGGATCGCCAAGGACGTCACCCAGCCTATAGGGGCGCTCCTTGAGGGTACAAGACGCATAGCCGAAGGGGACTTGGACCATAGGGTTGAGGTCCCTTGTAAGGACGAGATGGTGGTTTTGATAGAAGGGTTCAATAAGATGACCCAGGACCTTAAAAGGGCCAAACAGGCCCTTGAAGAAAGGAGGCATTACATAGAGGCCGTCCTCGAGAACATATCCGCAGGGGTTATGTCCTTTGACAACAAGGGGCACATAACGACTATCAATCGCCGTGCCGCTGAGATCTTGGAGATCAAAGAGGAAGACGCCCTTGGACGTTATTACCGAGAGGTCCTAAGGCCCGAGTTTGTGAAGGTAGCAAGGGACCTTTTAAGGGAGATGAACAAGAGGGGTACCCCAAAAGCAGAGACCCAGAAGGAGCTCTCCATTAACGGGAAGGTGATGACCTTGAGGATAAGTTTGAACGCCTTGAAGGATCGTCAGGGGGAATACCTGGGGATGGTTGTGGTATTTGATGACCTTACACAACTTGTCAAGATCGAAAGGCTTACTACTTGGAGGGAGGTGGCCAGGAGGATCGCCCATGAGATAAAGAACCCATTGACGCCTATACAGCTTTCAGCCGAAAGGATTTGGAGACGCTGGAGGGACAGGATTGTCGAAGACAGGGAGGTCTTTGACGAGTGCATCCAGACCATCGTCAAACAAGTAAAGGCCATGAAGAAGATGATAAACGAGTTCAGCCACTTTGCGAGGATGCCCGATATCAACCTTAAGTTGGATGACCTGAACGAAGTGGTCAGGGAAAGCGTAGTGCTTTTCAGGGAGGCACACCCTGGGGTGGACTTCAGGCTCTTCCTTGACCCTGACCTGCCGAAATTCACATTTGACAAGGACGCCATGAGGAGGGTCCTGGCTAACCTCCTGAGCAACGCCGTGGAGGCCTTAAATGGTTCCGGAAGGGTAGAGGTGTACACGCGTTTTGAACAAGACCATCAAGTGGCGGTCCTTGAGGTGAGGGACAACGGCTGTGGAGTACCCGATGAACTCAAGTCCAGGCTCTTCGAGCCCTACTTTTCCACCAAGGGGGAGGGTAGGGGATTGGGGCTTGCCATTGTAAACGCCGTAATTGCTGACCACGGGGGCAGTATCCGTGTAAGGGACAACGTCCCTTGTGGCACGCGTTTCATCTTAGAGTTGCCCCTGCGGAAGTAAACCTTTCTCAGGGCCTTTCAGAGGACAGACCGAAGAGGTCAAGTAGCCTTCTTAGGAATTGATCTATTAATTCCTCAAGCGTCTTGGGCAGGGTGTAAAAGGCGGGTATAGGCGGCATTATCACAGCCCCAAGTTCAGCAACCTTGAGCATCAGCTCGAGGTGCCCCTTGTGCAGAGGAGTCTCCCGCACGACCAAGACCAGGGGCCTTTTTTCCTTTAAGGTGACGTCTGCCGCCCTTATAAGGAGGTTGACGTTGAAGGAGTTCGCTATGGCTGAGAGGCTCTTTATAGAGCAAGGTATGACCACCATACCGTCTGTCCTGAAACTTCCGCTGGCAATAGGGGCGTCGAAATCGTCGATATCGTAGTAGAAACTTGCCAGTCCGACGACTTCCTCCAAAGAATAGGATGTTTCCCGAAGGATGGTCTTTCTGGCAGGCTCGGTAACCACCAAATGGGTCTCTACCCCTGTTTCCTTCAAGACTTCAAGGAGCCTTATCCCATAAATGACGCCTGTTGCCCCTGAAATCCCTACTACAAGCCGCTTCTTCACCCGAACACCTTCAAAAAGGTCGTCTTTACAACTTTACCACATAAGTAGCCGTTGAGTCCTCCTCTTAATTACCTTTAGAATAATTGAATGAGGAGGATCCCATGGATTGGGAAACCTTTAAGGACTTAAAGGGGAGCGAAAAAAAGGCCTATTTCATGAAAGGCGGAAGGATCTATCACGTCATAATGGCCCAACAATTCGACCGCGCCTTTTTGGACGAACTATGCAACCTCACCACCCGGATCCGCCAGATAGCCAAGAGCAACGAGGGGACACGTTTCCTTAGGGGATTATTACAAGGAAAAAGGGCTATGTTGTATTTCGTACAACCTTCTACTCGAACTTTTTTGAGTTTTGTTACAGCTTGCCAGATCCTGGGGATGGACTGGGCGGAGGTTAGGGATCCCACTACTTCATCTGAGATGAAGGGGGAAAGTCCAGAGGATTCGGTTAGGACCTTTTCCAGTTATTTCGACTTGATCATAATGCGACACCCAGAGCCGAGGTTTGCTGAGAAGATGGCCTTTTTGCTGAACCAAACTCCGAGGCCTGTGCCCATAATAAACGCTGGCAGCGGTCCTGACCAACATCCAACGCAAGCCTTGCTTGACATCTACACCATTCACCGGAGCTTTGAGGACCAGGGTGGGATAGACGGAAAGCACATAGCCCTTGTGGGTGACCTAAAACGTGGTAGGACCGTTAGGTCACTTGCCTATTTGATGAAGAATTACAAGGATGTAAAGCTCTACTTCGTCTCTCCACCTGAGCTGAGGATGGGGGATGACCTTAAGGAGTACTTAAGGGAGAAGGGGGTTGCCTTTGAGGAGTGTGATGACTTAGAAGAGGTGATCCCCAAGGTGGATGTCGTATACATGACCAGGATCCAAGACGAGTACGACCGAGAAGGCGAATCCGAGAGGATCGATTATAGCCGTTATCATTTCAAGCCCGAGTACCTCAAGTTGATGAAGCCCAATGCCATAATCATGCACCCCTTGCCAAGGCGTAAGGAGCTCCCTCCTGAGATAGACCAGGACAGGCGGGCCATGTACTGGCGTCAAGTTCGGAATGGGATGTGGGTGAGGACGGCCCTCATAGCCAAGATCTTCGGTGTGGACATGAAGATATGGGACTATTAAGGCTTGAACCTCCAAAGGCCCTCCAGTTCCTTAGGAAAAACCTCAAACAGAAGGGGAACGTCCTAGGACTTAAGAGATGGGAATGGGCAAAAGGGCTTGGCCTTCCAAAGAGGGGGGATGAGCTTCTCTTTGCAGGATGTGGTTATCAGTACTTGGAGGCCCTTGGGCGTTTCTTACGGTTTGCCCACCAGGTGGAGTCCCTGGGGATGGATTGGGAAAAGACGTGGGGGCTTTGGGGGAAGACGGTGGGCCTTTTGGAGTTCTTCGCCTGGGGCAGGAGGAACCCCTTGAGGGACGCTGTGATGGTGCTGAGGCAAGAGGGTGTGGAGGTAGCCTACCTTTACGAAGATGAGCCGTGTTGCGGCGGGCCTCTTTATTTTTCTGGTTTTTGGGCTGACTTCGAGAAGAGGACAGTATCGGTGAGTGGACCTCTATTGGAGGCAGGTACTCGAGAGTTGCTGGTCATGGTGCCTTCTTGTGCATATGTGCTTAAAGAAGTGCTTCGAATCCCCTGCCAAGTGCTGACCTTTCCGGAATTCTTCCTCAAGCACCGTAAGCGAAAGAGGCGCTTCTTAAAACCCATCAAGGTGGTCTATCATGACCCATGCATGCTCTCGCGCTGGCTTGGGGTGGTGGAGGAGCCAAGGGAGGTGATAAAGGGGGTCGAGGGGGTTGAGCTCCTTGAAGCTGAAAGGTCAAAGGAGTGGTCTGAGTGTTGTGGAGGAGGTGGGGGCTTTGAGCTTGTATTCCCCTTTGTGAGCAAAGAACTGGCTAAGAGGAGGGCCTTAGAACTCGTGAAGACAGGGGCTGAGGTGGTGGTCACTTGTTGTCCGGGATGCCTTCTACAGCTTGAAACAGGCCTCCAGGCCTTGGGGTCAAGGGTAAAGGTCTTAGATCTGGCTGAGTTCCTTGTAAGGAGCGAGCCTTGCGCTTAAGGGAATACAAGGAAAGGCTTCGTAAAGTCGTAAAGGAAGGGAAGGTCCATGAGGCCTTGAAGAGGGCTTCGGAGAGCTATCGTAGGAACGTAACAGAGGCCTTGGAGCGTTTCCCCCATACGGTGAAGCTTGCCGAAGAGGTAAGGATGATAAAGGAGAAGGCAATAGGGGAACTCGAAGCCCTTATCGAAGAGGCCATCCAACAGCTTGGGAGAAACCGCATAAAGGCCTATTACGCAAAGGACGGTCAAGAAGCAAAGGAGATCATAGCTTCCTTATGCAAAGGCGCCCGCGTGGTTGTTAAAGGGAAAAGCCTAACCGCAGAGGAGATAGGGCTAAGGGAACACCTCGAGGGGCTTGGCCATGAAGTTTACGAGACGGACCTTGGGGAATTCCTGATCCAACTCACGGGTCAGAGGCCTATGCATGTGCTCTCGCCTGCCATCCACATGACCCGTGAGGAGGTATCGGCGGTCCTATCCAAGCACTTAGGCCGAGATATACCGGCTGACATAGGCAAGGAGGTGGAGGCTGTAAGGTCCTTTATGAGGGAAAAGTTCTTCAAGGCAGACGTGGGGATAACAGGTGCTAACGTGGTTGTGGCCAGGACCGGCACACTACTGCAAATAGAAAACGAAGGCAACGTGAGGCTCACAAGCGGCCTTCCCCCGGTTCACATAACCTTGGTAGGTATAGAGAAACTGGTGTGGGAACTATCTGATGCTTTAAAGGTCGCCGAGGTCACTTGGCGGTACGCCAATTACACCATGCCCGCCTACTTGACCCTGATATCCAGTCCTTCTAAGACCGGCGATATAGAGAAGGTCACCACCTTTGGTGCCCACGGTCCAAGGGAGGTATATGTGGTGTTCCTTGACAACGGCAGGAGCAAGATGGCTAGGGACCCCGTCTTCAAGGAGGCGCTTTACTGTTTGAGGTGCGGTGGATGCCTTTACGAGTGTCCCCTCTTTAGGCTTGTCGCCGGACACTTCGGGGACAGGTACTTTGGCGGGATAGGGGCTATATGGACGGCCTTTGTAAGTGGGGGTTTTGAGGAAGCCTCCCTTTTGGCTTACAGCTGTCTGACTTGTGGACGTTGTAAAGTGCGTTGTCCCATGAAGATCGACACCCCTAAGATGTGCATCCATCTGCGGGGGCTAATCGCTCAAGGCCCCCTTGATGGCAACTTCTGAGTTCACCTCAAACATATGGAAAAAGCGCGGTTTGTCAAAGAGGGTTTTGACAGGATCGCCAGGACTTACGATCTGGCCAACAAGGTCTTGAGCTTTGGGCTTGACGGTATTTGGCGGAGGGCAGCCGTTAAGGCCTTGGGGAGGAGACAAAAGGTCCTTGACCTTTGCTGTGGGACTTTGGCCTTAAGCCGTGAGTACTTGAGGCAATTCGGCATCAGGCCCATTGGCCTTGACTTCAGCCTCCCCATGCTCCTTCAGGGAATGAGGACAGGGGGCGTTAACCTTAAGGTGGTTTGTGGCGATGCCTTGAAGATGCCCTTCAAGGACAAGGCCTTCGAAGGGGTAATGGTGGCCTTTGGCCTTAGGAATCTTTCAGACATGTGGGAAGGGCTTAGGGAAATCCATAGGGTCCTTGCCCCTGGGGGGAAGCTCGTAGTGCTTGAGTTTGGAAAGCCCAAAGGGCTATTCGGTGTCCTTTACCGTGCCTATCTTAAAAAGGTGGTACCGTGGCTGGGAGGGCTACTTACGGGGAATAGGCCTTTGTACGAGTACTTTTACAAGTCTATCCTTTCCTTCCCAGGGGACGGAGAAGTACTAGAAGGCATGGCGCGGTTGGGTTTCAAAGGCCTTAGGGTCAAGAGATTGACCTTTGGGGTCTGTGTGCTTTACGAAGCGGAGAGATGAAGGTCTCCGTTGTAACCCTAGGTTGTAAGGTAAACCAGTCAGAGAGCGATACTATGGCCGAGCTCCTAAAGCTCGCTCGGCATGAACTGGTAGAGGTCCATCAAGCGGAGGTAGTCATCCTCAACACGTGTGCGGTGACGGCTAAGGCCGAGGCGGAATCGCGGAAGTGGCTCCATAGGTTGAAAAGGGAGGAAAAAAGGGTAATTGTTACCGGATGTTGGGCCGATTTGGACCCTTCAGCGCCAGAAAGGGAAGGAGCAGATGGTCTTATCGGAAATGCCGAAAAGGACCGGATTTGTGAGGCCCTCGAGGAGGTCAAACGGGGCCAAAGGGTTCATTGGACTTCTTCTGTTAGGGGTAGGTTGAGCCTCAAGGTAGTTCCTTGTCCCCTTTCAAGGACGAGGGCCTTTTTGAAGGTGCAGGACGGGTGCGACTCACGGTGTGCCTATTGCGTGGTTCCTAGGCTCAGGGGACCTTCCAGAAGCCTTGATCCCGAGGCGATATTTGATGCCTTGAAGGTGCTTTCCGAAAAGGGGATAAAGGAAGTAGTCCTTACGGGGATTCACCTCGGTAGATGGGGATATGACTTAGAAGTCAGAAGGGATCTCATCTGGCTCCTTGAGGAGATCGAAAAGAGGGATTCACCGCCAAGGGTCAGGTTGAGCTCCATAGAGCCCCAGGAGGTAAGGCGTGAACTTATCGACCTTATGGCCTCTTCGAACAAGCTTTGTCCTCACCTCCACCTTCCTTTACAGAGCGGTTCGAGGAAAGTCCTTGAAAAGATGAGGAGGCCTTACTCTCCTGAGGATTACCAGAAACTTGTGCTTGAGGCCAAGGAGAGGCTGCCCGAGATGGCCATAGGAGCCGATGTCCTTGTCGGATTCCCTGGAGAAGGAGATGAGGATTTTGAAGAGACCCTTTCCCTCCTAGAGGGACTTCCCCTCTCTTACCTTCATGTTTTCCCCTTTTCCCCTAGACCTGGTACAGAGGCCTTTGGGATGTCCGACAGGGTCAAGGAGGAGGTCAAGCTCAAGCGGGCCTACATCTTGAGGCAACTGGCGGATAAGAAGAAAAAGGAGTTTTACATGTCCATGTTGGGGAAGCCCCTTTTAGTGCTCGTCGAAGGGAAAACTAAAGAAGGCCTGGTGACAGGTACAAGTAGGAACTACGTTAAGTGTCAATTGGAAATGGAGGCATCGCCTGGAGAAGAAGTGTTGGCAGAGGGACAAGAAGTTAAGGGCAAGTGGCTTTTGGTGAAGCCTTCCAATCCCACCACTCTATCCAGGTAAGGCCCCGGTTGAAGTAGATCCCATGGACTTCCTCTATCTGTCTGAGCCAGTCCGCTAGGGCAGAGGCATGATGGACTATGAGGGGAGTACTGTGATAGGGCAAGATGTCCTCAAAGAGTCCATAGGCCCCGATGGCCCTTTGAAGTTCAAAGTCCGTCTCAGGGTCATCCCAAGGGGTAGGGTGGATAAAGCCGTGAAAGGCCCCTTCGTCGCGTCGGTAAAGGAGGGTTTGTGGGAACTCCCTTTTGAGAGCGCGGATCGTCCTTATGGCCTCGAGGTTTTCCCTAACGGTTATTCCCTTGTTCAGGTTACGCAAGATCCTGTCGCTGAATGACTCAAAACCTATGGAAGAAAGCATTATCCTTGTGCCGAGGGCCTCTGCTTCTTTTAAAGCCGCCTTTAGCTCTCCATGGTGTAAAAGGAGGTCGTCTGCACGGAGCACCAAGTTTACCTGCTGTAACCTTATCCCTTCTGACGCACAGAGGTATAAAAGCTTAGGTAAAAACCCGAGGGGATATTCGTCTATGAGTTCAAAGGGTATCTTTCTTCCGTTTTCCTCAGGCAAGGCGGCTATCTGTTCGAGTACATCTTGGTCACTGATATATCCGCAGAACCCCTTGTCCCACGCCACATCGCAGAAGCTACACCCTTTCGTCTCCACTTCGATCGGTCCGACTTGCTTTAAGGCAGTAGGGGGATCTATAAGGACCTTTTTGGTCCTCGCTGCATAAGGGCATCCTATCCCCCTTAGGACCTGGGCGGTCTTGACTTCGAGTTTATAAAGCCTATCGGAAAAGAAATAGAGGTTATGCCAATCTACTTGTAGGTAAGGCTTTTTGGTCCACGGATAACGGAAAAGCCCTTGGCCTTCCCAAAAGACCTTCTCTTCGAG
>CAZSWV010000011.1:0-47602 GCA_964611295.1 uncultured Thermodesulfobacteriota bacterium | reverse complement strand
ACGACTTGCATGTGTTAGGCACGCCGCCAGCGTTCGTCCTGAGCCAGGATCAAACCCTCCAGTTTGAACTGGCTCACAGCCCGCCCGCTTTGGAGCCGTTATTCAGTTTTCAAAGATCGAAGATCAACCAACGACCGCTATTGATTATAATCACCCCAGAAAAGTTGTCAAGTACCCCTTGGGTCGGTTTTAATAAGTTCAGCCCCTAAGGAGGGAAGGAAATGTTGGCCAAGGCCTTCGGTGCAACCCTCATGGGGATCGAGGCCAAAGTAGTAGAGGTAGAGGTGGACATCAGCCGAGGGCTACCGGCTTTCAACCTCGTGGGCCTGCCGGAAACGACCGTAAAGGAAAGCAGGGAAAGGGTAAGGGCCGCTTTGAAGAACTCAGGATATGAGCTACCCCCTCGGAAGATCGTAGTCAACCTGGCACCAGCCGACCTGAGGAAAGAAGGTTCAGGACTTGACCTTCCCATTGCTATAGGCCTACTTGCAGCAATGGGACTCCTGCAGAAGGAAGGCCTTGAAGAAACGCTCCTGGTTGGCGAATTATCCCTGGATGGAGGCCTCAAGGGCATAAGGGGGGCCCTATCCTTCGCCTTAGCTGCAAAGGGAGCCGGCTTCAAGCGCCTTCTGTTACCTGAAGAAAACGCCAGGGAAGGGGCCCTAGTAGAAGGAATCGAGGTCATCCCTTTGAGGCACCTGAACGAGTGCGTCCAGATCCTCAATAAAAAACTCGTCCGCGAACCTATAACCATGCATCCAGAAGAACTCTTTTCCCAACTCCCTGAATACCAGGAGGACATGGCAGAAATAAAGGGACAAGAAGGGGCCAAAAGGGCACTTGAAATAGCTGCCGCAGGAGGTCACAACGTATTGATGATAGGCCCTCCAGGAACAGGTAAGACGATGCTAGCGAGAAGGCTTCCCTCCATTTTACCTCCCATGAACCTAGAGGAAGCCCTGGAGGTCACGAGGATCTGGAGCGTAGCAGGGCTTCTGCCCCCTGGACAACCCCTCTTGACCCAAAGGCCCTTTCGTTCCCCTCACCCCTCTATTTCTGACGCAGGGATGATAGGAGGTGGCCAAATCCCAAAACCAGGAGAGGTGAGCTTGGCACACAATGGCGTGCTTTTCTTGGATGAGTTCCCCGAATTCAAAAGGAACGTAATAGAAGCCTTGAGAAGTCCCTTGGAGGATGGGAAGGTAACCCTATCGCGCGCTTCCTTTTCTGTGACCTTTCCAGCACGTTTCATCCTTGTGGTAGCCATGAACCCCTGCCCTTGTGGAAACCTCGGCAATCCCTTCAAGGAATGCCGCTGTTCCTTTCTCGAGGTGAAGAACTACCGTTCAAAGATATCGGGACCGATCCTTGATAGGATCGACCTTCACGTGGAAGTGCCTCCGCTCACCCCTGGAGAATTGCTGGAGGACAAAACCGTTGAGCCCTCCGAAAGGATAAGGGAAAGGGTCACAGAGGCCCGTAAGATACAACTCGAAAGGTTCAAAAACGACGGCATCCTCTGTAACGGCCATATGGGCGTACGCCACATCAAGAAGTATTGTGTACTCACACCTTTGGCCAAGAGAACCCTTGAAGAAGCACTAAAGAAGCTGAACTTCAGCGCGAGGGCCTACCATAGGGTACTGAAGGTAGCACGGACTATCGCTGACCTCGCGGGTTCAGGGATAATAGAAGAAAACCACATCCTTGAAGCCCTAAGCTATAGGTCTCTTGACAGACAAACTTTTCCCTTTACGTAGGTGCTTACTTTTCAGCCACCAGCAAGGAAAACTATTACGTCAAGGACGTCGCCGTCTTTTACAGGGAAGGCTAACTCTTTAGGAAAGGTGGTCTTATTGTTCACAAGGACTTCTATATACCCTTTTAGTTTACCGGTTTTGTCAAAAAGCTTCTCCTTCAAGCCTGGACTTACCTTCAAGAGTTCGTTGAGACATTCTCCTACCGTAGACCCCCCTACTTCGTAAACCCCTTCTTTTCCCTCGTTAAGGAAAGGATGTAACCTAACCTTTACCCCCATCACCCTCACCCCCATCTGTCAAGGGAGGGAAAAGGGGGGCATCTTTTAAAAGATACCCCCCTCTCATGGCCCTTTATCCTTCGGCTATGGTCAACTCTATGGCCTTCTTGTGGGCCTCGGCTATCCTTTCGGCTGCCTCGCGTTTCCTCAATATGGGTTCCCTCGCTGCGTCTACGTAATCTACGGCCTTTTCATAACAGAATCTCACGCATTGGGGATCGCCGTCACAGAGGTCACATTTGTAAACCTTCTTGAGATCGGGGTTCCAACCCATCGCGCCAAAGGGACATACGGAAACACAAGATCGACAGCCGATACATAGGTCGTGATTTACCATCACTCTACCAAGGCTCTCGTCCCTGCTAATGGCCTTGACCGGACATACGGCCATACACGGTGCATCCACACATTGCCTACACGTCACGGGGATATAAAGCCCCTCCCACTCCCATTTCTCCACCTTTATCCTTGCCTTATAAGGGTTTGCTACCCCTTCGTGAAAAACAGAACACACTAGCTCGCAATTCCTGCAACCGGTGCACTTCTGATAGTCTACAACCAGGACCTTATACGCCATGGTCCACCTCCTTTAAAGTAGGTGAGAGGGCTCTTTGTCAAGCCCGAGCTTTTTAAGGGTCTCCTCAGTGGGGACTCCCTTCTCATCCCAACCGTGGTACTTGTAAAACTCCTCGCGCATCTTCAAGAACTTCTCCTTGTCGATCTTGGAACCTATCACATCCGGAGCTCCCCTCTTACAAGGTTCGGTGAAATAGCGCTCTGAAAGCATGTCACCCCTTGAAGGATCGTCTATGTCCATCCCCTCCCTGAGGTTTATAAGCCTTTCGATGGTGTTGCACCTCAACCCTATCTCCCAGAGCTCCTCTGGGGTGAACTCAAGCCCGGTGTTGTAATAGATGACCTTGGGCCATTCCTCGAAGTTCGGATGTGTCGCTCCAAGGAAGGTGGTGTGGTACTTACATATACCAAGACAGTCCACCACCATATAGCATTGTTCGTGCCAGAAAACCTGCCACGGTTTCCCCTCATAGGCCCTGTGATCGGAGCTCAAAGGTCCATTGTAAGGTATAGGTGTTGAGTAGATCTTCCTCAGGACAGGCTCTGGAAGGTGGTAGAGGTCTATGGCCGGCCGGCTCCTCAAGTGGTCCGAACCCCTTGAAGCAGTAGCTATGTTTAACGCAAGGGCCGGCGTTGGCCTTTCGTCAGAATGTAGGTTCTGCATGCCCTTCACTTGGATCATGTACTTCAAGCTGTCCTTGCCGATGATCTCGGCAGCCCTGAGGCCTCCCTCAGCCAGCACATCGCCAAGCCAGCTGTCGCGCTTACATACATGATGGATCATCTCGATGACAGCCTCGTCGTTCCCAAACCTCAGATCGATGCCTCCTGTCTCCTTGGTGGTAAGGATACCCTTCTCGTAAAGTTCCATAGCCCAAGCTATGAGGCTCCCGAGTTCAAGCCAATCTACTCCGTATTCGTTGCAAAGGTAATTGCCTACCAGTACCGTTACAGCACTACGACACCCCACTTCGCCTCCAAAGGCACCTACAGTGGTGTACTCAGGTCCCTCGTTGTAGATGCCTGCATAAGGCCCTTCGGGTATCCTGAACCTAGGACGGCAATGCACCTGACAGGCAAAACAACCTGCCATGTGGTATTTGCCGAAGGTTTGAACGGAGATCTCATGGAACCTTTCGGGCTCAAGGTCTTCACAGTAAAGGTGCTGGTTGTACTGGAAGTTATTAACCCTTACACCACCCCAAGAGTTGGTGGCACCCCATATAAAGGCCGTCCCCAAAATGCCCATGGTCTGGTTCACTTTAGAAGAGGTGATGATATCCACGAACTTCTTGTTATACTCGAGGGCCTCCCTAGGATAGGCGATCTTTATATCGATATTGCCCTTGGCCGCGATGAGCTTAAGGTTCTTGGAACCCATCACAGCCCCCATCCCCGTGCGGCCTCCTGCGTTCTTGACCCCGGAGATGACGTTCGCAAACCTGACAAGCTTCTCTCCCGCAGGACCAATGGTAAGACACTTAACGTCGTTATCTCCTAGCTCTTCCCTTACGGCCTGTTGGGCCTGGGTGACCGTTAAACCCCAAAGGTGACTCGCGTCCCTTATCTCCACCTCACCGTCATGGAGATAGATGTAAACGGGCTTGTCAGCTTTCCCTTTTATGACCAAATGGTCAAAGCCAGCAAGCCTCATTTCAGGGGCAAAGAACCCTCCACCGTTACAACTACCCAAAAACCCCCCAAGAGGCGATTTGGCCATCACATGATAACGGGATGTAGCCGAAGCTAGAGTACCACACAATAGCCCACAGCTTACGATTAACACGTTCTCGGGGCCTAAGGGGTCCACACCAGGCTTCAAGTGGTTGTAAAGCAAATAGGCATCAAGACCCCTGCCCCCCAAGAACTTCCTCCTAACCTCTAGAGGTATGGGCTTCTTCTCCACTTTACCAGTGGAAAGGTCTATATAAGCTACCATCCTGTTCAACGCCATGGCTCTCCTCCTCCTCCTTTTATTATTCGAGACCCAACTCCTTGACTTTTTCCTCTATCTTCTGGGTTATCGACTCCCAAACCGGGCCTCTTATCCTGGGAAAGTTAGGCTTAAGCCAAACCACCCTCCATTCACACCCACACTTGGGGCACTTCACTGTCTTTGCCCCGGGAGGAGGGCTTAACCTAACGTCCACACAGCCCGGATTGGGACACCTGACTTGACCATAAGTACGCGTTGCCCTCAGTTGTTCTGCCAGGGTTGCCTTCTCCTCCACCATATTCCTCCTCCTTTCTGGCGCTTTCAGGCCGCTTCAGAAACAGCGGCCTCATACGCCTGTTTTAAAAGTTCTAAAGGATGCAAGACCTTAACTCCTGTCCCAGCCTTTATCTGGAGGCCGCAACCACCGCACTCGGTAACCACCACATCAGGCCTTTTCTCTTTCACCAACTCCCAGACACGTTGGGCGATCTTCCGAGAGATTTGGAAGTTCTTCTCTTTCATACCATACGACCCTCCCATGCCACAACAGGCGTAATTGGCACCGACCACTTCAACCCCAGGGATAAGGCGTATAAGGTAGAGGGAGTCCTCCACTTTCCCTTGGACCTTCATGTGACATGGGTTATGGTAAAGGACCCGTAGTTCCAACCTCCCAAATCTCCTATCTAGTTCTCCCTTTTTGTCCAAATACACTAGGAATTCCGAAGCATCCTTGACATTTAGGCTTACATAATCGGCTTTGTCATCGCCGAAGAACTCCTTGCCCTCCTTTTTTAACATCATATTACAACTAGGACAGGTAGTAAGGATGGGATACTTGCCCTCAGAAAGCCTGTAAAGCTCCTCCACGATCTTACGGAAGTTCCTCTCTGCCCCTTTAAGGTTAGCATTGGCCATCATCGGCATCCCACAACAGAGTTGCGAGGAAATTATCACTTCAAAACCATTTCTCTCCATCACATAGAAAAAGGCCCTGCCTATCTCAGGATTATAATAGTTGGCAAAACATCCCGGATAATATATTACCCTTTTTTCCATCCCTTCTCCTTTAACCAATCCCTAAAAGTACCTTTGGGGAAAGAAGGCATAGGGGCTTCACGGTGAATGCCTAAAAACCACTCCATAACCATGCGTATGGCTTTGTTCCTAAGGAGGAAGTTGGTTATGGGAGAAAACCTCACGCCAAGCTTTGCCATGAGCTCAGGGTTGTCAAGAAACCTCTTCTTCAGCCCCCTGCCCTTTTTCGCATAGTAGTCCAACTGCGACCTCCACATAAGATACGGGAGGTTTATCCCCACCGGACATTCCACCTCACATCTGCCACAATGCAAGCAAGCCTCAAAGGGAGACAATACCCCCTGTAGGCTCAAAAAGAGGTAGTTCTTCGGACTATAGATCATGTCCCTCTGATACATCAGGTGCCTTCCCACAGGGCATTGCCTGGCACAAGCCCTACAATCTATACACAAGAGGAGTTCCTCGTAAGAAGACCCAAGGAGTGAACTCCTGCCTCCATCGTAAAACAAAATGTAAATTTCCCGCTTTCCCCCTTCGTCAGGCAAACTGTCGAAGTCAAAAGCCTCAAGGGGCCTGGGTTCAAGGTCAAGCAAAAGGCTCTCAAGGCCATAGACACCGACCATTTGGGCCTGGAAGAAGGCACTTTCTTCGTCCTCCACAAGCTTCTCCAAGGGGACCAAGATGAAAAGCTTTTTGGCCTGTTTGAGGTCCTTTGAAATATTCGACATGTGTTGAAGGAAATAGACCCTTCCCTCTTCAACCGCACAGGCATTGACGCCGAGAAGGGCCCCATAAGGCTTCATAGAAACCACTTCTCCAAGGTCCCACGAAAGCTTTGCCTCAAAGCTCTCAAGTACCCCTCTTTCGTGAAGCCCAGGCAACATCCAATAGTCTTCAATTTGTCTTTTGAAAACCTGGGGGTCAAAGTTCTTGAACTCCGAGTAATACCTCATATACGTTAAAAGGCCTTGACGCCTAAGATGAGGCCGGATCTCATTCACCACCACATTGGACTTGTTGAGGGACAAGAGCTTCAAACCATCCATACGTTCCTTTATAAAGGAGGCCACCTCCTCAGCTCCCCTGAAATACCTAACCTCAATATCCTCAAACCCCTTAAACCTCTCCAACGCCCTATCCCTCAAGTCCAATAGCCTCTTTAGGGCCCTATACCTCACCTCGCGAAGCTTTGCCTTAAGCTCTTCAAGGGTAACCCCCTTCTGAGAGACCTTCCTCCAAGAAAAGGTCAAAGCCCTATCCCTACGCTTCCCTTCAAAAGAGGGCTCAAGCACCACTGCCTTAGGGAAAAGCCTCTCTTCCGCCATCGTGAACTTAACTTTACCACCGTGTCCTTCCCCCTGTCAACCCTTTCCTTTGACCCCAAAAATTGGCATAATTGAGAAGAGTTCGTGATGGCGAACATAGATGGATAAAGGGGTTCCTTCTCTCAGGAAGGCCTTACGGGTGTTGGTACTTCTCTCTGATGGGGTGGAGAGGGGGCTTTCGGAGATATCCCGTCAATTGGGGATAAGCAAAAGCACCTTGCATGAGATCCTTTACACCCTTGAGGCCGAGGGGTTTGTGAGGCGCAATCCATTGAGCAAGAGGTATTCGCTTGGCCCAGCCTTGTTCGAACTATTGGGCAAAGGCGTGAGCGAATCTGAGATGAGAAAGACAGCTTATCCTTTTATGGTGAAGCTGAAAGAAATATCTGGCGAAACGGTTTTCTTCGGCGTAGTGAGGGGTGAAAAGGTCATAGTGCTCGAAGTTGTTGAGCCCGATAAAGACCTAAGGGTTACCGCACCAGTAGGGGCAAGAGTTCCACTATTGGCTGGAGCCTTGGGAAAGGCTTATCTTGCCAGGCTGCAGGAGGAAGAAGTACGAAGGATATTGACAGAAAAGGGCATAAAGAAATATACGTCCCGTACCATAACGGAGATAGACCAGTACCTAGAAGAACTCAAAAAGGTCAGGAAGGAAGGTGTGGCCCTTGACGATGAGGAGTACTTAGATGGCGTAAGAGCCATAGCAGCCCTGATAGATTCTCCCCTCCTGCCCCTTTCCGCTATATGGATAGTGGGCTTTTCCTCCACCTTCACCCACGATAGAATCGAACAAACCATCCCCTACCTCAAAGAGGCCTCTACGAGGATCGCAAAAACCCTGACAAATACTGCATAAAAACACCTCACAAAGAGGCCTTGCCCCCACCGAAACCAGGAATAACCTCACCTGCCCCCTCAATCCTCTCTGAAGGACTAACGACCCTCAACACCTCCAAATAACCCACAAGGGTCTTAAAAAGAGGATAAAGGACCATAAGCCCCATAACCCCTAAAACCCCCAACAAGGTCAACAAGAAAAACACTACCTGCACCATCTCTTACCTCCTTTTTCATTATTCTGAACAAATAATAACGTAGTCTGGAGAAAAAGTCAAGGCCTTTTTTATAAAAAGACAAACTGGGGTATCACATTTTTGTTCACAATTATGAACAAACGAAGGGAGGAGTCCTCATGGGATAGACGCTGGTCGGTGCTGGCCGGTTGGGTATTTAAGCTCTTAGGGGGTTTCGCGTACTAGGCTTGAGTGGATCCAGCCGATTTGCCCGTTTGGGAGCTGCACTTGGATCCACTCGCCTTGTTTACCGATGGCCTGCAGGCGTTCGCCACGGTTCAGGGTCCGTGTGACCGCATAGCTGGTACCGGGACCACTCCTTAGGTTTGCTTTTTCGCCAGTAACTACAAGGCCCTTGGGGGTGACAAAGGGCTCATACACAGGCCCTTGCTGTTGGGAGGAAGGGCGTTGGACCTCTTGAACCGAGGGTGGGGCCGAAAGGTCCTCGCCATATCGATAGTAGCTCTGGGGGACCATTTGGGAGATGGCCTGTATGGCGTTTTCCAACATAACCATCACCGCCTTTTCCATGGGGGTGTTCTTGTAAACACTAAGCCCACCCCCGAGGACCACTGTGCCAACCAGTCCACCGGCTATCCCTCCTACCCTCCAACTTGAGGCCTTGCCTTCTACCCTGGTGGCGTTTATTACCCTCCCAGTCCTTACGTCTACAAGCCGGATGTCAGCAGCTATATAGGCGTCCTTTTTACCAACAACTGCCCCAGCACCGCCAGGCAAGGGGACTATTATTCCCCCTCCGAGTACCCCTGATGCCTCAGGTTCAAAGGCAGTAATCGCCCCCATGACGAGGATGTCAGCTCCCTCCATAAGCCCCATCTTCGGGCCCTTACCCGCTTCCACGTATCCGGATTGAGCTAATTCCAATTCCTCCTGTATCGCCTTAAGCCCTTCACCCCTCTCTAACACGATAAAGCGACCAGTCCGGAAAAGGGCTGTGGCCAACATGTCGGCTAAGCCTTCTCCGATCTCGTAGGTGCACTTAGCTGCCTTACAGGTAAAACGCCCAACCGCTATCCTCGCCTTTGGCCCCTGATAGGTCAGGACCTCCTGAACAGTAGGTCCCGTGGTCTGGACCGTCGTGCTTATCTCAGGACCACATCCACAAAGTGCCAAAAAGAAAACCAAAAGGCTTAAAAGGGCCCACCTCCTCATCTCCTCCCCTCCTCTAAAGATCCTATTTCATCAGTAGTCACAACCCTTATAAGGACATCCCAACCAAACTGCCCTCCACGGGCCTCCTTTATCATCCATCCTTCGATCCCCTTCAGAAAAACCCTTCTCCTGAAACCATCTGAGGGAGTATACACCACCATGAGGCCTTCCACTGCGCCTTCTTTGTCAACGACTATGTCGACCCTCTCCAAGAACCTAAGGTTAGCTGGCCCAAACTGGGAAATCAGTCCTGGATATGAGGTCTCAAGTTTCGGCATGAAGAAGACCACTTCAGTGACCTTAAGGCGCGTAGAACTTATCACCTCGCCTTTACATGTGGCCCCTAGGAATAAGGCAAAAAATACCTTCACTCCTATAAGGACCTTGTTCACGTTCAAAATATTAGCACACGGCATCAAGTTGGCAATCAACCCTTTTGGCCCAACCGTTCTTTCAACAGGATCCCCCCTACGCCTACATCTTCTGGCGAAACCGCGAAAAGGTAAACCACAAAGGCCGAAGGGTCTATGCCCGTGAGGCGACTTGCTGTTTCAGTGAAGGACTTCACAAGTTCTTTTTTATCCTCTTCTTTCAACGTAGGACCGAAGAAGAATATAGTAGGCATGTATCACCTCCTTCTAGGATTTAGCCTCTTCTTCTATCAGGTAGGTCCACAACACAGCAGTTCCCGAAGCCAAAGCCATTATAGCCAAGGCAAGTTGATAGCTCTGGGTCTTATCGAAGATCAAACCTCCTAGATAAGCCATGAGGCTACCCCCTAAGAAGTGTAGGGTGTTTATAAGCCCCGTGATAAGTCCAAGGTTCCGCGTACCGTATAGCTTTGAGGCCAAAACCGGCGTCAAGGGGGCTGTTACCAGATGGGTAAATCCAAATACCAGTGAAAAGGATAAGAAACTCCAATAGGACTTTTCGGACATCAAAAGCACGAAGGTGAAAACCCTTATTCCAAAGGTAACCATTATGGGGAGGCGACAGCCTAAGGCATCTGCAACGGGTCCTGCTATCAAAAGCCCCCCTAGGCTCAAAAGGCCATACCAACCGAGCATCATGCTGGCTTTGATGGTGCTTATGCCCTGATCCGTAGCCATAGGTACCAAATGGGTAGTGGAAAAGAAGTCACCGGCCCCACAAATGAACATCATGGTCATAAAGGCCCAAAGGGAAGGGGTCCTCAGGGCTTGAGATAGGTTTAGACCTCCTACGGCCCCTGAAACCGTTTCTTTTGCCAAGGTACCATAGGGTCTTAATTTAAGGTCGTGGGGATCTCCCCTTATCACGAGGAAGACAAGGGGAAGGTTCACCACAAGGGTCAAAAGGCCGATGGCTATAAAGCATATCCTCCACCCATAAGCCTCAACCAATACCCCCGATAAAGGGGACAAGAGGAACTGTCCCAACGCCCCACCTGATAGGGCGATACTGACCGCAAGCCCCTTTTTTTCGTGGAACCATTTGCTCACAAGGGTTGACACCAAGGGTATAGAAGGCCCAGAAAAGCCCAACGCCGAAATTATCCCGTAGAATACAAAAAAGGACCAAAAACCCCTACACAGAGCCGTCCCAACAAAACCAAGGGACAAAAGGAAACTCGAGATCGCAAGGACCCCCTTAGGACCGTACTTATCATAGAACCTTCCTGTGAAGAGCAAGGCTATGGCAAAAAGGGCCATGTTCACCGAAAATACTCCCGAAAGGGCTGCCCTTCCCCATCCGAATTCGCTCCCCATAGATTTGAAAGCCACTCCGAACACATACCGTGCCCCAGAGTTAAGCAAAAGGATCAAAAAGGAGGCAAGGACAATGTACCATCCATAATGTAGCTTAGTAGACCCCACCTTCATCCGGTTCTCCTTTCCGCTTAAGGTGGACAGTCCTTGTGGGGTAAGGGATCTCTATGCCCTCCTGGCGATAACGGTTAAGGAGCCTCTTTATGAACTCATGCCTTACGATATATTGGTCAGAGTATTCCCTTGCCCGTAATATCACATTAAACCTTATCCCTGAGTCTTCAAAGGCCTGAAAGCGCAAAAGTGGTTCAAATTCCACCACACCACCTGGTACTTCCCTCATTACCTCCTGTGCCACTTCAAGGGTTACCCGCTCTACCTTTTCCAAGTCGCTCGAATAACTCACCTGGACTGGGACTATTACCGAAATTTGGGGTTCTGGCTGATGGTAGTTAACGACTATTAAGGAAGCAAGTTTTGCGTTTGGGACGATCACCAAGTTGTTTGGAAGTTCCCTTATGGTGGTATTCCGCCAGGAGATGTCCACCACGTAACCCTCATGACCTGTTTCCAACTTCACGTAGTCCCCTGGCCTTATTTGCCTGGATAGCATTATGTGGATGCCGGAGAATAAATTGGCTAAAGGCCCCTGGAGGGCCAATGCAGCTGCTAAGCCCCCTATCCCCAAACCAGCCAATGCAGGTGTGATGGAAAGTCCAAGGGCTTGCACAAGGATAAGGAAACCTATTACGAGCACAAAGACCCTTATAAGGTTCTCGAACAAGGAGGTAGGCGGAAGGACCTCTTTGAACCTCTCAAGGTAAAGGCCAAATGTCCGAGCCAAAACCCCTGAGAAAAATAGACTTAATGAGACGATCAAAAGGGAAAGGACCGCTTTCCTCAATAGTAAAAAGCCCTCTTGAGAAAGGGGCAATTTCGGTAAGGCCAAAAAGAAACCGACACAAAGGGACCATAGGGTTACGTGGACCTTAAGGGAATGAGACAGGACCTCTACACCCTTCAAGCCCCTTTTTTTGCCAAAAGCCTGTAAATATCTCCTTAAAGCCCTCTCCAAGAGGAGACCTATAAGGAAGACCAGTGCAATAGATATAGAGGCCTTGAAAGAAGACATCTTCTGTAACGTGGCAAATGATACTATGATTTTGTCGTGGCCGAAAAGCGTATATATGTCTGTCAGGAATGTGGCCATCGCCACCCGCAGTGGCTTGGGAGATGCCCCTCTTGTGGGCAATGGGGCACTTTCCAAGAAGAAACGACAAGGCCTCATTATCCATCACCCCAAACCAAAACGGACATACAAATCCTTAAGCCAGATACAGGTGAGGAAAGGCGACTCCGGACCTCCTTTGCCGAATTCAATAGGACCCTTGGTGGAGGTTTTGTAGAGGGATCCGTGGTCCTTCTAGGAGGAGCTCCTGGCATTGGGAAGTCCACATTGTTGTTACAGGTATTAGATGACCTTGCATCCCAAGGGATAAAGGTCCTCTACTGTTCAAGTGAAGAGTCTGTTAGACAAATAAGGTCCAAGCTGAGAAGGTTCCCTTTGAGGAGCGAGGGGTTCCCCGGTATTTCTTCCCCTTACCTTGAGGACGTAATTGAGGCCGCCGAAAGGGAACACCCCCGCATCCTAGCCCTTGACTCACTCCAGGCAACCGCCTTACAAGAGATCCCTTCACCCCCAGGGAGCATCTTGCAGGTACGGGAGGTAACCTCAAGGCTTATGAAGCTTGCCAAAAGGGAGGAAATGGTCGTGGTCTTGGTAGGCCATGTGACAAAGGAAGGGCTCATAGCCGGACCTAAAACGGTAGAACACCTTGTAGATGTGGTCCTTTACTTCGAACAAGGCACAGAAGGTCCTTTTAGGATCTTACGGTCAGTGAAGAACCGCTTCGGTTCTACAAACGAAGTGGGCGTCTTCCAGATGACCGAAAAAGGGCTGGTAGAAGTGCCCAACCCTTCCGGGGTTTTCTTATCCGAACGGCCAGAAGGGTCCCCCGGTACTGTCGTAATGCCGGCCTTGGAGGGCTCCAGACCCCTGCTTGTGGAAATCCAAGCTCTAGTAGCGCCTTCACCCGGAGGCAGTTGGAAAAGGATGGCCATGGGCATTGACCATTACAGGCTCCAGTTACTGGTAGGGGTAATAGAAAAGAGGGTAGGACTCGACCTTTCTCACTGTGACGTATTTGTAAACGTAGTAGGTGGGATCAAGGTCTTTGAACCTGCAGCAGATTTGGCGGTTGTGGCCGCTTTGATCTCAAGCCACCTTGAAAGGGCATTGCCCGCAGATTGCGTGGTCTTTGGAGAGGTAGGATTGACAGGGGAGGTAAGAGGGGCCTTGTATGCAAGGGAAAGGCTAGAAGAAGCCAAGAGATTGGGGTTCTCGCAGGCCATAATCCCAAAATCAAACGCTGGGCTTTCGCCCGAAGGAGTGGATGTTGTAGGCATAAGGGAGGTACGCGAGCTATTACGCTTTATCGGTACGAGCCTATGAAGGATGGTACGGATCTGAAGAAAACCCTCAAGCGGCTAAATAGAAGAGGTTACAAAGCTTACAAAGAAATCGAAGGCCTTTATAACCTCGGTTACTTTAGGCTTTCCGTAGACCATGCGCAGGCTGACCCTTTTGCCCCTCCCTCTCGTGTAAGGGTACTCATACCCCTTAGGGAGACCGGCTTTGCGCCTCATTATTGGTCACATAAGGTGCGGGCCATTGCCTTTAGGGACTTTTTGGGCCGGCAGTTTAAGCTTTCTGCCAAAAGGTTTTCAAAGGGCAAAAGGGGCACAGGCAAAAGCGGCCTCATAGACATTGACGCAGGGGGGCAAAGGATCCTAGAAAGGACCTCTGTGTGTATAAGCGACGGTTGGCTCGAAGTGAGGTTTTTCATGGGTTTGCCGAGCGAAGGGAGGACCATTTTGGCCCATGAGGCCGAGGCCATGTTCTTCGAGGAACTGCCGAAGATAGTAAAAGAAAGCCTCCTTTCGGATTCCATAGACCTGTACGCCTTGTCCCGGCATGTGGAGCTTTATGAGGACCAAGAAGCCCTTAGGGAGTTGCTTGAGGAAAAGGGCCTTGTAGCCTTTCTGGCCGAGGGGTCCATTTTACCACGCCGAAGCGGTGTGGACGATCGTCCTCGTGAAAAGGACGTCATCCCCCTTGAGGTCCCCCCTGAACTTGAGGTCTTCGTGGAGTTGCCCAATAGAGGCCTTGTCAAAGGCATGGGCATACCCAAAGGTGTCACCCTCATAGTAGGTGGCGGGTTCCACGGAAAGACCACCCTGCTTGAAGCCCTTCAACTAGGTGTCTACAACCACATCCCAGGCGACGGAAGGGAACTGGTCATAACTGACAGACGAGCCGTTAAGATCCGTGCCGAAGACGGACGTTATGTGGAAAAGGTGGACATAAGCCCCTTCATATCAGGGCTACCACTAGGCAAGGATACAAAGGCCTTCAGCACCGAAGACGCCTCCGGCTCCACCTCTCAAGCGGCAAACATCATGGAAGCCCTTGAGGTCGGAGCACGAGTCTTGCTGGTGGACGAAGACACCTCTGCCACTAACTTCATGATCCGCGATGAAAGGATGCAGGCACTAGTCCCAAAGGAGAAAGAACCCATAACCCCCTTTGTGGACAAGGTGAGGAAGCTATACCTCGAACACGGAGTATCTTCCATCTTAGTAATGGGCGGATCTGGAGACTACTTCGAGGTAGCCGATACAGTCATCATGATGGACAACTTCAGGCCTAAGTGTGTAACCGAAAAGGCCAAGGAAGTAGCCCGAAAATACACCTCAAGACGCAGGGATGAAGGCGGGGAGTCCTTTGGCCCCATTACCCCGAGGATACCCCTACCAGAATCCTTCACAGAGGCCCTGGCAGGACGACCAAAGATGGAAGCAAAGGGCATGAGGGCCGTGGTCTTCGGCAAGACAATCATAGACCTATCTTATGTGGAACAACTGGTTGACGAATCCCAAACAAGGTGCATAGGACTGATGATGTATCGATACGGTAGGCTCTATGCAGACGGGAGGCGTTCGCTTCGCAAAGGCCTTGAGGACCTTATGGAAGAAGTAGAACAAAAAGGGCTCGATTGCCTCTCTCCCCTCAAGATGGGCAACCTTGCCCTTCCTCGTATCTTTGAGGTAGCTGCTGCTATAAATCGCATGAGGACCCTCAAGGTCAGGCAGTTAAGTACCTAGTGTCCAACTTTCCAAGTACTTCCTTTGCTCGGGGGTAAGTTGGTCTATCTCGATACCTAAGGCCTTAAGCTTCAAATGAGCTACCCTTATATCTATCTCCCGGGGGACATCGTAGACCTTGTTTTCAAGTTCCTTCCTCCTCGTTAAAAGGAACACACAGCTTAGGGCTTGGTTGGAAAAGCTCATGTCCATGACATCAGGCGGATGCCCTTCGGCACAGGCCAAGTTCACCAGCCTTCCCTCCCCAAGTAGGTTTATCCGCCTGCCATCTGGCATTACGTACTGGGTGACCCCCTCTCTTGGTCCCCTTTTTTCCGAGGCCATCTCCTCAAGGGCTTCGAGGTCTATCTCTACGTTGAAATGCCCTGCGTTGGCCAACACAGCTCCGTCCTTCATCCTTGCTATGTGTTCCCTTCTTATGACTTTGTAGTTACCAGTAGCTGTGACAAAAAAATCCCCTAGAGGCGATGCCTTCTCTAAAGGCATAACCTCAAAGCCGTCCATTACTGCCTCAAGGGCCCTTATGGGATCGACCTCCGTAACTATAACCCTTGCCCCCATCCCTCTGGCCCTCATAGCTATACCTCGACCACACCATCCATAGCCACACACTACAAACACCGACCCCGCGAGCAGACGGTTGGTAGCCCTCATTATCCCATCCAAAGTGCTTTGCCCTGTTCCGTAACGGTTGTCAAAAAGGTACTTGGTATAAGCGTTGTTCACTGCAATTACAGGGAACAAAAGGACACCTTCCCTCTCCATCTCCCGAAGCCTTAACACTCCGGTGGTCGTCTCCTCGGTACCCCCTATAATGCCAGAGACTAACCTTTCCCTTCCCTCCTGGCTTAGACTTTTGGCCCAAGTCCTTATGGGCTCCTTAAGCTCGTCAAGCCTCCCAAGGCCTAATAGGTGAACCTGGCTTGTTAGATCACCACCGTCGTCGAGGATAATGGCCGGCATATGGGATATGGCTTCTTTTATGTGGTCATAATAGGTGAATTCGTCCTCACCTCTTATCGCATATACCTTTACACCCCATTCGGATACCAAATAAGCAGCGACCTCGTCCTGGGTCGAAAGGGGATTTGAGGCACAGAGCAAGACGTCAGCACCTGCGGCCTTCAAGGTGATCACCAACTGGGCGGTCTCTGGCGTCACGTGAAGACAAGCCGAAACCCTTATACCAGAAAGGGGCTTCTCCTGTGAGAACTCCTCTCGCAAAAGGCCCAACACGGGCATCTTACCGCCTGCCCATTCTACCTTACCCCGGCCTTCCTCCTTCAAGGAGAGGTCTTTTACCTCAAAGGCCTTCATATGCCAAAGGCCTCCCTTAGTTCATCTACCCTATCTGTCCTTTCCCAAGTGAATTCAGGCTCCTCTCTGCCGAAGTGTCCATAACAAGCGGTCTTTTTGTATATAGGACGCCGTAAGTTCAAGTACTCTATGATCCTACCCGGACGGAAGTCGAAAAGTTCCCTCACAACCCTAGCGATCTCATCGGTAGGTACGACCCCTGTCCCATAGGTGTCGATCATCAAGGAAATGGGATGGGGCTCTCCTATGGTGTAAGCTACTTGAACCTCGCACTTCTTAGCCAAACCTGCTGCTACGATGTTCTTGGCAACATAGCGTGCCATGTAGGAGGCTGAACGGTCGACCTTTGTAGGGTCCTTTCCAGAAAAGGACCCTCCACCATGGTGCCCTGCCCCCCCGTAGGTGTCCACTATGTTTTTCCTACCTGTCAATCCACAGTCTGCAAGCGGACCACCGATCACAAACCTCCCGGTCGTGTTAATGTAAAAGCGGGTCCGATGGTCCAGCATATGTGGCGGTATCACCTTTTTTATCACCTCCTCTATTATCCCCTCCTTCAAGGTGCTGTAAGGTACATGAGGGTGATGCTGAGCAGCTATTACCACTGCGTCTACCCTAACTGGCCGGCCGTCCACGTACTCCACAGTTACCTGGGTCTTACCGTCTGGACGGAGGAAGTCAAGGATCCCCTTTTTCCTCACCTCAGCCAACCTTCTGGCAAGCTTATGGGCAAGGGTTATAGGCAAAGGCATGAGCTCCGGGGTCTCATCGCAGGCATATCCGAACATTATCCCTTGATCGCCTGCGCCTATTTCGTGATTTTCCCTTCCCACAACACCACGAGCTATGTCAGGGGACTGTTGGTCTATAGAGGTTATGACACCACAGGTCTGCCAATCAAAACCATAGCTAGCATCCACATACCCTATCTCCCTTATGGTCTGACGTGCGATCTCCGGCATCTCTACATAACATTCCGTGGTTATCTCCCCTGCGATAAAGACAAGCCCTGTAGTCACCAGGCACTCACAGGCTACCCTTGCAAAAGGGTCCTTCTCGAGAATGGCATCCAGGATGGCATCTGCGATTTGATCGGCGATCTTGTCAGGATGTCCTTCGGTGACGGATTCCGAAGTGAAAAGATACCTCTTCATGGGCATAGCCGCGCCTCCTCTTCCATTTAGATGCTTCCTAATATCACTTTGACCCCCTAACGTCAACGGTATTTTGCAACCTATTCTTTTGGGGGATCAACAGAGGTAATGGATATCGGCGCTGGGGTAAACTGCTACAGTAGCCGTTCCTGGATACCTCTCCTCAAGGAAGGAGAGGAGCTCTTCCCATCTGGTGAAAAACAGGACCTTTTCTGGTTCTTCGAAATAGTCCCTTAAGGACTCCTCAGGGTATTCCGTGAAGACCAAAACGTTTCTCACGTAATCTGGCGTCCTAACAGTCAATTTAAGCCTTGTCCTGGATCTCCTACCAAAGGTACCCATAAGGTAATGGACGACATGTCCCTCCTTGACGTTACAAATGAGTACCAAATCCCCTCCCGTTTTATTCACACATGATAAACACGTGACCACCCCTATTTCCCCTTCATTTGCCTTAGAGAATACATTTGCCACTACTATGTCTGCTTCCATGGCCGGTGCCTTGTAATGGAAAAGGGCTTCTTTTACCTCCATCTCCCTTATCTTTGCCGGATGGCCTACAAATATTTCGCATATCTCACCTTTTGCGTTCAGAAGCACGTCCACCTTAAGGTTTAGTCCGACCTTAAAAACGGCCTCTTCGATGTCCTCAAGTAAGGGGTTGTCCTTTAAGAGATCCTGAGGGACAAAACCGCCACTTAACCTTTCCTTTAGCCTTCCTCCATGGCGGTGGAAGGCCTCAATGGTCTCAAAAGCCGCAACACCCGGCAAGAGGATCTTACCGCCTCCGCTTAGACCCGTCATCAAATGTGGGACGATAGCCCCTATTCCGATCTTGAACCCTGCCTCCACCACTTCTTGGTTGAAGGACAAAGGCGTCCCATTCTTGGTCTTCCCTAAACATACGCAACCATCGAAGGGGTTATGGTTGTAAACGGGATAGTTGGAAACCACCTCCTCTCCGAGCTTTCTAACGAAATCAGTCCTGTCCATAGCCCCATGTGCACCTAGGGCTGAGACAAAGGTTATGTCCTTTGGGGTCATCCCTACAGCTTCTAGCTCCTCAAGTATAAAGGGCAGGACCTCCTTAACCGGCGTTATTCGGGACATATCGTCAAATATTATCACCGCCTCGCCCTTACCTCTTGCCATCTCACGGATTGAAGAACCGCTAAGAGGCTTAGACAAGCGTGACCTTATCTCTTCTTGACTTAACTTTTGCTTTTTTGCCCCTGATATTTCGCATACCTTCACCTCCCATCTATCAGGGAAAAAGAGGGAGAGCTCACCCTCTTTCACGCTCCAAGGGAACTGATGTAGCCTTACCTCCTTCACGGCTTTACCTCATTAGCTTATGAGGAAGCCAAAGCACAAGTTGTGGGAAGAGGATCAAAAGCACTATGCAAAGGCAAACCAAAAGGACAAAGGGAACCGCACCCTTGATGATATCATCTGTTTGTACCTCTGGGGCCACAATGGCCGAAAGTCCCTTTAGATAAAACAACGCCAGACCATATGGAGGAGTCAAAAAGGACATTTGGAGGTTGACTGAGACCAAAACCCCGTACCATATAGGATCAAAACCAAGCCTTTGCGCTATAGGAAAGAAGATGGGAATAGTGATCACGAGTATCTCAAACCAATCCATAAAGCAACCCATAAGCAATAAACAGGCCATCATCACTGTCAAGACCCCGTATTTGCCAAGCCCAAGTCCGAGCAAAAGCTCCTCTACCACCCTATCGCCCCCTAGCCCGAGAAAAGCGCTTGCAAAGGTAAGGGCTCCACACGCTATAAGGGCGATTATGCCGCAAAGCCTTACAGTCCTATAACATGCCTCAAGGAAGTCAGACCATGTGAGACGTCTTTTCAAGGCTGCGATTATAAGGCTGCCCAGTGCCCCTACACCTGCTGCTTCGGTTGGAGTAGCCACCCCTATTACTATGGTCCCAAGTACTGCAAATATCAAAACCAAGGGCGGTATGAGGTTGAAAAGCAACGCCTTGATCTCTCTGCCCTTCCCTTCCTTTTCGGGGACAAAGATGGGGGCAAGCTCGGGTTTCATCTTACACCTGAGCCAGATATAACACATGTAAATGCCTGCCAAAAGGAAGCCAGGTATAAAGGCACCGAGGTATAACCTTCCCACTGAAAGCTGGGCCCACGCTCCTACTACCACTAACATGATGCTTGGCGGAATTAAGATCCCCAAACACCCTCCTGCCATTACAACCCCAGAGGCAAGCTTGTGGTCGTATCCCCTTTTTATCATGGAGGGTAAAGCTATTAAACCGATGCTCGTTGTGGAGGCGCTTACGACCCCCGTAGTCGTCGCGAAGACGCTTGCCACAACTATGGTCGCTAAGGCAAGACCACCCCTTACCTTGGCAAGTATACGGTTCAGCGATTCGTAAAGTCCATCGGCGATACCGGAACGCTCAAGGACATTGCCCATGAATACGAATAAAGGTATGGAAACCAAAAGGTAATTGGTTTGGAACTCAAAAAAGCGGGTCACGATTATGGGCAAAAATTGGGGACCCCAAAAGAGGATACCGAAGACAAGACCCACCCAGCCCAATACCAGCCCTACCGGATGCCCCAAAAGTACAAGGACAACAAGGGGCACAAGCATCCATAAGGGAGAAACCTGGGCCATCCTCATTCACTCCTTGCAGGACGGAGATCTTCTATGGTCCTTATAAGGTTCGCTAAGGTCTGTAAGATAAGCAATAGTATCCCTACAGGGATACTGAACTTCAAAGGGTAAATGGGGAGATAAGGGGGCGAAGGTACCTTTTCCTTAAGCATAAAAGAGGTGTAAGCGAAGCCGAAGCCCTTTACGAAGAGCACAAGAAGTACGGGAAGGCCCACACAAATGTATAAGACCAGTTCCAAAAGGGCATTAGTACGTCTTGAGAACCTTTGGGTCAGCACATCAAGGGTCACGTGCTCCTTCTTAGCCATAGCCCACGCAGAAGCTATGATGAAAAGGAACCCCCATAGCATGTAACTTACATCAAATCCCCATGCTATGGGGGTCCCTATAACCCTTCTGGCTATTACACCCGCATTCACAATGACAATGAGGGCTATAAGTGCAAAAGCCGAAACTTTACCGCTCAAGGTACTGAGAAGGTCTATAGTGTTCGTAAACTTATCGAGCTTCCTCATTTTTTGGGTTCTTGTACCTTATAGCTTACGTTTGTCAAAGGTTCAAGTTCCTTTAACAAAGCTTTGTATTCCATTATGGATTTCAAGACTTTGGCAAAGAAGGGGTTCTGGGAAGCGTATCTGTCAAGCACCTTTTTACCAGCTTCATCCAAAGCCTGAAGGTCCGCATCCGAAAGCCTTGTAATGGTACAACCTGCCTCTTTCAACTTCCGCATGGCTTTAGCGGACTCTGGGATTTCATAGGCACGCTGAGCCAAAAAGGTCTTATAAGCAGCTGATTCCACTACGAACTTCAGATCATCGGGTAACTTCGCCCACACGTCCTTGTTCACCATAAGGAAGGCCGTTGCAGTGGTGCTGTGCCAACCGGGGAGCAATATGTGTTTGGCTACCTCGTGGAAACCGAACTTGAAGTTGTCGATGGGAGAGGCGTATTCCAAGCCGTCTATGGTACCGCGTTCCATTGCCGTGTAGATCTCTCCAGCGGGAAGCGATATAGGCTTAACGCCAAACTCCTTCATTACTTCAGCCTCTATCCCCACAATCCTTATGACCCTACCTTTGAGGTCTTTAAGGGAACGCGCAGGCTTCTTAAGTTGAAGGAAGATCTGGGTAGGACCTCCTACTAGGGGACCAATGGGCTTGATGTTCCACTTTCCGTAAAGTTCCTCCATCAATTCCAGCCCCCCATATTGGGTAAACCACGCAAACCACTCCTCTCCGTTAAAACCAAAGGGGATGTCAGCTCCGAATATGGTCCCGGTCATGTCACGACCGGTATCGTAAGCAGGCCACCAAATGGCCCCTTCGATAACGCCCTTACCCACTGCGTCCAAAGTCTCAGCAAAAGGCACCAAACTCCCACTGCCGTACGTCATCACTTCAAGTCTGCCGCCGCTTAATTTCTTTACTGTATCAGCAAAGTATTTTGAGACTAAAGTGTCATAGAGAGCCCCACCGGGATAAAAGGACTGAACTCGCCACTTTATTACCTGCGCTATTCCTTGGGTTAAAAAGAGCAACAAAAATAAAACAAAAAAGGGAGGCAAAGTTTTAGCAAAAACTTTTAACTTCATGTTACACCTCCTTTTAGAATTTCTTTTAATGTCTTATAGCTTATCCTCCTTTCAGGTGTTATTATAACTCCCTCAAATCCAGCCTCTAACGCCTTAAGTCCGAGCTCCTTTTTTGAAATTGGTAATAACATATGTACCACATCTCTCACTTCATCGCTCCTAAAAGGAAGAACATTTAAACTTAGTGCATATCCTAAAATAACCAGATTTGCAAGTTGAATGTCACCTAACCTACGGGCGGATTCTGTTGCATCTATCGAATATATTTCTGTTGCAGGGATCTTAAATTTAAATGGAGCGTTGAAGACCGCCCTTCCCCCCCTTTTTAGCATATGCAGGTTCCTCAGACCTTCTTTCCAGTCTAGAGCTAACAACAGATCTGCATTACCTGGTTTTATCAAAGGACCTCTAAAGTTACCTATCTTGACATGACTCGTCACTGAACCTCCTCTTTGGCTCATTCCATGAACCTCAGAAGCAATCACGTGTTCTTTTTTTTTGAGAGCGACTTCACACAAAATTCGCGTAAGAAATAAAACCCCCTGTCCTCCTATCCCTGCAGCTATTATTTCAAAGTTCACTTAACCTCCTGTATTGCTCCCTGTTTGCATACATAAACGCACAAATTACAACCTACGCATGTATCTTGGTCAATATAAACTTTTTCGTTAACAAATACTAGAGAGGGACAACTTAAAATATTGATACAGTGTTTGCACTTTACACACGAGCCAACTAATGGCATATCTATTACTGAACGCGGACATACCTCTGCACATACTCTACACAGTGTACAACGGTTTAAATCAACTTCGTACTTGTCAGTCTTTTTTAAGATTGCGTTATTAGGACATGAAACCAAGCAAAAATCACACGCAGTACAGTTTCCGCAATGGAAACAACGATCCTTAGCTTCTTTTAAAGCATCTTCTTCAGATATAGTACTGTATATCTCGTTGAAACTTTTAGTTGCTAAATGAGGAGGAAGCCTTTTTGCCTGAGTTGCCTTTAACTTAGAGAACATATAGGTCTTTATTTCTTTAAGCGCAACAGGCGATTGGATAGTTTTAGTTGGTGGTATCCTTTTCTCACATGTCAAAAAATCGTGAATCTGTTGAGCAACACGCATTCCAGAAGCGATTGCATTAGCTACTGTTCTTTTTACATTTACTAGATCCCCACCCCAAAATACCTTGGGATTTTCTTTAAACCATGAAGGTATTTCGAAATCCGGGTCTTCACCTATAGCCATCACAACCGTGTCAACTTCCATCTCAAATTCAGAACCTGGAATGTAATGTAGTTCTTCTCCTTCACGATCAAGTGCAGTTTTCCCTAAACGAATCTTTGTAACTTTTTCTTCTCCGATAATTTCCAAAGGTATGAAGCAAAAAAGCATCTTTACTCCTTCCAATTCTGCTTGCTCTACCTCCGCTGGATGAGCTGGCATGTTCTCTTTCCTTCTCCTGTAAACCAATAAAGGATCGTATCCAAGCCTTTTGAGAGAACGCGAGACATCAATCGCAGTGTTCCCACCACCTATAACGACTATCCTATGGCCAAAAGAAAGCCTTCTTCCTTCGTTTATCATCTTTAACACTTCCAAACCGTTCCATACTCCTTTTAATCCTTCCCCTTCTATGTTCGCACATCTTGCTTTTTGAGCTCCTGTAGCTAAAAAAATAGCATCAAAATCCAATAATCTTTCAAAAGGCATATCCTTCCCTACGCTAACGCCTGTATGAATGGTTATGCCTAGAGACATTATCCTTTGAATTTCACGGCGCAAAACCTCTTTGGGTAACCTGTAAGGCGGTATGCCATAGCGCAAAATCCCTCCGGGTTCTGCCATTGCTTCAAATATCTCGACCTTGTGTCCGAGTAGCCTTAACGCATAGGCACAACTAAGCCCAGCGGGGCCTGAGCCCACTACAGCTATTCTGTAACCAGTAAAAGGCGCTATGCGAGGAAGGTGGTCTTCTGTGGCCCGGTCACCCAAGAACCTTTCTACCCATTGTATCTTCACCGGTTCGTCAAACAATCGCCTATTACATGCTTCTTCACATGGATGAAAACACACACGTCCACACACAGCAGGTAAAGGGTTACTTTTCAACAACAAAGCAATCGCCTCGTTATGTTTGCCTTTTGCAAGAAACCACAAAATCCTCTCAATATCAATCCCTATAGGACAGTTTTCGTTACAAGGAGGTATTTTTGTTTGAAACTGAGGTGCATATTTGCTTTTTTCTGTTTCGAGTAAATCAAATTTATTTTTAACTTCAATCCTAGATTTACACCTGATATCAGTTCGCTGAAGTTGCACACATTGATGGCGAGCAATAACTACAGGTATACTTTTGCGCTGTTCTAAGTAAAATCGAGATTCCCATAAGGCAGCGATCATAGATTCAAGATTATAAGGGTCTACCACCTTTAGAAATTCAATCCCACATGCTTGTATAATATTCTCTAACGACAAAGGTTTCCCTTTCGAATCATCTGCCAAAGTCTCACTAGCTAGCGTTGGCTGAAAACCGGTCATAGCTGTGGTCTGGTTATCTAGGACCACCACTACAAAGGATTTATTGGTATGGACAGCATTCAAAAGTGCAGGGATGCCCGAATGGTAAAAAGTCGAATCTCCTATAGTAACTACAACCATAACATCATTTTTACCATCGTAAATATTAGAAATACCTGAAGCTATTCCTATAGAAGCTCCCATGTTGAGAACTATATCTACAGCACTTTGCCTTTTGCCAAGCGTGTAACACCCTATATCACTACTGTAAATTGCATTAGGAAATACACATTTTATAGCGTAGAAACTCGCTCTATGCGGACATCCAGGACATAAAACCGGAGGCCGTTCTTTGATGTTGAAAATCATATGCTTTCTTGGTTTCGTTCGTTTTTCTGGCAACTTGATTCCTCTTGCCTTTAAAACTTTCAAAAGGGTTGATTCTATTACTTCTGGACTCAGCTCTCCTTCCGTAGGTACATAATGGTTTGACCTCCCGATAATCTTATCGTCATTTCCTATAAGTAGTTCTATAAGGCTGTCTGGTTCTTCCAGCACCAAAACCTTTTCGCATTTTTCCACGAATTGTTTCACTAAAAACTTCGGAAAAGGTATGAGAGTACCTAATTTGAGAACTGGTATCTCGTGTCCTACATTTAGTTCGGCAGTTATTTCAGTGATCGAACCCCACACAGGTCCACTACATATGACACCTAACTTAAAACTCTTTCTCAATTTTTTTAATCGTTGATTCCCCAACAAGATGAAATTAAACCTCCTATCGTTTTCAAATTCTTTTACAATTTCCTCTGCTTTCGAATTAAGCAACTTGTGGAGCTGATACCGCTCCGCGGGTGTAGCTGCCCATCGACTCGGATTTTTCTCAAAAGAAGCCTCTCGCCTAGAATGCGAAATAGGTCCTAAAGTCACACTCTGTCGCGCATGACAGACCCTTAGGGTAGGTCGTAACATAACGGGAATCTCAAAACGCTCTGAAAGCTCAATGCCATAAACTGCCATTTCCTTAGCTTCCTGTGGATCACAGGGGTCAAGAACAGGGATTTTCGCTAATAGCCCCCACAATCGTGAATCTTGTTCGGTTTGAGAACTATGAGGGCCTGGATCGTCAGCGGCTATCAATAAAAAACCACCTTTTGTACCTGTGTAAATCGAGCTAAGCAAAGGATCACTAGCTACGTTTACTCCCACCTGTTTCATGGCAACAGCTGCCCTCTTGCCCAACATAGCTGCAGCAAGTGCCACTTCATATGCTACTTTTTCATTGATTGACCATTCTACATACACATGTATCTTTTCTTCCTCTGCAAAGGCTTTGAACGCAGATAATACCTCAGTCGCAGGTGTTCCAGGATAGGAAGTAAGTATTTGGCATCCTGATTCCAGCAAACCTCTCGCTATAGCTTCATTTCCTAATAGTACCCGTTTTATGACCATTATTTACCGTGATTGCTTTTTAGGCTTCCCAAACGAATCCGCAACTCGCTCAACGCCCATGCTACAAAACATGTAGTTTGTGTGTTTTTTTTGGGAACTTTTTTGAACTGAATAGGTGTATCACTTACAAAAGCACCGTCTTCGGTTTGTACTTTGCTAAGGTAATCCACTGCAAGTAGCAGTCTTTCCTTTAACTCAGTTACAGGACTCAAAGCAAGGATTACATAAGCGGTAACCTCAGGGTCCTCATGAGTTTGAGACGTCATAGAAAAACCACCCGATTCTTTTTGTGTGGTCAAAAGCCATCGAATAGCTTTGTTTATGGGATCGACCCCTGGCTTATAGCCATAACTCATTAGGCTCTTTATCGCCCATGCTGTACAAATTGCAAGAGAAGGGATACCTCTGGTCATCCCAAATCCCCCATCTTGATTCTGACATGATAACAGCCACTCGATCGCCTTTTTTACCATCGGTGTGTTTTCATCCACACTTGCTTCCTTTAACGCACAAAGTACCACGGCAGTATAGATGGATAAAGGATCACCCTCTGTACCTATCCTTGAGAATCCACCGTTTTCCAGTTGAACCTTTTTAAAATATTGCAGTGCTTTACTTATGGCGTCACCCACGTACCCTACCTCTCTTAAAGCAAGAACTGCAAAAGCCGTGTGAGCAGTATTGTTATTCCAGCTACCGTCAAGTTTTTGGTCGTTTAGAATGAACTGAACGCCCTTTTTGAGTTGCTCTGTTTTCACATTGTTCAACGCCAATACTTTTACAGCCCAACTAGTCGGCTCTGATTCTACAGGGAACTCGTCCTTTACCCTAGACCACCCTCCAGATAGATCTTGGTCGGCAAGGATACGGGTAATTGCCTTATTTAGTACCGACTCAAGTTGTACCAATTCTGATTGCCCAAAAAGCGTTACATGTAAAAAAACGATGATAATAAGCACAAGGATATTCTTCATGGCGTTGCCTCCTCACTTCCAAATGAAGGTATAACGATTCCTCCTGACGGAAACACCAATACCTTGGCTCTATCCAGGTCCTTTTTCACGTGTTCCAAAGCGTCTGTAAGCGTTTGAAATACCTTGAATCCGAAATCGTAAGCGAATTCTTTTGCTTCTGGGTCAGTTACATATATAACACGATAATCCCTAACAAGTTCTTTGAAGAATACCAATTGCATAACGTAAGAAACACTCAAACCCTCCATACCAGTGGGCACGCCGTGCTTTAAGGCCTCGCGGTGGAATTCATCCGGATCTTCAATGGTCCTTAGGACTTTTGCCAGGGACTGCATGCTCTGTGGATCTGTCTGAGGACATACCCAGATTATATGTCCTTTTGGCCTGGTGCAAAGCCTCGCCACTAAAAGGGCTTTTGTAGCCTGTACACCCTCTTCAAGTGGGTAGGAAGAAATAATTGTCACATCCGCAAGTTCTGAAACCCTTACTGAGAAGTTAGATCGTAGATACCTTATCGCTTCTTTCTGTTCAAAGAGAGGATCACCACAAAAAATGTTTAATACCTTGCCCTTTTCGTTGAGCACAAAATCCACCTTGAAGATAAGCCCACATAACTTGCCAATTTCCACGATCTCTTCGTAAAATGGATTTCCCTCGATTAGGTCAAGTCTTGCCCTCCGGTTTCTCATCCACGTGAAGTGATGTTCGAATACAGTCCTGTAAGAACAAGCCCCAGGCATAAGGATTTTGTGTCCACCACTGTACCCGGCACAGGGATGAGGAAGACATGTGCCTATCCCGATCACGAGATCTGAAAAAGCTACATAAGGGCTAACCTCCACAGGAGTACCCCACGTGGTCTTCCCCACCAATACGTTCCCCTTTGAAAAAGGATCGTGGACAAAAAGCCTCCCTCTCAAACGTTCAAAAGCCTCCGCACCTATTTTCCGTTCCAGGGCTTCAACAGAGGGCCTCCTGTGTGTCCCTACAGCACAAACGCCTATTACCCTCCCATCCGGAATCCCAGCCCTGTTGAGCCTGTTCAACAACTCCGGAAGAACCAAACCGACTGGGGTCTGTCTCTCAAAATCGTCAAACAACACACATACCCTCATCCAAGGACGGGCTATTTCCTCAATCTTCCCCACCCCTAACGGTGCATCAAGTGCCAAAGCCACTGCCTTTTGTAATCCTTTCAGAAGGGGAGGATTTGATGCCTCAAACATGGCCATGAGATCCCACCCTTCTGGGAGTTCGAAAAACTCCTTTTTCCCCTTAACGTTTACGTAACATACGTCCATCTCAATCCTTTAAACATTGTTTTACCAGTTTTATCCTCTCAGAAAGACGGATCTACGTCAAGGGGTAACTCATAACCAATGACCGAAGCGACTTCAAAGGTGTTTTCTTGACGCAAACTTTATCGAAATTTACTATACCTTTCCCTGCAATATTTACAGCGTTTAAGTAAGTCCAGAAGGGCTTTTCTCCTGTCTATTTTCGCTTCCGTAAGTTCTTTCGGAAGACATTTGAAGTCAGAACCTTCAAGCTTGGGCAAAATTGAATTATGTTTAAATCCCCTTTTTAACATCTCTTGAGCAAGTTCGTCATGTCTGTTGTAAATGGATCCGATTTCTAACAGGTTATTTTTGATAAAACCGTCAAGACGCTTGCCTTTTCTAATAGCCCCTATAAACATATGGATTTCACAATGTTCTCCTAAAAGGTGTTTATCACACATAAATTTTGGATCCACCATCCACATCCTCATTTTGGTCCCTTTTTGGCTTCTGATTCGTTGACCTACCCTTTGTTTTTACTATAGCATATTTGAAGAAGCGGTGAGGAAGCCTATAAAAGTCTTACCTTACGAAAAAAACGCAATAGAGTATCTCATTAGGGAACTCATCAAATTTCCGCGCCAAGAAGGGGATTTACTGTTCACGCATGTGCTTGTCCTTTTTCCGCACCGGCGCCCTATACTCTACCTAAAAGAGGGACTAAGGGCGGTTTTAAAGAAGCCATTTGTACCGCCTCGTGCCTTTTCCCTTGAGGATTTTGTCCAATTACTTTCGCTTTATATGGAGGAAAGACCCAAACGCCTCCTTAGGCCCATTGACCAAGCCTGGCTTATCTATCTATCGGCAAAAGAGGCGAAGCTCGATGAGATAGGGGATTTCGATTCCTTTTTCCCTTGGGGGTTGAAGTTGTCCGAGCTTTTCGAAGAGTTATTTGAAGAAATGGTTGAACCTATACCTTTGTCCTATCTGGAAGGTATACCGCGAAAGGCTAAACGGCTCTTTGAAGCGTTGGACAGCATATGGAGGACTTACAATGCGCTACTTGACCGTAACGGATTTACAACTCCTGCCAAGAGGAAGAAGGAAATAGCCCAAAAGGTCGAAATCCTCCCTCATGAAACCGTACCCCATTTTGCTTTGGGCTTTTACGCGCTTACAAGATCAGAGGACCTTTTGTTCAGAGGTCTATGGGAAAAAGGGACCCAGTTCATATGGCAAGCCCCAAAACCCTTGCCTCCCCTTTTGGAAAGGTGGCAGAAGGAATGGGGAGCGGAAGTGGAATACGCGTGGGACAGCCCCCCGATGAACACCGTCCTTCACTTTGTGGAAGCTTATGACGTACACTCGCAGATCTCAAAGGCCCTTAGTCTCTTTCGCACCGATGGTGAGCATGTCAAACAGGCCTTAATACTTGTCGAACCTTCTCTGCTCTTGCCGCTGGTAGAAGAGCTACCCGAAGACATGGAAGTGAACATAACCCTTGGGTATCCTTTAGACCAAACTCCTTTCTGGGGGTTCATAGAACAAGTATTACGCCTTATTGAAGGATCCGATAGGAAAAAAGGCTATTATCACAAAGACTACCTCTCAATTGTGCGACATCCTTTTTTAAGGAGTTTAAATACGCCTGGAGGAAAGCCCGTAAAGGGCCTCTTTCATTTCTTGGAGCGTCTGATAGTCGAAAGGCTCGGGCCGTATTTTGATCGATATGAGGTTGAGTCCCTCGTAGCCTCCGAATGGGAAGCCCTAAAGGCATTAGGGTATGATCCGAAGGACGCTCTGTCTTGTATTGGCAGCATCCACAATAAAGTGCTCAAACCCTTAGAGGAAGTGGAAACCCTGGATGACCTAATAAGGGGGCTAAAAACCCTAATGGAGTTCCTTTATCCTTTGTTAAAAGAAAGCAGTGACCTATTGGCAAATACGGGCTTTTCCTTTTTCCAAAGTAAGGTCATACCGGTTTTAGAAGGCCTGCTTATAAAAAGGGTACCTATAAGAAGGCGCTTCCTCTTCCAGATCCTTAGGTACCTTGTCTCCGGCACGAGGATACCCTTTGAAGGAGAACCTTTGGTCGACCTCCAGGTCATGGGCTTATTGGAAAGCAGGCTACTTCAGTTCGACCGCGTGATCTTCCTTCAGCTTAACGAAGGCGTCATCCCCTCTCAAAGGGGTTATGACCCCATCCTTCCCCCGTCTCTTAGGCCAGTTTTAGGCTTACCTGAAAGGGAAAGGGAAGAACAGATCATATGGTATCACTTTGAGAGGTTGGTGAAGTCCTCAAGGGAAGTATATCTGCTTTGGCAAAACTCGGTGGCCTCCACGAGCAAGCATTTGGAAATAAAGGCTTCGCGCAGCCGTTTTGTCGAAAGGCTTCTTTGGGAAGAAGAAAGAAAAAGACGCGAGCTCCTTGACGGTCAAATCGAGAGGATCCCTCTCTCCATACCACCTTCCCATTTCCCTAAAAAGGAAGGGATCCCCAAGGAAAAGGAAAGGGCAAAACTCACACTCCTTTCCCTTTCACAGGGCAAAGGGATTTCTGCAACCTTGCTCAACACCTATTTGGAATGTCCCCTTAAATTCTATTACAAGTACACCTTGGGATTGGACCCCCCAAGGGCCGTTGTAGAGGAAGTAGAAGGCGACCTGTTAGGAGAACTCCTCCACAGAACCCTTGAAGACTACTTCAAGCCTTTCATAGGGAAGACATATAACCCCAAGAAGGACAATGACCCAGACCTTCTTTATAGGATCTTCCTCGGCCACTTGGATTCCTCTCCCCTTTCCCGCCTTGGCCCAGAGAAGCGCTTTTTCCTCCAAGAAGCGGTCAAGTTCAGGCTAAAGGAGTTCCTCGAACATCAAAAAGGGTCCTTTGACATCCTTGCATTGGAAAAGGAAATGACTTTAACGCTTAAGTTGCTCGATTATGAATGGAAGTTCTATGGAAAGATCGACCGAATAGACCGCAGGGGAGACAAGATAATGATCTTGGACTACAAAACCGGCAGTGTAAAAGATCCTCCCTCCATCAAATCCCTTTTAGAGTGCCCTTTACCTCAAGATTTGGATTGGGAGTCATTGGCGTTGATAAGGAGAAAAATACGAGATCTACAATTGCCCCTCTACCTATTCCTTTATTCGGGTGGAAATAAAAAAGCCCTCTTTTTAACAAATGCCGCATACGTGGTCCTTTCTAGATCCCAAACCGAGGAACAAGAGAGAGAAAAGAGGTTAATCAAAAACAACGTGGAAACATGGGCCAATTGGCTTAGCGAAAGCTTACCTAGGGTTTTGGGTTTCCTTCTGAAACACATCATGTACTCAGACTTTTACTTTAAGGCTACAGACGAGGAAAGCTGCCAGTTTTGCGATTATGAACCTATTTGCCACTTCTCTTGGTAAGAACTTGACCTCGAGAGGTTTTTCGTTTATTTATCCATTAGAAACTGGGGGATCGTCTAGCGGCAGGACGCGAGGCTCTGGACCTCGTAGCCGGGGTTCGAATCCTCGTCCCCCAGCCAGGTGGTCCCATCGTCTAGCGGCCTAGGATACTGGCCTCTCACGCCAGAGACACGGGTTCGAGTCCCGTTGGGACCACCAACTTAGTTTTCTTCCAGTACAAACCTCACCGGTACCCTTACATAACAAGGTACGGGTTTTCCGTGGTGTTTTGCGGGTTCAAAGAGGCTTTGTCGTATGGCTTTTTTTGCCTCCTCATCGAAACCAAATCCCGCAGACCTTAGCACTTGTACTTCTTTAACCCTTCCATTTTCATCCACTAGTACCCTAAGGACCACCAGGCCTTCTTTCCCCATCTTTCTTGCTATTTCCGGGTATTTGGGCTTGACCAAGGTTTTAAAGTAAGGACGCTGGCTGACCTCCGATTCTTCATAGACAAAAAGAAGACGTTCCTCTTCTGTACTTTGGTGTAAGTCTCCGGTCTTTGAACTTAAGGCCACACTGTCTGAAATCAGGCTTTCTGTGTGTTCCTTTTTCTCTGTAAGGGGGTCATCGGCTAAAGTTTCCTCCAGTTCCCAATACTTCACACCCTCAGAAGTCTGAGGGCTTTCCAAAAATTCACCAAGCGAAGGCCTTGCTTTTTTAAGGACAAGAAGGGGATTTGGGTTGGTACCCCTAACTTGAGGGGGGGTGGCTATAGAACTTTCTCTGGCCTTGAGGCTACCTTGTTGAGGGTCAGAAAAAGTAGGCAGTTCCACCAGTTTAACCTCAAGGGCGACAGGTGCAAGAGCTTTCTTTTTGCCACTATGTGAAAGGAACAAAAAGGCACTTGCATGGATGAAGAGGGAGGCAAAAAGGAAAAACCAAAGCCTTATCTTACGGTCTCCAATGGCTCTCATAACTAAAAACAAAAGGCCATAAAGGCCCTTTTGGCCTTCATGGCCTCTGTTTCCCCTTCGGTAAGGATAACCGATCCTCTAAGTAAGCGTCAAGGACATAGACGAACAAGTTATTCGTCATAGTCCTTTGTCAATTTCAAAGCAAGGGAAAAGAACAAAAGGCAATATCCCCCGAGCACAACCCAAGACAAAAGGGCCATTTTATCGAACGCGGTCCTTCTTATAAGTAAATTTGTATGGGTCAATGGCATTAGGTAGACAAAAGGGCGTAGAAATCCTGGGATCCTCTCCAGGGGAAAAAAGGTGCCGCAGAAAAAGGCCATAGGGAGGATGAGGAAGTTGGAATATGTGGCTGTTTCCTCATGCCCCTTGCTCAGCATACCGACCACAAAACCCAGACTGGCAAAAAGGAAACAGTTCATGACAAAGGCTATCCAAAAGGGCGCCTTGAGCGAAATTCCTGAGGGTACAAGCAGGCCTGCCAGAAGTACAAGGAAACCTGCAAAAAGGCCTTTTACCATAGCTGACAACACTTCTCCTAAAACTACACAAAAGAGGGGTATAGGGGCTTGAAGGAGGACTTGAAAGGTCTTGAAATGAAGACGTCCAAGGTTTACCGAATTAGCTATCCAGGAGTACGAATTCACCATAGAGCTCATTGCCACAAGTCCGGGTATGAGGAATCCGAGGTAACTGTAAGAGGAAGAAATCCGTATGTCTCTCCCTAACCCTAAGCCAAACACTATCAAGTAGATCAAAGGGACCATCATAGCCGAGAGGAAGTATCCAAGGCGGAAAAACCTCCTCTTAAAAAGTAGCATTTCTCGGAAGAACACAGGATACCAATCAAATCCCCTCATTTCATTTTTCTCCCTGTCAGGGCGATAAAGACGTCCTCCAAGTTAACCTTCCTTATGGTCAAAGGGATCCCCTTTTCCCTGACAAATCCATAAGCCTCCTCTTGGTCCTTACAAAACCATTGGTGAAGCCGTCCTTTCGCATCGATATGTTCTAGGACAAATTCACCTAGCCGGCTCTTCAACTCGTCCGGGGTACCCATAGCTATGATCTTACCCTCATGAATGATGGCAACCCTGTCGCACAGGCTCTCGGCCTCTTCGATATAGTGGGTAGTGATGAAGATGGTCTTACCTTGTGCCTTTCCTTTCCTTATGACGTCCCATATGGTCCTCCTTGCTTGTGGATCTAGACCAGTTGTTGGTTCGTCCAGGAACAGGATAGGGGGATCTGGTAAAAGGGCCCTTGCGAGGATAAGTCTTCTCTGCATTCCACCAGAAAGAGACGAAACCAAGGAATTCTTCCTTTCCTTAATCCCTAAGGCCTCTAGAAGATACTCAATTTTTTGCCTTAAGCGAGGCACCTTGTGTAAGAAACCGTATACCAGGAGGTTTTCGTAAACGGTGAGTTCTTTGTCCAGGTTGTTCTCTTGGTGTACCACTCCTATGACTCCTTTCACTCTTAAAGGCTCCTTAACTACATCAAAACCCATGACATATGCGAAGCCCTCGTCCGGTTTTGTAAGGGTAGTGAGGATCCTTATAAGCGTGGTCTTCCCTGCACCATTTGGACCGATAAGGCCAAAAACCTCTCCTCTTTCCACCTCAAGTGAAACCCCATCTAAAGCCTTAAGGCCGTTATAAGACTTAGCGACGGACTTAACATAAATTGTTGCATTTATAGGGAATGCCATCACTTAATCCCACATACCTTATTACTCCCAAAATCTGCAAGTCCTTGCTGTTCAAACGCCATTTTCAAGGTTGGCGTTAATTTGACACAAATATAAAACCCTTTTTAACCACCTGCTTGACTTTTCGTATTAAATATTGTATACAAAAAATAAATACCCTCTGAGGAGGTGTGAAGATGAAAAAAATGGTTTTAAAATTCATAGGTACCTTCCTTTTAGGGATGATATATGTCTTAACTTTTTTGAGGGCTCAGACAGCTAACGCATCCATGATCGAGTTACGCTACGCTAATTTCCCGGCGCCTACGACTTTTCCGTGTGTCCAAATGGAACGGTGGGCTAAGGAAGTAGAAAAACGCACAGGTGGAAAGGTTAAGGTTAAAACCTTTCCTGGAGGCACACTTCTTGATGCTAAGGGGATGTTTGACGGTGTAGTAGCAGGACTTGCGGATATCGGTTGTTTTTGCCCTTCCTATCACCCAGGTATGTTTCCACTACTTGAAGCGATGGATTTGCCGATCGGTTGGCCTAACACAAAAGTAGCTTCTTTGACATTGTTAAAACTCTATCAAAAATGGCAACCTAAGGAACTCGAAAAAGTAAAAGTTCTTACTATGTTTACGTGTGCCCCAATGCATATAGCTAGTAAGATACCGATAAAAAACCTTGCTGATCTTAAGGGTGTGGAACTCCGTGCAGCTGGCGCAAGTGTCCCTTACCTTAAGGCACTGGGAGCCACCCCTGTGGGTATGCCTATGAGCGATGTCCCTGAAGCTCTACAAAAGGGTTTAATAAAAGGGTATCTATCTTCCATTGAAGTGCTTAAAGATTATAAATTTGCAGAATATTGTAGACATGTTACTTATTTAGGCGATAGTATTGTAACATTTGCTGTGATTATGAATAAAAAAAGTTGGGAATCGCTTCCTAAAGATGTCCAGAAATTGTTCGATAACATGGCGGAGGAGCAAAGTCTTTGGACAGGAACTTATATGGATGATTACATAAAGGAAGTTATTGATTGGACCATCAATACTTACAAAGTGCAATATTACAGTTTGCCAGAATCAGACATAGCTAAAAAGAAAGAGCTTATAAAACCTCTTTTTGATGACTATTTGGCACGTGCAAAGGCGAAAGGGATTCCGGCAGATGAGGTTTTAAAGGATATTTTCGCCTTACGAGATGAAATGTCTAAGAAGTACCCTGAAACTAGGTAAAGGACCTATATGAGAAGGGCGCTTCGATATATAGGTTTTATAATATTATTGTTTCTGGCAAGTGTAACAGGAACGAATATGTTAATGAGACCTTTGGGCGCCCCTATTGCAGGGGCGCCCGATTTGGTCTCACTTGGTGGGGTAGTTTTCATGTCCATAGCTATAATTTTTGCAGAGTTAGAACGTGCTCATACAGTAGTTGATATGTTGTTACGTAAATTCACTGTCAAGACAAAAAACTTAATTTCTAAGATAGCTCTCATTGTAAGCACAATAATTTCAGGATTTTTAAGCTTTGAATCTTTCACATGGTTTCTTCAGGTGTGCAAAAGGGCCGAGTCTTCAGAGACTTTAAGGATTCCTCTTGCTCCATTTGTGCTTTTCGTTGCAGGAAGTTTTTGTGTTCTTAGTTTTCACTTGAGTCGCAAAATCTTGACAGAGGAAAGAACCGGAATGTAAGAACTTATGGAAGGGGCTGCACTAATAGGACTATGCGGGATTTTCCTGCTATTGGTTATTTTATTCCTGTTAGCCATACCTGTTGGTTTTGCTATGGCACTTGTTGGTATGTTAGGAATTAGTTATTTAGTCTCTCCTAAAGTTGCAATTTCAACGGCAGTGAGTGCTGCATGGACTACCTTTTCCTCGTATGGTTTTTCTGCTATCCCTCTTTTTGTTCTTATGGGTGCTATCGTTTTTCGCTGCGGCATAAGTGAGAGGATGTTTGAATGCGCTTATAGATGGATGGGACACAAAAAAGGAGGGCTTGCTGTTTCTACCCTTTTAGCATGTGCTGGATTTGCTGCAGTATGTGGATCCAATACAGCAACTGCAGCAACTATGAGCACAGTAGTGATACCAGAAATGAAACGTTATAAATATGGACCTGTGCTCACCGGAGGGGTAATTGCATGTGGTTCAACACTCGGAGTAGTCATACCACCCAGTATTGTCTTGATCGTGTATGGTCTTTACACAGGACAACCTATTTCGAAACTGTTTATAGGTTCTATTGTCCCAGGAGTTATGCTGACCTTCTTATTCATAGCGGTAGTTTGGTTAATAGTTTGGCGCCGCCCCCAAGTAGCCCCTGCAGGACCAATTTTCACTTGGACTCAACGAATAAAAGCGTTACGTGGTACGCTCGAGGTCATGGCCATCTTTGCTTTACTTATGGGGGGACTATATAAAGGATGGTTTACCCCAACAGAGGCAGGTGGAGCAGGAACCTTGTTCAGCATACTTGTAGCAGCAATAAGCGGCAAGCTGGGGTTTAGGAAATTTCTACAAGCCATTGATGATACACTTCGTCTCACCGGTATGGTACTTATGATCTTATTTGGAGCTTTAGTTTTCGGCAAGTTTATAACGCTTTCTGGACTGCCTCAATTTGTTGCGTCTGAGATAATGCGTATAGGCGTTTCAAGGTGGATACTTTTCGGCGTTTTAATGGTTATATATATTATTGGTGGAGCTATTATGGATGCTTTAGCCTTTCTTTTAGTAACACTACCAATAGTATTTCCAATAGCATTGCTGAATAATATTGATCCCATATGGTTTGGAATATGGCTTAATATATTAACAACTATGGGAGCAGTTACACCTCCTGTAGGAGTAAACGCTTATATTGTGGGCTCCATTGATCCAGAAATAACACTTAATCACGTTTTTCGTGGTGTATTTGCTTTTCTACCGGCTTATATAATTTGTTTGATTTTAATCATAATCTTTCCTCAATTGGTAATAACATGAGAGCCAATGGAGGTATCAAATGGAATACAAAGTAGTAGGGAAAAGTTTCCCTAGGCGTGATGCCTATTCCAAGGTAACGGGTGAAGCCGTGTACACAGCGGATATAAAGCTCCCAGGGATGCTTGTGGCCAAAGTCTTAAGAAGTCCTTTTCCTCATGCCCGCATTCTCAATATCGATGTCTCCCGTGCAAAAACTTTGATTGGCGTTAAAGCTGTGGTTACCGGTTTTGATACAAAAAGAGTAAAGTGGGGTGTTTTTCCCTATACTCGGGATCACCCTATGTTACCCACTGATAAGGTCCGTTATATTGGAGAGGACGTAGCAGCAGTGGCTGCCGTAGATGAAGAAACCGCTCTGGAAGCTCTTGATTTGATAAAAGTAGAGTACGAACCCTTGCCAGCGGTTTTTGATCCAATTGAGGCCATGCAAGAAGGGGCACCTTTAATCCACGAGGAGTTCCCTCGAAACATTAATGTCCATGTCCATATAGAAAGGGGAGATGTAGATAAAGCGTTCAAGGAAGCCTATTTGGTCAGGGAAGATACCTTCAGGGCCGCTGGTGAGGCTTATGCCATGCTTGAACCTTATGCAGTGGTAGCCTTTTACCACGACGGTTACTTGGAACTTTGGTGCCCTAACGCAGGTCCTCATGTAAGGGCAAAGGCCCTATCCAATCTCTTAGGAATTCCGCTCCACAGGATCAAAGTAAGACATGTAACTATAGGAGGAGCTTTTGGAGGGAGAAGTGAAGTACAACCTGCTGATTTTATCGCTTCACTGCTCTCGATAAAAACAGGTAGACCTGTGAAACTTGTACTTACTCGTGAAGAAAATGCTATGTCTACAAGGCAAGTTCATGACGTGATTGCCACTATAAAAACAGCGGTAAAGAAGGATGGAACAATCATAGGCAAGGAATTTAAGGTTATTTATGATGGTGGTGCTTATAGTTCTACTGGTCCAATAGCTACTTCTGTACCATTCTATGTATATGAAGAAACCTATCGCTTGCCAAACGTGCGTTATGATGGATATAGGGTCTTTACTAATAAAGGAATACGAGGAATGTATGGTTGCCATGGTAGGGCTTTTCTTGTGGGTAATGAGGTACAACTTGACATCATAGCTGAGGAGTTAGGCTTAGACCCTGTAGAAATAAGGTTAAAAAATGGGTTAAAGACAGGCGAAGAAACAGCCACAAGGTCAAAAATAATAAGTTGCGGGCTCGAAGAAACTATTAAGAAAGCAGTTGAGGTCTCAGAGTGGCGAAATAAACGGAAAAATTTACCCAGAGGCAAGGGCATAGGTTTGAGCTCAGTGGCTATGATGTGTGGATTCCCTATGGGCTTCAGGTCCAGCTCCACTTGCTATATAAAGTTTGATGAAGATGGCCACGCAACTATTATTACTGCTATAGTCGACAATGGTCAAGGTAATGAGCAAATGGTATTGCAAATTGCAGCTGAAGTTCTTGGTTTATCGCTGGAAAATATAAACCTTGTAAATGCAGACACAGAAGTAACAAGCCTAGACCCTGGTGCGTATTCGCAAGCTGCTACGTTTGTAGGCGGTAATGCAGTGAAGCGTGCGTGTGAAGATGCAAAAAGACAGATTTTAGCCTTAGCTTCTGAAATAATAAAGGTGTCTGAAGATCAACTTGAATTAAGAGATGGAATGGTAATTAGTAAAGATAACGCATATAAACTACCAATTGCCACTGTTATAAGAGAAGCTTTTTATCGTGGAAAACCTATCATTGGCATAGGTTGTTATATGCCAAATATCGACAGGGAAAGAGAATGGGTCTCTAACCCTTACGGGCAGTTAGCAGGAACTTTTTCTTATGGCACAACAGTAGCCGAGATGGAGGTCGATCTCAATACTGGGAAAGTATGGTTCAAGAATGCAGTGGGAGCTCATGACTGCGGATTTCCAATAAATCCCATGGCTGTAGAGGGTCAGATTGAAGGCTCGATTGTTCAAGCTGGCGTGGCCCTTTTGATGGAGAAAAACCTTTGGCACAAAGGTTTTTTGCTAAACCCCGATCTTCTGGAATACAAGGTTCCCTTAGCGTGCGACGTTCCAAAGATCCAACCAATTATTGTCGAATCCTATGACCCTGAAGGACCTTTTGGAGCGAAAGAAGGAGGACTCACCATTAGGATGAACGCCTATAGTGCCCTTGCGTGTGCCCTGTACCATGCTTTAGGTTTCCCAATTTATGAACTACCTTATACGCCTGACATCATATGGAGGTACATCAAAAAGCATTACATAAAGGAGGATTGAAGGATGTTAATACTCCCACGTTTCGATTACGTTAGGCCTACATCTATTAAAGAAGCTATTTCTTATAATCTAAGATCGAAAAATGCTCTATATCTCGCTGGAGGTACGGACCTTATACCTCGTATGAAACTTGGATTAAATAAGCCAGAATTGATAATAGATCTAAAAGGAATTGAAGATATTGAAGGCATTAAAGCAGATAACGATACTATTTCAATTGGAGCTCTTACCACTTTATGGGAACTGGAAAGGTCAAAACTATTGCAGGAATACTTTCCACACCTTGTCAATGCAATAAATTTGACCTCTTGTGAGACTCTCAAAACTAGAGCTACAATCGGTGGCAACATTATACAAGAACTTAGATGCCTCTTTTACAACCAATCCGAATTTTGGAGGAAAGCAAAGGGATTGTGTTTTAAAACAGGAGGATATAGGTGCCATATAACTGGCAAACAGAATTGTCATGCGAATTATCGTAGTGATTTAGGACCTGTATTGTTAAGCCTCCACGCTAAGCTTGTTTTAGAGGGACCTGCGGGTAGAAGGGAGATGTTAATCACCGATCTTTACACAGGGGAAGCGGCACATCCATATAACCTTTTCGAAGGGGAAATTATTACCCATATAGTCCTCTCACGAAAAAAGACCAAAGGGGGGTACTGGAAACTAAGGGTAAGAGGGGCAATTGACTATCCTGAAGCTTGTGTCGCCATATCTGTAATTGACGGGAGCATAAACATAGCAGTGGGTGCCCTCGGTCCTTCTCCATATCTTCTCACGCTTTCCACAAGCGACTTACGTTATCTCGATGAGTTTTTTGAAAAAATACAGCCTGTGGCTAATACCTTCCTCGAGCCACGCTACCGTTGGGAAATGGCGAAATATATGGCTAAAAAGCTTGTGCTACAATTTTCAAAAGGAGGGAAAAATGAACATGATAGAGGTGAAGTTTAAGGTAAACGGAGACCAGGTAAGAATGCTGGTAAAACCTTACGAAACCCTCCTATACACCTTGCGCGAGAGACTCCACTTAACGGGAGCCAAAGAAGGTTGCGGGTTAGGCGCTTGCGGAAGTTGTACGGTTCTTATAAATGGTAAACCAATGCGGTCATGCCTTGTGCTTACCCTAGAAGTGGAAGGCAAGGATGTAAGGACGATAGAAGGTTTAAAGAAAAACGGTGGATTACACATCCTGCAACGCAAATTTATTGAACATGGTGCAGTCCAATGTGGTTTCTGTACATCGGGTATGATCCTTACTGCGTTATATCTTTTAGAAACGGAAGAAAAAATTGACCACGAAAAGGTAATTCGTGCCATTTCATCTAACATATGTCGATGCACTGGCTACCAAAAAATAATAAATGCCATAGAAGATGCTGCAAAAGAGGTAGGAAAATGGAGTTATTAGGGATTGATCACATTTGTATTGCAATACGCAATCTTAATGAAACCAGGCGCAAGTATGAAGAAGATTTAGGTTTGAAACCCTTTGTGGTCTATGAAGCGCCTGAAGAAAAAATAAAAGTAGTCAGATACTATGTAGGAGGAGTTGCAATCGAACTTATTGAACCCACAGATGAGGATAGTGAAGTAGCTAAGTTCCTGCGTAAAAAAGGCGAGGGGGTTTACTTAATATCCTATCGGGTTAACGATGTTGAAAAGGCCCTGGAAGAATTGCGCCAAAAGGGCATAAAGACCATAGATCAGAAACCTCGCTTTCTTATGGGCAATAGATATGCATTTATCCATCACCCAAAAGAACTCGGCGGTGTTTTGACGGAGATATTGGACGGTGAGTTTAAACCATAAGCACCGAAAAGTTCCCTTACAGCTTCAAAAGGATCGATTTGGCCAGAAAGAAGGCGGTGCAAAATTTGGTCATATACTTCCCCTTTCTTAAGTTTTGTTTGGATAAAATAAATAAAAAGCTTTTCAAGCGCTTTTTTTATTAAGTCATGATGTTTCTTAACAATCATTTCCTTTTGTTTTAAAAATTCTAAGTGTCTGTCTAAGTATTCTAATACTTCTCTTGTCCCTTTACCTGTACGCGCACTAACGGCGATAACAGGAACCTTCCACCCGTTTTCTGAGTAATTTTCAAACTTAGATAAGTAAGCTGCTAAAAGTTCCCCCTCAGGTAAGTCAGCTTTATTTACCACTATAATATCAGCCACTTCTATTAATCCTGCCTTTAACATTTGTATGTCATCACCATGTGAAGGCGAAAGTAACAACACGGTTGTAAAAGCTGCTTCCTTCACTTCTTTTTCGTCCTGCCCCACTCCTACTGTTTCTATAATTACATAATCAAATCCTGTGGCGCAGAATGTTTCTATCATCCACCACGTGGAAAGACCAAGCCCTCCAGTACTACTTTGAGACGGAGCACTTTTTATAAAGACTAAAGGATTATTTGCATGCCTTTGCATCCTTATACGGTCTCCAAAAAAAGTACCTCCTGAAACCTCACTCGTTGGATCTACTAACAAAACTGCAACACTTTTGTTTTCTTTACTAAATTCCTCTATTATCCTGTCTATAAATGTAGACTTCCCGACTCCTTGGGATCCTGTTATTCCTATAATATGAGTATTTTTTACATACGGTATTATCCGTTTAAGCCCTGAGTAAGCCCACGATTCCATTTCCTCTAGCCCTCTGAGGAACCTTGCAAGTGCCTTTCTGTCTCCGAGAAGCAATCGATCAACCAGGTCCATGATTTAAGCTTTTTGTTTTAGAAGTTCTTTTAGCACCTTTTCAGGAGTTATGGGTAACTGTTTCACTCTGATACCAACAGCATCATAGATAGCATTAGCAATAGCCGGAGCCGTTGGCACACATCCTGGTTCTCCTATCCCCTTCGCTCCAAATGGTCCTTTAGGTTCATAAGGCTCAAGTAGCACAACTTCTATAGGCGGAACGTCTTTAGCAGTCAATATCTTATAGTCGAGAAAGTTGGGATTCTTGAGATCTCCTCTTTCGAATTTCATCTCCTCGGTAAGAGCGTATCCTAATCCCATCATTACACCTCCATATATCTGACCTTCAAGAAGCATGGGATTTATCGCTTTTCCTACATCATGCACCGCTACGTACCTTAGAACTTCCACCTGTCCCGTGTCAGGATCTACTTTTACCTCAACACCATGGGCTCCATAAGCATAAGCCTCAGAAAAGTTGCCTTGAAATTTTTTATCAAGCATTTCAGTATCTGGATCATAAAAATGCTCTGCCATAAACATCATCCCCTGTGTTCGGAAATGCGCTGACCTTAAAACCTTTTCGAGTTCGATCTTTTTACTAGGATTGGTTTTTGAATAAATTACTTCATCTTTGATCGTTAAATCGGCAGCTTCAACACCCAAGGATAAGGCAGCAACTTCGAGGATTTGTTTCTTAATTTTTCTCGCTGCTCCGAGCGCTGAATGACAAGCAATAAAGGTAGTCCTACTTGCATGTACTCCAACATCCCATGGGCACACATCAGTATCGTTCATTATCACTGTCACCTTTTCTACAGGCAAACCCAACTCTTCAGCCACAACCTGAGCTATCACAGTATCAGCTCCTTGTCCAATATCTGTCGCACCGCTAAAAACAAAACACCTTCCAAAATCGTCTATCTTTATAATTGTGCCGCATGCATCAGAACGGTAAACACGAGCACCTCCCCCTACATGAATGAGTGCGGCAACACCCACACCACGTCCATTCCTACGTCCCCTTTTCTCTTTCCACTGGAGGCGCTTACCTACTTCTTCCAGACATTCCCTTAAGGCACATGAAGAGACCCTAAACCCTTGGGGGGTAACCTCTCCAGGTTCATTAGCATTAATCAACCTGAACTCAAGAGGATCAATACCAGCAGCCTCTGCTAATTGGTCCATAGAGCATTCTATAGCAAAGGTAGCTTGTGGATTTCCATAACCTCTCATAGCTTGGCAGTAAGTGTTATTAGTGTACACACAAATAGCTGTATATTTAACTACAGGTACTTTATACAAGGATGAAATCGGCATCATCATTACTGACGGCGTAGTAGCTCCCCAGGATGTTCTACCGCCGTTGTCAAGTATCATGTGTACTTCTCTAAACGTAAGTTTTCCATCTTTGTCACATCCTTGTGTAATATCTATAATCACTTTCTGCCGTGGTGAAGTGTATCTAAATTCCTCTTCACGAGTAAAGGTTATCTTTACCGGCTTTTTGGTATACCACGCCAGTAAAATGGCTATATACTCGTATGGATAAGTATCAAGCTTTGAACCAAAACCACCACCTATATACGGCTGGATTATTCTCACGTTCTTATCGCCAAGCCCTAAGAACTTTAGAGCTTCCTTGAACTCTCTCTGAGCCAGATATGGAATTTGTGTGGGGGAATATAAAATAAGGTTACCCGATGGGTCAAAAGAAGCGATGCAGCCGGTGGTACCCATACAGCAATGGGTTACCCAGCTAGTTTCAAATCTATCGCTTACAATGTGAGCTGATTTCCGTTTCGCTTCTTCGAGATCACCCACTTCTAACTTCCAAGGAAGCTTTAAAACATTTGTTCCATGCTCTTCATGAATCAGGGGTGCCCCTTCTTGCATGGCTTCCAAAGGGTCAAAAACTGCCGGTAGCGGCTCGTAATCAACCTTGATAAGGCTTATGGCTTCCTCCGCTATCTCAGGATCTATCGCAGCAACCGCAGCCACTTCATCCCTCCTAGTAACTACCTTTCCTTTCTTTAAGGGCATATTGTCTTTATAAAAACCAAAACGAATTTCAGGAACGTCATACCCCGTGAGCACTGCCTTAACCCCAGGAAGTCTTTTAGCGCGAGATACGTCTATGTTAAGAATCCTGGCATGCGGGATTGAGCTCCAAAGGATTTTTCCATAAAGCATACCTGGTAGCTTAATGTCATGGATATATGTAGCCGTGCCTGTAACTTTATAAATAGCGTCACGTTTAGGTACCGGCTTCCCAACCGTTTTTAATTCCTGCCATTCCTGCATCGTCAGACTCCTTTTAATATTCTAGAGGCCTCCTTTATGGCCTTAATGATCTGTACATAGCCTGTACACCGGCAAAGATTGCCGCAAATAGCATCGCGTATCTCTTCTTCAGTAGGATCAAGGTTTTCGTCCAGAAGCGCTTTGGCAGACATTATCATCCCTGGTGTACAGAATCCACATTGTACAGCTCCTTTTTCTATAAAAGCACGCTGAATAGGATGAAGCCCACCCTCTATCCCCACATTAAGCCCTTCAATTGTCCAAACTTCTTTTCCTTCTACTTCAAGCACAGGATAAATACATGAAACCACCGCCTTTCTATCTACAATTACGGTACATGCGCCACACTCGCCCATGCCACATCCTTCTTTTGTTCCAATAAGCCCTAACACTTCACGAATGGTGTAAAGTAGAGTCCAATATGGTTCCACCTCAAGTTGAATATCCTCTCCGTTGAGCTTAAAGGAAATCCTCTTTTTCATGCTTCTCCCCCAAAGGAATCAAGTAATCGATAGATACAAAGGAGACAAAGTCTTGCAGGTAAAACTTTTATCATCTCCCTTCTATACCAAGCCTCCCCCCTGAAGGTATCTCGAGGTTGAGCTTCTGAGGCTGCAATGGCGCCGAACTCCGTTAAGGTTCTTCTGGAAAGCCTCTGCCCTTTTAGGAATTCTTCAGCCTTATGGGTTCTTATAGGTTTAGGAGCCGCAACTCCAAGTGCTAATCGTACATCTTTACAATAAATCGCGCTTCGCTCAAGTGCTTCAAATTGTTCTTCAATCTCTCCATTCTTCACTGCTTTAAGTTTTTCCACATCCTCAAAAATTACATCGATCCATAAGGCAACACCAATTATTGCAAGGTCCATCCCCTTCCTCCTACTATGCTTCCAGTAAGCGCTTGCAGAACTCATGCGAGGCAAAGGGATAATAATTTCCGTCAGCACCTCATCAGAAGAAAGCACTGTTTTTCCAGGTCCAAGGAAAAATTCTTCAATTGGAAAGGTCTTCAACCCATTATGACCTTTTATTGTAAGGCGGGCATCGTGTACCAAAAGCGGAGGCACTGTATCAGCAGATGGTGCAGCATTACAAATATTTCCACCAATTGTCGCAACATTCCTTATTTGCACTGATCCAAGTTGACGTACTGCATCTATAAGCGCTCCTAATTTTTGAATGTGAGGATTCTTTTCTAATTCGCGATGTGTAGTAATTGCACCTATTTTTAATTCTTCTTCTGAAACTTTTATATACGATCCTTCTGAGATATTTTTTATGCTTATAAGGACTTCTGGAGTAATTTTCCCTTGTTTAATTGCTACCATAACATCAGTACCGCCTGCGATTAATTTTGCTTTATCTCCATAATGCGAAAGTAGATCCACTGCTTCCTCAAAACTCTTTGCTTTTATGTATTCAAACTTCTTCAACATAACTGCCTCCTGAACAGTTTCTACACACCTCTCATATCTATAACCCTCTTTGTTTTACGATCTGTACGCGGCAAGGTACCGTAATCAACTACTTCTACTACACATGAAACTAGTAATTTATTTTCGATTTCTCGTTCTACCTTTTTAGAAAGCATATCATTGAGTTCAGGGCTTATTTTAGGATCTCTTTCTACGCGTACCTTCATATAATCTCGACCATCTATTCCTCTTTCAAGGATTATCTGAAACTCACTCCCAAGTTCGGGTATGCCTGAAAGTATTTCATCAATGCTGCTTGGATAAATATTCACCCCTCTGAACACAAACATATCGTCAGAACGCCCAAGGATCCTGTCATGCATGGGGAATACACTCCCGCACTCACAGGGTTCAGGAATCAATCTGGTAAGGTCTCTGGTACGATATCTTATTAGAGGTGCAGCCTCCTTTTTCAACGTCGTAACCACCATTTCACCCACTTCTCCAGGAAAAACTGGATCAAGGGTATTAGGATCGAGAATCTCGAGGATGTAGAAGTCAGCCCAATAATGGATGCCCATATGTTTTTCACAATCTATACCTGCCCCAGGTCCGTAAAGTTCTGTGAGTCCGGTTATGTCGAAAACGTGATCGACACCCAATAAGTCTTTTATTCTTTGACGCATAGCATCGCTTGAACGCTCTGATCCCATAATAACCTTCTTAAGTTTGATCTTATCCCTTATACCACGCCTGTTGACTTCTTCAGCCATAAGGAGAGCCATGGAAGCAGTACAGCAAAGCACAGTACTCTCAAGGTCCATCAAAAATTGACATTGCATGTCGAGATTTCCCGGCCCAACTGGAATGGCCATAGCCCCATACTTCTCACAAGCCAGTTGAAATCCCACACCCGCTGTCCACACCCCATATCCTACTGCTATTTGAACTCTGTCCAAAGTTGTAAGACCAGCAAATTCGTAACACCGAGCGAACATCTCCATCCAATCATCGATGTCCTTTTGGGTATAACAGAGTACTTTTCTTTTTCCAGTGGTTCCAGATGAAGCATGGATTCGAACTATTTTTTCAAAATCAACTGCGCGCAATGGGAAAGGGTAACCTTCCTGTAAGTCCTGTGCCGTTGTAAAAGGTAGACGTTTTATATCGTCAAGCGTACGAATCATATCTGGCGTAACTCCATGTTCTTGCATTTTTTTCCTATAAAAATCGGAGTTTTTATACGCATGTTCCACAGTCCATCGAAGTCCTTTTAGTTGAATAGCTTCAAGTTCCGCCTTATCTTTGATTGGAGGAATAAACCTTCCGTATTTCATTTGTCATCCCCCTTAAGAGGTAATTTCTGTGAGCGAAGTTTTGCTGTAGCTTCACAATCGATCTCATAAGTATAAGGATCTAATACTACTCCGTATTCCTCTTGAGCTTTTTCTACACTTACATAGCCGTAGATAACATCTCGCTTTACAAGCTCTGGGTCCCTTTCAAAAGGATCTCCATATCCGCCTCCACCTGCACTATAGAAAGCAATCACATCACCCGGCTTGCAGAAGGTAAGCCCTGCCGGATCTCCTGGCTCACCATTAATTAGAAACTTAGCCCTGGCACCTTCTTTGCCACCGAATAAACCTTCAGGAGGGTACTTGTATCTTCCCCCTTGGATGCCTATAGTGACTTCACCCTTGGGGGCAAATTCATCATCAGGTACCTTAATAACCATAGTT
>CAZSWV010000010.1:0-51383 GCA_964611295.1 uncultured Thermodesulfobacteriota bacterium | reverse complement strand
TTCTGGCAGGTGGCCCAGGCCATCAGCGAGGTCCTGCCAGAAGGTGATAAGGAGAAGCAATTACTACAGGGCCTGCTCTATAGGAGTAAGGTCTATGCCCAACGTGTGGGCCAGAATTTATGTTTGTTTGACCAAGGAGGTGGGTCGTGACAAAACCGTGGTACAAGAGGGACCTGAAATCATGGGTTCAAATATGTATTCCTCACAAAGATATCCGAGATAACCGTGAAGGCAAATGGGATGAATCTGTCTTTGCCGCCGACCTCTCGGACGTAGTAGCCGACCGCGGCCCTTTGGAGTATAGGGACGCCAGGCTTTTCTTCCAGAAGACCTATCCTACGCAGGGTTTAAGGAGTCTATTGGGAAGTGTACTTTCACGCCTTTCGGGCGTGGGTACAGGAGAGGCTGTGATCCAAATCCAAACACCCTTCGGTGGAGGTAAAACCCATTGCCTTATAGCCCTCTACCATTTGTTCCGTAAACCCCAAGAGGCAATGGACTCGGAACTGGGGAAGGAGATCCTCAAGGCCCTTGGGGTTAAGGTAGTACCGGAGGTGCGGGTGGTGACTTTCGTAGGTACGGCTGCTGACCCCTTGAAAGGGCGAACCCCATGGGGTGAACTGGCTTGGCAACTAGGCGATTACGAGCTCTTAAGCGAACACGATGGAAAGCGTCGGGCGCCAGGTAAAGATCTGATACTCCAACTAATCGCTAAGGCCCCTACCCTCATATTGATGGATGAAATAGCTGAGTACGCCATCAAGGCCAAGGACTACCAAGATCAGGTGATGGCCTTCTTTCAAGAACTGACAGAAGCCGTTAAAGTACAGCCACGATGTGCCCTGGTGGTAACCCTTCCTTCAAGCGCTCCTTATGGCGAAGAAGGCGAAAGGGTACTACACCAACTCCAACAGATTTTCGGACGAATGGAGGCCATTTACACCCCAGTGGAAGGCGAGGAGATCTACGAAGTAATAAGATGCCGGCTGTTTGAGGAGATAGTTGACCCAAAAGAAGCAAAGCGCACAACGGACACCTATTGGGACATGTATCAAGAGCTTGGAGATGACGTACCGAGGGAAGCCCGAGAAAAGGCCTACCAGGAACGCCTGCGCAAGGCCTATCCCTTCCATCCCGAATTGATTGACATACTGTTCGAACGATGGAGCACCTTCCCCACCTTTCAGCGCACCCGGGGCGTCCTGAGGCTATTGGCCGAGGTGGTGGCCGACCGCTATCGCAAGAATGATACTGCCTCGCTCATCCTGCCAAGCCACATCGACCTGAGCAACCCCACCATCCGGCGAGAGTTCCTAAAGCATATCGGTAATGAATTTGAGGGCGTAATCGCCAGCGACATTGCCGGCCCCAACGCCAAAGCGCCTTTAATCGACCGAGAGCTTGGTTCTGAATACGTCCGTTTTGGGGTGGCAAGCGGCCTGGCTACGGCCATCTTCTTCGGTTCCTTCAGCGGCGGGGAGCGACGCGGTGTAAGCCTCACAAAGCTTAGGCTTATGGTCCTACAGGATAGACTTCCCGTGCCGATAATAGGTGATGCCCTTCAGCGACTACGGGAGACCCTTTGGTACCTTCATGAAGAAGGAGGGATATATCAGTTCCGCTCACAACCCAATTTAAACCGCGTCATCATAGAAAAGGAGGAAGCGGTAAGGCCCGAAGACATTTCCGAGGAGATGAAAAAGCGCTTGGAAAAACATGCCAAACCTACAGAGGGAATGGAAATTTTCCTCTGGCCCCATAACTCCCGGGATATTCCCGATAACCGGAAATTGAAGCTAGCCATTCTGCCACCAGAATACAACTACCAGGACAGCCAAACCAAGGTCTATGTCCAAGAACTCCTCAACCGATGTGGTCAAACCTTCCGTGTATACCGCAATACGCTGTTGCTCCTTGTCGCAGATCAGTGGGACCTCCAAAGCGCCCGCCAGCAAATCAGGCGCTATCTAGCCTATAAGAGTATCCTAGCGGATGAAACACTCAGACGACAACTGAGCCAAGAAAACCGAAAGACCTTGGAGGAGAGGATAAAAGACGCAGAGGAGGCCATCGAATACCAGCTCCTCACTGTCTATCGATATCTGGTTAAAATGGAAGAAGAGGAAGACTTACGCTGGTTTGACTTAGGCCTGCCCACGGTGCGGAGGAAATTGTCGATCGCCGAACGGGTTAGCGAGTACCTTAAAAGGGAAGAAGTGCTGCTTTTTAAGGTTTCGCCGCGGTACATTTTAGAAAAGACCTTACGTCCAGATGAGACCGAAAAATCCCTCCGGGAGATCTACGAGGCCTTCCTTAGGTATCCCCATCTTTCCATGCTTGGAGGAAAAGAGGCCCTTTTCGAAAGCGTTGCCAAGGGCGTAGCAGAAGGCCTGTTTGGCATCAAGATGGGCGAACGAGTTTACTTCAGAGAAACCGTGCCTCCTTCACAGATTGAGGAAGATGCCCTTTTAATACGCGCCTCCGAGTTGGAAAAAGTAACTTTGGGAACCCCAATGGAAAGGCCTCCTTCAAGGATAACCCCCCTTGGCATGGATGAGGTCCAAACAGCAGAAGCCGCTACTGTATCTAAACGGGGCGATGTTTTCTCTTACACCCTTAGGGCACAGATTCCCTGGGACAAACTCCACGAGTTCTTACGCGGAGTGGTCATGCCCCTTCATAACGAAGGGGCAGAGTTGACCGTGAAAATCGAGCTAAAGGCCCAGTCCAAGGGTGGGATCAAACAGACTACCCTGGACCTTAAGGTGAGGGAGACACTAAAGCACATTGGGGCCAAGGATGTAGAAGAAACCTTGGAAAACTGAGGCCTTGACCTTTACAGAGGGCCGATGCCTCTTTATCATTTTAAATTGGGTCTGTATCAAGGGCAGGAGGGATGGCCGAGTGGTCGAAGGCGGCGGTCTTGAAAACCGCAGACCCGTTAAGGGTCCGGGGGTTCGAATCCCTCTCCCTCCGCCAGCTTTTTCCTTGACCTAAAAGGGACCCTTCTCCATAATTTAGGACATGCAGGTCGAATTCCCACGGATCAAAAGGCTTCCTCCTTATCTTTTCGCCGAAATAGACCGCATGAAACTCGAGGCAAGAAAGCGGGGCGAGGACATAGTGGACCTCGGAATGGGCAATCCCGACTTGCCAACGCCCAAGCACATCGTAGATAAACTCATCGAAGCGGCTCAAAACCCTAGGAACCACCGTTATTCGGCCTCGCGGGGCATTTATAAGCTCAGGCTCGAGATAGCCAACTGGTACCGTAGACGATACGACGTCGAAATAGACCCAGAGAGCGAGGCCATTGTCACCATAGGCTCAAAAGAAGGGCTCTCCCACTTGATATTGGCCATGATTGAGAGGGGAGACATAGCCCTTGTACCTAACCCTGCCTACCCCATTCACACCTATGCGGTCGTCATAGCCGGTGGGGATGTGAGGAGTGTACCCCTTAGCGAGGACGAGGACGAGTTCCTCGAAAGGCTTGAGGACGCCGTAAGGTTGAGTTGGCCGAGGCCTAAGCTCTTGATCCTAAACTTTCCCCATAACCCCACAACTCAAGTGGTGAGCCTTGAGTTCTTTAAAAAGGTGGTCCAGTTCGCTAAGGAGAACCATTTGTGGATAATCCACGACCTCGCCTATGCCGACCTGGTCTTTGACGGCTATAAGGCCCCAAGCATCCTCCAGGTGCCCGAGGCCAAAGAGGTGGCCGTGGAGTTTTACACCCTTTCCAAAGGCTATAGCATGGCAGGCTGGAGGGTGGGGTTTGCCGTAGGTAACCGGGAGATGATCCACGCCCTGGCCCGCTTGAAGAGCTACTTCGATTATGGGATGTTCCAACCGGTACAGATCGCGGCCATAATCGCCTTGAGGTCAGATGATTCGTGTGTGGAGGAGATAAGGGAGATTTACAGACAGAGAAGGGACGTGCTTGTCGAAGGCCTGAACAAGATGGGGTGGCAGGTCAAAAAGCCCAAAGCCACTATGTTCGTCTGGGCTGAGATCCCAGAACCCTTCAAGAAGATGGGTTCACTGGAGTTCTCGAAGCTACTGCTGACAGAGGCAAAGGTAGCGGTCTCGCCAGGGGTGGGTTTTGGGGAATACGGTGAAGGATATGTGAGATTTGCCTTGGTGGAAAACGAACATAGGATAAAACAGGCCATAAGGTGCATAAGGAGGCTTTTCTGGAAGTGGGGGTTGGTATCGGGATAATAGGCTTTGGGACAGTAGGCAGTGGCGTGGTTAAGCTCCTTTTGAAGAACGGTACTATCTTAAAGGAGCGGGTCGGCAAAGAATTGGTGCTGAAGAAGGTAGCAGACATAGACCTGGAAAGGGACAGGGGGATAAAGCTCCCTTCAGAACTACTCACCCGTAATGCCGAACATGTCATAGAAGACCCCGAAGTGGACATAGTGGTGGAGTTGATAGGCGGAATCCAACCCGCTAGGGACTATATCCTAAAAGCCCTTGAACGCCATAAGCCTGTGGTTACTGCCAACAAGGCCCTTTTGGCCCAGTATGGGAAGGAACTTTTTAAGTTTGCTGCCGAAAGGGGGCTAAGCATAGGTTTTGAGGCAAGCGTAGGAGGAGGGATACCCATAGTAAAGGCCATAAAAGAGGCCCTTGTGGGGAACGACATCAAGGCCATCTTCGGGATATTAAACGGTACTTCGAACTACATCCTCACTAGGATGTCAGAAGAGGGGATGAGCTTCAACGAGGCCTTGAGAGAGGCCCAAAGGATGGGGATAGCTGAGGCGGATCCGAGCTTGGATGTGGACGGTTGGGACGCAGCCCATAAGATAACCATCTTGGCCTCCTTGGCCTTTGGGAGATGGGTGGACTTCAGAAAGGTATACGTTGAAGGCATAAGGGACCTTACCCCCTCTGACATACAGTTTGCAAAGGAGTTCGGCTACGCCATAAAGCTCCTAGCTATAGCGAAAAAGGACCCAGATGGGATACAGATCAGGGTCCATCCCACCATGGTACCAGAGAGACACCTCTTGGCCCAGACACGGGGATATTTCAACGCCATTTACGTAGTAGGGGATGCGGTGGGCCCCCTTTTGTTTTACGGACAAGGGGCTGGTTCCCTTCCTACAGCAAGCGCCGTCCTAAGCGATCTGGCAGACCTGGCAAAAGGCAACTGTTATTTGCCTTCCTTCAAGGACGAAGACGGCTCCGTCAAGGAGATGGGGGAGTTAAAGACCGTTTATTACCTGCGGTTTTCTGCGGTAGACCGCCCGGGTGTCCTATCCAAGATCTCGGGGATCCTGGGCGAAAACGACATAAGCATAGCCTCTGTCATCCAAAAGGGACGCACCCGTAAAGGAGCAGTACCTATAGTCATGATCACCCATGAGGCCGTAGAACGCAACATCAAACGGGCTTTACGTGAGATCGACAAACTTGACGTCATAAAAAAGCCTACAAAACTCATAAGGGCCGAGGTCTTCGATCTCTAAGTCCAGGGATGATTTTAGAAGTAAGGACCCAAATGTCAACACCCTCCAAAACCGGGGTTTTCTTCCACCCCCTTATGGCAGAGGGCAACTGGCCCATAATCGGCCAGAAATTCAAGGACTTCCCCCACGCCCTTAAGGACCTTATAGATGCTGGGAGGGTTACGCTGTTTGAATCCCCTATGGTGTCCATGGACCTCTTGCTCAAGTGTCACGACCCTCAGTATTTGGAAGGGGTGAAAAAGGCATGGTATTGGGAAGGGGCAGCGAGGTCTGTTGGTGGGTGTGTTCTAGCGGCCGAAGAAGTTGCCCAAGGAAGGCTCCGCAATGCCCTGGTGTTCACAGTGGCTGCTGGCCATCACGCCTCACGGAACTACGGATGGGGAGGGACGTACCTTTCCTGCATAGCTCCTTCCGTCCTTTCCTTGAGGGAGAAGGGGATCCTGAGGAGGTTTGCTGTCCTCGATACCGATTGTCATCACGGTGATGGGACCAGGAGCTTCTTTGAAGGGGATCGAGAGGTCTTACACGTTTGTTTCTGTCACATGGACTACATAAGCCCGGACGGGACAAAGGTTGACGTAGCCATCCCTTACGGAATAGGAGACGAAGGGTACCTTGAGAAGGTAAAGGAGGAGTTTTGCAAAAGGGCCCGCGAGTTCCTGCCCGAATTGATCTTCCATAACCTCGGCCACGATACCTGCATGGGCGATTACGGCGACAAAGGGCTAACACCTTCTTTCTTCCCAAGGCTTGTCCAAGAGGTAAAGGAGGTGGCCGAAGAGGTCTGCCAGGGCAGGTATGTCGTCCTAACCCATGGGGGTTCGAGGAGGGAGGTGGCAAGGTACGTCTTCACCGAAGTTGCGCGGATCCTCTCAACATGAAGGTCTTTGCCCTTATATTAGGAGCCGGGAAAGGAGAAAGGCTTGGCTTCCAGCTACCAAAGGCCTTTGTCCCCTTAAGGGGTAAGCCCCTTTTTGTACACTCGGTTTTGGCCTTTGAGGAAGTTAAGGAGATCCAAGGCGGTGCCATAGTGGTACCTGAGGGCTGGGAAGGGGAGGCGGAAAAGCACCTGATAAGCCTCAAAAAGCGGTGGAAGGTGACAAAGGGCGGAAAGACCAGACAGGAGTCCGCCTTCTTTGGGCTTTTAGCCCTTGAGGACCTTCGGCCAGATTACGTCTTGATACACGATGCTGCCCGCCCTCTGCTTAAACCCGCCCTTGTGGAAAGGATGCTCGGTTTTGCCCCTCAAGCTACCGTGCTGGCCCTTAAGGCCATAGAGACCCTTGTGGAAGGGGAAGGTGAGTTTGCCAAGAGGGCCCTGGAGCGTGAGAAAGTTTGGGTCTTACAAACGCCCCAAGGGTTTCCCTATCAAGGGATACTTCACGCCCATAAGGAAGCAAGGCAAAAGGGCCTTGAAGGATCAACGGACGATGTGTCCCTCTACATAAACTTTGGCGGAAATGTGAGATTGGTAAAGGGGGACCCTACGAACATAAAGGTGACCTTCCCTCACGACTTAAAATTGGCCGAGGAGGTCCTTTTGGATGTTGAACTATACGCGCTTTGAATCACCTTTGGGGCCCATCTGGCTTGTCGGCAAAGGGGGAAGGCTCCTTATGGTCCACCTTGGTGAGGAAGAAGGGTTTCTGAAAAAGGCCCAGCGGTTAGGTGATGAACTCGTTGAGTCCTCGCAGGGACTTGAACTCCCCTTGAAGGAACTTGACCTTTATTTCTCAAAGGGCCTGGAGACCTTCAAGACCCCTATCGAGGTAAAGGGGACTTCCTTTGGACTTGGGGTCTTATATGAGGTGAAGAAGTTAAAATGGGGGGAAGTTTCCACCTATAAGGCCATAGCGGAGAGGTTAGGGCGTCCCAGAGCCGCAAGGGCCGTGGGACAGGCCTTGAAGAGAAATCCCCTTCCACTTTTCATACCGTGTCACAGGGTGATAGGCATAAAAGGGGGTTTAGGGGGGTATTCGGCAGGCCTTGAGTTCAAGATTTGGCTTCTGAAGCACGAGGGGGTCCTTTAGTTCATGGAACCCTTGACGGAGATAAAAAGGCGTATAAGGGAGGAAATCTGGGAGAAGATGGGGTTTTACGGCCTTATCCCCCCTTTTGAAGGTGCAGGCAAGGCTGCCGAAAGGCTTAGGTACCTACCTGAGTACAGGGAAGCAAGGCGCATAATGGTCCCTCCGGACCAGGCTCAACTCCAGGTCAGGATAAACGCCTTAATGGACGGAAAGGAGCTGATAGTAGCCACTCCTGGTTTGAGGGAGGGGTTTTATCTGCTTAAACGTGAAGGGATTCCGGCAAAGGAATGGTCCAAAGCGGCAAGGGGATCCAACTTCCCCTATTACGGCAAACCCCTTCCCTTGGACCAAATGGGCAAGATAGACCTTATGGTCACCGGGGCTGTCGCCGTAGGTTTGAACGGCGGTAGGCTTGGCAAGGGTAAAGGTTATTTCGACATCGAATACATGATCTTACGCGAAATAGGGGCAGTAAGGGAGGATACCCCTATTGTGGCTGTGGTGGACGAGTTACAAGTGCTTCAAGAAGTACCTATGGCAGATAAAGACGTAGATATTGACATCATCGTGACCCCACAAAGGGTTATACGTTTGGAAAGGTCAAAGGCAAGGCCAAAAGGCATCCTTTGGGAGTACATCCCTAAAAAGTACATAAGGAGGATCAAACCCCTTTGGGAACTTCACAGGGCTTGAAGGAGCTTGCTGAGCCAGACTGAAAGCAGGGGATTTGCCAAAAGCGGGCTAGGTACCTTTTCGAACTCAAAAGAAAGGGAAAGACACAGCCTCGAGAGTTCCTCTTTGCCGGACTTGAAAAGGACGTAAGCTGCTTCTTCTAAAGTCCTTTTCAGGGCTTCCCTTGTCCCGTCGTCCAATATCTCGACCAAGGCCTTTTGCAATAGGTCTTCCTTCCTTTGGGCTTTTTGTGTCTCAGTGAGCAGTAAAGGGCTTCGTTCTGCTTCCACAAGCTCTTCCCTAAGCCTCTTTATCCTTTCCCCATCCACCTTCCATATGCCCAAAAGGGGCAAAAGGTCAAACACCTCCTTGGCCCTGAGAGGTGCCTTATCGTATACCTCACCTATTAAGGCCTTCGCCAAAGGCCTTGGCCCATCGTAAAAAAAGGAGGAAAGAAAGGCAGAGGATTCCTCAAAACCCTCAGGAGCTCCCTTTTCTGCCATCTCTCTGAGTAAAAGGGCACAGTAAGCCGCAGGCGTCTCTACTGCCTCGGTGATCCCCCTTTGCCCTTCTATGAAGCGCCTCCAACCTTTCTTCGTGAGGTTAGAGCTCACGTGATCCAAAATGCCTTCGCCAAAAGAGCCAAGGGCTGCTTGGACCATTACCCCTTGAGCGGTCTCCTTCCCTATGGCTACAAAGAAGCGCCCTGTCTCATCAAATAAGGCGAGGTAACCTATAGGTTCAGGCAAGCTCACCGGGCGCAATATGGACCTTTTCTCTGCTTCAGGTAAGGATACTTCGATACCTTTCTGTCTGAGCCTGAAAGCGGCCTTTTTTATAGCCTTCAAAAAGGACTTTTCATGTCCAAAGGCTTCCACCAGAGCCCCTATAAGCTCTGAGACCCCTTCGGGGGGTGACTTGACCAATTCCTCTAAGAAGTCGAAAAAGGCCTGTGGGTCCTTTTGGACTTTTTCCCTTAAGAGGTCAAGGTCCATCACTCAATCACCGAAAGTACTTTGTAGCCTGCTTTTTCGATATCCTGGGCTATAGCATGGACATCGCACTTAGTTAACCTCAGGAAGTAAACCCTCTTGCTTTTGTCCTCTGGACCGGATATCCCCACCGAGATGATATCCGCACCGTGGCGGCGGATGATCTCGGAGATCTCCTGGAAGGCATGGGGTTTCCCGCCAAGGACCACGTCTATCCTTGAACTCTCCTTCAAGAAGCCCATGAGCTCTATGAAGGCCCCAAGGATGTCCGTGACCGTGATGACCCCTACGATCTTTTTCCCCTCTACTACAGGTAGCCCACCAATGCCATGGCGGTAAAGGATCTTCGCAGCGTCCTCCAGGGTATCGTCTGGGCCTATGGTGATGGGGTCCTTTATCATGATGTCCTTTATCCTTACGTCCTCTATCAAGGAGGCCAAATAGGCCCCACGGATATCCGCCTCTGACACCCAACCCACTAGCTCCTCGTTGTGGACCACAGGCAGATGCCTTATGGAGTTTTTGCGCATAAGCTCTATGGCCTCCTGTAAGGAGGCCTCAGGCCCTATCGATATCACCTTTTTGCTCATCCAATTCCTTACTTTCATGCCTTAAGGCTAAATACCACAACTTTCCTTCCTTGGACAAGGCTTTGGACTGGGAGCAGGAAGTGCTAAATTGATCATGGGATGAAGCCAATTGTCGCCATAGTGGGAAGGCCAAACGTAGGTAAATCGACCCTTTTTAACGCCATACTGCGCCGTAAAAAGGCCATAGTGGAGGACATACCCGGAGTTACACGCGATCTCAACTTTGGAGAGGTGGAATATGAGGGCAAGCGGTTTTTGCTCGTTGACACCGGCGGGTTCGAGCCTGAGGCCAAAGAAGGTGTAACAGCCCTTGTGGCCAAGCAGTGCGAGGTGGCAGTAGAGGAGGCCCAGGCCATAATATTCGTCATGGACGTCAACGATGGCCTGACTCCCCTCGATCGCGACATTGCCCTCTTTTTGCGGAAAAAGCAAAAGGAAGTCTTTTACGTGGTCAACAAGGTGGACGGCCCAAAGCAGCGTCGGGCCCTTGGGGAGTTTTACCAACTGGGGGTCGAGAAGCTCTACCCCGTTACGGCCCTCCACCGCCGCGGGATCGAGGAGCTGCTGGAGGACTTAATAAAGGTCTTGCCCCCCTCTGAAGGAGAGGAGACACAAGAAGGGATAAAGGTCTGTATTGTAGGTAGGCCAAACGTGGGTAAATCAAGCATCCTTAACCGCATCCTCGGGTATGAAAGGGCCATTGTGGACAGTGCCCCTGGCACCACACGAGATGCCATAGATACCCCCTTTAGCCTCAACGGCAAAAACTACCTTTTGATAGATACGGCTGGCATAAGGCGCAGGAGCCGTATCTCCGAAAAGATCGAATGGTATTGTGTCTGGCAAGCCATAAGGAGCATAGAGCGGGCAGACGTGGCCCTCCTGGTCCTTGACGCAGTAGAAGGACCTACCGATCAGGACCTTAAGATCGGCGGCCTTATCCAAAGGAGGGGAAAAGGGGGGATTTTGGTAGTAAACAAGTGGGACTTGGCCATGGGGAAAGTGGACCAAAGGCGATACGAAGAGGCCTTGCGGCAGAGGTTCCATTTCCTGGACTACGCCCCCGTAGTGTTTTGCTCGGCAAAGACCGGATACGGGTTAGAAGGGATCCTCGAAAAGGTGGAGATGGTTTATCAGGAAGCCCATAAGCGCGTAAACACGGGCAGGCTCAACCGTTGGTTCAGACGCCTTATCTCCCAATACGAACCTCCAGCCTGGGGTGGAAGACGTATAAAGTTCTACTACATCACCCAAGTGGGGGTGGGACCACCGACTTTTGTGCTTTTCGCCAATTACCCCGAGGGGGTTAAGGAAAACTACCGGCGCTTCTTGGTCAAAAAACTCCGGGAGGAATTCGGCTTTGTGGGAGTACCCGTGAACTTAGTGCTCAAACAAAGGGAATGAAGCTTTTAAGGCAGGGTGAGGATTTCCGGTCCGTTAGAGGTTATGGCCACGGTGTGCTCGAAGTGGGCCGAGAGGCTTCCATCGGCTGTGACCACCGTCCAGCCGTTTTTCGAGATCCTCACCTGCCATGTGCCAGCATTTACCATGGGTTCTATGGCAAGGACCATCCCCACCTCAAGTAGAGGACCCCTATTGGGTGGACCAAAATTAGGCACCTGGGGTTCTTCATGTAACTGCCTTCCTATTCCATGGCCCACAAACTCACGGACCACTGAAAAGCCTGCTTCCTCCACATGTCTCTGTATGACATGGGATATGTCGGTTAAGCGGTTGCCGGGCCTTGCCTGCTCGATCCCTTTGTAAAGGGCCTCCTCGGTCACCTTTATGAGCCGTTTGGCCACTTCAGAGACCTCACCAACCGCCACGGTTATGGCAGCATCGCCATAGTAGCCATCTATCACTACCCCGAGGTCTAAACTCACTATATCTCCTTCCTTCAGCCGCCTCTTGTCAGGTATACCGTGTACCACTTCTTCGTTCACCGATACACAAAGGGTCTTGGGATAACCTCGATAGCCCTTGAAAGCCGGAATCCCTCCTCTTTCCCTTATGAACTCCTCGGCAAACCGGTCGAGTTCCTCGGTGGTGACCCCAGGGCTTATAAGCCCCTTTAAGGCCTCAAGGGTCTGGGCCACCAATTGACAGCTCCTCCTTATCTTCTCTATTTCCCTTTGGCTCTTAAGGTAGATCATCTCCTCCTTTTGCCTAACCTGAACCACCATAACCAAAGTTGAGGCTTTTTGTAAACCTCCGTAAGGACCCACTCCTTTAAAGAGGAAAGGCCTTCGGGACCCCTCATGGGCCCTTTGAGTTCCAAAAGCACATGACTGTCGCCCTCCGATACGCCGAAAAGGAACAAGGGGACCTGTGTGTCTTTGAGGAGCAAACGCAAACCCTCCTCTAAACCCCTTGAGCGCCCCTCAGCAGAAAGCCCCATGAGGTACTGGTCAACCAAATAAAGGACAGCCTTCCCCTGCCTTAAAAGGGACCTCACCTTTAAAAGGGATCCCCTCGGGGGCACCCAATATACGCCTGCGCGTCTCAGACCTTCTTGAAGGAGCCGCCAAGCCACCTTCCCCCTTATTTCCCTCAACACCACACATAAGGGGACTTCAAGGGCAAGCCTCGCAATAGCCCAAGGGAAATTTCCCATATGAAGGCCTACCAATAAGGCCCCCTTGCCCCTCTTTAACGCCTCCTTCAGGCCCTCAAGCCCTGTGACCTTTACCCTTTCCCTCAGGAGTTCCTCTCCCCTTGGATGATAAAGGACAAAGAGGAACTCCTCTACAAGCCCCAATAGGTAAAGGAGGTTTTCCCTTACAACCTCATCCCCCTTTACCCCGAAGGACTCAAGACCACACCTCACCCGATCTGCTATCCTAGACCTCAGTAAAAAAAACAACAAAAACCTACGGAACCCCCACCTTATCCAAGGGAACTTCCTCACTAAGGAACCGTAAAGGCGTAGGGGATACATCTGCTAAGGGTCAAGAAAACGAGGAAAGATAAGGGGAAACCCCCTCCACGGAAAGAGATCGGGTAAAAAGACCTTGACCGTCCCATCGGCCCGTCTCTCAAGGGGTAAATGCCTCAGAAGACCGAATATGTAACCCACTGTCTCACCTTTTTTGTTGACCACCTGAAAGGCCTGAGGCAAAGGGTAAAGGGTAGGATTGTCCCTTGACCTCTCCTCAAGCCTCCTCAAGACGTAAAGGACTTCTTCCCCTTTAAGAGGTTCACCCCAAAGGGGCGAGGCTATTTCATAAGGATCACCCCTACGATCGAAAAGCAAGACCACAGGTTCCTCCTTCGTGCCCGCAAGGTAAACGTCAAAACCCTCTATGAACCCCAACTCCCTTGCCCTCAACCTCTCAGTCACCCCTTGGTCGACCTTGAAATCAAATGCCCAGACCCCAAGGGCGAACAAAAACATTAACCCTACGCTACTTACCACCCACCTCACCATCGACTACAATTCTACCTCCACTTCAAAATCCGAAAAACCCCTTGACAGGAAAGTAGTCTGTTGGTAAAGTTTCCAATAAACCATTTAATGGAGGAGGTGGGTAGAAGTGAAGTGGGAGGAGGCTGAGCTCAAGGCGCGTGTTTTGAAGGCCCTGGCGCATCCGGTGAGGCTTATCGTGGTGGAGCTTTTGAAAGATGGTGAGCTTTCCTTTTCGGAGCTAAAGGAGCGTTTCCCCTATGATAAGTCTACTATTTCCAAACACTTATCCATTCTCAAGGAAGTCGGTGTTATCTCCTCGAGGCGTCAGGGAATGGACATGTATTACAAGTTAGAGATCCCCTGTGCCCTTGATTTCTTGGAGTGTGCGGCGAAGGTCTTGGAGCAGAGCATAGAGAGGCAGTGTTCCTGTCTTTGGGGAGCAGGGGGTGAGAAGTGAAGGACCGGACAAAGTTTCTGTTGTTGCTCCTAGCCTTTTGTTTAAGCTATCTCTTGCCCTTTGAACATCCGCGATTGAAGGAGGCGATTTTATCTGCCTTCTTGCTGTTGCAGGACTATGCCAGGAATCACGTACTTTTGTGCCTTGTCCCTGCGCTTTTTATCGCGGGGGCCATTTCGGCCTTCCTGACGCAGGAGGCCATTCTCCGGTACCTTGGTCCTGCGGCCAACAAGGTCTTGGCTTATTCTGTTGCCTCTGTGTCTGGAGCGATATTGGCGGTGTGTTCGTGTACGGTCCTGCCGCTTTTTGCTGGGATCTACAGGATGGGTGCAGGGATCGGTCCGGCCTCTGCCTTTTTATACTCGGGTCCGGCGATAAACGTCCTGGCCATTGTCCTGACAGCCAAGGTACTCGGATGGCAGATAGGGTTGGCCAGGGCGGTTTGCGCCATAGGTTTTTCCTACGCCATCGGGTCGCTTATGGCGCTTTTTTTTAAGGGCGAAGGATCCAAAAAGGGGTTTTCCCCTGCCCTTACAAAGGCCGGGGAAGGTCTTTCGCTTTTAAAAGAGGCCTTGTTCATGGCTTCCCTCATAGGAGTGCTGGTCTTTGTGAACTGGCCCAAGCCCAAAAGCGAAGGTGGCCTTTGGTTTTACCTGTGGAGGGCCAAGTGGTTCATCTCAAGTGGTTTTGCCTTGTCGTTGGCCTTCTTTTTTGTCAAATGGCTCGGAGCAAAGCAGTGGCTTGTACTTTTAGGCATAGGGCTTACGCTTTTGCTGTCCTTTATATTCCCTGACCATCCGGCTGTGCCCTTTTCTGTGGCCGTGGCCTTTTTGACCCTCACTTCCCTTTACTCTTCCCCTCAGACGCGGTACTGGGTGGATTCCACCTGGTTTTATGCAAAGACGATCCTGCCTCTGCTTTTCGGAGGGGTAATGGTTTCAGGGTTTCTATTAGGCCTACCGGGGGAGGATTCGGGGATAATCCCGAGTTTTTGGGTGGCAAAGTTAGTAGGTGGAAACAGCTGGTATGCCAACCTCTTGGCATCGGTTATCGGTGCATTTATGTACTTTGCCACCTTAACAGAGGTCCCCATAGTTCAGGGGTTAATCGGGGCTGGTATGGGTAAAGGTCCTGCCTTGGCCTTGCTTTTGGCAGGCCCGGCCTTGTCCTTACCGAGCATGTTGGTCATACGCCAGCTAATGGGCACAAAGAAGGCTGCGGTGTTCATCCTTTTGGTTATAATATTTTCGACTGTTGCAGGGACGATCTTTGGTCAAATAAGTTCTTAGGAAGGAGGTAAAAAGATGAAGATACAGATCTTGGGAACAGGTTGTGCGAAGTGCATACAGTTGGCAAAAAACGCAGAGGAGGCAGCAAAGGCCTTAGGGGTCCAGTGCGAGGTGGAGAAGGTCACCGACATCGATAAGATCATGGAATTTGGCGTCATGATGACCCCAGGGCTTGCCATAGACGGGCAAGTCAAAAGCGCAGGTAAGGTCCTCTCAGTCGAAGAGATAAAAGAACTCCTGAAAGAGGCTATCCAAAAGGCCTAAGGGGAGGAGAAAAAGTTGTTAAAGGTCAAACCACCAGATGGATACCCCCCTGAAAAGGGGCGTGTCGCCAGGGGGAACGATTATTCGCCAGTTGCAGTGTGTGTGATCCTTGACACCTTTGACTTCGCCATACCCCCTGAGTTGGAAGAACTGGTGATGGCAGGACTTGACGCCGGATGCGCCCTTTCTGGGACCCTTCAAACTGAAAACATAGGCCTTGAGAAAATGATATGTAATATCGTTTCGAACCCTAATATCCGCTATATAGTGCTTTGTGGAAGAGAGGCCGCAGGGCATCTTCCAGGGGAGTCTTTGAAATGCCTACTCAGGAATGGCCTTGACGCGAACAGGAGGATAATAGGCAGTAGGGCTCCAACTCCTTATCTCTTCAACCTCCCTGAATGGGTGGTAGAGCGCTTCAGGCAGCAGATCTTGGCCGTTGTGGACCTTTTGTGCGAGCCTGGCAGTACGGACAGGAACCTTCCAGGTCTTAACCCCGAAGTCGTAGCCAAGGCCGTTTGGAGCTGTTACCAGGAGGAACCCGTGGAGTTCATGGGGATGAAGCTCTATGACCCTGGGGCCTATCCTGGGGATCCCGTCTTATGTAAGGTGGCCTGGAAGGTGACAAGGCCCTGGGAACTTTTAGGGCAAAAGAGGCCTGAAGTATCTGCCTTGGTCCTTTGGAAGCTGTTGCCCAAAACCAACTGTGGCAAGTGCGGCGAAAGGACTTGTAGGGCCTTTGCCAGTAAACTTTCCCAGTGGATGGTCCCCCTTGAACAGTGTCCTCTGCTTTTGGAGGAAAGGTACGCGGCCGAAAGAGAAGCCATAAAGAGGCTTTTGCTTTCCGATTAGGTCCTTTAGGCGTATTTAACCTTGTTCCTGCCTGCCCTTTTTGCCTCGTAAAGGAGGTTGTCAGCCCGGGAGAGGATGGAATCGGCATTGTCGCCATCTGTATATTCGGTTACGCCGAAGCTACAGGTCACAGTGCCCACACCCAAGACTTCGGATCCTTCTATGCGCTTTCTCAACTCTTCGGCCAGGCGGGCAGCATGAAAAAGAGGGGTGTTAGGCAAAAGTATAACGAATTCCTCTCCCCCCCATCGGGCAAATACGTCGATCTTCCTTATCCTTGTCCTCACCAGTTCCACTACGTGTATCAGAACCCTATCCCCGGCCTTGTGCCCGAACCTGTCGTTTATCCCCTTGAAAAAGTCCAAGTCAAACATCACCAAGGAAAAGCTCGGCCCTCCCCTTCTTACCCTCTCTATCTCCTCCTCAAGCCTCTTCAGGAAGTAACGCCTGTTGTAGATCCTTGTCAGAGGGTCGGTTACAGAGAGCTCAAAGAGGCGCCTTTCGGCTTCTTTATAAGCAGTTACATCTACGGCGTAATGCAAAAGCATATCGTCGTCCAGGGGGACCCACCAGATCTGCCAATAGCGGCCCCCAGAGGCTATCTCCTTGTTGATGACCACCCTTCTCCTTAAGGATTCGTCGGCTTCGCAGAAATAGCACCTATCCCCTTTTGTTGAATGCGCCCCCTTCCAGATGCCTTCCCAACAGGGTTGACCCAAGGTGCTTTTGAAACTTTGCTCGGCAGTCCGGTTTTGGAGCAGTATCCTACAGTCCTTCGACAGAAGCCAGGCGGGATGCGGTAGGCCATCGAGCATAGACCTTATCCTCCGTTCAAGCCTTTGCTTCTCTGTGACGTCTTCACCCATCAAGAGGACCAAAGGCGTACCCTCGGGATCTTCAAGGAAGGCCTTACGCCACATGATCAAGCGCTCTTCCCCTTGGGCTATTTTCAAGGGGAAAGCCTTTTCTCCAGAAGGGCGTTCCCCGAGGAATTGTAAGAAGGCCTCCTGGGAGGAAGAAGATAGGAACTCCAAGATACTTCTTCCCAGAAGTTCCTCTTCGCCTACCCCGATGGTCCCTTCGGCATACCGGTTGCAGAGGAGGATCCTATAGTCCTTATCGAGCAAAAGGACGATAATGGGGGCGTTTTCTATCAAGGCCTCGAGGCGCTCCTTCTCGAACCTGAGCTCCTTTTCTAAGGCCTTTTGGCGGTCTAAGTCCATGATGTATCCTAAAACGGCCCTTTTGCCTTCATAGACCGTAGGGACCACAGCCCCAAGGCCCCATCTAATGGAACCGTCTTTCTTAACGTATCTGAACTCATATGGAGGAAGCGCTTCCCCCTTTAACATCCGTCGGGCAATCTCCCTTACCGTTCCCCTATCCTCCTCAACGACCAATTCCAAAGGGGACAATTGCCGTGCCTCCTCTTCGGTGAACCCTGTGTCCTCCTTGAAGCGAGGGTTTACCATTTTAAAGCGTCCGTACTGGGTAAGCCATATCCCCAAAGGTGCCGATTCAAAGATGGACCGGAAAAGGGCCTGAAGCTCCCGTCTCTCAGTGACGTCAATGGCTGTAACGAGGGTATCGCCAGTTTCGCGGATCACAGTGGGGGTGATCACCAAATGGCGTTTTTGACCAGTCTTAGTTACGTACTTGATCTCATAAGTTGGAGGCACGGTTGGGTCCCCCCGGAGCCGCCTCTGATGGTTCTCCTTTACCCGAGGCAGGTCCTCAGGTGCTACAAAATCCAGGATGTTCCTCCCGAGGAGCTCTTCCTTTGAGTAACCGAGGTGTCTGGCGAAAGACTTGTTGATGAGTTTTATCCTCAGGTTGCGGTCCACCAAGAGGAAGAAGGCCTCGGCCTCCTCTATCAATCCCTCTAGGTAAAACTCGAGGGTCTCAGCCCACCTGAAATCCTCAAAGACCTCAAGGACAAACTTTTCTCCCCAGATCTCCACTTCCCTTATGGTCCTTAAGACCGGTTTAAATTCCCCACGGAGGTCCTCAATGCCAAAGGGCATACCATGGACCTCCCCTTTTTCCTCAAAAAGACACCCCCCACCCATACAGAGGAGTTTCCTGCAGCTTTCCCCTTTTATCTGGTACAAGTCCTCTGCACCCAAAAGGACCAAGGCCTTGCGATTGGCCCAATGGATGGCCCTTTGGTGATCCAAAAGGAAGATCCCCCAGGGAAGTAATTCCAAACATTTAAGGAGTTCTTCTCCCATCTGATCCTCTTTCCCCAAGAAGATAAACTGTGTTTCCCTATTGGGGCATTTATAGGCTTAATTTTACGGGCCTTAACTATAGGTTTTCAAGTCCAAAGGGGCGGAGGGTCCTGTGGGGGGTTGGCTCAAGTTATTTTGGGCTGTTTCAAGAACAAGATTTGGATTTTTGACAAGGACGAGGTCTGGAGGTTAAGATTTCCTTTGGCATGAAGAAGGGGCTTTTTGCTTTGCTATTATGGTCCTTTTTGGCCTGGCCTTGTTATGGGGCTGGTATTTATGTCCTTGAAGCTGAGGGGATAATAAATCCCCCGATGGCCAATTACATGGTAAGAGGTGTGGAGAGGGCTGAAAGGGAAGGGGCGCACCTGTTGATAGTGGAACTAGACACCCCAGGCGGGCTTATGGAATCCATGCGCCAAGTGGTCAAGAAGTTCCTCATGGCGGAGGTACCTATTGTGGTCTATGTAGCCCCTAGCGGATCAAGGGCTGCATCGGCCGGCGTGTTCATCACCATGGCGGCCCATATAGCCGCTATGGCACCGGGTACCCATATAGGGGCTGCTCATCCCGTGGAACTGGGCGAAAAGAAGATGGACGAGAAGATGTTGCAGAAGGTGGTAAATGACACTGTAGCCTATATAAAGGGCATAGCAAAGGAGAGGGGCAGGAACGAAAAATGGGCTGAGAAAGCCGTAAGGGAGAGCAGTTCCCTTACGGCTGAAGAGGCCTTAAGGCTTAAGGTGATAGACCTCTTGGCTACAAACCTCGAGGAACTTCTCGATAAATTGGAAGGCAAGGAAGTAAAGCTACCCTCGGGCAAGACCGTGACCCTTTCCCCTAAGGGAAAGGAAATACGCAGGCTCACTATGACCTTCAGGGATAAGTTCCTCCACACCCTTTCCAACCCTATGATCGCCTATATCCTGCTCATGCTTGGGATATATGGGTTGTTTTTCGAGCTATCTAACCCCGGTGCGATCTTCCCGGGGGTTGTGGGTGGGATATGCCTACTTTTGGCCTTTTTCGCCTTCCAGATGCTGCCCGTGAATTATGCGGGGATCGCCTTGATCGTGCTGGGGATAATCCTGTTGATAATGGAAGTGAAGGTACACAGCTACGGGCTCTTGACCGTAGGTGGTATAATATCCATTACGCTCGGTTCTTTGATGTTGATGGAAAGCCCAGCCAAGTACATGAGGCTTTCCCTTCAAGTGGTCCTTCCCATTGTAGTGGTCAGTTCCGGCTTTTTCCTCTTTGCCCTAACGCAGGTGATAAGGGCCCAGAGGCGTAAGCCGACTACAGGTAGAGAGGGTCTGATGGGGGCCATGGGGTTTGCGCTGACGGACCTCAAGCCCGAAGGGATGGTGGAGGTGATGGGTGAGCTTTGGAGGGCTGTATCCGAGGAACCTGTTGGGGCAGGAGAAGCCGTTGAGGTCATTGGGGTAGAAGGTTTGACCCTTAAGGTGAGAAAGAAAAAGGAGGGTGTAGGATGATAGGGCCTTTGTTTTGGTTCTTAGTGGTGATCTTCCTCTTGATCATCCTCAGTTCGGCAATAAAGGTATGTCGCGAATACGAAAGGGGCGTGATCTTCCGCCTGGGTAGGTTTATAGGCGTCAAAGGTCCAGGTCTTTTCTTCATAATCCCAGGTGTCGATAAGATGGTCAAGGTGAGCTTGAGGACAGTGGTCATGGACGTTCCGCCTCAGGACGTCATAACTAAGGACAACGTGTCCATTTCGGTGAACGCCGTGGTCTACTTCAGGGTCTTTTCGCCAGAGAAGGCCGTAATACAAGTGGAGGACTATCTCTATGCCACTTCCCAGTTGGCCCAGACCACGCTGAGGAGCGTGGTGGGGCAGGCGGAACTTGACGAGATCCTTGCCGAAAGGGAAAAGATAAACCAACAGCTTCAGTCCATCCTTGACAAGCACACCGACCCATGGGGGATAAAGGTCACCCTTGTGGAGATCAAACACATCGATCTGCCTCAGGAGATGCAAAGGGCCATGGCGCGGCAGGCTGAAGCCGAAAGGGAAAGGCGTGCCAAGGTTATAAATGCGGAAGGCGAATACCAGGCAGCCTTGAAGCTCATCGAGGCGGCCAAGCTCATGGAAGGCCACCCTTATGCCCTGCAGTTGAGGTACTTGCAGACCTTGAGGGAAGTGGCAGCAGAGAGGAACTCCACTACGCTATTCCCTGTGCCCATAGACCTCTTCGAGCCCTTCTTGAAGATGTTCAGGGCAAAAGCAGAGGGGACCTCTAGTACGTAGTCTGCGTTTGAGGCCATGAGGGTCCTAGTAACCGGAGGGGCAGGGTATATAGGCTCCCATGTGGTGAAGCTTTTAGGGGAAAGAGGGGAAAAGGTCTTAGTGTACGACAACCTGAGCACTGGTCACCGTTGGGCAGTCCTTTACGGCGACCTTGTCGAAGCAGACCTTGAAGACGAAAGGACCCTAGAGGATGTCTTTTGTTCCTTTTGCCCAGAGGCCGTTATCCACTTTGCGGCAAAGATCGTCGTCCCTGAATCGGTTAGGGATCCCTTGCTTTACTATGAGAACAACGTCTCCAATAGCATAAAGCTCCTCAAGGTCGCCCTCAGGCATAAGGTAAGGGCCTTTGTGTTTTCTTCTTCAGCTGCAGTCTATGGCATACCTGATGCTGTACCTATAAAGGAAGAAGCTCCCCTTAAACCTATAAACCCCTATGGTTGGTCCAAGGCCATGGTGGAGAAGGTCCTTGAGGACTTCTCTCTGGCCTATGGCTTAAAGTACGTCTCCTTGAGGTACTTCAACGTAGCAGGGGCTGACCTCCAAGGGCGAATTGGGCAGGCCTCAAAAGAACCCACCCATTTGATCACCAGAGCCCTTAAGGCCGCCTTGGGGGAGTTAGAGGAGATGGAGATATATGGGACAGATTACCCTACAAGGGACGGTACGTGCATAAGGGACTATATCCATGTGGAGGACTTGGCCTGGGCCCACCTCTTGGCGCTTTTCTACCTAATGGATGGGGGGCATAGCACGGTGTTCAACTGCGGCTACGGTAGGGGTTATTCGGTAAAGGAGGTAATTGAAGCGGTGAAGAGGGTTACAGGGGTGGACTTTAGGGTTAAGGAAGCTCCGAGGCGTCCGGGCGACCCCCCTGAGCTTGTGGCCGATCCCCAAAAGATAAGGGATGTCCTTGGATGGGCCCCACGTTATGACGACCTTCATTTGATCATCCGGACGGCCTGGGATTGGGAGAAAAAATATGTCCTACGAAAGGCCAGACCTTGCCCCATATGCTGCCCGCAGTGAGCTTTCCAAGGGTAGGCGCTACCTGGAGGAGTTCAAAGACGAAAGGCCTGCCTTTGAAAGGGATAGGGACCGGATAATCCATTCGGCGGCCTTCAGGCGCCTCATGTATAAGACCCAGGTGTTTTTGGTCCACGAAGGGGATTACTATCGCACAAGGCTCACCCATTCTTTAGAAGTAGCACAAGTGGCCAGGGGATTAGCCAGGATGTTGAAACTCAACGAAGAATTGACCGAGGCCATAGCCCTGGCCCACGACCTAGGGCATACCCCCTTCGGTCACGCAGGTGAGGAGGCTTTGAACAAGTTGATGGAGCCATGGGGCGGTTTTGAACACAATTTGCAGAGCCTGAGGGTGGTCGAACTTTTGGAGGAGCGCTATCCCAACTTCCGAGGACTTAACTTGACCTTTGAGACCCGGGAAGGACTGGCAAAGCACTGTAGGCATCCCCATCCACAACTTGAGGAATACGAACCAGAGCTTTCCCCCACACTTGAGGCGCAACTCATAGACGTGGCCGACGAGATAGCCTACAACAACCACGACATAGACGACGGGTTGAAGTCCGGGCTTTTGGAGCTAGAGGAGTTGGAACTTTTGCCCCTTTGGCAAGAGATATGGACGACTGTGAAGAAGAAATACCCAAAGGCACAAAGGAAACAGCTGGTATATTCTGCCATAAGCCATCTCATAAGCCTCCTTATGCATGACGTGGCCAAAGAGACCTTGCGTCAGCTGAAAGAACATGGGGTAAAGGATTTAGAGGACGTCAGGAAAGTAGGGAGGCCCCTTGTTAGCTACAGTCCCAGCGTGGCCAAAGAGGTAGAACGCCTCAAGGCCTTCCTTTACAGAAAGCTTTACTGCCATTGGCGGGTGGAAAGGATAAAGACAAAGGCAGAACGCATGTTGAGTGAACTCTTCCACGCCTACATGGAGAACCCTAGGCTTTTGCCCGAAAAATACCAAAAGAGGATGGAAGAAGAGCTGCCCCAGAGGGTGATTTGCGATTACATAGCTGGGATGACCGATAGGTTTGCCCTTGAGGAATACAGAAAGCTTTTCCTGCCCGATTGGGAGGTTTAAAGACAAAATGCTCCCTCCTCTTATCGAGGCCATGCTTGAACCCGGTTTTTACCCCCATCCAGTGGAGAGGTTGGAACTAGTCCAAACCCATATCTCCTGGGTCCTCCTGACGGGGGTTTACGCCTATAAGGTGAAAAAACCCGTGGATTTCGGCTTTTTGGACTTCACCACTTTGGAGAAGAGGCGCTTTTTCTGTGAAGAGGAAGTGAGGCTCAATAGGAGGCTTTCCCCTGAAGTATACCTAGGGGTAGTGGAGATTACATGGGACGGCCACACGTACAGGCTCGGAGGAGAAGGGGAAGTAGTGGAATACGCTGTATGCATGCGCGAGCTCGATAAGGAGTGGCGCCTTGATCTACTGCTGGAAAAAGGACAGGTCGATATGTCGGTACTTGAGAAGATAGGGGAAAAGGTGGCCCTTTTCCATGAAGAGGCGATAACAGGGGAAAGGATATCCTGCTTTGGGAGGCCCGATAAGGTAAGGGTTAATGTAGAGGAGAACTTCGAGCAGACCAAGCCCTTTGTAGGCCTTCTCATAGATGAGAAGGCCTACAAAGCCTTAAAGGATTACTCCTTCTCCTTCCTCCAGGACAGGTCAGATGTCTTCTTCAGAAGGATCGACCAGGGGAGGATCAAGGAAGGACATGGAGACCTTCATACGGCGAATGTCTATTACGATGGCCAAAAGGTATACGTCCTTGACTGTATCGAGTTCAACGAGCGTTTCCGCTTCCAAGATACAGCTTCTGATGTGGCCTTCTTGACCATGGACCTTGAATTCAGGGGCCACAAGGAGGAGGCTTGGGCCTTCCTTAACGCATATCTTAGCCTAAGCGGTGACTATGGCCTTTTTGATGTCCTCCGTTTTTACAAGGTTTACAGGGCCTACGTAAGGGGAAAGGTGGAGGGATTTAGGATACAAGAAGACCCCGGGGCTAAAGAAAGGGCCAAGAGTTACTTCGATCTAGCCCTTTCTTACCTAGGAGAAAGGCCAAAGAGGTTCATCATCTGTACGTGTGGGCTAATGGGGACGGGCAAAAGCACCGTGGGCAAGGCCCTGGGGGCGTGGGTAGGAGCCGTGGTCTTGAGGTCTGACACCTTCAGGAAGCTGTTGTTCGGCATTCCCCCCTGGGAACACCGTTATGAACCATGGGGCAAAGGGATCTATGGCGAGGAGGCAACCGAGAGGGTTTACGGGGAGATGATGAGGGTTAGTAAAGAGGTCCTTGACGCCGGTTACCCTGTAGTAATTGACGCTACTTTTGCCAAAAAAAGGCATAGGGAAAAGGCATTGAAGCTAGCAGAGGCCCTTAAGGTCCCTTGTGTCTTCCTTTACTTACGTTGTCCTTTGGAGGTGTTGAGGAAAAGGCTTGAAGGAAGAGGCGACATTTCAGACGGAAGACCTGAGATACTTGAGGACCAACTGAGGGAGTTCGAGGAACCGAAGGAGCTTTCAGAGGAAAGGCTTATCGCCCTGGAGAGCTCTTTACCTTTGGACATAGGGACGCTATGGAGAAGGGTGGAAGAGAGGCTCATTTAAAAGGCGATCAAAGGAGATACCAGTGGTCTTTGGCAAAACTCATAGAAGAGGTCCTTGAGGCATGGCTTACCTTCAGGGGGCTTTTTGAGAAATATAGGGATGGGACTTTGAGCTTTAAGGACCTTGCCTCCTTTGTGGACGACAAAGACCCGTCTTCTCCCCTTTACCGCCTCAAGGAGCTTTCCCATAAGTTGTTCCGCAACCCACAGTCGGAGGTCCCCCTTGAAGGGCGGCTTCTCGATTTGACCATCGGTTCCATATTCCATGAGGCCATGAAGATGAGGGAAGACCTTTATCAGTTGGAGGTCTACTGGCCTTATTACCAAAGGTTAAAAAAGGAAGCCCTTTTGGGTTATAGGGAACAGCTTGGCGATGAGTTCCAAAAGCTCAAGCAGAAGGCCACCAAATCCCTTCGCGACGGTTTTTTGGAGACAAAAAGGCTTTTCAAGAGCACCCTTATTCAATCCAAGGCCATCCTTTTCACCGAGGGGCGTAAGAATCCCATTATTTTGAGGCTCTTAATGGCCAAGGGGCGCCTTTTCAGGAAGGCCTACGGCAGGGAGGGGTTCAAGAGGTTGCTACTCGATGTATTCCCTGAAGGCTTTGAGGAGGCCCTGAAAGGGGCTGCCATGAGCTTTACCGAGGCCATGCACTTGAAGCAGGCACAAGGACTTTGGGCTAGGTATCTCCGGTTAAGGCCTGAGGACGCCGAGGCCAGGTTCTTCCACCTTTATTGTAAGGGGTACAGGGCTTACCTCGAACATAGGTACAGCCACATGCTTGAGGCCTTTGAAAAGGCAGTGGAGGCGGTATTGAACGTGGGTTCACCTAAGCTTATGCTTTTTCTGGAACGTATAGGTGAGCTCTTGACCGGTGTCATGAGGGAAGTAGAAAAAAGGGGCCCAAAGGGATGTCACCAAAGGGCCTTGTTGGTCTTGGAGAGGGTAAAGTCCATGGTCTCCAAAGGAGGGTGAGATGCCTATATACGAATACAGTTGTCAAGCATGCGGTAAGGACTTTGAGGTCTTAGTCAAGTCTTCCAGGGAGGAAGTTTCTTGTCCCTTCTGTGGCGGAAGGGACTTGAAGAGGTTGATATCGGTTTGCGCCATTTCCACAAGCGAAGGGTTCCGTTCCACAAGTTCTGGAGCAAGTTGCACGGGCTGTACGGCTACAAGTTGTACAGGCTGTAAGCCCTAGAGGAACCTTTCCTTTAACTTGAAAACAGCGCCTTCGACCCCGCCAGGGTATTCTCGTTCAAGTTGGAGGCGAAGTTCTTCCACCTGTTTCCATTTCACGGGGTCTTTCATGTCGTCTAAACGTTCATAAAGGCCTAACCTACGGCCAAGGCAGAAGTTCATCTTTTCGTCCTTTGGAAGGGAAAGGAACCCATCGATTATTTTAAGTAACTTCTCCTTTTCCTCTGGGAGCTTACCCTCTAGTTCTCCAAGGAGGTTGAGTATGTGGTCGCTGATAAGATAGCTGTTTGCCTCCAGGTGCTCTATGAAAAGCCTTATCTCCCTTACCACCTCCTCCTCGGATTGGAGTTCAAAATCTCCATCTTCCACCTTCTTCCATAGGGGCATTTCAGGCAGTACCATTAGAGTCCTCAACCTTATGAAATGGGGGTTTATCTGGTTCAAGACCTCAGCCGTCCTTACGGCATGTTCCCTCCACCACTTCTTACCTCCCAGACCTGGCATCACGTACTCGGAAAGTTCGATACCCGCCTCCATGACCTTCCTGCCTGCCTCTATGTGTTGGGAGGCAGTTACCCCCTTGCGCATGTACTGGAGGACAAGGTCCGATCCGGATTCAAGGCCGAGGTGCAGGCGCGTAAGCCCAGCTTCCTTTAGAAGCCTTAAGTCCTCGACGCTTTTGGTCTTGGCAATGGTCCTGGAACGGGCGTAACTGGTTATCCTCTCTATTTGAGGGAACTTTTGCCTCAGGTAAAAAAGCACCTTTGCTAGCGTTTCAGCCTTTAGTACCAGGGAATTGGCGTCCTGTAAGAATACGGTCTTTCCCCCAAAATGGAGCCATAAGGCCACCATGCGCACACATTCGTCAAAGGGCCTGTTGAAGACATAAGCCAGAACCTCTCTGGTGATCTCACCTCCTTCTCCTATCCGCCAGGAAAGGGCCTTTAGTTCTTCGGAGATGGCATAAATGGCATCTATGTCCGAGAGGAGCTCCTCAAGGCTTCTCCTCTCGAACCTCCTTCCTTTGTAAATATGACAAAAAAGGCATTTGTTCCAAGGACAATTACGGGTAACGCGAAAGAGCAAACTCCTCGCCTCACTTGGAGGCCTGATGGGTCCGATCTCAAAGCGCCACTTCATGCCTCAGTTAGGAGGATAAAACTCGGCTTGAGTTTCATCAACCCCTGTAGATTGGGCCTGGGCCTTTAGCCCCCCTTTCTGGTAGAGATAGACGGCCTCTAGGTGCTCCTTATAGGTTGTGGAAAAGTAGTGGCTTCCGTCGTTCCGGGAGACAAAGTAAAGGTAGGGCACTTTTGCCGGATAAAGGGCGGCCTTTATTGAACCAAGCCCTGGGTTACAGATGGGGGTAGGCGGAAGGCCTTTTAGGAGGTAGGTGTTATACGGAGTGGGGGTCTTGAGGTGTTTTCTCTTTAAGTCGAAGTTCCAATAGGACTGTTTAAGGCCATATATGACAGTTGGGTCGGCACAAAGGGGCATCCTTCGTTTCAAACGGTTGTGGAAAACAGCCGATATAAGGGGCTTTTCCTCCGACAGGAGGGCCTCTTTTTCTATTATGGAGGCCAATATCAGGACTTCGTACTCGGTCAAGCCGAGTTCCTTTGCCCTTTTGGAAAAAGAGGGGTCCCATTTCTTCAGGAAGTTTTCAACCATCACCTTTACGATCTCCTCGGGCCTTGCGGACAAGTCAAAGTAATAGGTATCGGGGAAAAGGTATCCCTCAAGGCTTAGAGCTTCAAGCCCAAGGGAACGTATGAAATCCTCATCTTGACAAAGGGCCAAAAAGTCCTGTTCCGAATCGATGAGCCCTTTTTCCTTTAATTTTTCTGCAACCTCTCGGAGGGTAAGCCCTTCAGGAATGGTAACCTTGACGGCCATTCCCTTCCCCTGGCTCAAAAGCTCAAAGAGGTCCTTAGGGGACTGAAAGGGTTCGACTAGGTAATGGCCTGCTTTTATCTGGGAGTCCTTTTGTGAGAGCCTCCCATATAAATAGAGGATCCATGGGTTTTTGATGAGCCCTTTTTCCCTTAGGTCCCTTAAGACCTCCTTGAAAGAGGCCCCTTTGGGCACCTTTATTTCTACGCTTTCCTTGGTAAGAACAGGGGAATGGAGTGCCAAAAGGGCATAAAGGGCCAAACTAAAAAAGGCAAAAGCTAATATCAACAAAGGCCTTTCTCCTCGCATCCTTTCCTCCTACTTTCAAGGTAACTTTGGAGGATGATGGTGGCCGAGACCTTGTCCTTTACCTCCTTTCGCCTCTTACGGCTCTGATCAGCGGTGATCAAGAGCCTTTCTGCTTCCTTGCTTGTCAGGCGTTCGTCCCAAAAGGAGACCGGTATCCCCGTGACCTCATGGATGCGTCGGGCCATCTCCATCACCTTTTGGGCTTGTCGCCCTACTGAGCCGTCTAAGCTTAGGGGCAGACCGACCACAATCTCCTTTACGTCGTAGCTCTTTACTATGACCTTCAACTCCTCAAGGGCCTTTTCTCCTTCTACCTTTATGACCCCAAATCCCTGGGCAGTTATCCCTAAGGGATCACTCAAGGCAACCCCTATCCTCTTTTCCCCTATGTCAAGCCCCATGACCCTAGGCATAGCTTGATCCTTTGGCCCTTTGATGGTACCCTAATCCGCACCATGGGGCAAGGTTTGGTGTTAAGGTGGCTCATTGTAGGTCCCCTTGAGACCAATTGCTATATAGTGGGGTGTGAAAGGACTGGGCTTTGTGTGGTCATAGACCCAGGGGGAAATGGGCAGAAAGTCTTAAAGACCATAGAGGTCCTTGGGCTTACCCCTATTTTCATCGTTAACACGCATGGCCATTTTGATCACACTGCTGCCAATGCTTACCTTAAGAGGGCCACAGGAGCAGAGCTCCTGATACACAGGGCTGATGAGCCCTTGATCCTAGGGCAGTCGCGCAACGCGGCCTTTTGGGGAATAGAAGTGGAGGATTCACCGCCTGCGGACAGATACATAGACGAGGGCGATCTCATCGTCATAGGGGACATAACGCTTCAAGTGATACACACGCCAGGACACACCCCCGGGGGGGTGTCCCTTTTTACAGACAGGATGGTCTTTGTGGGCGATACGCTTTTCCAAGGGTCTATAGGAAGGACGGACTTTCCCGGAGGGGATTACCGACAATTGATATCCTCCATAAAGGAGAAACTGCTACCCTTAGGGGATGACGTCATCGTTTACCCAGGACACGGCCCTCAGACCACCATCGGCCAAGAACGCCAAACTAATCCTTTCCTGGTTGGGGGCGGTTTCCACTGGTTTTAGGCTGCTCCAGCACGACTCCATAAGCCTCTAAAAGCTTTTGGTTGAACTTGACATTTGCCTTCTCTATTTGCCAATTCAGCCACGTTTGGAGGAGTTGAGCCCCCCAGAGGGATTCGAGGGCTTCTTTCATGCCCTTGGGATCGCCAGAGGGTAGTTGCTTTACTTCCTTCAACCTAAGCACCAAGAAACCCTCTTTGGTCTCAAGGGGGGTTTCCAAGAACGGCTTGTTTTCGCTCAAAAGGGCCACTTCCTTTGACCAAAAATAGGCCACTTCCCTCCTTGGAATGGGTCCTACTGTTTCTACCTTGAGGCCGAACTCCCTTAGGGTTTCTTCGAGTTTTCCCTCCCTCCAAGCCATAAGGACGGCCTGGGCCCTGCTTCGCGCTACCTCTTTTGCCCTCAGTGCCCTGAGCCTTTCCCTGACCTTTTCCTTTACCTCTTCAAAAGGCGGTACGCTCGGGGGGACCTTTTCCAGGCACTGGATGACGAAGAAGACCCCACCTTCTTCCACCGGTTTGGAGATCTCCCCTATTGAAAGGGAAAAGGCGACTTCGGAGAACTTCGGCGCCATGCCTATGCCTTCCACCGCTTCAAGGCGCGAAAAAGGACGGGGCCAAAAGAGCTTTATTTGGGCCTTCCTCGCATAGGCCTCAAGCCCGCCTTCCTTTCTAGCCTTATGGGCCAGGTCCGCTGCCCTAAGGGCACAAAGCTCCTTTGCGCGTTCAAAGGAGACGACCTTTCTCAGGTAGTCCTTGACCTGCTCAAAAGGTATGGGGACCGGAGGCCTCTCCTCAAGGAGCTTGACGATGTGATAGCCGTCCTCGGCCTTGTACTCCGTTACTTCCCCCACCTTCATCTGCGACAAGAGCTCCACGAGGTCTGGCTTTAACTCGTTAACGGAGATGTACCCTAGGTCACCGCCCTTCTGCTTGGTGAAGGGGTCCTCAGAGAACTCCTTTGCCAAGGCCGCAAAGTCTTCCCCACGGCCAAGACGTTCGAGGACCTCTTTTGCCTTCTTTTGGTCCTTAAGGAAGATATGGGCAAGGCGGACCGTCTTAGGCTTTTGGAATTGGTCAAGATGGGTCTTATAGTAATCCAAAAGCTCAGCTTCGGTAACCTTTACTTCTTCCAAAAAGTCCTCAGGTTTAAGGTAGGTGTAAACTACCTTAACCCTTTCGGGTGTTTTAAACTCGCCTTGGTGATCCCTATAGTACTTAAAGAGCTCTTCGTTTGATGGGCTGATGGATCCCATGATGGGTTCCGCTTTTACCAGGACTCCCTCGAACACCAATCCTTCGGAAAGCGTCAAGGCCATCTGCTCAGCTTCTTTAAGGCCAAAGAAAGGCATAGAGGTAAGGGTCTGTTGGACCTTTAAGGCCAAGAGGTCTTCAGCAAGCCTTCTTTCGAACTCCTGAGGGGTCATCCCCTTTTGTCTGAGGAAGGCAAAGTAGAGCTCTTTTTCAAAACGCCCCTGACGCTGAAAGGCCGTAAAAGAGGAGATCTTCTGCCTTAACTCCTCTTCAGAAGGCCTAAGCCCCCAGGCCTCGGCCTCCTGCAAAAGGAGCTTACGTTCTACTAGGCCCGTAAGGACCTGGCTTGGGACCCCTAATGCCTTGACCTCTTCCTTGCTGAGGGGTTTGCCCTTTAACTTCTCAAGCCCTTCTAACACCTCCCTCAAGGAGCGGTCGAATTCATATACGCTTATGGACAACTTGCCTACCTCCGCTACCACCGTCTCCCTCTTTGAGCTGATCCTACCAGTACCCCAAAAGGCAAAGGCTACGACGATAAGCCCTAGGACGATCTTTAGACCCCACGAAGCCGCTCGTGACCTCAAGGACTTGAGCATAATCCCCTCCTTTCGCCTAAGTTACCTAAAATGGTAGGATAACCACGCCGAGGAGGTAAAGGGATGATCGATCGTTACAGTAGGGCTGTGATGAAGGGGATTTGGAGCGAAGAGAACAAGTTTAAAAAGTGGCTTGAAGTGGAAATAGCCGTATGCGAGGCATGGCATAAGCTCGGACTGATACCAGAAGAGGATTTGAAGGAGATTAAAGAGAAGGCCAGAGTCGATCTAGAACGCATAAAGGCCCTGGAACAAGAGACTCGACACGACGTGGCTGCCTTTGTTTTGCAACTTGAGGAGACGGTAGGGTCTGCAGGCCGTTGGATACACTTCGGGATTACTTCCTATGACGTTGTCGATACCGCTTTGTGCTTACTTCTAAGGGAGGCCATCGACGTGATCCTGGAGGACGTAGATGGCCTATTGGTGGTCCTTAAAGAGAAAGCCTTCCAGTACCGCCATACCCTCATGGTCGGAAGGACCCATGGGGTGCACGCTGAACCCATCACCTTAGGGTTCAAGTTCGCCCTTTGGTACGACGACATAAGGGCCCATAGGAGGAGACTAGAACTCGTAAAGAAGGCCATAAGCATCGGAAAGGTAAAAGGGGCAGTAGGGACCTATGCCCATGTTCCCCCCGAGGTAGAAAGGTATGTCTGTGAAAAACTGGGTCTGGAGCCCATAAAAGTGGCCTCTCAAGTGATCCCCAGGGAGAGACACGCAGAGCTTATGGCCTGCTTGGCCCTTTTGGCATCCACGGTGGAGAAGATAGCCCTTGAGATAAGACACCTCCAGAGGACCGAAGTCCTTGAAGTAGAGGAGCCCTTTGAAGAGGGTCAGAAGGGATCTTCAGCCATGCCCCACAAGAGGAACCCTGTGGGCGCAGAAAACCTCTGCGGACTGGCAAGAGTAGTAAGGGGCAACCTCTTGGCCGCCCTCGAGGATATAGCCCTTTGGCATGAAAGGGATATAAGCCATTCATCGGTTGAAAGGATCATCTTGCCTGACAGTACTACCCTTTTGGACTACATGCTCACCCGTTTGACAAATATCCTCAAGGGGTTGAGAGTATATCCAGAACGCATGAGGGAAAACCTTCAAAAGACAAAGGGATTGATCTTTTCAGAAGCAGTTATGCTGGCATTGATAAAAAAAGGACTCAAGAGGCAAGAAGCCTATAGGATCGTTCAACGCAACGCCATGAAGGCTTGGGAAGAAGAAAAGGATTTTAAGGAACTCCTCAAAGAGGACCCTGAACTCAAAGCTTTGTTATCAGATGAGGAGATCGAAGATTGCTTTTCGTTGACAAAGGCTATAGGCGAGATTAATTATATTTTTAACAACGTGTTCGGCAAGGATGTAGAGTGAGGCTTATAGCCATCGTAGTGATCCTTATCGTGGTCCTCATCTATGTGCTTCAGAATTCAGAAGTGGTCAGTGTCAAGTTCCTTTTCTGGAACACAGAGGTTTCGAAGGCCGTTTTGAGCTTGGGGACCTTTTTGGGAGGCGTGGTTGTGGGCTTTTTGGCCTTTGCGCTGGCCAAGTTTAGAAAGTCGAGAAAATCATAGGAGGCTCAAATGTCGGTGCTAGCCTTGATAATATCCCTTGTGGCTTTGGTGTTGGCTATAAAGGCCTACCAAAGGGCTGGTGGGGAGGCGGAGTTGAAGAAGAAGGTAGAGGGCCTTTCAAGTGCCCTTGACAGCTTAAGGGAGAAGACGGCAGACCTTCTCGGGAAGGCTGAGGCGGCCTTGCGCAAAAGGGAAGAGGAAAAGGAGGGAACTGAGATCTGAGAAATGGAGGAAGACCCATCTCGAACTGACTCAAAGGTAGTAACCGTAGCCCTTCTTTCTAACCTGGCAGTCTCTTGTTGTAAGTTCTTGGTGGCTTATCTGACGGGCAGTAGTGCCCTGTTGGCTGAGGGTTTCCATTCCCTTGCCGATAGTTCGAACCAGTTGGCACTTCTCTGTGGGGCCAAGTTGAGTAAGAGGCCGCCTGACAAAGAGCATCCTTTTGGACACGGGAAAGACCGCTATGTATGGGCCTTTGTGGCTTCTATCTTGATCTTCGTCATAGGTGCCCTTTTCTCCGTGCTTGAAGGGCTTGAGAAACTTCAAACCCCCGTGGGGCTCTTTAGGACTGAGTTGGCCTATTTGGTGATAGGGGTTTCGGCCTTCTTTGAGGCCTTTTCCTTCAAGACCGCCTTTTCCGCTTTGAAACCCTTTATTAAAGGCAGAGGGGTGATAAGGGCCCTTAAGGAATCGAAATCGCCCGGTGTGTTTGTGACCTTTTTGGAAGACAGCGCAGCCCTCTTTGGCCTGGGCTTGGCCTTCATAGGGGTATTGCTAACGGACTTGACGGGAAGTCCGGCCTTCGACGGCCTTGCCTCCATAAGTATAGGAGGCCTCCTTGGGGTCATCGCCCTATTTATCTCATATGAAACACGAAGCCTCATCATAGGAGAGGGGCTTTCCCAAGAGGAGCTCGCCCAACTAAAGAGGGCAATCCTCAAGGTACCTGAGGTCAAAGAGGTCCTCGAAATCCTCACCATGCACCTCGGACCTGACGAGGTCTTGGTCAACGTGAGCGTAAACTTCGTAGACGGCTTGGACACCGACAGATTGGAGGAGGCCATCGATAAGGTGAAAAAGGCTATTGAAGAGACCCTCCCCTCGGTCAAAAAGGTCTTTGTCGAAGCCGAATCCCTCCCCAAAGAGGCCCTGCCTCCAAGGCTAAAGGGATATAGGCCTTGATCCACATTTGGCGTTTTTCACCATATTTGGCGACCCTTTAAGGATATAGGGTAGAAGGCGGGGCCTTTGTCTTTCCTTTATGTTGAGGCATGGAAATTGCGAAATGTTTGACTTGGTTGAGGAGCAGAGTTCCTTTCAGGAGGGGGTAATGGAGAAGGGCAAGTGGCTTACTGACAAGTATTGGGTGGCGCCCATGAACTATGCGGAAGAGGTGAGGGCCTGGTTTGACTTGCCGGAGAGGGTTTACATCCATGATGTGACCCTTAGAGAGGCTGAGCAAGCCCCTCATGTGGCTTTGAGGCCGGAGGAGAAGATCAGGATATATGAAGCCCTTGACGAGCTCGGGGTACATAGCGTGGAGATCTTCCCCATAGTCTCTGAGGAGGACACAGAGGTAGCCAAGGAATTGGTTAGGCTAAGGAAGACGAGGAAAACGAAGGTCTATTTCCTCTGCAGGTGGCATAAGGAAGAAGTGGATTTTGCGCTTGAGGTAGGGGCAGATGGGGTGATTATCGAAGGGACTGCCGATCCCTGGTTTGCCAAGGTGAACCTCGGGGTTACTGCAGATGAGATGTACAAACGCTATGTGGAGACGACAGCGCATGCCAAGAGGAACGGGATCTTCACGGTGGTGATGCCTTGGGATACCTGTAGGGCTCCCTTGGATTTTGTGGAGAGGTTGTATAAAGGAATCGTTTACGAAGGAGGGGCCGATCACATAGTTGTGGCCGATACCCACGGATCGAGCCTTCCCTGGGCCATTTATGCCTTCATAAAGAAAGTAAGGTCCTGGGTCCCCGGGGTTCCTGTGGAGATGCACTGCCATAACGACTGTGGCTTGGCCACAGCCATTATGCTTTCGGCCATCGCGGCTGGGGCCCAAGTTGTCCATACCTCCTTTTGTTCCCTGGGCGAGAGGGTTGGAAACGCTGCGACCGAAGAAGTCGCCTTGGACGTGGAGATGCTTTTGGGGATCCCTACAGGCATAAAGCTTGAGAAGCTTTACCCCACGGCCCAAATGATAGCCGAAATGGCCAAGATGCCCATCGCCAGGAACAAGCCCATTGTAGGGGAGAACGAGTTCACCTATGAATCGGGAATGGTGGTGTACGTGATAGAGAAGATGGCCGCTTTAGGTGAAAGGCCTTACAGCGTCTTTTTGCCAGAACTGATAGGCAGGAGGGGTTATAAGGTCGTCATAGGGAAAGGGACGGGCAAATCCGTAGTGGCCAAAAAGCTCGAGCAACTGGGCATTAAAGTCAACCAGGAGCAACTGGGAGAGATCACACGGAGGATCAAGCGGGAGGCAGGGTTGAGGAAGTGGTCCTTGCCCGATGAGGCCATAGAGGCCATCGCGAGGGAGGTATTGGAAAGTTGGAAGGAATAGGAGGGGAAGATGGAATACCTTCGTTTGTTGAGGGAAAGGTATGCATGTAGGGACTTCAAACCTGAGAGGCTACCTGACGAAAAGGTCAAGGAGCTCCTTGAAGCCATAAGGCTTACGCCTTCGGCCTTGAACCTTCAGCCCTGGCGTATAAAGGTAGTGGAGGAGGAAGGGCTTAAGCGTAAACTTTTCGAATACTCTATGGGCCAAGGACAGGTCCTCTCCTGTTCCCACCTCTTGGTCTTTTGCGCCAACACCGACATAGAGCAGGTCATATCTTCTGCCGAAAGGGCCATGCTTGAGGCCGGCTTTCCTGAAGAGAGGGTAAAAGAGATGGTGGCCATTGCCCGTACTATAAAGGACAAGCTTACAAGGGAATGGGCCCGTGAGCAGGTCTTCATGGCCCTTTGTAATGCAGTGATAGCCGCCAAGGCCTTGGGGTTCGATTCCTGTCCCATGACGGGTTTTGACCCTGAGGGGTACAGGGAAGTGTTGGGGTTACCCCCAAATCTGGAGCCCGTTGCCCTTTGTGCTATAGGCTACGGGAAGGGGGCTTCTTTGCCCAAGGCCAGGCTTAAGCTTGAGGAGATATTGCTCTGAAGACCAACAGGAAAGGAGGCAGCATGGCGTTGAGGACTCCCCAACAGTACATCGAGAGCCTTAGGGACGGTAGAGTGGTCTATTTTGAGGGCAAGAGGGTCGAAGACGTCACTACCCATCCCATCCTAAGCATCACCAACCGTTGGGTAGCGATGGATTATGTGTTGAGCAACGACCCGAAGTATCAGGACTTTTTGACCGACGTGGACGAGGACGGCGAAAGGGTGAGTTTTGTACTACAGCCCCAGAGGACCCGTGAGGACCTAATAAGGCTTAGGGAAATCGTGAAGTTCTGGGCAAGGGTCTGTCTGGGGAAACCGACAGGGGCCAAGTTCGTGGCCAAAGACGGCCTATGTGCTTTAACGGTGGTCTCCAAGAAGGTGGACAGGAAATACGGGACCAACTATTCGGAGAGGGTGGAGGCCTACAGGAAGTATTGGCAGAAAAACGACCTTGCAGTTGCCCTTGCCATGACAGATGTCAAAGGTGACAGGAGCCTTAGGCCCTCCAAGCAGGTGCAGCATAAGGACTTCTATGTGAGGATCGTCGAGGAGAGGAAGGATGGCATAGTGGTGAGGGGGGCAAAGACCCATATAAGCCAAGCCCCTGCCTGTAACGAACTGTTGGTAGTCCCATGCAGGGCGATGACCCCTGACGACAGGGAGTACGCGGTAGCCTTTGCGGTACCGGTGAACGCAAAAGGCGTCACCTTGATTTCGGCCCAACCTGAGGTCCATGAAGGGTTTGACCTTGCTGACCATCCAATATCCGGTAGCGTCTATATAAACGATGCCCTTGTGGTGTTCGAGGACGTTTTCATCCCCGAAGAGAGGATTTTCCTTAAGGGAGAGTGGGAGTTCGCAGGGGATATAGCCTACATGTTTGCCAACTTCCATAGGTTAAGCGCCGAGACTTATAAGGCAGTGGAGCTCGAACTGTTGGCTGGGGCCGCTATCCTTATGGCCGAATACAACGGTGTGGATAAGGCCCCTCATATAAGGGACAAGATCACCTGGCTTGTCATGTATGCCGAGATGATAGAGGCCCTGAGCAGGGCAGCAGTTGAGCACTGTGTAAAGGATGAGGAGACAGGCCTAGTTTACCCCAACCCCATGATAGCTAACATCTGTAAGTACCAGTTCGCCGTAAACTGGCATACTGCTACCCAGTACATCCAGGACATAGCGGGTGGGATAGTGGCCACGGTGCCTTCTTTCAAGGACTTCTACAACCCTGAGACCAGGGCCCTCATGGAGAAGTACTTTGCAGGAAAGGCCGGTGTGCCCACAGAACACAGGCTCAGGATGGTCAAACTCATAAAGGACCTTACCTCCTGTTACGAAGACGTACTGACCATTCACGCCGAAGGATCTCTTATGGCCCAGAGGTTGTCCATCTACGCCCTTGCGGATTTCGAAAGGTACAAGGCGGCGGCAAAGAGGGCTGCTCGGTTAGGGGAGACTACAGGGCATCCGTTGTTCGACCAGCTCCCCGAGTTCCCCCCTGAGGTGTAAAGGAGGCGGAGATGGCAGTAGGTATAGTCAGTTATGACGTCTATATACCCCGTTATAGGCTTGATAGGCGGTTGATACGACAGGCTGTAGGTTGGGTTGGTCCTTACGTATTGCCTGGGGAGAAGGCCGTGGCCAACTACGATGAGGACCCCGTCACCATGGCCCATGCAGCGGCCTTTTCCTGTCTTTCGGGCAAAAGGCCTCCAGAGGCCTTGCTCTTCGCCAGCACCACCAATCCCCTGAGGGAAGGGGAGGCGGGGGCGATAATAGGGACTGCCTTGGGCTTGGGGCCCGAGGTGCGTACGGTCGACATTTCCAACTCCCTTAAAGGAGGAACTCAAGCCCTTTTAATTGGCCTAGACATGGTGAAGGCTGGGGTAAAGGGGGTTTTGGTTTGTGCTGCGGACATGCGGCTTGGTAGGCCTGGGGGGCTCCTTGAGATGTTCTTTGGTGATGCAGGGGCTTGTTTTCTATTGGGGGATACTGGGCTTTTGGCGGAGTTTATGGGACATTATAGCCTTAGCTATGAATTCATAGACTACCGGAGGCTTCCTGAGGATAGGTTTGTCAATGCAGTCGAAGAACGTTTCATAAGGGAGGAAGGGTACGGTCCTTTTGTCATCGAGGCAATCGAGGGGCTTTTCAAGAAGTATGGTGTCTCGGCCAAGGACTTCGCCAAAGTAGGCTATCCTTGCCTCAACCTCGCCCAGTACCAGGCCATAGCGCGGAGGCTTGGCCTTGAGCCCTCACAACTTGAGTCTCCTTTGTTGGAGCAGGTGGGCGAAGCAGGCTGTGCTAGTCCCCTCTTGATATTGGCCTTAATGTTGGACAAGGCCAAGCCTGGGGATGACCTTTTAGTGGTGGGCTATGGGAACGGGGCTCAGGCCCTGTGGTTCAGGGTGACGGAATTGACAGAGGGCCGAGGGGGGAAGGTGGAAAGGGCCTTGAAGCGGAAGAGGGCCCTTACGAGTTATGAGAGGTACTTGGCCTTTCGAGGGATCCTACCGGTTGAAGTTGAGCTATTAGGGGATGTGCCGGCTACGCAAGCCCCCCTTTTGTGGAGGGAGAGGAAAACGGTGTTGGGCCTTTGGGGTAGCCGTTGTAAACGTTGTGGTACCCCTCAATATCCACCGCAGAAGGTCTGTGTCAATCCGAACTGCAGGGCCATAGGTGAGATGGAGGAGTATTGGTTTGCGGACAAGCCGGCGAAGCTCTTCACCTATACGGCTGACAACATGGCCGAGACCTTGAACCCGCCTTTGATCTATGGGTTTGTAGACTTCGAAGGGGGTGGGAGGTTCGTTTTTGAGCTTACGGACTGTGAGTTAGACGAGGTGAGGATTGGGATGCCCTTGAGGATGAGCTTAAGGAGGAAGTTCGAGGACCGTTCTAAGGGCCTTGTGGGTTATTTTTGGAAGGCCGTGCCCATCTTTGACTAAGGAGGGGGAAATGCCCGGGATAAAGGACAAGGTGGCCATAATTGGGATGGGCTGTACTAAGTTTGGGGAGCTTTGGGATAAAAGCGCTGAGGACCTCATGGTGGAGGCCTTCGTAGAGGCCCTTGAGGACGCGGGGATAGATCCCGATGACATCGATGCCGCATGGCTTGGGAACCAGTTCACCGAAATAAACCTGGGCCATTCTGCCATACCCCTTGCCAATGCCTTGAAGTTCCCCTTTATACCTGTCAGTAGGGTGGAGAACCTCTGTGCGAGTGGCACCGAGGCCTTCAGGGCAGCGTGTTATGCCGTAGCATCTGGGGCCTGCGACATCGCCCTTGCCCTTGGGGTGGAGAAGATAAAGGACATCGGTCGCGGTGGGCTCCCCAGGGCAAATGAGGACATCATGTCATGGGGTTCCCTGGGGAAGGCCATCTACCCCAACTGGATAAACCCCAACCCCGGCATGTTTGCCATGATGGCCATGAGGTATTTCGAGAGGTACGGCCTTACGGTGGAAAAGGGCAAGGAGATCTTGGCCAAGATCTCGGTAAAGAGCCATAAGAACGGGGCCCTTAACCCTAAGGCCCACCTGAGGAGGCAGGTGAGTGTGGAGGAGTGCTTAAGGAGTCCGATTGTTTCCTTCCCCCTGGGCCTTTACGACTGCTGTGGTGTAAGCGATGGGGCTGCCTGTGCCATAGTAGTGAGGGCGGAGAAGGCCAAGGACTTTAGAAAAGACCCCGTATATGTCAAGGCCATACAGATTGCTGCTGATTCGGGCCAAAGCTTCCTACATCAGGGATATGATTACACCCACGTGGAGACGACCACACGGGCGGCCATAAGGGCTTATAAAGAGGCTGATATAACCGACCCTCGCGAACAGATAAACCTCATGGAGGTCCACGATTGTTTCTCCATCACGGAACTTGTGACCTACGAAGACCTCCTGATCTCCGAAAGGGGAAAGGGCTGGATAGATGTAGAGGAGGGCTTTTTCGAATTGGACGGCAAGATCCCCTGCCAGCCCGATGGGGGGCTTAAGTGTTTTGGTCATCCCATAGGGGCCTCCGGGTTGAGGATGATCTACGAGGTCTATAAACAATTGCAAGGGAAAGCGGGTCCACGACAGGTGAAAGACCCAAAGATAGGGCTTACCCATAACCTCGGGGGGCAACCGCCGCGGAGTGTGGCTGCCATAACCATATTGGGACTTGAGGGGGTATAAACCCATGGCTTTGGTCCTGTTAGAAAAGAAAGACGCAGTGGGTGTCCTTACCCTAAACAGGCCTGAGGTGAAAAACGCCTTGAACATGGCCCTTTTCGAGGAGCTCAACCGGGTACTTGATGCCATAAAGGAAGACCAAGAGGTCAAGGCCTTTGTGGTAACCGGTGCAGGTGATTCCTTTGTTTCTGGGGCTGACGTCAACGAACTCCTCTCGATGGATCTAAAACAAGGGTTTGAGGCTTCGCGCTTCCAACAATCGGTCTTCGATAAGTTGGAGAAGTTGGGCAAGCCTTCAGTGGCGGCCATCAAGGGATATTGTCTCGGAGGGGGGTTGGAGTTGGCCTTGTCTTGTACCTTTAGGATAGCCGCAAGGGATGCGAGGCTCGGTTTCCCTGAACTACGCTTTGGCATTATACCTGCCTTTGGGGGCACAGAGAGGTTGATAAGGACCGTAGGCTTTCCAAAGGCCCTTGAGGTATTGCTCTTCCAACGGATCCTAACTGGTGAGGAGGCCGAAAGGATAGGGCTTGTCAACTTAAGCTGCGCGCCCGAGGAACTCGAAGATGTAGCCATGAAGTGGGCCCTGGACCTGACCAAGGTAAACCCCTTCTGCATGAAGCTAGCTTTGGAGCTCTTTTACCGAGGGGTTTCCAAAGGGATGGAGGAGGACCTTGCCTTCGAATCAGCCCTAGCTGCGCTTTTGGTAGCTACAGAAGAGGCAAAGGAACTCCTTCGGGCCTTTGTCCAAAAGAGGCGTTGAGTCCCCTTTTGGGATCATAAGAGACCTCCAAGGGGTAATCCACCTGTCAGCTTTTTAAGCTCCTCGAGCCATATTTCTTGGGACCGCTTTATGCCTTCGTTTACGGCAGCTATTATCAGGTCCTGGATGAGTTCTTTGTCGCCTGTAGCCCAAACCTCTGGGTCGATTTCAAGCGAGAGGAGCTCCTGCTTGCCGTTTATCTTCACCTTTACCATACCCCCTCCTGAGGAGGCTTCTACGGTCCTTGAAGCCATTTCCTTTTGGAGCTCTTCTACCTTTGCCTTGAACTTTTGAGCCTGTTTAAGGAGTTCCGAGATGCCCATTCCGCCTGTCCTTATGCTTTTTAACTGCAAGATAACACGAAGGGTCTTTATTCCACAAGGCTTTTTATCCCTTGACCCTGCTTTTTGGGCGGAAGTAGAATTCGTTTAAAACTTGCAGGGAATGCGTCATGTGGAACTTTATCGCTAGCCTCTTCTCCACGGACCTAGGGATAGACCTTGGGACGGCCAATACCTTGGTCTACGTGAAGGGCAAGGGGATCGTAGCCAGTGAGCCCTCGGTGGTTGCCATAAAAAAGGACAGCCGCGGTGGTAAAAAGGTCCTGGCGGTGGGGCTTGAGGCAAAGGAGATGTTGGGTAGGACCCCTGGTAATATCGTAGCAGTTCGTCCCCTCAGAGAGGGCGTGATAGCTGATTTCGAAGCTGCAGAGGAGATGATAAGGTACTTCATCCAAAAGGTCCATAAGAGAAACACGTTAGTAAGGCCGAGGGTGGTCATTTCCATCCCCTCGGGGATAACCCAGGTAGAAAAGAGGGCTGTCAAGGAATCGGCTGAAGCGGCAGGGGCCAGGGAGATATACCTCGTAGAACAGCCCTTGGCCGCTGCTATTGGTGCAGGGTTGCCCATCACAGAACCTGTGGGGAATATGGTTGTGGAAATAGGAGGGGGAACCACAGAGGTGGCGGTTATCTCCTTAAGCGGCATAGTGGTCAAGAACTCGATAAGGGTGGGCGGCGACAAGATGGATGAGGCCATCGTCCAATATCTCAGGCGAAAATACAACCTCTTTGTCGGGGAGAGGACTGCCGAAGAGGTCAAGATAAGGCTTGGCAACGCATGTCCTGAGGAAGGCCCTGAAGAGGTAATGGAGGTGAAGGGCCGTGATCTAATAACGGGGATACCCCGTGTTTACGAGATAAGCTCTTTTGAAGTAAGGGAAGCCATATCGGAGCCTTTGAACCAGATCGTCCAGGTAGTCAAGGAGACCTTGGAGAAGACACCACCCCAATTGGCCTCCGACCTTGTGGACAGGGGAATAGTCCTCAGCGGCGGAGGTGCCCTATTGAAAAACTTGGATCTACTCCTTAGCAGGAGCATCGATCTCCCGGTAACCCTTGTGGATGAACCCCTACATACGGTCGTAAAGGGCGTAGGAAGGCTTCTTGACGACTTCCGCTTGTTACGCGAAGTGGCCAGCGACTAGACCATGGGGAAAGCGAGGGTAAGGTGGTTTGCGGTTTTGGGCTTTGCCCTCGCACTGATCCTGATCGGCTTTTTTGAACCAAAAGGACTGAAGGAGACCAGGAAGGTCCTTCTCACCTTGTACGGAAGGTCTGTTCAGCCTATGGGTTGCTTTTTGGATGCCTTGAGGACCCTTTGGAGTAAGTACATATGGCTTGTCTCCGTTGCCGAGGAGAACAAGAGGCTCAAGGAGGAGCTCGAAAGGTTGAGGCTTGAAAGGATGCTCCTGCTGGAGAAAGCCGAAGAAGCGGAAAAGCTTAGGGAACTCCTGGCCTTCAAGGCCTCTTCTGGTTTTGAGGTAGAAGCAGCAGAGGTTGTGGCCATATGGCCGAGGCCGAGGGGATGGTGTTTTATGGTGGATAAAGGGACTTCCAGGGGGATAAAGAAGGGGATGCCGGTCATATCGCCTGAGGGGCTTGTGGGAAAGGTATGGGAAGTGGAAGAAAAAAAGGCCTTAATAGTGCCTATCATCCAGACAGGCATGGCGGTAAGTGTAGAGGTGAAGGAGGTAGGCGTAAGGGGGATCCTCCAAGGAAGGGAAGGGAGGTTAAGGCTTCTTTACGTCACTACAGATCACCCTTTGAGGGAGGGCCAAAGGCTCTTTACCACGGGTTTTGACGGGGTATATCCCCCCTCTATACCAGTAGGGTGGATATCCTCCCTTAAGAAAGCCCGAGATGGCCTTTTTTGGGAGGCTGAGGTCAAGCCCTTTGTTGACTTTTCCCGCTTGAAGGTCTTGTTCGTAGTAAAGGGCAGCTGATATGGGAAGGGTTGGCTTCTTGTTAGTTGGGTGGGTGTATTTTGTCGCCTTCGGGGCATTGTCAGTGTTGTTTCCCTTCGGGTCCTTCCTTGACCTTATGTTCCTTATGAGCATTTACGCTGCAAGGAGGGGTTTTGGCCCTTGGGAGGTCTTTGTGCTTAGTACGGTTTCAGATCTCCTTTCGGCTAAGGCCTTGGGTAGTGGTCTATTGGCCAACATCTGCGTATTTTCCCTTTCCAAGCATGCCTTTAAGGCCTTTGAGCCCTTCTGGAGGGTGACCATCTTTGTGGTCTTCGTAGCCACCCTTTTGGGCCTTTTGGCCGAAGGCCTTTTAGATGCCCTTCTTAGGGGGGAAAGGTCCTTCTTCCCCGACTGGGGACTAAAGGTAGCCTTCGGTAACGCCCTTTTTTCCTATTGGTTGTTCAAGTTCAACGACGTCTTGCTTAAAAGGGCAGGAGATTTTTCGGAGTGAAGGGTAAGAAGTTCCTATGGTTGGTCTTAGCGGTGTTTTTTGTCCTGACTTTGAGACTACTTCAACTTCAGGTGATCGAGGCCCCAAAGTACAAGGAACTGTCCGAGAGGAATCGCTTAAGGTTCATTCCTGTTAACGCCCCCCGGGGAAGGGTCTTCGATTCCAAAGGTCGGGTAATGGCCACAAACAGGCCGTCCTTTGATTTGGTGCTCATACCCGCTGACATAAGGGATCCGGAGAGATTGGCCAAGAGGCTATCGGAGTTAGTGGACGTAAGGCAAGAAAAGGTCCTCGCAAAGCTACGGGAGGTGCAAAACCCTTTTGAGCAGGTAAGGGTTAAGAAGGACTTGAGCTTCGAAGAAGTCAGTAGGATCCTGGGACAGGCAGAGGAGCTAGAAGGGGTTGACATTAGGGTTACCCCCCTTAGGGTATACCCCTATGGGGAAACGGCTGCCCACGTGTTGGGGATACTCGGGGAGATATCCCCAAAGGAGCTAAGGACACGCTCATATGAGGGTTATATGCCCGGTGACGTTATAGGCAAAAGCGGAATAGAGGCCCAATGGGAGCCGTTCCTCAAGGGAAAGAAGGGGGGTAAGGAGGTAGAGGTAAACGCACGGGGGAAGGAGATCAGGTTGATAAGGGAGATACCACCACAAGGTGGATGTGATCTCTATCTGACCTTGGACCTTGACCTCCAGAGAAAGGCCGAGGAGCTGTTGGATGGTAGGTCTGGTGCCATTGTCGCCATGGACCCAAGGGATGGTAGGATCCTTGCTATGGCTAGTTCCCCTTCCTTTGACCCCAACGTTTTTAGCAAGGGAATCACGCCTCAAGAGTGGCGCAAGTTAGTAGAGCACCCTGAACACCCCCTGACAAATAGGACTATACAGGGGATATATCACCCAGGTTCTGTCTTCAAAGTAGTAGTAGCCCTGGCCGCTATAAAAGAGGGCATATTGACCCCCGAAGAGAGGATAACATGTGAAGGCGAAATGGAGATCGGCAATAGGACTTTCCGCTGTTGGAAGGAAAAAGGCCACGGCTCAGTAGACCTTTACAGGGCCATTGTGGAGTCCTGTGACATATACTTCTACAAAGTGGGCTTGAGGCTTGGTCCCTCAAAGCTCCTAGAGTGGGCCAAGGCTTTCGGCCTGGGCTGTCTTACGGGTGTGGACCTTCCTGGAGAAAGGGGGGGGATCTTGCCGAACCCGAAAAGGGGAAAGTGGTTTGCTGGTGATACAGCGGCCCTCTCAATCGGACAGGGTCCCTTTTCGGTGACCCCCCTTCAGGCCTTAAACCTCATGGCCTCGATCGCCAATGGAGGTACCCTTTATGAGCCCTTTCTGGTCTTGGAGGTAAAAGACCCTACAGGTGGATCCCTTTATAGACGCCTTCCTAAGATAAAAGATCGCCTACCCCTGGACCAAAAGGACTTGGAAATCGTGAAAAAGGCCCTCGAAGGCGTAGTAGAAGACAGAAAGGGGACTGGAAGGGTCGCTTGGATAAAGGAGATAAAGGTGGCTGGCAAGACCGGAACTGCTCAAGTGGTTTTGGCCCCCAAGAGGATCAAAAGACCAGAGGAGCTACCCTATAAGCTTAGGGACCACGCGTGGTTCGTAGCATATGCCCCTGCGGACCACCCTAGCTTCGCAGTAGCCGTTTTGGTGGAACATGGAGGTAGCGGTGGCCAAGCAGCGGCCCCGCTGGCCAGGGAATTGATAAAATATTGGTTTGGGATAAAGTGAAACAGAAGCTAAGGGATTACGAATTCATCCTTTACCTTTTTCCCCTTTTAGCGCTTGGGATCTTGAACCTCGCAAGCGCAAGCAAGGGCATGGAAGTGTCCTACCATATAAAACAACTTTTTTGGATAGGGCTGGGGCTTGTCTTTTTCTTATTGGTCTCCTCTAGAGACTACCGCACCTTTGAGGCCTATGCCTATCCCCTCTACGGTTTAGGGATACTCCTTTTGGTGTTGGTGCTCTTATTGGGGAAGGAAGTGGCAGGTGCGAAAAGGTGGTTTGTCTTTGGTGGTATGAGCTTTCAACCCTCGGAGTTCATGAAGCTGGCCTTTGTCTTGGCCCTCGCCAAGCACTTTTCGGATCACCCCCCTCTTGATGGACTAAGGCTTAAGGACCTGAAGGTCCCCCTTTTGCTGGTAGCACTTCCCATATTGCTCATTGCCCTTGAACCGGATCTGGGGACGGCTTTGAGCTTTTTGGCTATATTGGGCCTTGTGGTCCTCTACTGGGGTATGGAGCCTAGGGCCTTGTTGACCTTGGTCCTTTTAGTAGCGGTGGGTTCTGTTGGGGGATGGTTTTTGCTTAAAGACTACCAGAGAGAAAGGATATTGGCGTTTCTTGATCCTTATAGCGATCCCTTGGGTTCAGGCTACCACCTCATACAGTCCAAGATAGCCGTGGGATCTGGGGGCTTAGTTGGGAAGGGAGCGGGAGGAGGGACCCAGTCAAGACTTGGCTTTCTGCCCGAATGCCATACCGACTTCGCCTTTGCCCTCTTCGGTGAAGAGAGGGGATTTCTCGGTTGTTTATTGGTTTTAGGCTTGTATTTAGGGCTCATCTTATGGGGCATAGATACAGCGAGGAAGGCAAAGGACGAGTTCGGGGCTTTTTTGGCCATTGGTATAACTGCGAAGTTCTTCTTGCACGTTGCAATAAACGTAGGCATGGTCCTGGGACTTTTGCCCGTAGTAGGGATGCCGCTGCCCTTTTTGAGCTATGGGGGGTCCTTTACCCTTATATCCCTTATATGCCTAGGGCTTTTATTCAACATAAGGCGGAGACGCTTTATGCTGACCCCTTGAGGGCTATGGAAGCATATGGGATAATCCTATCAAAGGTATGAGGGGTGTAAATAAGGTGATCCTTGTGGGGAACCTCGGGGCTGATCCAGAGGTCCGTTACTCGAGCAATGGGACCCCTGTGACTACTTTCCGCATAGCCACTAACGAAAGTTGGCTGAACAAGGACACGGGCGAGAGGGAACAGCGTACCCAATGGCACAGGATAGTAGCCTTTGGGAAACTAGGGGAGATCTGCGCCGAGTATTTGAGGAAAGGCAGACAGGTTTACGTGGAAGGTAAGCTCAGGACGAGGTCTTGGGAGGACAGGGATGGGAACCGCAGGTGGGTTACGGAGGTAGTAGCCACAAACGTGGTAATGTTAGGAGGACCTGGCGAACCAGGGGTTGAGCTAGAATTGCCAGAAGAAGAGGCATTTACAGAGCCTTTTCCCGAAGAAGATGACGTCCCTTTTTGAGTTAAAAACTGCGGTAAATGTGCTATAATGTCAAATAGGTAAACTAACTGCAGAGGAGGTGTTGATATGAGGAAGTGGGCTCTGGTGCTGGCAGTTGTCTTTTTGGGGGTTTTTATAGGTATGGCTTTGGCCCAGGGGCTTTCGGAAAAGGTGACGATCGACAATAAGTATGCGGCTAAGAAAAAGGGCCCTGTAGTCCTTACCCACAAAAAGCATGCAGAGGACTATAAGATAGCTTGCACCGAGTGCCATCACGATTGGGACCAAAAGCCTGGTACCAAGCCCAAAAAGTGTGCTGACTGCCACAAAGAACAGGCACAGGGCAAAGTCGTAGGTCTAATGCAGGCTTACCACAAGAATTGTCTCGATTGCCATAAAGACCTCCAAAAGCAAGGGAAACCTACTGGCCCGACTACCAAGTGTAACGACTGCCATCAAGAAAAGAAGTCGTGAATATAAAAAGGGTGACAAAAAGGGGAGGTTTAGAGCCTCCCCTTTTTTGTTTCGGGCCTACGGTTCGGAGGGCCTTATGTAAAGGGGGGAAAGGGAATAAAGGTCGTCCTTTTCCCCTTTCTTTAACTTTTTCATACCTAAAAAGGCCACGGCTTCTGGACGGGGGTAGACTTTGAAAGGCAAGGTCTGTACCTGGGGTAGTTCCAAGAACTCCTTGAACCGGTTGAGGGCGTTGCCCAAAAGCAGTACCTCTTTTTCTCCTTTCAGCAGTTCAAGGACTTCTTTTGGCTTAAGGAGCGCTACAGGTCCTAAGGGTTTACCATCCTTGAAGAGGCCCACGTACAGTTCCCCCTTTTTTGCATCAAGGAGGCAGCATATGAGTCCCTTCTTTTCAATTCCAAAGGCCATGGCATCCATAGAAGGTACCCCTACCAGGGGTTTTTTAAGGGAAAAGGCGAGTCCCTTTGCGAAAGCCAAGCCTACCCTTAAGCCGGTAAAGGAACCAGGGCCAAGGCCCACAGCTATCCCTTCTATTTCATCAAGCTGCACGGAAGTTGCCTCAAGGAGCCACTTTAGCGCACCTACTAAACCTTCGGAGAACTTGCCTTGCAGGTAGAGCGTGATTTCGCCCAAAAGGACCTCGTCTTCAGCCAGGGCTATCCCCCCTATTTCAGTGGAGGTCTCTACGGCTAAGACCTTCATTTCTGAGGTCCCAAAAGCCTTAGCACGTCGTTATAAAAGGCAAGGCCCATTAAGGCTATTATAAGACCAAGTCCTACTTTCTGGATAACCTCAAGTTTCCTTCTGTCCAAAGGGCGCCTCAACACAGCTTGTAGCCCGAATAGGGCCATATGGCCCCCGTCGAGGATGGGGATGGGGAAAAGGTTAAGAAGGCCTATGTTGATGCTTATCAAGGCGATAAAGGAGAGGAACTGGCCCATCCCCTTTTTGGCTTCTTGCCCTGCCATTTGGGCAATGAGGATGGGACCTCCTACGGTCTTGGCAGAGAGGGACCCCTTTATGATCTTCCACATACTCGTGACCACAAGTTCAGATACATACCAGGTCTGCTTTAACCCCAAAAGGAAGCTTTCGTCCAAGGGATACCTTACCCGTATAAGTTCGCCCTTGGGCAATATACCTATTTGATACACCTCCACTTCCTCTCCGAAGATGTTCTTATGCTTTACGACCCTTGGTTTGAGTTCGACCTGTAGCTTTTCTCCCTCGCGTTCTAAACAGATGATGAGTGGTTCCCCCTTACTTTCAGGGATCACCTTCAGGAGGTCTTCCCAGTACCTTATCTCTTTTCCGTCAACCGAAAGGATCCTATCGCCCTCCCGTATCCCTGCCTCCTTTGCGGGGAAGCCCTCCACTGTACCTCCTACTACGGGTAGGAGTTTGGGGACACCTGTTGAAAAAAGCGTAAAGAACACCAATACCGAAAACAGGAGGTTGAAGGAGGGACCTGCCAATACTATCAAGGTCCTTTGCCAAAGGGGGCGTCCACCAAAAGACCTCCCTTTTTCCTCTGGGGGTACTTCTTCCTCAGGGTCTTCTCCTAGCATCTTTACATAACCCCCCAAGGGCAAAAGCGACAAAACGTACTCGGTATCACCCCCTTTTACCGTTAACACCTTAGGTCCAAAGCCAAAGGAGAAGGTCAAAACCCTTACACCAAAGACCTTTGCGATAAGGAAGTGTCCTAACTCGTGGACCAATATTATAGCGCCCAAAACTACTATGAAGGCCAAAAGGGTTAGCATTTCAGACACCCTATCTTTTCATTAGCCCTTTTCCTTGCCCATCTATCAGCCTCTATCAGTTCTTCAGGTGTTTGAGGGTCAAAGGGGTCGTGTTCCTCCATCACTTCTTCTACGATCCGTACGATTTGGTCAAAGCGTATCATGCCCTTGATGAAGGCCTCTACAGCTACTTCATCTGAGGCATTGAGCACTGCTGGCAGCGTCCCTCCGCGACCCAAGGCCTCATAGGCCAACTTAAGGGCAGGGAACCTTTCAAGGTCGGGTTCTTCAAAGGTGAGACAGGGGATCTCACCAAAGCTTAAGCTCCCCAGGGCCATCGGTACCTCCTCGGGGTAAAAAAGGGCATGGGCTATGGGTATCCTCATGTCAGGTGGTGCCATGTGGGCTAATACAGTGCCGTCCTTGTACTGCACCATGGCGTGTACGATCCCTTGGGGGTGTATGAGGACCTTGATCTTCGAAGGCGGCAATCCGAAGAGCCAATGGGCCTCTATGACCTCAAGGCCTTTGTTCATCAAGGTTGCCGAATCCACCGATATCTTCGGCCCCATCTTCCATATGGGATGGCTTAATGCCTCCTCTGGTCGTACCGAGCTCAGTTTTTCCTTCTGTTGTCGGTAAAAAGGCCCACCTGAGGCGGTCAAGATCACCTTCTCTACGGTAGTAGCAGGGGACTTTTCCAGCAGCCGGAAGAGGGCGTTGTGCTCGCTGTCTATAGGCAGAAGCTTGGCCCCGCGTGCTTTCGCCTCGGCCATTACGAACTTACCGCCCATTACCAAGACCTCCTTTGTCGCAAGGGCCAGGTCCTTTCCTTGGCTTAGGGCTAAAAGGGAGGGTTTGAAGCCAATGCCTCCCGGTAAGGCCATTACCACTAGTTCCACCTCCTTGTCCTTTACAAGTTCAAGTAAGCCCTCTTCACCGAAAAAGACTTCAAGCCGCGGGAAACTCCTCATCAGGGCCTCTGCTTCTCTTGGGCCCTTCACGGAGACCTTCTTTGGGGAAAACTTCCGTATCTGCTCCTTCAAGGCCTCAAGGTTCGACCCTGCTCCAAGCGACACGACCCTGAAACGATCTGGAAAGAGGGAGACCACCTCGAGGGCTTGTCTGCCTATGGAGCCAGTTGAGCCGAGGACAGCTATTCCCTTCATGAGAGCTTCAACAAATAATACAAAAAAGGAGAGGTAAAGACGAAGCTATCGATCCTATCGAGCACACCACCATGACCGGGGATCAACCCTCCTGAGTCCTTGACCCCGGCTGACCTCTTCAAAAGGGACTCGGAAAGGTCACCGATCTGGCTCAAGATCCCTATGGCCAAGACGAACGACAAAACCTTTAAGGCCGATGCCCCTGACAAGAAAAAGACCCTCACCGTCAACACCCCGAAGGCCACACCCATGAAATGGGCTACTGCCCCTTCCACGGTTTTCTTAGGGCTTAAAGAAGGACAAAGGGGACGTTTACCTATCCAAAGGCCCACGAAAAGTGCAGCCGTATCCCCACACCAAACCCCAAGGACCAAGGCGAAGATCCAGTAGAGCCCCTGCGGCATTTGTTTGGAAAGGACGAAGAAGGCCATGGGCCAGCCTATATAAAGGATAAGGAAGCACAGACCGACAAAGGCCTCTGCCCTAGCCTTTGTCGGTCCTTCCCTTAAGGAGAAAAGGAAAGACAGGGGCAAAGAGCAAACAGTGGCAAGGGTTAACCCCCTTTCTCCCCAAAGGGCACCTATCGGGGGTAGTACCCCGAGGGCTATTGCTGTAAAGGTGGTCTTCCCCCAAAGGAGTTTTCCCCCTTCCCTTAGGGCCAACACGGACGCCGAAAGGATAAGGGCTTCGAAGGCCCAGGGGGGGCCAAAGGCAACGGCCAAAACTATCCCTGGGGCAAAGAGGAGGGCCGAAAGGATCCTTTTCTTCAACCTTCTCCCCTTAACTCCTTGATCTGAGATCGATCGAGGCCGAACCTCCTTTCACGCCTTTGGTAGTCCCTTATGGCCTCTAAAAAATGGTCCTCGGAAAAATCAGGCCAAAGGACTTCGGTAAAATAAAGTTCCGTATAAGCCAACTGCCAAAGCAAAAAGTTGCTCAAACGCTTTTCACCACTTGTCCTTATCATAAGGTCTGGATCGGGGACCCCTGAGGTCAGAAGGAACTCGGAAAAGGCCCTTTCGTCTAACTCCTCAAGCCCAATCCTTCCCCTTTTTACTTCTTCACAGATCCTCTTTACAGCCTGCAATATCTCCCACCTTCCGCTATAACTTAGGGCCAAGTTGACAGTTATAGCTGAGTTAGAGCTCGTAAGGCTTACGGTCTCAAGAACCAAAGACCTCAACCTAGGCGATAAGTCCTCAAGGTCCCCTATTACCCTTAACCTCACCCCTTCGTAAAAGAGCTTCTCCCTTTCCTTGACCAAGTAGTCCTCAAAAAGGGCCATGAGCCTCTCGACGTCCTCCTTGGGACGACGCCAGTTCTCCTTGGAAAAGACATAAAAGGTCAAGACCCCTATCCCCAACTCTTTGGCCAACCTCACCACATTCCACGCCCTCTCGATCCCCTTCAGATACCCCTCTAACTTGGGCCGACCATGCCTCTCAGCCCACCGAGCATTGCCATCCATGATGATGGCTACATGACGCGGTAACTTCCCACCCTTTAAATCCTCAAGCGCCATCGGAAACCAACACAAAACATAACATACTTACACCAACAACAAAAAGGCCAATAACTTCCCTTGACATTTAAAAACCTAAAAGAGAAAATAATCCCAAAAAATCACTAAAAAGAGAAAAAAATGACAGCTCTTCTGGTTTTGTCTTTGTGGCTTTTCTTAGTGGTTTCTCCTGTTTTAGGGGAGGGTTTAGGTGTTTTGAGGATAGGTTCTACGACGAGCCTTTGTGATGTGGGTTTTTGGGAAGGGG
>CAZSWV010000009.1:0-74286 GCA_964611295.1 uncultured Thermodesulfobacteriota bacterium | reverse complement strand
AGGTTTGAGGAGGTCTTAAAATGGGTGAGCTTTTGAAGGTAGAGGGGCTCCACGTAGAAGTAGGTGAAAAAGAGGTCCTTTCTGGGGTGAACCTCGAGATAGGCTGGGGGGAGGTACATGCCCTCTTTGGGCCAAATGGATCAGGGAAGACCACCTTGATATGCGCTATCTTCGGTTTTGAAGGTTACAGGATTACACAAGGCCGGGTTTTGTTTCAGGGCGAGGACATAACTCACCTTACACCCTACGAAAAGGCGCGCCGCGGGCTTGGGCTTTCCTTCCAGAGGCCGCCGGTCATAAGGGGCCTCAAGTTGAAGCAGCTTGCCGAGATATGTGCCAAACAGGACGGAAAGCTCATAGAAGAATACGCAAAAAGGTTAAACTTGACAGAACACCTCGAACGCGAGTTGAACGTGGGCTTCAGCGGTGGTGAGATGAAACGGGCTGAACTGTTCTTATTGCTCCTGCAAGACCCACTCATGGTGTTTCTGGATGAACCTGAATCAGGCGTCGACCTTGAGAACATCGCCCTCGTCGGCCAGGCCATAAACAGGCTTTTAGGGCGTAAGGTGGAACCCGAGTCAGAAAGGCCCATAAAGGAACTTTTACGGGAGAGGAGGAAATCGGCCTTGATCATCACCCATACGGGTCACATCTTGGATTACGTAGAGGCCGACCAGGGGCATGTACTTTTAGGAGGGAAGATCGTCTGTAGGGGCAACCCCCGAGAGATCCTCCACACCATAAAGGAATACGGTTATGAAGAATGCTACCGCTGCTTCCGGAGGTGAGAAATGTCAGAGATAGACCTCTCACAGTTCTTAGAAAGGACTGACCTTTCCAAGGACCTAAGGGATTTATCCAAAGAGGAAAAAGAAGCGCTTCTCCGAGCCGGAATAGAACCTGAAGGCAAAGGACGTTCGGGAAGTTTTTTCATGTGTGACCATAAGGTCTCCGAATGTAGCGTAAAACAAGAGGGCCTTGAGGTCCTACCCATACAGGTGGCCCTTGAACGATACGGCCTTGAGGATTACCTATGGCGTGCCCTTGACCCGGAGAGGGACCTTTTCACCAAAAGGGCAGAGGAGCATCTAGAAGGAGGGTATTTTATAAGGGCCTTTTCAGGCGCAAAGGTCCTCTTTCCCCTTCAGGCATGCCTTTACATCTCTGTGGACCGACTGGCCCAGGACATCCACAACATCATCATCGCGGAAGAAGGCGCAGAGCTCCACGTGATAACCGGGTGCACTACCTCACCCCACGTGAGGTCAGGACTCCACGTAGGGGTAAGCGAGTTCTATGTTAAAAAAGGGGCAAAGCTCATCTTCACCATGGTCCACAACTGGCCCGAAGAGATGGTCGTAAGGCCAAGGACTGCCGTAATAGTGGAAGAAGGAGGGGTATATATATCCAACTACATATGCCTTTTACCGGCAAAGGACATACAAGCCTATCCCACGGCCTACCTCAGGGGACCTGGGGCTATCGCTACCTTCCAATCTGTACTTCTGGCCCGGAAGGGTTCGCTGATGGACCTGGGTTCAAGGGCAGTCCTCGAGGCACCTGATACTAGGGCCGAGATCATCTCAAGGAGCGTTTCCACAGGTGGCACCATTATTGCTAGAGGACATCTAGTGGGAAAGGCTCCAAGGGTAAAGGGCCATCTGGAATGTAGGGGACTTTTGCTCTCTTCAGAAGGGGTTATCCATGCCGTTCCCGAACTTGAGGCGAGGGCAGAAGAGGTGGAGATGTCCCATGAGGCCGCCGTGGGGAAGATCGCCCGTGAGGAACTGGAGTACCTCATGGCAAGGGGATTGACCCAAGAGGAGGCCACCTCGCTGATCGTCAAGGGGTTCCTCTCCATGGATATAGGGGGGCTTCCGGAGGCCTTAAAGTATGAGCTTGACGCAATCATAGCGCAGACCAAGGACGCCCTTTAGTCAGGATGGGGCAAGGACTGTGGTTGTTGATTACCTTTTCCTCTTTTGTGTTACAGGTACTTGCAGCCTATACCGCCTTGAGGTTTCTCGGGCTTATAGGGAGACATGTAGCGTGGTGCCTTCTGGGAGGGGCTTTGAGTGTAATGGCCTTAAGGCGCGGTTTGGTCCTTTTACGTACTCTTGAAGATTGGCCATACTATAAGCCCGACCTTTCAGGCGAGTGGCTGGCCCTTATCACCTCTGCCCTGGCCCTTTGTGGGGTCTACGGGATAAAGGGGATATTTTTTAACCTCAAGAGGTCAAGGGAAGAGACCTTCAAGGCCTGGGAACAATATAGGTCCCTTGTGGAGTCGACAGACGACTCCGTGTACCTTGTGGACAAGGACTGCCAGTTCCTTTACGTCAACCAGAGGTATCTCTCACGGTTGGGACTTCCCCTTGAGGAGGTGTATGGCAAAAGATACGAAGACTTCCACCCCCCTGAGGCCTCCAAGGAGTTTTGCCAAAAGGTCAAGGAGGTCTTTGAAAGCGGTAGTTCAGTGCAATACGAGCATCGGAGTTTGAGGGATGGCCGCTATTTCCTCAGGACGCTAAGTCCAGTCAAGGACACCAAGGGGGAAGTAGTGGCAGTTACGGTCATCTCCAAGGACATAACCGAACTCAAAAAGACCCAGATGCAGCTCGCTTACCTTGCCACCCATGACCCCTTGACGGGCCTCCCCAACAGGAATCTATTCATGGATAGGTTAAAGATGGCCTTGGAGCACGCCAAGCGCCATGGTCGGTATTTTGCCCTTTTGTTCTTGGACCTGGATAACTTCAAGGACGTAAACGATACCCTTGGGCATACCGTGGGAGATGAGGTCCTTAAGGCCGTAGCGGAGAGGCTCAGGCGATCGGTTCGAAAGACGGATACCGTGGCCAGGATGGGAGGTGACGAATTTTTGATACTGCTTTCTGAGATATCAAAGCCTGAGGATGCAGCTACTGTTGCCTCTCACCTCTTTGAGGCTTTGAAAGAACCTTTTTACTACCAAGGGGAGAAGTTCGAGCTTTCGATTAGCATCGGTATAGCCGTTTATCCCTTACATGGTACTGATCCCGAGACCCTCTTCAAGAATGCCGACAAGGCCATGTACGAGGCAAAGGCAAAGGGCAAGGGGGCATGTGTCTCCTTTGGGGACTTAATAAGGGGCCTTAAAGAAGAGGGCAGAGAGGGGAGGCAAGGTGAGGTTCAGGCTGTAGGGGAAACCGTGCATGGGCCAGGGCTCAGCCCACACCCCACCGAAGTTCCCGAGGTTTGACCCTCCGTAGAGGGCAGAGTCGCTGTTCAAAAGTTCCTTCCAGAACCCACCGGTTGGCACCCCGATCCTGTAGTTATGCCGCGGTACCGGTGTGAAGTTGAAGACACATAGGACCTGGGAACCGTGCCCACGCCTGAGAAAGCTGACTATGGACTTCTCCCAATCGGAGAAGTCCACCCACTGGAAGCCTTCTGGCGAAAAGTCCAGTTCGTATAAGGCCCGTTCTGACCTAAGCAGTGCGTTTAAGTCCCTGACCCACAGAGCAAGCCCACGATGCATGGGGTCATCTAGGAGGTACCAGGGAAGTCCTTCTTCGTGGTTCCACTCATAGGGTTGCCCGAATTCCTGGCCCATGAAGAGGAGCTTTTTCCCAGGTTGGGCATACATGTAGCCATATAGACACCTCAAATTGGCAAACTTCTGCCACCTATCACCGGGCATCTTTTGGTAAAGAGAGCCCTTACCATAGACTACCTCGTCGTGAGAGAGGGGCAGGAGGAAGTTCTCGTTGAAGGCATAAAGGAGCCTGAAGGTCAGCAGTTCATGGTGGTATTTCCTAAAGATGGGGTCATAGGAGAAATAACGTAAGGTATCGTGCATCCATCCCATGTCCCATTTAAGGCCAAAACCAAGCCCACCGAGGTAGGTGGGCCTTGTCACCATAGGCCAGGCCGTGGATTCCTCGGCTATGGTCTGTACGTCGGGGAAGCGCCTGTAGACCTCCTCGTTTAGACGCCTCAGGAAATAAATGGCCTCGAGGTTCTCACGGCCTCCATAGACGTTTGGGATCCATTGGCCGTCCTTCCGAGAGAAGTCAAGGTAAAGCATAGATGCTACCGCATCCACCCTTAGGCCGTCAGCATGGTACTTCTCAAGCCAGAAGCAAGCGCTTGATATAAGGAAACTCCTTACCTCGTGCCTCCCGTAATTGAAGATGAAGCTGTTCCAATCGGGATGGAGCCCCTTACGTGGGTCTTGATGCTCATACAGATGGGTACCGTCGAAAAAGCCCAGACCATGGCCATCTGTGGCAAAATGGGAAGGGACCCAGTCCAGGATCACCCCGATCCCCTGCTGGTGGAGGTGGTCAATCAGGTACATGAAGTCCTGAGGGGTGCCATAACGGCTTGTCGGGGCGAAATACCCCGTGATCTGATATCCCCAGGAGCCGTAAAAGGGGTGCTCCATCACCGGTAAGAACTCCACATGAGTAAAACCCATCCATCGAACGTATTCTGAAAGTTCATGGGCTATCTCCCTATAGCTTAAGAAACGCCCGTTCTTCCTTCGCCAAGAGCCGAGGTGGACCTCATACACACTTATCGGTGCTCCAAGGCCGTTCTTCTCCCATCGAGTCCTCATCCATTCCTCATCACCCCATTGGTAATGTAGATCCCATATCACTGAGGCCGTGGCCGGAGGGGTCTCATGTAAAAAACCAACAGGGTCAGCCTTCTCACCCCTCCAATCCCCATAATGGCTAAGGATATGGTATTTATAACGCTGTCCGACCTTTGCCCCAGGGACGAAACCCTCCCATATCCCCGAGCTACCCCTCGGCCTCAAAGGGTGGGATTCCTTATGCCAGCCGTTGAAGTCCCCCATTACCCAAACGGCCTTGGCCGATGGTGCCCAAACGGCAAAATAAACGCCCGAAACCCCGTCAACGTTGAGGGGATGGGCACCGAGCTTCTCATATATCCGGAAGTGAGAGCCCTCGTTGAAAAGGTAAAGGTCAAGATCCGTAAGGAGACTGACCTCGTAAAGGACCTCTCCCATCTCAAGAACCTCCTAGGGCCTTTGAGATCCTTTGGGCCGTCTTCGTCAAAAGATCCAGGAGATAATCCCCTGCTTCTTTCCACATAGAGGGGTCGGTCTCCAGACACCCCAAAACCCTATCCCAAGCTCCATCCCATGGATGGGCTATCCTGTATTCGCCATAGGAAAACCAGTATTTGCCAAGCCTTGGCCTCTTGTCCTTGAAAGGCCAGGACCTCTTTAGCTCGAAAAGCCCAAGGAGGCCTTCCCTTACAGCACCTATGGCCAGATGCCTAGGCTTTAGGGCCTCTCCGACCTTATCTGCTAAAAGCCCGAGGATCCCTTTGACGTAGTCTATGTCAGTTACCAGAAGCCCATACAGGTACCAATCGTCAAGGAGCTCAATGATTATGGCCTTTTCGTCTTCGTTTAGGTAATAATGGCCTAAACACAGATGACCCCCGCATAACCCTTTGCCGTAAAAGGAGACATCCCTTAGGTCTAAACCCCCATGAAGCTCGGGGTGTATAAGACAACCGGGGAGCCTTCCCTCCGGATCAACAAAGCCCAAGAACTCACAAATGTAGACCTCTTGACAGAGAGGAGGTGAAGGGAAGAGTTCCCTTGCCCTTTTGCTGTAGGCCCTAAGTCCCTCTTCAGTGAGAGGGTAAAGGGAAAAAAGAGCCCTTGTGGCAAAAAGGAGCCTTTGCAGGGTTTGCCTTGAGTGGTCCAAAAAGTTGTAAAGGCCACAACAAGCAGCGCAGGACTTCCTTCCGTCAGGATGGCAAAGCTTCTGCATCAATTCGAAAAGTTTATCCACCCAAATGTTGAAGTGCAACCAGATGGTTGAAAAGGCCTAACAAATGAGGAAAATTAACAGAAGTGAAAGAGCGCTTTTTACCGCTCAATATAGCCTTGTTGTTGCCTGACCATCCCTTGTTAGAGGAGGACTTTTACCTCAAGGTAGGTGATCGGTTCGTACTCCTCCGCAAAAAGGACATACCCCTCACCCCGGAAAGGATAAACAGGTGGAAGGAGGTAGGCGTCAAGTCCATATACCTAAGGGCCGAGGCGAGAAACGCCTATCTGCTTCACCTCTACAACCAGATGGAGGAGACCCTGAGGTCCAATGCCCAACAGGAGGAAAAAGCCAAGCTGATCTATGGGGTCTCAGAGTTCGTGACAGAGCGGATCATAGAGGACCTAAGTGAAGAAGTAGTGAGATTAGCCAAGGACTTTGTAGGCGAATGCCTGAAACACCTCAGGGAGCAACCCGACCTCCTCCATTTGGTCATAAGGAACATGTCCCATGACTTCCTCAACCAGGTCCACAGCAACAACGTCTTTTTCTTGGCCACAGGCCTTGCCTTGTTCCTCGGAATGGAAAAATCCGAGGTAGAGAAGGTCTCTTTGGGGGCCCTTTTCCATGACCTCGGCAAGACCAAGCTCGATCCCCAGATCCTAAAGAAACCCGGTAGGCTTGACCCCTACGAATGGACCGAGGTGAAAAGGCATCCCCTTTGGGGGAAGGAACTTCTCAAGTCCCAGGCGAAAGGGCTTCCAGAGGAAGTCGTGAGAATGGCCCTGGAGCACCATGAGTCAAAGGATGGGACGGGTTACCCCTTGAGGCTCTTTGGCGAGGAGATCCATCCCTACTCCATGATGGTCAAGATCTGCGATGTCTTCGAGGCCTTATGTGGGATACGCCCTTATAGGGAAGCCCTTCCTCCTTTCAAGGCCCTGCTTTTCATGAAAGAGGGTATGATACATAAATTTGACCGCGAACTCTTCAAGGCCTTTGTGACCTTTCTAGGCCCCGAGTACTACAATAAACTCCTGAAGAAATGAGGTCATAATTCTTTCAAGGCATCCCTTATCCGATCTAAGGTCATGTAGATGTCGCTTTCTGTGTGGGCCAAGGATAGGAACCAGGATTCGAATTGAGAAGGCGGTATGTAGAGGCCCCTTTTAAGTATGGCGTGGAAGAAGGCGCTAAAAAGCCTTGTATCGCTTTTCCTTGCCGAATCGAAGTCCTTCACCGGTCCCTCCGTGAAGAAGACCGTGAGCATAGAACCTATCTGATTAACCGTTACCGGGATCCCTTTCTCAGAGAACAGCTCGAGTAAGCCCAAGGCAAGGTTCTTCCCCAAGGCCTCTAGGTCACCATAGGGCATGCTTTCCCCTAAGACCTTCAGGGTCTCAAGGCCTGCCCTTACTGATAAGGGGTTCCCAGAAAGGGTTCCTGCTTGATAGACAGGACCAGAAGGCGAAAGGAGGTCCATCACCTCAGCCCTACCACCAAAGGCCCCTATGGGCAAGCCCCCACCTATGATTTTGCCCAAACAGGTAAGGTCAGGCATCACCCCGAAGAGCCCTTGGGCTCCAGACCAACTGAGCCTGAAGCCGGTTATGACTTCATCGAAGATCAAAAGGGCGCCTTCACGGGAACAGATCTCCCTTAGGCCCTCAAGGAACCCCTTTTCCGGCAATACAACGCCCATATTGCCGGCAACAGGCTCTACTATCACGCAGGCAATTTCACCCTTATGCCTCTGAAAGGCCCCCTCTACTGCCCCAAGGTCGTTATAAGGTACGACAAGCGTCAAACCTGCATACTCCTCAGGGACACCAGGACTGTCAGGTACCCCAAAGGTCAGGGCCCCTGAACCGGCCTTCACCAAAAGGCCATCCACATGACCATGATAACACCCCTCGAACTTCAAGACCTTCTTCCTCTTGGTGTAGGCCCTTGCAAGCCTTATGGCCGACATGGTGGCCTCGGTCCCCGAATTGGTGAGCCTCACCTTCTCCACCGAGGGAAGGGCCTCCACTAACAACTTACACAGCTCAAGCTCCCACTGGGTTGGGGCCCCAAAACTCGTCCCTAAAAGCGCTTGCTCCCTCAAGACCTCCACTACCCTAGGATGGGCATGCCCCAAGATCAGAGGCCCCCACGAACCCACATAATCGATATACTCCCTACCTTCCACATCCCACACCCTAGAACCTTTGCCCCTAGAAATGAAAACCGGCACCCCTCCCACAGCCCTAAAAGCCCTCACCGGACTGTTCACCCCTCCTGGCATATAGCGCAAAGACTCCAAAAACAAGACCTCCGAACCCATACCCACCTCCACCAAAACATCCTACACCCTTTACAAACCCAAAGCAAAATAGTAAACTCTTCGGCCTTAAAAGGAGTTGACAATGGAAGGGGGTTATCGTTGGGTTTTTGAGGAAAGTTTGGGGAAGGTGTTTTTTGAGGCTTCTTCTTTGCGGGAGAGGTATTTTGGCAAGCGTATAGGGCTTTGTGCCATTGTGAATGCCAAGTCGGGGCTTTGTCCTGAAGATTGTGCCTTTTGTGCGCAGTCGCGGCACAACAGGGCGGAGGTTTCGGTGTATGGGCTTTTGCCTCCTGAGGAGGTCCTCAAAGCGGCTGAAAGGGCGAAGGCCATGGGTGTAGGGAGGTTTTCGATAGTGACAAGTGGAAGGAGGCTTTCGCAAGGTGAGCTGGACAGGGTCCTTCGGGCGGTTGAGCTTGTCCGTGAGCGGACGGGGCTTAAGGTATGTGCCTCCCTTGGGTTTTTGGGGTACAAGGAGGCCATAAGGTTAAAGGAGGCCGGTCTTTCCCGTTATCACCATAACCTCGAGGCGGCCCCTTCTTTTTTCCCGAGGGTGTGTACCACCCACACTATGGAGGAGAAATTTGAGACCATCGCAGCTGTCAAAGAGGCCGGGCTTGAGGTCTGTTCCGGTGGGATATTGGGGTTAGGAGAGGGCAGGGAAGAACGTTGGGAGCTGGCTTTGACCCTTAAGGAGCTTGGGGTCCAGTCGGTGGCCTTAAACTTCCTTCATCCTATAAAGGGGACAAAGTACGAAGGGGCACAAGGGATAACGCCTCTTGAGGCCTTGAGGTCGGTGGCCCTCTTTAGGTTTGTCCTTCCTGACAGGGAGATAAGGATATGCGGCGGAAGGCTTTATGCCCTAAGGGACCTTCATCCCTTGGTCTTCCTGGCCGGGGCCAACGGCCTGATGGTAGGTGACTACCTTACCACCAAGGGAAGGGATTGGAGAGAGGATCTGAGGATGCTGGAGGACCTTGGGCTTGAGGTGGAAAATGGGTAGGCTTTCTTTCCTGCAGGAGGATCTAGAGGTCCTTAGGGGACGCGGGCGGCTGAGGGAACTTAAGTGGATCGCTTCAAGGCTTTCTAACCGGGTAAGGGTTGAAGGGAAAGAGGTCTTGCTTTTTTGTTCCAACGACTATTTGGGGATATCCCAGGCCCTTTTGCTCAAAGAAGAGGCAAGCCGTGCTATAGAGGAATGGGGCGTTGGGGCACCTTCTTCGCGTTCGATAGCTGGCAGCCTCCTCATCCACAAGGAGTTGGAGGAAAGGCTAGCTGAGTTCAAGGGTACAGAGGCCGCCCTTCTTTTCCCCACGGGATATATGGCAAACATAGCCATCTTGACGAGCCTTGTGGCCGAGGGGGACTTGATCCTAAGCGACCAATACAACCATGCCTCCATCATCGACGGCTCAAGGCTTTCGCGGGCGGAGGTATGGGTTTACAAACACCGAGATATGGACCATCTGGAGGACCTCCTCAAACGCTCAAAGCACAGGAGGAAACTTATCGTGACCGACGGTGTCTTCAGCATGGAGGGTGACATAGCCCCTTTGAGGGAATTAAGGGAGCTTTCAGACCGTTACGGGGCCTTTTTGGTTGTGGATGATGCCCATGCAACGGGCGTGCTCGGCAAGGAAGGAAGGGGTACAGCCGAATACTTCGGGCTCTTGGGGCAGGTAGAGGTCCAAATGGGGACCATGGGGAAGGCCCTTGGGGTGATGGGGGCCTTTGTAGCAGGGGAAAGGATACTTATAGACTATTTGATCAACAAAGCGAGGACCTTCATGTACACCACTTCCCTTCCTCCCCCCCTTGTAGGGATACTGCTTGGGGCCCTGAGGATCCTAAGGGAAGAGGGGTGGAGGCGTGAGAGGCTATGGGAAAACACGCGCATGTTCCGTGAAGGGGTGAAGCGTTTGGGGTTTGAGGTCCTCGGGGACACGCCCATTGTGCCCCTTGTGATAGGGGATGACAATTTGACCATGGAGTTTTCGAGGAGGCTTTTGGAAAAAGGCGTATACGTACAGGGGATCAGACCGCCGACTGTCCCTGAGGGGACTTCAAGGCTTAGGTTTTCCATAAGTGCCCTCCATACCGAGCAGGACATCCGCTATGCCCTTGGGGCCCTGGAGGAGGTTGGAAGGGAGTTGGGGGTCCTTTGAGGAGGTCAGGGATGGGGTTAAAGGAGAGGTTCAAAGAATGGGACAAGACCTATGTGTGGCATCCCTTCACTCAGATGAAGGATTGGCTTGAATCGGACCCACTTGTGATCGAAAGGGGTGAAGGGGTCTACTTGATAGACATCTACGGGAGGCGTTATATAGATGGGGTCTCCTCCTTGTGGTGCAACGTACATGGTCATAGGCACCCTTTGATCGATAGGGCCATAAAGGAACAGCTTGAAAAGATCGCCCACAGCACCTTCTTAGGTCTAACGCATCCTCCGGGGGCAGAGCTTGCCAAGCGCTTGGTGGAGATAGCGCCTTCTGGACTCAAGAAGGTCTTTTATTCTGACAACGGAGCCACCGCTGTAGAAGTGGCCCTGAAAATGGCCTTTCGCTATTGGCAGCTGAAGGGGGAGAGCGGTCGCAAGAAATTCATCTCTTTTGTCAACGCATATCACGGCGACACCATCGGAGCCATGAGTGTAAGTGGTATTCCCCTTTATACAGAGGCCTTCAGACCCTTGCTCTTTCCCTCCTTAAGGGTACATGCCCCCTATTGCTACAGGTGTCATCTGAGGAAGACCTTCCCAGGTTGTGGCATGGAATGTCTCAAAGAACTCGAGGAGGTCCTGAAGAAGCACCATTACGAGTGCGCGGCCCTTATAATTGAGCCTCTCGTACAAGGCGCTGCGGGGATGATAGTCCAACCCCCTGGGTATCTCAGACGTGTATGGGAGCTTTGTAGACATTACGGGGTGTTGTTCATCGCCGACGAAGTGGCCACTGGTTTTGGAAGGACCGGAAAGATGTTCGCATGTCAACATGAGGGTGTGACCCCTGACTTAATGGCAGTTTCCAAAGGCCTAACCGGAGGCTACCTTCCGCTTGCAGCTACCCTTTGTACTGAAGAGGTCTTTGAGGCCTTTTTAGGGGAATACCATGAATTTAAGGCCTTTTTCCACGGACACACCTACACGGCAAACCCTTTGGCCTGTGCTGCTGCCCTAGGGAACCTGGAGGTCTTTGAGAAGGAAAGGACCCTTGAGAAGATGTCACATAAGGTCGATTTACTTAAGAAGGAGCTCGAGAAATTTTGGAACCTTGAGGCCGTCGGCGATATAAGGCAGAAGGGCTTCATGGTGGGTATAGAACTTGTGAAGGACCGCGACAAAAAGGCGCCTTTTTCACCGGAAGAAAAAATAGGACAAAAGGTCGTCCTTGCCGCGAGGAAGCGAGGGGTTATAATAAGGCCTTTAGGGGACGTGATAGTCCTCATGCCTCCTTTGGCCATAGGCGAATGGGAATTGAGCCTATTGGTCGAGGCTGTGTATGAGGCCATAAAGGAGGTGACCGAAAGGTAAAGGAGGTCGGTAATATGGAATTGAGACCCCATGTGTTTGCAGTGGTCCCGAAGCTTCCCCCTAAGCTCAAGCCCCTTGAAGAATTGGCCTATAATCTGCTGTTTGCTTGGAACCTCGACATAGGGAGGATCTTCAGGAGGATATCAGAAGAGCTTTGGAACGAGACCTATCACAATCCGGTGCTCTTGTTGGCAAGGTTAAGTCAAGAGAGGATCTTGGAGCTTGAGGCAGATGATGCCTTCCTTGCTGACTTGGAGAGGACTTACAGGGCCTTCAAGGACTACATGGAGCATCCTGCCTTCAGCCACTATAAAGGGCTCCCTGAAGGCTTAAGGGTGGCGTATTTTTCTGCTGAGTACGGCATTACCGATTGTATGCCCTTTTACTTCGGCGGTCTAGGGATATTGGCCGGTGATTTCCTGAAGTCGGCAAGTGATCTGAACCTACCAGTGGTGGGTGTAGGGCTCCTCTACCAATATGGGGCCTTCAGGCAAAGGCTCACAAGTGAGGGCGAACAACTGGAAACTATCCCTGAGCTTGATTTTTATCACCTACCCATAAGGCTCCTGCGGGATGACGAAGGTGAACCGCTTTTGGTAAGGGTCGAAACGGACCACGATGTGCTCTACGCCCAAATATGGCTTGCCAAGGTAGGGAGGGTATCCCTCTACCTCCTTGATGCCAATATCCCACAAAACCCTCCTTTCTTGCGACAAGTGACCCATTACCCGTATCCAGACGATAGAAGGCTTAGGCTCTTACAGGAGATGCTTTTGGGGATAGGCGGCATGAGGGCTCTAAAGCTCTTGGGCGTCGAACCCACAGTGCTTCACATGAACGAAGGGCACTCTGCGTTTGCGGGACTTGAAAGGATCAGGATCCTAAAGGAAGAAAAAAAGTTGAGCTTTGACGAAGCGCTACTTGTAGTGATGGCCTCAAACGTCTTTACCACCCATACGTCGCTTCCTGCAGCCATAGACCTCTTTGATCCAGGCCTCATGGTGAGCTTTTTTGCCCCATATGCAGAACAGCTCGGGATAACCATGGAAGCCTTTCTCGGATTGGGCCGCAAGAACCCCAAGGACCCACACGAACCTTTTTGCATGAACGTCCTTGCCATGAAACTTTCCGGACACATCAACGCTGTAAGCAAACTCCACATGGAGGTCTCCAAGAAGATGTGGCATTCCCTTTGGCCCAACGTTCCAGAAAGGGATGTCCCCATAAGGTGCATAACCAATGGCATACACGTTCCCTCTTGGGTCTCACGACAGATGGCCGAGACCTTCGACAGGTTCCTGGGTCCCAAGTGGCTTGAAGACCCTGACAACGTAAGAGTTTGGAGCCGTGCCGATGAAATACCAGATGATGAACTCTGGGGTGTACATGAGAGGCGAAGGGGCAGGCTTGTGGCCTTCTGCCGCAGGCGCTTAAGGGAACAATTGAAAAGGAGAGGGGCCTCCCCCCGGGAGATCGAGATGGTAGACGAGACCTTGAACGCCGAGGCCCTGACCATCGTATGGGCTAGGAGGATGGTCTCCTATAAGAGACCGCTTTTGATATTCAAAGACCTCGATCGCCTTGCCCGCATCCTTTCAAACCCTAAAAGGCCTGTACAGATCATAATGGCCGGGAAGGCACACCCCAACGACAACGAGGGAAAGAGGCTACTGAAAGAGCTTATGGGGATCATGAAGCTTGAGCCTTTCAGACGGTATGTGGTCTTCATAGAGGACTACGACATGAACGTGGCCCGCTACATGGTACAGGGGGCAGATGTATGGCTTAATACCCCCCTTAGACCCCTTGAGGCCTGTGGGACAAGTGGGATGAAGGCCATGTTCAACGGTGCCCTCCACTTGAGCACCTTGGACGGGTGGTGGGATGAGGCCTATGATCCGCTTCTGGGATGGGCTATTGGGGGGAGGGATTCTGAAGTGGACCCAAAGTACCGTGAGGAGCTGGAGGCAAAGGAGCTGTACGACCTCTTGGAAAACGAGGTCATCCCCCTGTTTTATGACCGAGGTCCAGATGGGATCCCTAGGAAATGGGTCAAGAAGATGAAAGCAGCCCTTAAGCTCCTTGGGGCCTTTTACAACTCCAATTACATGATAGAGCGATACGTAGAAGACTGTTACCTCAGGGCATATGATCAATCCTTGGCGCTCTCAAAGGAAGGTTATAAGGGTGCCAAGGAGCTTGCTTCCTGGTACAGGAAGGTATCAAGGGCATGGGAGAAAGTGAAGGTGGTCAAGGTAGTAGAGGAAAGCCCAAGGGAGCTGGGGACCGGGGAGTTCCTGAAGGTAAAGGCCTATGTGGACCTAGGTGAACTCGAACCAAAGGACGTAAGCGTAGACCTTTATTACGGTCCTCTAGGCCCGGACGGGAACTTAAGGGATAGGAAAATAGAGCCCATGGAGTTCCTGGGCAAGGAGGACAACCTCTGGGTCTTTGGGGTGTCTTTACTCTGTCAAGAAACCGGAAGTTTCGGCTATTTTTGCCGTGTCACCCCCAATCACCCTTACCTCATCCCCACCCACTACGCTCTGGGACTTCTCGTTACCTGGGGTTAAGGGCGCAGAGTTCCTCATACAGCCTAAGGTAATGGGAAGCCTGACGTCTCCAAGAGAAGTCCTCCTTCATGGCCTCCAGCTGCAGCCTCCGCCAGATCCTCTTCTGACCGTAAACCCTTACGGCCCTAAGCAAGGCCTTAAGGAAATAACAGGGTTTGGGCACTGAGAACTTAAAGCCCGTCCCCTTGAAGGTCTTGAGGTCTACCCCTTTAACGGTGTCCTTTAAGCCCCCTGTGTTTCTCACCACAGGGATGGTTCCATAGCGGAGGGCCACCATCTGGTTTAAACCACATGGCTCATAAAGGGAAGGCATAAGGTATATGTCGGAGCCGGCGATCACCTTATGGGCCATGGTTTCATCAAAGGCCAAAACAGCCCTTATGTTCCCCAGACTTTCTGATGCCCTCGCTAGGGCCTCTTCAAACCTCCTTTCTCCTACCCCTAGGACCACCAAGGGTAGTTGAAGTTTTGAAAGGACCTCTAATATTGCCAGCAAAAGTTCTATCCCCTTTTCGTATACAAGCCGGCTTACCATCCCCAAAAGGGGCCTATTGAAGAGCTCAGGCTGAAATCCGAGTTCTGACATAAGCTCCCGCTTAAGGAGGGATTTTCTGGAGAGCTCTTTAGGGGAGAACCTTACGGGCAAATAAGGGTCGTTCCTTGGATCCCATAGGGAGTAATCCACGCCGTTCAAGATCCCTATGAGGTCTTTGCTCCTTTGTCTCAGATACTGGTCAAGGCCAAAGCCCATCTCTGGGGTTTGTATTTCAAGGGCATAAGAGGGGCTCACCGTCGAGAGCTTCTCAGAACAGAGGATAGCACCCTTCAAAAAGTTAACCCCTTCACCATGGACCAAGGTATCTATTGCCCTAGGCGGCAGTTGCATCTCTTCCAGGACCTTTAGGGGAAAAGCACCTTGGTATCCGTGGTTGTGGATGGTAAAGAGCACAGGCGGTCTTTCACCCAAAGGCAAAAGCACGGGTATAAGGGCGGTATGCCAATCATGGCAATGCAGTACATCCCAAGGCCAACCTAAGGTTCTGCCGAGGGCCAATACGGCTTGACAGAAAAAGGAAAACCTTTGGGCATTGTCCGGATAAGCATCACCAGGGGGACCGTAAAGGAAAGGTCTGAAGTAATACTCAGGTCTGTGGATGAAAAAGGTCCTAAGTGGGCCTTCTTCGAAAACCAGTACCTCTGCCTCTTTAAAGGGGCCGTAGTCCAGTCTAAGGTCCAAAAGACGCCGTAATGGGATACCCTTCTTCGAGACCTCCTCGTAAAAAGGTAGGATGAGGTCTACTTCGACCCCAAATTCCTTCAAGGCCAAGGGTAGAGCGCGGCTTACCTCTGCTAGGCCCCCCGTACCTGTAAAGGGAAAGGCCTCCGAGGTGGCGTAAAGTACCCGTATTTTCCTTGCCATTTTGAAGGACAAAGTTTAACATATTTCTTCGTGGTGGAAGAAGGTGGAAAGAAAGAGCTTGCCCTCAAAGAAAGCGAGTCCATAGCCCCATATGATCCCTTACAGCGCTATCTCCAAGAGATAAGGAAGATACCGCTTCTTACCGAGGAGGAGGAAAGGGAACTCGCCATAAGGTATAAGCTTCACGGGGATAAGGAGGCAGCCTTCAAACTCGTGGTCTCAAACCTAAGGCTTGTGGTGAAGATCGCCTTGGAATACCACCGCTACTGGACTTCCAACCTCCTTGACCTCATACAGGAAGGAAATGTGGGACTCCTTCAAGCCCTCAGGCACTTTGATCCCTTTAGAGGGGTGCGCTTTACAAGCTATGCCTCCTTTTGGATAAGGGCTTACATCCTGAAGTTCATAATGGAAAACTGGCGTCTTGTGAAGATCGGCACTACTCAAGCCCAAAGGAAGCTTTTCTTTGACTTAAAAAAGGAAAAAGAAAGGCTTGAACAGATGGGATTTGATCCGACGCCCGAGCTTGTGGCCAAAAGCCTCAATGTGAGGGAAGAAGACGTCATCACCATGTCGCAAAGGTTAGAGGAAAGTGAGATATCCCTTGAAACCCCTCTGGGAGATGACTCAAGGGAGACCCTTGCCGATGCCATTCCGTCTCTTACGCCGCTTGCGGAGGAAAGCGTCGGTTCCCTTGAGCTGAGGGAGCTTTTCAGGAGGAAACTAGAAGAGTTCAAGGAGACCTTGCCCCCTCGCGAGAGGGAGATATTGGAAAGGCGCATGCTTTCCGAAAAGCCGGTGACCTTGAGGGAGCTTGGTGAAAAATACGGCATAACCCCAGAAAGGGTTAGGCAGATAGAGGCTGAAATAATCAAGGACCTGAGAGAATTCCTCCGCAAGGAGATACCAGATTTCGAGTACTATAAGGACGCCCTGGTGGGATTCGACTAACTACTCCTTTGGGCGATTTCGAGTTTTCGTGAGGCCTTCTGTAGCTTCATCAGGACTTCTTCATATCGGGGATCAAGGGGGATAAGGCCTTTGAGCTCACCTTCGGCCTCTTCCTTTTGTGCTCGGGCTTCTTCAAGGTCTATCTCCGATGGCAGTTGAGCTTCACCAGCAAGCACCGTCACCCTGTCCGTGAGCACTTCTACAAACCCTCCTGCTACAAAGACCGAGTGCTCCTTTCCCCCCTTTCGGTATATCAATTCGCCTATCCCCAAGGAGGCAAGGAGCGGGTGGTGTCCTGGGAGGATACCTAGTTGTCCGAGTTCTCCGGGAAGTATCACTTCTTCGACTTCTTCTGAGAGGAGTAGTCTTTCTGGGGTTACGATCTCAAGTAGCATCATGCTTCGCCCATTAGCCTTTTTGCCTTTTCTACGGCTTCTTCGATGGTCCCTACCATGTAGAAGGCGGCCTCAGGCAGGTGGTCGTATTTGCCCTCGACGAGTTCCTTGAAGCCCCTGATGGTGTCTTCGATCTTCACGTAGCGGCCTTTGGTTCCTGTGAACTCTTCTGCCACGTGGAAGGGCTGTGAGAGGAACCTTTGGATCTTCCTGGCCCTGGCCACTATGATCTTGTCCTCTTCGGAGAGTTCCTCCATACCGAGGATGGCGATGATGTCCTGTAGGTCTTTGTACTTCTGAAGGATCCTCTGTACTTCCCTGGCCACCCAGTAGTGCTCCTCACCTACTATCCTCGGGTCAAGGATTTTGGAAGTGGAATCAAGGGGATCGACAGCTGGGTAGATCCCCAACTCGGCTATCTGCCTGGAAAGGACTATAGTGGCATCGAGATGGGTGAAGGTCGTAGCTGGTGCGGGGTCCGTGAGGTCATCTGCCGGTACATATATGGCCTGAACCGAGGTAATGGAACCCTTTAGCGTAGAGGTGATCCGCTCCTGTAACTCCCCTAGGTCTGTGGCCAAGGTAGGTTGATAGCCCACTGCAGAGGGGAGCCTTCCTAGGAGGGTCGATACTTCCTGGTTTGCCTGTACATAACGGAAGATGTTGTCTATGAACAACAACACGTCCAAGCCCTCTTCATCTCGGAAGTATTCGGCCTCGGTCAAGGCCGTAAGCCCCACCCTTGCCCTCGCCCCAGGTGTCTCGGTCATCTGGCCGAAGACCAGCACCGTGTTCTTCAAGACCCCTGAACGCTTCATCTCAAGCCAAAGGTCGTTCCCCTCGCGCGTCCTTTCCCCGACACCACCGAATACGGAAACCCCTTTGTGGTAAACGGCTATGTTGTGGATCATCTCCATTACGATCACCGTCTTGCCCACACCGGCCCCACCGAAAAGGCCGATCTTCCCCCCTTTAGGGAAAGGGGCAAGCAGGTCTATGACCTTTATGCCCGTCTCCAAGACCTCGATCTTGGTGTTCTGCTCAAGGAAGGAAGGGGCCGGACGGTGAATGGGGTAAAACTTCCTGGCCTCAATAGGCCCCAATTCGTCTATAGGCTCACCGATGACGTTCAAGATCCTCCCTAAGACCTCCCTTCCTACAGGCACCATTATAGGCTGACCCGTATCTATGGCCTTCATCCCCCTAACGAGGCCATCTGTAGTATCCATAGCAATACACCTTACAGTCCTCTCCCCAATATGCTGCGCTACCTCAGCCGTAAGGTTCCATTCCTTATCGCTTATATGAGGGTTGGTGATCTTTATGGCGTTGTAAATGGCCGGCAGGGGCCCTTCCGGGAACTCCACATCGACCACTGGCCCCATGACTTGTACGATCCTCCCTTCGTTTACCGCCTTCATCTTCAGACCTCCTTAGCCCGTTTGGGCCCTTAGGGCCTCAGCTGTGGTAGCTATCTCGGTTACCTCTTTGGTTATGGCTGCTTGACGTAGCTTGTTGTAAAGCAGGGTGAGCTTCTCAATAAGCTCCTGGGCGTTCTTTGTGGCATTGTCCATGGCCGTCATCCTCGCCCCGTGCTCTCCTGCTACATGTTCGAGTAAGACCCTGTAGATCATGGTCTCTACATATAAGGGCAAAAGCCTCGAAAGGAGCTCTTCAGGCTTGGGTTCGTAAATGTATTCCACAGGAAAGACCATAGGCTGGGTGAAACTTACCTCCACTTGAGGTACCTCCACAGGCAATAACCTCTCTATCCTTGGAGGCTGGGAAAGAGGGGAACGGTAAAAGTTGTAGGCCACAAACACCCCGTCTATTTCCCTTTTGAGGAAGTCCTCCATCAACTCTTGCGCCAGCTTTTTGGCCACCGCAAAGTCGAAGGCCTTAAAGGCCTCTACATAGCTCCTCTTTATCCTTTCAGGACACCTCCGCCGAAAATAATCCCAACCCTTCCGTCCCACTATGGTAAAGGTAACATCCCCTTCAAAGGCCTTAACAAAGGCTTCTATCTCTCTGAAAAGGTTAAGGTTAAAACTCCCACAAAGCCCCTTTTCGGTGCTGAGGATCAGGATGTGGGCCTTTTTTAACTCCCTGCTTTCCATCAGAGGATGATAAGGGGCCTTAGCCCTTTCGTGAAGGTGTAGGACCACCTCTTTTAGCTTTTCCGCAAAGGGCCTGGCATTTAAAGCCCTGTCCTGGGCCCTTTTCAGACGTGCAGCCGAAACCATGTACATAGCACGGGTTATCTGCTGCGTGCTTTTTATACTGGCTATCCTTCTCCTCAGGGCCTTAAGGCCTAACACCTCGTCTCTCCTTAGGGCTTAAACACCTCACCGAACTCCTTAAGAAGCCCGTCCAACTTTTCCTTCAACTCCTGGTCTATCTCCTTTTTGTCCTCGATTTCCCTTAAGATCCCTGGGGACCTCGTCTCTACGAACTCGTAAAGTTCCCTTTCATAACGCCTCACAGCCTCAACTGGTAAGTGGTCTAAGTAACCGTTGATCCCAGCGTAGATGATGAGGATTTGCTTGGATACAGGCAAGGGTTGGTATTGGTCTTGTTTTAAGATCTCCATTAACCTCTCGCCCCTTATGAGCTGGGCCTGTGTGGCCTTGTCCAACTCGCTGGCGAATTTGGCAAAGGCAGCCAGTTCCCGGTACTGGGCCAACTCCAACCTTAGGGAGCCCGCTACTTGCCTCATAGCCTTTATTTGGGCATTGCCGCCCACACGCGAAACCGAAAGCCCTACGTTTATGGCCGGGCGGAACCCCGCGTAGAAGAGGTCCGTTTCCAAATAGATCTGCCCGTCAGTTATAGAGATCACATTGGTGGGGATATAAGCAGATATGTCACCTGCTTGTGTCTCGATGATGGGCAAAGCCGTAAGCGACCCTCCTCCCTTTTCATCGCTTAACTTAGCTGCCCTCTCCAGAAGCCTCGAGTGAAGGTAAAATACATCCCCCGGATAGGCCTCACGGCCAGGTGGCCTCCTTAAGAGCAGGGACAGCTGTCTATAGGCCACTGCATGCTTGGAAAGGTCATCGTAAATTACAAGGGCATGCATCCCGTTGTCGCGGAAGTATTCTCCCATGGTACAGCCGGCATAAGGGGCGATGTATTGCAGAGAGGCGGGTTCACTCGCACTTGCTGCCACCACTATCGTGTAATCCATTGCTCCATACTGACGTAATTTGTCCACAACTTGGGCTATCGCCGACTGCCTCTGCCCTATAGCTACGTAAATGCAAAAAACCCCTTGGTCCTTTTGGTTGATGATGGTGTCAATGGCTATGGCGGTCTTACCGGTCTGTCTATCACCGAGGATCAGTTCCCTCTGGCCCCTACCTATGGGGATCATGGAGTCAATGGCCTTAATGCCCGTCTGAAGGGGCTCTTTGACCGGTTGTCGCTCTACCACCCCGGGGGCCTTTCGCTCTATAGGCCTGTACTCTTTGGCCTCAACTGGGCCCTTCCCGTCAAGAGGTTCGCCGAGGGGGTTCACCACACGTCCCAAAAGCCCTTCGCCCACAGGTACCTCTATGATCCTATGGGTCCTTTTGACCACGTCGCCTTCCTTTATCCCCTTGTCCTCACCAAGGATGGCTACTCCAACCGAATCCTCCTCAAGGTTCAACACCAGCCCCTTTACCCCGTTTGGGAACTCCACAAGTTCACTCACCATGACCTTTTCAAGCCCATAGATCCTGGCTATACCATCGCCCACAGATATCACCACACCGGTTTCGCTTACGTCCACCTGCGCTTCAAATTCCCTTATGTACCGTTCGATGACCTCTACGATCTCCCGGGATAACACCTGCATCCTCAACCCTCCAGAAGGGTTTTTCGGAGCTGCATGAGTTGGGCCATCACACTACCGTCATACACTACCCCCTCCACTTCGGCCTTGGCCCCCCCTATCAAAGAAGGATCTATTAGCACCTCCAAAGTGACCTTCTTCCCCGTGAGATTGCTTAAGGCCTGGGCGATCCTATCCACATAATCCCTTGGAGGTTCAAAAGGCACCCTAAGCACCCCCTTACTTCGCCCCATGTAACGGTCAACTAAGTCACCATATGCCCTAAGGACCTCATCAAGGAGCCTTATGCGATTTCTCTCCACCATTAACCCAAGGAGTTTTTTCACAACTTCGCTTAATCCCAAAGTCCTTGCCACCTCATCCAAAAGGGAAATCCTTGACTGCAAAGGGATAAACGGAGAACTTAAGGCCAAGGAGAACATGGGCTCTGACTTCATCTGCCCGAAGAAGGCCTCAAGTTCCCCTTTGTAAGCCTCAAGCTTCTTTTCCTCCAAGGCCACTTTGAAGAGGGCCTTTGCATACCTCCTGGCAACCCTTGAGGCCGTCATCGGAGTTCCTCTAAACCCCTCACATACCTATCCAAAAGCCTCAACTGGTCCTCAGGTCTAAGGTTTTCCCTTATCAACTTTTGGGAAAGGGACAAAATGGAATCCACAAGCTTTTCCCTTATCTGACGCTCCAAAAGTTTCCGTTCCCCCTCGATAGCCCTTTCGGCCTCCAAAAGGATCCTTTCTGCTTCCTTTTGCGCCTCCCTTAGGATCCTCTCCCTCTCCCTTTGGGCCTCAAGGAGGACTTGCTCCCTGATCCTCTTAAGCTCATCCTCTAAGCCCTTAAGCCTTTCTTCATACTCCCTTTTCCGTTCTTCCCACAGCCGTTTGGCCTCTTGCGCTTCTTCAAGGGCCCTTCTAAGCCTCTCGTGGCGCTCCTTAAGGCCCCTTTTTACTGGGTTTTTCAAGACAAGGTAAAACAAAAGGAGCAATAAGAAGAAGTTTATGGCCTTATAGAGGAGCTCCGTCATCTCTACCCTAAAGGCCTCCCGAGGACCTGTTCGCCTAAAGACTTAGCGAACTTCTCAACAACCGCTTCAAGTTCGCCCATCGCCTTTTCAGCTTCCTCTTTAAGCCTCTTTTTTGCCTGAAGGACGTATTGCTGGGCCTCTTCGCGTTTGGAGCTCAAAAGGACGTCCCTTTCCCTCTTGGCCTCTTCTCTAAGGTTCAGAGCTTCCCGTAGGGCCTCCTCTTTGCCCTTCAGGACCTCCTTTTCGTAAACCTCGGCTATGGCTTGGGCTTCGGCCTTTAACCTATCTGCTTCCTCTTTTGCTCCAAATATCCTCCTCGAACGTTCCTCAAGGAAGGCCACAAAAGGCCTAAACAATATCCTGTCCATGGCGATGGCAAAGGAAACAAAAATAGCGACCTGTATGAAGAGGGAGTTGTCGACCTTTATCAACGCATTTCCTCCACTATGACCCGGAGGGTAAAACTTTACAACAATTCGTTATTTTTTTCAACACAGCCCGGCCTTTCCTTATACCTCTTAAGGTGGATTTCAAGCAAAGCCAACGCTGCCGGTGTAACACCCGGGATCCTTGACGCCTGACCGAGGGTCTTTGGCTTGATACGGGAGAGTTTTTCCTTTACCTCATTGGAAAGCCCCGCTATGGCGTAGAAGTCCAGGTCCTCAGGTATCCTTTCTTCTTCGAGGCGTCTGAGCCGTGCTATTTGCTCCTCCTGTCTCTTGACGTAGCCTTCGTACTTCACACGGAACTCCACCTCTTCCTGTACATCTTGGGGCAAATCCTCCAAGTGCGGGTCAAAAGGGACAAGGCTTCTAAGGTCGACCTCCGGCCTCCTTAGGAGCTCCTTTAAACTGGTGGGGGTCTTTATAGGCGAGGTGCCAAGTTGCAAAAGCTTCTCATTAACCGAAGCCGTAGGCCTCAAACGTACCTCTTCAAGCCTTTTGAGGGTTTCTTCAATGGCCCTTTGTTTCTCCCTGAGCCTCCGCATGGCCTGGTCGTCTACAAGGCCTAGGCTATGCCCTATGGGCATAAGCCTCAGGTCGGCGTTGTCTTCCCTCAACAGGAGCCTGTGTTCGGCCCTTGAAGGGAACATCCTATAAGGTTCATCGGTGCCCTTGGTCACTAGGTCATCTATCAACACGCCTATATATGCCTGAGACCTGCTCAACACCAAAGGTCCTTCCCCCCTTATTTTCAAAACTGCGTTAATCCCTGCAATAAGCCCTTGGGCTGCAGCTTCCTCGTAACCAGTAGTGCCGTTGATCTGTCCTGCCAGAAATAGTCCTTCTATGAGCTTTGTCTCCAAGGTGGGTTCAAGTTGGGTGGGGTCTACAAAGTCGTGTTCTATGGCATAGCCCGGCCTTATGATCTCAGCCCTTTCAAGACCTGGTATGCTCCTGACCATTTCTATCTGTACGTCAAGAGGAAGGCTGTTTGATATCCCATTTGGATAGTACTCCACGGTCCTCAGCCCTTCAGGCTCTACAAAGACCTGGTGGCGAGGTTTCTCGGGGAACTTCACCACTTTGTCCTCTATTGAGGGGCAATACCTAACCCCCTTTCCCTTTATGACCCCTGTGTAAAGCGGTGACCTATCCAAGGCCTTCCTTATGATCTCATGGGTCTTCTCGGTGGTGTAAGTGAGCCAACATGGTACTTGGGGCCTTTCGACCTTTCCGGTGAAAAAGGAAAAAGGCCTGGGGGGATTGTCGCCGTATTGAGGGGTCATGGATTGGAAGTCTATAGTACGTCCGTCAAGCCTGGGGGTAGTGCCCGTCTTGAAACGACCCAACTTGAAGCCAAGTCTTACGAGGCATTGGGACAACTCATAGGAAGCAGGATCTCCCAGTCTTCCTCCGGGGAAGTTTTTGAAGCCTATGTGGATCAGCCCCCTTAAGAAGGTCCCAGGGGCCAAGATAACGGTCCTGCCCATGTAGACCTCGCCAAGTTCGTCCTTTACCCCTTTGACCCTCTTGCCTTCTACCAGGACCTCCGATACGCACGTCTGCCTTATGAAGAGGTTGGGTGTCCCTTCTATCACCTGCCGCATGCGGATCCTGTATTCCTCCATATCCACTTGGGCTCGCGAGGACCAAACTGACATCCCCTTTTTGGTGTTAAGGCGGCGGAATTGTATGGCAGTGGCGTCGGTGTTTTTGGCCATCTCGCCCCCAAGTGCATCTATCTCCTTGACGAGATGCCCCTTTGCCAGACCACCTATGGCAGGGTTACATGACATGTGTGCAATTCGGTCCACGTTTACGGTAAGCAAGAGCACACTACAGCCCATCCTGGCCGCTGCTAGAGCGGCCTCGCATCCTGCATGTCCTGCCCCTACTACTATTACGTCGAATACCTCTGGGGCCTCCATCCTTCTGAATTATAATACGCCAAAGGAGACGGGAAATGGGGGACGTGATCGGTATCGGTGCCTTGAACCTAGATCTCTTCTATGAAGTAGGAGACCTCGAGTCCTTGGGCCTTAAAGGAGGTAGGGAAGAAGCCGGGAAGGTGGTCTTTGACGAACTCAAGGACAGGCTGGAAAGATTTGGACGTCTCGTCGCCAAAAGTGCCGGGGGGTCTGCCGCCAACACGGTTTTTGCCCTTCAGAGGCTTGGGTTCCAAACGGCCTTTGTGGGGAGAGTGGGTGAGGACCCCGAAGGGGAGGAGGTCCTTAAGGGGATGGAGGGTGTGGACCTTTCAAGGGTAAAGCGTTTGGGCAAGACAGGCCTTTGTCTTGTGGTTTTGGACCATAGGAGGGATCGCGCCCTTGTGGTGAAGCCCAATGCCAACGACCTTTTCGACTTTGCAGATGTAGACATGGACTTCCTTCAACGCTTCAAGTTCGTCCACATGAGTTCTTTTTCCGCAGACAGGGCCCTTCAAGCCCAACTTGAAGTGGCACGGAGGCTCCCTCCCCCTATTAAGCTCAGCCTTGACCCCGGTGAGCTCTACGCCAAAAGGGGCCTTGAAGACATAAGGGGACTTGTCGAAAGGTCTTGGATCGTCTTCCTCACAGAAGACGAGCTCCAGATGATGACCGGAAAGGAACTGAAAGAAGGGGTTAGGGAACTTCTATCCCTCGGTCCCCAATGGGTGGTGGTCAAAAAGGGTAAAAAGGGGGCCATGGCCTTTTGCCAAAAGGAGGTCCTCGAGCTTGAACCAAAGGAAGAAGTAGAAGTAGTGGACAACACAGGGGCAGGTGATGTCTTCAACGCAGGGGTCCTGGCCGGGATCCTTAAAGGTAGATCTATGGAAGAATGCCTACGATTTGGACACTACCTTGCGTCAAAAAGCCTAAAAGGCTATGGAAGGGCAAAATATCCCGAAAGAGGAGATCTGGCTTACCTCCTAACGGTCAAGTAAGGTCCTAACTGAAAGACCATTAAGCTATCTTCCGGAAGAAAGATTAAAGGGGTTAGCCGTTAAGCTATAGCCAAAGAAGTGAAATGACACAAGAAGGGATCCCCTTGACTTCTCCTCCAAAGACCTCTAAAGTCAACCATGGGCCGGCGTAGCTCAGCGGTAGAGCGGCTGATTCGTAATCAGCAGGTCGTGGGTTCAAATCCCACCGCCGGCTCCAATTGTCCTTAAGCTCCTAGTTCCTTCAAGTACTTGCTTTTGGGGAAACGGTCCTTTAAGGTTTCAAGCCATTTCGAAGCGTTTTCGCCGTCACCCATCTTCTTATAGGTGAGTACGATGTGGTAAAGGGCCTCTTCTTCTTTGCCTGATCCTTCGTATCCCCAAGCAGCCAGAAACCTCCTCAAAGCTGCTTGGTACTTTTTCTTCCGGAGGTAGTAGCGGCCTACGTAAAGTTCGTGTTCGGCAAGGCGCCTTTTACAGAAGGCCGCCTTCTCTTTAGCCCTTTCGGCAAAGACGCTATCAGGGTACTTCCTGATGAGTTCTTCAAAGCGCTCAAGGGCACGCAGGGTGGACTCTTGGTCCCTATCCTTGGACTTGACCTGGAGGAAATAGGTCATAGCCAGCTGGTATTCACAATAAGGGACATCAGGGTGGAAAGGATAACGCCTCAAGAACTCCAAATACCTTTCCCTAGCTTCAGGGTAGTCCTTCCGCATCAAGGCACAGTCGGCTATCCTCAATTCCGCCAAGGCTACAAGTTCCCTTTCTTCGGGGAAATAGCTCACGAACTTGGAAAAGAGCTCCTTTGCCTTTGTATAACGGCCCAAGTTGAAGGCTTCAACGGCCTTACTGTAAAGCGATTGAGGATCAGGAGCTGGAGCTTTTGTGGCCCTCGGTGCACAGGCAAAAGACCCCATCAACAAAAGGGAAAACGCTAAGGCAAAAGTTTTTGACATCGGGGAAAATGATAAGGGAGAAGGCCTGCCTTAGGCAAGCCTTCTCCCTTTGGTCCTTTATAGCAGTCCCTTTTGTTTGAGTTCTTCAAGGGCGGGCTTTACATAGATCTCCCTAAGCTTTGGTTTGTCGATCTTACCAGCAGGGTTCCTCGGGACCTCTGCAAAGACGATCTTTTCAGGCCATTTGAACTTGGCAAGCCCCCCTTCTTTGCAGAACTCAAGGACTTCCTCCTCAGTGAGGGTCTCACCGGGCTTGGGTTGTATCACCGCCATGACGATCTCCACCAACCTCGGGTGAGGGTATCCCAATACAGCCACGTCCTGGATCTTGGGGTGACGCCTCAAGAAGTCCTCGATTTCAGCAGGGAAGATGTTTTCCCCGCCTCGGATTATCAGGTCCTTTTTACGGTCAGCAAAGTAGATGTATCCCTCTTCATCCGTATAGGCCAGATCCCCTGTGTAAAGCCACCCGTTAACGATGGTCTTCTGGGTCATCTCAGGGTTGAAGGCATATTCCTTCATGAGCCGCGGCCCTTTGAGGATGAGCTCACCCACTACACCGGGTGGTACCTCTTCGCCCTTGTCGTTTACGACCTTAGCCTCCATGAAGGCAGTGGCCTTACCTATAGAGCCTGGCTTGCGGAAGACGTCTTCGTCGTAAAGGTGCGTGAGACCACCCCCTCCCCCTTCAGTGATGCCGTAAATGTTGCCCATCTTTATGTGTGGGAAGATCCTCTTGCTTTTCTCAAATATGACCTGGGGTACTGGTTGGGCCCCGATCTCTATATTGCGCAAACTCGAAAGGTCATATTCCCTGGGGTCGATCTCGCCGGCCTCTATGGCGTTTAGAAGGTCGGACCAAGTGGGAACAGTAAGCCAACCCCTTGTACACTTTTCCTCAGAAAGGGTCTTTATCAGGGACTTGGGCTGTAACTCCATGGGCATGACGATCTTACCAGCTGCCACATAACACGGGAAAGACAAAAACAAGCTCCCACTGTGGTAGAAGGGATGAGCAGCGATGTACACACTTTCATGACCCAAAGAATAAGTAAGCGCATTCCCTATGGCGATCCAGAACAAAGACTTATGCGTGTGGCAAACCGGTTTTGGAGGACCAGTCGTCCCAGAGGTGAACATCAGCTCAGCCATCTGATCGTCATCGACTTCCGCAAGGACTTCAGTAGGATCCCCCTTTTCCATGATCTCCTTATACGAAACCATCCCTTCAGGGACGTTATCGCCTACACAGATGTACTTTTCTATATAAGGCATCTCCTTGACGATCGGCTCCACCTTTGGCAAGAAGCCATCGCCAAGGATGAAGACCTTACACTTGGATACATCTGCAGCATACTTTATGTCCGAGGAAGCAAACCTGAAGTTCAAAGGGGCAACAGCTGCCCCTGTCTTCAACACGGCCATATAGGAGACATACCACTCAAGGCTGTTCATCAGGAGATGGAGGACGATATCCCCTGGACCAACCCCACACTCCTTCTTGAGGAAATTTGCCAGCTTATTGCTCTGCTCCTCCAGGTCCTTCCACGTAAGAACTCGCCTTATCCCCTTAGAGGGCCAACTCTCAATCAAAAATTCACGGTTAGGATACTTACTGGCATTAAGCCTACAAAACTTCGCAAAATTACCTACCATCTGCCCCATTTAACCCCCCTTGTTTAACTTTTTGAAATTTTGTATCATATTTTCAAAACGCTGTCAAGGAGGTGGAGGGGATGGGGGTATGCATTCACATCGGTGAGATGTTAGCCAGAAATGCGAGGATGTACCCCGATGAAGTAGCGTTAGTGGAGCGCAGCCCTTCTGAGGGGATGAGGAAGGAGATAACCTGGAGGGCCTTTGACGAGTTGGCCAATCGTTTTGCAAACGCCTTGATGAAATTGGGGGTGGTCAAAGGCGACAAGGTGGTGCATTTGATGATGAACTCCATAGACTGGCTCGTGGCCTACTTTGGGATCATAAGGACAGGGGCATGGGTCGTGCCTTTGAACTACCGGTTTACAAGTGAGGACATAAAGTACTGTATCGATGTGGCTGAGCCCAAAGTGGTGGTCTTTGGTCCGGAGTTCATTGAGAGGCTTGAGGCCATAAGGGACCGATGTCCTACCGTTTCCCATTATGTATATGTGGGCAAAGGTGAAAGGCCTACTTGGGCCTTGGACTTCTGGAGGTTAGTGGAGGATGCCCCTTCCAAAGAACCCTCGGTGGAGATCGCATATGAGGACCCTTGTGGCCTTTATTTCACCTCCGGGACTACAGGGCGTCCCAAGCCCATATTGCTTACCCATAGGAACATGGTCTGTGCTGCCATAACGGAAAACGTCCATCATAGGCAGACCCACCGTGACAACTTCCTTTTGATACCTCCCCTTTATCATACAGGGGCCAAGATGCATTGGTTTGGCAACTTCATAGTGGGGGCAAGGGCCGTTATCTTAAGGGGTGTGTCCCCAGAATGGATCTTTGAGGCCGTAAGTGAAGAAGGCGTTACGGTGGTCTTTTTGCTTGTCCCCTGGGCCAACGACATATTGATGAAGCTTGATAGCGGGGAACTGAAGCTTGACCGTTACAGGCTCCATCAGTGGCGCTTGATGCACATGGGTGCACAGCCCATACCCCCTTCGCTTGTAAGGCATTGGAAAGAATACTTCCCCAACATGGCTTACGATACCAACTATGGCCTAAGTGAGGCCACAGGGCCTGGTTGTGTGCACCTAGGTATGGAGAACGAGCACAAGGTAGGTGCTATAGGGCTTCCGGGTTTTAACTGGGAGGTGAGGATCGTGAACGAAGCCGGTGAGCCCGTAAAGCAGGGAGAAGTGGGCGAGTTGATAGTCAGGGGTGATGGGGTTATGAAGGAATACTACAAAAACCCCGAAGCCACCAGAGAGGTATTGCGTGACGGTTGGCTCTATACAGGCGACATGGCCCGACAGGACGAAGAGGGGTTCATATGGCTTGTCGACCGGAAAAAGGACATAATCATATGTGGAGGCGAAAACGTCTTCCCCGTGGAGGTGGAGAGCTTCCTCCACACACACCCCAAGATAAAGGACGTGGCTGCCATCGGTTACCCTGACGAGAGGCTCGGGGAGGTAGTGGCAGTAGTGATAGAGCTTAAGCCTGGCGAGACCATGACTGAAGAGGAGGTCTTCAAATTCTGCGAGTCCTTGCCCAAGTACAAAAGGCCAAGGAAGGTCTTCTTCGGTCAGGTCCCTCGCAATCCTACTGGCAAGATCGAAAAGCCCAAATTGCGAAAACAGTATATAGGCATTGAAGAGGCCTTCAAGATCTGAGGTAGGTAAAGAAGACTTCATAAGGGCCCTGAAGGAAGGATCCGAGGAGCTTGGTATCAAGCTTGGGGAAGAGCAACTGGAGGCATATGAGTCCTATTACTTTGAGCTATTGAGGTGGAACCAAAAGAAGTCCTTGACCTCCATAACGGCCCCAAAGGAAGTAGCCGTAAAGCACTTTTTAGATTCCCTGTCCCTGTCGCCCCTTATACCCGAAGGGGTGGAGGTGTTGGATATCGGCCCTGGGGCTGGTTTTCCTGGGTTGGCCCTGAAGGTCTTCAGGAGGGACTTAAGGCTTGTCCTGCTTGAGGCTTCCTTCAAGAAAGTGGCCTTTTTGAGGCACATGGTGCGGCTACTCAGCCTAGAAGGGGTGGAAGTCGTCCACGGAAGGGCTGAGGACTTAAAAGGCGAGCTGGGAGGGCATTTCCGTGTGGTGGTTTCGCGCGCACTGGGTCCCCTGGAAGGGCTATTGTCGCTTGGTCTCCCCTTTGTTTCCGAGAAGGGGGTTTTGATAGCTATGAAGGGGCCAAACTGGGAAAAGGAGTGGCCTTGCCAAGGGCATACCAAAGCCAGGTTGAATAAGGTCATTGAGTACCAACTGCCCTTTTCCATGGGCAGGAGGGTCCTTTTGGTCTTCAGCAAGGCTTGATAGCGGTTTTTGGGCGATGTATCTTCAAGGACATAAGGGATGGGCAAGGTCTTCGCAGTAGCCAACCAGAAAGGTGGGGTAGGCAAGACCACGACGGCGGTAAACCTTTCGGCCTCTTTGGCTATTGGGGGTAAGAAGGTCTTGCTCATAGACTCAGACCCTCAGGGCAATGCCACTACCGCTTTTGGTTTTGAAAAAGAAGGTTTGGAAAAGACCCTTTACCACGTCATCATAGGTCAAAGCACCTTGAGGGATGTAGTCCTCAAGACGGAGATCGAAGGGCTTGGGCTTGTGCCTTCCAACATCCACCTCATAGGGGCTGAGGTGGAGTTGCTTGAAGTCCCCTTGAGGGAAAAGAAGTTAAGGGAAGTCCTTTTGGAGGAAAAGGAAAAGTTCGATTTTGTCATAGTGGACTGCCCACCTTCTTTAGGGATATTGACGCTCAATGCCCTTGTTGCCGCAGATTCGGTCATCATACCCCTTCAGTGTGAGTTTTACGCCATGGAAGGCCTGACGCAGCTGTTGAGGACCATAAGGATAGTGAAGGAACGGTACAACCCTAAACTTCAAATACAAGGGATACTCTTGACCATGTACGATGGACGCAATAACCTCTGCCGTCAGATCGCCAAGCAGGTAAGGGAGTACTTTGGGTCAAAGGTCTTCAACACCGTGATACCCCGTAATGTAAGGCTGAGCGAGGCCCCGAGCTTTGGAAAACCGGTGCTTTTGTATGACAGGAACTCCACAGGTGCCCATAGCTATCTGGAACTGGCAAAGGAGATAGTGGAGGGGAACCGTGGTTAAAAAAGGGGGGTTGGGCAAAGGCCTGGAGGCCCTTTTGCGGGACGTAAGACCCCTTGACGCAGGGGAGTTCCTCTGTGAGGTTTCCTTACTCCGTCCGAATCCGTTGCAGCCCCGAAAAGAATGGGACCCCCAAGCCATGCAAGAGCTTATAGACTCCATAAAGGAGAAAGGGGTACTTCAGCCCATCCTCGTAAGGCCCAAGGGGGATGGCTATGAGATCATAGCAGGGGAGAGGCGATGGAGGGCAGCTATAGAGGCTGGTCTCGACAAGGTCCCAGTGATAGTCAAGGAGGTATCGGACAAAGAGGCCTTGGAGCTGGCCTTGGTGGAAAACTTACAGCGTCAAGACCTCAACCCTTTAGAAGAGGCAGAGGCCTATAGGGTCCTAATAGAGGAGTTCGGTTACACCCAACAAGAGGTAGCCCAAAAGGTAGGTAAAGATCGATCCACAGTGGCAAACGCTTTGAGGCTTTTGAAACTATCACCTGAGGCTAAGGAGGCCCTGAGGAGGGGGCAGATCAGCGCGGGGCATGCTAGGGTTTTGCTTTCGATAGAGGATCCGGAGCAACAGAGGTCTTTGCTAAGGTTAATGGTGGAGAAGGGGATCTCAGTGCGTGAGGCAGAGCGCCTTGCTTCAAAGGAAAAAAAGGGGAAAAGGACCTCTTTTTTTGGCCCTGTCCTTTTAGACCCTGACCTCTTACAGTTGCAGGAGGAATTCCAGTCGCTTCTTGGCCTAAAGGTCCGGATAAGGCTCAAGGGACAAAAGGGGAAAATAGAGGTAGAGTTTAATAACCTTGAGGAACTCGAACGAGTCCTTGAGCTCTTAAGAGGAGGGGGAGGTTGAAAGGCCTAAAGGACTTCAAACCCCCTGAAAGCTACTTGGGGGAAGGCACTTCCTTTGAAGGGAGGCTTGACTTCCGAGGGGCGGTGATGATAGCGGGCCAATTCAAAGGGGAGATTAGGACCCCTGATCTCCTCGTAGTCAAGGAAGGGGCAAGGATCGAGGGGCAGATAGAGGTGGGCACCGCTGTGATCCAAGGGGAAGTGGTGGGACAGGTTAAGGCTTCCGAAAGGGTAGAACTCAGGTCAGGGGCTAAGATGAAAGGCGATATCCTCACTCCAGTCCTAGTAGTCCAAGAAGGGGCGATGTTCAACGGTCGCTGTTTCATGGACTTGGAAGGCGCTGAACAGTAGGAAGGCATGGACTATCGTGATTTGGTCCAGAGGTTAAAGGAGCTCCTTTCGCAAAGGGGGCCTTGGGCCACGCCCATGCAACGTGGGCTTATAAAGGCTGCGGTCCTTGTGCCCCTTTTAATTAAAGAGGGAGGGTTAAGCGTCCTTTTGGTCAAAAGGGCCAAAAACCTTCCTCATCACCCAGGGGAGGTCTCTTTCCCAGGAGGGAGGTGTGAGGAAGGGGACAATAGCTTAGAAGAGGCAGCCCTAAGGGAGGCCTATGAGGAAGTAGGTCTTGATCCCAAAGACGTTCAAGTAGTAGGGAGGCTTAACGATGTGGTGACGACCACCCGTTTCCTCGTCTCCCCTTTCGTTGGGGTTATCCCTTACCCTTATCCCTTTCGCCCAAACGAAGAGGTAGAAGAGGTGTTACTTGTACCCCTTTGTGCCTTCAAAGAACACAAGGCAGAACGAAGGCTTTACCGTGGTCAAGAGACCCTCTTTTACCAAGTACAGGGTCATACGGTCTGGGGGGCGACGGCAAAGATCCTCACCGAGCTCGTAGGTCTCCTCTCTGCCGCAAGGTTCTTATGCACCTAATGGCTTCTTCGGGTTCGTCGCAGACATAAAGTAGTTCTAGGTCCTCGGGGCTGATACAACCTGAGGACAAGACCGGCTCCTTCAGCCACGAGAGGAGCCCTTTCCAATACGTCCTGTCCATAAGTATCAAGGGGACACGGCGTGTCTTCCTTGTCTGGATAAGGGTAAGGATCTCAAACAATTCATCAAGGGTCCCATATCCTCCGGGGAAAAAGACAAAGGCCACAGAGTGTTTGGTGAACATCACTTTCCTCACGAAGAAGTGGCGAAAACTCAGCCTTACGTTTGCAAAGGGGTTTGCGGGTTGCTCTGTCGGTAGGTCTATGTTCAGGCCTACCGATTTACCACCGGCTTCAGAGGCCCCTTTGTTGGCCGCCTCCATGATACCAGGTCCACCCCCGGTTATTATGCTGTATCCCTCCTTTACCAAGGCTTTTGCCAGTTCGTAAGCCTTGTGGTACAGGGGTGAATCTTCCTTTATCCTGGAGGAACCGAAGATGCTGACCGCTGGTTCTACCTTGAATAGGGCCTCAAAGCCTTCTACAAATTCGGCTATTATGCGGAACAGGCGCCAGGACTCCTTTAGGCTTAGGTAGTCGCTATAATAAGCCCTCTCCTTCCTTCTCATGTTCTCCTCCTTTTTACAGACTCCAAAATTGTGAGGCCTTTCGCTTTTATTGACAAGCGGCAACTGGGGTGACAATATTTAGGCTAAATTCAAGGGTTCAAGGCATGAAGAAGCGCACCGGTGCTCAGATATTGCTCGAGTGTTTGAAAAGGGAAGGGGTAGAGGTCATATTCGGTTACCCGGGCGGGGCCATCTTGCCCTTGCTTGAGGAGATGTCAAAGTGGGACTTCAAGTTCATCTTGGTAAGACATGAACAAGGTGCGGTGCATGCTGCAGATGGCTATGCCCGGGCAAGCGGCAAGGTAGGCGTATGCCTTGTTACCTCTGGGCCTGGGGCTACAAATACCGTAACAGGGATAGCTACGGCCTATATGGACTCAGTGCCCCTTGTGGTCTTTACAGGGCAGGTGCCCGTGCATCTTATAGGCAACGATGCCTTTCAGGAAGCAGACATCGTCGGGATAACCCGCCCTTGTACCAAACACAACTACTTGGTGACGGACGTAAAGGACTTGGCCAGGATCGTAAGGGAGGCCTTTTACATCGCCTCCACGGGGAGGCCTGGTCCTGTTTTGGTGGACCTACCGAAGAACGTCCTCACCGCTGAAACCGAGTTTCACTACCCTGAGAAGGTGGAGGTCCGTGGCTATAAGCCTACCCTTGAAGGTCATATGTTGCAGATCCAAAGGGCTGCAAGCCTTATCCTCAAGGCTAGACAGCCTGTGATATATGCAGGCGGTGGGGTGGTCATCTCAGGGGCCTCTGAGGAGTTGATACGCTTAGCAGAGCTCTTGGATATACCCGTTACTACCACCCTGATGGGCCTTGGAGGGTTCCCAGGTGTGCATCCCCTGTTCTTAGGCATGTTGGGTATGCATGGGACCTATCAGGCGAACATGGCCGTTATGGAGTGCGATGTCCTCATAGCCGTAGGGGCGAGGTTTGACGACAGGGTCACGGGGAAGGTGGAGGCCTTTTCGCCGAAGTCGAAGAAGATCCATATAGATATAGACCCTACCAGCATAAAGAAAAACGTCCATGTGGACATCCCCATCGTTGGTGATTGCAAGCGCGTGCTGCGAAGGTTACTGGAGGTGATAGAGAAGAGCGGACAGAACTTACGTGAGTATAGGCAGAGGTTGTCTGAGTGGCACCAACAGATAGAGATCTGGAAAAAACAACACGAGGAGTTCCTGAGGGGTTACAACAGCCGTCCTTCGGACCGCATAAAGCCCCAGTTCGTTATACAAAAGCTTTACGAGCTTACAGGCGGTGAGGCCATAATCACCACTGAGGTGGGACAAAACCAGATGTGGGCGGCCCAGTACTTCAAGGTGAACAAGCCCCGGACCTTCTTGACTTCCGGAGGCTTAGGGACCATGGGTTATGGTTTTCCTGCGGCCATAGGGGCCCAAGTGGCCTTTCCGGACAGGCTTGTAATAGACATAGCTGGGGATGGGAGCATCCAGATGAATATCCAAGAACTTGCCACGGCGGTCCAACACAACCTACCGGTCAAGGTGGCCATCCTCAATAACGGCTACCTCGGCATGGTGAGACAGTGGCAGGAACTTTTCCATAACAAGGTCTACTATGGTTCAAGGCTTTGGGAATGGAACCCCGATTTCGTGAAGCTTGCTGAGGCTTACGGTGCAGTAGGGCTGAGGGCGACAAGGCCCGAAGAGGTGGAACCGGTCATAAGGGAGGCTTTAAAGATCCCGAAACCGGTCCTAATGGACTTCTGGGTCGAACAAGAGGAAAACGTCTATCCGATAGTACCGGCAGGGGAACCACTGACCAACATGATCCTCTTATAGAGGGGGTAAAGAGGGATGCGGCAGGTGTTGAGCGTTTTGGTGGAGAACCAATTTGGGGTTTTGGCAAGGGTAGCAGGGCTTTTCAGTGCTCGTGGGTTCAATATAAAGAGCCTGAACGTGGCTGAAACCCTTGACCCTTCCCTCTCCATAATGACCATAGTCACAGAAGGGGACGAGAGGATCCTCGAGCAGATCACCAAGCAACTCAACAAGCTCATACCAGTGATAAAAGTGATAGAAATGGCCGACAAGCCCCACGTGGAGAGGGAATTGGTGCTTGTGAAGGTTAACGCAAAGCCAGAAAACAGGGCCGAGATCCTGAGGATGGTGGAGATCTTCAGGGGGAAGATCGTGGACGTCAGCCCGAAGACCTACACCATTGAGATGACCGGCGATCAAGAAAAGATAGAGGCTTTCCTTGAGCTGATAAAACCCATGGGGATAAAAGAGATCGCCCGTACGGGCGTAGTAGCTATGCTCAGGGGGTGAGAGATGGCCAAGATATATTACGACCGAGACGTAGACCTTGAACCCTTAAAGGGGAAGAAGATCGCCGTCATAGGCTATGGTAGCCAAGGGCATGCCCAGGCTCAGAACTTAAGGGACAGCGGGCTGGAAGTGATAGTGGCTGAACTACCCGGGACCCCCAACTATGAACTCGCTAAGTCCCACGGATTCCAGCCTGTAAGTGCTGATGAGGCCGTAAGGGCGAGTGATTACATCCAGGTCCTCGTACCTGACCAACTTCAGCCCCTTGTTTATGAGAAGTCCATAAGACCCTACCTCAAGGAGGGGCATGTGCTTGGTTTCTCCCATGGTTTTAACATCCATTACAGCCAAATAGTCCCTCCGCCCTATGTGGACGTGGTGATGGTGGCTCCAAAGGGACCGGGGCATTTAGTCAGAAGGCAATTTGAAGAAGGCAAAGGCGTCCCTGCCCTTTTGGCTGTGCACCAAGATGCCTCGGGCAAGGCCAAAGAACTAGCCTTGGCCTATGCAAAAGGGATAGGGGCTACGAGGGCAGGGGTCATAGAGACCACCTTTAAGGAGGAGACCGAGACGGATCTCTTCGGGGAACAAGTGGTCCTATGTGGAGGGCTTACCGAGCTCATAAGGGCAGCCTTTGATACCCTTGTAGAGGCAGGCTATCAGCCTGAGGTTGCTTACTTTGAGTGCCTCCACGAGTTGAAGCTCATCGTGGACCTCATATACGAGGGGGGCATAAGCTATATGCGCTATTCCATTAGCGATACGGCAGAATACGGCGATATGACCAGAGGCCCACGGGTTATCGACCAAAGGGTGCGCCAGACCATGAAGGAGATCCTCAAGGAGATACAGGATGGGACCTTTGCAAGGGAGTGGATCCTGGAAAACATGGCAGGAAGGCCGGTGTTTAACGCCTTAAGGAAACAGCAGGCCTCCCATCCCATAGAGGAGGTGGGAAGAAGGCTCAGGTCCATGATGAGCTGGATCAAGGAACCCAAATAGATGTTCGGTCCCTTCTTGCCCATAAAGGAGGGGATGTGGTTTATAGTGCCTTTGGGGGCAGGGGGGATCATCTTTTTCTTTGTCAGACCCGAGGTAGCCTTTTTGTTTTTCAGCCTTGCCCTTTTCTCCTGGTACTTCTTCAGGAACCCCCGCAGGTCTCCCCCTCAGGGGGAGGGTTTGATCATATCCCCTGCTGACGGAAAGGTACTTAGGGCAGAGGAAGGCCTATGGCCCATCTGTGGGAGGAAGGGGAAGGTGGTTTCGGTCTTTATGTCCCTATGGGATGTGCATGTGAACAGGGCTCCTTTTGACGGAGAGGTTGAGGACCAACGGTTCATAAAGGGTGAGTTTCTACCGGCCTTCCAAGAGGATGCCCCGCGCCGCAATCAGAGGAACCTCTTGTTCTTAAAAGGGGAGGGGGGGCTAGAGGGGGTCCTTGTACAGGTGGCCGGGGTTTTGGCGCGTAGGATCCTCTGTTGGGCAAAGCCCGGTCAGTTCCTTAGGAGAGGGGATCCCTTTGGCGCTATAGTCTTAGGCTCTAGGGTGGACTTGTACCTGCCAGAAGACGTAACCCTGCTGGTCAAAGTCGGTGACAGGGTTAAAGCGGGGGAAACGGTGATCGGCTATTATGCGAAAGGGGGAATTGAAGATGAAGAAAAGAAAGGAGAGTAAGAGGGCCGACCTCATCCTTCCCAACCTCCTCACCCTTTTGAACCTCCTGTTTGGCGTAATAGCCCTGCTTTGGCTCTACCACGGGAGGTTGAAGCAAGCTGCCATAAGCATCCTTATAGCCGCCCTTTTTGACGCCATAGACGGAAGGGTGGCGAGGATCACGCGGTCTACTTCTACCTTTGGCAGGGAATTGGATTCCTTGGCAGACTTGATTTCCTTTGGCATAGCGCCAAGCCTCCTCTTTTACTCATGGGCCTTGACGGGACAAAAACTGGGGTGGGTAGCGGTGTTCCTCTATGTTGCCTGTGGGGCCCTGCGGCTTGCGCGGTTTAACGTCAGGGGTACCTTAAAGGAGTTTGAAGGCCTGCCGATACCGTCAGCGGGATGTTTCCTTGCCTCTTTTTTCCTCCTCTGGCAGAGGTTTGGCTGGGGAACGCCTCACCCTTATGTGGTTGCCGCTTTGGTTTTCCTTTTGGGTTTCCTAATGGTCAGTTCCCTCCGCTATCCTTCCCTTAAGGGAAACCTGTTAGGGATGGGGTATTTTCGCGGAGCGGTAGCCTTTGTTTTGCTTTTGGTGTTCTTCCTTTTTGAAAGGGACCTATTGCTCTTTGCCCTATTTGGGGCCTATGTGGTCTATGGCCCCTTGAGACAGTTGGGGATGGCTACAAGGAGGCAGAAAAGGTATGAAGGCCAACGTCCTTAGGCTCTTCATAGCCGTTCCCATACCCCAAGGGATGAAGGAATCGTTGAAGGTCTTACAGGCTTCTTGGAAGGCAAAGGCCCAAGGGGTTAGGTGGGTAAAACCCGAAGGCCTGCACATCACTTTGAAATTCCTGGGAAACGTCCATGAGGAAAAGCTCGAGGGGATAAAGGAAGCCATGAGGAAGGCCCTTTCAGGGTTTGCCCCCTTTGAGGTGAGGGTGAAGGGAACAGGTGCCTTTCCTTCCACGAAAAACCCGAGGGTCCTATGGGTAGGGGTTAAGGACGAGAAGGGGAAGCTCAAGGGGTTATTCAATGCCCTGGAGAAGGCGCTCCAAAAATGGGGATTTCCTCGTGAGGACAGGCCTTTTTCCCCTCATCTCACCTTAGGGAGGGTCAAAGGTAAGGGCGACTTCAGCTTCCTCGAGGAAGGAAGCGACCTCGACTTCGGTCCCCTTTTGGTCGAGGAGGTGATATTATTTAAAAGTGATTTGAAACCGGAAGGGGCAGAGTACACACCCCTGTACGCTGTCCCCTTAGGAGGGGAAAGATGAACGTAGAAAAGCAAAAGGCACTGGAAGTGGCCTTGACCCAGATAGAGAGGCAATTTGGCAAAGGGACCATAATGCGTTTGGGCGAGGGGATGAAGGTGGAGGTGCCGACTATCTCCACGGGTTCTTTGGGACTCGACCTAGCGCTTGGGGTAGGTGGACTTCCTAGGGGGAGGATAGTGGAGATCTTTGGGCCAGAGGCCTCGGGTAAGACCACTTTGGCATTACATGTAGTTGCTGAGGCCCAGAAGGAGGGAGGCGTAGCGGCTTACATAGATGCCGAGCACGCCCTTGATGTCAACTACGCTAAGGCCCTTGGAGTGAAGGTCGACGAGCTTCTGCTTTCCCAACCCGATACAGGGGAACAGGCCTTGGAGATAGCCGACATCCTGGTCAGGAGTGGGGCTGTGGACGTAATAGTCATAGACTCAGTGGCTGCCCTTGTGCCGAGGGCCGAAATCGAAGGAGAGATGGGCGATCAGTTCATAGGGCTACAGGCACGTCTCATGTCTCAGGCCTTAAGGAAGCTTACCGGCACCATAAGTAAGTCCCAAGCCATAGTCATATTCATCAACCAGATACGCCACAAAATAGGCGTAACCTTTGGAAACCCTGAAACGACCCCTGGTGGTAATGCCTTGAAGTTCTACGCCTCGGTGAGGATAGACATAAGGAAGGTAGCCCCTATAAAAGAGGGAGAGGAGACTATAGGGCATAGGGTCAAGGTGAAGGTGGTGAAGAACAAGGTAGCCCCGCCTTTCAAGGAGGCGGAGTTCGACATCCTTTACGGACGCGGGATATCCAAGGAAGGGGAGGTCTTGGAGCTTGCCTCCGAACTTGGGATCATAGAGAAGGCGGGGACTTGGTATTCTTTCGGTGATAAACGTTTGGGACAAGGCAAGGAGAACGCGCGTAACTTCCTCAAGGAGAACCCTGAGCTCCTAAAGGAAATAGAAAAACGGATAAGGGAGCACTTAGGGCTTAGGGGAGGAGATGCCCTTGGATCTTAAAGACCTCCTCATCAGGGCCGTAAACGAGAACGCCTCTGACATACACCTTAAGGCAGGCCATCCCCCTTTTCTCCGGAGGGACGGGGAGCTCATCCCCCTTACGGATTATCCGGTTCTCAGCCCTTCTGATGTGGCCAGGCTTGCCTACCAGATGATGGCCGAGAAACAGCGGGAACAGTTCATGGAGCGCCATGAGATCGACATGGCCTATAGCGTCCCCGGGATAGGCCGCTTCCGTGTCAACGTCTTCCAGCAGAGGGGTACAGTGGCCATCGCCCTTAGGGTTATACCCCATAGGATAAGGAACTTCGAGGAGTTAAACCTACCTGTCAGACCTCTGGAGAGGCTATGTCAAGAGCTGAGGGGGATGATCCTTGTCACCGGTCCTGCTGGTGTCGGCAAGTCGACCACCTTGGCCGCCATGATAGATTACATAAACCACCACAGGCGTTGCCACATAATAACCATTGAGGATCCCATCGAGTACCTTCACAAGGACCACCTGAGCATAATAAGCCAAAGGGAGGTGGGACAGGACACGCCGTCTTTCCTTGATGCCTTAAAGATGGCCTTGAGGCAAGACCCCGACGTCATAATGGTAGGTGAGATGAGGGACTATGAGACCATAAATACCGCCCTTTTGGCAGCCGAAACAGGTCATCTGGTCCTGTCAACTCTTCACACATTGAATGCCACAGAAACGATAAATCGGATAGTATCCGTTTACCCTCCACACCACCAGAGACAAGTAAGGGTCCAACTGGCCAACGTCCTAAAGGGCATAATCTCTCAGAGGCTCTTACCGCGTGCGGATGGTAAGGGGAGGGTACCGGCAGTGGAGATCCTCATAAACACGCCCAGGATCCGCGAGTGCATCTTGGACAAGGACCGCACCTTTGAGATCCCCAAGGCTATAGCTGAGGGTTACGTGGCCTATGGTTCCCAGACCTTTGACCAGTCTTTGATGTACCTTTACAAGAATGGCTTGATAACCTTTGAGGAGGCCTTAAGACATTGTTCCAACCCAGATGAATTCACCTTGAGGGCAAAGGGCATCCTTGCGGTAAGCGATTTGGGATGGCAGCAATTTGAAAGCGTTCACGGCTTCAAAGGGCCAGAGGATGAAGAGGTGGAGTAGCGAAGAGATAAGGGGCACCTTCCTGGATTATTTCGCTTCAAGGGGACATGAAGTGGTGAAGAGTTCCTCCCTTGTGCCTGAGGACGATCCCACACTCCTTTTCACAAATGCGGGGATGGTCCAGTTCAAGAAGGTGTTCCTACAACAGGAAAAGAGGCCTTACAAACGTGCTACATCCTGTCAAAAGTGCATGCGCGCCGGTGGAAAACACAACGACCTTGAAAACGTGGGCAGGACCTTAAGGCATCATACCTTCTTCGAAATGCTAGGGAACTTCTCCTTTGGGGATTATTTCAAGAAAGAGGCCATTGAAATGGCCTGGGAGCTCCTCACGGAGGTCTTCGGCCTTAACAAGGCGGAGCTATGGGTTACGGTTCACCGCGACGACGAGGAATCGAGGCGCCTATGGGTAGAGCTGACCGGGATACCTGAAGAGAGGGTTATAGGCCTTGGTGATGAAGACAACTTTTGGGCCATGGGCGATACAGGTCCGTGTGGGCCGTGTTCTGAGATCCTAATAGATCAAGGGGAGGAAGTAGGTTGTGGACGGCCTGACTGCGGTCCCTGGTGCGAATGCGATAGGTTCTTGGAACTTTGGAATTTGGTGTTCATGCAGTACGAAAGGACTCCTGATGGGAAGCTACGCCCCCTTCCCCGACCTTGTATAGACACAGGGATGGGCCTGGAGAGGATAACGGCAGTTCTGCAAAGGGTAAAGGGGAACTACGACACGGACCTTTTCTCCCCTATCATCAGTAGGATAGAGGAGTTGGTGGGGTTGACTTACGGCAAGGATCCAAAGGCGGATGTCTCCATGAGGGTGATCGCCGATCATGCGCGGGCTGTGGCCTTCCTCATAGCCGATGGGGTTTTGCCTTCAAATGAAGGTAGGGGTTACGTGTTGAGGCGGATAATAAGGAGGGCCTTACGGCACGGTCATCTATTGGGCTTAAGGGGTCCTTTCCTCACCAAGGTGATAGAGAAGGTCAGGGAGAAGATGTCAGGGGTATACCCAGAACTTGAGGAACACGCAAGGCTGATCGATGAAGTATGTCTTAGGGAAGAAGAGAGGTTTTCCTATACCTTGGACAGGGGGCTTGAGCTCCTCTATGAAGAGATGCAGAGACTCAAAGAGAAAGGCCAACGGGTCCTCCCTGGGGATCTAGCTTTCAAACTTTACGATACCTATGGCTTTCCCTTGGACCTCATAGAGGAGATCTCAAGGGACGAAGGCCTTGAGGTGGATAAGAGAGGTTATGAGGAGAAAATGGCAGAACAAAAGGAACGGGGTAGGGCCTCTTGGAAAGGGACCTTAGCATTCCATGAAGGGCTGTTAGGGTTAGAGGGTGTGGAGACGGCCTTTGTGGGATATGACCACCTTGAGGTAGAGACCGAGATCCTCGGCTTAATCAAAGACGGCAGGTTGGTGGAAGAAGCTGACGAAGGGGAAGAGGTGGAGGTTTTGGTTAGCGTTACCCCCTTTTACCCAGAGGGCGGAGGACAAGTGGGCGATAAGGGATCAATCGAAGGAGAGGGGGTAGCGGTTGAGGTACTCAATACAAGGAGGATCACCCCCTCTCTGATAGGCCATCACGCCTTGGTGAACCGGGGCAGGCTGAAGGTGGGGTCCTTGGTGAGGTTAAGGGTAGACCCCAACCACAGGGCGGCAACCGCTAGGAACCATACAGCTACCCATATCCTACATGCGGTACTACGTGAGCTCCTGGGAGGACATGTAAGACAGGCAGGGTCCTTGGTCGAACCCAGCAGATTGAGGTTTGACTTCACCCACTTCGCCCCTCTGGATGAGGCCCTCATCAGGGAAGTAGAGTCCAGGGTCAACCGGGTCCTCCTAAGGGACCTACCGGTAAGGGTTGAGTACCTTCCCTTGGATGAGGCCTTGAAAAAGGGGGCTATTGCCCTTTTCGGCGAGAAGTACGGAGAGACCGTAAGGCTTGTGGAGGTAGAAGGGGTAAGCCGTGAACTTTGTGGTGGGACCCATGTGAGGCACACGGGAGAAATAGGTTTCTTCAAGGTGCTTTCAGAAGGTGCGGTGGCCTCAGGGGTCCGTAGGATCGAGGCCGTAACCGGGGAGGAGGTCCTCAGCTGGCTCTTCCGCTTAGAAGAAGACTTAGAGGAAATATCCGAACTTTTGGGCTTTAAAGGCCAAAGGGCCTTTGCAGAAGTCACCCGCGAAGGCTTGAAAAAGAGGATAAGACAGCTCAAGGAGGAAATAGCGCGCCTCGAGGAGGAGTTAAAGGGGTTGAAGAAACAACTGGCTATGGGGCTCTCTTCCGGGATCGAGGTGAAGGAGTTAGAGGGGGTAAAAATCGCCACCGCTAGGGTTGAAGGCCTTGACCATGAGGCCTTAAGAGAGCTGGGAGATAGCCTAAAGGAAAGGATAGGCTCGGGTATAGTGGCTGTGGCCTCGGTGAAGGAGGAAAAAGGGCTCGTCGTCCTTATGGTGACAAGAGACCTTCTGGACCGTTTCAACGCCTCATCCCTTTTGAGAGAGACCCTTTCTTCCTTAGGAGGAAAAGGAGGAGGGAAGGATAACCTTGCCCAAGGAAGCCTCCCTCCTTCCCTCCTCGAAGGGTTCTTCAAAAGGTTGGAAGAAGTCCTTCGGAAGAGGGGTTAGCTCTTCTTAGAGGTCTTGGTCAAAAAGTGGGTCACTACCTGCTTTAGGTCCCGCTCCCCGCACTTGGGGCAGCTGTAGTTTTTCTCTTCGTATTCCTTAAGCCTTAGGCTAAGGGTGAAATTCTCATTGCACTTTGGACAATGGAATTCATACGTGGGCATCGGCTCACCTCCTAAATCATATCCTTTTTAGTAGCCTTGGGAAGTCAGATGGATCACCTAAGGAATCCCTGAAGAAGCGCTTGCGCATGTAGTTGAGTGCACCTACATATAGCTCAAACCTCAGGGCAAGCTCCTCAAAAAGGGCCGCCCCAGGCCTGAGGAGGGCCCTGTCTAGTTCGCTAACAGACCAATAGGCCTTCGACCCTTCGGTGAGGTAATAGGAAAACAAGGACCTACGCCTCACGTGCTCCGGGAATATGCCAGCCATGAAAAGGGTGTAATCACCGATGTGTTTCCTTATCTCACGCTCCCTTTGGAGACTTCCACCGCTCAGGTTCAGGAGGTTCGCCTCAAGCAAAAGCTCTGCCACTGTCTCAAGCCTTTCGCCCTCCTTACCCCTGAAGGGGTAAAGCCTTTCGGTCCTGGCAAACTCGGTTAGGACATCAGCTATATAATCGGAAATCAGCCCTTCACGGATTTCAAGGTCCCAAAAGCTCCGCCGCGTGGCCCAGCGGAAAAAATCCCTCAACTTCTCGAGGCCTGATGGACGATCCATCGCCTCTTATTCATTTTAAATTATAACCCTCCCCCACAAGGGTGCAAAAGATAGAAACGCTTGACAGCTTGGGCAAAGGGAGGTAAAAGTTATTAGAGTTTGTGAAGATAATCACTAACTCAAGGAGGGGGAAGATGCCATACGATCCAACCAAGATGGCTGATTGGCAGATAGCAGCGGAAGCAGAGAAAAACATGCCGACTCCTGAAGAGTGGCGAGATCGTTTAGGCCTGGAGAAGGACGAGGTGATCCCTTATGGGAGGATTTGCAAGCTCGATTTTCAGAAGATCTACCAGCGTTTGAAGGACCGTCCCGATGGCAAGTACATTGAGGTGACCGCTATAACTCCTACGCCCCTTGGTGAGGGGAAGACCACGGTGACCATGGGGCTTATAGAAGGGCTAGGGAAGAGGGGGAAAAACGTAGGGGGCGCTATCCGTCAGCCCTCTGGTGGTCCGACTTTCAACATCAAGGGGACAGCAGCAGGTGGAGGGAATGCCCTTTTGATACCTATGACGGAGTTCTCCTTGGGGTTGACTGGGGATATAGACGCTATAACCAATGCGCATAACCTATGTATGGTTGCCCTGACCTCCAGGTTGCAACACGAGTTCAACTATTCAGATGAGGAGCTTGCCAAGAGGAACCTTAGGAGGCTCGACATCGATCCGCGAAGGGTCGAGATGAAATGGGCCATCGACTTCTGTGCCCAAGCCTTGAGGAAGATCATTATAGGGCTTGGCGGACGTATGGACGGCTTTATGATGGAGTCTGGGTTCCAGATCTCGGTTTCTTCTGAGCTCATGGCCATATTGGCGATTGCGACAAGCCTCAAGGACTTGAGGGAGAGGATCGGACAGATCACAGTGGCTTATGACAAGAGGGGCAATCCCGTTACGGCTGAAGACCTTGAAGTTGCTGGTGCCATGACTGCCATAATGAGGAACACTATAAATCCCACCCTTTGTTGTACTGTGGAATATCAACCGGTTCTAGTCCATGCCGGTCCATTTGCCAACATAGCTGTGGGGCAGTCCTCTATCATTGCGGACTATCTGGGTTTAAAGATGTTCGACTACCACGTCACCGAGAGCGGGTTTGCTGCTGACATCGGTTTTGAGAAGTTCTGGAACGTGAAGTGTAGGATCAGCGGCTTGAAGCCTCATGTAAGCGTCATCGTTTGTACCATAAGGGCCTTGAAGATGCACGGTGGCGGTCCTAAGGTGGTCCCAGGTAGGCCTATACCTGAGGAATACACCAAGGAAAACCTCGGGCTTCTGGAGAAGGGTTTTGAGAACCTTAGGCACCACATAAACATAGTGAAGAAATCCGGGATCAAACCCGTTGTCTGCATCAATAAGTTCTATACCGACACCGAGGCCGAGATAGCCCTCCTTAAGCGCCTGGTGGAGCAAGAGGGCGTAAGATGCGCTGTCAGTGAGCACTGGTTGAAAGGTGGTGAAGGTGCCCTTGAACTGGCCGATGCCGTCATCGATGCCTGTGAGGAAAAGGTGGACTTTAAGTTCCTGTACCCCATGGACATGCCCTTGAGGCAGAAGGTGGAGATCATAGCCAAAGAGGTATACGGTGCCGATGGCGTAAGCTGGACGCCTGAAGCCGAGGAGAAGGCGAAGGTGTTCGAGAGCGATCCCAAGTACAAGGACTACTACGTCATGATGGTCAAGACCCATCTTAGCCTCTCCCACAACCCAGATTGGAAAGGGGTTCCGAAGGGGTGGGTCTTGCCAGTACGGGATATCTTGCTCTTCTCCGGTGCGAGGTTCCTCTGCCCTATGACTGGTACGATTAGCCTCATGCCCGGTACGAGTTCTGATCCGGCCTTCAGGCGCATCGATATAGACCCTGATACCGGTCTCGTGAAGGGGTTGTTCTAAGGAAATGGCAGGGGATGGGGGAGGGAAAGCCTTCCCCCATCCCCCTTTAAGGAGGGGGATATGGCTGCAGGTCTTATAAAGGGGACCGAGATCGCAAAGCAGATTCGTGAGGAGTTGAAGGGAGAAGTTGCAAGGTTAAAGGAGACGTATGGGGTTATTCCAGGTCTTGTAACCATCCTAGTAGGGCACGATCCAGCTTCTGCCACCTATGTGGCCGGTAAACAGAAGGCAGCAAACGAATTGGGCTTTTATTCGGTCAAGGACGAACAACCCGAGGACATATCCGAGGAGGCCCTCATTGGGCTAGTGAGGAAGTACAACGCTGATCCTAAGATCCACGGGGTCTTGGTCCAGTTGCCACTTCCTCCCCATATAGATGAGAAGAAGGTGCTTTACGCCATCGACCCTAAGAAGGACGTAGACGTTTTCCATCCGGAGAACGTAGGTAAGATGCTCATGGGGGAAGCGGACCTTTTGCCCTGTGCCCCTCATGGGATATGGCAGATGTTGATCCGTTCAGGGGTTAAGCTCGAAGGGGCAGAGGTGGTGATCCTTGGGAGGACAGAACTTGTCGGCAAGCCTATGGCGGCTATCCTCATGCAAGATAAGCCCCATGCGAGGGCCGTAGTGACCGTCTGCGATCCTTCGAGTCCCAATCTCCTCTTACACACAAAGAGGGCCGACGTTTTGATTGTTGACGTGGGCAAACCGAAGTTCGTCACAGGTGAGATGGTCAAGGAAGGGGTAGTGGTAGTCGATGCGGGCAACCATTGGCTTGGCCAGGGGCCTGACGGTAAACCCGTAATCTGTGGCGATGTGGATTTCGATTCGGTTAAGGAAAAGGCGAGCCTCATCACCCCTGTTCCGGGAGGGGTGGGGCCTATGATCATAGCCATGCTGATGTATAACACTGTCAAGGCCGCTAAGATGGCCTTGGGATTGAAGGACTGAGGATGGGTTTTACCCTTGCGGTGTCTGGAAAAGGGGGAACGGGGAAGACGACCTTAGTGGGGCTGATCCTTAGGGAGTTCCTCCTTCAGGGTCGGAAGCCTGTATTGGTAATAGATGCGGATCACGATGGTAACCTCGCCCAGGTCTTAGGCATAAAGGAGGAAAGGACGGTAGGGGAGGTGATAGACGAACTTCAAAGGGGGGTATCAAGCCTTCCACCGGGTTTTTCCAAGGAGGAATGGCTTAGGTCTAAGCTCTCTGAGATCATGGTGGAGGAGAGAGGGTACGATTTTTTGAGCATGGGACGGGGTGAAGGGCCTGGCTGTTATTGCTATGTGAACAGTGCCCTTCGGGCCATAATGGATAGCCTTGAAAAAGGCTATCCATATGTACTTATGGACAACGCTGCGGGTATGGAACACCTTTCCCGCAGGACCACAAGGGATGCGGACGTTTTGCTGATAGTGTCGGATCATTCGAGGAAAGGCGTTCAGAGCGCCTCAAGGATAGCAGCCTTGGCCAGGGAGCTTGACCTGAAGATAGGCCGTATTGGACTTGTGCTGAACAGGGTGCCCAACGGCCAAGTGGACCCAAGGATAGAGGAAGAGGTGAAGGAAAAGGGGTTGGAACTATTTGGGGTTATACCAGAGGACGAGGAAGTGGCAAAGTTTGACATGGAAGGCAGAAGCGTGTTAGAGCTTCCTGAGGATAGCCTTGCCGTTAACGCGGTGAGGAGGATATTGGGTAAAGTCTTAAACTAAAGCCCGAGGAGGTCAGTTATGGTCATCATAGGTGAAAACATCCACATCCTTTCCAAGGCCGTTTCGGATGCCATAAACAACAGGGACAAGGCCTTTATACAGGAACTGGCGAAAAAACAGGCTGAAGCGGGCGTGGACTACATAGACTTGAACATAGGTCCTGCCAGGAAGAACCCGGATGTGATGGCGTGGCTAGTTGAGGTAGTGCAAGAAGTGGTAGATCTGCCCTTGAGCCTTGACAGTACCAACCCCAAGGCGGTAGAGGAAGGGCTTAAGGTAGCGAAGAGGCGAGCCCTTATAAACTCGGCCTCTGGGAAAAGTGAGAGCAAAGAGCAGATGATGCCCCTTGCGGTGAAGTACGATGCCGAGATCATCATCTCGGTCCTCAATGACCAGGGTATCCCTGCTGATGCTGAGGCGAGGGCTGAGAGCATCCTCGATGCGGTTTCCTATGCTAACGAACTCGGGATAGAGAACGAGAGGATATGGGTCGATCCCATCATCATGCCGGTTTCGGTGGACCAGAAGGCGGTAAGGGAGGCCTTGGAGTTCATGAAGATGCTTCAGGACCTATTGCCAGGGGTGAAGTCCACAGTTGGGCTTTCCAACGTTTCCAATGGCACGCCAAAGGAGCTGAGGGGGATCCTCAATAGGACTTACATGGTGATGCTTGAACTCTGTGGGTGTTACTCGGCCATAGCCGATGCCTTTGACGAAGAGTTGATGGCCTTGGCAAGAGGGCAGATGCCGGAGATAAAGGATCTGATAAGGAGGGTCATGGAGGGAGAAGACATAGACCCTAATGGCCTTCCTCCAAAGGAAAGGGATTACGTCAAGACAGCCAAGGTCCTTTGGGGAGATGTCCTTTACTCCCATACATGGCTTGAACTTTAAAGGAGGTGCGAGATGGCGGAATGGAAGCCCCCAGTTGAGGCCTACAAGGGCAGGATAGTAGAGGTGACTATAGGCCGGGGTCCTCGGGCCGTAAAGGTGGGTGGTGAGAACGTCTTTGCCTTTAACCAAGGTTTTGATGAGGGCCAATGGCCTAATCCCCCGAGGGTGGCCATCGAGCTCTGGGATACGGAGCCGAAGGGTTGGGCAAAGGGGATTTTGGACTTTTACGGCGATGCAGTAAAAGACCCTATAGCGTGGGCAAAGAAGGCATCAGAAGAGCTCAAGCCTGATCTCATTTTCCTATACCTTATAAGCACTGACCCCAATGAAGAGGACCGTAGCCCAGAAAAGGCAAAGGACCTGGTGAGGGCCGCTTATGAGGCCGCAAACGGTGTGCCTTTCATCGTCTATTGTCCTGGGAACGAGGCAAAGGACCCTGAGGTCCTCAAAGCAGTGGCCGAAGCCCTGAAAGGCGAAAACCTCCTTTTAGGTCCGGCTTTAAAGGAAGACTATGAGCCCATAGCACAAGCAGCAAAGGAGTACGAACACTGCGTAAGCGCCCAGGCCCCCATGGACATAAACCTCCAGAAGGAACTGGACGTAAAGATCTCCAGGATCATCCCCAGGGAAAGGATAGTCCTCGATCCCCTGGCACCTTGTGTGGGCGTTGGTCTGGAATACGGCTTTTCCATATTCGAAAGACAAAAACACGCAGCCATCTCCTTCGGGGACGAGATGATGCAGATGCCCATGATCGCTAACTTCAGCCTAGAGGTCTGGAAGACCAAAGAGGCCAAAGAGAACGAAAAAATGGGGATCATGTGGGAGGAAATGACAGCCATGACCTACGCCCTGGCCGGCGCCAACATACTGGTGATAAGACACCCCTTGACCTACAGAAAGGTCAAGGAACTGTTGGACAAATGCAAAATGTAGTATTATTTTAGTTCTAGACCAAGTTTAAGGGAGGAAGTTATGGAGGGGACGAAGAGGTGGGAGGAGATAAAGAAGATCATCAGGGCAGATGAAGATTGGGAGCCAGTAGGCCCCACTCCCATGCCCCATTTAGCGGATTTGAGGAATTGGGACAGGCGGCTCCTTAGGACCTATAAGCCCTTTTATGCGCCTTTTTGTGACCTGTGTTGTCTATGTACTTATGGCAAATGTGACCTTACTGGGACAAACCGTGGTGCCTGTGGAATAGACATAGCTTCGCAACAAGCGAGGATTGTGGCTTTGGCCTGTTGTATTGGTATGGCCTGTCATTCCGGACATGCCCATCACATCATCGAGTACCTTATCGAAAAGTATGGGGAGGATTATCCCATCAACCTCGGTGAAGGTGTAAATGTAGAGTGTCCTAACATAAGGCTTGTCCTCGGGCTCAAGCCAAAGACCTTAGGGGATTTGAAGAAAGCAGTGGAGTATGCGGCAACCGAGTTACTGCATGTGCTTTCCTCTACCCATACTGGTCAGGAAGGGGATCCTGTTGATTACGAGTCCAAGGCCTTACACATAGGGATGTTGGATCACGTTTGTATGGAGGCCGCCGATGTAGCCCAGATCGTGGGCTTTAAGTACCCTACCTCCAAGGCCGATACCCCCATAGTGGACCTAGGGTGGGGGGCGGTGGACAAGTCGAAGCCCGTTATCCTGGTTGTGGGGCATAACCCTGCTGCTTCTACTGAGGTGGTGGATTACCTAAGGGAGCATGGACTCGAGGACAAGGTGGAGGTATGTGGGATATGTTGTACTGCCCTTGAGACCACCAGGTATTCCGATAAAGCCAAGATCGTGGGCCCCCTTTCCAGGCAGCTCTTCTTCATAAGGACTGGCATAGCGGATGTCATAGTAGCAGATGAACAGTGTATAAGGACCGACTTGACCATAGAGGCTTCCAAGGTGGGATCGGTGGTAATTGCCTCTTCGGATAAGGCATGTCGTGGCCTCGAGGAAGTGAGCGATAGGCCTACCGATGAGATAGTAAAGGAGATGGTAGAGCAAAGGAAGCACTTCTTGATCCTCGACCACAAGAAGGCCGCTGAGGTAGCCGTGAAGGTGGCCCTTGAGCTTTCGCCAAGGCGAAAGGACCAGAAGACCCTTATGACCAAGGAACAAGCCCAAGAGGCGGCAAAGGCTTGTAAGCTATGCCGCAATTGTGAGCAGGCTTGTCCCAACCTCTTGCCTTTGGCCTCTGCGGTGCAGAAGGCCGCACAGGGGGATTTCGAGGAGCTGAAGAGGTGCTTTGAGCGTTGTATAGGTTGTGGTAAGTGCGAGGAGGCCTGTGGGCATGGGGTGCCCTTCCAGAAGATGTTCCAATCGGTCGCAAGTTGGGAAACGTGGAAGTGCAGGGCGGGTCGTGGTCCTATCATGGACACCGAGATAAGGAAGGTTGGAGCCCCCATAGTCCTTGGGACTATTCCTGGGGTCGTGGCCTTTGTAGGCTGTTCGAACTTCCCTGAGGAAATAGAGGAAATAGCGGAAATGGCCGAGGAGTTCGCTAGGCGTAAGTACATCGTGGTGCTTTCAGGATGTTCGGCCATGGTTGCGGGCATGAAGAAGGACAAAGATGGCCTTACCCTTTATGAGAAGTATCCGCCCGATTTCGATGCCGGTGGTATTGTGAACGTGGGTTCGTGTGTGGCCAACAGCCACATAACCGGGGCAGCCATAAAGATAGCCAATATATTTGCCCGTTTGCCCCTTAGGGCCAACTACGAGGTAATAGCGGACTACATCCTTAACCGTGTGGGGGCTGTGGGTGTGGCTTGGGGGGCTTATAGTCAGAAGGCTGCTGCGATAGCCACGGGCTGTAACCGCTTGGGGATCCCAGTGGTCCTTGGTCCTCACAGCTCCAAGTACAGGAGGCAGTACTTGAGCCGCAAGGAAGAGGACGATTGGACCGTCATGGATGGAAGGACCAAGCAACTTGTCGACACCAAGGAGCCGACCCCTGAGCACCTCTGCATAGTAGTGGAGTCTAAAGAACGGGCCATGGTTACCATTGCCAAGCTCTGCATGCGCAAAAACGATACACCTCAGGGGCGTCAGATAAAGCTCACCCATTACATAGACCTGCATAAGAGGTTGATAGGGGGATTGCCTCCTGACCTTCACCTGTTCGTTAGGACCGAGCGCGATATCCCCATGTTCTTCAAGCGTGAGGTAATGGACTTCCTGAAGGAAAAGGGATGGGAGAAGAAGCCAGTTCTGAGTCTCCCCACACTTGTTGGGACCTATCCCAGCAAGGTTTCAGTGGATGCCGTAATTGGTGGGGGGAAGTAACCTTCATTAGGAGGTAAAGATATGACGATGCCATATCACAAGGTAAACGTCCTTACTGGTTTCAAAAGTGCGGCTGAGATAAAGGACCCCAAGGCCTTGGCCAAGATAATAAAAAGGGCAGAGAGACCCCTCCTTGTGGTAGGTCCAAAGGCCTTGACGATGGTGGTGGTTGATAAGCCTTTCATAGAGTACCTGGTTGAGATGGCGAAGGTTGCCAATATTCCCATCTGTGCCACTGCTCATACAAAGGGGCGGATAGAACAGCTAGGAGCAGTGCCTGATAGTACCTACGACGTGATGGAGATCATAAACCACCTTAAGGACCCTGACTGGAAAGGGGTAAGGGGTGAGGGGAACCATGACCTGGTGATATTCGGTGGGTTCAGGACCGATTTGGGGAACCAGGGGCTTTCCACCTTGAAGCACTTTGCCCCTCATCTTAAGACGCTTACGCTTTGTAAGTACTATTATCCGAACGCCACCTTCTCCCTTCCTAACTTCAGGAAGGACGAGGAGTGGAAGGCCCTACTGGAAGGGCTGATAGAGGAGCTAAAAGTTTCTTGAAAAACTCCACGAAGGAGGGAAGGCTATGAAGGAGTTCCACGTAGACATCGGACCTCAGTATGAGGGCGAGAGGATCCGTAAGGAGGACATGTACGTCGAATTCGGTGGACCAAAGGTGGAATATAAGGCCGAGTTCGTACAGTTGAAGGATGCCTCTGAGATCGAAGACGAAAAGGTCACGGTAGTGGGACCCGATATCAAGGACCTTCAAGAAGGTGAAAGTTACCCCTTGTTTTTAGAGATATTTGTGGCAGGTAGCGCCCTTGAAAAAGACATGGAGCCCGTCATCGAGAGGCGGATTCACGACTTTTGCAATTACATAGAGGGCGTCTACCACATGAACCAACAGGACCAGATATGGATAAGGATCTCAAAGGACGCCTTTAACAAAGGTTTTAACACCTTCCAGGAGTGGGGAGAAATCCTCTGTTTCGAACTTAAAAACGACATCCCCTTGATCGAACAGGTGCAGATCACCTTTTACACCGATCCCGAAAAGGTGAGGGAGAAAGTCCTTCAGGCCCGTGAGGTGTACGAGCAGCGGCGTGCCCGTGCTAGGGGTTTGAAGGAGGAGGATGTAGAGGAATTCTACGGTTGTGTCCTTTGCCAGAGCTTTGCCCCTACACACGTCTGTGTGATCACCCCCGAGAGGATAGCCAACTGTGGTGCTATCAACTGGTTTGACGGTCGTGCAGCTTCCAAGATGGACCCAGAAGGCCCCATCTTTCCTGTCCCCAAAGGAAGACGTCTTGGCAAGGTGAGGGGGGAGTATGAAGGTGTAAACCAAGTGGTTTACGAGCGCTCCATGGGTGGTACCGAGAGGGTTTGGATCCATTCGGCGCTGCAGTATCCTCATACTTCCTGTGGGTGTTTCCAAGCGCTTTGCTTTTACATACCCGAAGTTGACGCCTTTGGGATCGTCCATAGGGATTACAAAGGGGTAACCCCTCTTGGCATCCCCTTCAGCACGATGGCAGGTGAGGCCTCGGGTGGTCGTCAGGTGGAGGGGATGTGCGGTATGTCTCTTGAATATCTCTATTCGCGCAAGTTCATGCAATACGACGGAGGGATAAAGCGGGTTGTATGGATGCCAAAGGAGGTCAAGGAGAGGTATAAGGACGCCATTCCGCCTGAACTTTACGACAAGATAGCAACTGAAGAAGTCACCACGGACCCCAACGAGCTTGCCAGTTGGCTTGAGGCTCAGGGACATCCTTGGATTACTGGTGAGGCCCAGGAAGAGCTCGAGCAACTGAGGGCGCAGGATGAAGAAGAGTAACCTTCATCTGGGAGGTGGGTTATGCCGATAAAAGGCGGCGATTTAGCAAAGCTTTTGCCTCAAAAGAAGGGATGTAAGGATTGCGGTTTCCCCACCTGTTTTGCCTTTGCCATGAAGGTGGCGGCAGGGGCAGCCGATATAGACAAATGTCCCCATCTGGATCCCCAATTAAAGGAACAGATCCGGGAGATGCTCGCACCACCAGTTCTACCTGTGACCTTGGGCAAGGGCGATAAGGCCTTCACCGTGGGCGAAGAGGAGGTCATATACCGACACGAAAAGACCTTTTACCACCAGCCTGGGATAGGTGTTTTGATAAGGGACACCGAACCTGAGGCAGAGTGGGAGCGCAAGGCCAAGGCCGTCCTTGAGATGAGCTTTGAGAGGATAGGGAGGACCTTAAGGCCTGATTTTGTGGCCCTTATGGCCGATTCTGGGGACGAGGGGAGGTTCTTGAACCTTGTGGAGAAGGTCTCCAAGATGTCGGCTGATTTGCCCATAGTCCTCATGGCCCCTATGGACCTTGCCATCAAGGCCGTGGGGATATGTGGCAAAGAGAGGAGGCCTTTGCTTTACGCCTTGACGAAGGAGACCTTCGAACAAGATCTGCCCAAGGTTAAAGGGCTTGGTTTGCCCCTAGCAGTTAAGGCACCGCTTGTGGACTTACCTCAGCTGACCCAAAAGCTTAAAGAGGAGGGCCTCAAGGAATTGGTGCTTGACACCGGTACTAGGGATCCATGGGAAGCAGTAAAGGAACAGATCCTGATGAGGCGAGCTGCCATAAAACAGGGGTTCCGTCCGCTTGGGTATCCGACTATGGTGTTTCCTTGCTTTATGGCTGGGGATTTAGAAGGAGAATACCTCTGTGCCTCAGCCTTTGTGGTCAGGTATGCAGGCCTAATAGTCTTAAGTGACCTAGTGCCTGAGTACCTGTATCCCCTTTTGACCCTGAGGATGAACATATATTCGGATCCACGGGTGCCGATGACCGTGGAGGCGAAGCTTTACGAGATCAACTCCCCTGGGCCGGATTCGCCTCTGTTGGTTACCACGAACTTCGCCCTCACTTACTTTGCAGTGGCTTCTGAAGCAGAGGCCACAAAGGTGCCTTCTTGGCTTCTTGTGCAGGACACGGAGGGACTTTGTGTTTTGGCCGCTTGGTCAACTGGGAAGTTCAACGGTGAGACCATTGCACAATTTGTGAAGAAGTTGGGGGTGGAGGACAAGGTCAAATCCAAAAAGATCATCATCCCTGGGCTTCTGGCCAGGATAAAGGGGGAACTCGAGGACGAACTACCGGGATGGCAGGTAATAGTGGGTCCAAGGGAGGCCTCTGGACTTTCGAGCTTCTTGCCGGAGCTTGTGGGGAGAAAGTGAGGTGAAAAAGGAGGAGGTTGAGGCCCTCAAGGACCTCCTTGAGGGTTTCCCCCGCGAGCGGCGTTATCTCCTAAGGGTATTACAGGCAGTGCAGGACAAGCTGGGTTACCTCCCCGAGGAGGCCTTGAGGGAGGTAGCCCAGCATTTTGGCCTTCCAGAGGTAGAGGTATACGGTGTAGCTACCTTTTACAACCAATTTCGTTACGTCCCAAAGGGGAAGTACCATGTAGTGGTCTGCATGGGTACTGCCTGTCATTCTATGGGAGGAGGACTTGTCCTTGATGCCTTCGAGCGGGAGTTGGGTATAAAGGTGGGTGAGGTTACAGAAGACGGACTTTTCAGCCTGGACAGGGTTGGGTGTATAGGTTGTTGTACCCAGGCACCTGTTGTACTTATAAACGATGCAGTCTTCCCTAGAATGAGTCCTTCTAAGGTAGAAGAGGTCTTGGTGCGGGTCAAGGAGCATGGATTGGGAGGCGATAAAGAGCAAGGCTAAGGAGAAATGGTCTCGGCTTGAGGAGGCCCCTTTGCACATAAGGATAGGGACTCCTACCTGTGGAAGGGCCGCAGGGGCTCTTGAGACCTTGAGGCTTATGAAAGAGCGCCTCAGCAAAGAATCCCTAGAGGCTGAGGTTACCGAAGTAGGCTGTATGGGCCTTTGTTTTGCGGAGCCTTTGGTAGTAATATCAAAGCCTTCAAGCGGTTTCCCACCTATATGTTACAAGAACGTACGGTTCGAGGAGGTCCACGAGCTCGTCGATAGGTACCTCTTGGGTGACGATCCGTGTCTTGAGCTGGCCCTTGGGACCATAGAGCTCAATGAAGAAGGTGTGCCGGTGATACCCGAGCTCGAAAGGTTCAATATAGAGAAGAGGTTGATCCTCAGGAACTGTGGCTGGATCGATCCTGAGGACATAGACCATTACATCGCCAGAGGGGGGTATGAAGCCCTACGGCGCGTCCTGACCCAGAAGGAGCCAGAAGAAGTGATCGCCGAAGTAGCCAGGGCCGGTCTAAGGGGGAGAGGTGGTGCAGGTTTCCTGGCCTCCAGGAAATGGGCCTCTGCAAGGCGTCAGAAGGCCGAGCCCAAGTACTTGATCTGCAACGCCGACGAAGGTGATCCAGGTGCCTTCATGGACAGGGTAGTTTTGGAAAGCGATCCCCACTTGGTCATAGAGGGGATGATCATAGCTGCCTATGCCATAGGGGCTAACCAGGGGTTCATATATACCCGGATGGAGTACCCGCTTGTCCTTGAACGTCTTGAAAAGGCTTTGGAACAGGCTAGGTCATATGGCCTTTTGGGCGAGGACATCTTTGGCAGCGGTTTTTCTTTTGACATAGAAGTGGTTAGGGGTGCAGGGGCCTTTGTGTGTGGTGAATCCACTGCCATGACCTATTCCATTGAAGGCAAAAGGGGGATGCCAAGGGTAAGACCTCCCCGTTCTGTCGAATATGGGCTTTGGGGAAAGCCCACGGTCGTAAACAACGTGAAGACCCTTGCCTTGGTGACACGGATAATGGAAATGGGGGCTCAAGAGTTCCGGAAAGTAGGTACACCTTCTAGTCCCGGTACCGCTGTCTTCGCCCTGGCGGGAAAGGTCAAGCAGATCGGGCTATGCGAGGTCCCCATGGGTACAACGCTCAGGCAAGTGGTCTTTGAGGTAGGGGGAGGGCTTCCTGAAGGCCGCAAGTTCAAGGCCGTACAGATCGGTGGACCTGCAGGGGGATGTGTAGGGGAAGAAGCCCTCGACCTTCCTGTGGACTTCGAGGGGTTTAAAGCTGCAGGGGCCATAATGGGTTCAGGTGGGATGATAGTCCTCGATGAGACCAACTGTATGGTGGAGACCGCCCGGTTTTTCCTAGAGTTCTTAGCCAAAGAGGATTGTGGGAAATGCACCTTTGGCCGCTTGGGGATAAGGCAGCTCCTGATGATCTTAGAGGACATAACCAAGGGCAAGGGTGAGGAAAAGGACCTCGAGTTGCTTGAGGAACTCTCAAGGGACCTAATGGAAGGATGTCTATGTAATTTAGGCAAGATGGCTCCCAACCCAGTCCTTACAACTTTGAAATATTTCCGGCAGGAATACCTTGCCCACATAAGGGAGAAGCGATGCCCTGCCCTTGTCTGTAAGGATCTGATAGCTTATGTGATATTGGCCGATAAATGTGAAAAGGGCTGTGACCATTGTGTGCTTACATGTCCTACTGAGGCTATAGTCACCGACGAAAGGACCCGTAAGAAGAAGATAATACAGGACAAGTGCGTAAAATGCGGCACTTGCCTTGAGGTGTGTCCACCAGAATATAGGGCTGTTATCAAGGTATCGCCTGTAGATAAGGTAAGGGAGTACGAAGGGGAGTGAAGAGGGAGTACGTAGACATAGTCATAGATGGCAAGGAGCTTAAAGCCCCAAAGGGTCAGAGGATCCTGTGGGTTGCCCTTGAAAACGGCATAGAAATCCCCCACCTATGCGCAATAGAAGGGCAAGAACCTCCATGGGGGGGATGTAGGTTGTGCTGGGTGGAGGTGGAGGGGCTTGGATATGTCACTGCGTGTACCGAGCCTGTTAGACAAGGAATGGTGGTTTTAACCGATACTGAGGGCGTAAGGAGGTTACAGCGCCGTTCACTTGAGTTATTGCTTGCCGATCACCCCATGGATTGTAAGGAATGCCCTAAGCGTGGAAGATGTGGTCTTTTAAAGTGGACGCGTTTTTTGAGGGTAAAGGTGCCCAAATATCTCAGGCCTTTCCCGAAGAAGGACATGAGGGTTGACCTGAGCCATCCAGTGTTGAACTACGACCCAAATAAATGCATCCTCTGTGGGCGCTGTGTATGGGTGGTCAAGGAAAAGGTAAAATGCGGGGTTTTTGACTTCGCATGGAGAGGTTATGATATGAAGGTGACCACCTTTATGGGGCGTCCCTTGAGGGAGACGAATTGTAATGGATGCCTTATGTGTGTGGAGGTCTGTCCGGTTGGCGCCCTTTGGAGCAAATAGGAAAAATACATGGAGTGAAGCCCTTGAACTCGCTTTTGAACAAGCCAAAAGGAGGCTTTTGGGCCTTTGGCCAGAAGAAGTCCAAGAAAGGGCTTGGGTAGTCTGGAAAGCAGAGAAGGGTCTTTGGGAAGTGCCCTTTTTTGGAAGGAGTTTTAAGGTCCTTTATCCCTCTTGTGAGGTATATGGGCCCGAGGGGGAAAGGGTAGATAAGTTGAAAGAGGTGCTTTTACTTCACTACCTCCTTCAAGCCAAAGGGACAGGGATAAGTGGCAAATGGGTGGACTTTAGGAGGCTTCCAGGCGGTCTCTTTTACTTTCCCGTCTTTCGTAACAGGATCATATTGCCTTTGGTCAAGGCCTTTGGGGGAAACCCTGAGGGGCTTCTTTTATCCGCCCAGAGGATAGGAGGTGAAGTCATCCCTGTAGCCGATGCCTGTGTCTCGCTTAAGGCCTTTCCGCAAGTGGTAGTTGCCTTTGGCATTTGGAAAGGGAAGGAGGGATTTGGACCTGAAGGGATTGTGCTTTTTGACCAGAGGGCCCCTGATCACCTTTCCACCGAAGACTTGATATGGGTTTGCCATGAGGCCATTGGGCTCCTTAGGGCTTGAGCCTTTTGAGATCACAGGAATAGGGAGCCTGCCACATCTCGATCCAGAAGAAGCAGTCGATTTTGTACTGGAACACCTCCCCCGCATGCCCCATTGGCCCCAATTGCCTAAAAGGTCAAAGATGGAAGAGATGACAAGACAGTTCCTCGAAGGGATGCCTGGCATAAGGGAGGAGGGTGGGAAGATCTGGATTGAAGGGCCTGAAGATGCACCTGAGGAGTGGGAGGTATATACAGAGGTATCTGCCTCAGGGGATTTGAGGGCCTTTGCCATAGGAGAGGAAAGGGCGAAAGGGTTTCACGCTTTTTTGATGAGGCTTAAGGAATATCGGCCGCCTTTCCTCAAAGGACAGCTCATAGGACCCCTGACCTTGGGATTTACCTTGAGGGATAAAGAAGGGCGTTACGCCTTTTACGACCAAACTCTGCGTGAGATGTTGGTTAAGGTTTTGAACCTCAAGGCCAAGTGGCAACTCAAATGTCTTAAGGACGTCCACCCAAACGCAAAAGTCTTCCTCTTTTTCGATGAACCTTCGCTTGGGGCCATAGGGACCCCTGCTATGTCCTTTTCTAAGGAAGAACTCTTTAGATGCTATACGGACTTATTGGAAGGAATCGAAGCCGTAAAGGGCATCCATGTCTGCGCTAACACTGATTGGTCCCTTTTGCTGGGGACGGGTTTTGACCTTTTGAGCTTTGATTGCTATAGCTTTGGAGAAAACCTCCTGTTGTGGAAGGACTCCTTGAAGGCCTTCCTTGAAGAAGGGAGAGGTATAGCGTGGGGTATAGTCCCTACTGATCCCCACGTGGTTGGGACTATCAGGGCACGAGAATTAGCAGGTCTTCTCCTCAAGTATGTCGGAGAATTGAGACTTTTTTGCGAGTTTTCCCTTTCTCAGTTTTTGATCACCCCTTCTTGCGGCCTAGGGACGTTGGAGGTCAGTTTAGCCCAAAGTGTCTATCGAACCCTTAGTGAGGTTAGGGAAGAAGTCATAAATTCCTTTTGTTGAGAGGGAGCCATGGGAGATTTTGTGGGTTTGTTGTTTTTCCTCCTCTTACTTCAGGCCCTTCTGCCCTTTTTGCAAAGGAAGATGCTCGAACACAAGCGCCGTGTAGCTTTAAGGACCCTTGAGGTTAAAAGGAAGAGTAGGGTTATCACCATGATCCATCGGCAGGAAGCTGTAAGCTTCTTAGGGTTTAGACTTGCTCGGTATATCGACATAGAGGATTCGGAGCAGGTATTGAGGGCTATCCGAATGACACCGCCGGATATGCCCATCGATCTTATACTTCATACGCCAGGTGGACTGGTCCTAGCGGCAGAGCAGATAGCATGCGCCTTGAAGCGCCATAAAGGGAAGGTGACGGTCTTTATACCCCACTACGCCATGAGCGGCGGTACCCTTATAGCCCTTGCAGCTGATGAAATCGTAATGGACCCTAACGCCGTCCTTGGACCTGTTGACCCCCAGTTGAGTACGGGTCAAGGTTATATCCCGGCAGCATCGGTGTTGAAAGCCCTTGAGATCCCTAACCCCAATAGGGAGGACCAGACGCTGATATTGGGCGACATCGCCAAAAAGGCCATCGAACAAGTCTACAGGACCGTATACTCCCTTCTATGCGATAAGCTTCCAGAAGCAGAAGCCCAACGGATAGCCCGTATGCTTTCCCAAGGGCATTGGACCCATGACTACCCCATAACCGTTGAAGAACTCCGGCAAATGGGCCTTCCGGTGAGCGAGGACATGCCTAAGGAGGTCTACGAGCTAATGGAGTTATATCCTCAAGCAGCCCAGAGGCGGCCGGGGGTTGAATTCATACCAATACCCTATACCCCTTCCTCTCGTCCTTCTCGTACTGATAGAAGTGGGCGCATTTAACCCTTGACTTTTTGCGGTCGATACCTTTAAAATGTTTTACAAATCGAAGGGGAACTGTCGTTAGGAAGAAAAGGGCCATGAAGGCCGCGAGTCTTCATGGCCCTTGTTTTTTAAAGTCAAAAAGAAAGGACATCATAGCCAGAAGGTGTAAAGGAGGTGCCCCTATACGGTGGAAAACCCTACGGGTGTAAGACCTGACGGTTCAGGCCTTGGAGACTTCAAATCCATGGCGATTTACAGAGGGGGTTATACGTACAAAGTCTCAAGTGCAAAGAAAACGTATGAGCCAAGGGGATTAAACAATCCTATCAACGGCAGGTGATGAGCGTACTCATGTGGTCCTTTGACACTAGTGTACAAGAGAAAGGTAAATGCCTTCAGTTTTTGCTCATACTACCTTGTGTAGATGAGTCTCATGGATCTTATAAGGAAGGGGATCCACGACATTCAGTGTTGGATCGCATGTTTGCTTTTTCCAAGCAACCTTGCCATAAACCAAAAGATCTCGGTATTTTCTTGGGTTTTTATGCCGTCCTTTATAAAAAGGACGCGACCTCAGTTTATTATTGTGGTCTTATTTCCATGTCCTTTAATCCTGTATCCCTCAAACGGAAGGGACAAATAGGGAACTTTAAGGAGGTGAAAGGATGCAGAAGGTTTGGATATGGAAGCTTATGGTCCTTTGCGTTTTGTTTTTGGCCTCAAATGGTCTTTCCTCATCAGTGCAGCTCAAAAAAGGGCTAAAGGATGCGATGTTGGATTTGAAGCTCAAGCGAGAACAAGCAGGATTTGCAGTTTTGACCAATGCAGGATACGTAGCCCCAAGAGGGCTTCCAACGCACTGGGCCGTTGACGTAATTCAAGAGGTGACAGGAGCCACTTTGGGCAAGGGGAACCTTCTGTTCTTCCACAAGCCCATGGATTGTCCTTTAAAGGTGGCTTTGATGAAAAGGGAAGACGGGCAGATGATATGTTTGACCTTTGACGGTGAAGTGTTAGCCAGGGTGAAGGTCAATATAAGTCCTAATGGGTTTCTCTCTGATGATAAATGGACAGAGATAGAGAACGCCTTAGGTACTGATGCCTTTAGCCTTGTGAGTATCCTGTGGGGTTGGGCCTTGGAAGCTCCATGGGGCCTTTTGAAAGCTGCAGAGTTTCACAACCATCTCTGCCCGGGTTTGGTTGCCGGATACTTTCTTGTGGACTTTATAAGGAAGAGATATTGGTCGAGCGGAGGGGAATCTTTTGCGTTTATTGCCTGTCCCCCTTGGTGTAAGGACGATGCCATCCAAATTTTGCTTGACCTAACCCCAGGGAAAAAGTCCTTTTATGTAGTGGAGTTAAGCGAAGCCCAAAGGCGCTCTCTAATAGATCCAAACGTAGCGGGTATCTTATTGATATCCGACAAGGAGAGAAGGCGGGGCAAAGCCGTAATCCTCAAGTTCGATTGGCAAAAGGCGTATGACTTAGTCGGTTTAAGACCAGGGTCCAAGTCCATAGCCGATAGGCTAAGGCTAATGAAAGGACTTTTAGCCCATTTGAGTGATCCTCCTGAGATGGTCTCAGTGATAAAAGAAGTCGAACTAAGCGGTGATGTCTTAAAGGAACTTATAGAGGCAGGGGTTAATCCTTACGAAAGATTGGGACTGGTATCTCGGTGATAGCTGAGGCCATACTTACCCTGCTCTTGTAGTTCCAAGGTTGAGGGGACCTTTATCCAAAACGGTATTGTACGCCATATCCGCCTCGGGGATAACTCCATTTTATCGCCCCCTTGGGACAGACAACCGAACACGAACCGCACTCGAGACAGCCGCTGTATTCTACTGTCACTTCCCCCTTGTCATTGAGGGAGTAAAGTCCTGCAGGGCATATCCTTGTACAAGGCTTGAGTTCACATGAAAGGCAGAGTTCCCTTGCTAATTCTATATGAGGGGTTTGGTTTATTCGATAGAAGTTCCGTAAGAGCTTTTCTTCCACCTTCATCTCTATAACTCCTTTAATTTCCAAAGGTCTTTCCACAGTCTTAGGTCCCAAAGTACGTCTTTTAAGTGTTTCCAAAGTATGGAACGCAACTTTTCCCTTCCTCCTGCATTGACAAAGAAAAGGTCCCCTACAAGGTTACACACCCATTTAGGATATTCCGTGTAAAGCCTTGTTGTTGAAGACAATATCTTCGAGTTTTTTCGGAACTTGTAGATCTCCTTCCATATTCCGTACTCCTTGAGGCATTCTATGTAAAAACTGAGTGTATTTTTGGAAAAATCGCTTCTTTTAAAGGCGTAAAGCACCGCCTTTGAGGCAGCCAATCCGGAAAGTAAGGCTAAGTCCATCCCTCTTACGGTGAACCCATGGTTTATGGTGAATCCTGCAGCGTCCCCTACAAGGAGTACCCCATTGCCGTAGAGGCCTTTTACACAATCTAAGGCACCTTCTGGGATTAGATGAGCGGAATATTCAAGTATCTCTCCTCCCTCTATTAAGGGGGCTATTTCGGAACGTGCCTTAAACTCTTCTATCAACTCCGGGGCGTTCATGTCCTTTGAATTTGCTGCTCCTGCAAGCCCAATCACTATTCCCAAAGAAAGGGTATCACGGTTGGTATAAAGGAATGCCCCACCGAAATGCCCTTTTGTCAAAGATCCGAAAAACAGGTGTGCAAGTCCTTGGTTTTCCTCTAGGTTAAAGCGTCTTTGGACCTCTTCTTCTCCTATGCGGATTACCTCTTTGTATCCCAAAGCAAGCTTCTCAGGGGTAAGGGGGGTCCTTAAGCCCGCCTTTTGTCCAATGAAGGAAAGGACACCATCGGCTATGACCACTACCTTTGAAGGTAGTTCTTCCCCTTCTACGTTCACTCCCACCACTCTATCGCCATCCCAGATTAAGTCTACGGCCTTCTTCTGGGGGATCACGAAAGCTCCTGCCTCTTGCACCTTTTCAGAAAGCCACTTATCTAAGTGCGAACGCAGTACAGTAGCACTGTGTCCCAAGAGTTCGGGATTGGAATACTCAAGGGTCACGGCCTTTTGTCCACTTATAAGCGTTATCCTTTCCTTTGTGACCCATCTTTCAAAAGGGGCTTCCTCCCAAAGCTCAGGATAAAACCTTTTAAGGGGTTCCAAATAGAGCCTTCCCCCGGTCATGTTTTTGCTTCCCGGATGATCGCCCCTTTCTATGACGATTACCTCCAACCCTTCTCTTGCAAGCCCATAAGCAGTTGAAAGACCTGCTAGTCCTCCACCCACTATTACGATATCCATAACAGACCCTCCTTCACAAAGGACAGTTTTTTACCAAATCCTCTACCCAAAACTCAACGGCCTAGCCCCCAATACTTTACCACCTCTTGACAGAAATGTGTACCATGTTGTATACACTCCAAAAAGGAGGGAAGGAGGATGGAAGTGTTTGAGAAGATTACCGTTTTAACTTTAGAACAAGCGACGGTTTTGCCTTATTTGACGTACAGGTTGGCTATGGATGGAATGAGGGTAATAAGGCTTGAACATCCTGTAAATTGCGATCCAAACAGAATGGTAGGGGATGATGTACTGGGTGATGAGAGGATGAGGAGTTATTTTCTAGCAATAAATGCTGGTAAAAAGGCAATCACTCTAAATCTTGCTACGGAAAAAGGAAAAGAGCTGCTTTATAGGCTTGTGAAAGAATTGCCAGTCGATATTTTTTGTACCAATCAACTTCCTAAGAATTATAAAAAACTAGGTATTGATTATGAAACTTTAAGGTCTGTTAAAGAAGATATTATATGGGTTGGGGTAACCGGTTTTGGTCCTGAAAGTGACGAACCTGCTTATGATCCGGTTTTGCAAGCACGGGGTGGGCTTATGGAACTGACAGGTGATCCCAACGGTCCACCTATGACCATGGGGGTTCCCCTTCCAGATATGGGTTCTAGTGAACATGCCTATGGCTTGATAATGAAAGCCCTTTATGAAAAGGCAATAACAGGAAAGGGAACCCGGATCGATCTTGTAATGTTTCAAAGTACCGTAAGTTGGTTAACTGTTCCCATAATGATGACCGCTACATTTGGGAAAAGAATAACACGTTCCGGTAATACGCATCAGTTTTTTGCACCTGTTTCTGTGTACAAAGCACGGGATGGGTATGTATATATTGCCATAGGAAATGACCGCCAATGGAAGGATATGGTTTCTATTCCTGCTTTTAAAGAGTTGGATATTCCCCAATATGAACATAATGCTGGAAGGATCGCCGATAAAGATTTGCTTAATGAAAAAATTGAAAAGATCACTTCTCAATTTAGCTGTGACGAGCTTGTGATAATGTTGCGTGAAAAAAGAATACCTATTGCTAAAATTAACACAATCGAAGATGTAATTAACGATCCTCTTGTAAAAACCTGGCTTCTTAAAACAAAAGATCCGGTTACAGGAGTGGAAGTAATATTAGCTCCTCCACCTTATATAACACCTTATCTAATTGCTACAGGTAAAACCTTGTCGTTTCCACCGAGGCTCGGTGAGCATAATGAAGAAGTATATTGTGGGGTCCTGAAGCTTTCGAAATCAGAATTTGAGTCCCTTAAGGAACAAGCCATTATCTGAAGAAAGGGGGTATCTCATGGATTTCTCTCTTACACCGGAACAAGAATTCTTTAGGAAATCGGTAAGGGATGTTGTGCAGAAATTAATAGCACCTAAGGCCGCTGAGATTGATGAAAAAGATGAATTTCCTTGGGAGTTATGGAAGGAATTTGCCAAGCTTGGTTACCTTGGTCTTCGTTATCCTCCTGAGGTAGGTGGAATGGGAGCGGATCAGATAACGTGTGCCATCTTTTATGAAGAAATAACTAGAGGCTCTGTTGGTTTTGCTCAAAGTGTTATTATGAACATGTTAATGGGAACGCACTTTCTTTATCGTTTTGGCGATGAAGAGATAAAAGAACGGTGCTTCATTCCTGCTATTAAAGGAGAAAAGATTGCCACTATTTGTTTTACTGAGGATCAATCGGGTTCGGATCTGGCTTCTATTCGGACAGTAGCTGTAAAAGATGGCGATTATTGGATCATAAATGGCAGGAAACAGTGGATAACAAATGGCCCAATTTGTGATTTTGCCACAGTCCTTGCGACTACTGATCCTCAAAAAGGCCTAAAAGGGTTGAATTTTTTCTTAGTTGAAAAAGGTACCCCGGGTTTTTACCCGGGGCAGGTGATAAAGAAAATGGGCTGTCGGGGTACAGTGACAGGCGAGTTGATTTTCGAAAATTGTAGGGTTCCGGCCAAAAATCTATTAGGTGAGGAGGTGAATAAAGGATTTGAATACTTAGGGGAAATTCTCAACGAAATACGCGTGATGACTGGAGCTATGGCTTTAGGTATAGCGCAAGCGGCCTTTGAAGAGGGACTAGAATATGCGAGGAAAAGAGTGGCTTTCGGTCATCCAATTGGCCATTACCAGTTGATAAAGGCCAAGTTTGCAAAAATGGCCATGGAGCTTGATGCGGCTAGGCTTTTGGTTTGGAGGGCCGCTTGGATGCTAGGAAAGGGTCTTCCATGTGCCAAAGAGGCGGCAATGGCCAAGTACTTTGCTACAGAAGCATGCCTAAACGTAGTAGACGAGGTAACTAGGATTTACGGGGCAAACGGGATGGCGGAGGAGTATCCTCCACAGAGGCACTTTAGGGATGCGAGGTTCCTTTTATACGGAGGTGGGACACATGAAATCTTGAGCGATTTTTTAGGACGGTTGATCCTAGGGAAATTATAGCCAAAGGTTAGAAGGAGGTAATTGTGTTAGTAGGAGTACTTGCGAAGGTTGTACCTGAGTTCGATGCTTTAGTTCGCGTTAGCGATGATAAAAGTAAGGTTGAAGTAGAGCCAAAATACACCGTCAACTTTTTTGACCTATTAGCGTTAGAAGAGGCCTTAAAAATAAAGGAAAGGTTTGGGGGGACAGTAAAGGTTTTTTCTTTTTGCCGGGCTGAAATGGTTGAGACATTGCGATCAGCAATAGCTATGGGGGCTGACGAGGTAGTAGCTATAACGTTTGATGGAATTGAAATTTTCGATAATTATTGTCGCGCAAAACTTTTAGCAGAAGTTATAAAAAAAGAGCCTTTTGACTTATTATGGTGCGGAAGGGAAACTTTTGACGAAATGGAGGGAGTAACTGGAGCAATGATCGCCGAAATCTTAGGCTATCCGGTGGTTACTTTAGTTACCAAAGTTGAGATTTTCCCTCAGGAAAGGAAAGTGTTAGTCGAACGTGAAACCGATCGAGGTAAGGAGATATTGAAGGTTGCAATGCCTGTTTTGCTCAGCGCTCAAAAAGGTCTTAATGAACCCAGGGTTCCCACTGTAATGGGTTTAATGAAGGCAATGAAAGCCAAGATAAATACCGTTGAACTTCCCGTATTATTGCAAGAGCTTGGCACAGAATTGGAAAGAATGATCAAGATGAAGCCTATAAGTTACGTTCCAATAATCAGCTCTAGAAAAAGAAAATTGCTGAAAGGTGAACCAGTGGAAGTGGTCAAGGAGTTAATTAACTTGTTGAAAACAGAAGCTAAAGTGATATGAGGTGATCATCATGTCTGTACTCGTCTATGTCCAACAGGAGGGTGGTAGTATACGAAAGGCTACTTTCGAAGTAATGCGAGTGGCAGATTGTCTCGCGGATCAGACTGGAGGTAAAGTTGTAGGTATTATTATTGGTGATGATTTAGACTCTGCTTTAGGATCAATAAATTCGTTGTGTGATGTGGTTTACTGTGCTTCTTCACCAAAATTATCAACCTACCGGCTTGATCTTTATCTTACCTTGCTACAGAAGGTAGTTGAATTGGAGGCCCCGCTAATTGTACTTTCTGCATCGTCCTATCAGACAAAGGAGTTATTTGGGGCTCTTGGGGGTCGATTGAAGAAACCTGTAATCGTTGACTGTTTTAGCTTGAGACTGGAAGATGATATTTTGCTTTATGAGCGTGCCATATATGGTGGCAAGATCATGGTACAAGGGCATGTTCACGAAAGGCCATATTTGGTCCTTGTGAGGAATAAAACATTTGAGCCGCTGATTCAAGGGAAACGCAGGGGAGAGGTAGTAGAGGTGGAGGTTCCATCGGAGGTCTCTCATTATGAAGTTATCGAAAGGACAACCTTGCAGGGCACGAAGCCTGACATTACAGAAGCAGATGTAATAGTTTGTGGAGGAAGGGGTTTGAAAGCCCCTGAAAACTTCGGGTTATTAGAAAGACTTGCCAGTGCTTTAGGAGGAGTAGTTGGAGCGAGCCGTGCGGTAGTAGATGCAGGATGGCGGCCTCAATCGGAACAAATTGGCAAAAGTGGCAAAACAGTGTCACCTTCTCTCTACTTCGCAATAGGACTGTCGGGAGCAATACACCACGTGATGGGCATTGAGGGTTCAAAGATTGTGGTTGCCATAAACAAGGATGAAAAGGCGCCCATTTTTGAACATGCAGACTATGGAATAGTTGGGGATTTGTTTGAAATTGTACCGCTTCTGATTGAGGAGTTTTCCGTAGAGCAATAAGTATGAGGAACGGAGGCCTAAAAAACAGGAGAACCATGCTTAATCTTGGAGAAAAGGCTCCTAGTGAATCCGAAAGGGCATATTTGATCATCCGGGAAGGGATAATCAAGGGAAAATACAAGCCAGGTGAAAGACTACTTGAAGAATGGCTTGCTAAAGAATTTCAGTTGAGCCGCACTCCCATAAGGGAAGCACTTATGCGCCTTTATCAAGAAGGATGGGTGGTTAAACATCCGCACCGTGGTGTCGTTGTAAAAGCCTTTGATAAGAAAGAATTAGAAGATATTATCGAAGTAAGATCAGTACTTGAGGGTTATGCCACGCGAATGATAGCCTCAAGTTGCGATGAATCTCTGGTGAGGAAACTAAAGGATGTAATATTTTCTGTTGAGTTAGCCCTAAAAGAAGGAAAGATTCAAGAAGCGATAGAACTTAATACTTCCTTCCACGACCTTATATACGAACGATGTGGCAATTCAGTTTTGCTCAGGATGATAGGCCAGTTAAGAGACTACTTTTACAGGTATAGGGTCCTCTTACTTAACTTAGCCGGTATGCTTGAACGTTCTATTGAAGACCACAAACGCTTACTTGACCTTATTGAGAACGGTACTCCAGATGAAGTTGAAAGATTTACACGTAAGCACATCCTTAAAGGACTTGATGCGTTAAAGAGTATCGTGTTCTGATGGAGGCCAAGATGGAAGGGCGTAAGATAAAAGTCCTCATAGCGAAACCCGGTTTGGACGGACATGACAAAGGTGCAAAAATTGTGGCATATGCTCTCAAAGAAGCTGGTATGGACGTCATATATACCGGTCTTCATCAAACTATCGATCAAATCGTGTCTACAGCTATTCAAGAGGATGTGGATGTAATTGGACTAAGTATCTTATCAGGAGCACATATTCCTATTTGTGAGAAACTTATGAAACAGCTAAAACAGGAAGGGTTGGAAGACAGAATAGTTGTAGTGGGAGGCGTTATACCAAAGGAAGACATACCAAAGCTAAAAGCCATTGGTGTAAAGGAAGTGTTTCCGGGTGGGACGCCTCTGGAACAGATAATTGCTTTCATAAAGGAAAATGCCCCAAGGAGGCAACTTAAATGAGCATAGGAGTAGCAAAATATATCCGTGACGAACAGGATAGGATCCTTAAGGTCATTCTCGAATCAGGGATAGAAGTAAAACCTTTTTACACCCCGAAAGATCTTGAGGAGATTGGGTTCAACTATGAAAAAGACCTTGGCGATCCGGGTGAGTTTCCTTTTACAAGGTCTATTCATCCTGGAGGCTATCGGACTAGGGCTTGGACTACACGCCAATATACAGGGTTTGGAACTCCAAAGGAGACCAACGAACGCTTTAAACTTATGCTGGCACAGGGTCAGACCGGCCTCAATGTAGCTTTTGATCTCCCCACTCAAATGGGACTTGATTCAGATGATCCTTTGGCTGAGGGAGAAGTAGGTAGAGTTGGTATGGCTGTGGATACTTTGAGGGACTTCGAAATCGCTTTTGAAGGAATTCCGTTGGATAAAATCGGAACGAGTCTCACTATAAATGCCATTGCCTCGGTAATGCTGGCCATGTACCAAGTGGTTGCTGAAAAATACGGTTACAGTCCAAATTCCATAAGTGCTACACCGCAAAACGACATCCTTAAAGAGATGATTGGTAGAGGAATGTGGATTTTCCCAGTTGAACCATCCATTAAGCTTATAGGAGATGTTATTGAGTATTCCATGAAGGTTATGCCCAAAACCAGCCCCGTAAGCGTATGTGGTTATCACATACGAGAATCAGGAGCTACACCTGCACAAGAAATTGCTTATGCTTTTCAAATAGCTAATACTTACATAGAAGAAGTGGTTAGACGAGGTTATCATGTGGATGAGTTTGCGTGGGGAATTACTTTTAACTTCAATATATACGGAAACCTTTGGGAGCAAGTGGCAAAGTTCCGAGCTGCGAGGAAGTTATGGGCAAAAATCCTCAAAGAAAGATGGGGGGCTAAAGAGAAAAGGACCATGTTTCTCAGGGGGCTTTTTGGGGGAGGTGGATCCGGGCTCACAAAGGAGCAGCCTATTCTTAACGTAGTAAGAGGGGCCTATTATGCTTTAGCCGCTGCTCTTGGAGGAGCTCAAACAACTGCCCTTTGTTCATATGACGAGGCCTATACGATTCCTACCCCCTATTCTGCTCTGATATCCCTTCGCACGTTACAAATCCTTATGGAGGAAATCGGGTTGAGGGATACCGTGGATCCGCTTGCGGGTTCTTACTTTATTGAAACCCTTACTAAACAGATGGAGGAGAAGATCCTCGAAGAAATGGAAGAGATAGAAAGAATCGGCGGTATGAAGGTAGCAGTTGAGACCGGATATGTTCAGCGCAAAGTAGCTTATCAAGCTTATCAGTTCCAGAAAGCCTTAGAGCGCGGCGATTATGTGAAAGTAGGTGTGAATAAATACACAGATGCTGGTCCGTTGGGAGAAGAAGGGCAGGTCCAGCTTCACCAATATGATCCAAAAGTGGCCGAGGAACAGATCAAAAGACTAAATGAGGTAAGGAGAACTAGAAATTACCGAGATGTTACCAAAAGTCTCCATGAGTTAAAACAAGCAGCGAAAATGGGGAAAAATGTAATGCCCTACGTGGTAGAAGCAGTAAGAGCCTATGCTACCGTGGGCGAAATAACAGAAGTCTTTAAAGAGGTTTACGGAGTATTCAAAGAACCTCCTATCTTTTAGGAGGAAGATTATGAGTAGGTTACGACTAGGATGTGACATAGGCGGTACATTTACTGATTTTGTACTCTTTGAAGAAGACTCTGGTACGATATGGGTTAATAAGTGCTTAACCACACCTACAGATCCTTCAGAAGGAGTGGAGATTGGAATACTGCAACTTGTAGATCGTCTTGGTAATTTTGTCCCCAATCTGGCAGAAATTATCCACGGTACGACCTTGGTAATAAATGCAATTATTGAACGTAAAGGTGCAAAGACAGGTCTTATTACTACTAAAGGGTTCAAAGATGTCTTAGAACTTGGCCGTGAGTGGCGTTATGATCCTTACGACATATTTGCTGAATATCCGTCTCCACTTGTTCCTCGGCCGTTAAGAAAAGAAGTTAACGAACGCATACTTGCCGATGGTAGAATATGGATACCTATTGACGAAAATGAAATCATAAATGTTATCGAAGAGTTAAAAAAAGAAAAAGTAGAATCTATTGCGGTATGTTTCATCAATTCGTTTGTAAATCCTGTTCATGAGCTAAAAGTAAAAGAGGTAGCTACACAATGTGCTCCCGACATATTTCTATCCATATCTTATGAAGTACTTCCTCAAATAAGGGAATATGAGAGAACCTCAACTACAGTGGCCAATGCTTATGTAAAACCGATTACAGCACGCTATATAAGTAAGCTAGAAGAAAGGCTTTGTCGTATGGGATTCAATGGAAAGCTTTTAATCATGCTTTCTTCGGGTGGAATTACATCTGTTCAGACGGCAAAGGAGCATCCTGTCAGGATTATCGAATCGGGCCCTACTGCAGCAGTTATGGCAGCTCAATACTATGCTCAACTTTTTGGTCTCCCTCACGTTTTTTGCTTCGATATGGGAGGCACAACAGCCAAAAGTTGTTTAATAGAACGAGGTTATGCAGGAGTAGTTTCAACCTTTGAAGTAGGTAGGGTCCAACGTTTTAAAAAGGGTTCTGGGCTTCCTATTCAGGTCCCGGTGGTAGATTTAATGGAAATTGGAGCAGGCGGAGGTAGTATAGCACGTATTAACAAACTCGGTCTTCTTCAGGTAGGACCTGAAAGTGCAGGGGCCGACCCTGGGCCAGTTTGCTACGGTAGAGGAGGGAAAGAACCTACTGTCACTGACGCTGACCTTGTCCTTGGCTACCTAAATGCTGAGTACTTTCTTGGAGGTGAAATGAAACTCGATAAGGATGGAGCAAGTGAAGCCATCCGTAGCCTGGGGGAGTGCCTAAACTTAGATTTGATTAGGACAGCTTTTGGGATTCACGATCTTGTAAATGAAACTATGGCTGCAGCAGCGAAAACACACATAGCGGAAAAAGGAGGGAACCCGAGTATCGTGACTGTCATAGCTTTTGGCGGAGCAGGGCCGGTTCATGCCTATGGTCTGGCAAAGAAAATAGGAGCAAGTCGAATTATCATCCCACCTCTACCAGGAGTAGGTTCAGCCCTTGGTTTCTTCACTGCTCCGGTGTCTTTTGACACGGCACGGAGCTATAAGGTGCTAGTTGATAGGGCAGATTTTTCCTTTATTGAGGGTATTTTCCGTGAGCTCGAGTGGGAAGCTGAATCTGTATTGAGGAGCGTGAGGGATAAAGGTGATATTAAGTTTGAACGGTTTCTAGAGATGCGATTTGTAGGGCAGGGATTCGAAACGTTAGTCTCGATAGATACCAAGCCTTTTACCGAATGGAACAGAGAAGAAATAAAGGAGGTTTTTAGAAAGCAATATGAAAAACTGTACGGTAGAACATACCCTAATACCCCTATTGAATTTGTCACTTTCAAGGTGAGGGCGACCCTTTTGGAAAAGCCCTTCAGATTGCCTCTCCTAAGAAACGAAGCCATAGATCTATCCCATGCTGTAAAAGGGAAGAGGAAGGCATTTTCTCTTCTAAAAAAAGATTTCATCTTATATACGGTATATGACCGGTATAAGTTATTTCCTGGTGCACAAATAAAGGGGCCGGCTATAGTGGAGGAAAAGGAGTCAACGACAATAGTAGGTGAAGACGCTGAAATAAAGGTGGATGAATATGGCTTTCTTTGGATCGAAATAAAAGGATAAAAGGAGCCAAACTATGGCGAGAACGTATGATCCTGTGACTCTCCAGATCCTTTGGCGGCGATTGATTTCCATTGTTGATGAAGCCGATGCTTCTGTGGCTAGGACGGCTTTTTCAAGCCTTTTACGGGATGCCCATGATTATACATGTATGTTTACAGATCGAAATGGTCGCGAGGTAGTTCAAGGTACGTTTTGCACTCCAGGACAGGCAGGAGCTATGGCCCTAGGGGTAAAAAGGATCGTTAACTACTTTCCTATCGAAGAATACAGGCCCGGAGATGTAATTATTGTCAATGACCCTTGGCTTTTAGCCGGTCACCTCAATGATATTTGCGTTATTTCGCCTATATTTTTCAAAGACCGGCTTATTGCTTTCACAGCCTGTGTTTTTCACCATTCAGATGTTGGAGGTAGGGTCTCCTCGGACAATCGTGAGGTTTTTGAGGAGGGGCTATTTCTTCCTCCTTTGAAACTTTATAAAGAAGGTAGATTAAATGAAGAAGTGCTAGAAATAATCAGGTGGAATGTCCGTACTCCTGACCAGGTGCTTGGTGATATAAGAAGCCAAGTGGCTGCTAACCATGTGTGTGCTACTAAGCTTTTAGAGATGCTTGAGGAAGAAGGTTTAGAAGATATTGACGATCTAGCCACGCAGATAATCGAAGTTACGGAAAAAAGCATGCGCAATGCGATTGGTAAATTGCCACAAGGGACATACAGATTTGAGGGAGTAATTGAGGCTCCAGGTAGACACGCTGATATAGAAATAGGACTCGAGGTCCAAGTTCAACAAGATGAGATTTTTATAAATTTCAACAAGGTACCACCACAAGTAGATTGGGGAGGAAACGTAGTCTATAACTTTACTTACGCCTATTGCTTTATGGCGATAAAAAGCGCTCTTGACCCTGATATACCTGTGAATGAGGGTTCTACCAGACCGGTGAAAGTAAATGTTCCTGAAGGGACAGTTTTAAACTGTAAATTTCCTGCTGCTGTAGCAGCGAGATTACAGGTTGGACACTTTATGACCGAATTTGTTTTTCGTGCCTTAGCAAACGCCATACCTGACAGAATTATAGCACCATGCGGAGGGACGCCTGCACAAGCTAACACCTTTTATGGTAAAAGGCATGACGGTACCCCATGGTTGATAACTGTTATTCGCGGTGGTGGAATGGGAGCTTCAGCAAAACAAGATGGGCATCATTGCGCCATATTTCCTGCTAATGGTGCTAACACACCTGTCGAAATATTCGAAAGTGACACGCCCCTAATTGTACTTGAAAGGGCCTTAATACAGGATTCAGGGGGGGCGGGGAAAATGCGGGGAG
>CAZSWV010000008.1:0-82736 GCA_964611295.1 uncultured Thermodesulfobacteriota bacterium | reverse complement strand
CTTCAACAGGACCTGAAAAAGGCGGCACGGGAGTTTGCTGAAAGGGAATTTCCCAAGTACGCAAGGGATTGTGACCGTGAAGAGCGTCCTCCTTTGGAGCTTTTGCAAAAGGCAAGGGAGCTAGGTTTTGTGGGCATCTTCGTCGATGAGCGCTACGGAGGTATGGGGCTTGGTTACCTGGAAACCGCGCTGGTCATGGAGGAGTTCTGGAGGGTAGACCCAGGTATAGGTAGCCAGATAATGTGTCAGTGTTTTGGTTGTGAGATGTTGTTGCTTTTTGGTAGCGAATACCAAAAGGAGCGATACCTTAAAGGGGTATGTCAAGAAGGTAAGATAAGTGCAGTAGCAGTTACAGAACCCGATGCAGGGAGCGATGTGCTTTCTATATCCACAACGGCTGTGAAGGAGAAAGGAGGATATCGGATAAATGGGACCAAGACCTTTATATCGAACGGAAGCATTGCAGATTTCTTTGTAGTATTTTGCCTCACCAATCCAGAAGCCCATGATAGGCACAGGAGACACAGCGTCTTGATCGTAGAGGCCGACCGTCCGGGTGTTAACAGGACAAAACTTAGGGGTAAGCTGGGCATAAGGGCCCATGACACGGCTGAAATAAGGTTTGAGGACGTCTGGGTTCCGGAGGAGAACCTCATCGGCCAAGAAGGCGACGGGTTCCGCTATTTTATGGAGTTCTTCAACCGATCCCGGGCATATGTGGCCGCCCAAGGAGTGGGGGTTGCGCAAGGGGCCCTTGAGATGGCCTTGAGGCATGTAAAGCAAAGGAAGGCCTTTGGGCAAGTGCTTGCGGAGTTCCAGATGGTGCAGGAGCGACTTGCAGAGATGGCCACCCTAATAGAGGCAGCTCGTAACCTTGTTTACAAGGCGTGTTGGAAGATAGACCGAGGTGAAGTAGATACGGCCTTGGTCTCCATGGCTAAGTGGTTTGCCGGAGAGGTAGGTGTGAGGGTGGTAAACGAGGCCCTGCAGCTTCACGGCGGCTATGGCTATTTTGAAGACTATGACATTAGCCGTTTCTACCGCGATGCGAAGATAGTAGAGATATACGAAGGGACAAAGGAGATAGAGAAGCTCATCATAGCCCGTCAGCTTCTAAAGGGGCGCTTTTAGCGGTTTGGGCAACTACCTTCCTAAGCAGTACTGTGGCATAGGAGCCACTTGGGAGGAAGAATTGGACCTTTATGGCGTCGCGGGTCTTTTCCAAAAACTTTACCCCTTCGGGGAAGACGACAGCCTTCCTTTTGCCGGTTGAAAAAACCCTGAGGGATAAAGCTTGGGCATTGAGGAGCTCATAAGGATCCTTCAATCCCAAGGCCTTTGTCTCATCCTCCAACACCTGCTCGAATTCCCTTCTGACGTCTTCAGGCATGTTGAGCTCTAGGGCCTCAGCGCTTATGTAAGGAAGGTCAAAGCCGTAAAGGTCCTTTATCCCCTCGTTGGCGTCAAGGTAAAAGCAAAGCTTCTGTCCCCTTATGAAAGGAAGATGAAAGACCTTGTCGGCCCTTTTCCTTATGACCCTTGAAAGGACTTCGTTCCACAAAAAGGCCTGGTAGGAGAACATGAAGAGCAACTTCAACTGCTTGGGAAGGGCACGCAATGCCCTGTGGGGGTCTTTCTTCTTTAGGTAAACCTTAAGCGCTATAAGGTCTATTTTGGAAAGCAAAGGGGCTGCCTCCTTTAAAAAGCGCGAGGGATTTTCCCACAGACGCCGCAATCTGGCCCTTACCTCTGCTTCAGGGTGATGACAGAGGTATTCCTTAAGGGCGCCTTGATAGTCGCCCTTTATTAAATAGGCGGCGATGGGCCTTTCGGTGCACTTTTCACCGGCAAACCTTTGTTCGCCGAAGTAATTGGGGAAACCAATGGCTTCGTCCTTTTTCAGACAGGCCTTAACCGCCTCAGGGTCTACACCCCTGAGCCTTACGGTGAAAAGGTTCCCCTTTGCATCTCCTATCCGAATAGGGACAGAGGCCTTTCCGAGGAAGGTGAGTTCAAAGCCCTCTCCCTTCACATCCCTTTCCGGCCCGTCGAGGATGGATATGTACTGCACAGTGACGGCCCTTCGGTCCTTGAGGCCAGCGAAACCGAAATGGGCCCTCGGCAGTTTAAAGAGTTCTACCAGCTGCTGGATTACATCAAGCGTTCCCTTCCCCCTTTTTCTAAGAAGATAGTAACTATAAGGCCCTTCTTGCCCAAAAGGAGGGTCCAAGACTTCCTGGACCACGAAGTCTTCGGGCTCGAACTTAATGGCCTCCATGGGGACTTATAAGAGTTGCTAAGTAAGATAAGCCGTGTTAATCTAATATAAACTATAAAGGCCTGCGAAAGCGGGTTAAACCCGCTTTTTTCACATGGGGTTGGTGGACGTAAAAGGGATTGTAAAACGTGTAGAAGGGCTTCTTGACCCTATCCTCAAGGGGGAAGGGCTTGAGTTGGTGGAAGTAGAGTTCAAGAGGGAAAGGTCCGGTTGGGTCTTGAGGGTTTACATAGACAGGAAGGGTGGAGGGGTCACCTTAGGGGATTGTGTAAGGGTCAGTCGGGAGCTAGGGGAGCTGCTTGACGTGGAGGACTTTATCCCTTATTCCTATCACCTTGAGGTCTCCTCTCCTGGCATAAACAGGCCCTTGAGGAAACCCGAGGACTTCGAAAGGTTCAGGGGGGAATGGGCGAAGTTAAGGTTAACGGAGCCCGTGGAAGGGCGTAAAAACATAAGGGGACGAATTATGGGCTGTGAGGAAGACAGGGTCTTGCTCTTTTGTGAAGGGAAGGTATTTGAAGTGCCCTTCGATAGGATATCCAAGGCCAATTTAGATCCTGATATAGAGGTATGAGTCCATGGACATAGACTTGAACCAGCTCATCGAAGAGATAGGCAGGGAAAAAGGTATAGATAGGAAATACATCATAAAGGCGCTTGAAGACGCCTTACTTAAGGCCTCCAAGAAGCAGTTCGGGAGCCATAAGGACATAGAGGTCCGCTATAACCCGGATTTACAGGAGTTGGAGATCTTCCAGTTCAAAACCGTAGTCGAGGAGGTCAAGGACCCCGATTTGGAGATATCGCTTGAGGAGGCCCGTAAGATCGACCCCGAATGTGAGATAGGGGACAGCCTTGGTGTAAAACTGAGCCTGAAGGAGCTCGGCAGGATTGCTGCTCAGACGGCCAAGCAGGTGATCCTTCAAAGGGTGAGGGATGCAGAGAGCGAGGCTGTTTACCAAGAATACAAGGACAAAAAAGGCGACATAGTCTCCGGGGTGGTCCAAAGGATAGAGAGGGGCAACATCATTGTGAACCTCGGAAGGGCGGAGGCCATTTTACCCAAGAAGGAACAGATCCCAAAAGAGGTCTACAAACGCGGCGACAGGATAAGGGCCTATGTACTGGATGTCCTTAGGACCCCCGGGGGATACCAGATCATCCTCTCAAGGACCCACCCCAACTTCTTGGTGAGGCTCTTTGAGCTTGAGGTCCCTGAGATCGCCGAGGGGATAGTGAAGATAATGGCTGTGGCGAGGGAACCGGGAGAGAGGGCTAAGGTGGCTGTTACAAGTACTGACCCTGATGTGGACCCGGTGGGTGCATGTGTGGGGTTAAGGGGTTCAAGGGTGCAGAACGTGGTCCAAGAGTTGCGAGGAGAAAAGATAGACATCATACCCTGGCATGAAGACCCCGTGAGGTTCGCCTGTAACGCCCTTGCACCGGCAAAGGTCTCCAAGATCTACATCAACAAGGACGAAAGGACCCTCGAGATAGTGGTGCCTGATGACCAGCTATCCCTGGCCATAGGCAAGGGGGGGCAGAACGTGAGGCTTGCCTCCAAGCTCACCGGATGGCGCATAGATATAAAGAGCGAGTCCAAGATGGAAAAGCTATCACAGGAGGTCATCTCGAAGCTTCAGACCATTCCAGGTGTGGGAGAACTTTTGGCCAGGATCCTTTACAACGAGGGCTTTTACTCAGTTGAGGAAGTTGCCGAGGCCGATGGGGAGGAGCTCGGCCGCATATGTGGCATAGGGCCCGAGAAGGGTAAGGAGATAGTAAGGGCTGCTAGAAGGCTTCTGGGACTTGAGGCCGAAGAGGAGGTCTTGGACGAAAAGACCGAAAGGATCCGACGGGGTGATGAACCTGTGGAGAGGCTCCCTGGGCTCGAAGAGGCAATAGCCAAGAGGTTAAAGGAAGAAGGGATTGAGTCCATAAGGGACCTCTTCCAGACGGAGCCCTCGGAGCTTATGAGGATATGTAAGATTTCCCGTCAAAAGGCAGAGGAGCTTGTATCGCGGGCAAGACAATATATAGATCAAGGATATGTCGCATAGGCCGATAAGGACTTGCTTTATGTGCTCGAAAAAGGAGGAAAAGGGAAGGCTTATCAGGATTACCTTAAAGGAAGGGAGGCTGATGCTGGACTGGAAAGGGGTCTTAGGCGGTAGAGGGGCGTACATCTGTGGGGACATAGGTTGTATAAAAGGGCTTTTGACCAAGAAAGGGGTCCAGAGGCTAAAAAAGGCCTTACGGGGGTCTTTTGAAGAGGACGGGCTCTTACAAGTTGCAGATGAGTTAAGAGCCCTGTGTGGGAGATGAGGGATGGAGGAGGACGCAAAGAAGGTGGAATACGCCGAGGAGAGGATAAGTTCTGGCGTCATAAGGCGTAGACGCATAGTCAAGGAAGAAGAGCCAAAAGGGGAAGAGCCAACTAAGGTCGAGCCCCAACAAGTGCAAAAACCCCCGAGCCCCCAGGTGGAGGTGCCTCTGCCCAAAGTGCCTCCTGAGGGGCAGAAGGCCCCTGAGGTGAAAGTAGCCTTGACCCAGGAGCCAGCGGCCAAGCAGGAAGCCAAGTCTCCTGAGGTCAAAAAGCCCAAGTTCTTCAAATCTCCTCGGGAGAGGTTCAAACCTGCAAGGATTGTAGGGAGGATAGAGCTCAAGTCCGAAGAGGTTTTGCCTGCAAAGGAGAAACCAAAAGAAGTCAAGCCAGAAGAGGAGCGCATCGTTGAGCCTCAGCCCGAACCCGAGAGGCCCTTGACCCTCCAAGTGGAACTCGTTGAGGAGACCGTTCCCAAAAGGCCCTTGATCGAGAGGGAGGTCGAAAGGGAGGAAAAGCGGGCTGAACGCAAGTTCGTGAAGAGGAAGGGTAAGAGGCCGAGGGAGCTTGTGGTCCTTGACGAGGAAGAGCTGGAAGAGATCTATGCCCACAGGAAAGTGGACCGTGAATATAGACCGGAGAAGAAAAAGGCCCTCGGCAGACCTGCACTTAAGCCCCAAGTTACGGTGCCTAAGGCCGTAAAGCGCAAGGTCAGGGTGGAAGAAGAGATCTCGGTCCTCGAACTCGCGCAGAGGATGGGGGTTAAGCTCGCCGAGCTCGAGGAGAAGATGCGCGAGTTAGGCATTGAGCCGACTCCAGAAGGGACAGTGGACGTTGAGGCTGCAGCCCTATTGGCCCATGAATACGGCTTTGAGGTGGTAAGTGCCCTTGAAGAGCTCGAGGCCGAAATCGCCCCTCGTCCAGACCCACCCGAGCTCCTAAAACCTAGGCCTCCGGTCGTTACCGTAATGGGTCATGTCGACCACGGCAAGACCCTTTTACTTGACGCCATAAGGCATACAAACGTAGCCGAAAAGGAAGTAGGGGGTATAACCCAGAAGATAGGCGCTTACAAGGTGGAGGTGCCCAAAAAAGGGACCATTACGTTTATAGATACGCCTGGGCACGAAGCCTTTACGGCCATGAGGGCAAGGGGTGCCCAGGTTACCGATATTGTGGTGTTGGTTGTGGCTGCCGACGACGGTGTCATGCCTCAAACCGTTGAGGCCTTAAACCATGCCAAAGCGGCAGGGGTGCCCATAGTCGTGGCCATAAACAAGGTGGACAAAAAGGAGGCCAATCCCGAAAAGGTAAAGCGGCAGTTGAGCGAACTGGGTCTTATACCCGATGAATGGGGTGGAGATACGCTCTTTGTGCAAGTTTCGGCCTTAAAGAAAATAGGAATAGAAGAACTTCTTGACGCCATATTGTTGCAGGCAGAACTCCTGGAACTTAAGGCCAATCCCGATAAACCTGCAAGGGGTGTGGTCATCGAGACGCGTCTTGACAAAGGTAAGGGACCTGTTGCCTCCGTGATAGTGAAGGAGGGGACTTTGAGGGAGGGCGATTACTTTGTAGCAGGACTCACCTACGGGAAGGTCAGGGCCATGGAGGACGAATGGGGTAAACGGGTAAAGGAGGCCCCTCCTTCTACACCGGTGGAGGTGATAGGCTTTGAGGATCTTCCGGAGGCAGGCGATGACTTTATAGTGGTTAAGGACGAGGAGACGGCCAAGGCCCTCGCAGAGTTGAGGAGGAAGAGGAAGGCAAGGCTTGAGAGGAAGGGTCCTACGGCACCCCTTACCCTTGAAGAGCTGTTCCGCAAGTTCGAGGAAGGGGAAACCAAGGAGCTTAGGCTTGTCCTTAAGGCCGACACCTTCGGGAGTCTGCAAGCTATAAAAGGGGCCTTGGAGAAGCTTTCTACAGACCAAGTGAAGGTAAAGGTGATACACGAAGGAGTAGGGGCTATTTCTGACAGCGACGTCAATTTGGCTATAGCCTCACAAGGGATAGTAATAGGTTTCAACGTCCAACCCATAGGCAAGGCCAAAGAGATAATTGCGGAGCGGGGTGTGGATGTAAGGACCTATAAGATCATCTACGACCTCATCGACGACGTTTCGCGTGCCTTAAAGGGGATGCTTGCCCCGAAGAAGGAAGAGGTCCTCTTGGGACAGGCAGAGGTCAAGGCCGTGTTCAACGTCCCCAAAGTGGGGCCTGTCGCTGGTTGTTATGTCCTACAGGGAAAGGTAGTGAGAGGGGCTTCGGTGAGGATCATAAGGGGGAAAGAGGTCCTTTACGAAGGCAGGGTTACGAGCCTCAAGAGGTTCAAGGAAGACGTGAAGGAAGTGTTGCAGGGTTACGAATGCGGCATCGGTGTTGAGGGATTTCGCGACTGGCAAGAAGGCGACCGCCTGGAGGTCTACACGGTACAGGAAGTCCAAGTGACGTAAAATGGTCGTTGGGGTTTGCCACCTGGATGTCTTGATAGAAGGTGTCGGATCTCTTAAAGGAAAGAGGCAGGTGATGAAGAGTTTAATGGACAGGGTAAAACAACGTTTCAACGTGTCCATCTCTGAGGTAGGAAATAGGGACAGCTGGCAGAGGGCCCAATTGGGCATATCGGTGGTCGGTTCAAGCCAAGAACAGATAGATGCTATGGTTTCAAAGCTCATAGCCTTTATCGAGGAAACCAACCTCGTTCAGGTCTTACGCAGCAATGTGGAGTTCCTGCACTATAACCTGGATTTCTTCAAGTGAGGCGGATATGGCACAACGGAGGGCTTTAAGGTTGGGGGATCTGATAAAGGAGGAGGTTTCCAAGATAATCCTTTATGAACTCAAAGACCCAAGGGTGGGTTTTGTCACAATCACTAGGGTTAAGATGTCAGACGACCTCAAAAGGGCCTCGATTTACTGGACCGTATGGGGAGACGAAAAGGCACGGGAGGACTTTTCGGAATGCCTGAGGCGGGCCAAAGGGTTTATAAAGAGGGAGTTGGGGAAAAGGGTGAGGGTGAAGTTTTTACCGGAGATAGAGTTCGTCTTTGACGACTCCTTGCAATACGAGCAGCGTATAGAGGAACTCCTGAGGGAAATAAAGGAAAGGGAAGGGGAAGAGGATGTCTAGCGGTGTCCTTTTAATAGACAAGCCCGAGGGGATGTTCTCCTTTGACGTCATAAGGAAGCTCAGGCCTTTTTTGCGGGGTACAAAAGTCGGGTACCTCGGCATATTGGATCCAATGGCCAGGGGGGTGTTGCCGCTCCTTTTGGGCAAGGCCACAAGGCTGGCCCCTTTTTTAGAAGAAGGCGAAAAGGTATACGAGGGGACGATTAAGTTAGGTGTGGTCACCGATACCCAGGATAGAGATGGTAAGGTCCTAGAGGAGATAAGCGACCTTTCCCAGTACGACCTTTCACCGAAGCGAATCCAGGAGGTCTTTAGGGAGTTCACAGGGCGCATAAGACAGGTCCCTCCCATGTTTTCGGCCAAAAAGCACAGAGGGAGGCCCCTTTACGTTTATGCGCGAAAGGGAAAGGAAGTCCCAAGGGACCCTAAGGAGGTGGAGGTATACAGGCTCGAGTTGAAAGGGGTGGAACTGCCCTATATCCATTTTTACCTTGAGTGTTCGAAAGGGACTTACGTCCGTACCTTGGCCCACGACATAGGGAAAAGGCTTGGTCCGGGAGGACATCTCTATGCCCTTACGAGGCTGAAGAACGGCTTTTTCAGGCTCGAGGATTGCATAAGCCTTGAAGAAGCCGTTGAGTTGGGAAGAGCCGGTAGGCTGTGGGAGAAGGTATGGGACTTGAACAAGGCCCTAGCTGCAGTTCCAGCTGTTGAGTTAGTGGGGCAGGACCTTTACCGTATCTCACACGGCCAGGCGGTTTTCTTGAGGGAGGGGTTAAAGGAAGGGGCCGTGAGGATATTGGATGGCCAGGGTCAACTTGTAGGCCTTGGGGTGGTTTCCAAGGTAGGAAATGAGTGTATGGTACGGCCCGTAAGGGTCTTAAAGGTGTAAAAAGTTCGAGGAGGTCTGAGGATGGCTTTAGATCGAGAGAGGAAAAGAGAGCTAATTGAGGCATTCAGGCTACACGAAAAGGATACCGGTTCTCCAGAGGTACAAGTGGCCCTTTTGACAGAGAGGATAAATTACCTGAGCGAGCATTTGAAAGTGCACAGGAAGGACCTTCATTCGCGTTATGGGCTCATAAAGCTCGTTAACCGCAGGCGGAAGCTGTTGGATTACCTCAAGGAAGAGGATCCTGATCGTTACAAGAGGCTTATCGAAAGGCTCGGTTTGAGGAAGTAATTCTAAGGAGGAGGTCTTGTATGCCGAGGGCTCATTTGGAGTGGGCCGGAAGGGATTTGGTGATCGAAGTGGAGGAGATGGCCCGGCAGGCAGATGGCGCTGTCACAGTGAGGTACGGGGAGACGGTGGTGTTGGTCACAGCCGTTTCCGCAAGGGAGGCAAAGGAGGGAACGGACTTTCTTCCCCTTTTGGTGAACTACCTGGAGATGACCTTTGCAGCTGGCAGGATCCCGGGCGGCTTTTTCAAAAGGGAGGGTAGGCCCACGGAGTTTGAGATATTGTGTTCAAGGCTTGTGGACCGAAGCATAAGGCCTCTTTTCCCTAAGGGTTATAACTGTGACACTCAGGTGATAGCTACAGTGCTTTCGGTGGATCAGGAGAACGACCCGAGTTTCCTCAGCATCATAGGGGCATCGGCCGCTTTGGATCTGTCCGATATACCCTTTGAGGGGCCGGTGGTTGGGGTCAAAGTAGGGTTAATAGATGGACAGCTTGTCGTTAATCCAACGGCAAGCGAGTTGGACAAAAGCCAGTTGGACCTCACTGTGGCAGTTAACCGCGATGGGATCGTAATGGTAGAAGGAGGGGCTAAGTTTGTACCGGAGGAGGTTCTGCTTGAGGCCATCTTCAAAGGGTACGAGGCAGCACGGCCGGTCCTGGACTTTTTGGAAGAGTTGAAGGAACAATGGGGAAAGCCAAAGAGGGCCTTTGCGCCTCCACAGGTGGAAGAGACCCTAAAATCGAACGTCTTCGACTGGGCCATACCCCAACTGAGGGAGGCCTATCAGATCTCCTCTAAGATAGAGAGACGCGACCGCCTAGCGGAGCTTTTAAAGGAGGCCTTGGAGAGGTTTGGGGGTAGTGACCCCTCCTTATCCCTTCAGGTGAAGCTTGCCTTTGAGGAGGCACAGAGGTATGTGGTGAGGTCTTCAGTGCTTGAGGAGGGGAAACGTGTAGACGGAAGGAGTCTCAAGGACATAAGGCCTATAAGCTGTGAGGTAGGGGTCTTACCACGTACACATGGTTCCGCCCTGTTCAGAAGGGGGGAGACACAGGTCCTTGTGACGACCACCTTTGGTACCTCCGAAGACGTACAGAAGGTCGAGACCCTCATGGAGGGAGAGATCTACAAGCGTTTCATGGTCCATTATTACTTCCCTCCTTTCTGTGTGGGTGAGATAGCCCCCTTGAGGGCCCCGAGTCGTAGGGAAATAGGCCATGGGGCGTTGGCCGAAAGGGCCCTTGAGCCTGTAATACCTCCAAAGGAGGAATTCCCCTACACCATCAGGGTGGTCTCGCAGGTGCTGGAGTCCAATGGTTCTTCATCCATGGCCACAGTGTGCGGGGGGTCGCTGTCCTTGATGGATGCCGGTGTGCCGGTATCAGCGGCGGTGGCCGGGATTGCCATGGGATTGATGATCGAAGGCGAAAAGGTGGCCATACTTACGGATATCGTAGGTGATGAGGACCACTTTGGGGATATGGACTTCAAGGTGGCAGGGACGAAGGACGGGGTCACCTCTTTCCAAATGGACGTGAAGGTACCGGGGGTGACCAAGGAGGTGTTGAGAAGGGCTTTGGAACAGGCCAGAGAGGCTAGGCTTTTCGTGCTTGACGTGATGAACAAGACCTTGGACCAGCCGAGGAAGGAGCTTTCCAAGCACGCCCCCCGTATAGTCACCATCCAAGTAAAACCGGACAGCATCAGGAACATCATAGGTCCCCTGGGCAAGCACATAAAGTCTATCATCGAAAAGACCGGCGTGAAGATCGACATAGAGGAAAACGGTCTGGTAAGGATAGCCTCGCCCAATGCCGATGCCATACAAGAAGCCGTAAAGATGGTGAGGCAGTACGCCGCAGAGGCCAAGATCGGGGAGGTCTACATAGGGACCGTCAAGCGAATAGCGGACTTTGGGGCCTTTGTGGAGATAATGCCTGGGGTGATAGGTCTTGTACACATATCGCAGCTTGACACCAAAAGGGTGCGGAGCGTAGCGGATGTGGTAAAGGTAGGCCAACAGATAAAGGTCAAGGTGATAGAGATAGACGAATACGGCAGGATAAGGCTTTCCAGGAAGGCGGTTTTAGAGGAGGAGCAGGCCAAAAGGCCTCAGACCAAACCCATGCAGCCACGGCGGAGGCCTTGAGGTGTACAGGAAGACCCTTCTCGAAAACGGCATAGCGGTGATAAGTGAGTCCTTGCCCTATTTCCGTTCGGTGACCTTAGGCATATGGGTCAAGGTGGGTTCAAGGGACGAAGCAAGAGGAGAAGAAGGGCTTTGCCATTTCATCGAGCACATGGCCTTCAAGGGTACCGCTAAACGTTCTGCCTTTGACATAGCCAAAGAGATAGAAGCCGTAGGGGGTACACTTAACGCCTTCACTACCAAGGAATACACCTGCTTTCACGCAAAGGTCTTGGCCAAGGACGTGCCCTTAGCCCTCGATATCTTAAGCGACATAGTCTCAGATCCCCTTTTCGACCCAGAGGAAATGGAAAGGGAGAGGGGGGTGGTGCTTCAGGAGATAAAGTCCATCGAAGACCAACCAGAGGAACTGGTGCAGGAACTATTTTACGCACGTTTTTGGAAGGACCATCCCCTTGGCCATTCCATCGCGGGTTCGGAGGAGACGGTAAAGGCCTTCAGTCGCGAAAGAGTAAAGGAGTTCTTCGGAAGGCATTGGCGCCCTGAGGCGATGATCGTGGCCGCGGTGGGGGCTTTAGACCATGGAGAACTCGTGCAGCAGGTAAGGAAGACCTTAGGCGAACTTGAACCCGGTGACGGTGTGCCCAGGCGTATACCTCCTAAGGAAACCGGTAAGGGGAAGGAGGCCTTCAGCAAAGACCTAGAGCAGGTCCACCTTTGCATAGGCTTCAACGGCTTCCCCCAGACCGCTCCCGAGAGGTATCCAGCTTTGGTCTTCAACGCCCTGTTCGGTGGGAATATGAGTTCCAGGCTTTTCCAAGAGGTGAGGGAAAGGAGGGGGTTGGCTTACTCGGTTTATTCTTTCCTAAGGGGTTATAGCGACGCAGGGCTTTTCGGTGTCTACGTAGGGACCACCAAGGGCGAGGTGAACAAGGTATTTGAGGTCCTCCAAAGGGAGTTCGAAAGGGCTCAAAAAGGGGAGTTTACCGAAGAAGAGGTGAGGATAGCGAAGGAGTATCTGAAAGGGGGGATCCTTTTGAGCCTCGAATCCACCGAAGAGAGGATGATCCATCTGGCCAAAAGCGAGATCTACTTTGGAAGGCATGTGCCCATCGAGGAGACCATAGATAAGATCGAGGCCGTTAGTTTGGAGGACGTCAAAGAGGTATCCCGAAGCCTTTTGGCCGAAGATCCATGCCTGGTCCTTCTCGGCGACGTCGAGGGCCTTTGAAGACCATAAGGGTCCTGGTAAAGACCTTAAGCCCTAAGGCCAAGGTCCCGAAGTACATGAGCGAAGGGGCTTCAGGGCTTGACCTCTTTGCGAGGCTTGACGAACCCGTGGTCATCGAGCCTGGAAAGTGGGCCCTTATACCTACAGGGATAGCCTTAAGCTTACCTCAAGGTTTTGAGGGACAGATAAGGCCAAGGAGCGGCCTTGCGCTTGAACAGGGGGTGACGGTTTTGAACTCTCCTGGGACGATAGACTCGGACTACCGAGGTGAAGTGAAGGTGATCCTCTTGAATTTGGGAGAGAAGCCTTTTTGCGTGCAGGACGGTATGCGGATAGCCCAGCTCGTGATCCAACCGGTTACAAAGGCCCAAGTTGTCCTGGTGCAAGAGCTACCTCCTTCCCCAAGGGGAGAAGGTGGCTTTGGCCATACGGGGGTGGTGGATGAAGGTAGGGGTGATCTCTGATACCCATGACAACCTCTTGAAGATCGACAGGGCAATTGAGGTGTTTCGTGCACAGCAGGTGGAGGCAGTTCTCCATGCCGGAGACTTCGTTTCACCTTTCGCCGTAAGGAGGCTCCTTGAAGGACTCAATGTGCCCCTTTACGGGGTCTTCGGGAACAACGACGGCGACAGGTGGCTTCTCAAATCCCTGCTTGGAGAGAGGGTCTACCAGTCCTTTGCCCTTCTCGAATTTGGCCCTTACAAGGTCTTCCTGACCCATGACCTCCCAGAAAGGTCCCATGGGCTTTTCGAAGGTGGGAGCGTAAGGGCTGTGGTCTTCGGCCACACCCATACCCCTTATCTCAAAGAGGAAAAAGGGGTTATCTTCCTCAATCCAGGGGAGGCTTGTGGATGGCTTACGGGGAAGGCGACAATAGCCTTGTTGGACCTGAGAGGTCAAAAGGCCGAAATCATACAGATATGACCGGAAGCTTAATCGACCTTTATTTGAACTATTTAAGGGTGGAGAAAGGCCTATCCCCAAACACCCTTGAGGCTTACAGCCGTGACCTCAGGGCCTTTTTAGAGTTCTGGTCAGAAAAACCCCTTATGGCCTTTAAACGTTCGGATGTGTCCCTTTTATCTAAGTTCCTTACCGAAAAAGGACTCTCCTCCCGAAGCGTCCATCGGGCCCTTGTGGCTACGAAGGGCTTCTTCAGGTTCCTTTTAAGGGAAGGCTTGATCGAGGAGGATCCTTTTGAAGACGTGACCCTTCCTAGCTTCTTGAGGACCTTACCACATGTGTTGAGTGAGGAAGAGGTCATGAGGCTTATTGAGGAGGTGGATCCCTCTACACCCCTTGGCCTTAGGGATAGGGCACTGCTTGAACTTCTGTATGGTACGGGCATCAGGGTCTCTGAGGCATGTGGGTTGAGGCTTGAGGGCGTGGAGCTTGATTTAGGGTATCTGGTGGTCAAAGGCAAAGGGGAAAAGGAGCGGCTTGTCCCTTTTGGGGAATATGCAAGGGAATGGCTTAAAGAGTACCTAGAAAAGGCCAGGCCCAAGTTCATCAGTGGCAGGGATCCTGGTTTTGTGTTCCTCAATCCCCTGGGACGTCCTATGAGTCGACAGGGGGTCTGGAAGGTCATAAAGAAGTACGCCCTCAAAGCAGGCCTCATGCGGGTTACCCCTCATACCTTACGCCATTCCTTTGCCACTCACATGTTACAAAGGGGGGCAGACTTAAGGTACGTACAAGCGATGCTTGGGCACTCTGACATCTCGACGACACAGGTTTACACCTCTGTAAACATCCAATACCTAAAGGAGGTCCATAGGAGATACCATCCACGTCCTTAAAAGGAGGTAAAAGGTGATCACCTATAAGGATGCCGGTGTCGACATCGAAAGGGCAGATCTATTGGTTGAGTCCATAAAGGAGATGGCCAGAAAGACCTATGGTCCCTGGGTTAAAAAAGGGATAGGAGGGTTTTCAGCAGCTGTAAGGATCCCAGAGGGTTATAAAAGGCCCTTGCTTGTGGCTACAACTGACGGCGTTGGCACGAAGCTCAAGATCGCCCAAGCCATGTCCAGGTACGATACCCTTGGGATAGACCTAGTGGCCATGTGCGTCAACGACCTCTTACCCCTTGGAGCGAGGCCTTTGTTCTTCCTTGACTATTTGGCATCAGGGAGGCTTGAACCGGAAAGGGAAAAGCAGCTCATCGAGGGGATAGTCAAAGGGTGTCAAGAGGCAGGTTGTTCCCTTGTGGGTGGTGAGACAGCTGAGATGCCAGGCCTTTATCAAGAAGGGGACTTCGACATGGTGGGCTTTGCCGTGGGGGTAGTGGAGGAAGAAGGGTTGATAGATGGTTCCCATATAAGCAAAGGCGACGTAGTAATAGGACTTGCTTCCTCAGGGGTTCATTCTAACGGTTTTTCCCTCATAAGGAAGCTAATAGAGCTACACGGGTTAAGGCTTGAGGGGTTTATCGAGCAGCTGGGGACGACCCTAGGCGAGGAACTGCTCAAGCCTACGCGTATCTATGTGAGGTCGGTGCTTGCCCTTTTGGAGGAGTTCCCTATAAAGGGAATGGCCCATATCACAGGGGGTGGGCTGATAGGGAACTTACCTCGGATACTACCCAAAGGGCTTGCGGTGGAGATACGGCCGAATTGGGAAGTGCCCCCTATCTTCCAACTCATCCAGTCGCTGGGGGTGGAAGAGGCAGAGATGTGGAGGGTCTTCAACATGGGGGTCGGCTTTACAGCGATCCTTTCTCCTCAAGATGTAGAGGGTTTCCTCAAACGGGCTGCTGAGCTTGGTGAGGAGGCCTTTGTTGTAGGTGAAGTAATCGAAGGCGAAGGGGTGAGGATTAGGAGGTGAAGGCGATAGTCAGCGCTTGTCTTCTGGGGATCCATTGCCGATACGATGGGTCCACAAAAGGCCCTATTAAGGTCCCTGAGGAGCTTTGTCTTGTGCCTGTTTGCCCCGAACAACTAGGTGGTCTTCCTACCCCAAGGGCCAAGGCTCACCTTGAGGGTGGAGATGGAGAGGCTGTGTGGAAGGGAAGGGCAAGGGTAGTAGACGAAGCAGGGAATGACCTGACCCAATTTTTCCTCCGAGGGGCCAGGGAGGTCTTGGGACTTTGCGGGATTTTGGGGGTGAAGGTGGCCATTTTGAAGGAGAAAAGCCCTTCCTGCGGGGTTAGGAAGGTATGGATAGGTGAGGAGCTCTCATGGGGCAAGGGAGTTCTTACCGCCCTGCTTGAAGCCCATGGGGTCAGGGTAATAAGTTCTGAAGAGTTCGGCGATGGACCTTAACGGCAAAAGGTTACTAATAGTGAGGTTAAGCTCCCTTGGCGACCTTGTGCTGGTGCTTCCGGCCTTCAACGCCCTGAGGGAGGCATATCCTAAGGCCTATATCGCTTGGCTGGTCAGGGAAGACCTTAAAGAGGTCCTTTCGGGGACGCCAGGCCTTGACGAGGTTATCCCGGTGCGAATCCCCTCTTTTACCGACAAGTATCGATCCCCCCAGAGGGTCCTTTCAGGGGTGGTTAAGTGGTTGAGGGCTTATTTTGAGCTTTGGCGCCGTTTCAAAAGGGATAAGTTCGATATGGCCATCGACTTCCAAGGGCTTTTTAAAAGCGCAGTCCTTGCTTTCCTTTTGGCGAGGGATCGTTATGGATTTCGAAACGGAAAGGAACTGAGCCCCCTTTTTTTGAATAAGCCCCTCTTTTTAAGGGACAAAAGCCGCCACGCGGTGGACAATTACCTAGATGTGGTCTCCTATTTCACCCGAGGTAGAAGGGAAGTCCGCTTTCCCCTCTTTGTCCCTCAAGAGGCCTACGAGAAGATGAGGGCCTTTTTGACCTCTCACGGGGTCCACCCAGGTAAGGACTTCGTAGTCTTTTGCGCCCCTACGGCTCGTTGGGAAACGAAATTTTGGACACAGGAGGGTTTTGCTGAAGTGGCAGATTCCCTTGTTGAGACCTATGGGGCAAAGGTGGTCTTTTCGGGCTTGGCCCAGGAGGGGCCTTATATCGAAGGGATTACGCGGCTTATGCGCCATAAGGCGGTGATCGCTTGCGGTTATACCGAGATAAAGGATTTCTTCGCCCTAATCGCCTTATCACATCTTTATATAGGGGTGGATAGCGGTGCCATGCACGTAGCAAGGGCCCTCGGGGTACCGGTGGTGGCCCTCTTTGGGCCTTCAAACCCCAAATGGATTGGACCCTACGGACAAAACCGCGGGGTAGTTAGGGTGGCGCTTCCTTGTTCTCCCTGCAATAAAAGGCGTTGTTTGCAAAGGACTTGTATGGAAGCCATAACCCCCCGCATGGTCTTAAAAGAGGTGGAGGAAGTACTCACTGGTAGAGACGCGACCATGCAGGTTGACTGTCTTCACCCTGAGAGAGGGTAACAACCCATGGTCCGCCTGATTGTATGGTGGTGATGTAAAGGAGCCTTTTCCCCTTCAAATTGGAGGAAAAGACCAAATGCCGCCCATTAGGGGCCCAAGAGGGCCTTTCGTGGTCCCCTGCATAGGGCGTGATCATCCTCAGGTCTGATCCGTCTGGCCTTATGATGAACAACTTAAACTGCCCTTGCCACCTTCCAGAGAAGGCTATCCAGTCGCCTTTGGGCGACCACGAAGGCCAGGCGTTGTAACTCCCGAAGTTGGTAAGGCGGCTAAACTTCCCGGAGCCAAGATCGTAGATGTAGATCTGGGGCGTACCGGTCCTATCCGAGACAAAGGCTATCCTCTTACCATCAGGCGACCAGCATGGGGACACCTCCACATGAGGGCTGACTAAAAGGGGCTTAAGGCTTCCCCCGTCTGCAGACATGAGATAAAGGTCCGTGTCTCCGGGTTTTTCCCCTCGCATGGCTAAGGCTATCCACCTGCCATCAGGGGACCAGGAGGCGCTTACATTAGGCCCTGGATTCTGGGAGAGTAGTTTGACAGTTCCATCGAAAATGTCCACTACATACAGGTCAGGGTTACGCGATCTTAGGCTGGTATAGAGTACCTTCCTTCCGTCATGGGACCAAGAAGGGGACATACAGATGGTCCCCTTTACAAGGGGGATCTCTTCGCCTCCATCGGGTCGGATCAACCAAAGCTCTCTGAATCCCTCTTTTTGGGCCCTGATGAAGGCTATCCGCGAGTTGAAAAGACCCTCGCGCCCAGTCAGCGTCTGTAGGATGTCATCTACAGCCTTGTAAACCAGTTGCCGCAAAAACCCCTGTTGGGCTCGGTAGACCTTGCTGATTAGGGGTATCCCTTGGACCGGGTCATAAAAGAAGAGGACGAGTTGCAGCTGTCCGCCTTCATGGCTTATGGCTGTGGAAAGCACGAACTCCGCCCCCATCTCCCTCCACAGCTTGTAATCGATCCTCTCCGGGCTTAAAGGCTCACGTATAAGGGGAAACTTGCTCCTGTCCATGAACTCAAATAGGTGCGATATCTCAAGGCACCTTTCCATGAGGGACTCTGCCCTTTTTGAAAGGTCATCGCCAGGGACTACCGGCAGAAAGGCCAGGCGGTACAGCCTTAGCTTAGGCGAATCGATCTCCAGATACACAGTGACTTCCGCACGTATGCCCCAAAGCACTATCCCCAAAGCCAAAGCGATCCTAAGGACGAAACACAAGGCCTACCTCCATGGTTTGTCCCCCAGGTGGAGGCGGGAAGGGCTCTGCCTTCTTTACAGCCTGCAAGGCCGAACGGTCAAAGACCTTGTCGCCAGAAGACTTTTCCAACTCCGCAGATAGCAACCTCCCCTGAGGGTCTATCCTCACCCGTATTATGGCCTTCACGTCCTCCCTCAACAGCCCCTCGGGTATGACCCAAAAAGACCTTATCCTCTCCTGAAGCTGCGAGAGGTAAAGGTCAAAGGCCGCTCCTTTGGGTTCCTGGGGGCTTTGGGCCTCGATCTGTCTCTCCCTTATGCGCCTTTCTATTTCCTTTATGGCCTCAAGCCTTTGCCTTTCCAGATCGACCTCCTCGGCAGTGGGGCGGGGTTCGGACTTTGCAAGGAGCTGCCTCTGTTCCTCCTTGGGGGGTTCGGGTTTTATGGGTTTCTGCACTGGCCTTGGGAGTTCTGGCCTTTTGGGCTCCTCTGGCTTTGGTATTTCCCTTGGTTTAGGCTGCTCAACTGCCTTTGGCCTTTCCTTTTCAAGAAGTTGGGCCGATTGCGGCTGCGGGGTTGGAGAAGGCGGTTCGGGGATACGCGTTTCCAATAAGCTCACAGTTAAGGTCCTATAGGGTTGCTCCTTCAGATGGAGGGGTTTGACTAAAAAGAGGAGCAGCACTAGATGCACCAAGGAAGATACCAACAGAGCCCTAAGTAGATGCCCTCTTTCCCTTTTAGGTTTCATCTTGGTTCAAGTCCTTGGAGGATCTCCTTGAGCCTTTCCGCAATGGGCATCAAGGTACGTCCCTTTCGGGTAATAATATAAAAGGTCCGTTCGACAGTTCCAACCTCAGCAAGCCTTACTTCCAAAAGGTTTGAACCCAACTCCTCCTTCACGGCAAGGCTTGAGATGAGTCCTACGCCCATTCCGGCTTTCATGGCCTCTTTTACAGCAGTGGTAGAGCCCAATTCTGCAAGGACCCGCAGCCCAGAGGGGTTTAATCCCTTCTGCCTCAAGGCATCCTCAAAGGCCTTCCTTGTCCCGGAGCCCGGTTCCCGCGTTACGAGGCCTTCTTTAGAAAGCTCCCGCCAGCTTACTGTCCTTCCGGCAAGGGGGTGATCAGCGCGCGCCACCAATAAGACATGGTCCTTGAAGACCGGCATAAAGGAAAGCCTTTCGGTGGCCTTCTTTGAGCCCACAACGCCGATATCGACCTCAAGCCTTTCCACAAGCCCCATCACCATCTGAGAATCGGCCACCTTGACCTCTATCTTCAGTTGGGGCCAACTGCTGAGGAGCTCCTTTATGGCCCTAGGCAGGACATATTCACCGGGTAGGGTACTTGCAGCTATCTTCAACACCTTATAAGGGACCTCTTCGCTCAGGGAGGCCATGGCCTCCTGCCTCAAAGAAAGGATCTGCCGCGCATACCTATAAAGGACTTCCCCTTGAGGCGTAGGGACCACCCTCCTGCCGAATCGATCCAAAAGCCTCTTACCAAGGGAACGCTCAAGGGATTTCACGTGGGCCGTAACCGTGGGCTGCGTAAGGGAAAGGGCCTCTGCGGCTTGGGAAAAACTCCCAAGCTCTACCACCGTACAAAAGACCTCAAGCTGCCTTATATCCATCCTTGGCCTTGACAGAAGGATATCATAGGTGTTAGAAACTACAAGTAAGGCCACGAAGGCCCATAAAGAGCCAGAAGGCTCAAGGGCTGACGTGGCTTTTATCGTTTTTAAAGGAGGTAAGATGTGCATATACCCGATGGCTTTTTAAGCCCTGCTGTTTCCGGTGTTACTTATGGTCTTTCCTCTTTAGCGGTAGGGTGGTCCCTCAGGCGCTTGAAAGGGGAGTTAGAAGAGCGGATGGTGCCCCTTATGGGGGTTATGGCTGCCTTTGTGTTTTCTGCACAGATGTTGAACTTTCCGATTGCGGGTGGTACTTCCGGTCACCTTTTGGGTGCAGCGCTTTTGGCCATACTCTTAGGGCCGTGGGCAGGGATGTTAGCGATGACGGCTGTTTTAGTGGTACAGGCCTTGGTCTTTCAGGACGGTGGCGTAACTGCCCTTGGGGCTAACGTCCTCAACATGGGGGTGATGGGTGTGCTTTCGGCTTACGGCCTTTACAAGGCCTTTGGACGTCTCTCTGGGGCTTTTTCTGCCTTTTTGGCAGGGTGGTCGTCTGTGTTCCTTGCAGCGGTGCTCTGCGCCTTCGAGCTTTCCCTTTCAGGGACCTCTCCCCTTGTGGTTACCTTGCCAGCTATGGCGGGGATCCATGCCCTGATAGGGGGAGTTGAGGGGCTTATCACCATGGCTGCTGTGGCCTTTATCAGGGCCATAAGGCCGGATCTTTTGGCCGTAAGGAAGGTTTAGGAGGGACTCCATGAAGCGCTCCCCTTGGCTTTGGATAGGGGTTTTGGCCTTTGTATTGGCCGTGCTTTCACCCCTGGCCTCTAGTCTGCCTGATGGCCTTGAAAAAGTGGCAGAAGGCCTGGGTTTTGCTTCAAAGGATAAGGGGCCCCTATTCAAGGTAATGCCCGATTACTGTTTCCCTTGGGTGGGTAATGAGGCACTGGCCACTGTCCTTTCAGGCCTTCTGGGGGCGGCTATAGTCTTGGTGATCGGTTATCTAATGGCAAGGGCACTTCGAGCGCGGCCATGAAGCACGGATTCCTCGACAAATACAGTAACCTGAAGAGCCCCCTTCACACTCTCGATCCAAGGCCAAAGGTCCTTTTCACCTTAGGACTTGTATTCACCATAGCGTGGCTTCCGGTAGGGCTTTGGTCCCTTTATGTAGTGGCATTTGCCATAGTGGTGGCAGAGGTATTGATCAGCAGGGTTCCCTTTACATACGTGACCTTAAGGGCCACAGCGGTTTTGCCTTTCAGCCTATTGATCGGGTCCATGAGGTTCCTGCTCGAAGGGGAGGGGGCTTTACCTTTTGTGCTCTCCCTCAGCGCGAAGGCTTGGCTTTCGGCCATGGCCCTTTTGGCCCTTATCTCTACCACCCCCTTTCCAGTGCTTCTGCAAGGCCTTGAAGCGCTTGGATTCCCTAAGGTCTTGGTACAGGTCTTGGCCTTTATGTATAGGTATATATTCGTTATCCTCGATGAAGCCATGAGGATGAAAAGGGCATGGGATTCAAGGGGTGGGGGGAGGAAGTGGTGGATATCCTTTAAGGCCATGGCCCAGATCGTGGGGGTTTTGTTCATCCGAAGCTACGAGCGGTCAGAGAGGGTATATCAGGCCATGTGCTCAAGGGGCTTTGACGGAAGGACAAGGACCATAAACCCCTTTCACTTCGGTTTATCCGAGATGGTCTTTTCCTCCGTATCCGGGACTTCAATAGTGGTCCTGTGGACCCTTTGGAGCTTATGGAGTTAGAGCCATGTCTGCCTTAATAGAGGTGAGGGAACTCTGTTACCGGTATCCAGAAGGCCCTTTGGCGTTGAAGGGGGTGAGCTTTACGGTCCAAGAAGGGGAGGACTTCGCCTTAATTGGGCCAAACGGTGCGGGCAAATCCACCTTGCTCCTACATTTGAACGGTTTGCTCATGGGGTTTAGCCTTAAAGGGGGTGATCCCGTCCTGATAAAGGGGATACCTGTGAGGAAGGAGACCCTAAAGGAGATAAGGCAAAAGGTAGGGCTTGTCTTTCAAGATCCAAATGACCAACTTTTCTCCCCCACGGTTTTCGAAGACGTAGCCTTTGGCCCCTTAAACCAAGGGTTGGGCCCTGAGGAGGTAAAGGAGAGGGTCAGAAAGGCCCTTGAGGCAGTAGGGATCTCAGGTTATGAGGGGCGTTCGCCCCATCACCTTAGTTTTGGGGAAAAAAAGAAGGTGGCTATAGCCACTGTCCTTTCCATGGAGCCCGAACTTCTGGTGTTGGACGAGCCAACGGCCAACCTTGACCCTGGGAGCAGGTGGAGGCTCATAGAGCTTTTGATGACCTTGCCCCAAACGAAGGTCATAGCCTCCCATGACCTGGATCTGGTGGCCATGATCTGTAAAAAGGCCTTGGTGTTAAAGGACGGAAAGGCCTTGGCCTTTGGGCCTGTGGAAGATATCTTAGAAGACCAAGAACTCCTAAGAGAAGCAGGACTTTTGCCCCAAGTGATGCTCCCTTCGAAGAGGGGGCTCTTTAAAAAAACGTATAGGTGAAGGCTCAAGGAGGTGTCCTTATGGTGAGATGGTCCCACTTCCTAAAGGCGGTACCTTTTATCCTCGGTTTATGTTTTACAGGTTTGGCCTTTGGCCTTGGTTTGGGTCAGAAGTTCGCCCTTCAGGGGGACCTTACGGGGGTCTATCAATGGCTCTGGCAGGAAAAAGGGGACTTTGAGGACGAAGATGCGGGATCTCTGGCCTTTGATGGAAGGTTGAGCTTTAAGCCCACCGATAAGGACGAATTCTACTTAAGGGCCAGCCTCGCCTGGGGAAACGGGTTAAAAGACTTATCCCCCTTTATGCTTCCCCCTAACGCAGATGACCTGGAAGATGACCTTAAGGACATAAACGGTAGAGGGAGGGATCATTTACAGGAGCTTTGGTATGCACGGGCCTTTGAGTTTTCAGGAACTAAGGGCAGGGTTGTCCTTGGGATCATAAGCGGTAGTTCCTTTATAGACGACAACCGCTTTGCCAATGACGAATTGGCCCAATTCATGAACCAGGCCTTGGTGAACAACCCCTTGGCCAATATCCCCAATTACGACTACGGTTTGGCCCTTGATGTGGAAAAAGGACCCTTTAACGTAAGGTTTGTCGGTATAGGGAGTAAAACCCCAGAGCATGAGCTTTCCAAGTTCAACGAGAAGGATTACCTGTACTTAGCAGCACAAGTAGGGCTTAACCTTAAAACCCCTCTTGGGGAGGGCAATTACAGACTCTATGCCTTCTGCACAGATAGAAAGTTCCCAGATTGGAAAGACGAGAGGAAGAAATCCCTTTTAGGGATAGGGGTGTCTATAGACCAGGATCTAATCAAAGACAAACTCGGGGCCTTTTTAAGGCTCGGGTACCAAGACACAAGGGCAAAGGTGGACTACAAGGCCATGGCCTCCTTGGGGATCGACTACAATTTTAAGGCCTTTGGGAGGGACCTAGGGGCCGGACTTGGATGGGCCTACCTTAGGGCACCTTCGAGGCACGAAGAGCTTAAACACACGGAAGTAATTGAGGCCTATTTATCTATCCCCGTATACCAGAAAGGGGAAACTTCCCTTAAGGTAAGCTTGGACTACCAGTTCCTAAGGGACGAACTTAAGGAAGGAGCGAATAAAGGCCACATATTCGGTTTGAGGTGCAATCTTAGGTTTTAAAGCAGTTCAATTTTCACCTTTTAGGTTAAAAGCCTAGGGGGCCTCTTCTGGCTCAGTGTGGATCAAGAAATGGGCTACCTGGGGGAAGGCCTGACGGAGTTGTGCTTCAAGTCGTTGTGCACAACGATGGGCTTCTTCTACTGACAACCCTTGGGGACAGAGGCAGTGAAGGGACACATAGAGGGTGTTGTCCACTTGTCGCAGTCTGATGTTATGGCATTCCTTGACCCCTTGTAGAGATTCGGCAATTTGGCGGATTTGTTTGACCATTTCGGGGTACACGTTTGTCACGTCCTGCCCTAGAACCTCAGATGGGGGTGGGGTTGCTTCGATATGGGTCTCCACTGAGACCAATCCCTTCACTTCCGTGCGCAACCGGCCCTCGAAGGCTGTAGCCAACTGATGGGCTTCTTTTAAGGAAAGGCCTTGGGGGACTTCCAGATCCAGATCTACGTGATATCCCTCTGCCATCCTATGGATGTGGACGTTGTGTAGTGATAGACCGCTTCTTGCCGCAAGGGCACGGACCTGTTCCATTACTGAGTCATATGAAGCAACTGGTTCCACATGTACGGTCACATCAGAGGAAGGACAGATTAGACAGATGGCTTCTTCCACTCGCATTGCCACCTCGTGGGCCACGGCCGTGGGCATTTCCGGTGATACGCGCACCGTCACCTCCACAAAGGTCACTGGCCCGGCGGTGCGGAGACGGATAGGGCCACATTCTCGTACGTCTTCCACAGAAAGGAGGGCAGAACGGACCCGTTCTTCCAATCCCGAGGGTGCTTTGTCCAAAAGGGCTTCCCATGCGCGATAGCCAAGTTGCAGACTCACCCACATAACGATGCCTGCTACAACCAAGGCCGAGAGGGCGTCGGCTTTGATGAACCAGTCCCGATAGTTGGGAAACGAGTGGCCTAAACGTACAAGTATCAGCCCTACGATGACCACCAAGCTACTCCAGACATCCGTGGAAAAATGGAGGGCATCTGCCTCAAGTGCTTGGCTGTTATAGCGGCGGGCGGTGCGGTAAAGGACCCGAGAGCGGGAAAGGTCTACGACAATGGCCACACCCATTACGAGAAAGGCCCAGAAGCCAGCCTCGACTTCCGCTGTCCTGAAGAAAAGACGGCCGATCGCTTCATAGATGATCCAACTGCAAGTCGCAAGAAGCAGCAAGGTCTCCAGTAGCGCTGACATGTTTTCCACCTTCCCGTGGCCGAAAGGGTGCTCCTTGTCGGCTGGGCGGCTGGAGACGCGTACAGCGAAGAAAGTGAGAAACGCAGCCACCAAGTCTAACCCCGAATGGGCAGCCTCTGAAAGGATGCCGAGGCTATTGGTCTTGAGGCCAATGACCAGTTTAAAGGCGGTAAGGAAAAGGGCCGCCAGGACCGAACTAAGGGCTACGTTTTGTTTTTCTCGCAATGCAAGGCAAGTTTGCCCTTTCACAGACCCCTTTGCCTCCCCTTTACAGGTTACACCAAGACGTGAAACTCCACTCGAGATCTCCATCTCCTCCCTTGACTGCCCCAAGGGAGGGATATTATCATTTTAACAAAGGCCGCGGGGTGGAGCAGTCAGGTAGCTCGTCGGGCTCATAACCCGGAGGTCGCAGGTTCAAATCCTGCCCCCGCTACCAGGTGTTTCCTTCCTTGACCCCACCTAAAAGTATGTGGTGAAATAAGTCTGTGAAGGGTCTTTTGTACTTCGTATCCTTGCTGCTGTTCTTATCTGCCGCATTATATGGTTGGGGTAAAAAAGGGACAAGGTGTAGGCTTTTGCTCTGGGGCGGTTTCTTAGCAGGGGCCTTTGGCCTTCTTTTTGGTCGGTTTGCGGAAGGAGAGGTTCCTTTTTTCAGCATGCGAGAAGGCCTTGGGCTTTTGTCCCTGATATTAGTAGGGCTATTCCTCTTGCTTGGGAAAGGGGAAAAGGGGGGACTTGAGGGGGTTGTTGCCCTTTTGGCCTTTTCTTTTATGTTAGGAGCGTCCCTTCTGCCGTCAAAGCGCATCGGAGGTGAGGGCCTTTTAGAGGGCGTATGGTTTCCCTTGCATTCGGTGAGCTGCTTCGTGGGCATGGGTGGGTTTGCCCTTTCCTTTTGTTCCAGCCTTACCTATTTGCTCCAGGACATGAGGATAAAGTGTAAAAAGGGGTATTTAGTCGGATATCCCTCCCTTGAGTTCCTGGATAGGTTGAGCCTTTATTCCCTTGGTATAGGTTTCCCCTTTTACACCTTGGGGATAATTGTAGGAGCGGTTTTGGCCAAACGCTCTATACCAGGAGGTCTTTGGGATGATCCTAAGACGATTGGTGCGGGGCTCCTTTGGCTCCTTTATGCCTTTATTGTCTACAGGCGTTTTGGCTTGGGATGGAGGGGGAGGAGGCTTTCCCTGCTGACCGTGATGGGTTTTGGGCTTTTGATGTTTGTCTTTTTAGGGATAAACCTCCTTTTAGGTGGCCACCATGCGGCCTTTTGATCAGGGCCATGAATGAAATCGTCCTCTTGGGATTGAACCACAAGACCGCTCCTTTGGAGTTAAGGGAGAAGCTTTCTTTCCCTACAGAAGAGGACTTGCGCAAGGGCCTTCTTTTGCTGAAGACAAGTCCGGTAGAAGAGGGGGTTATCCTTTCTACCTGCAACCGCGTAGAGCTTTACGTGGTCCTTGGTGCTTACACCGACAGAAGGGGCCTTTTGGAAGGGGTCCTTTCCCGTATGAAGGGTGTGCCCAGGGAGGAGTTCTCGAGTTGTCTATATTACAAGGAGGGTGAGGAGGCAGTTAGGCACCTTTTTTCTGTGGCCTCAAGTCTTGATTCTATGGTGGTTGGAGAACCCCAGATATTGGGGCAACTAAAAGAGGCCTATGGGCTTGCCAAGGAGATAGGGACTGTAGGGTTTTTGCTCAACAGGCTTTTCCAGAGGGCCTTTTTTGTAGGGAAAAGGGTGAGGCGAGAGACCCTTATAGGGGATGGGGCCGTATCGGTGAGTTTTGTCGCAGTTGAGCTTGCAAAAAGGATCTTCGGGGACCTGAAGGGGAAAAGGGTCTTGGTCATCGGAGCAGGGGAGATGTGCGAACTTGCCGCAAAGCACCTTAAGGCCGCAGGGGCTGGTGAGATCTTTGTCACAAACAGAACCTGGCAGAGGGCCCTTGAACTTGCGCGGCAAATCCAAGGTCAAGCGGTGCCCTTTGAGGGGTTTCGAGAGATGTTGAAGGACGTGGATGTGGTCATCAGTTCAACCGGGGCGCCTTCTTTTATCCTCAAGAAAGAGGACCTTTCACGCATCCTGAAGGCCCGAAGGGGTGCTCCTCTCTTCTTGATAGACCTTGCCGTTCCGCGGGATATAGACCCTGAGGTCCATAAGCTAGACGACGTCTATCTTTACGACATAGACGACCTTGAGGGCATTGCCCTTGAGAACGCTAAAGAGCGCCTCCAAGAGGCCTCCAAGGCCCTGCAAATAGTCGAAGAAGAGGTGAAGAAGTTCTCTGACTGGTATACTTCCCTTGAGGTAGTGCCTACTATAAAGGAACTCAAGGCATGGGCAGAGGCAATAAGGAAAAGGGAGATGGAACAGGTCCCTTACGAATTCAAGAGCGACCCCGTATTAAGGGAAGCCATGGAGAGGCTAAGCGAACGGGTGGTAAATAAGCTCCTGCACCCCGTATTTTGTTTTCTCAAAAAGGGGGCCCTCAACGGAAACGCCAAAAGACATGCGGAGTTGGTGAGATGGCTTTTTGGCTTAGGAAAAGAGGATTAACGCTGATAATACTGCTGGCCTTTCTCTTGTTCACGTCTCCTTTTGCCTTTCCCTTTACGGTCCAGGAACAAAAGGAAATGGGTGAAAAGCTCTTTTTGAGGCTCAAGGGGGAGCTGGAATTCGTCAATGACCCCCTGCTTGTGGCGTACCTAAGGGAGGTGGGACAAAAAGTGGTTAAGGCCTCAGGAGACAGTAGGTTTGAATATCGGTTCTTCCTGGTAAAGGGAAACCAGCCCAATGCCTTTACCATACCTGGCGGTTACGTATTTGTTAACACAGCCCTTTTAGGGCTTATAGGTTCTGAGGAAGAACTTGCGGCAGTATTGGCCCATGAACTTGCCCATAACGTCCTTGACCACGTTCCCAGGATGTTCGAGCAGGCAAAAAAGATCTCCTTAGCCACGGTGGCCCTTACGGTGTCTGCCCTTCTATTGGCAAAGAGTCCAGAGGCCAAAAAGGCAGTTACCGCTATGGGTTCAGCCATGGCTGAGTCCCTTATGCTGAAGTACAGTCGCGAAAGTGAATTCGAGGCCGATCAATTGGCTCTGCGGATCCTACAGAGGGCCAGTTACAATCCCTGTGGGAAATTGGAATTCCTGAAGAAGATCCAAAGGTGGAGCAAGACCATCTCAGTAGAGGTCCCCACCTATCTTAGCACCCACCCTGCCCTTGAAGACCGCATCTCGTACCTTGAAGCCCAGATGCCTGAAAAGGGGTACAGGGTTTCCCCTTCGCGTTCTTTTAACTTGCTTAAGGCACGGCTTTTCCTATGGCAGCGAGGCCCCCAAAGGACGTTGGCCGAAATCGAGCTTAAAGGTGAAAAAACCCTCGAAGACCTTTACCTCTTGGGATTGGCCTACCTTTCACAAGGGCGCCTTGAAGAAGCCCAAGCGGTCTTGAAAAAGGCCCATGCCCTTGAACCCTCTAATCCCTTTGTAACGAGAGAGCTTGCGGTCTGCCTCTTCAAATTGAACAAGTTGAAGGAGGCCGAACCCCTTATCGAGGAGGCCAAGGGCCACTTTCCCTATGACCCGGAGTTAGCCCTGGCTTGGATAAACCTGTTGCTTTCGCAAGGCAGGAAAGAGGAGGCCCTTTCCTTTTGCCGTTGGGCGGTTGAAAAGTTCCCCGATGAAGCCTTCTTTTATAAGCTGTTGGGGCAGCTGTACATGGAGGGCGGACGACATGCCCTGGCCTATGAGGCCTTTGGGCTTGCTTCCCTCAGGGAAGGGGATAGGAAGACTGCCCTTTACCACCTACAGAGGGCCCTCGAGTTGAGCGAGGGTATAGACCGCGAAAGGATTGAGGCAAAGTTAAAGGAGATAAAGGCCAATTGAAGGGAGGGGAATATGTGGATAAAAAGGCCAAAGGTGGAAGAACTCATTGAGACGCAGATAAAGAGTTGGTTTTCCTCTTTTAGACGGCAGGAGGCCAAAAGGAAATGGAGGCCTCCTATTTTGATCTCGCGTCAAAGGGAAAGCCTCGGGGAGAAGGTGGCCGAGCTCCTCTCCGAAAGGCTCAATTGGCCTTTATATGACAAGGAACTGCTAGAAGAGGTTTCAAAGACCTTGAAGGAAGACCCTAAGAAGCTACAGGCCTTCGACGAAAAGGCTAGGAACCTCCTTCTGGAATTCGCACAGGCCTTCCTCGGATCCAGGAGCATCCTCCAAGAAGAATACGTCCATCACCTTAAGCGATTCGTCAAATGGTTAGGGGTCACGGGCAATTGCGTGGTCGTTGGACGAGGAGCCAATTTCGTCATCGATCCTGCAAGGGCCTTAAGGATCAGGATAATAGGCAGGCCTAAAGGATGGGAAAAGGCCTTTTCAGAGGCCTTCGGCATAAAGGAAGAAGAGGCCGAGATAAAGGCAAAGGAAATGAACGAAGAACAAGAGGAGTTCATAAAACGGTACTTTGATGCCGATGTATCTGATCCTTCCCATTACGATCTGGTCATAAACATGGACCATTACGACTGGCAAAAGGCCTCAGAAATGGTCCTTACAGCCTATAAGCTCAAATTCCCGTGGGTCAACATAACTGGCTGAGACCACAGGTGATGACCTGCCCTTGGCGTGAACCGCTCCTATAGACTGTGATGCCCTTGAGGCCGAGTTCGTAGGCCATGAGGAAGGCCTTGGCTACCTCTTCCCTTGTAGCCTCGGGAGGGAAGTTGATGGTCTTTGAAACTGCATTGTCCGTATGTCGCTGAAAGGCAGCCTGGACCTCTAAATGCCTTTCGGGAGGGATTTCAAAGGCAGTTTTGAAAAGCCGTTTGTATTTTTCTGGTATGGGGGCATCCTTTGGGATCTTGCCTTCTTTGAGTATAGTTTCTTTTACCGAGGGGGGCCAGTTTTCCTTTTCCATCACTTCTTGGACCAAAGGGTCGAGGGTGAAGACCTCGAGGTCTCCGAGCATCCTCTTCTTATAAGCCAGGGCGAAGAGGGGTTCTATTCCAGAAGAGCAATTGGCTATGATGCTTATAGTCCCTGTAGGGGCAATAGTGGTTAGGGTGGCATTTCGTCGAGGGGGCTCCCCCCTTTTTGCCCAGATGCTTATAGGAAAATTGGGGAAAGGGCCCCTTTGTCTGGCGAGCTCCTGGGAGGCCCTTTTTGCCTCTTGAGCGATGAAGGACATGAGCTCTTCGGCCATTTTTGGCGCTTGGTCTGAGTCATAGGGGATGCCGAGGAGCACCAACATGTGGGCAAATCCCATTATCCCCAGGCCTATCTTGCGGTTGGACATGCATATCCGCTCTATGGCCTTAAAGGGGTAGCGGTTCACCTCCACTACATCGTCCAAGAACCTCACCCCCATCCACACGGTCTCCCTAAGGAGGTCCCAATCGATGGTGTATCCGGAAGGGGTCTTCTTGAGGACCTTGACAAGGTTTATCGAGCCGAGGTTACAGGCCTCGTTGGGCAAAAGGGGTTGTTCCCCACACGGATTTGTGGCTTCTATTTCCCCAAGCGAAGGAGTAGGGTTAAACCTGTTTATGGTGTCAAGGAACAAGGCCCCTGGTTCTCCATTTTCCCAAGCACACTGGACCATGAGTTCGAAGATATCCCTCGCCCATACCCAGTCAGAAGGCCTTTTATCCCTTGGGTTTACAAGGGGAAAGCGATCTCCCTTCTTCAAAGCCTCCATAAAGGCATCGGTTATACCCACAGATAGGTTAAAGGTGGTCATCTCCCGTGGGTCAAGTTTGACTGTGATGAACTCCCTTATGTCAGGGTGGTCGACCCTTAAGACACCCATATTCGCACCACGCCTTGTACCCCCCTGTTTTATAACCTCGGTAGCCATGTTGAAGATGCGCATAAAGGAGACCGGGCCGCTTGCCACACCATGGGTGGAAGCCACCGGAGCCCCCCGCGGCCTCAGGCGACTGAAGGAGAAGCCGGTTCCCCCTCCAGATTGGTGGATAATGGCAGCCCGTTTCAAAGCAGTAAATATGGAAGACAACGAGTCGTCAACAGGCAATACAAAACAGGCCGCGAGCTGCCCGAGACGTTTGCCTGCATTCATAAGGGTAGGGGAGTTGGGCAAGAAACGGAGCTCTGCCATGAGCTCGTAGAACCTCTCTTGCCAGTGAGCGGCTTTGCCAGGTTCGAAACGTTCTTCGGCTTGGGCCACGTGTCTTGCTACCCTTTGGAACATCTCCTCAGGGCTTTCCACTGGGTTACCTTCGCGGTCCTTCTTTAAATACCTAGCCTCAAGGACCTTCAGGGCAGCTTCACTCAGCTTGAGCAAAGGCAACCTCCCCCTTCAGAAGGAGTCTTCTGTAAAGCAAAAACCAAGGGGTATCAAGCAGGCCTATTAGGTTTTTGGACACTACCTGTCCAAGGATGAGCTCCCCAACGGGCATAGTGCCGTAAAAGGCGAGGAAGACAAAGAGGATGCTATCGACCGTAAGGTTCAAGAGGTCACTGCCCATGCTTCTAAGCCATGCCCTTTGGGGGAATTTCCCCTTGAGCCAGGAAAAGACATGGGCATCTACGACCTGACAGGCAAGGAAACTAAGCCAAGAGGCAGCGACTATCCTTATGCTCTGAGCGAAGATCTTCTGCCACGCCTCTTCGAGTTCGTAAAAAGGGGCAGGAGATAGGCCTTTGACCAAAAGGACTAAGACCACAAAGACCATCTGGCTGATAAAGGCCAAGGCTATGGCTCTATGGGCGGCCTTAAGGCCATAGGTCTCATTTATCATGTCAAGGGCCTGCGCGGTGAAGGGGTAAAGGAACACGGCACCAGGCGCATAAAAGGTGTAAAAACCGAGGGGGAAGGCAACGATCCTAGTGGCGAGGACTTGTGAGGCCAAAAGGTATAAGGTGTAGAAGACCAAAAGGGCGGAAAAACCGTTTTCTGGCCACCTTCTCACTATATAAGCCGAAAGGAAGGTGACCACCGTTAGACCAATAGCCCAGAGGACCCAAACCATACCTTCTCCTCCCTCAATTGACGCCCTCGGGACTAATAGTATACGCTTAAAAAAATGGAAAAGGCCACAGGGATACTTGAGGGCTTTTTATCTTACCTCCTGTACGAGAGGAAAAGGTCTGAGGAGACCGTAAAAGGTTACCGATTGGACCTATTGGACTTCCTCGAATTTTTAAAAAAGGAAGGGGTAAAAGGTTTGGGGGAGGTTACCTATCATCACCTCCGTTCCTATGTAAGCTTTCTCTCAAAAAAAGGGCTGAAAAAGGCCTCTGTGGCCAGGAAGGTCTCTTCTATCAGGAGCTTTTTCAAATGGTTAAGAAGGGAGGGGTATATAGAGAAGAACCCTTCGGCCTTATTGTCTTCACCTAAGTACAGACGGCCCCTGCCAAGATGGCTTACTGAGGAGGAGACCGTAAGGCTTCTTGAAGTGCCCGGGGATGAGGACCCGCAAGGCATAAGGGATCGGGCCATCGTGGAGCTCCTTTATTCCACAGGGATGAGGGTTGGTGAGCTTTTGAGGCTTAGGCTTTCGGATCTTAACCTAGAGCAGAGGCTTATAAGGGTGAAGGGAAAGGGAGGTAAGGAAAGGCTTGTGCCTTTTGGGGAGAAGGCCTTTTTGGCCCTGAGGGAATACCTTAATATTAGAGAGGCCTTTGGGCCGAAGGAGGATTTTGTGTTCCTCAACCGCTTTGGGAAGAGGCTCAGCCAGAGGTGGGTCCAGAAGTCCTTAAAGGCTTATGCCTTAAAAGGCGGGATATTCAAACCGGTTACCCCTCACCTTTTGCGGCACACCTTTGCCACACATCTTTTGGACCGCGGTGCGGATCTGAGGGCCATACAAGAGCTCTTGGGCCATTCGAGGCTTTCTACGACCCAACGTTATACCCATGTCACCCCCACCCGTCTTATGGAGGTGTATGACCATGCTCATCCGAGGGCCAGAAAGCCCCTTCAAGGGGACCACGATCCTTTGTGTGAGGCATAAAGGTAAGGTGGTAATGGCAGGCGATGGTCAGGTGACCTTAGGTGATACCGTCATAAAGCACAAGGCCCGTAAGGTCAGGCGTCTCTATAAGGACAGGATCCTGGCTGGCTTTGCAGGGTCTACAGCTGATGCCTTCACGCTCTTCGAGAGGTTTGAAGGAAAGCTTGAGCAGTACGGTGGAAACCTCTTGAGGTCTGCTGTAGAACTTGCCAAGGATTGGCGAACCGATCGTGTATTGAGGAGGCTTGAAGCGCTTTTACTTGTAGCAGACCAAGAACACTCCCTTATCATATCGGGTACCGGGGACGTGGTGGAACCTGACGATGGGATAGTGGGGATAGGTTCAGGAGGACCTTATGCAGAAGCGGCAGCCAGGGCCTTGGCGCTTCATACGGACCTGTCTGCTCGCCAGATAGCCGAAGAGGCCTTGAAGATAGCCGCATCCCTTTGCATTTACACCAATAAGGAGATCGTCGTGGAGGAGCTATGAGCGAAAGGGAATTGGCCTTGCCAGAACCTCTTAATACTGAAGAGGATCTACAACGGAGGCTTACTCCCAAGGAGATAGTGCGGGAGTTGGATAAGTACATCATAGGGCAAGAAGAGGCCAAGAGGGCTGTTGCCATTGCCCTGAGGAACAGGTGGCGTAGACAGCAGGTCCCTAAGGAGCTGCGGGATGAAATAGCCCCCAAGAACATCTTGATGATCGGCCCCACTGGGGTGGGGAAGACCGAAATCTCCAGACGTTTGGCCAAATTGGCGCAGGCCCCTTTCATAAAGGTTGAGGCCTCCCGCTTTACCGAAGTAGGTTATGTGGGTCGTGACGTTGAGTCCATCATAAGGGACCTCACTGAGATCGCTGTGAAGATGGTCCGTGAAGAGGAAGAGGCGAAGGTCTACGAAAAGGCAAAGGAGTTAGCTGAGGAGAGGATCCTGGACCTCCTTTTGCCTTCTTCCTCTAGCAGTCCCTTGGAGGTGCCTTCGCGTTCAAGGGAGAGGTTAAGGGAACTATTGAGACAAGGGGTTTTGGACGAGAGGGAAGTGGAAGTTGAGGTAGAGGAGAAGTTCTTGCCAATGGTTGAGGTGTTTGTCCCCACGGGGATGGAGGAATTGGAGCAGTTAAGGGAGATGCTTTCGGGTTTCCTCCCAAAGAGGACTAAGAGAAAGAGGATGAAAGTTTCCGAGGCATTGAAGCTTTTCATTCACCAGGAGGCCGAAAAACTGATAGACATGTCTGCAGTGGTAAAAAAGGCCATTGAGAGGGTGGAGCAGTCCGGGATCGTCTTTATCGACGAGATAGACAAGATTGCCAGCCGTGACGTTACCCATGGGCCAGATGTGTCACGTGAAGGTGTCCAAAGGGACCTTCTGCCCATAATCGAGGGGACGACCGTGATGACCAAGTACGGGATGGTGAGGACCGACCACATATTGTTCATTGCCGCTGGGGCCTTTCACGTTTCTAAACCTTCAGACCTCATACCCGAGTTGCAGGGCAGGTTCCCCATAAGGGTAGAACTCAGACCCTTGGGCAAAGAGGAGTTCATAAGGATACTGACTGAGCCTCAGAACGCCTTGATCAAGCAATACGTGGCATTACTTGCCACAGAGGGGGTGAAGCTCACCTTCACCCAGGATGCCATCGAGGCCATAGCGGAGATGGCCGCAAAGATAAACGAACGGACAGAGGACATAGGTGCGAGGCGCCTTTACACGGTAATGGAGAAGTTGTTGGAAGATGTGCTCTTTGAAGCCCCTGAAATGAAGGGCCAAGAGGTCGTGATCGACGCCAAGTATGTCCGTGAAAAGCTCGAGGAACTCGTAGAGGACGAAGACCTTTCGAGGTACATCCTATGATGCCTGAAGAACTCGCACGTAAAGCCGAGGTGCTTGTCGAGGCCTTGCCTTATATAAAACGCTTTTACGGCAAGACCATGGTCCTAAAGTACGGTGGAGGGGCCATGGAGGCTGGAGGGCTAAAGGAGGCCTTTGCCCAAGACGTGGCCCTCCTTTGGTACGTAGGTATAAGGCCTGTAGTAGTCCATGGAGGAGGGCCTCAAATAGGGGTGTTGCTTGAGAGGCTTGGTATAACCTCAAACTTTATCCAGGGAATGCGTGTTACAAACCCCGAAACCATGGAAGTGGTGGAGATGGTCCTCAGCAAACTGAACAAGGACCTCGTGTGCCTTATAAACAGACAGGGGGCCAAGGCAGTGGGGTTGAGTGGGAAGGACGCGTGGTTGATAAAGGCCAAGAAGATGACGCTTAAGGGGATTGACCTAGGGCTTGTAGGGGAGGTGGAGGAGGTCAATGTGGAGTTGATAGAGGCCTTGCAACAAAAAGGCTTTGTCCCTGTAATAGCCCCCATTGGGGTTTCAGAGGAAGGCGAAACCTACAACATAAACGCAGACACCGTGGCAGGGGCAGTGGCTTCGGCCTTGAAGGCAGAAAAACTCCTGCTCCTTACCGACGTGCCTGGTGTATATGGACCAAACAAGGAGCTAATCCCTACGCTATCTGCGCGGGATGCTGAGGCCTTGATCGCCGATGGGATCATCGAAGGTGGGATGATACCTAAGGTGAAGTGTTGTATAGATGCCTTGAGGATGGGGGTAAAGAAGGCCCATATACTAGACGGAAGGCTTCCCCATTCTTTACTCCTTGAAGTCTTCACTGACAAAGGCATAGGCACGGAGATCGTCCCATGAGCGAAGAATTCGTAAGGGAGGCCGATCGCTTCCTCATGCAGACCTATGACCGTTATCCCCTATTGATCGTCAGGGGAGAAGGGATAAGGGTTTGGGACCACACAGGGAGGGAATACCTGGATTTTTTTTCGGGCATAGCCGTTTCGAACTTAGGCCATTGCCATCCTAAAGTCGTTGAAGCCATAAAGGAACAGGCAGAATTGCTGCTTCACGTGTCAAACCTCTATTACACCTTACCGCAGATAGAACTTGCCAAGCGCATATGCGAACACTCCTTTGGGGCAAAGGTCTTTTTCTGTAATAGCGGTGCGGAGGCAAACGAGGCAGCCATCAAATTGGCGAGGAAGTTCTCCAAGATTCACCACGGTCCAAAGCGCTACGAGATAATAACCATGTATGGGTCCTTCCATGGTCGTACCATGGGGGCCCTTACGGCTACAGCCCAGGAGAAATTCCATCGCGGTTTTGAACCGCTTTTGCCAGGGATAAAGTACTGCCCCTATGACGACCCTGAGGCCTTAGCCGAGGCTATAGACGAAAGCACCTGTGCCGTAATGGTTGAACCTATACAAGGGGAAAGCGGTGTGAGGGTTCCTTCTGAGACCTTTTTGAAGGAGGTCCGTAGGATATGTGACGAAAAGGGGGTCCTTTTGATATTGGACGAGGTCCAGACAGGGATGGGCCGTACAGGCAGGCTCTTCGCCTACGAGCACTGGGGCATAGAACCAGATTTGATGACCCTCGCCAAGGCCTTAGGAGGAGGTCTTCCCCTAGGTGCCCTTGTGGCCAAGGAGGAGATATCAAAGGCCTTTTCACCTGGTGACCATGCCTCTACTTTTGGAGGGAACCCTTTGAGCTGCAGGGCAGGTTGTGTTGTGTTCGACGAGTTGCTTGAAGGAGGGGTACTTGAGAACTGTCAAAGGATGGGGCGGTATCTGATGGAGGAACTTGAGACCCTGGCAAAGAGGTACAACAAGGTCAAAGAGGTGAGAGGGAAAGGACTGATGATAGGGGTGGAATTGGAAGGTCCCTGGGCCAAGGAAGTGGCCAAGAAGGCCATGGAAAAGGGCATCCTCATTGGTACTGCAGGAGATAAAGTGATAAGGCTCTTACCACCTCTTATAGTCGAAAAGGAAGACTGTGCTAAGCTCCTTTCGGCAATGGAGGAGATCCTAAAGGGGCTCTAATTGGGGTTTATCCCTTCTAGGTAAGAAAGGAGTTCCTTTTGAAAATCCCGTTTGACCTGGTCCACTACTAAAAGCCACCTGGGGTGTAGTCTGGGATTGGGGTCTATGGCCGATCCCCTTATGCCCCTGCGCTCGAAGGCCTGGAGGAGTTCGGCCTTAAGGGCCTCTACCTCTACCTCCTGACGCTTTTTGAAGCGTTCCATAAGTTCCTCTACCTTGAGGACAGCTTCCTTTCCAAAGATGGTCTCAAGGGCCTTCTTCTGTCTTTCGGTAAGGCCCGTTTCAAAGGAGAGGTTTTCGGAGACAAGCTTTAAGAACTCAGTAAAGGCCGCTTCGTTAAGCCGCCTTACCTCCTCCCTGAACTTGTCCCAATCCCTTTCGTCGCCTTCAAAATACGGATAAAAGAGCCTCTTTGCCCTTTCGAGGTCTTCCTGCCTTTGAAAGCGCTCCTTTTCCTCGTCGGTTACCTCCATACCCTTTAACTTTTCCATTACAAGTTCCCACGTGCTCTTTATCTCTCCCATAACGCCTCCTTTGGTTCAAAGGTCTACCTGGATCAGCTCCGACATTTTGCTCTCGTTGCCTTCCAGGTCTAAAGCCGTCACCCCGTATACCCAACAGCCGCCTGCAGGCGGATGGTCTACAAAAAAAGTCCTCTCTACCGGAACGTCAGTAAGCCGCTCAAAAGGCCCACCACACCTACCCCTCCAGACATGATAACCTTTTACAGGTTCGGTTTCTACTGGGAACCAATCGAGCTCGATCATCCCCTCCTTTTTTAAGACGGACAACCCTGAGGGCGCCGGTGGAGGGACCTTATCTTCTGGGATGGTACAGACCTCTTCTGTACCTATGCCTTCTATGGGTGTATCCTCAGACATTATAGTGGCCCGCACTTGATAACAATATAGGACGCGATTTTGTAACCCCTGGTCCAAAAAGGAGTTTGCCTCTACTATGCCAATTGGGTCTTCAGGGAACCCAGAAGGTGGGACCCTTCTATAGACGTGGAAAAAGGCGACACCGCTCATAGGTTGCCAAGAGAGTTTCACCTCTTTATCTCCTGCCTCAGCAGAGAGGCCCAAAGGCGCAACCGGAGGTGAGACCCACCGTAAGGCCACTTCCTCAGAAGGAGGCCCTGGGTAACCCCACTTGTTTATCCCCATCACCTTGAAGACGTACCTTTTACCCCTGGACAGGCCTTTTAGGTCAAAACGGTACCCCTTTTTACCTTGGCAATAGGGGACCTTGCCTATTGTCAAAAAACCTTCAGAGCCCTCTTCTTTCATCAACACGTGAAACCCATAGAGGTATCTGGCATCCTCTGGGGCCTCCCATGTTAAATATGCTAGCCCCTCTCTTACCATTAGCTTCAAACCCTTTGGCGCATGTGGCAAAAGGAGGTCAGGGGGACGGGGTGGGGCCTTTACCCCGCAACCTAAAAGGCCGAAAAGCAGAAGGACCAACAACCTTTTCAAAGTCCAAGCTCCTCCTTTGCCCTTTCAATGGCCTCTTTGACCCGCCTTGGTGATGTACCACCTGGGAGGTCTCGTCTCTTGAGGGCATGTAAGGGATCAAGCCACTCGAATACGTCCCTTTCAAAGGAAGGATGGAACCCCTTTAACTCCTCAAGGGTAAGTTCTGAAAGTCCTTTGTTACGTTCTTCACAGTAAAGGACTATCCTACCCACCACCTTATGGGCCTCCCTGAAGGGGATTCCTTTTAAGGCTAGGTAGTCGGCCAGTTCTGTGGCAAGGGAAAAGTCCTCCAAGGCAGCTTTTTCTATGCGTTCTTTTTTAACCTTTAGGCCCTTTACCAGAGGGACAAGGACGTCGAGGACCCCTTCGTAGGTGTCTGCGGCGTCAAAAAGGGGTTCTTTGTCTTCCTGAAGGTCCCGGTTGTAGGTCAAGGGCAAACCCTTGAGGGTTGTGGCTACCGATACGAAGGCCCCTATGGTCCTTCCTGTTTTTCCCCGAACGAGTTCGAGCACATCTGGGTTTTTCTTCTGGGGCATTATGCTTGAACCGGTGCAGAAGCTTTCAGGTAGCTCCACATAGTCGAATTCGGTCCCCGACCATAGGATCAAGTCCTCCGATAGCCGACTAAGGTGGACCATGGATATGGAGACGACGGCCAAGTACTCAAGGACGAAGTCCCTGTCCGATACCGCATCGACGCTATTGGGGCTTACCTCGTCAAAGCCCAATATCTGGGCAAGGCGTTGGCGGTTCACAGGGTAAGGGTTCCCCGAAAGGGCAGAACTCCCCAAAGGGAGCACGTTCACCCTTTTAAAACACCCTTTGAGCCTCTCCCGATCGCGCTTTAACATCTCGTAATGGGCCATGAGGTAATGGGAGAGCAGTATAGGCTGGGCCTTCCTGAGGTGGGTATAGCCAGGGGCTATGATGCCGAAGAACTCCTCGGCTTTTTCCACCATGGCCCTCATAAGGCCTTGGAGTTTTTCCATTTGCCTCGATATGGCCTTCCTCAGCCAAAGCCTCAGGTCCAAGACCACCTGGTCGTTTCTGCTCCTACCCGTGTGAAGCTTTCCGCCTATTTCTCCCACTTTTTTCCTCAGGAGGCCCTCGATCAACATGTGGACGTCCTCGTAACCAGGGTCAAACTCCACACTGCCTGATTCGAGGTCTTTGGCTATCTCCTCGAGGGCCAAAAGGATCCTCTCGGCTTCCTCTTCCCGTAGTAAGCCTGCCTCCTTCAGGGCCAAACAATAGGCCTTGTTTCCCTCTATGTCCTCTCTCCAGAGCCTTATGTCAAAGGGGAGAGAAGAGGTAAAGGCCTCTACTATGCCCGAAGTCTTTTCCTTAAAACGTCCATCCCAGGCCTTTTCAACCATAATTCAACTTCCTTTCCCCAAAGATGGCCCTCCCCACCCTTACCATAGTAGCCCCTTCTTCCACGGCCACTTCGAAATCATCCGAGGTGCCCATGGAGAGTTCGGGAAGTCGGAAGCCCTTCTCTTCTAACTTGTCCCTTAGCTGCCTTAGGGCCCTGAAGAAGGGCCGGGAGTCTTCTGGGTCCTTAGGGGGAGGGGGCAGGGTCATCAGACCGATGGGTTCAAGCCCCTCAAACCCAGAGATCCCCTCCAAGAACCACATGACCTCTTCGGCCTTGATCCCAGCCTTTGTGACCTCTCCCGAAAGGTTCACCTGGATCAGGACCTTTATCCTTCGTCCTTCTGCCTTTGCCCTTTTGTCAAGTTCCCGTGCAAGTTCAAGGTTGTCAAGGGAATGGAGGCACTCGAAGAGCTTTACTGCATGACGGGCTTTGTTGGTCTGAAGCCTCCCTATCATATGCCAGTGGACTCTACTACCTATGATGGGCCATTTCCTTTGGGCCTCCTGCACGTAGTTCTCACCTATGTCCCGAAGGCCTGCCTCTACTGCCTCAAGGATCCGCTCTGGGCTTACCCCTTTTGTCGCCCCTATCAGCCTTACCTGAGAAGGGTCCCTTCCCTTCCGCAGGGCAGCTTCAGCTATCCTCTCCGTGACCCTTTTGAGGTTTACTGCTACCTCTTGCATGGTCCTTGACGTAGTAAAGATACAAGTTCCAGTATCCGAAAGGAGTTTAGCCTTTTACCATGGTGAGGAAGAAGCCCGCTGCCATCAAGGTCCCGATTACGCCAGCTACATTTGGTCCCATGGCATGCATGATCAAAAGGTTCCTTGGATTGGCCTCAAGGGCCAACTTTTGGCTGACCCTAGCGGCCATGGGGACAGCGGAAACGCCGGCACTTCCTATCAAGGGGTTTATCTTCTCTTTCAAGAAGAGGTTCATCAGTTTGGCAAAGAGGACACCGCCTGCGGTGCTGAAGATGAAGGCTATAAGGCCAAGGCCGTATATCATCAAGGTCTGGGGCTTAAGGAAGTTGTCGGCCGTCATAGTGGCACCGACCGATATCCCCAAAAAGATGGTCACTATGTTCATGAGTTCGTTTTGAGCCGCATCCGAAAGCCTCTTGACCACACCAGATTCCCTGAAGAGGTTACCCAACATGAACATGACCATAAGGGGGGCCGAAGGGGGTAAAAGGAGACAGCTTAACAGCATCATAACGATGGGGAACAGGATCCTTTCGGTCTTTGAAACCGGACGGAGCTGTCTCATCATGATCTGCCTTTCCTTTTGAGTGGTAAGGAGTTTCATCACCGGGGGCTGTATTATAGGCACAAGGGACATATAGGAATAAGCGGCCACGGCATTTGCGCCAAGGAGATGAGGGGCGAGCTTCACGGTGAGATATATGGTAGTGGGACCGTCTGCCCCACCGATGATCCCTATGGAACAGGCCTCAGGGATGCTGAACCCACAGAGCAAGGCCACAAAAAAGGCCACGTAGACCCCAAGCTGGGCTGCTGCTCCAAGTACAAAGGTCTTTGGATTGGCAAGTAAGGGCCCAAAATCCGTCATCGCCCCAAGGCCCAAGAAGATCAAACAAGGGATCACCTCCCATTCAAGTCCGTAGTGGTAAAAGATATAGAGCAAGCCCTTGGGGTCTTTGGACATCAACTCCACAAGCGGGAGGTTAACGGCTAAGATCCCAAAGCCTATGGGTAGGAGCAGGAGGGGTTCATATTGTTTCTTTATGGCCAGGTAGATATAGGCGAAAGCTATAGCCCACATCAAGACGTGCTTAAACTGTAGGTTCCAAAAACCCGTCTGCCACAACACCTTCTCCAGGACCTCCATGGGTGCCCTCCTACTCGGTTTATTTCCCTTTTTTTTCAAACATAGTGATCAACCTGCCGACCAAATAGATCACAAAGGCCATAAGGATGAGCGTCAAGATTACCCCTGGAAAACCTACGGCGAATATCTTCAGGGCTTCCTTCAACATGGCTGTCCTCCCTTGGAAGGAAAAAGGAAAAATATTAAAGCACAAACACCATTACACATCAACTTGAGACCGTAGGGAGGTCAAAAAGGGGCAGGCCTTTTGGCCTGCCCCTTTTTGAAGGTCGGATTAGAGGTTTATGTTGGAGTACTTACGCCACGGGCGGACTACTTGTTTGTTCTGCAATACCTCGAGGGCTATACAGATGTAGCGCCTTGTATCCCTTGGCATGATGACGTCATCCACATAGCCCCTTTCTGCAGCCTGATAGGGGTGTTCGAACCTGATGCGGTACTCCTCTATGAGCTCTTTGGCCCTCTGTTTGGGATCAGGGGCCGATTGGATCTCTTTGGCGAAGATGACGCTTGCTGCAGTTTCAGCACCTACGATGTTTATCTTCGCCGTGGGCCACGCGAAGACCAAGTCTGCCCCTATGGATTTGTCTAGCATGGCGTAGTGGGCACCTGCGTAGGACTTGCCGATGATAATGGAGATAAGGGGAACTGTGGCATCTGCCCACGCATATAGGCATTTTGCCCCATGCCTGAGTATCCCTTTCCACTCCTGCTCTGAACCGATCCAGAAACCTGGGCAATCCTGGAAGGTGACAAGGGGGATGTTGAAGAGATCGCAGAAGCGGACAAACCTCGCCAGTTTGTCGGAGGCATCTACATCCAAACCACCTGCCTTGAACATGGGGTTATTGGCCACTATCCCCACTACATAGCCGTTGAAGCGGGCAAAGCCCACGATGAGGTTTCTGGCAAAATAAGGCATGATCTCTAGGAAACTCCCCCTGTCCACTACCTTCTCTATTATTTGATGCATGTCATAAGGGGTCCGCAACATGGGATCCGGCAAGAACTCATCCAGCTCGGGTATCTGCCTGTTGGGGTCATCGTCGGTCTCGATCCTGGGCGGCTTTTCGCGGTTGTTGGAGGGAAGATAGGACAGGAGTTTCTTACACAACTCAATGCACTCCTTGTCGTCTTCCCCTACAAGGTGTGTCTGACCAGCTTTGACGGCATGTGCCTCCCAGCCAGCAAGCCTCTCCAGGGTTATCTCCTCACCTGTCTGCGTCTTCACAAAGGCAGGACCAGCTATCCCCATGAAACCCGTGGTCTTGCTCTGAATCAAGAAGTCCGTCATTATGGGGTGATACGCCTGACCGCCGAGACACGGACCAAGCAAAAGCGATATCTGGGGGACGATTCCAGAAGCCAATATCTGGGCTCGGAATAGCCACCCATAGGCCTCCAAGGTGTCCATTCCTTCCTGAAGCCTCGCCCCACCCGAATCGTTTATGCCTATAAAAGGCCAACCCTTTTCCTTGGCAAATTCTATAGCCCATACGAACTTCTTACCGTGATACTCCCCAAAGGTCCCGGCCATGGCGGTGTAGTCCTCAGAGGCCACCACCACCCAACGGCCGTTGACCTTTCCATAACCTGTCACAACCCCTTCTGCAGGTACAAACCTTTTGTCCATCCCGAACTCAGTGGTCCTATGCCTCACAAACATCCCCACCTCAACGAAGGTCCCTGGATCCAAAAGGAGTTCGATCCGCTCCCTGGCGGTGAGCTTGCCCCTTGCCTTTTGCTTGGCAACTTCCTCCGGACCCCCCATCTCAAGGACCTTCTGGCGTCTCCGGAAGTAGTCCTCATAGACTTTATCCCACTTCCCCATTTCCTCCCTCCTGTCAAGGTTGTTTGTTAAAAATCTCACAAGTTTTCCCCTTATGTCAAGGGGACACTCATGCAAGGCAAAGGGAAAGTTAATAAAGAGTCGGTGAAATGAGGCGCGGACGTCTTTGTGGACTACTTTGTCCTGAATAGGGAGCTTAGCATCTTGCTGTGGAAGTTATCAATCCCTATTGATGTTTGGTACCTCTTACAAAAAGGTGGCCTTTTGTCGCTTCTTGACTTTTTTGAAAAGGGCATTATTTTATGCAAAAATGAAATATGTAAATCCAAAAACCTTTAAGGAGGTGTAAAATGGCTAAATCTTTGACCGAGATGGCAGTAGAAATCGCTACAGCTCAGGCCTCCCACGCAAAAATGTCACCTGAGGAAGTAGATCGTTTTCTTGAAGTTACCTTTCAAAGACTTAAGGAGATGAAAGAGCGTGAAGAAGGTAAAGTGGAAGAAAAGGTGCAAGAGAGTGCAGTTCCTGTTGTAGATCCCTTAAAGTCCGTACAGAGGAACAAGGTAATATGTCTTGAATGTGGTCAAGAGTTCAGGCAGCTCACCAATGCGCACTTGAAGGTCCACGGTCTTACGGCCAAGGAGTATCGTAAGAAGTGGGGTTTACCGAGCAGGTTCCCTTTGGTCGCCAAGGTACTAGCCTCCAAGAGGAGGAAGTTGGCCAAGGAGAGGGGGCTTGGCGAGAGGTTGAAGAGGGCCAGAGAAGAGAAGAAGGCCTCCAAGTAGTTTTCGGGTTTTTGAGGTGAAGTTTGAGACCAGGGTAACGCGGCTTCTGGGGATTGCCTATCCCGTAATACAAGGGGGTATGCAGTGGGTGGCAAGGGCTGAACTTGTGGCTGCTGTTTCGGAGGCAGGAGGGCTCGGTGTGCTCAGTGCCTTGACCTTCCCCAACGGTGAGGCCTTAAGGGAGGAGATAAAGAAGGTCAAGGCGCTGACGGATAGGCCCTTTGGTGTAAACTTGACCTTGCTTCCCACCTTAAGCCCGCGCCCGTTAGAGGAGTATATAGAAGTAGCCCTTTCGGAAGGGGTGAGGGTCTTTGAGACTGCGGGGAGGAACCCCGAGCCGTATTTACCGCTTTTGAAATCCCATGGTGCCCTTGTGATGCACAAGTGTCCCTCCTTGAGGTTTGCCAAGGCGGCCGAAAGGGCTGGTTGTGACATGGTGGTGGTCAACGGCTTTGAAGGTGCTGGCCATCCAGGAGAAGGTGATCTCACCTCTTTGATCCTTATCCAAGTTGCCTCGCGGTGGCTTAAGGTTCCTGTTATAGCTGCAGGGGGGATTGTGGACGGTAAGGGACTTGTAGCGGCCTTGGCCTTGGGGGCCGAAGCGGTGATGATGGGTACCCGTTTTTTGATGACGAAAGAAGCCCCTGTCCACCCAAAGGTGAAACAAAGGCTCCTTGAGGCCAAGGAGACCGATACGGTCTTGGTACAGCGGTCTATACGGAGCACCTTGAGGGTCCTAAGGAACAGGGCTTCTGAAAAGGTCTTGGAATTGGAAAGGGAAGGGGCCAGTCTTGAGCAGCTTATACCTTATATAAAAGGGGAAAAGTCAAGGGAAGTCCTTGAGAAAGGCCTTATAGACGAAGGGATGGTCGTATGCGGACAGGCCATAGGCCTCATAGATGACCTTCCTTCCGTCAAGGACTTAATGGAGAGGATAATGGAAGAAGCCGAAGAGACCCTCAAGCGATTGAAGGCTTTTCTTTGAATTCACACCATCTTGCAATATGTTACGAAAAAGATTCTATATGGTGTGAAAAGAGGGTCAAGGCGTAAGCCCCTCCTCCTTCCCTTAACGATAGGCACGTTTATTGCTTTCCCTTTAGGGCCGAGAAAAGTTGGGAGGTCTTATCATGAAGGTCAAGGTGGATGTAGGCAAGGTGTTTGGTCGATATGCGGTGGACTACGAGGAGAGGATAGATTTCGATAGGTTGAGGAGGGAAAGACTTGAAAGGGCCAGGAAGGCCATGGAGGAGGATGGGCTTGGGGCGATCGTGGCATGGGATGATGCCAACATAAGGTATTTGACCTCTTATTATGTCACGACCCCTTTAAGGCCCCTTGAGGCCCAATTTGTCGTCTTCCCTCGCAATGGTGAGCCACATCTTGTAGGAGGTGGAACTCCCGAAGAGGTGGAGAGGAGGATGCCTTGGCTTAAGGGCAGGGTACATGCACCGGCTGCCTTGCCAAAGCCTGCTGCTGTAGGTCCTGATGACCCTGTGGTCCTAAAGGTGGTCGATCAAATAGGGAGGATCTTGGCCGAATATGGGGTCCAAAACGAGCCCATAGGCATAGATGGTACGACCCTTTCCTTTCTCTATGCAGAGGCCTTTAAAAAAAGGGGGCTTAAGCCCGTGCACGGCAAACCCACTATGGACAAGGCAAGGTCCATAAAGACGCAGGATGAGATCGCCCTTATGAGGATCATCTGTCAAATAGCAGAGAAGGCCTTCGCAGCCATAGCCGAAGCGATAAGGCCAGGGATAAGGGAATGCGACCTTGTGGCGATAGCCATGAAGGTCCTTTACGAGGAGGGCGTGGATCACACCGAGGACTGCGTGGTGTGTTCCGGTTACAATACCAACCCCTACAACTGGTCCTTTTCGGACAAGCCCATAAGGCCGGGGGAGCTCGTCTACGTAGACATAGATGGGGCTTCTTATTTAGGGTATAAGTGTTGTCTCTACAGGACCTTCTGCTGTGGGAAGGCCTCACAGGAGCAAAAGGACCTCTATGCTGAGTGCAGGGACATGCTCTATGCGGCCCTTGAGGTCATAAGGGATGGGGTCACAGACCATGAGGTAGTTTCTAGGTGGCCTGGCTCGCCCGAGTATTGGGGTTATAAGACTTGGCAGGAGGTAGGTCCTTATGCCTTGGGCCATGGTATAGGCCTATCCCTTCATGAAAGGCCCTTCTTCAACCGTCAGCAGATGGAAGCAGGTGTTCCTCCTCAGGTCTTAAGGGAAGGGATGGTAATAGCCATAGAGACCTACGCAGGCAAAAAAGGGGGAAGGGATGGCGTGAGGCTTGAGGAGGACATAGTGGTCACCAAGGACGGGTATGAGCGCCTCTGTCTATGGCCGATAGATGAGCTCATGGAGTGTTGGTTGCCATATAGATAAACTTTGGAGGTGATCCATGAAAAAGGTACAGTTGAAAGATGCAAAACCTTATCAGGCACCCAAACACTTCAACATGGTCTCCTTGAGGCTCCATGGAAAGGATGAAACGGGTAGTTCCAAGTTCTGGGTAGGCCTTTCCCATTTTTTGCCCGGAGGCGGTGCCGAATACGACGAAAGCCCCTTTGAGAAGGTTTATTTCGTCCTAAGTGGAGAGATCACCATAAGGACAAAGCAAGGGGAGGAGATCACCCTTGGCCCCATGGATTCTATCTATATAGGACCCGGTGAGGGCAGAGAGATCATCAATAAGACCAATATGCCTGCTAGCATGCTCGTCATCATAAGTTACTGAAAGGAGTAAAGGCTATGAGAAAGGAAGATATCCTCAAGATGTTCGATCTCGAGGGAAAAGTGGCCCTCATCACCGGAGCTACTGGGGCCCTCGGTTCCACGGCCTCTCTGGCCTATTCGGCCCTTGGTGCGAAGGTGATGTTAACGGGTAGGACCGAGCCAGTCTTGAAGGAGCTAGTCGAGAGGATAAGGTCACAGGGCGGTATTGCCTCCTATGTAAAAGGGGATCCCCTTAAATACGAAGACGTCCAAAGGGTCGTCCAAAGGACTTTGGAAGAGTTCGGTTCCATTGACATCCTACTTACTGCAGCAGGTATCAACAACAACGGTCCCATAGATCAACAGGATCGTGAGGAGTGGGAATTGGTGGTGGACTTGAACCTAAAGGGTACCTACTACTTCCTAAGGGAAGTGGCAAAGGTGATGAAGGAAAAAGGGAGGGGGAAGGTCATCTTGGTGGGTTCGGTCAGGGGACTTTACGGCTTGGCCAATTACACAGCTTATTGTGCCTCCAAAGGGGCCGTCCACATGCTCACCAAGAGCCTTGCCCTCGAATGGGGGCCTTACGGCATAAACGTCAACTGTATAGCACCGGGGGTTTTCAGAAGCGGTATCACCAAACGGATCTTTGAGGACGAGGCCTTTTACAAGATGGTCATATCCCGTTTCCCTTTGGGCAGGCTTGGTGAGCCCGAAGACCTTGTGGGTACCCTTGTCTTTTTGGCCTCTAGGGCCTCGGATTGGATGACAGGCTCCGTTATCTACATAGACGGCGGGTATACGGCGGGTTGAGGATGGAAAGGGTAGCCATAGTAGGCGCAGGGCTTATGGGCACCACTATAGCCTTGAACTTCGCCCTCTACGGGCACAGGGTGCTCCTTTTGGACGTCGACCAAAAGGCCATTGAGAGGTCTAGACGGCTCATGGATTCGAGCCTCCTGACGCTGGTGGAAGAAGGTGTGATAGAGTCAGGTCTTGAAGCCGAAGCACGCCAAAGGGTTTCTTTCTGCCTTGACGTGGAAGAAATCCTCCAAAGTACCTTTGTACTTGAAGCAGTTCCTGAGGTGCCTTCCATTAAGGAGTCCGTGTTCAGACAGCTCGACCATAAACTTCCCCCAACTGAGGTCATCTTTGCTAGCAACACTTCAGGCCTTAATGTCTTCGAGCTCATACCCCCTAGAAGGAGGCCCTTTGCCCTTATAACCCACTTCTTTGCCCCTGCCCACATCATCCCCCTTGTGGAGGTGGTAAAAGACCAGCTCACTTCAGAGGGAGTCCTTGAGAGGTCCCTTAGACTCCTTAAGGCGATAGGGAAGGTTCCGGTGTTGTTGAAGGGCTACAAACCCGGTTTTTTGGTCAACCGCATCCAGCGTGCCATAGGGGAGACCGTCCTTGAGATGATAGAAGAGGGGTATGCCACCGCCGAAGAAATCGATAAGGCGGTAAAGTTTACCCTGGGCATCAGGCTCCCTGTCCTTGGGGTGGTACAGACCTTCGACTTCCAGGGACTTGACATGCTCCTTGACGCCATGAAGGCCTATGGGCGGGTCTTCAAGTTTGTGGAAGAAAAGGTCAAAAAGGGACACCTCGGTGTCAAGACCTCAAGAGGCATATACGACTACCACGGCAGGACCGAAGAGGAACTGGTAAGGGAACGCGACAGGAGGCTCATCCGGACCCTTAGGTTCTTGGAGGGACTCAAGGCCTTCGAACCCCTTTAGGTTGACAGGGCCAAAGGCTTGTGTTTATCTTCATCCCAACCAAAGGGAGATGAAGGCTTCTGTGCTTATAGTGGAACCGAGTCCTGTGGTTCGCAAGGAACTCTCGCGGATCCTTTCCCAAGAGGACGGCCTCAACGTGGTCTTTTTCGGCAACGTCATAGATGCCTTGAACTACCTTAAAGGACAAAAGGTTGACCTTTTCATCTGTGATTACAAAGCGCCTCCCCTTGGTGCCCTGAAGCTGTCCAAGAAATTAAAGGAAGACCCTGCTCTAAGGGCTATCCCCCTTTACTTCACCATGGGGATATTGGACCAGGTGAGCGAAAAGGATTTGGAGGAACTTGGGGCCCTAGGGGCAATTTTCAAACCTTTCAGGGCTGAAGAGGTCCTCTCCAAGTTGAGGAAGGCCCTTGGCCTTGAGGGGGAAACCGAAGAGGTGATAGAACTCACGGAGGTAGTGGAGGAAGAAGGTGAGATCCCTGAAGCTGAGGCCTCAAGGTTGAAGGAGATCCTTGAGGAAAGCGCAAAAGAACTCGAGATGGCCGAATCTTCCATAGCAGCGTCCCCTTCTATGGCTACCTCTCCCTTTTTAGCCGAAAAGGGACAAGGGGAGCTTGAAATAGCCTTTAGGAAGTTCATAGAGGCCTTGGTCCGAGAATTGGCAAAGGCCTTTCGCGAGGAGTTAAGGCGTCTAATTGAGGAAGAATTCAAAAAAAGGGGTGGATGTACACGATGGAGCTGAAAAAGGCCTATGATCCAAAGGAAGTGGAGGAAAAGTGGTATCAGTATTGGCTTGAGAGGGGTTACTTCGTAGCCGATCCGGATTCCCCTAAAAGGCCCTTTTGCATAGTCATCCCCCCCCCAAACGTTACGGGTTCCCTCCACATAGGGCATGCCTTGAACAACACCCTGCAGGACATCTTGGTGCGCTGGAGAAGGATGCAGGGGTATAACTGCCTCTGGGTACCAGGGACAGACCATGCCGGCATTGCTACCCAACATATGGTCGAGCGGGAATTGGCAAAGGAGGGGTTGAGCAAGGAGGCCTTGGGAAGGGATGGCTTCCTCGCGAGGGTTTGGCAGTGGAAGGAGAAATACGGGAGGGTGATCATAGAGCAGCTCAAGAGGCTTGGTGCCTCCTGTGATTGGTCAAGGGAGCGCTTCACTATGGACGAGGGCCTATCAGAGGCGGTAAAGGAGGTCTTCGTCAGGCTTTACGAGGAAGGCCTTATATACCGCGGCAACTACATGATCAATTGGTGTCCTCGATGTAAGACCGCCCTTTCGGACCTGGAGGTCGAGCACCGGGAAGAGGACGCCTACCTTTACTTCTTGCGTTATCCCCTTGAAGGGGGAGGAGAGGTAGTGGTCGCTACCACGCGCCCTGAGACCATGTTAGGGGATACTGCCGTAGCGGTGAACCCTGAGGACGAGCGCTATAGGTCCTTAGTGGGTAGGTGGGCGCTTTTGCCCATCTTGGGGAGGAGGATCCCCGTTATCGCTGACCCCTATGTAGACCCCCATTTCGGGACAGGGGCCCTTAAGGTGACCCCTGCGCATGACCCCTATGACTTTGAGATATCGCAGCGACATGGCCTACCCCTGGTCAAGGTGATAGACCAAGAAGGCCGTATGACTGAGGAAGCAGGACCTTACAAGGGCCTTGATCGGTTTGAATGCAGACGCAAGCTCCTTGAGGACCTACAGAGGGAAGGCCTTTTGGTCAAGGTAGAGCCTTATAGGCACGCAGTGGGACACTGTTATCGCTGCCAGACGATAGTCGAACCCATGTTATCGGTCCAGTGGTTTGTCAAGACCAAACCCCTAGCTGAACCGGCCATAGGGGCCGTAAAGGACGGAAGGACCAGGATAATACCCTCGAACTGGGAGAAGGTCTATTTGGATTGGATGGAGTCGATAAGGGACTGGTGTATATCAAGGCAGATATGGTGGGGACATAGGATACCGGCGTGGCACTGTGAGGACTGTCAGGGGATAACCGTCAGTCGTGAAGCCCCCGAAAAGTGCAGGCATTGTGGTTCCGAAAGGATAAAGCAAGACGAAGATGTGCTCGACACCTGGTTTAGTTCTGCGTTGTGGCCGTTTTCGACCCTGGGATGGCCCAAAAGGACAAAGGAGCTTGAAGTCTTTTATCCCACCTCGGTCCTGGTCACGGGTTTTGACATCCTCTTTTTCTGGGTTGCCAGGATGATGATGATGGGGCTCCATTTTATGGGGGATGTCCCTTTCAAGGACGTATACGTACATGCCTTGGTCAGGGATATGGAGGGCCAGAAGATGAGCAAGACCAAGGGGAACGTTATCGACCCCTTGGAGATGATAGACAAATACGGTGCAGATGCCCTGAGGTTTACGCTGGCTGTCCTAGCTGCTCAAGGCAGGGACATAAAGTTATCCGAAGAGCGGATCGAAGGTTCAAGGAACTTCTGCAACAAGCTGTGGAACGCTGCAAGGTTTTGCCTCATGAACCTGGAGGGAGGATGTGAGGCCTCTTTGCCTCCCCGTTTGAGCCTTCCGGATAAGTGGATCCTCCATAGGCTCAAGGAGACGATAAAAGGGGTGACCGAGGCCCTTGAGGAGTATAGGTTTAACGAAGCAGCCTTATCCCTTTATAGGTTTACCTGGCATAACTTCTGCGATTGGTACCTTGAGCTGATAAAGCCCTATCTTTACCAGCAAGAAGATCCGATCTTACGCAGGAGCACTCAGCAGGTCCTCCTTTACGTTTTTGACAAATTGTTGAAGCTCCTTCATCCCTTTATGCCTTTCATCACAGAGGAAATATGGCAGCGCCTTCCCCATGTAGGCGAAAGCATAACCGTGAGTCCGTGGCCTGATCCGAAGGAGATACCCGAAGACCAAGAGGCTGTCCAGAGGATGGAGAGGATCATGGGGGTTATAACGGCTATACGGAACATAAGGGGTGAAATGGGGGTGGCACCTTCAAAAAAGGTAGAGGTCTTCTTCAAGGCCAAGGAGGACCTTTTGGCCGAACTCAAAGAGGGTTTTCTCTTCATCGAGTCCCTTGGCCTTGTGCGCGACATTAAGGTCCTCCGGGTAGAAGAGGTCCCCCGCGCTTGTTCAACGGCCATAACCCATGGGATAGAGGTATATGTCCCCCTTAAGGACCTCATCCCTGACCCTAAAAAGGAAGAGGAGAGGCTCTTGAAGGAACTGAAAGAGGTAGAGGAAGAACTGGAGTTCGTAATGAGGAAGCTCCAAAACCCTTCTTTCCTCCAGAGGGCCCCTCGGCCTGTGGTGGATAAGGAGAGGCAGAAAGCCGAAGAACTGAAGGAAAAGAAGGCGAAGCTCCAGGAAAGGCTAAAAGGGGTAAAGGAGCTGTTGGACGGGGTTGAGGTCCTATAGATGTTCACCGAGAAGGTCAAAGGGTTCCTCAAGGACTATATCCCCGAAAGGCTTGACTTCGAGGACAGGCTGAGCAGCCTGAAGGGTCTAAGGGAGTTAATCCGACAAGAGGAATACCCCCTTGAGGCCTTAAAGGAGGAGCTGGAGGGACTACTTGATAAGATAAGGAGGGCCGACCTCAAAGGACTTGAGAAGTGGCATTTTTTCCTCAACCGATTGGCCATAAAGGCCTTTGAAGGGAGCCGTTCGGTCAAGGACGTCCACCTTATCTGCACCAAGGGGAGAGACGAGATTGTAAAGAGGGTTTTGGCCTTGGTAGGGGAAGAACTCGGTGTGGACGAGGGGTCCTACGCTTGGGTGGCCTTGGGGAGTGCTGGCCGTCAAGAGGAGACCCTTTACACGGACCAGGACTACATGCTGGTGTACGAGGGGGAAGAGGGCCTCTTTAAGGAATTCTCGGAAAAGGTGAGCAACTACCTCGAACAAGCAGGGGTTAAGAAGTGCAAGGGAGGCGTGATGCCCTCGAACGAAAAATGGAGGGGGACATCCTCCCAGTGGAGGGAGAGGATTTCCACGTGCGCTGAAAAGGGGAAGGGGGTGTTGGGGCTTTTGGAACTCATGATCCTCATGGACATGCGCCTTGTAGGTGGGAGCGAAAAGCTATGGCGAGAACTTGAAGGACTTCGCCCCCTTTTAGCGGAGAACAAGGGCCTTTTAAACGAGATGGTCTCTACCCTGATATTCGTCCCTCTGCCTTTGGGGCTTTTGGGGCGATTTGTTACCGAAAAAGTGGGCCCTTACCGTGGGATGCTGAACATAAAGACCGGGGGATGGGCCCCCCTTGTGGTGTTGGTTAGGGTCATTGCTACTGCATATGGTATCTATGAGACCAACACCTTAAAGCGCATAAAGGGTCTAAAGGAGAAAGGAGTAATAAGCCCGGAAATGGCCCGGGATCTAGAAGATGCCTACTATACCCTTATGCATTTGAGGATAAAGGAACAGGTGAAAGCGGTGCTTAAAGGGGAAGAGGCTTCCAATTACATAGATCCCTACAGACTTAACCATGAGGAACAGAAGGAGTTGCGAACGGCATTGAGGAAAATAGAGGAATTCCAAAGGTATTCTAACGAATTATTCTTTGGCAAAGGGAGGGGATAGGATGAAGGTCTGCGACATCATGAACAGGGACGTTATCACCTGTGAACCTCAGGATAAGCTAGCAATGGTGTTGTATAAACTAAAGACATACAACATATCGGGTATGCCCGTGGTTGAAGGAAAGGAGCTGAAAGGTATAATAACAAGGACCGATGTCGTAGACTATCTCACTATGGGCTTTGAAGTGACGGAAATAGATAAAGAACAACTCATAGCCAAATACGGGACTACTGTAAGCGAGATCATGAAAAGGGATGTGATAACTGTTTCTCCTACTGCCTCTGTAGAAGAGGCGGCAAGGCTTATGGTAGAGCATAATATAAACATGTTACCTGTAGTGCATGAGGGTAAACTTATAGGGATCCTTACAAGAGGTGACATCATAAAGGCCCTTGCCTTTCAGGAGGAAGCATGAAGATAACTGTTGAGCAAGTGGAGTATGTAGCTAGGCTTTCGCGCCTTAAGCTATCTGAGGAAGAGAAGTTGAGGTTTACAGACCAATTGGACTCTATCCTCAGGTATATGGAAAAGCTCAACGAACTGGACACCACTGGGGTGGTTCCTACCTTTCAAGTGATCCCAGAGGTAAACGTGTTGAGGGAGGATCTGGTTCAGAGGCCCTTTTCGCGTGAGGAGATCATGGGGAATGCCCCTTCTTCCGAAGAGGGTTATTATAAGGTTCCGAGGGTGATATGAAGGAGGTGTTAAGGTTAGGCATCCTTGAACTTAAAGAAGCCTATAGGCGACGTGAGCTTAACCCCATTGAGGTGACTGAGGCTTACCTTCAGTGGATAAAGGAGATAGACCCGGTGATTGAGGCTTATATCACCTTAGACGAAGAAGGGGCCCTTAAGGCGGCAGAGGAGGCAGCAAGGCGTTTTCATGAAGGTGAAGCTTCTTATTTGACTGGGATCCCTCTAGCAGTAAAGGACAACATATGTACCAAAGGGCTTCTTACGACCTGTGCCTCTCGGATCCTCTCTAACTTCGTGCCCCCTTATGATGCCACAGTGGTAGAGAGGCTAAGGAGGCAAGGGGCTATTATCCTTGGAAAGACCAATCTGGATGAGTTCGCCATGGGTTCCTCGACCGAGAACTCAGCCTTTAAACTCACCCGGAACCCATGGGACCTTAAAAGGACCCCGGGCGGTTCAAGTGGTGGATCAGCAGCAGCGGTCTCAGCATGGGAGTGCGTGGTGTCCCTTGGTTCAGACACAGGGGGATCGATAAGACAACCGGCTGCTTTCTGTGGAGTGGTGGGCCTTAAGCCCACCTATGGCAGGGTATCGCGTTATGGCTTGGTTGCCTTTGCGTCAAGCCTCGATCAGATTGGTCCTCTGGCCCGTTCTGTTGAAGACTGTGCCCTTTTGTTCGAGGCCATATCTGGACATGACCCAAAGGATTCCACCTCTTTGCCCATCCCTCAAGAGGAGGGGCTTTTGGAAGTCATCCGTGGGGATCCTAAGGGTTTGAGGATAGGTATCCCTAAGGAATACTTCGTCCAAGGGCTTGATGAGGAGGTAAAGGAGAGGGTATTGGACTTGGCGGCGCTACTTGAGGGATTAGGCCTTCATGTGGAAGAGATAAGCCTCCCCCATACTGAATACGCTGTGGCCACTTATTACATCATCTGTACGTCTGAAGCCAGTTCCAACCTTGCACGCTACGATGGTGTCAAATACGGGCTAAGGGTAGAAGGGAAGGATTTGATGGACATGTACATGGAGACGAGGTCCAAGGGGTTTGGCCCAGAGGTGAAGAGGAGGATAATGCTCGGGACCTTCGCCCTTTCTGCAGGTTACTATGACCAATACTACTACAAGGCCTCCCAGGTGAGGACGTTGATAAAAAGGGATTTCGAACAAGCCTTTGAGAGGTGCGACCTCATCTTGACGCCCACCTCCCCAACCCCTGCCTTCCTTTTAGGGGAGAAGGTGGAAGATCCCCTCCAGATGTACCTTTCGGACATCTTTACCATCCCTGCCAACCTTGCCGGCTTACCTGCGCTTTCCATTCCCTGTGGCTTGAGCAAGGATGGTTTGCCTATAGGGGCCCAGTTGATCGGAAGACCATGCGACGAAAGGACCATCCTGAAAGTGGCTAGGGCCTACCAAGAGGCATCTGGCCTAAAGCTTTACCCCCCTGTACTTGACCGACTTGACTCCAAGAGGTAATAATAAAAAAGGTTGCCGGAGTGGCGGAATTGGCAGACGCAGGGGACTCAAAATCCCCCGAGCCTTAGCGCTCGTGTGGGTTCGACTCCCACCTCCGGCACCATTTTTAGGTTGCCGATAGCCCGCCGTCTATTGACAGGACCTGCCCGGTAATAAAGGAAGCCTCGGCTGAGCAGAGCCAAAGCACAGCGTTTGCTACCTCCTCGGGTTCAGCCATGCGCCCAAGGGGTACGAACTTCAACATCTCCTCTTTCTTTGCCGGATCTGCTCGAGCGATGTTTTCTGCCAGTTGAGTCCTTGCTGTTATGCCGGGGCAAATGGCATTGACGCGTATGCCGAAGGGGGCTCCTTCAAGGGCGGCGGTTTTTGTCAAGAGGATAACGCCTGCCTTGCTTGCGGCATAAGGTCCAAAGCCAGGGATGGGTTTAAGGGCACCTACGGAGGCGTTGTTCACTATGGAACCTCCCCTTTGGGCCTTCATTATGGCCATTTCGTACTTCATGCATAAAAAGACCCCTTTGAGGTTTACATCGATGATCCTATCCCAAATCTCCTCCGAACATTCATCAAGGGAGGTTACAGGTACCCTCACCCCATCGGGACCGATGCCGGCGTTGTTGAAGGCACAGTCGAGCCTTCCGTAGCGGTTGACGATTTCCTCGAAGGTCCTCTTTACGTCTACCTCTTTGGAGACATCACACCTTATAAGGGAACCATCCGCTCCTAGGCGCCTTATCTCCTCTAGGACCTCATGGCCTCCTTGTAAGTTCCTCTCAGCGGTGATCACCACCGTGGCTCCCTCTCTAGCAAAGGCAAGGGCCGTAGCCTTACCGATACCAGAACTTCCGCCTGTCACCAACACCACCTTACCCGAAAACCCCTTTGTCATGGAACTCCCCTTGGATTCAGGATGAGGACATAAAAAAATGGTGCCGAAGGCGGGACTCGAACCCGCACGGGCTTTCGCCCACCACCCCCTCAAGATGGCGTGTCTTCCAGTTCCACCACTTCGGCGCCCACAATAGGATATAACACCCCAGGGGATTTTTTCAAGCTAAAAAGAAGGACCCTGGGCCTTTGCCCTTATGGCCTTTAGGATCCGCACTACCTGTTCTTTCAGTTCCTTGTCCTTTAAGGGGGCAGTGAGGCTTTCGGCTTCTTCTTTGGAGATCTCAACGTTTAGTTCTTTTTGTCTTTCTTCCTCACGGGACAGGAGTTGACCAAGTTTGAAGGCCAATCGCTTTACCTTTTGGCCTCCTAATTCAGCATGGAGCTTACTGAGGATCTGCTCCTTGAGCATCTGCAGTTCTAGCATCCAGTGGGGACTCGAGCAGAGGACTGTAAGGGTTCCCCTTTTAAACGAATAGGGTATGTTGTGGGAGCTGATGAGAGGCCCTACCGCCTTTTCCCATGCCCTTTTGAGTTCTGGCCCTACAGGTTCGACGGGGATACCTATTTCTTTAAGGACCTTATTGAGGATCTCCTTTATCGTCAAGGGGGAGTTGGAATCGATGACCCTCATAAAGGTCTCCTCCATAAGCATCGTTTATCACTACTAAGGGGAAGTCCTCTACCTCAAGTTCCGTTATCGCTTCAGGTCCTAGGTCCTCAAAAGCTATTATAGAGGCCCTTTTTACATAACGGGAAAGGATTGCCCCCGCCCCCCCGATTGTCGCAAAGTACACGGCCTTGTGCCTTATTAGGGCCTCCTTTACCTCCTTTGATCTTTTGCCCTTTCCGATGGTCCCTTTTATCCCTAAGGCGAGAAGCTGTGGTGTAAAGGGGTCCATCCTTCCCGAGGTTGTAGGCCCTATAGATCCTATCACCTTCCCAGGGGGAGTAGGACAGGGGCCTGCATAGTATATCACCTGTCCTTTTGGATCAAAGGGGAGGGGGCGTCCTTGGCCTATAAGGTCGATCAACCTCCTATGGGCTACATCCCTGGCGGTGAACACAATCCCTGAAAGCATTACGAAATCCCCACTCCTCAAGGACAGGATCTCCTCTTCTGAAAGGGGCGTTTTCATCCGCCGTTCTCTCAAAGGTAAGCCTCCTTCCATCTATGGGCGTGGCATTGAAGGTTCACCGAAACGGGCAGGGAAGCTATGTGGCAAGGCATAAGCATTACATGACAGGCAAGGGCAGTGGTCATACCGCCGAACCCTTGAGGACCTATCCCCAGGGCGTTGACCTTCCTCAGGATCTCTTCCTCTAGGCCTTGTAGCTCCGGATCTGGATTGGGTTTGCCCAAAGGTCTGAGCAAGGCCTTTTTCGCCAAAAGAGAAGAAGTTTCGAGGTTTCCCCCTATTCCTACCCCTATTATGAGGGGAGGGCAAGGATCAGGTCCAGCTTCCTTTACAGTCTTAAGGACGAATTCCACTACACCTTCCCTTCCTGCATAAGGCGGGAGTACTTGAGCAAGGCTTTTGTTCTCACTGCCGCCCCCTTTGGGGAAGACGATCACCCTCACCTTGTCGCCTTCTGTCACCTCAAGGTGTAGTATCACAGGGGTGTTATCACCGGTATTTTTGCGGGAGAAGGGATGGCATACCGATTTCCTGAAAAACCCTTCAGAGTAAGCCTCCCTCACCCCTTCTTCTACGGCTTCCCTAAGGCTTCCTCCTTTGAAGGCGATCCCTTGGCCTATTTCCATGATGACTATGGCAAGGCCTGTGTCTTGGCATATGGGGAGCCCCTCTGCCTTTGCAAAGAGGGCGTTTTCTATGAGGAGATCGAGCGTCCTTTTGGCCAGGGCGTTTTTCTCCTCTTCACGGGCCCTCTTTAAGGCTTCAAGTACCCCTTCCCCAAGTTCCAGGTTGGCCTGAAGGAAGAGCCTTTTTACAGTTTCCTTTACCTCTTTTACCTCTACGTACCTCAATTCTCCTGTCCTTTCCCCTCTGGGATCCTATATTCTTCGGAGAGCCATTTGCCTAAGTCTATGAGTTTACACCTTTCTGAGCAAAAGGGCCTGAAAGGATTCCCTTCCCATTCTGTTTCCCTTCCGCAGGTGGGACATTTGAGTCTAGTTACGCCTGAAGATCCTGAAGAACCCTTTTTCACCTTCCTTCCTTTCGGTTTCGCACTTCAAGAGTTCTTCTATTAGTTCCTTCTGCCTAGGGGTCAGTTTTTTCGGGACCTCGATGGTTATCTCCACCAAGAAGTCTCCCCTTCCTCTGCCGTCAAGCCGTGGGACGCCTTTGCCCTTTAACCTTATGACGTGACCCGGTTCCGTCCCAGGAGGTATGGTGACCTTTACGGTCTCTTCAAGGGTGGGTACTTCCACCTCACCTCCCAGTACTGCAAGGGGGAAGGGAATGGCCAATTTGTACAAGAGGTCGTCGCCTTTCCTCTGGAAACGTTCGTCGGGTTTGACGTGGATGTAGACGTACAGATCCCCCGGAGGTCCCCCCCACTCGCCCGGTTCGCCTTCTCCTTCTACGCGGAGCCTTAAGCCTTCGTAGACCCCTGCGGGCACCTCTATCTCGAGTTCCTTTTCCCCTTCAACCCAACCTTCTCCGCGGCAGCCCTTGCACGGGTTGGTGATGAGCTTGCCCGAGCCTCCACAGCGACTACAAGTAGTGGTTAAGGTGAAAAATCCTTGAGAGCGCGTGACATGACCACGGCCGTAACAGGTGGGACAGGTTTCAGGGTGCGTTCCAGGTTCAAGACCAGATCCTCCACAACGCCCACATACCTGGGGTTTGGGTATCTTGATGGTCTTTGTCGTCCCCTTTACCGCCTCCATGAAGGTCAACGTGAGGTCATAACGGAGGTCCCTGCCGCGGCGGGGTGAAGGCCTTCTGGTGGAGAACCCGAAGAACTCCTCAAAGAGGTCGTTGAAGGCCGAGAAGATGTCCTCAACGGTCTTAAAACCAGTGAAACCAGTGGACTCCCTTACGGCTTCAGGGCCATAAAGGTCGTAAAGTCTCCTCTTCTCCGGATCCCTTAACACCTCGTACGCCTCGGCTATTTCCTTGAAGCGCTCTTCAGCCTCTTTGTCCCCAGGGTTTCTGTCAGGGTGATACTTCAAGGCCAATTGCCTATAGGCGCGCTTTATCTCTTCCTGGGTGGCATTGGGGGATACGCCAAGTATCTTGTAATAGTCCTTCTGCCCCCTCATGTGAAGATCCCCTCAACAAGGGCTACTCCCCCCCAAAGGGCAGCCAAGTCCCCTAAAGGGGATGGGGCCAAAGTGAGGTCCTCGGTTACAAATCCAAAGGCCCTTTCCCTTAGGACCTCTAGGGCATGTGGGACGAAAAGGTCATAAGACCTGGATACCTTTCCCCCTATTACGATTAGCTCGGGATTGAAGATATTGGCTATGTTGGAAAGGCCTATGCCGAGGTAAGTACCCATGGTCGCGAAGACCTCCTTTGCAGCCGCATAGCCCATTCTGGCTAACTCAGCTACTTCTTCTGCATCTTTCACCTCAAGGCCCTTATCCCTTGCCATCCTCAAGATAGCCCTTCCAGAGCAATAGGCTTCAAGACATCCCCTTGAACCACATGTACAAGGTACCCCAAAGGCCTCTACGCTCATATGGCCTATCTCAGAGGCAACCCCTTTATGGCCTTTGAGGAGCTTCCCCTCGACCACTACCCCACTTCCTACCCCTGTGCCCAAAGTCAAGCAGCAAAAGTTCCTCTTCCCTTGAGCAGCACCCTTGTAACCTTCTCCCAAGGCATAGAGGTTGGCATCGTTTTCCACAAATACCGGTACCCCTATGTCGGAGAAGGACTCCTTTAGGTTCACCCCTTCGTAAGCCTTGAGGTTTGGGGAATGCCTGAGGGTGCCGTCTCTGGCTATAAGTCCTGGGAAACCCAATACCAAAGTCCCTATTTCGCCTTCAAACCCCCTTATCCACTCTTTGAGCTTCTTTATGCCCTCTTCAGGGGACATAGGGGCGATGGAAGGGTATTCCCTTAGTTCCACAAGCTCTCCTCTGTTGAAAAAGGCCAGCCGCAAGTTGGTACCGCCGAGGTCCAAGACTACTATTGGTCTTTGCACCCTTCCTCCTCATCTCTTACGGCCTTATGGGAAACATCTGGTAAGTTCTTCAGGTACTCTTCGAGCTCCTCTTTTGTGATCACACCTTCCTTTAAGTAACGCTCTATGTTACGTCGATCGAATTTCTTCTTGGGATCAATAAACATCTGATTTCTCCGGAACGGCTTCTGAAGGGAATTTCAGTAAGGGATTATAATGCTCGTTGACAGGGTTTTCAACGTCTGCTAAAGAGTCCTCGTGAACCTCCTGTTGGCAGATACAGCCTTTGCCCTTTATGTCTTTGCCTTTTTCGGTTTTATCCTGTTAAGGGATAAGCACAAGGCCCTTTTACCCCTTGCCATAGGGACAACGGTACACCTTTTGGCCTTTTTCTTCAGGTGGTACGAGAGCCACAAGGCCGGGTTTGGGTATGTGCCCCTGGCCACTATGTACGAATCCCTCTCTTTTTTGAGCCTGGCCATTGGCTTCCTGTACCTCCTTGTCTTTTTCAAACGCGGACAGTGGAGGTTTCTGGGCCTAGTGTCTTCTGCCCTTTCGGCTTTAGTCCTATCCTTGCCTGTAATCCTAGGGATGGACCGTTCGCTTAAGCCCCTTGTGCCAGCTTTACAGAGCCCATGGCTTCCTATCCATGTGAGCACCTGCCTTATAGGCTATGCCTGTTTTGCCGTGTCCTTCTTTCTCGGGATCCTTCAGATTGTGGCCAACCCCAAGGGTTCCCTCATCGCCCCTCAGGAGGTCTTGGATGAGCTGAGCTATAAGGCGGTAGCTATGGGTTTTTTGTTCCTCAGTGCTGGGATACTCACCGGTGCGATTTGGGCTAACTATGCCTGGGGTAGGTATTGGAGTTGGGACCCAAAGGAAACGTGGTCCTTGATAACGTGGTTTGTCTATGCGGGGTGGCTTCACATGAGGTTTGTAAAGGGGTGGAGAGGTAAGAGGCTGGCGGTCCTTTCCGTGATGGGTTTTTTAGCCGTGCTTTTCACCTACTTTGGGGTAAATTATCTTTTGAGCGGGCTACATAGCTATGTCTGAGTTGATAGAGGCTCTGAAACAAAAGGTACAAGAAGAACCCTTTGCCAAGAAGATGGGCATAAGCCCTGTGGAGGTCAAAGAGGGTTATGCCCTTGTGGAGATGGAGCTGGGGGAGGAGTTTCTGAACATTCATGGAATAGCCCATGGTGGGGCCATATTTTCGCTTATGGACTCAGCCTTTGAACTAGCCTCAAACTCCCACGGGGTTGTGGCCGTAGCCCTTACCATGAGCGTGGTCTTCCACAGGGCACCGAAGGTCCCGGGGATCCTAAGGGCTGAAGCTAAGGAAGTGAGCCTCAGCAAGAGGATAGGTACCTATTACATCGAGGCCAGGGATTCAGAAGGGGGGCTAGTTGCCACCTGTCAAGCCGTAGTGTATAGGAAGGGTTGAAGGGCCTGCCTTTTCCGTGATAGGCTTCGTTTGGAAATGGACTTCGTAGGGTTTGGACCTCTTAGGCTTGAATACATCTATGAAATAAAAGACCCCCTTTACGTCAAGGATCTGGGCATAGAGGAAGGGGAGGAGGTGTTGTGGAAGGGTAGGGAGGAGTGGTTGTTGAGGGATAGGCTCCTTGTATTTGGGAGGCACAAAGCAACCCTTCCTGATGGAGGGCTTGGCACCACTTTGGTAGCTGTGTCAGGTAAAGGGCACAAGGTAGGCCTTGTGGGCCTAATCGGCAGGGACAAAGAGGGGGAGGAACTCCTTGGTCATTTCAAGTCCTTTGACGTCACCCGGGTCTTGAGGAAGGGTAGGACTGATGTTTCCTATGTCGTCCTTAGGGAGGGTCATAGGCCTATAAGGGTGTATGTCCAGAGGGATTTACAGAGGCTCAAAAAGGAGCAGCTTGATCTCGCCTACTTTCAAGGGGCAAAATGGGTCCACTTTGTCCCCTTTATGGACAGCGAAGGTGCGGGTATTCAACTTGAAGCAAAGGGATTTTTGCAGGGAAGGGTAAAGGTGAGCTTTGACCTTTGTTGTCCTTTTTTGCCCTTTCACCAAGTACTCGCGGGGATCGAGGGTGCAGAGGTGGTGACGGTGAAAGGGAGGGCGCTGAAGGGCCTTGGTATTTCCTGGGACCAAGTGGCCCAAGGGGTAAGGGTGTTATTGGTGGTTTCCGAGGCGGGGCTTTCCCTTTATCAAAACGGAAAGGAAAAGCTAGGCCTTGAAGGGGAGGAGTACGAAGGGGGGTATGACTTCCTGGTAGGTGCGTTCCTTTCCCTTTATTACGGCACTGGAGACCTCCTTTATGCCTTTGAAGGGGCTGTAAAAGGGGCCCTTTTTGCCCATGAAGAACGTAAAAAAGGCAACCCCCCTCCCCTTGATGCTTTAAAGGAGGGGTGAAGATCCCATGTTGCCAGAAGTCTTGCTTAAGGAGCTTACGGTCAAGACGGATTCAAAGATAGTCCTGTTGGTGATAGATGGGCTAGGGGGTCTCCCCCATAAGGGGAAGACTGAGCTCGAAGCGGCCTTTAAGCCCAACCTCGATGCCTTGGCCAAAGAAGGCATCTGTGGGTTGATGGACCCCGTTTATCCTGGGATAACCCCTGGGAGTGGTCCAGGGCATTTGGCCCTTTTCGGATACGACCCCTTGAAGTATCAGGTTAAAAGGGGGGTAATCGAGGCCTTGGGCCTTGGTGTAGAGGTCTTGCCAGGTGAGGTAGTGGCAAGGGGGAATTTCGCAACCCTGTCCGAGGAAGGAGTGGTCTTGGACAGGAGGGCAGGCCGGATCCCTTCTGAGAGGAATAGGGAACTTTGTGAGGAGCTCAACTTACGCCTAGGGGAGGTAGAAGGGGTAAGGGTTAGGTTTTTCCCAGGCAAAGAGCACCGCTTCGTGGTCAAGTTCTCAGGTCAAGGGCTTTCAGATGAGGTGACGGATACCGATCCCCAAAAGGAGGGATATAGGCCCCTTGACCCTCAACCCCTTTCCGAAAAAGCAGAAAGGATGGTGGTGGTCCTCAGGGCTTTTCTCCGCATGGTCCATGAGGTCTTGAGGGACAAGAGGCCCGCAAACGGCATCCTCTTACGGGGATTTTCGGAGATCCCGTGCATACCCAGCTTGTCCGAGCTCTATAAGCTCACCCCCCTTTGTATAGCCACCTATCCCATGTACAAAGGGCTGGCAAGGCTTTTGGGGATGGAGGTCGTCAAGGGGTGTGAGTCCATAGGGGACGTCTTTGAGGCCTTGAAGGTGAATTTCGCAAAGGGATACGACTTCTTTTACCTTCACATAAAGGCCACCGACAGCCGTGGGGAGGATGGCGATTTCGAAGGAAAGGTAAAAGTTATCGAAGAAGTGGATAGGTTTGTCCCCTTGCTCAAGGGGCTTTCCCCTGAAGTCATAGTGGTCACAGGGGACCATTCCACACCGGCCTTGCTTAAGGGCCATAGTTGGCACCCTGTTCCCTTTTTGTTACGCTCGCCATACGAAAGGATAGACGATGTGGAACGTTTCACCGAGAGGGATTGTCTGCGTGGAGGGCTTGGGCGATTCAGGGCACAGGAGGCCATGACCCTGATGCTAGCCTCAGCCTTAAAGCTAAAGAAGTTTGGAGCATGACCTTGGCAAGGGTTTGGCAGGTCCTTTCTTCAACAGAAGGGTTTTCAACAAAACTCTTCCGCGTGGTGGTAAAGCAGGTCCTTTCCCCCCGTACTGGGAAGCCCCTGGAGTTTTATACCATAGAGGCTGCTGACTGGGTGGGGGTGATCCCCCTTTTGGACGAGGAAGTGGTGATGGTCAGACAATACCGGCATGGCATTGAGGATTGGTGTTTGGAGATACCGGGAGGGATTGTGGACGATGAGCTCCCCCAAGAGGCGGCAAGGAGGGAACTAAAGGAAGAGACTGGATATGAGGCCCAGGAATTGGAGCTTTTAGGGGTTTTAAGGCCTCAGCCTGCCCTTTTTAACAACCGCTTTTTTGTCTTTTTGGCCAAGGGCTTAAAGTGGACTGGCGAGCAAAGGCTTGAAGAGGGGGAAGACTTGGAGGTGGTGAAAGTGTCCCTTAGGGACCTTGGGGAGGTCATCTCCAGCGGGCAGATAGACCATGCTCTAGTTCTTGCGTCCTTTGAGCTCTTAAGGTTGCGCCATCCTGAACTTTTGAGGTAAGTATAAACCTTGCCTTGAGCAAAAGGGGGTTAGAGTCATGGAGAGGAAGGGACGAGTTCTCATCATAGGGGCAAATGGATTGGTCGGCAGGGCTATAAAGGAGGCCTTTGAAGCTGACTACGAGGTCCACGCAGTTGATAAGGATCAGGTGGATGTGACCGTTTACAACTCGGTGAAGCGGTTGATAAAGGACCTCTCTCCACATGTGGTGGTTAACGCAGCGGGGTTTAGCGACGTGGATGCCTGTGAGCGCAAAAGCCAATTGGCCTTTGCGGTGAACGCCGAAGGGGCCAAAAACGTAGCCAAGGCTGCAAGCCTGGTGAAGGCAAAAGTGGTCTACATCAGTAGCGATTACGTCTTCGATGGTAAGAAGAACGCCCCTTATACCGAGGAAGACCAACCCAATCCCTTAAACGTCTATGGAGAAAGCAAGTTGCTTGGGGAAAAGTACGTACAGGACCTTTCGGAGGATTTCCTCATAGTGAGGACCCAGTGGCTCTTTGGCCCCCATGGCAAGAACTTCGTGGACACCTTGCTTTATTTGCTCGACCAAGGACAGGAGAGGATCGAAGTGGTGGAGGACCTTGTAGGTTCGCCTACTTATACCCTCGACCTCGCAGAAGCCCTTAAGGTCCTCTTGAAGAAGGACGCCTGGGGTATTTATCACGTTTCCAATAGCGGTCAATGTTCTTGGTACGAACTGGCCCGTGAGGTCTTGAACTTGATGGGTAAGGACAAGGTAGAGCTTGTACCCATTTCCTCAGCGGACCTAACCCGTCCGGCCAGAAGGCCCATCTTCTCGGTCCTCTCCAAGGAGAAGCTCGAGAGGGACACAGGCATGAAGATGCGCCCCTGGCAGGAGGCCTTGGCCGAATACCTGAAGAGGAAAAAAGAGGGCCAAGGATGAAGGGTTGGGCGTTCTTGGGCGATGCGCACCTTAACCCTTATAGAAAAGGGGAAGTTTGGGAGAAGTTCCTTTTGTTCTGTGAGGACCCCCCCGAAGTCCTGGTTTTGATGGGCGATGTCTTTGACTTCTGGTTCGGGTTCAGGGACACCTCCAGTCTTGAGGCCCTTTACGGAGGGCTTGAGGAGGCCTTTTTGGCCTTGAAGAAGGCCCGGACTAGGCTGATATTCCTTGAGGGCAACCACGACTTTGGCTTAAACAGTAAGCTCTTCGGCCTTGAGGTAGTAAGTTACAGGTGGGAGGCCGTTTTGGACCTTGAGGGATTGAAGGTCTACCTAGCCCATGGAGACAGGGCGAGCGGTTTTCCCCATAACCTCCCTTGTCTCTTCCTCAAGAACCCCTTTTCGCAAGCCCTCATCAGGGCCTTTGGGGCAAAGGTGGTTTTACCCATAGGTTTCTGGTGGGCTGGAAGGTCGTCCAGACGCGATAGGTCACCTGAGGTGGCCTTCCGTCTTAGGGACTATGCCCTTAAGAAACTCGCCCGTGGTTTTGACGCAGTCATAATGGGACACAGCCACAGGCCCGAATGCCTCAGGTTCGAGTTGAACGGACGCCCTGTGGTTTACTTAAACGTCGGTAGCTTTAGCGAAGGCTATTTCGGCGTCTTTCGGGCGGGTTCCTTCGGCCTTGAGAAGATCTAAGAGCCTCTTCCATAAGCGATCTTTCCCCTGACCAGTCTTTGCTGAAAAGACCACAAGGGGCTCCTTACACAAGGCCTCTACCTCCTTCTGGGCTTGTGAGAGTTCCTTCTGGGTGGCTTTATCGGCTTTGGTCAGGACAGGGATAGTAGGAAGCCTCAATTCCCTAAGCCATAGGAACATCTGACGGTCAAGGTCAGTTGGCCCAAGGCGTGAGTCCATGATTAACACTACCCCTTTCAAATTCCTGGGGCTGTGAAAGTAAGATTCGATCGCCTCCTTCCATCGGAGGCGCATGGATATGGGGACCCTCGCATAGCCGTAACCAGGTAGGTCTACGAAAAGGTAACGTTCTTCTACCAAATAGAAGTTTATAGTTCGAGTCCTACCTGGGGTGGAGCTTGTACGGGCAAGCCCCCTAAGGCCCCAAAGGCAGTTCAACAAAGAGGATTTTCCCACATTGGACCGACCGGCAAAGGCCACCTCTGGAATCCCTGCCTGAGGATAGTCCTCGGGACGGAGGGCGCTTTTCAGAAACTTCACCCTCATAGGACCTCAGTGGCCCTTTTTCCGCGGCGGATAATGTACCTTGACGTGTTCGTGATAGATATAAGGTTTATCGGTCCCCATTTCCAGGAGGACGAATTCGCCTTTTACCTTTATAGTGGCGGGGAGCCGTGGAGCACAATGCCAAGATCCCATGTAAAAGTAAAAGTAAAGCCCCCGGTCGATGTCGAAGTAGACCTCCACATCTGGATAATAGCGGTACCTAAACCTCTCCTTGTGGGTATGAGGAGGAGCCCAAGGCGGCGGTACGGAATAAGAGGGGGGTGGGGGAGAGGGTTTAACCACGTGGGTTTCATGTACCCTTACGGTACATCCGAGGAAAAGGACAAAAACTATCGCCCATATCTTCTTCATTTTCATCCCTCTTCCATTAGATAAGGAGGTTTTGGTGTAGCCCAGGCCTCCTCGTCCAGGTACAATTCCTTTGGCCCATGCGGTGGTTCAAAGGAGGGCACCACAGGATCTGTGACAGCTTCAAACCTCATGAAGCTCGACTTGTACCAGTCCACATTGGGCCTTTCCAGGGGGAAGGATTTCATGAGCTCGTAGGTCTTATAGAATTCGTCCCACATGTTCTCCCTTTCCGGATAAGTGGAGAAATCCCGCAATATGTCCGTTATGGCAAAGCCGGCCTCGATCATAAACCTTTCGAAATCCCTCCATTTCTCCAAGGAGGCCTCCCTGTGGGTTAACCCTACATAGCCTGCCGTCCCTTTACCTTTAAGGGATTCAATGCATCTGCCTACAAAAAGCTTTAAACCCTTGTAGGTCTCTACGGGGTCGGTCACAAAGACGTCATAGGCCTTCTTGTCCTCTTGAGGGAGTTCTTGGAGGGCGTTGTACTGCTTGACCTCGATGTTTTTCACCCCCTCGGCCTCGCAGAAGGCCTTAATGAAGTCCACGATCCTCTGGTCTATCTCAACCACTGTTACCCTTTTGGCCATCCCGGTTAAACCAATGGCGACACTCAAAAGGTCATCGTCCCCCAGGATGAAGACCTCCTGATCCTCTAGGTCACCCCGTTCGTACATGAAGGCGACCCTAGAGACGGTGTCTTCTGGCCTTATGAAGCCCTGGTCGTAATCACTTTTGGGCAAGGGCCTTTGGGCCGTAAGGGCCAAAAAGCGCTCGAGGACCTCCGCAAAAAAACCCTTGAGTTCAATCCCCACACAACATTGGGAACAGACCACGTCTTCCTTTGGCCTGAAAGGTGGATCGACCTTCAAATGGAACTTATACCCCTCGTAGGCCACAACCCCCTCTTGGATGAGGTCCTTCAAGGTCTTTACAAATTCGACGATGTGAGAGTCCTGATGGTTTATCAACTCCCAGAAGGTCATAGCCCCCTTTTTCAACGCCCTAAGGATCTGAAGCCTGGCCCTCACGATTCCCACCTCCCGTGCCCGACCTTATACTATCTTTGGCCAGGAATTTCAAGGACAAGGAGAAAGCCTCAAAATAGCGACCTCAGGGGGCGAAAAAACCCGAACGGGAGGTCCCCACGTTCCAAGGCCCGGGCTCACATAGAGATGGGCACCCCCCATGTCATGAAGCCCCCTTATGGGGTAAAAGGCCCTCACGAAAAGCCCAAAGGGGAAAATTTGACCCCCATGGGTATGGCCTGAAAGTTGGAGGTCAAAGGGCAACTCACGGTTTAAGACTGGCCTATGTTTTAACAAGAGCACAAAGCCCTCCTTAAGTTCTGGTCTTATGGGAAGTATTCCCCTTGCTCCTCTTACATGGGGGTCGTCAACTCCCAAAATTAAGAGTTCCCCAACCCTTTTGGCTTCTCCTCTGAGGACATGGAAACCGAGGGCCTGAAGGATCCTTACTGCCTTTTCTTCTCCCATATAGCCTTCGTGGTTTCCGAGGACGGCGTATTTACCAAGGGGTGGGTTTAACCCTTTGAGGATCCCCATCTCGTCAAAGCTTTCGTCTTCTACCAGGTCCCCCAAGGAGACCAAGAGGTCAAGCCGTTCGTCAAGAAGGGGCTTAAGGAGCTTTTTTGCCCTCTCCCCCTTGACCACCACCCCACCGTGTAAGTCAGATATGATCCCTATGGAATAAGGTCTTTTGACCTTAGGGGTTTTGATTTCGAGTAACCGGACCCGTGGGTTTAGGGCCTCAAAGAAGCCATAAGTCAAAAGGCCCAAGGAGCCGAAAAGGGCGAAGATGACCTGCCTTTTCTGGTTAACTAAACCAACTACCCTTAGGGCGTCCCCTATAAGCAGGGTTATCCCCAAAAGGAAAAGCAGGCCCATCCAGCTAAAGGAGATGAGGTACAGGACCTTACCCAGTAAGTGGTGATCCCCTTTGAGGAGCAAGTGGACCAGAAGGGGGCTTATCCATAAAAAGGTGAAAGGAGCAAGGACGTAAGCGGTTAGCCTTAAGAAGACTTTGAGCTTGAGGAGGACATAGAGGTGAAGACCCAGGTAAGCCCCGAAGAAACCCAAGAGGAAGCCCACTTCAGCGTTCCCCTTCTGGTAACAGCAGGATCCTTTTGGGATTAAGGGGTCTCAAAAGGCCGAAGAGGGTTTCTGGCAAAGGCAACATGTGGGTCCAGCCTCCTATGTGCATGAGCCTCTTTTCTAAGCGCACGAATATGGAGAAAACCCTTTTCGCCAAGGCCTTCTCCCTCTTCGGATCAAGGTGTTTAAGGAAGGCGCGTGCCAAGATGGGATCATCCCAACAGAGGAGGGCTATCCTGTACTGCTCTAAAAAGCTAGAGACAGAGCCCTCCACGTAGTTTATGAAAAGTTCCTTCAGGTCTCTTAGGAACCTTTTTGAATACCAACAAAGGTCAATGGGGATCACCGGTATGCCTTGGTCTACCCCATAGTCCTTAGCTGCCTTGTATTCGTAGGGGATTTCAAGGTAGGCCTTAAGGCCCAAAGGGAGGCCGTCTTTCTCAAGGAGTTCCCTCTTCTTCTTTCTGAACCTAAGGCCATAGGGGCTTACCTCCACAGTGATCACCTCTGGCCTTTCGGCATAAAGTACCTTTATAAGGGATTCATAGCCCTTTGGGGCCCTGTGGACGGTGCCCACGAGGATGAGTTCTTGCCTTAAGGCCTTCAAAGCCTTTCTACCACTGCTTGGGCGAATTCGAAGGTCCCTACCTGTTTTGCCCCTTCCATTTGTCTGGCAAGGTCGTAGGTGACGATCTTTTCCTGGATGGTCTTCCCAAGGGCTTCGCGTATGAGTTGGGCCACTTCTGTCCATCCTATGTACTCGAACATCATGGCACCTGAGAGGATCAAGGAGGAAGGGTTGACCACCTTCTTTCCAGCGTACTTTGGGGCAGTACCGTGCGTGGCCTCAAAGACCGCTACCTCATCCCCTACGTTTGCGCCAGGGGCCATGCCGAGGCCGCCTACCATGGCTGCAAGGGCATCGGAGAGATAGTCGCCGTTCAAGTTGGGTGTAGCCAAGACGTCGTATTCCTCGGGCCTGAGCAAGGCCTGTTGGAACATGGCGTCTGCAAGCCGCTCTTTCAGGACCAGCTTCCCTTCGGGTGGTTCGCCCTCGCATTGGTCCTCAAAGAGGACCTTGTCCCCGAACTCCTCTTTTGCCACCTCATAGGCCCAGTTCCTGAAGGCCCCTTCGGTGAACTTCATGATGTTGCCTTTGTGGACCACTGTTACGCTTTTCCTCCCCATCTTCAAGGCCCATTTTATGGCCATCCTTATGAGCCTCTTTGAGCCACGAGGGGTCATCACCTTTATGCCTATGCCTGCAGATGGATCCAAGGAAAGCCCCATCTCACGGTTCAAGAACCCTATGACCTTTTGGGCCTCAGGACTCATAGAAGGCCATTCTATGCCCGCATACACATCCTCGGTGTTCTCACGGAAGACCACCATGTCCACCTTCTCCGGGTTTTTCAAAGGGCTTGGGGTCCCAGGGATGTACTTCACTGGGCGTATGCAGGCGTATAGGTCTAACTTCTGCCTTATAGCCACGTTGAGGCTCCTTATCCCCCCGGCGATTGGAGTGGAAAGAGGCCCCTTTATCCCCACCCCATAGCGCCTTATGGTCTCAAGGGTCTCTTCGGGCAGATAAGTGCCGGTTTCGCGGAAGGCCTTTTCACCTGCAAGGACTTCAAGCCATTTTACCCGTCTCTGTCCCCCGTAGGCCTTCCTTAAAGCTTCGTCGAAGACGTACCTGGCTGCCTCCCAGATCTCGGGTCCAGTGCCGTCTCCTTCTATGTACGGTATCACCCTTTCCATGTCCCCCTCCAGTTTGACTTGTGAGAAGGGCTCTGATAATTTTGCCGTAAATGTACTCCACGGTTCAACAGATCCTGTTGATGATCGTACCTGTGCTTTTGGCCGTCACGGTACACGAAGTGGCCCATGGTTGGATGGCCTTAAGGCTAGGTGACCCTACGGCAAAGCTCCTCGGTCGCCTCACCCTTAACCCCTTTAAGCACCTTGACCCCATAGGGACACTTGTTTTCTTCTTGACAAGGACCATAGGTTGGGCTAAGCCTGTCCCCGTAAACCCTTTCAACTTCCGCGACCCACGTAGGGATATGGCCTTTGTGGCCCTAGCAGGACCTATGGCCAATGTCCTGTTGGCCTTGCTTTGCGCCTTGGCTTACAGGGGCCTTGTGTTCTGGGGGCTTGTAGAGCGTTTTGAACTTCTGTTTTTACCCCTTTCTTTGATGTTGAGGATAGCCGTAATAGTGAACCTAGGCCTTGCCCTTTTTAACCTCATACCAGTCCCTCCTCTTGACGGAAGCCGCATCCTCATGGGCATCCTCCCGAGGAAGAAGGCCAGGGCCTTGGTTTATTTGGAGCCTTATGGTTTCATAATCTTAGTGGGGCTCATCCTGCTTGGGGTTGTAAGGGCAGTGATATACCCTGTGCTTTATTCCCTTTTTGGGCTCTTTACGGGCCATCCCCTGTAAAGGAGGCGAAGGCCATGCAGAGGGTTTTAAGTGGGATGAGGCCTACGGGGAAGTTACACCTTGGGCACCTACATGGTGCCTTGGAGAACTGGAAGGCCCTTCAAGACCGTTATGAATGCTTTTATTTTGTGGCGGATTGGCATGCCCTGACCACAGAGTACAAGGAGCCGCAGGTCCTAAAGGACTACATAGGGGAGATGGTCCTTGACTGGCTTGCGGTAGGCCTTGATCCCGACAGGTCGGTCCTTTTTGTGCAGTCTTGGGTGAAGGAGCATGCCGAGTTGCACCTCCTGTTCTCTATGATCACGCCCCTTGGTTGGCTTGAGAGGAACCCTACTTATAAAGAGCAGCAAGAGGAACTCAAGGAGAAAGACCTTGGGACGTACGGTTTTTTGGGTTATCCCGTGCTTCAGGCTGCCGACATCCTCATCTACAAGGCCGAGTTTGTACCCGTGGGCAAGGACCAGCTCCCCCATGTGGAGCTTTGTAGGGAAATAGCCAGGCGCTTCAACTACCTATACGGCGAGACCTTCCCTGAGCCGCAGGCCTTGTTGACGGAATCCCCTTATATACCTGGGACAGACGGAAGGAAGATGAGCAAAAGTTACAACAACGCCATCTACCTCTCGGACCCCCCAGAGGTGGTCTCGCAGAAGATCTCCGTGATGTTCACCGATCCCCAGAGGGGAAGGAGGACCGATCCAGGACGGCCTGAGCTTTGTCCGGTATTTGCCCTCCACAAGCTTTACAGTCCTGGGGAGAAACAGAGCGAGATAGATCAGGAATGCCGTAAAGCCGGTATAGGTTGTGTCGATTGCAAGAGGATCCTTACGGGGAACCTCCTTCAGGCCCTTTCGCCCTTACAAGAAAAAAGGTCCAGGCTCCTTGACCGTAAGGACGAAGTAAGGCAGATATTGGTTGAAGGCAGCCAAAGGGCGCGGCAAGTGGCCCAGGAGACCATGGAAGAGGTCCGCCGCGCCATGGCCTTGGATTGGTGATGGTCCCCTTTTTGGTCAAGGTGGCAGGTTTTGAAGGTCCTCTCGGGCTGCTTTTGGAGATGGCCAAAAAGGGGAAGGTGGACCTTAAGGTCATCCCCATTTCGGCGATTTTAAGGGAAGTGATAAGGGCCTTTAAAAGGGCCGAAAAGAAATACCTAGGTTTTTTGGCCGATCAGCTCCTCATAGTGGCAGTGTTGGCCTTTCTCAAATCGAAGGTCCTTTTGCCGTCGAGGGTGGAAGAAGATGACCTTGAGATAGAGCCTTTTGTCCCCCAGAAGGACGAAGCATTTGACCTCCTTGTGGACTTCTTGAACCATAGGCCCTTGCTCGGCTGGGACGTCTTTACAAGGCCTTTAACCGAAGGAGAAGAGGAGGTTGAGGCGGACCTTTCTTCCTTGATGGTATCGGCCCGTGTCCTTTTCAGGAGGTCTACCGCTCCAAAGGCGGATTTCAGGACTCATGAGGCCTTTGACCTGAAGAGATGGATGGAGTTACTGCTTGAACGGTTGGAAAGGGAAGGGGAGTTCAAGATCCAAGGCCATAAGGAGGAAGTCATCCCGCTTTTCCTTGGGGCACTCGAGCTCTGTCGGCAGGGACGCATATCCTTACACCAAGCGGCTCCCTTTGGGGAGATATGGGTGAGGCCCAGATGGCGGTCTGCAGCAGGCCTTTCCTTATAGTGTTCTTTACACTTCTTTTGTTTTTGGTTGCCTCTTCTGAAGCAGGGGGTCCTTATGTCAAGGTCCTTTCCACCGTTTCGAGCTCTAAAGAAGGGGGAAAGGTCGCCCGTTGGGACGAGTTGTTGAGGACAGGGCTTATGGAAGCGGTCATAAAGCTGGCCAAGGATATGGGGGCCAAAGGGGCGGAGGAGGCCCTTAGGGAGAAGTTTACGGACTTTGTGTCAAGCTACAGGGTCCTCGAACGGTGGGATGAACCTACTGAAAGAGGGTTAAGGTTGGAGGTGCTTTTGGACAAGGGGGGACTTTCCGAGTACTTGAAGAAGAGAGGAGCCCTTGAAGTTGAAGAGGTGGTTTACCTCCTTGAGGTTAGGGGAGTCGAACGCTTTGAGGATTTCCTGAAGTTGAAAGAATCCCTTGAGAGTATAGGAGGCTTTGGGGAAATAACCCTTAGGGAGGCCGAAAAAGGGCTATTCCTTTGGGAGGTTAAGGCAAAAAAGGGGATGGACATCTCCCAAGCTTTAAAAGGCCTCCCTCTGGAAGTGCTCGAACAGGGGGAAGGATTTTTCAAACTTTTGTGGAAAGGGGGCTGAAAGGGTGAGAAGGCGCATTGTGAGTGCCCTTTTTGTGCTTTTGGTGTTGGTTGGAGGGCTTATTTTGGCTTTGGGCCTTCTAATTAAGGAAAACGGCCTTTTGGGTCCGAAGGTAGGGGTGTTGGAAGTAGAAGGGGTGATAGAAGATCCTAGTTATCTTTTGGACTGGATCGAGAGGTTTTCCAAGGACAAGAGGGTCAAGGCGGTTATTGTGAGGGTGAATTCCCCTGGCGGGAGCGTGGGTGCCACACAGGAACTTTACAGCGCCTTGATGAGGCTCAGGGAGAAGAAGAAGGTCGTGGCTTCCCTAGCAGATGTGGCTGCCTCCGGGGGTTATTACGTGGCCTCTGCGGCCCATAAGGTAGTTTCAAACCCTGGTACCCTTACCGGTTCCTTAGGCGTTGCCATGTACTTTACGGACTTCGAGGGGTTGATGAGGAAGGTAGGCGTAAGGAGCCATGTGGTAAAAAGCGGCCCGTATAAGGACATAGGCTCACCTTTCCGGGGTATGACCGAGGAGGAAAAGGGGCTTTTGGAAGGGGTAATAAGGGATGTGCACGAACAGTTCCTCGAAGACGTCTCCCGCGCAAGGGGTATACCCCTTGAGAAGCTGAGGCCTATTGCCGATGGGAGGGTCTTCAGCGGCAGGCAGGCCTTGGAGCTCGGGCTCGTGGACCAACTGGGGGGATTCGAAGAAGCGGTAAAGCTTGCCAAGGCCCTTGTCGGAATAAAAGGGGAACCGGAGCTGGTCTTTGCCCGCAAGAAGCGTGGCTTACTGAGGGAGCTCCTGGAATCCCTTGGCTTGGTCAGATACGGAGAGGTCTTCCCTCCCAGATTTGGGTTCTTCTTCCTCTGGCAGCCTTAGCCTTCGGGCTATGGTCAAAAAACCCGTGTGTGCCACCATACGGTGGAAGGGTCTGACGCTTAGGCCTTCTATCTGCCAGTTCCTCACCAGGACCTCGAGGACCTCAACTGCGCAAAAGGCCTTCTCTGCCCTCAAGGCGTCCACCAAGGTCTTCACCTGTATGATGGTCGGCAGATAGCTCAGGAAGATCCCGCCTGGGCGTAAGGCCTCTTTTACGTGTTCCAAGGCCCTCCAGGGTTCAGGGACATCGAGGATCACCCTGTCAAGATCGGATTCCTCTATCCCTTCGTAGACGTCCCTTATTTTCACGATGTGGTTCTCAGTTTCCCCAAAGTACTGACGTATGTTTTCTATGGCCCTTTGGGCAAACTCCTCTCGTATCTCATAAGAGATCACCTTTCCTTCCCTTCCAACGGCCCTAAGAAGGCCAAGCGTCAGGGCCCCGGAACCTATGCCTGCCTCAAGGACCTTTGCCCCGGGGTAGATGTCTGCATAAAGGAGGATGATCCCTATGTCCTTAGGGTATATTATCTGGGTGTCCCTTTTCATATGCATGATGAACTGCCGCAAGGTGGGTTTGAAGGCTATAAAGGTGCCGCCGGTAGAGGTCCTTACCACCGTCCCGTCTTCCTTTCCAAGGATGGGCTCGAAGTCAACAAGCCCTTTGTGGAGGTTGACCTTTGCCCCCCTTTTGAGCTTATAAGCGAGCTGGGCGTCTTTGTCCGGGTCGTAAAGGATAACCGTTTCACCCTCCTTGAAGACCTTTCGGCCGTCCATCCCGTGGAGAGATTACCTCAGCCCAAAGGAGGTGTCAAAAGATGCTGGAAGCCTTTGCCTTCATCATAGGCGCTGTCTTCGGAAGCTTTTTTAACGTGTGCATCTTCCGACTCCCAAGGGGTATTTCCCTCCTTAAACCTAGGTCCTTTTGCCCAAAATGCAAAAGCCCCATCAGGCCAAAGGACAATATCCCCCTTTTGAGCTACCTTCTGCTGAAGGGCAAATGCAGGTATTGTGAATCCCCTATATCCCCTAGATACCCCTTAGTGGAAGGTCTAAGCGGCCTTTTGGCCCTTTTCTGTATCTCCAGGTTTGGTCTTGGCCCCAAGGCCTTCCTCTACTATTTTTTCTTCTCCTCTCTCCTTGTCTCCTCCTTCATCGACTTGGAACATAGGATCATCCCCGATGTCCTCACCTTAGGGGGACTCGTTTTGGGGATCATCGGCTCCCTTTTGGGCCTGACCTTGAAGCCCTACCAAGCCCTATTGGGACTTTTGGTCGGAGGCGGCGGACTGTTCCTCATAGGGTTCCTTTACGAACTTCTCAGAAAACGAGAAGGAATGGGAGGAGGGGATGTCAAACTACTGGCCATGATAGGTGCCTTCACCGGCCCCAAAGGCGCCCTTTTCTCCATGTTCTTCGGCTCCTTCCTTGGGGCATGCGTGGGATTCCTCCTCATGAAACTAAAACGGCTCGAGGCCCAAGGGGCCATTCCCTTTGGTCCCTTCCTATCCATCGGGTCCTTCCTCTACCTACTTTGGGGGGAAAGGATCATAGCCTGGTATAGCTCCATCCTCAAGTAAAAGCCATAGGTGTTGAATCCATCAACACATATTGTTGGAAAGTACCACACTCTGTATACGCCAAGTGTCTTTGGGGCACGGTCCTTAAAGGTCGATGCTTATGGCATATCCCTTGCTTCCTTTGTAGGTTGGAGAAAGGAGGTGATGGAGATGTTAGGGGTTAAGGTTTTGATGGCCTTAGGTATTGGGGTTGTTCTTACGGTGGTGGGCCTTGTGGTGGTTTATCCCTTATGGAAGACGCTTGTTGGCGGTGTTGAGGTTTTGAGGGCCTGGGCAGAGGGGGTAGAGCTTAGGGTGACCTTGGCCGATGGTGGTCAAAGGGCCGAGTAAGAGTTTGGTCGGGGCGAGCGGATTTGAACCGCTGACCCCCTGCTCCCAAGGCAGGTGCGCTACCAGGCTGCGCCACGCCCCGAAAGGTATGATTTCAAGACATCTCGCAGGGTCTGTAGGGCCCTTCCCCTATGGCTTAAGGAGTTCTTCTCCTCAAGGGACATCTCAGCCAAGGTCTTTCCCCTTTCGGGGACGAAGAACAAAGGGTCATAGCCAAAGCCGTTGTTGCCGCGTTCTTCTTCAAGGATTAGGCCCTCACATCGCCCTTGTACCACTTTTTCCCAGCCCGTTACGGGATCCACGGCTGCTATGAAGCACCTAAAGGTGGCCTTACGGCGCTCCAAAGGTAAGCCCCTTAGGGCCTCAAGGAGCTTCCGGTTGTTTTCCCGATCCGTAGCGCCTTCTCCGGCATAGTGGGCTGAGTGAATTCCTGGGGCCCCACCCAGGGGTTCTACCTCAAGGCCTGAGTCATCCGCAATGCTGAGCTTTCCGGTTCTCTTTGCCACCTCTCGTGCCTTCTTCAAGGCGTTTTCCTCGTAGGTATTGCCGTCCTCTACGATTTTAATGGGTTCAGGCAATTCCCATAAAGGTACAAGCTTCAAGGGAAGGTCCTTTAGGGCCTCTTGGATCTCGCGGAACTTCCCCTTGTTGTTAGTGGCTACGATCACTTCCGTCATTCCAGACACCTCTTTTGGGCCTCTACCAGTTCCATAATTCCCTTTTTGGCCAACTCAAGGAGCCTATGGAACTCCTCAAAGGGGAAAGGCGACTCTTCAGTAGCTCCTTGGACCTCCACGAGCTTGCCCGAGCCAGTCATGACCAGGTTCAGGTCCACCTGTGCCCGGGAGTCCTCCTGATAATCGAGGTCAAGTAGCATTTCCCCTTCCACTATGCCTGCGCTTACTGCTGCCACATAGTCCCTCACTGGGATTTCCTCTATAAGCCCTTGGGCCTTAAGCCACCTTAAGGCTTCTACCACGGCCACAAACCCGCCGGTAACCGAGGCGGTCCGTGTCCCTCCATCCGCCTGCAGCACATCGCAGTCCACCACGATGGTCCTTTCGCCCAAGGCCTTGAGGTCTACTGCCGCCCTCAAAGCACGGCCTATGAAGCGCTGGATCTCCTGGGCCCTACCGGCAAAGGACCTCTCCCTGGGCGAGCGCTCATGAGTGGCACGGGGCAACATGGCGTATTCAGCCCTTATCCAGCCAGAGCCAGTACCTTTTAGGAAGGGTGGCACTCCTTCTTCCACTGTAGCCGTGCAGAGGACCTTGGTGTCGCCTAGTTCTATAAGGGCTGAGCCTTCGGCGAACTTGTTTATGCCTCTTATGATCTTCACCTCCCTTATCTGGTCTGGAAGCCGTCCCTTTGCCCTTTCCATACCTTCGTCCCTTTTTGGCCGGTTAGGAAATGATAAGGGGCACGGCTTTGTTATGTCAAGGAAGGTGCTCCTCGGTACGGGCTTCCTTCCCGAAGATGAACAGGATTTCGCCTTGACGGATCATGCCAAGCTGCGACCTGGCGAGGTACTCGAGGTAAAGGGGGTCGGTACGTATCCTCAAGATCTCTGCTTCGAGTTCTTTTATTTCGGCCTGGAGGGCAGCGATCTCAGCCCTTATGGCCTTTTCGGTGATCTTGGACTTTAGCAGATGTGGCAGTCCCTTTGGGGCAAAGAGGGAATATATCCATAGCCCTATTGCCCACCCCCATACTATCCGCACCAGGAACTTCATCTTTTGGGCTTAGGTAAGGTGGCTATGGCTAGGTTTTTAAGGCCCGAGGTCTTAGCAAGGTCCAATACCTCCACTACTAGGCCATGGTGGCACTCCCTGTCAGCATTTACCACCACGAGGGTTTCCGGGGCACGTTTTGCCCGTGAGGCGAAGATCTCCCTTAGGTCCTCAAGGCTTACCTCCCTTTTCTCAAGGAAGACCTTGCCTTCGCGCGTTATGGACACCTGGAGTTCTTCCCTTTGATGTCTTATGGCTTCAGGCGTTGCCTTAGGGAGGCTCACTTTTACGCCTGTAAGGGCTACGAAAGCCGAGGTCAGCATGAAGAAGATGATGAGTTGCAGTACGCAGTCCACAAGCGGTGTGAGGTCAAGCCTTACGTCCTCTTGGTTGTCTCTTCTGGAGAACTTCATTTCCTCTCGGTTCCAAGCAACTCAAGGACCCTAAGGGCAGCTGCTTCCATCTCTAGAGAAAGCGATCGGACCTTTGAGCTCAGGTAGCGGTACATGATCACAGCGGGTATGGCCACTATGAGCCCTGCAGCGGTAGTGAGGAGTGCCTCGGAGATCCCCCCGGCCAGGGACTGGGGTTCAGCCACCCCCTGGGCCGCTATCACGTTGAAGCTCTTGATCATGCCTGTGACCGTCCCTAAAAGCCCCAAAAGGGGGGCTACCGCCGCCACGGTCCCTATGACGTTTATATGCCTTTCAAGTTCTGCCACCTCGTGTCTCCCTACCTCTTCCATCCTCTCCTTTATGGTGGAGCGGTCCTTGCCATAGTGTAAGAGCCCCGTATAGATCACCTCGGCCAAGGGGCTGTTCCACCTCCTGCAGAGGGTCTGTGCCTCGGTGAGCTTTCCTTTTGCTAAAAGGTCAAGCACTTCGAGCAAGAGCTCTTGTGGGACGACCTTTCCATGTCTTAAGGCCCAAAGCCTCTCCAAGAAGACGGCCAGGGCAACAATGGAGCATATGGCTATCGGGTACATCAAAAAGCCGCCCTTCTGGAAGAGTTCGAGCATCGCTTTACCCCTTTTTGGGAAAAAAATTAACAGATTTCGGGGTCAATTAAAAAGCCCAAGCTGTAAAGGGCTGTGAAGAGGGGGAAGGTATAGGCAGCTGTCTGCTTCGAGGTCAGGGTTCTTACAGCGGCATATCCTCGCCCTGAGGCCATAGGACCTAGCTAGCTCTATCATCCACTGGTATTTCTTCCTCCTAAAGGGAAGGGGTAAAAGCTTTGCCCTGCTACAAGAACCTACGGTCCTCCAAGGCTGTCCCCTATAAGGGAAGGAGACCCTGAACCATATCTGGCCGAGCTCCCTTTGCATTATCTCCTCTATTCCAGGCCTTATATGTAAATAGTTAAGCACCACTTCCTTCACTCCTACGGCTGAAAGTGCGGAAAATAACTCCCTTAGGTTTTCCTCCCTATCGGTCAAAAAGGGGATAAGGGGGTCAATCCTCACACCAGGGGTTATACCCAAGGAGGCCATCTCCCTTATGGCCCTTAAGCGCTCCTCTGGCGGTGCGGCGTTTGGTTCGAAGGTCTTGTTGTAGGTCTTATCTAGGGAACAAAGGCCTATATGGGGGAATACGAGGCCTCTGTACCGCGACATGAGTTCCATGGTCCTTGAGGGTATATGGCCTTTGGTGAGAAAGTACAGGGGAAGCCCTTCCTTTAAGAGGAGCTCCATGAGGCCGTGGGCCAACTCCAGGATCTGGGGATGGGGCTGAAAGGAATCCGAGGCCGTGTTGAAGACGATGAGCTTAAGCCTCTTCCTCTTTAAAGGGCTCCTCAGTTCCTCTGAGGCGAGATCAAGGAGGTTACCGTAAAGCTCCACTTGGTCCGGTGCAGAGGGATAACCCCTAGCATAGCAGTATACACATCCATGGAGACACCCCCTTGTTAGGTTTACGGCGTGGCTCCCTTTGAGACAACCGAAGGAAAAAGGCTTAAGGGCAGGGGGTTTCTTCTCTACTACCTTTACCTCAAGGCTCATTTCCTCAAGGCCTTCTCGAAGGCCCTTTCGGCTTTCTCTGCTGCCTCTTGGGCCTTCTTGGCTGCCTCTTGGGCCTTAAGGGCGGCTTCCTTTGCCTCTTCTAGGTAAAGTTCGCTCTCCTTCACCTTTGCCTCTTTTACCCTCACCTGTCCCGGGGTGTATACGAGCTCCTTGTAGATGGGGTTCAACTTAGGGAGTTCCGCCCTGAAGAACTTGGAGAAGTCCTCAACCAAGGACCTTGCTGCCTCCCTTATAGCCAGTTCGCGCATCTTTTGGAGGTCCTGATGGGAGAAGACCGATTCCGGGCTCACCGAGACCCTGGCACGGTTGGTCCAGAGGAGGTCCCCTGTCTCGGCGTCCTGGACCATGAGCCTTAGGTCCACTGTTACCTCCCGTAGCCTGCCGCTTAGGTGTCCGAGGGCACCGACACCGCCTCCGACCAAAGCCGCTACGTCCCTCTCCCACTCAAGGGGGCTTGTCCCATCTACGAGGGCCCATCCTCCTGCTGCCCCAATGGCTGCCTTTTGCAAGAGCTCGGTAAGCCAAGGCGTGGCCTTCTTTAGGTTCTCATCGGATATGAACTCGTAGCTCTCGGGGACCGCCACTCCGAATAGGAACCTCTGCATAAAACCATAGGCGAAGGGGACAATTCCAACCTCAAAGGGGTTAAAGGACGTCTTAAGGCCATCCCTTAACTCGAGGATCCTCCCCCTTACTACCAACCTGGTCCCGAACTCTTGGGCCATTTCCCTTAGTACCTCTTGAGAAAGGGGAGATGTAGGCTTTTCCTTAAGGGTTTGGATAGCCAGGTTTTGCCTCAAGGCCTCTTCAAGGTGCCTCTTCATAGCCGGAGTCCAATCCCCAGAGACCTCCTTGGCCAGGACCCTTGTGGCAGGCGAGATGGATATAGGGCTTACCTCCCTTATTACGCCCTTTTTGGTCAAAAAGGCCCATACGTCTTCCTTAGGTACAGGCACAAAGCCCAAGGAGAAGAGGGCATCTTCTATGGCTTCTTCTACAAGGGGACGTCTTCCAAGGGCGTCCTCAAGCACAAAGGGCGAATAATCAGCCACCGGAAGGATCGCCACTTTATACCACTTGCCCTCAGGGGGGTTAAACTCGATGGGGCCATAGGACCTTTGGACCTTAAAGGTACAGCCAAAAAAAGACAAAGCCACTACACCCAAAAGAAAAAGCCCCTTTTTCATTTTATGCCCTCCCTTCTTCCCTTTTATAGGGGTTCATATAGCAGCAATCTATAACCGAGTCAAGGAAGGAATAAAAAACCATCTCACCTTCTTCAAAAACCCCTTGACAAGTTCTGCCAAGGGTGCTATCAGATTAAACGCATTTAATTTTTGCGCGAAAGGAGGTGATGGGAGGGTCAAGTAAGAGGGGGAACCAAGGTTCAAGGGTGTAGGGTCTTTAGAGGTGTTTTGGGTTCCTGAAGTTAAAAAACTTAAAAGAGGAGGGTGGAGATGAGAAAAGGTTTATTAGCAGCTTTGGCCATTGTATTGGGGTTGGTCATAGCTGCGCCTGTGTTTTCTGCTGATTTGTCGGTAACTGGGTATATGGGGATTGGTTACAGGCTTTACAAGAACTTGTGGCCAGAGATAAATACAGCCCCTGATCAAAACGTGGATAACTGGATGCAGAGGGTGGATTTGCACCTTCATCTTAAGACCTCCGATGCTTTGACAGGAAAAGTGAGGTTTTACATTGACTCTTTTCCCAATCCCTGGGGTACTGCGATGACCGGACGAAATGCTATGGGTACTTGGGGGGCTGAGCAGGTGACAGTGGAAGTTAAGGAAGCTTATATGGACTTTAAGATCCCTGGCCTTAATGCACCTACCTTTGTCAGGGCTGGCGTTCAGTACTTCGATATCAGGCCGTTTGTCTTCTTGACCGTTCCCGGTGCTGGTATCAGCTTAAGGTCTACATGTGAGGTCGCCCAGGGTAAATTCACCGTTGGTGCTGGCTGGGGTAAAATGAGAGAAAGAGATGAGGTTGCTTCAGATGGAGAAGTAGGGGCTGACCTTTTCTACGGCGTTTTTGATTACAAAGGGAAGGGCTATGGTTTAGGTGCTTATATAGCGGCCACAGCGGGCTCAAGGAAGGACGCTACAGGTTTTGAAAAAGGCAATATATGGTGGCTTGGGCTTTACTCAGATGGGAAGGTGGGTCCTGTAAACTATCAAGCTGATCTCATCTTCGATACTGGAAGCGAGAAGATGTACAATGCACCCAAGTACAAGTACTCTGGGTGGCTTGCAAGGGCTGTTCTGACTTATCCTTATGAGAAAGCCAATTTTGGTCTCGGTGCCCTTTATGTAAGCGGTGACGACGCCAATAAGCCGAATAAGATAAAGGGTTTCGTGCTGCCTAAGGGTGCTGAAACCCTTGGACCTGCTTCCGATAGCTTGATAGTAGTAAGTGGTTGGGGTGCAGGGCCTGGACCCATGTGTGATGTTGGCCTTACTACAAACCCCTTCAACTTTGCTCCTAAGGGGTCTGGATACCTCGCCCAGGAAGGGTGGGGAGGCATATGGGGTGTCAGGCTCTTTGCTGACTACAAGGCCCTTGACTGGCTAAAGTTGGCAGCACAGGTGGCCTACTGGGGTGACACTTATAAGAACGGTGATACCTTTGAAAGGGCCTTAGGAACTAAGGACAAAGATGAAAAAAGCATCGGTGTGGAAGTAGACCTCGGTGCTCAGGTGAGCATTTACAAGAACTTGAACCTCTACACGGCATTTGGCTATCTTTTCAAGGGCAAGGCTGTCGACATGAAGGAATCGGGTAAGGAGATCGATAACCCATATGCTTTCGTAGTGAACTTGATTTACACCTTCTAAACTGAACTGGAGTCCCTTCAAGGGGGAAGGGTTGCCCGGCCCTTCCCCTTTTTATTTTTAGAAGCCCTGTGTTAAATTAGTGTTTAGGTTTGAGGAGGTCTTAAAATGGGTGAGCTTTTGAAGGTAGAGGGGCTCCACGT
>CAZSWV010000007.1:0-104516 GCA_964611295.1 uncultured Thermodesulfobacteriota bacterium | reverse complement strand
CCATAAGAGAGGGTGGCAGGACCGTAGGCGCAGGAGTGGTAACAGAGGTAATGGATTGAGGGGTTAGGCGATGAGGGTTATAATAACTTTGGCTTGTACCGAGTGTAAAAGGCGGAATTATACGACTACGAAGAACAAAAAGAATACGCCGGATAGGTTGGAGTTACGTAAGTATTGTCCATTTTGCAGGCGTCATACCGTCCATCGGGAAGTAAGGTAGGCCAGTAGCTCTAACGGCAAGAGCGCCGGACTCCAAATCCGGAGGTTGGGGGTTCAAATCCCTCCTGGCCTGCCATTTTTGATGTCATCAAGGGGGATGGGGTGAAGGAGAAGCTGGAGAGGGTTGTACAGTTCTTAAGGGAAGTGAGGACAGAGGGAAGGAGGGTCAGTTGGGCTTCGAGGAAACAGGTGCTGGCGGCTACTCTGGTGGTGGTATTGTTTGTCTTGCTTTCAGCCCTTTATCTGGGCCTTGTGGATTTGATCTTAGCTGCCTTTGTAAGGGCAGTTTTGGGTTGAGCTATGGCACAGAAATGGTATATAGTTCACACTTTAGCCGGCTATGAGGAGAAGGTAAAGGCGGCCCTTGAGGAGCGCATCCGTAAATTCGAAGAGGAGAAGGTGCGACAGGGGGAAAGGGATGCGCGGGGTAAGTACTTTTCGGAGATCATAGTCCCGACCGAGACGGTCATGGAGGTGGTAAAGGGGAAGAAAAGGACTGCGACCCGTAAGATCTTTCCGGGGTACATCTTGGTGAAGATGGAGCTCAACGACGAGACTTGGCATGTGGTCCGTAGTACTCCGAGGGTTACGGGTTTTGCTGGCAGTAGGACCCGTCCCGTGCCCTTGCCTGATGAAGAGGCTGAGGAGTTGATCGCACAGCTTAAAGAAGGGGCTTATCAGCCAAAGCCGAGGGTGAAGTTACAGGAGGGCGATACCGTAAGGGTTATCGAAGGGCCTTTTGCTAACTTTGTGGGTACGGTTCAAGAGGTCAATCCGGAAAAGAGGAGGGTTAAGGTATTGATAAGTATATTTGGCAGGGCTACGCCTATTGAGTTGGATTATATGCACGTAGAGCCTGTATGAGAGGGAGGTCATGGCGAAGAAGAAAGAGGTAAAAGCTACGGTGAAGCTTTTGCTACCTGGAGGGCAGGCTACGCCTTCCCCTCCTGTTGGGCCAGCGTTGGGGCAGCACGGTGTGAACATCATGGAGTTCTGTAAGGCCTTTAACGAAAAGACCAAGGGGATGGAAGGTACGATTGTGCCTGTAGTGGTGACCGTTTACAAGGACAGGACCTTTGACTTTGTCCTGAAGACGCCGCCTACGTCCTTTTTATTGAAACAGGCCGCTAAGATCGCCAAAGGGTCATCTGAACCCAACAGGTTAAAGGTGGGCAAGGTCACAAGACAGCAGCTTGAGGAGATCGCAAGGATAAAGCTTCCTGACCTAAACACGGATGACCTTGAGAAGGCCATTCGTATAGTAGAAGGGACTGCAAGGAACATGGGCATTGAGGTCGTCGATTAGGAGGAGGAGATGGCGAGGAGGGGCAAGAAATACCTCGAAGCGCGCCAGAAGGTGGATCGTACTAAGCGCTATTCCTTGAGGGAGGCCCTTGAGCTTTTGCCGCAACTTTCCTATGCCAAGTTCGACGAGACGGTAGAGCTTGCTGTGAGGTTAGGCGTAGATCCTCGTAAACCTGAGGAGATGGTCAGAGGCAGTGTGGTCCTTCCCCATGGGACGGGTAAGGAAGTGAAGGTCTTGGTCTTTGCCAAAGGCGAAAAGGAGAAGGAGGCAAGGGAGGCGGGGGCGGATTACGTAGGCGGTGAGGAGCTTGCCGAAAAGATAGAGAAAGAGGGGTGGCTTGAGTTCGACCGAGTGGTTGCTACCCCTGACATGATGAAGGTGGTCTCGAGGTTGGGGAAGATCTTGGGGCCGAGGGGGCTTATGCCTTCTGCCAAGACGGGCACGGTAACCTTTGATGTCGCGAAGTTGGTAAAGGAACTGAAAGGGGGAAGGATCGAGTACAAAGTGGACAAATACGGCAACGTCCACGTACCGGTGGGTAAGGTTTCCTTTGGGCCTGATAAGCTTTATGAGAACACCATTACGGTATTGGACAGCATAATAAGGGCGAAACCCCCTACAAGTAAGGGGACTTACATAAAATCCATTACCCTTTCCACGACCATGAGCCCAGGGGTTAAGGTGAACCCAGACTCCTTGAAAGAGGCACTGAAGGCGTAAGGAGGTAGAGAGGTGCTTACGCGTGAAGAAAAGCAAAGGCTTGTAGAGGAGCTGCACGAGAAGTTCAAGGTGGCCAAAGCGGTCTTTCTCACGGACTTTACCGGACTTAACGTGGAAACGCTTACGCGTCTGAGGAGGCAGCTTAAGGTCCATAAGATCGAATACAAGGTGGTGAAGAACACGCTTTTGAGGAAGGCCTCTGAGAAGACCCCTCTTGAAGCCTTAGCAGAGCACTTCGTAGGTCCCAATGGGATCGTTTTGGCCTTTGACGACCCAGTACTATCGGCCAAGCTTTTGGTGGACTTTGTAAAGGAAGAGCCGGAACTGGACATTAAAGTAGGGTTTGTGGAGGGGAAGGTCCTCGGTCCAGAGGAGGTCAAGGCCCTGGCCAACTTGCCGCCACGGGAGGTGCTCATAGGTCAATTCATAGGACTTCTGAAGATGCCCATGATAAGGTTAGTAAGCGCCCTTCGAGCCCCTCTACAGGAGCTCATCGGGGTCCTTGAGGCGATAAAGCAGAAAAAGCAACAATAAAAGGAGGAAGGAAAGATGACAGAGGCAAGGCTTACAAAGGAGGACGTGATCAAGTACATCGAACAGATGACCGTCCTGGAGCTTGCAGAGTTGGTGAAGGCCCTGGAAGAACGGTTTGGGGTCCAGGCGATGGCACCCATGGCAGTGGCACCAGCTGCTATGGGTGTTGTAGCGGGGCAGGCTGAGGCAGCCCCGGCGGAGGAGAAGACCGAGTTCGACGTGATCCTCACTGGCTATGGTGACAAGAAGATCCAGGTCATAAAGGCTGTGAGAGAGGTCACCGACCTCGGTTTGAAGGAGGCAAAGGAACTCGTCGAAAGCGTTCCTAAGCCCATTAAAGAAAAGGTATCTAAGGAAGAGGCCTTGAAGATAAAGGAAAAGATAGAAGCGGCCGGAGGGACGGTGGAGATACGCTAAGGTTTTTTGTTAAACTTTTGAAGTCCAAGGGAGAAAATAAGGGCCTTGGGAGGGAGCTCTTAGGAGCAAAGGGCTCCCTTTAGTCCATTTTGGGACTTAAAGGAGGTAAAAGGGATGGATTTATTGGAACAAAAAAGGGTGCGGAAGAGGTACGGGACTGTTAGAGAAGTCCTTTCGGTGCCGCACCTTCTAGAGGTCCAGCTTTCCTCTTATGAAAAGCTTTTACAGAAAGACGTCCCACCGGAAGAGAGAAAGGACATCGGGATCCAGAAGGTCTTCAAGCAGATCTTTCCCATAAAGGACTTTTATGAGACAGCGGAATTGCGTTTCATCAAGTATCGTTTTGAAGAACCGAAGTACGACGTAAAGGAGTGTATTGTAAAGGGGTTGACGTATGCAGCCCCCTTAAGGGTTACAGTACAGCTTGTGATCTACGATGTGCAGGAAGGGATAAAGACAGGACAGACCAAAGTGATAAAAGAACACGAGGTCTATTTCGGCGAAGTCCCCCTTATGACTCCAAACGGGTGTTTTATAATCAACGGCACTCAAAGGGTGATAGTGAACCAATTGCATCGTTCTCCTGGGGTCTTCTTTGACCAAGAGATGCCAAGTGCTTATGCTGGAAGGCCCATATATTATGCGAGGGTTATACCGTATCGTGGGTCGTGGCTTGATTTCGAGTTCGATCAGAAGGACCAAATCCACGTGCGAATAGACCGCAGGAGGAAGATACCTGCTACTACTTTCCTCAAGGCTGTGGGTTATTCCACCGAGGATCTCCTTGAGGTCTTTTACGGCGTGGATCAGATCGTGGTAAAGGACGGCCTTTTCTGGATAAGGGTCAAGCCCGAATCCTTTCTCGGCTTCAAAGCCCCAGCTGACATCGTGGACCCTCTAAGCGGCGAGGTCATCGTCAGGAAAGGGCGCAAGATAAACGAGGGGATGCTTAAGAAGATGGAAGCAGCTGGGATAAAGGAGGTACCGATCGAAGAAGAGGCGTTGGTGGGGATGGTAGTGGCCAAGGATGTAATCGATCCCGATACCAAGGAGATATTGGTAGAAGTGACTGAGGAACTGACCCCTGAGAGGTTGCAGAGGATAAAACAGAGTAAAGTCGAGGTCTTCGAAGTGGTTCATCTAAGGGAAGGCAGGCAGCCGCTGGGTATCTTGGAGACCCTTGCCATAGACCCTGTGAGGTTGACCCGTGCTGAAAAGGAGGAGATTTACCGGAGAGGTGAGGGTGAGGAGGCCCTAAGGAGGCTTGAGCATGAAAAGGCCCTGATCGAAATATACAAAAAGCTAAGACCTGGGGAGCCTCCGATTTTGGAGACTGCAAGGAACTTCTTCCAAAACCTCTTCTTCAACCCTGAAAGGTACGACCTGTCCCCAGTAGGGCGGATGAAGCTGAACCACAAATTGGGTTTGGATGTGCCCTATGAGGTGACGGTCCTGAGGAAGGAAGACATATTAGAGGTGGTGAAGTACCTTGTGGGATTGGCCGAGGGGAAAGGGAGCGTCGATGACATTGACCATTTGGGGAACCGGAGGGTAAGGACCGTTGGGGAATTGGTGGAGAACCAGTTTTACATAGGCTTAAACAGGGTAGCGCAGGCAGTTAAAGAGAAGATGAGCATACAAGATGTGGAGTTCTTGATGCCTCAGGATTTGGTGAACTCTAAACCCCTTACGGCCACCCTTAAGGAGTTCTTCAGCTCGGGACAGCTTTCCCAGTTTATGGACCAGACAAATCCCCTTTCGGAGACCACCCACAAAAGGAGGCTCAGTGCCCTTGGTCCTGGTGGGCTTTCGAGGGAAAGGGCGGGCTTTGAGGCCCGGGATGTCCATCCTTCGCATTACGGCCGGATATGCCCTATCGAGACACCTGAGGGGCCGAACATAGGACTTATAGTATCCCTTACCACTTATGCGAGGGTAAACGAGTTCGGCTTCATAGAGACGCCTTACCGAAAGGTGGTAAACGGGCGTATAACCGATGAAGTCCATTACCTCTATGCGCTTGACGAGGAGAAGTACACCATCACCCATTCTAAGGTCCCCGTTGATGCTGAGGGACGTATTGTGGCCGAGTTAGTCCAAGCCCGTAGGGGCGGTGAGTACGTGATGGTACGGCCTGAGGAAGTGGACTATGTGGACGTTTCCCCCAAGCAGGTGGTAAGCGTTTCGGCTTCCCTTATCCCCTTCCTCGAACACGATGATGCCAACAGGGCCCTTATGGGGTCCAACATGCAACGGCAAGCCGTCCCCCTGCTTAAGCCGGAGGCCCCGCTAATAGGTACAGGGATGGAACCCATTGTGGCCAAGGACTCTGGAGCTGCGGTGGTCGCCAGAAGGGGTGGTATAGTAGAAAGTGTGGATGCGGAGCGGATCGTTATAAGGGCAGAAGAGGATGGGGAAGGTGTGGGGGTGGACATCTATAACCTTGTGAAATTCGAGAGGTCAAACCAAGGGACCTGTATCAACCAGCGTCCCATTGTGAGAAAAGGGGAGCGGGTGAAGAAGGGCGATGTAATAGCGGACGGTCCCTCTACTGACCTCGGTGAGCTTGCCTTGGGAAAGAACGTACTTGTGGCCTTCATGCCGTGGGGAGGGTATAACTTCGAAGATTCCATATTGGTAAGCGAGAAGCTTTTAAAGGACGATACTTTTACCTCCATTCACATCGAGGAGTTTGAATGTGTGGCCAGGGAGACCAAACTCGGCAAGGAGGAGATCACCCGTGACATCCCTAATGTAGGCGAAGACCAGTTGAGGAACCTTGACGAAAGCGGCATCATCAGGATTGGAGCTGAGGTAAAGCCAGGCGATATCCTAGTGGGTAAGGTGACCCCCAAGGGAGAGACACAGCTTACTCCAGAGGAACGGCTCCTAAGGGCAATTTTCGGTGAGAAGGCCGCAGACGTTAAGGACACCTCCTTACGGGTGCCGCATGGTATAGAGGGGGTGGTGATCGATACAAAGGTCCTTACGCGTCGGGGGATGGAAAAGGACAAAAGGGCTAAAGAGATAGAAGAAGCGGAAAAGGCCAAGGTCTTGAAGGATATGGAGACCGAAAAGAAGATCATAGAGGAGTTCGTGAAGAAGAGGTGCTTTGAGTTACTTTGCGGTCAGCGTTTGCAAAAAGCCTGGGAAAAACTGCCCAAAGGCTTTGAACTGGACGAAGAGGCCTTAAAGGATATCCCCTGGAGGAGGTGGAAGGAGGCACCGGTTGACACTTCGGTGCTCCAAGAGGTTACACGGGTAATAGAAAAGGGCTTGGAAGAAATAGAACAGATAGAGAAGCGAGCCAAGGAGCGCATAAAGAAGATAGAGACAGGTGACGAATTACCTCCTGGTGTCCTCAAGGTGGTGAAGGTCTATGTGGCGATGAAGAGGAAGCTTTCGGTAGGTGATAAACTAACTGGGAGGCATGGTAACAAGGGGATAGTCTCGCGGATACTCCCTGAAGAGGATATGCCCTTCCTTGAAGACGGTACACCTGTGGAGATGGTGTTGAACCCCTTGGGTGTTCCCTCGCGGATGAACCTTGGGCAGATCTTAGAGACCCATCTGGGATGGGCAGCGAAAGGACTCGGTGAGAAGGTCAAGGAGTTCTTAAGGGGCGGAGAAGGAGTGGATCTAAGCGATGAAGAAGTAGAGCAACTGAGGGGTTTTTTGGTAGAGATCTTTTCGGAGGAGGAGACAAAGAGAGCTATTCTCGAGGCACCGAGGGATAAGCTCTTGTCCTTTGCTTCAAAGCTCAAGGACGGGATCTTCATGAGCGTTCCAGTATTCGATGGTGCTAAGGAGGAGGAGATCAAGTTCGCCTTGGTCAAGGCAGGACTCCCTGAGACCGGCGAGGTGGTACTTTACGATGGCAGGACCGGCGAGCCTTTTGACCAAAAAGTGACCGTAGGCTACATGTACATGCTGAAGCTACATCACCTAGTGGACGACAAGATCCATGCCCGCTCGATAGGGCCTTATTCCTTAATAACCCAGCAACCGCTTGGGGGCAAAGCTCAATTCGGTGGGCAGCGTTTGGGCGAGATGGAGGTATGGGCCCTTGAGGCCTATGGAGCTGCTTACAGCCTCCAGGAGTTCCTCACCATAAAGTCTGACGACGTAGGAGGGAGGACTCGGGCTTATGAGGCCATAGTCAAAGGGAAGACCAACGTCCTCGATCCAGGGATCCCTGAGTCCTTCAACGTGATGGTGAAAGAACTCCAGGGGCTTTGTCTCAACGTAGAGGTTATAGAGAAAGAGAAAGAACCCAAATAAAAGGAGGGGAAAGACCGTGGAGGACATCATCTTATCCCTTTTTGAGAAGCCAAAAAGCCCAGATGACATAGAGGCTATAAGGATCTCTTTGGCCTCTCCGGAGCAGATAAGGAGTTGGTCCTATGGGGAGGTCAAGAAGCCAGAGACCATAAACTACCGGACTTTTAAACCAGAAAGGGACGGGCTTTTCTGCGCGAAGATCTTTGGGCCCATAAAGGATTACGAGTGCCTATGTGGCAAGTATAAGAGGATGAAACATAGGGGGATTGTGTGTGAGAAGTGCGGGGTTGAGGTGATCTCCTCAAAGGTGAGACGGGAAAGGATGGGACATATCGAGTTGGCTGCTCCTGTAGCCCATCCGTGGTTTTTGCGGAGCGTTCCGAGCAAGATAGGGATGGTCCTTGACATGACACAGAAGGACTTGGAGAGGGTCCTTTACTTTGAGTCCTTTGTGGTCATAGACCCAAAGGACAGCCCTTATGAGGAAAGGCAGTTGATAAGCGAGGAGGAGTATTACGAATACATCGCCAAGCATGGCAAAGACTCCCTTTTGGCAGGTACAGGTGCTGAGGCCATAAGGGAGCTTTTAAAAAGGATAGACGTATATGAGCTCTCCGAAAGGCTTAGGCATGAAATGAAAGAGACGCAGTCAGATTCTCGTAGGTTGAAGATAGCCAAAAGGCTTAAGATCATCGAAGCCTTCCGCGACTCAGGTAATAGGCCTGAATGGATGATCTTGGAGGTGATCCCGGTGATACCACCGGACTTAAGGCCCCTTGTCCCTTTGGACGGTGGGAGGTTTGCCACTTCTGATCTTAACGACCTCTACCGGAGGGTCATAAACCGCAACAATCGGCTCAAGCGTTTGATAGAGCTTAATGCCCCCGAGATCATCATCAGGAACGAGAAGCGCATGTTGCAAGAGGCCGTGGACGCCCTTTTTGACAACGGTCGACGTGGCAGAAGGGCCATCCTTGGCCCCCATGGCAAACCCCTTCGTTCCCTTGGGGATATGTTAAGGGGGAAGCAAGGCAGATTCAGGCAGAACTTGTTGGGTAAGCGTGTGGACTATTCTGGCCGTTCGGTTATAGTGGTAGGTCCAGAGCTGAGGCTTCACCAATGTGGCTTGCCTAAGAAGATGGCCTTGGAGTTGTTTAAGCCTTTCATCTACAACAAACTTGAAGAGCGAGGTTACGTCACCACCATAAAGAGCGCAAAGAAGATGGTCGAAAGGGAAAGGCCGGAGGTATGGGACATACTTGAGGAGGTGATAAAGGAACACCCTGTCCTTTTGAACCGTGCTCCTACGCTTCACCGGCTTGGGATACAGGCCTTTGAGCCTCTGTTGACAGAACACAAGGCCATCCAACTCCATCCTTTGGTCTGTGTGGCCTACAACGCCGACTTTGACGGGGACCAAATGGCCGTCCATGTACCTCTGTCGATCGAGGCCCAAACCGAGGCAAGGGTCCTCATGATGTCCACTAATAACATCCTTTCGCCAGCCCATGGGAAACCCATAATCCTTCCCACTCAGGACATTGTCCTCGGCCTCTATTACATGACCAGGGAGAAACCCTTCTGTAAAGGTGAGGGCAAGGCCTTCTCGAACCCCGATGAGGTGAAGATGGCCTATCTTTTGGGGGAAGTGGATCTTCACGCCAGGATAAAGGTGCGTATAGATGGGAAGTTGGTGGAAACGACGGTAGGCAGGACTTTGCTCAAGGAGATCCTCCCTGAGGAGGTGCCTTTTGACTTGGTGAACCGTGTGATGGATAAGAAGGCCATCACCAACCTCATAGACTATACCTATCGGGTGGCAGGGGAGAAGAAGACGGTGATCTTGGCCGATAGGTTGAAGGACATGGGTTTTGCCTTTGCTACCATAAGTGGGATTTCCATGGGGATAAACGACGTATTGGTGCCTGAGAAGAAGAACGAGTTGGTGGAGAAGGGGATGAGGGAAGCCGAAGAGGTTAGACGGCAGTACCTGGAGGGGATCATAACGGATGGTGAGCGTTATAACCGCACCATAGACATATGGGCACAGGTGACCGAGGAGATTGCCGCTGAGATGATGAAGGTAATAGCCTACGAGAAGGTAAAAGGGCCAGACGGAAAAGAACACCTCGTACCCAGTTTCAATCCCCTGTTCGTAATGGCCGATTCAGGCGCAAGGGGTAGCCCCCAACAGATCAGGCAGTTGGCGGGCATGAGGGGGCTAATGGCTAAGCCCTCTGGCGAGATCATTGAGACCCCCATAACCGCAAACCTCAGGGAAGGGATGTCGGTTTTGCAATACTTCATATCTACACATGGTGCGCGGAAAGGGTTAGCGGATACGGCTTTAAAGACTGCCAATGCCGGTTATTTGACGCGGAGGCTTGTGGACGTGGCACAGGATGTAAGGGTGACCGAGTACGATTGCGGTACCATCGATGGGATTACGATAAGTGCCTTGGTTGAAGGGGGAGAGATACTTGAGCCTCTAACGGACAGGATCCTCGGTAGGGTAGCCCTTGAAGATATAGTCGATCCGTTCACTGGGGAAGTGATAGTTAAGGCCAATGAGGAGATTAACGAGGAAAAGGCTCAGAGGATCGCTGACGCTGGTATCACCGAGGTGAAGATAAGGTCGGTTTTGACCTGTGAGTCTCGTGAGGGCGTCTGTGCCCTTTGTTACGGTAGAGATTTAGCCCGTGGTCGTTTAGTGGACATCGGAGAAGCAGTTGGGATCATCGCGGCTCAGTCCATAGGCGAGCCTGGTACTCAGCTTACCATGAGGACCTTCCACATCGGAGGTGCTGCTTCGAGGCAGGTAGAGGAATCTACCCTTGAGGCCCCCATGAGCGGCCGTGTGAAGTTCATAAACTTGAAGACCGTTAGGAACCGCGAAGGGAAGCTCGTGGTTATGAACCGAAAAGGAGAACTTGCCATCGTTGACCAAGAGGGGCGTGAGAGGAAGAGGTATCCTCTGCCCTATGGGGCCAAGCTCCTTGTTGAAGAAGGGCAAGAAGTCCGCGAAGGAGAGCTTTTGGCCGAGTGGGATCCTTATACGACGCCCATCATTACGGAATTCAGCGGTTGGGTGAAGTTTGGAGACATCATAGATGGGGTGACGGTCCAAGAACTGGTGGATGAGGTGACAGGCCACACACGTAAGGTAATAATCGAATGCAAGGATCCCGACCTGAGGCCGAGGATATCCATCAAACAGAAGAAGTTGGATGAAGAGGGGAAAGAGGTCCTTGAGACTATTGGGAGGTATTACCTTGCAGTCGGTTCCACCATCTTTGTCCGTGAAGGGGAATGGGTAGAGGCCGGAGACGTCCTGGCCAAGATACCCCGTGAGATAGTAAAGACCAAGGACATAACGGGTGGACTTCCCAGGGTAGCGGAGCTATTCGAAGCAAGAAGGCCCAAAGAGCAGGCAGTGATAAGCGAAATAGAGGGATACATCACCTTTGGGAAGATGGCCAAAGGAAAACGCAAGATCATAGTAGTCCCCGAGGTGGGTGAACCTAAAGAGTACTTGATCCCTAAAGGGAAACACGTGACTGTACAAGAAGGAGAGTACGTCAGGGCAGGCGAGCCTTTGATGGATGGTACCCCTAACCCCCATGACATACTTAGGGTCTTAGGCGAAAAGGCCTTGGCCAGGTTCCTGGTGGACGAAATAAAGGTCGTGTACCTCTTACAAGGCGTTAAGATCCACGACAAGCACTTCGAGGTAATAGTAAGACAGATGCTTAAGCGCGTCCGCGTCAAGGATCCCGGTGATACTAGGTTTGTTTACGATGAGGTGGTGGATAAGTTCACCTTCAGGGAGGAGAACGAACGGGTAATAAGGGAAGGGGGAAGGCCTGCTATAGCTGAGCCTATGGTCATGGGGATAACGAAAGCGGCCCTTTACACCGACAGTTGGCTTTCGGCTGCTTCTTTCCAGGAAACCGTAAGGGTCCTCACCCAGGCTGCAGTTGAGGGAAGGGTTGATTACTTGAAAGGCATTAAGGAAAACGTGATCATCGGAAGACTCATCCCCGCAGGTACGGGGTATCCACTTTACCGTGATATAGACCTAAAGGTGGAAGAAGCGTTGATGTTCGAACCTAGAACTACTTGAGGAGATTACCGCGTAGGTGTTTGAGAACGGATCTGAGAAAGCCTTTGACGGGCAAGTTCGGCTTCGGGTGAAGTGGGATATTGGGAGATGACCTTCTCTAGGAGGTAGGTTCCAGTCTTTAGGTTCCCAAGGGCTAAAAAGGCAAACCCTTGCTTCAATAAGGCGGCAGGGACTTTTGCGCTCTTCGGATAATTGGTGAGGACCTTTTCGTACTCAAGGATGGCCTGCTCGTAATCCCCTTTTCTGTAATAACATTCGCCTATCCAAAATTGCGCATTTCCGCCGAGCTCGTGTTGCGGAAAACTCTCGAGGAACCTTTGGAAAAGCCCTAAAGATTGGTCGTAATCGCCCTTTTTGAAGGCCTCATAGGCCATATGGTAAAGCTCATCGGGGTCTTGGGTAGGTTGACGTATTTCTTGCTTGGGAGGAGGTGGGGCTTTTGCCTCTTTTAGGCCTTTTAACTCTTTTTCTGCCTCTTGTAGCCGCATAAAGAGCTCCTGAAGGGCCTCGGCCTTCTCTCGGTGGTCCTCCCTTAAGGTGTAAAGCTCCTTCTTAAGGTTTTCCAATTCCTCTTCAAGGGATAAGACGATTTGAAGGCGTCTTTTGGTATCCCTTAAGTCCTCAGCGGTTTGCCTTTGAGCCCTTTCAAGCCCTTCGATCTTTTGCTCAGCTAAAAGGACACGATATTCCAGGCGTGATACGTCCTCCTGTGTAGCGCAAGCAAAAAGCAAAAGGGCAACTATAAAAAAGGCCTTCTTCATTTTTCAACGACCACAAACTCACAACGCCTATTCTTGGCCCAAGCCTCTTCGTTGTGTCCTGGATCTGCTGGTCTCTCTTCGCCATAACTCACAATGGACAACCTATTGGGATCTATTCCTAGTTTTATTAGGTATTCCATAGCGGATCTGGCCCTCTTTTCGCCGAGGACGAGGTTATACTCATTGCTGCCGCGTTCATCGCAGTGCCCTTCTATGAGGACCTTCCACGTGGGGTTCGCTTTCAGGACTTCGGCATTCTCCTCGAGCGTCTTTTTGGCATCTGGCCTCAGGTCGTAACGGTCGAAGTCGAAGTATATGGTCTTAAGCAAAGGCGTACGCCACACCTCTCCTTCGATTCCTGGATACTTGACAGGTCTTAAGGTCTCCTCGGCTTCTTTTCCTGAAGGTACAAGGGGGGTTTCTTTCTTGACCCCTTCTTCTTGAGAAGGCAAAGGGGAAGGAGGCAAAAGGACCTGTTTTTTTGCACAACCCAAAAGGACCATGGCCATCAGGAAAATTAGATAGGCTACTTTCCCCTTCATGAGATCCCCCTTGACCATCAAAACGTAAATAGGATTCTATGTCAAAACCCACCATAAGTAAACCTTAGCCATTTTCAAATATATGGGGTAAAATGGAAAAACGATGAAGGCGAAGGTGTTGATAGTTGACGATGAAGAGGCAGTGTTACAGGCCTTGGCTGGAGCTCTCAAGGACGAGGGCTTTGAGGTCATAGTAGCCCGTAACGGAAAGGAGGCCTTGAGGCTATTTGAAGTCGAGGGGCCTGATGTGGTCTTATTGGACATATGGATGCCTGATATGGATGGCCTTGAAGTACTAGGCGAGATAAGGAGGCTTGACGCAAATTGCCCTGTAGTGATGATATCTGGGCATGCCAGCGTTGCTACTGCAGTAAAAGCTTTAAAACTTGGGGCTAACGATTTTTTGGAAAAGCCCCTATCTATAGAGGCCCTTTTAGCCACTATAGAGAGTGCCCTGTGGGGTAAAGAGGTCAAGGGGGGTTCAAAGAACTTGCCTTTTGTCCCCTTCAAGACCACAGAAGGTGAGGCCTTTGTGCCGCAGAGGACCCTTGCGAGAAGTGCAGTACTTTATGGTACAGGTCTCCATCTCGGTCACAAGACGGGTATGATATTGATACCGCAGCCGCCAAACACTGGGATCCTCTTTTACGATCTTGCCGAAGACACGGTGATACCCGGGCTTTTGGATTTTGTAGCCTCCACCGACTTCGCCACATCCCTTGGCAAAAACGGGGTCCAGATACGGACGATAGAACATCTCATGGCTACCTTACACGCCTATGGGATTACTAATCTTTTGATAAAAGTACATGGGGAAGTACCTGTAATGGACGGTTCTGCCCTGGAGTTCTGCAGGTTGTTGGACGAAGTAGGGGTAAAGGAGCAGGACGCTGGGTTAGAGGAGATAAGGGTTGAGAAGCGATATGAGGTAAGGAATGGGGAAAGGTATATAACGGTTGAGCCCTCAGAACATTTCGAAGTGGAGTTTGTGGGGAACTATCCTGGCCCTATAGGTGTGCAAAGCTTTAAGTTCGTCCTCAAAGGGCCTGAGGACTTCAAAGAGCAGGTCGCCCCTGCCAGGACCTTTGCTTTCCTTAAGGATATAGAAAAGCTAAGCAAGATAGGACTTGCAGGAGGTGGACACTTACACAACGTGGTGCTGTTGGACGAAAGAGGGGTTATAAACACAGAGCTTCGATTCCCAGACGAACTGGTAAGGCATAAGGTGTTGGACCTGATAGGGGACTTTTACCTTCTAAACAGGCCTGTGAAGGCGAGGGTTAAGGCCTACATGACCGGACATCGTGAGAACATCGCCGTGCTCAGGGCTATTAAAAAAGACCTGGGCCTATAGGTCCACTTCAAATACTTCGTCATCAATGGGATAGCCAAGGAAGATCTCGGCCAATGAACGGAAACGTTCAGGGCTATCTGTGACGAAGAACTTCTTCTGACCCTTACCCTGGGGGTTTATCAAATCGTGTTCTTCCAAGGCCTTTTTTACCTCCAAGGCGGTCTCTTCAGCAGAGCTTACGAGCTTGACCTCTGGCCCCATTACCTCTGCTATGACCTTTGAGAGCAAAGGGTAATGCGTGCAACCCAAAACTAAAACGTCTATCCCTTTTTCCTTTAAGGGCTGGAGGTACCTTTGGGCTATGAGCTTTGTCACTGGATCCTCCGTCCACCCTTCTTCAGCCAAAGGGACAAAGAGAGGGCAGGCTTGCGCAAAAACCTTTACCTGTCCCTTGGAGAAAACCCGAATGGCCTCTTGGTAGGCCCCGCTCTTTATAGTGCTTTCAGTTCCTATTACACCTATCCTTCCTGTCCGCGTAAGCTCCACGGCTTTTCTTGCGCTGGGTTCTATCACCCCTATTATAGGTACCTTGTTATGGGCCTTAAGGACCTTAAGGCTTACCGCAGATGAGGTGTTGCAGGCTATAACCAATAACTTTACCCCTTGTCGGAGCAAGAACTCTGCGTTTCGTTCAGAATAACGGATAATAGTCTTGGGAGAACGTGTACCATAAGGCACCCGCGCGGTGTCACCGAGGTACATAATATCTTCATAGGGCAAAAGGGCGGCTATTTCCTTTAAGACCGTGAGGCCCCCCACCCCGGAGTCGAATATACCTATAGGTTGAGTCTTAAGGGCCATTTGATGCATTATACACCTCGAGTCCCCGTCAGAGGAGGAGGGAGATGAGGCTTCAAGGGAGGGTAGCTATTATAACGGGTGCCTCAAGTGGCATAGGTGCTTGTTGTGCCAAGCTTTTCGCCCGTGAAGGGGCAAAGGTGGTCCTTGTAGCCCGCCGGAAAGAGCTTTTAGAAGAGCTCTGCGAGGAGATCCAGAAGGAAGGACATGAAGCACTTCCTGTAAAGGCCGATGTCACGTCCCCTCAGGATGTCTTCAGGGCTGTCGAGGAAGCTGTAAAGGCCTTCGGGGGGGTCCATGTCCTGGTGAACAATGCTGGCCTTAACCGGGACAACCTTGCGGTGAAGATGTCCGTAGAAGAATGGGAGGAGGTGATCAAGGTAAACCTCTTGGGGACCTTCCTCTTTTGTCAAGCTGTTTTCAGACCTATGAGAAGACAAGGTTACGGGAAGATAATAAACACCTCTTCAGTAGCGATAAGGGGAAACATCGGACAGGCTAACTACGCGGCCTCCAAGGCGGCAGTGATCGGTCTTACAAGGACCTTGGCCCTCGAATACGCAAGGGCAGGCATCAGAGTCAACTGCGTTGCCCCTGGCGTTATAGAGACACCTATGACCGAAAGGTTGCCAAAAGAGATGAAGGAAAAAGTCTTGGAGAGGATTCCCCTTGGGTACTTGGGTAAGCCAGAAGATGTAGCTTACTTACACCTCTTTTTGGCAAGCCCTGAATCCGATTACATTACAGGACAGGTCTTCTACATAGATGGAGGACTGACGATAGGGATCTAAAGCAAAAGGGGAAAGACCATTTGTTCTATCCATAGGAAGTTCCTTTTTACAGCTTCTCTTCCGATTAAGATCTCACCATGGCCTGGGAGTAGGTACTCTACCTCAAGCTCCATCAACCTCTTTATGCCCTCCTTAAGGGCCAAAGGGTCTCCCATGAGGTCCGTCCTGCCTACACCACGGTAAAAGACCACATCACCTGTTATGAGCACCTTTTTATCGGGGTTGTATAGGCAGATGGAGCCAGGGGAATGGCCTTTTACGTGAAATACCCTCCATTTCCCTTTTCCGAACTCGAGGTCACCTTCACGCAAGTAGAAGTCGACCTCCTTACGGGGCAAGCGGGCACCTGAAGGCTGATACAAGTAAGGGCCATAATAATCGAAAAGCGCTTCCACCTCCTCCTTGCTAGCCCCTAAAAGCGCCCCCTCAAAAAGGTCAAGGGCCTCACAATGGTCCGGATGTAAGTGCGTACAGAGGACTACATCCACTTCCTTCGGCGAAAAGCCATCCCTCCGCATCTGCTCCAACAAAACAGTACAAAGACTTAAATGCCCTGGGTCTATGAGCACAGACACCCCATCGACCAAAAGGTAAGAGTTGGCGTTGTTGAAACGGGGATCAGCCCAAGGATAAACGTAAAGACCATCAACTAGCCTCATCTCCCTTACTTATAACCCATAGCCCACACCCCCTACAACCCCAATAACCTCCCCTCGTATAAAATAAAACGTTTTATACATCCGGTTCTGAAATTTTTAAAACACAATGTCTCCCCTTGACACCCATTCGCACCCTATGGTATATACCAATCACTCGGTAAAAGGACCGATCGATCGGTTAAAAACGAGGAGGAGGTGGAGGGATGAGGAGGGTGTTGTGTTGGGCGATTTTGCTCTTTGTCCTTTTTTGTGTAAACGCTTTATGTTTTGGCCAAGAGGTGGTGATAAAAGCTGTTACTGCCTTTCCCAAGGGCCATTTGAATACGGATCCGGTGCCCATTTTCGTTTCCAAGGTGAATGAGGCTTTAAAGGGCAAGGTGCGGATAGATTGGGTTGGTGGGCCTGAGGTTATCCCTAGTTTTGATCAGCCTATGGCCTTGAAGACTGGGAGGATCGATGCCATCCTTTATACTTCCTTTATGTATCTTGAGCAACTTGTACCCGAGGCCTTGGCCAAGGGTTTAACGGAGCTCCATCCGTGGGAGGAAAGGGCAAGTGGTGCATATCAGCTTTGGTGTGAGATCTTCGAAAAGAGGTTAAATGCCGCTTATCTTGGGTCCTTACAGAGTCAAATCCCCTTTATGCTTTATGTGAACAAGAAGATTTCGAAGGTAGAAGACCTTAAAGGTCTGAAGATCAGGGTAGCACCGCTTTACACTCCTTTCATGAAGGCCGTAGGGGCTTCTCCAGTTACCTTACCTCCTACTGAGATTTACACTGCTATGGAGCGCAAGGTGGTTGACGGTTTCATGTGGCCGAGGCTGGGGATGGCCAGTTGGGGGCTTCACGAGGTCACCAAATACATGCTTCTTCCCCCTGTCATCACGGGTACTGAGAACGGTTGTTTTATAAACTTGAATAAGTGGAAGCAGCTTCCCCCTGAGGCACAGAAGGTCATTTCCGAGATAGCCGAAGACATGGAGTGGATCGGCGCCATGAGGTCGGTCCTGCTTGTGGATAAAGAGGATAAGGTCAGGCTTAAGGCCGGTATGCAGTTCATAGAGTTACCCCCTCAAGAGGCTCAGAAGCTGAGGAAGATCGCCTATGAGGAAACGTGGAAACACGTATTGAGTAAGGCCCCTGAGTATGGTGAGAGGTTGAGGAAGCTCTCCAGCAAAACGGCCTTAAAGCCGGGGACCTTCCCTTGGCAAGATTGACCTCCTAAGGGGCTAGTAGAGTGGTGTGGTCAAGGGTCTTAAGGAGGGTAGGAAGGATTTCCCTTTGGCTGGTAGGGGGGGTCTTCCTTATAGAGCTTGTGGATGTGGTTTTGCGCTACTTCCTTTTGAGGCCTTTGGCTTGGTCCATCGAAGCCTGTGAATATCTGATGTTCGCCATGACCTTTCTCGGAACGGCCTGGCTCCTAAGGGAAGGGGGGCACATAAGGGTGGAGTTCTTGGACAGCTTCTTGAAGGGGAGGGCTAAGCGAAATTTGGAGTTATGCCGTAGCCTCATCGGGACCTTTACGGTGCTGGTGATGGCCCTTGTCACCTTGCATGGGGCTTTGGAGGCTTACGTGGTAGGGGTCAAGGTGGTCAAGATGTACGCCATCCCCAAGTACCCCTTTTTCCTTATTGCTTCCTTTGGATATTGGCTCCTTACAGTTGAGTACGTGCGTCAAACCCTCCTTTTAATGAAAGGCCAGGTTCGAGGTTGAGGTAGGGGGCTATGGATTGGTATGTCATGTTTGCCTTGGTTCTAGGGGTTGCCGTAGGTCTCCTGTTTTTGGGTGTTCCGGTCTTTGTTGCCTTCACCTTGGTGAACCTCATGGGGATTTATGCCTTTTGGGGTGGGTGGCAAGGGCTGCTTCAGCTTTCCCATTCCATATTTTCAGCTGTAGCAAACTTTGTACTTTTGCCAATACCTGCCTTCATCTTCCTAGGTGAGATCCTAGCCCAATCGGGGGTCTTCGGCTATGCCATAGAGGTGATCGACAAATGGATTGGGAGGGTAAGGGGAAGGCTTGCCCTCTTATCCATAGCGAGTGCTACGGTCTTTGCTGCCCTAAGCGGTTCAGCCCAGGGAACAGCTGCCCTTATAGGGAGGACGCTTTTGCCGGAAATGTACAAAAGGGGCTATGACAAAAGCCTCGCCCTTGGTTCATGCCTTTCCGGTGCCCTAGCCATGATCATACCTCCCAGTGCCTTCGCGGTCATATTGGCCTCTCTTGCCGAGGTCTCAGTCGGTAAAGTCCTCATTGGAGGGATAATACCGGGCTTAATCCTTGCAGGGGCATACACGGGCTTCGTTTTAACCTACACCCACCTCTTCCCGGAAGCGGCCAAGGACTACGTAGCTGTCAGATATAGTTGGAGGGAGAAGGTCACGGGGTTTTTAAAATATGTGCTCCCCTTCGGTGGGATTATGCTTGTGGTTACCGGTTTTGTGATCCTTGGCGTATGTACGCCTTCTGAAGCTGCGGTGCTAGGAGCAGCGGCAAGCGTGGTATTTGTGGCTATTTATCGAAGGTTCAGCTGGGGGCTCATAAGGTCTGCCTTAGAGAACACCGCGAGGATAACCATTATGATGTTCATGATCCTTACCGGTGCCATGACCTTCTCCCAGATCCTTTCCTATACAGGGGCTAGCCAGGGGTTGTGCCACTTCGTCACCGAGATCGGCCTATCGCCTATGGTCTTGATCCTGATAATGCAGCTCGTCTACACCGTTCTTGGGTGCTTTATGGAGCAGGTGGCCATTCTCATGATCACCTTTCCCATATTCCTGCCTGTCTTGAAGACTTTAGGGGTAAATATCCTTTGGTTTTCCATACTCACCTTGGTAAACATGGGCATTGCCATGAAATCCCCTCCCTTCGGCCTTACGCTTTTTGTAATCCAAGGAGTTGCCCCTGAAGGTACGAGGATCGGAGACGTATATAGAGGTGCCTTGTGGTTTTGTCTGCTCGATTTAGGCGTTCTGATCTTCTTGATAGTCTTTCCCGAAATTTGCCTTTTCCTCCCAAACCTTTTAAAAGGAGGCTAAAGGATGGTAGTAGGGGAGATCCTTGCGCGAAACGCCAACAAGTTCCCTGCAAAGGTAGCGGTGATCCACGAAGGGAAATCGCTCAGCTACCGAGAACTGGACCAGAGGGCCAACCGTTTGGCCAACGCCCTTTTAAGTTTTGGCTTAAAGAAAGGGGACCGGGTAGGGGTGCTTTTACACAACTGTCCGGAGTTTCTGGAGGTATACTTTGCCTGTGCCAAGTCAGGGGGCATATTTTGCCCTTACAATAATCACTTGAAGGGTGTGGAGTTAAAAGAGATCATTAACTACTCTTCCCCTCGATTCCTATTTGTAGATCCAGATTTCCTCAAAACAGTTGAAGAGATTAAGGACGAACTTAGCACCGTCGAACACTTTATCCTCCTTGGCGAAATTCGAGCAAAGGACTTTGTCTCCTATAGTGAACTTATGGAAAAAGGAAGGGAAGACGAGCCCGGGGTAGATGTTGCAGAGGGCGATGTGATGAGCATGATCTTTACAGCTGGAACAACCGGCAGACCTAAAGGGGCCTTAAGGACCCATAAACATGTGGTGTTGAACGCCCTTGCAGGTGCCATTGAGCTTCAAATAGGTTACGACGAAATAGCCCTCATAAGTTTTCCCATGTACCATGTGGCCGGAGAGGATAACCTTACAAAACACATCCTTATGGCTAACACCTTGGTGTTGAGACGTGAAGGGGCTTTTAGGGCACCGGACATCTTGGATCTCATAGAAAAGCATAAGGTAACCAGGGCCCAGTTCGTACCTACTATGATCCACAGGCTTGTATATGAACCGAGGGTTGGTGAGTATGACCTCAGTTCCCTAAGGATGATAGTTTACGCTGCTGCCCCTATGCCAGTAAGCCTCTTGAAGCAAGCCATGAAGGTCTTTTCCAACTGTAGGTTCGCTCAGCTATACGGGCAGACAGAGAGCGGTCCTCTCACGACCATTTTAAAGCCTGAGGACCACGTCCCTGAGGGCGATGAGCGGCTAACCAAGCGGCTTGCCTCCTGTGGGAGGCCTGTGGTGACCTATGAGTTGAGGATAGTGGACGAACAGGACAAGGACGTTCCGGTAGGCGAGGTCGGTGAGATCATAGTGCGGAGCGAAGCCATGATGAAGGGTTACTGGCAGATGCCAGAGGAGACAGAAAGAAAGCTAAAGGGAGGATGGCTACATACAGGGGATCTCGGTAGGTTTGACGAAGACGGCTACGTTTATCTGGTGGAGAGAAAGGACGACATGATAATAAGTGGGGGTGTTAACATATACCCCAGGGAAATAGAGGAGGTGCTCTACATGCACCCTGCGGTTTCTGAAGCATGTGTTGTAGGTGTGCCAGATGAACATTGGGGGGAAGTGGTCAGGGCAGTGATCGTCCTAAAGGAAGGGAAAAGCGCGACCGAAGAGGAGATAAAGGAATTTTGCAGTAAATACCTCGCTAACTTCAAAGTGCCAAAGGCTGTAGATTTTTGGCAGGAGTTGCCCAAGAGCCCACAAGGGAAGGTCTTAAAACGTGTGGTGAGGCAGATGTTAAAAGAACAACTCGGGATTTCTTGACCTTATGTGATGTAAGTGCTAACATTCGGCCCGAAAGGGGGGAGGGTGAAAAAGGGGATTTTGATAGTTTTAGCTTTAGCCTTCGTCTTTGGGTGTGCTACCCTAAAGGGAGGGCCCAAAGAGGGTAAGACAGAACAACCCCTTTATGCGGACTTCAGCGACATAGCCATCCCTAAGGGGCTTAAGCTTGATAAGAAGAGGTCTTTGGTATTTGAGAGTGGAACTCATCGGAACGGTTATCTGCTTTACAAAGGTAGGGTGGAGCCAAGTTCTCTTGCCGAATACTTCAAGACGGTCCTTACTGCTTCAGGTTGGGTGCTTCTTAACAACTTTAAATATGGAAACTACGTATTGAACTTTTCCAAAGAAGGTCGAAGTTGCATAATCCTTATAGAGGAAAGCCTTTTAAACACTAAGGTCCACCTCTGGGTTGGGCCGATCGAAAACCTTTCACCTTCCAAGTAAAGTGGAAAGGGCAAAGCTAAGGGTCGAGTTATTGGACTATACAGAGGCTCCCCTCTCGCTCTTGTGGAAGGCCTATAGGCAGTGTTATGCAAAGGCCTTCGTAGTAGATATGAAAGAACCCCCTGAGCAGGAGAAGGAGAGGTTCGTAAGGAGGATGGTCAAAAGGGGACATCTAAGCCCTTTAGAACATGTTAAATTCACCTTCGCCATTGAAGGGATATCAAGGGCTTGTTCCCATCAGCTAGTAAGGCACAGGATTGCTTCTTACTCACAGCAGAGCCAAAGGTATGTGGATATGAGGGATATGCGTTATGTAGTGCCCCCTTCCATTGCTGAAGACCCTTTTGCCCTCAATAGATACGAGGAGGCTATGAGGAAAGCAAGGGAGGCTTATGAGGAGATAGTCCTTTACCTACTGCAAAAGGGGTATCCTCCTGAAAGGGCTAAGGAAGATGCAAGGTTCTTATTGCCTGAGGCCACGGAGACTAAGATCGTTTTGACGATGAACGTAAGGGAGCTTTTGCACTTTTTCTCCCAGAGGTGTTGTTCGAGGGCCCAATGGGAGATAAGGGAGTTGGCTTGGAGGATGTTAGAGGTATGTAAGGAGAAGCTTCCTTCAGTCTTTTCAGAGGCAGGACCTAAATGCGACCTTTTGGGTTACTGTCCAGAAGGGGAAGAGGGATGTGGCAGACGCCCGCCTTTTGATAAGGTTTTTGGAAGATGAGCTACAAGTCGGCCAAGTTCTTTGCTTGGCTTGTAAGAAGGCAAAGCCGGAAGTTCCTCGAGCTCAAAAAGGGGGTCCCCTTAGAGGTCTTCTCTAAGGGAAACGAGCGAAGACCTTTGGCCCTTTACGTCCATATCCCCTTTTGTCGCCAACTTTGCGCTTATTGTTCTTTTAACCGTTATCCCTTTGACGAGTCCAAGGCACGTCTCTACTTTTCCGCCTTAAAGGAAGAGCTGAAGCTATATCTAGAAAAGGGGTTGGATTTCGGAAGCATTTATATCGGTGGAGGTACCCCTACGGTGTGGATGGAAGGACTTGTGGATTTTCTGGAAGTGGTACGCCACTGCCTTGGTCCGAAGGACATATCCCTTGAAACTAACCCCCAGGACGTCACTGCCGAAAACCTCACCTTGTTAAAAGAACTGGGCGTAAAGAGGCTCTCCATGGGGGTACAAAGCTTCAGGGACGAGATGCTTAGTGCCATGGGGAGGTTTTCACACACAGGGGAGGAAGCCTTTGAGAAGGCAAGACTTGCTCAAGGTTACTTCGATACCTTTAACGTAGATATCCTCTACAATTTCCCCACCCAAAGGCTGGAGGATTTGCTTTACGAGATAGAAGTAATAGATAGCCTCCGTCTCGACCAGGTCACCTTTTATCCTCTCATGCCAGCTTCCAAAAAAAGGCGAGCTATAGAGACAAAGTTCTCAAAGATAGATCACAATAGGGAATTTGAGTTTTACGCACTAATACTTGAAGAAATGGCAAAAAAAGGGTATAGGCCTTCTACTGTATGGTGCTTTTCTAGGGGAACTAAGATGATAGATGAATACATCATCGATTACCCGGAATACATTGCTTTAGGCAGTGGCGCCGTTGGCCTTTACAGAGGTGTTTTTTATACTAATCACTTTGATCTCATTAATTACGTAGAGAAGGTCAAAAGGAAGGAATTGCCTATAGCTATGTACCGAAAGCTTTCTAATAACGAACTCAAGAGGTATTTCCTCTTGACCCAGCTTTTTGGAACAGAGCTTAAGAAGGGTCTTTATCACAAACTTTTCAAAAAGGACCTTGAGGAAGATTTGAAGCTAGAAATAGCCCTTCTTCGTGTTTTAAAGGTCTTGAAGCCTTCTGGGAATGGATGGGTCCTTACGAAAAAGGGGATGTTTGTGGTAAGTGCTATGATGCGGGAGTTTTTTACGGGGCTAAACGCGTTACGGGAATACTGTAGGGGAAATAGGATCTAACCCTTATAATATCAGCACAAGGGCCAAGAGGAAGAAAAAGAGCATGGTGATGGTCATGCCGAAAGACAAGGGCAACCTATAGGTATGTGCCTCGTATGATGGGGTCTTTTCCCCTTTTAAGGTGTAAAAGGGCGAAAAAGGGTTCCTCCCGAGGAGAGTAAGGCCTTCTACTGTCCTCTTTAACCATCCTTGGACACGGGTCCTGAAGGAGTAAAACTTCTTACAAACCCATAGGGTTCGCCTTCCCAGCATTTGATAAAACACGTCCATGTCCAACACCCTGAAAGGATGGGGTTTGAGAATGGACAAAAACGCCCACGTACACAGGGCTGAGGCAGAAAGCATTTGGAGGGAATCTATGAGGTGCCTTGGGCTATAAGGGTCAAAATGGAACGGGTATGGCAAGAGCCGGTAAAGCGGAGAAGGGGCTATGCCTATGGCTATGCATAGAAAGGCCAAAAAGGACATGCCTAAGTACATAGAAGGGGGCAAGGGTTTGAAGGCCACCAAAGGCTTATCTTTTGTCCCTGGGCCGAACCAAGTGTAATAAGGGAGTTTAAAGGCCGTACAAAGCCATGTACCAATAGATGCGAGGTGAAGCAAAAGGTATATCCACATCTGTCCTTCTTGTAGGGCAGCTTCCACTATCATGGGTTTGCTGATAAAACCACTGAAGAGGGGCACAGAGGATATGGAAAAGGCTCCCACCATGTAAAGGAAGAATGCCGCACGGAGCTTTTTGAAAAGGCCTAGACCCATCAAATCGCTCATCTGTCTTAAACCGGTTGAGTAGATTACAGCCCCTGCGCCCATGAAGAGGAGGGCCTTGTAAAGTATGTGGGTAAAGGCGTGGGCCACAGAACCACTCATGGATAGGGCTGTCCCAAGCCCTACTCCACACACCATGTATCCCACCTGACTCACGATATGATAAGACAAAAGGCGCCTTATGTCGTTTTGAATTATGGCCCATACTACCCCATAGAGGGCCATAAAGGCCCCTACCCATGCCAAGATAGGTTCACCAGGGAATACCCTCAAAAGGGCGTAAACGCTTGCCTTTGTGGTGTATGCCGTGAGGTATATGGCTCCAGTGGGGCTTGCTTCAGGGTATGCATCAGGGAGCCATGCGTGCAGGGGAGGTGCTGCCGCATTGAGGAGGAAACTTGTGAGGATCAAGTAATAAAAGGCCCCCCTTTCAGTTTGCAGTAAAGGGGCAACTACGTTGGGATGGCCTTTTACATTCAACCATATTATCCCCGAAAGGAGGCATATCCCACCGAAAAGGTGCACCATCAAATACCTAAAACCAGAAGAAAGGGAGCGTTGGGTTCCGTAAGACCATATCAAGAAAGCCGCGCATATGGCCATGAGTTCCCAGAAGAGATATAAGCTAAGCCAATCTGCTGCGAATATCACCCCGAGTCCCGATCCTGCATAGCACATAGCCCAGAAGTGTTCGGCCTTTTCCTTTACGTGAAGGGAATAAAGAAGGGCACCAAAGCTGATGATCACAAACACGTAAGCAAAGGCAAGCCCCAATGTGTCCACCTTAATTAGCAGTACGTACTCTGTAAAAGGAAGCCTTCCGTAGAATACCCCGTGGGGCAAAAAGGGCAAAAGGCCAAATGCAGTTGCAACTAAAAGCAAACGGCTTATCCCCCCAAGCCTTTTGGGCAAAATCGCCGTCAACAGGGCCCCTAAGAAGTAAAGGGTAAAAGGAGGCAACATGTAATCACCCTTCATCTTCCTTATGCCTCCTGAAAAGCAGGAATTTGCCCAAACCTTCGGATAGGAAGATTAAAGTCAAAGCACCTAAGAAGCCGAAAATAGAATCAAAGGCCCTGAACTTATGCCAAGGTGTGTGGACTATAGGTGCTTCCAAGGGGAGGAAGCCCAAAGCGAAAAAGGCCATGCTCAAGACCAAAAGCAACCTGAGCATCTTAGCCCCCCATTAGTGCCGCTGAAGATGCCTTTTCTGCAAACTGTAAGAAACCGAAAAGAAAATCAGGGAAAAGCCCAAGCAATAAGCAAGTGAGAGCTGTTATGATTAAAGGCAAGGTCAGGGTCCAAGGGGCTTCGTCTACCTTTTGGCTTCCCGGACCTTCAAAGAAGGCCTTGTACACTATAGGCAGAAAATAAGCGGCGTCCAAAAAGGAGCTTGCGAGGAACACAAGCAAGAAGGCCACGTTTTTAGCCTCAAGGGCTCCCGAACATAGATACCACTTGCTCCAAAAACCACATATGGGGGGTATCCCGGTTAAACCTAAGGAAGCAACGGCAAAGGCCCCAAAGGTAATGGGCATGCGCTTTCCCAGTCCCGAAAGTTCATTTACGTATTCCTTTTTCGTCTTTACGAAGATGGCCCCCGCACACATAAATAGCGTAATCTTCATAAGGCCATGAAAAGGTATATGGATCATGGCCCCTTTTATCCCGCTTTCGGTAGGGAGCATAGCCCCTAAGATGATCACCGCTAGGTTGTTCACGGTGGAAAAAGCAAGTCGTCTCTTAAGATGGTCTTCGCTTAAGGCCAAGAGGTTGGCACCTATGACCGTAAAGGCGACCGCAAAGGCGAAGACACTGTCACTTCCAAAGGAACCGAGGGTTTTAGGGCCGAATACACAAAGGATCACCCTGATACAGGAAAAAACCCCGGCCTTCACCACAGCTACTGCATGCAACAAGGCGCTAACGGGTGTAGGGGCTATCATGGCCGAGGGGAGCCATTCGTGGAAGGGCATTACTGCAGCCTTTGTTCCAAAGCCAAAGGCCAAAAGGAGGAACAAAATCCCCCACATCCTCGGATCTATCTTTCCCGCTATGTTTCCTCCCACTGAAAAATCCAAGGTCCCCCCTTTTTGTTTTAGCCATAATAGGCCAAATAAACCCACAGTGGCCCCACTGAGTAGGTAAACCAGGTACTTCCTACCAGCCCTCAGGGCCTCTTCGCTCTCCTCATGGGCGACCAGGGGAAAAGTGGATACGGTTAGGATCTCATAAAAGACAAAGAGCGTGAGGAGGTTTTGCGCCATAGCTACGCCAAAGGCCCCAAAGATGGCCAAGGAAAAACAGCAATAAAAACGCCTAAGGGCATGTTCTTGTAAAGACCGCATGTACCCTAAGGAATAAAGGGAAATCACTGCCCAAAGGCTCGAGGTAAGGAGCAAAAAGACGGCGCCCAAGGCATCAAGATTAAAACTGAGGCCAAGGTCAGGCAATACCCTTATAAGCTCTGTCTTGATCTCTTCGCCCGCCTTTAATTTACTTACGAGCCCAAGGCCTAAAACGGGACTCAAAAACGCAAAGGGAAGGGGCAAAAGGTCACATGGCAGTTTCCTTCCTCCGGTCAGGAGGACCAAAAAGGCTGCTGCTAAGGGTAACATGAGTTCTATGACAAGAAGGCCCTCTGTCATACCACAAACCTCAAAATCCTATCCAGAGATCTATCACCTCTATGGTGACCCTTGTGTAAAGTCCCAAAAAGACCAAAAAGGCGCAAAAACCAAACAGCCCCACCTTAAACCCCCAGAGCCCCAAAGCTTTGCCTCTCTTCCCCTCTTTTTCATGGTGTGTGCCCTTAAGGAAGGCCTTTTCTAGCCATTTGAAGACCACCACGGCGTTAAGCAAACTGCCTACAAGGAGGGCTATTGCCATATGCCAGCTTTTAGATTCTAAGGCCCCAAGGACTAGATACCATTTGCTGAAAAAGCCACAGAAGGGAGGAACACCTATAACCGAGAGCATCCCAAACAATATGGAAAGTCCTGGGAAAAGCCCCAAATCCGAAAGGTTGTCCAAGGCCTCTGTGTCTTCTCTTTTCTTTAAAAGTCCCAAAAGGCTTATGCTTGCAAAAAGGCAACCCATCATAAACATGTCGTTGACTAAATGGAGCACGGCCCCTCTTAAGCCATCCCTTGTAAAAGAGGCAATCCCTGCGGTCAAAAAGCAGATCTCCGAAATCAGGAAATAGCTGAGAGTCCTTCGCAGCTCTTTTTGGGCCATGGCCATAAAGGCGGAGAAGAAGATGCCGAAAGAAACCACCCACCCGCTAAACTTCAAAAAGACTTGGACAGCTTCGGTGTGTTGCGTTTTAAAAAAGAGGTCAAAAAGGATCCTCAGGGCCACATAGGATGCCACCTTTGTGGAAAGTGGAGCGAGCATAATGCTTACAGATGACGGCGCCATGCTGTAGGCATCAGGAAGCCAAAAGTGTAAGGGAAAGAGGGCCATCTTAACCCCTATCCCCACCATTAGGAATAAGAACCCTACGGTCAGGGCCTTCGATGAAGGGGTGGCTTGTAAAAGTTCCTTTACGTGCTCGAGGTTTAAAGACCCTGTAAGGATGTAAAGGTGTCCAACTCCCAACAGGTAAAAACAGGCTCCGATCGTTCCAAAGACCAAATACCTAAAAGCGGAAAACTCCGCTCCTTTCTTACCCATAGCTACTATGGCGTAAGCGGAAAAGGAAGCGATCTCTAAAAGGACGTAGAGGTTGAAAAGGTCACCGGTGACGACTATCCCGCAAAGGCCACATATCTGAAGCGACAAGAGGGTGTAGAGTTGAGAACGCCTTTCAGGTGCAAATTCCTCCTTTACCACATGGTTCAAGCAAAGCCCTAAAAACCAAGAGACCACACCTATACATGCCAAGACCAAACCGTTAAGGGCGTCGACCCGGTATTCGATCCCCCAGGGTGGTTGCCAACCTCCGAGGTGATAGCTGATAGTTCCCCCTTTCATTACTTTGAAGAAAAGGGCGAGACAGAAGGCCAAATTCAGTGTCAAACAGGTAAAAAAGAGGGGGTAAGAGGTTCGTTCCTCAAACAATCCCACAAGGAAGATCAAGAAGCTAAACAACAAAGGCGTTGCCACTACGAGGGCTGGAAGTTGTTCAACCACCTTGCGACCTCATGGAGGAAAGGATTTCATCTTCTTCAAGGCTTCCCCAATTTCGGTATATCTGAAGGAGCAGGGCCAAGGCTATGCCTGTAGTAGCTACCCCTACTACAATGGCTGTGAGCATGAGGACGTGAGGCAGCGGGTTCACAAAGACGCGGGGTTCCCAATGTCCACTTCCGTGCTCTGGCCAAATAGGGACGGTGCCTCCACGGGTTGCGCCAATGGAAAGGAAGAAGAAGATGATGGACCACTGGAAAACGTTCAAGGCCACAAGCTTCTTTAACAGATTCCCCTTCACCGTCGCTCCATAAAGGCCTAGGGCCAACATCAAGGCGTAAAACCAATAGTTGTATTTGCTCATGAAGAACTCGAGCATCCTCCTTCTCCTTCCAACAACCTCAGGAAGATCAAGGCCATCACGCTCATAACGGTGAACTGAACCCCTGTTTCCACAAGGGCCATACCGTAATAGCGGGCCATAACTTTGCCCTTTGGCAGCAGGGGGTCGAGGGCAGCATAATCTAGAAAACTACCACCGAAGGCCATACACAAAGCCCCAAGGCCAGCGTAGAAAAGCCCTACACCGAGGGCACTCGAACTCAAAAGGGCCTTTTCAGGCATCCTTTTCTTCAATCCTTTAGGGGACCACACCAGGGCAAGCAAGATCAAGGAGGCGGCAAAGGCACATCCTCCTTGGAATCCTCCTCCCGGACTTGAGTGGCCATGGGCCAATACGTAAAGCGCATAAGTTTGTACAAAAGGTACAAGGAGCCTCGAAACCGTTTCTATAATCAGGTCATCCCAACTTTCTCGCACGCCTAATACCTCCTAAGATCATCAGCACTGAGACACCTGCGGTGAAGATAACCGTAGTTTCGAAATTGGTGTCATATCCCCTGTAATCGGCCAATATGGAGGTCACTGCGTTAGGTACAGCAGTCTCCTCAAGGGTCTTTTGGAGGTACCTTAACACCACCGCATTAACCGAGGCAGGCTGCTTCGGATCACCAAATTGGGGAAAGTCCTTTATCCCCATAAAGAGCACCAAACAGACTAAAAGGGCAGAGATCATTCCTATGGCCTTCAATCCCTGCTCCTCCTTGTGGTCTTGAAAAGTACTGCTACAAAAAAGGCCGTGCTGACAGCTGCCCCGACTGCGGCTTCTGTGAAGGCTACATCAGGGGACCCTAACTCAGCCCATATAAGGCACATCAAAAGACTAAACACCCCCAACATCACCACCGAGACCAAAAGGTCACGGCTTTCTATGGCGATCAACGCTGCAAAAAAGGCCAATATGGGGAGAAGTAGGTTCCACTCCCAGATCAAACTTCCCCTCCAGGCCAATCGAAGACGACCTTTTCATGCTTGCTCCAAGGGGTTAAACCCCTTTGGAAGGCCGAACGCAAAAGGGCATGGGTAGCTGTAGGCCCTCCTACAAACCAAAAGGCTACCACCAATAAGAGCTTCACCAAAAGGATGACGTTCCCCCCAAACCCAAATTGGATCAAGCCAAGCCCAAGAAACGTAAAGAAGATCCCCATGGTATCGGCCTTGCCTGTTGCATGCATCCGACAGTAACAGTCAGGGAGTCGCAAAAGCCCAAGGGTGGAAGAAGTAAAAAAGAAAAGCCCTACTATCACAAGCACGGCCCCCAAAATACCCATTGTCTTACCCCCGATGGGCTAGGTATTTAGCTAGTACCAAAACGCCTATAAAAGAAAGCAGGGAGTAAAGGAGGGCGATATCTATGAAAGCATCGAGCCTCTCATATAGCACTCCACATACGGTGACAAGGACCAGTACAAGGGTCCCTACAAAGTTAGAAGCGACAATACGGTCGTAAACCGTGGGTCCTCGCAAGATCCTCCAAAAGGAGACTCCCACCAGACACAAGAGGAAAACGCCTGTAAAGGTGAGGAATTCCTTCATGGACCTGGCTCGAAGACCTTTTTTATCCTCTCTTCCATTTCCCCTGGTAATCCGGAGGCCGAAGGCAGGTCGATGGCATGTACATAATAGAGGTCGTCTTCCAGAAGTAGGGTGATGGTGCCTGGGGTAAGCGTTATCGAGTTGGCAAAGGTCACCCTTGGGATATCGCCCTTCAGTTGTGTTTTGAACCTTATCACCCTAGGGTCTATGAGTTCTTTCATCCTAGGGTTCCAAACGAGGTAAGCCACGTGCAGGTTGGCCTTAAAGATTTCCTTTAATAGCCAAAAAAGATAAAGGATGAAACGCGAAATTTCACGCACCCTCTTACCCAAAGGTAACCTTTCCCTGAAAAGGAGCCCCTTACCCAGAGCCGAAACCACGAAACTGGCCCCTATTCCCCATCCTAGGTGCCATGGATCGAATTTACCCGATAGCAAAACCCAAAAGCCAAACAATATCGCCCATGTCCCTAGAAGCTTCATCGTTCAAGGGCGCCTTTCAGTTCATACGTCCCAATGCCCCGTAACAAAACCCCTACCGTTACCTTCAACTCTGCCCTTTGTTTTCGGTCAGGTGAAGCCCCGATGTCTTCTAAAAGAAACGACAACTCCCAACACCCCCGCCGGTAAGCTAAGCCATAAGCCGTTTCTACCCTATATTTGGACTTCAAGTTATATCTGTAAGAAGTCCATAAGTCAACCTTAGGGGTACTTATGGACCCATAAAATCCAAGACCTTGGGTATCGGCCTTAAGGTCCGAATAATACTCGCCAGAAAGCCGCAAGGCCCTATAAGCAAAGGAACCCCTGGTCCTAAAGGAATCGAAACGCCCCTCAGAGTGGTTAAAAGCAAGCTCGGTCCAGAGGGAAAGCCCTTTAAGGGGGACCAAGTGCATCTCGCCTATTAAGGGTTTGAGGCGTTCTTTTTCCTCTAAACCAGGATGTAAGTCGTATCCTTGTTTGAGTTTGAGGTAGAAGACCTCCTGGGATAAGTCCTTATCGGTCAGGCGCTGAGTGATCTCAAGGGTTAAAGACCTCGTGGGTTCGATCCTGTCGATCGAATCGTAATTAGGGTTGCGCGATTGCCCTACCTCAGGGATCCACTCAAAAGATAGGACTGGCTCCACCCAGTGGAGTCTCTCTTTGCCCATGACTTTAATGGGTTTGAACAGGGAGGTACGCGTTGAAATGCCTGCGCGTGGCAAAAACCTGTTCCTTGTGGGTTCCCCTTCTGTCAAGTACAAGGTATCCCTTAACTCCAACCACGGCTCGAGTTCGAAAAGCCCAAGGGTTGTGGTACGAAACGATAACGTACTCAGGAAGTCCAACCTTTGTCCTCTATGCCCCCTTTGGCGGTAAAAATTGGTGAGTTCAAATTCGAACTTTTCAAAAACGGGGAGGTCCTCCTTTAACCTTGTCTCAAAGGTCCTTAACCCCAAACGAGGTAACCTGTGGAGGGTAAAGTCGTCTTCGGGCGTAGTAAGGTCTTGGAAGTAATCAAAACTTACATAGGCCTCACCCCAAGGCCAATTCCTCCTTAAGTCCAAGGTGGATTGGAGATACCTTAGGTAACGTGCCTCTTCTTTTATGAACCCCTTCAAATCGTCCTCAAAATCCGATGGGTATCGGTCATCGCTTACCAGGTTGAGCCCTAAAAAGCCCTTTACCCCTTGTGGAAAGAGGTGAAAAGAACGGCCGAAAACCGCCCATCGGTCCTTCCTTTCCACCCTGTCCTTTATGCCGAAGAGCCTGGCTTCGCCATAAGAGGTACTTTTTAAGGCATAACGGTACTCAACGCCCCATTTTAACCCGCGCCCCCTTTGGTCCCCGTGTTTTGTCAAGTAAAAAGTGGCGTCTTGATTTTCCGAGATCGCCCAAAAGAAGGGAACCGTTACAACAGGTCCATAACGGTCAGAATAGCCAAAGGTGGGTATAAGGAAGCCGGTCTGCCTTTCCTTCTTCACCGGAAAGATGGCCCAGGGGAAGGCCAATATCGGCACCCCTTTTACGAGGAAGGCAGGCCATTTGGCCTGAGCGTACCCTTCTACCTTCAGCTTTAAGTCCCTTGAGCGGAACTCCCAGTCAGGGGATAGAGGATCACAGGAAGTGAGGGAGGCGCCTTCAAGTACATAGCGGTCCTTGCCGAGCTTCTGTATCTTGTTTGCCTTGATGTAGTATTGCTTTTCTGACAAAAATAAGAGGGCTTCGTAAAAGACTCCTGTTTCTTGTTTTAGGTCATACTCTATGCGGTCTGCCTTTATGAAGTCAGGTCCCTCTTGTAATAACACATTGCCTTCGGCCAACACCCTTTCAGCCTCAACCCAATAGGTGAGCCGATCCGCCTCAAAGTACTTGTTCCCATGCCATCCCTTTACCTTTCCTATGAAGTAAGCCACCTTATCTGTCCAGTTATAGAAGGCCTTTTCTGATTCCACCTTTAGCTCTCCATGAGCCACAAACGGCCAAAGGAGTAGTATCATGGCCAAGTAATACTTCATCTTCCGAAGAGCAAGGCCTCACGGATCTCAGCCACCGCGAAAAGGGACCCTGTGACAAGGACCAGGTCATTCGGGCCAGCAAAATCCAAAGCCATCTGCAAAGCTTCTCTGGCCTCTTTTGCGCAGACGGCATCAAGCCCGTATAATCGGGCCTCTTCCACGATCCTCTGTGGCTCAAGGGCCCTAGGGTTAGAAGGCCTAAAGGCTATGACGCGATCGGAAAGGGGGAGGATTATTTGGAGGATCTCCCTCCAAGGCTTATCTGCCATGATGCCTACGATGAGGTGAAGGCGACAATAGGCCATTTCCCTCAAGGCGTCGCGGAGGACCCTTGCTCCTTCTGGATTATGGGCCCCGTCAAGGACTACCTTCGGTCCTTCCCCGAAGGTTTCAAGGCGTCCCGGCCACTTTGTCTCCTTTAAGCCGAGGCGTACGTCCTCTTCAGACAAGGTAAATCCCATTTCCTCCAGAAGCTCAAGGACCGCCAGGGCCAAGGTCGCGTTTATAAGCTGGTGTTTTCCCATAAGGCCGAGCTCAAGCCCTTCGAGGTGCCACCTCCTCCCTCGGAAGGAAAACTTAGGGGAGGCCTGATAAGTGAAGTCCCGGTCCAACAGTAGGACCTCACTTCCCTTCATTTGGGCCTCTTCTAAGATCACCTTGAGCGGTGCGTCCTTTCTTTCTCCGCAGACCAGTGGTCTGCCCTCCTTGATGATACCCGCCTTTTCTCTGGCTACATCGGCCAAGGTCGGCCCGAGGACATCCATGTGGTCGTGGCCTACGTTGGTGATAACGGAAACAAGGGGCAAGAGGACGTTTGTGGAGTCAAGCCTCCCTCCGAGTCCTACCTCTACGATCGCTATGTCTACTGACTGTTGGGCAAAGTAAAAAAAGGCAATCGCCGTGAGAAAATCGAAGAACGTGAAGACCTGGGGTCCCCCTTTCTCCTCTACCTTGGTCCGCAAAAGCCTGATGAGTTCAAGTAGTTCCGTGTCTTCGATTTCCCTTTCGTTTACCTTTATGCGCTCGTTCACCCGATGTAAGTGAGGTGAGGTGTAAAGGCCCACTTTATAGCGCCGGCCAAGCACCGAGTGCAGGAAGGCGCATACCGAGCCTTTCCCATTTGTACCGGTGATGTGGATGGCTTTGAGCCTCAAATGGGGATTCCCAAGGTGGTGCAGCAGCTCGGAGACGTTCTCCAAGCCGAAGATCATCCCAAAGCGTTCCAGTCCGTAAAGGTACTGTAGTTCCCTTTCCAGTTCACCCATGGGGATCAATGGTAGAGCAAAAAGAGGAGCTTACCCAACGTGTCCCGCAGTTTCCTCCTGTCAACCACCATATCGAGGAAACCGTGTTCTAACACGTACTCAGCACTTTGGAAACCCGGGGGTAACTCTTCACCGATGGTTTCCTTGATGACCCTTGGGCCAGCAAAGCCGATGAGGGCTCCTGGCTCGGCCAAGATGATATCGCCCAACATGCCTATACTCGCTGTCACCCCTCCTGTGGTAGGGTCGGTCAGCACGGATATATAAGGGATACCATGGCGTCTGAGACGGGCAAGGGCTGCTGAGGTTTTGGCCATCTGCATGAGGGAGAGGGTACCCTCTTGCATCCTCGCCCCTCCGGAACAGGAGAAGATGACAAGGGCTCGACCTGTCTTCATGGATTCCTCAATGGCACGTGTGACCTTTTCCCCCACCACAGAACCCAAACTCCCCCCGAGGAACTCAAAGTCAAAGGCGCCGACCACTACAGGGTTACCATATATTTCACCTAAACCGTATAAAAAGGCTTCTTTTAAACCTGTTTTCTCCTGGGCTTCCCTCAGTCGTTCTGAATAACGCTTGGTGTCTTTAAAGTTAAGGACGTCCACGGGCTCAAGATGTGCGTCTTTCTCGAAAAAAGTGCCGGAATCCACCGTAATGTCTATGCGCCTCCTTGCTGAAAGGGGGAAGTGAAAGCTACATTTTGGGCAGACGCGGAGGTTTACCTCGAGTTCCTTTTTGAGGACCATTTCCCTACACGAGGGGCACTGTTCCCACAGTTCATGAGAGATATCGTCTTTTTTCCTAGGAAGGACCATGGCGTAGCCCTCTTAAAATAACAAATCCACCTTATGCCTGTAAACTAAAGGTATGGGGAAAGCCAGGAGAGTGGTACAAGTTCTACGTCCTTAAGGCTAAGGACCTTTTCCTTGAGCTCCATGAGGGTGCTTTTATACGGATGACATATGCCGATGGCTTCTCCCTTTTCGTAGGCCTTCTTAAGGAGAAGGTCCCATTGCCTGTTGAAGTCCTCAGTATCCTGACCGTTGTCCAAAAACACATCCCTTACGTAAAGCCTTAACCCTTCAACCCGTGCAGCTTCCTTTGCCATAGAGTGGGGAGTAGTAAGGCTGTCAAGGAAGAACATGCCCTTTTGCTTTAAAACCCTAAAGACGACCCTCATCCTTTGGAAATCCTCGGTGAAGTGCGATCCCATGTGGTTGTTTGCCCCTGAGACGAAGGGGATTTGAGATAAGGCCTTAAGGGTTTGATCTACAAGGGTTCCCTCTTCCATAGAACACAGAAGAGCTCCTTTACCTGGGTCTTCCAAAGGGTAGCCCTTGGGCTCCATTGGTAGATGTAAAAGCACCTCAAAACCCCTCCTCCTTGCCTTTTGGGCCAGTTCTTTTGTCCGAGTTGCAAAGGGCAAAAAGGAAAAGGTAAAGGGCTCGGCTATCTCCATCAACATCTCAAGCCCCTGGGCGTCTTCTCCCAAATCGTCCACGACAACGGCCAAAAGGGGTTTTTTGAGGCCTACTTGTGGGAAGCCTACGATTAGGCGCTCGCCTTTTGCGTTCTGGACCTCAAGAAGCCACATGCCATTGGCGTTTCCTTCCTTTATGGAGAATCCAGCCCTCTCAAAATGGTCCTTTAAGGACAAAACGAGGCTTGAACGGACTGCCTTTGGCAATCGGATCTCTACCTTGTCTGGAAAGACCTCCACCATGTGCCTTTTTACACCCTGTTCGAACAAAAAGGAAAAGAGCACCTCCTTGATGGTCTCAGAAGGGAGAGGTGAAGGGACATGGGGCTTTTGGACAGGAGGTGTTTCTGCTTCGCGTTGGGGCAAAGGGCGTAAAAACATGTAGACAACAAAGGCACTTACAAGAGGTAGAAACAGGGTCAAGGTCCAATACAGGCGGGGTAGTTTACGATTTCTCTTGTCCCTTTGCCTTTTTCTTGGTGACATCTACATATTCCCTATAAAGGGCCAAAGCCTTGAGGTAGTTAAAGGCCTCCCGCAATACAGGATCTTCCTCACCCTGGGCTTCTTGGGGTTCGGGGTATTCTATATCTGGCTTTATACCCGAATCTTGGATGGACGTCCCTTGGGGTGTGAAGTAGCGAGCAGTAGTTAGCCTAAGTCCTGATCCACCTTCCAAGGGTATTATGGTTTGAACGGAGCCCTTTCCGAAGGTCCTTGTGCCCATGATCAGGGCCCTTTTGTGATCCTTCAACGCACCTGCCACGATCTCAGAAGCGCTGGCCGATCCGTAATTGACCAAAACGATCATAGGCCAATCCTGAAAGGTACCTTCCTCCTTTGCCTCATATCTGAGCTCCCTTTGGTCCCTTGTCTTCACTGAGACTATTACGCCCTTATTGAGGAAGAGATCAGCTACCTCTACAGCTTGGTCCAAAAGGCCTCCAGGATTGTTCCTGAGGTCAAGTATGAGTCCCCTTATAGGGGTCTCCTTCTCATAGGAGAGAATGGCTTTCCTCAAGTCTCGTGCTGTGTCCTCTTGGAACTGCGTGATCCTAACGTAAAAGAACCCTTCTTCCAAGGGGCGAGACTTAACGCTTTGGATCTTTATGATGTCCCGGATTATGGTCACCTCCTTTGGTTCGGAAAGGCCTTCCCTTAATATGGTTAAGGTGACCTTTGTCCCCTTAGGGCCTCTCAACCTCTTGACACATTCCATGAGGCTCAGGCCTTTTGTGGGTTCACCGTTTATCTTGATGATCTTATCCCCTGCTTTTAAACCCGCCTTCCAAGCAGGGGTGTCTTCAATAGGCGATATCACCGTAGGAATGCCGTCCTTCATGCCGATCTCTATCCCTATGCCTCCGAAGCTCCCTTTCGTTTCTATCTCCAACTCCTTCATCATGTCCGGTGTTAGGTAAGCAGAATAGGGGTCAAGGTTACTCAACATCCCTTGGATGGCCCCAGTGATCAACTTTTCATAAGAGACCTCTTCTACATATTCTTGTCTCACTATCTCCATCACTTCGGTAAGGAGCTTCAATTTCCTGTACACCTCGTCCTTAGGCCCAGAAGTGGCCACCACCTGGAAGAAGGCAAGGCCACAGGCCAAAGCCAAACCTATTGTCAATAAGAGCCAGCGCTTCTTCATTTTTACCCCCTTACTGGGACAAAGGCAGAGCCAACCACTTGCTAGGAGGTTCGCACCTGCCGTTGTGTCTTACTTCAAAGTAAACAAAAGGCCCGTCCTCTTTTTGTGCTTCCAACACCTTTCCTATTACCTCCCCTGCCTTCACCCTTTCCCCTGGCCTCTTTAGGATCTGATCCAAGTAAGCATACACCGTATGATAGCCTCTACCGTGGTCTATTATGACTAAATTGCCATATCCTTCAAAGGGGGAAGCAAAAACCACCTTCCCATCGCCCACAGCCCGTACCTCAGTTCCAGGTCTACACAAGATGGCCACCCCTTCATGGTAAGGGAGCTTCTTAAGGGTGCCTTCGGCTGGAAGTGGGAGCTTGTCTTTTAACCTGTTCAGGTGATCCTCTTCGGGTTTCTTTTCCCTTGCTAGACGTGCGAGGAGCTCCTCAAGGGCCCTTTTGCGCCTTTGGAGTTCAGCTATTCGCTTGAGTTCTTCCTCCTTTTCCTTTCTTACCGATTCCAAGAGCTTCTCCATTTCGGACTGTTTCAAAGCAAGGGCTTGCTTTAATTTCTGTACCCTATAGGCCTTTTTGGCCACATCCCTTTGTAAGGCCTCAAGTTCTATGGCCTTTTCTTGCTGCTCCAGTTTCAGGGCCTTCAACTGGAGCAATTTCATCCTCTCTGCCTCGATGAGCTTTGAGAGCAGGTCCAAGTTGCGCAAAAACTCCCCATAGGACTGGCTCTCCAAAAGCACCTGTAGAGCCCCTCCATGCCTTACCTTCAACAAGACCATAACCCTCTTCGAGAGGCCTTCTTCTAGCCCTTGGATTTTGCTTTCGATCTTTTGTATTTCAGTCCTGAGCCTTGCCATTTGCAGCTCCAAGGACTTAAGTTGCGTTTGGAGGGAAACAAGTTCGCCTTGTAGCCTTCCCATTTCAGAGGAGAGGGCCTCGAGCTTCTGAGATAGGACTTTTTCCTCTTTTTGTTTTTCCTCGGCCTTCCTCTGTCGAACGGCGATCTCCCTCTTTATGGCTTCTAAGGTTTCGCGTTCCCTCTGAGACCATGTGGGGGAGGTCCATATTGTGAGTAGGAGGAGGATTACAAAGAGTCTGAACCGATACATGCTATAGCTCCTCCTAAAAGTCCGGAGCACATTCCCAAGCCCAAAAGGATCGCGGTGGATTTAAGGGATAAGACCTTTGCCTGCGGTAGGTAAAGGGATAACCAGGGAGGGAGGTTTTCATGGAGGTAAAGGACAGACAGGTTAGCGATGCATACGGCCAGAGCTGCCCCTATTAGCCCTTGAAAGACGCCCTCCAGTAAGAAGGGCACCTTTATAAAGGACTCCGTAGCCCCAACCAACCGTAGGATTTCGATCTCTTCTTTCCGCTGGTAGAAGACCAACCTTAAGGTACTTGCAGATATGAAAAAGGAAACGCCCACGAGGAAGACCCCTAGTGCCCAAAGGGACTTCTTGAAAAAGTTCAAGACCTCAAAAGCCTTTTTCAACCATGGGCCGCCGTAGAGGACCTCCTGGACGCCGTTTAACTGGGAGGCCAAATGGGCAAGGGATTCCAGTTCTTGTACGCTCTTTGGCGACCCGAAGGCGATCTCCACCGAAGGGGGAAAGAAGCTTTCCTCCACGACCTCCAGTCCCTCGGCAAAGGCCCCCATCTGGTGCATCAAATCCTCTTTCACCTCCTTTGGGGAAAGGTACCTGACCTCCTTGGCCCCTAATTTGGAGCTAAGCTGGTCAATGACCATCTGCCTTTGTGGCTCAGTGAGCTTGGGATCGAGGTAGCAGACGAGTTTGATGCCCTTTTGCCAAGACTGAACCGCCGTTTGGAGGTTTTCAAGTCCGACAAGGAAAAAGCCGTAAAGGCTAAAAGAAAGGGCCATTATGGCCAAGCCAAAGAGATAAGGCCCGGAAAAGGCCTTTTTGTGGATCCTAAGGAACTTCATCGGCTACAAGGCGCCCTTTCTGTAAGTGTAAGGTCCTTTTGCGATAACGCGAAATGATAGCGGGATCATGTGTCGCCACTATAACCGTGGTCCCTGCCAGGTTTATCTTCTCAAAGAGATCCATCACCTCAAGCGTGAGTTGGGGATCGAGGTTACCGGTAGGTTCATCTGCTATGATGAGGGAGGGACTTGAGACGATGGCTCTGGCTATGGCCACGCGTTGCTGTTCTCCTCCGGAAAGTTGCTTAGGATATAGGCCAAAGGCCCTTGGCTCTATCCCCACAAGCCGCAAGGCCTGTTCGATCCTTTTCTTCACCTTTCTCGAAGGATAACCCATTACTTCAAGGGGAAGGGCCACATTCTCGAAGACTGTTCTGTCGTTGAGGAGCTTAAAGTCCTGAAAGACAAAGCCCACTTTCCTCCTAAGATGAGGGATCTTAGACGAAGGAAGCCTGGTGATGTTGACACCTTCTATCAATATCTCACCTCGGTCAGGGCGTTCAGCCAATATCATGAGCTTAAGGAGGGTCGTCTTGCCTGCACCACTTGGGCCTGTGATGAAGACAAATTCCCCTTTTTCCACCCTAAGGCTTACGTCCTCAAGGGCCCTTATCCCACCGGGGTAAATTTTAGTTACGCCGAACAGCTGTACCATCTTATCTGTTTACTGTCTCCATAAGTTTAGCAAGTACCAAGGAAAGTTGGACCACTTCTGTTATGGAGATCCGCTCCTCAGGGGTATGGGCGAAAGAGAGCTCTCCGGCTCCCAACACGAAGGCAGTAATCCCTTTCTTGCGGAGGTTTGATGCGTCTGTCCAAGCGGGCATCCCCCAAAAAACTGGTTCCGAAAACAAGACACTCTTTATGGCTTCCTCTATGAGCCTTATGAAACCCTCTTCTCCGTGCCCTTTCTCCCAAGGTGGTTCTTTATCCTTTACTGTGACCTCTGCTCCAAAGCCTTCAAAGACCTCCTTTATCAAGGCCTCTGCCTTGTCCACGTCATAGCCGGGGGGGACAGGGAAATCTATCAAAGCCGTACATTCCTCAGGGACCACCTGAGGATCTATGCCACCCCTTACCGCCCCGAGGTTGGGGCGCAAGGGGGGAAAGAGGGGGTTACTGTAAGAGAGGAAGGGCAAGGTCCTTACGGCTTCCCACGCCTTAAGGAACTCTTCTATGGCGTTTTTACCGAAGGAAGCCATGGAGCCATGAGAGGCATTCCCCTTGAAGCTTACCGCCACCTCAATCCAACCCGCTTGGGCAACCCCTATCTTCATCCCAGTTGGTTCGAGGACCAAAGCCCATGTTATCCCCTCTGATGGCGAGAAAAACCTAGACCCTTTGCCTTCCCCTTCTTCGTCACAAAAAAGGGCCACGGAAAAGGGGGCTTCAGTCAACTCAGATGCCAAAAGCAAGGCGACGATCTGCCCTTTAGCGTCAAGGGAACCACGTCCCCATAGGATTTCTCCTTCGAGGTGGGGATGAAAGGCAAAGGGATGTCCCCATGCAGGGACAGTGTCCACATGGGTTGCCAGAAGGACTTTCGAATTGCCACGTCTAAGGACCAAATTGCCCGTAGCCCCTGGAACCGGTTCCAGACTACAATGAAACCCCCTCTTTGTGGCCTCTTCCCCGAGGAACTCCAAGGCCTTTCCTTCTTTACCCGTTACGCTCTCTATGGATATTAACCTCATCAAAAGCCCTAAGGCCTTTTCTTTGAGATCATCCTTATCCATTTGCCCATCCTTCCTATGGGCTCAAAGCCGTGTTTCAGGTAAAAGGCCTTAGCCCTCTCATTACCCTCACCTACCCATAACCCAAAGACCTCATGTACTTCCCCGAGGAACAAAAGTGCCTCCCTCAACAGGGCTGAGCCTATGCCCTTTCCCTGCTGCTGGGGCAGTACCGCGATTTCATGGATCTCGCCAATTGCCCCTAACTCCTTGTCCCACCAGTTTCGACAACAAGCGACAAACCCAACTGCCCCGTCCTCACCTACGGCTATGATAAACCCTTCTGGATCGGTTCGGTACAACCAGTTGATATATCCCTTGATATCCGAAGGATCGGAGTAGGCGTAAGGCTCAAGTCCTATGTAAGCCTCCCTGTAAATTTGGACAAGCCTTCCCCTTACCTGTTTGAACTCCTCGAGCGAGGGCCTCTTGAATTCGCAATAAAAGCCCTTCGCCATCCTCACTGGGCCCGTTACCCTTTAAAGGGTTTAAGAAGGGATGCAACTGTTGACTTTAACATACCGGAAAAGTAGTATTCAAGTTGTGAAAATAATAACGAGGGGGAGATAGAATGAGGAAGCAACTTTTTTCCCCTGGTCCAGTAGATGTGCCAGACGATGTGTTGCTTTCCATGGCAAGACCCCTGGTGCACCATAGGGATCCCGCTTTTGAGGAGATCTTTGCCGAGGTACGGGAAGGATTGAAATACGTCTTTCAGACAAAACAGGACGTCTTGATCCTTGCCTCTTCTGGTACAGGGGCCATGGAGGCAGCGGTGGTTAACACCCTTTGTAGGGGTGACACCGCTTTGGTGGTAAGAGGAGGTAAGTTTGGAGAAAGGTGGGGTGAAATATGTGAGGCCTATGGTGTTAAAGTAGTCCCTATAGATGTAGTCTGGGGGGAAGCGGTTGAACCCGATCTCGTTGCGCGTGCTTTGGAAGCAGATCCTACTATCAAGGCCGTTATGGTACAAGCCTGCGAGACCTCTACTGGAGTTTTGAATCCTATAAAGGAGCTGTGTGAAATAGTAAAAGGAAGGGACAATACCATATTGATCATCGATGCCATAAGCGCCCTTGGAGGGGTAAGTCTCCCTATGGATGAATGGGGTATAGATGTAATGGTGGCAGGTTCGCAGAAGGCCCTTATGGTACCTCCGGGGCTAGCCTTCATAGCCTTGAGTGAGAAGGCTTGGCGTTTCGTGGAGGTTTCCGATCTGCCCAAATATTACTTTGACCTTAAGGAAGAACTTAAGATGCAAAGGAAGAACCAAACTCATTTCACCCCTGCCATCTCCCTGATAGTGGGCCTCAGGGAGGCCTTAAGGAGGATAAAGGCTGAGGGGTTAGAGAGGGTTTTCAAGCGTCATATGGTGCTTGCACGTGCCACTCAAGAGGCCGTGAAGGCCATGGGACTTGAGGTCTTCTCCAAGGCTCCGAGCCCTACCGTCACGGCTATAAAGGTTCCGCCTTCGGTGAACGGAGAGAAGTTGAAGGACAGGCTTGAGGAGAGGCACGGTATAGTTATCGCCGGAGGCCAGGAGGCCTTAAAGGGAAAGGTCATCAGGATAGCCCATATGGGTTATTTCCAGCCAGCTGATATGCTAAAGGTCATAGCCGCCCTTGAATTGGAGCTGAGGGAACTGGGTTATCCTGTAGAACCAGGTGCAGGGGTAAGGGCGGCGCAGAAGGTCTTTGAGGAGGAAAAGTTATGAAGGTGTTGGTTTCAGACAAATTGCCCGAAGAGGGGTTAAAGGTATTGCGCGAAACCCCTGGTATTGAGGTGGATGTAAAGACGGGGTTGAGTGCCTCGGAGTTAATGGAGATCATCGGCGAATACGATGCCCTTATAGTCCGCTCGAGCACCAAGGTCACAGCTGAGATACTAGAAAGGGCGAAGAGGCTCAAGGTAATAGGTAGGGCTGGTGCAGGGGTGGACAACATCGACGTGGAGGCTGCCACCAAAAAGGGCATTGTGGTCATGAACACCCCTGGGGGCAACGCTATGGCCGCTGCCGAGCATACTATAGGCCTTATGTTTGCTGCTGCCCGTAACATCCCCCAGGCCCATATGTCCCTAAAGGAGGGGAAGTGGGAAAGAGGCCGTTTCGAAGGCGTAGAACTCCACGGTAAGACCTTGGGCGTTATAGGACTTGGGAACATAGGGAGGATAGTGGCCGACAAGGCAAAAGGGTTAGGGATGAAGGTGATAGCCTATGATCCCTATATCCCCAGGGAAGTCGCCCAGAAGAAAGGGATAGAACTAGTGGAACTTGAGGAACTCCTTAGGCGTTCTGATGTCATAACCCTTCACGTCCCCAAGACCAAGGAGACCGAGGGGATGATCGGTCCAGAGGCCTTTTCCAAGATGAAGGACGGGGTGATAATCGTGAACTGTGCCAGAGGAGGGATTGTCGATGAGGGGGCCCTTGCAGAGGCCTGTCGGTCTGGTAAGGTGAAGGCAGCAGGTGTTGACGTCTTCTCGGTGGAGCCACCTCCACCCGATCACCCCCTTTTAGGGCTAGAAAACGTGGTCTGTACGCCCCACTTGGGGGCTTCCACCCTTGAGGCACAATTGAACGTGGCCATTGCCATAGCGGAACAGGTTGTGGACTTTTTGAAAAACGGCACCATCCGCAATGCCGTAAACGCTCCATCGGTGGATGCGGAGACACTGGCTACCATTGGGCCTTTCTTGAACCTGGCAAAGAAGATGGGGATCTTCTTGGCCAAGATCCTCCCTTATCCTTTGAGGAAGCTTACCATCGAATACAGAGGAGAAGTCACCAAGTTCAACGTGGCGCCCCTTACGGCTTCTGCGCTTTCGGGCCTCATGAGTTGTTATCTAGAAGAGGGGGTCAACGAGGTCAATGCCACCTTTGTGGCAAAGGAGAGGGGCATAGAGTATTACGAGTCCAAGATAAGCGAAGAGGCGGACTTCACGAGCCTTATCACCCTTAAAGGGGAAGGTGACGGTAGGGAGTCGGTGGTTTCAGGGACCTTGTTCGGCAAAAAGGAGCCGAGGCTTGTGAGGATCAACGAATATCCTGTGGAGGTAGCACCTGAAGGGATAGTGTTGCTCATCCATACGGAGGACAGACCCGGAGTGATAGGGAACATCGGTACCACCTTGGGCCTTAAGGGGATAAACATAGGCAACATGCAGTTTGGCAGGGATATGAGGGGTGGGAAGTCCCTTTGTATCCTCCATCTGGATACCCTGCCTTCGGCTGACGTATTGGAGGACCTGAAAAAACTACCCCACGTCTTGAGCGTCCAACTTTTGGAGCTTTGAGGGTCCGAGATGCCCAGTGTAGTTGTTATAGGTGCCCAATGGGGTGATGAGGGGAAGGGTAAGGTAGTAGACATCTTGGCAGAAGAAGCAGATGTAATCGTACGTTTCCAAGGGGGAAGCAATGCAGGCCACACGATAGTCGTTGGAGGCGAGAAGATCGTCTTACATCTTATCCCCTCTGGTATCCTTTACCCGGAGAAGAAGTGCGTTATAGGAAACGGCGTAGTCATAGACCCTGCTGAGCTCCTCGAGGAGATGGAGCTATTGCGTAAAAAGGGCTTTCTCGAGGATCCTGCCCAGCTTTTGATAAGCGAAGCCGCCCATGTGGTCCTGCCTTATCACAAGCTTTTGGACAAGGCCAAAGAAGGATTGAGGAAAAGGCCACTTGGGACGACCTTAAGGGGTATAGGCCCTGCTTACGAAGACAAAGTTTCCCGCGTAGGTTTAAGGATGGGGGACTTGTTAAGGGAGGAGGTCTTAAGGGAAAAGCTTGAGAGCGCCCTTAGCGAGAAAAACCTCCTGCTTCAGAAGCTTTATGGGCTGAAGCCTTTGGAATTGGCCCCTCTTTTGGAAGAACTCCTTTTTTATGGCGAAAAGTTGAGCCGTAACATTGTCAACACTTCCCTTTACCTTCACGAGCAGATCTCAAAAGGCAAAAAGGTGCTCTTCGAAGGCGCCCAAGGGACCCTTCTCGATGTAGACCATGGTACCTATCCCTTTGTGACTTCTTCCAACACGGTGGCAGGGAGCGCATGTTGTGGTGCGGGGATAGGCCCCACACAGGTGGATTTCGTACTTGGGGTGGTCAAGGCCTACAGCACCCGTGTAGGCGAGGGGCCTTTCCCTACAGAGCTAAGAGATGCCTTAGGCGACCACCTTAGGGAGAAAGGAGGAGAATACGGGGCGACCACTGGTAGGCCTAGGCGTTGCGGGTGGTTTGACGCAGTGGCTGTCAAGCATGCGATACGGGTAAACGGGATGGGTGGTGTGGCCTTAACGAAGCTGGACGTTTTGACAGGCCTAAAGAAGCTCAAGATCTGTGTAGCCTACGAAGTGGACCAAAAGGTGACGGATGTCTTTCCTTATTCGACAGAGGAACTTTACAGGTGTAAGCCCGTTTATGAGGAAATGGAGGGTTGGACAGAAGACCTAAGGGGAAAACGGTCCTGGGGTGAATTGCCCCTTCAGGTCAAAAGGTATGCTGAGAGGATCCAGGAACTACTTGGAGTACCCCTTTTGTTGCTTTCCCTTGGGCCAAGTAGGGAGGAAACGGTGGCCTTGGGGACTCCTTTTTCTTTTGTGAGGGCTACTTCCGCCTTGGATATGCAGCGATGACCAAGAGCTCGAGCCTTTCATCAGTGTGGTTTTTCAAGGAATGGGCCGTACCTGCGGGAACTAGGACGAGGTCCTTTTCTTTTAACTCGCGTCTTTCCCCTTCGACCTCAATTAGCCCTCTACCTTTTAAGACGAAGAAGACCTCTTCTACAGGATCGATGTGTTCCTCGATCTCTTTACCTGGCGGCAGGACGGCATAGGCTATGTACTGTAGCCCTCGCAAGACGTTCTCAGTCAATAACCAACGGATGGTGGCCCCCTTTGATATGACCTCGGTGGTGCGTATCACATCTGGGTCATGTGGGTTCTTCACTATCATGACCTTTTGGCATTACCATAAGCGAGACTACAAGTCAAAGCTCTGGCCCTTAGGCCAATTTCCGAGGAGAGACAGAAGATGAAGAGGGATTTTATCTCCTTTTACGATTATACTGAAGAGGAACTTCACTTATTGCTTGAGCGGGCCAAGTGGTTGAAAGAGAGGAACAAAAGGGGAGAAGTATGGCGCCCTCTGGAGGGCAAAACCCTGGCCATGATCTTTGAAAAGCCTTCTACAAGGACAAGGGTGTCCTTTGAGGTAGGGATGTACCAGCTTGGGGGGAATGCCCTTTATCTTTCGGCACATGAGCTTCAGCTTTCACGTGGCGAGAGCATCGCCGACACAGCCAGGGTGCTTTCCCGGTATGTGGATGCTGTCCTCATACGGACCTTTGAACATTGGAAGGTAGAAGAGTTTGCGAGGTTTTCATCAGTTCCAGTCATAAATGGTCTAAGTGACCTATTGCACCCTTGTCAGATCTTAAGCGACATTTTTACCATTTGGGAAAAATTGGGGCGTTACAAAGGGGTGAAGGTGGCCTATATCGGCGATGGCAACAACGTGGCCAATTCTTGGATAGAAGGGGCTTCGAAGATGGGGATCGAGCTCCGCATAGCGTGTCCTCCAGGTTATGAACCTGATCAGGAAATCTTACAGAGGGCCTTACGGGAAGGGGCTAGGGTCCTTATCACCCATGACCCTAAGGAGGCCGTGAGGGAAGCTGAGGTCCTTTATACCGATGTATGGACCTCCATGGGACAAGAAGCCGAAAGGGAAAGGCGCCTTGAGGACTTTAAGGGGTATCAGATCAACGAGTCACTTTTGCGGTTTGCAAGGCACGAGGTCTTGGTCATGCATTGCTTGCCGGCCCATAGGGGAGAGGAGATAACAGATGAGGTGATGGATGGACCGCATTCAGTGGTCTTTGATCAGGCGGAGAACCGTTTGCATGTACAAAAGGCCATTTTAGAGTTCTTGATGAGGTGAGGCAGATGGAGGTCAGGAAGGTCGTATTGGCTTATTCAGGTGGGCTTGACACTTCGGTTATCCTCGCCTGGCTTAAGGAGCGTTATGGATGTGAGGTCATAGCCTATTGTGCGGATATAGGCCAGGGCGAGGATATGGAGGAGATCAAGCAAAAGGCCCTGGCCACCGGGGCTTCTAAGGTCTATATCGACGATAAAAAAGAGGAATTCGTGAGGGACTTTGTCTTTAAGGCCCTGAAGGCAGGTGCTATTTACGAAGGGGGGTACCTCCTCGGAACCGCGATAGCGAGGCCCCTTATCGCGAAAGGTCAGATGGAGGTGGCCAAAAAGGAAGGGGCCGATGCCGTTGCACACGGTGCTACTGGCAAAGGTAACGACCAAGTGAGGTTTGAACTAACCTACTACTGTTTTGACCCCAACATCAAGGTCATAGCCCCATGGAGGGAATGGGAATTTAAGTCGCGTAGCGACCTCATATCCTATGCCAGGAGAAAGGGTATACCGATACCTGTGAGTTTAGAGAGGCCTTACAGCTGCGATAGGAACCTCTTGCACATAAGTTATGAGGCAGGGATACTAGAGGACCCATGGCGGGAGCCTCCAGAGGACATCTTCACCATGACCGTTTCACCGGAGAAGGCACCGGACAAGCCCACTTATATAGAGATCGATTTCGAAAACGGTGTACCTGTAGCTGTGGACGGCGTGAAGCTTTCACCTGCAGCCCTCCTTGAGCACCTGAACCGCATAGGCGGGCAGAATGGGATCGGACGAGTCGATATAGTGGAAAACCGCTACGTGGGGATGAAGTCAAGAGGGGTATATGAGACACCTGGGGGAACGATACTACATGTGGCCCATAGGGCCTTGGAGTCTATAACCATGGACAGAGAGGTGATGAGGCTGAGGGATTCCTTGATACCTAAGATCTCCGAGCTCATATACTACGGTTACTGGTTTTACCCGGAGATGGAAGTCCTTTGGGAGTTTGTGGAAGCGACCCAGCGTGGTGTGACGGGTACCGTGAGGCTTAAGCTTTACAAGGGTAACTGCATAGTCGTTGGTAGGAAATCCCCGAAGAGCCTTTATCATCCTGATTTTGCTACCTTCGAAGAAGAAGAAGTTTACAACCAAAAAGATGCAGAGGGCTTTATACGTTTAAACGCATTGAGGATGAGGATAAGGAGGTTGATGGGTCTATGAGGCGTTATGATCCCCAACAGGTAGAACTGAAGTGGCAAAAGTTCTGGGAAGAGAAGAGGACCTTTGAGGTAAAGGAAGATCCTGCAAGGCCAAAGTATTATCTATTGGAGATGTTCCCTTATCCTTCGGGCCGTCTCCATATGGGACACATAAGGAATTATTCGATAGGGGATGTGGTGGCCAGGTACAAGAGGATGCAGGGTTTTAACGTCCTTCATCCCATGGGTTGGGATGCCTTTGGCCTTCCAGCCGAAAACGCGGCCATAGAACATGGGGTCCATCCTGCTAAGTGGACTTACGAGAACATAAACTACATGAAGGGACAGCTTAAACGTATGGGTTTCAGTTACGACTGGAAGAGGGAGATTGCTACCTGTGATCCTTCTTATTATCGATGGGAACAGCTCTTCTTCATCAAGATGTACGAAAGGGGTTTGGCATATAAGAGCCTTTCTGAGGTCAATTGGTGTCCAGGCTGTGAAACTGTCCTTGCAAACGAGCAAGTGGTGGGGGGGAGATGTTGGCGATGTGGCAGTGAAGTTGAAAAAAAAGAACTTGAGGGGTGGTTCTTGAAGATCACGGCCTATGCCGATGAGCTTTTGGAATTCTGCGACAAACTCCTCAAGGGATGGCCTGAAAAGGTCATCCTCATGCAAAAGAATTGGATCGGGCGGAGCGAAGGCGTAGAGGTGGATTTCCCTTTGGAGGGGAAAGCGGGGTCGATAAGGATATTCACCACTAGGCCCGACACCATTTTCGGTGTCACCTTTGTAGTCCTTGCTCCCGAACACCCCATGGTGGAGGAGCTTGTGAAGGGTACACCTAGGGAGGAGGAAGTAAAGGAGTTCGTACGAAGGGCTAAGAGGCAGGGCCTTCTCCTAAGGGAGGGAGAGTTTGAAAAGGAAGGGGTGCCCTTGGGTGCCTATTGTGTAAATCCCCTTACGGGTGAGCGCGTACCTGTATGGACGGCCAACTTCGTCCTCATGGAATACGGCACCGGTGCCATAATGGCAGTACCGGCCCATGACCAAAGGGATTTCGAATTTGCCAAAAGGTATGGCCTTCCCATAAAGGTGGTCATAAGGCCGAAGGACAGGGAGCTCCTTCCAGAGGCGATGACCGAGGCCTATACCGAGGATGGAATTATGGTCAATTCTGGCCATTTCGACGGCATGTCGAACCGCGAGGCGATGGAGAAGATCGTAGAGCTTATCGAAAAGAAGGGGATAGGCCAGCGGAAGGTCAACTATAGGCTCAAGGACTGGGGTATATCCAGGCAGAGGTACTGGGGGGCCCCTATACCCATCATATACTGCCCAAACTGTGGGACATTGCCGGTTCCCGAAGACGAACTCCCCGTGGTTTTGCCCTTAAAGGTGGAGATAACTGGCAAAGGGGGATCCCCACTTGCCCAGGTCCACGATTTCGTAAACACAAGGTGTCCTCGCTGCAACGGTTCTGCAAAGAGGGAGACAGACACCATGGATACCTTCGTGGAGTCTTCCTGGTACTTCTTGCGCTATGCTTGTCCTGACAACCACAAGGAACCCTTTGACGATAGGGTGAAGTACTGGATGCCTGTGGACCAGTATATAGGCGGTATTGAGCACGCAGTGCTCCATCTGCTTTATGCGCGTTTCTTCACAAAGGTCCTTAGGGACCTTGGATATGTGGATCTCGATGAGCCCTTTGAGAGGCTTTTGACCCAAGGCATGGTGATAAAGGACGGGGCAAAGATGTCAAAATCCAAAGGCAATGTCGTCGATCCAGATGAGATGGTACAACGTTACGGCGCAGATACAGTCAGGCTTTTTATCCTATTTTCAGCGCCCCCGGAAAAGGACTTGGATTGGAAGGACGAGGGTATAGAGGGTTGTTATCGTTTTCTCAATAGGCTTTGGAGGCTTTTCTTTGAAATAGCCCCAAAGTTGGCCGAAGGGGATCCTCCTCATGCCTTTACCTCAGAGGAGGTGGAGTTCTATAGGAGGATCCATTTGACCATTAAAAAGGTCACCGAGGACATAGAGAGGTTCCATTTCAACACTGCCATTGCCCAGATGATGGAGTGGACAAATTACCTCTACGAGTCCCTTCCCAAAGACATTAGACCCTCCTTATGGCGGGAGGCCTTGGAAAAGATGTGTCTCCTTTTACACCCCTTTGTGCCCCATATCACAGAAGAGCTCTGGAGCGAGGTTTTGAGGAGGGACCCCCCTCTTGTGGACCAGAGGTGGCCCATGTACGATCCTGAATGGGTGAAGGTCCCGGAGGTCACCGTAGTGGTACAAGTAAATGGCAAGGTCCGCGATAAGATCCAGGTGCCCGAAGACCTCCCTGAGGAGGAAGTAAAGAGATTGGCCCTCGAGACCCCTGGTGCAAGGCGCCACACCGAAGGCAAGACCGTGAAGAAAGTGGTTTACGTTCCAAAGAAATTGGTGAACATAGTATGCGAAGGCTAATAGCGCTCTTTTGCCTTTTGCTTGCTGGCTGTGGCTATAACCTTGGCCTGAGGCCACCGGATCTCCTTAAGGAGGTCCATATAGAAGAAGTCAAAGCAGAAGCCGATCCCAAGTTCAGTTCAGCCCTTTATAGGGCGTTGCGGGAAGAATTCCAATCAAAAGGCATAAAGGTGGTGCAAGGGGCTGAAAGGAGGCTAAAAGGTGAGGTCGTGGAGTTGAGGTTTGAACCCATTGCCTTCGACAGGAGCGCCTATGCCACCCAATATCGTGCCTCCGTGAACACAACTTTTAAACTCCTCCAAGGCGAAGAAGTCATTTGGTCCCTTTCGGGCTTAAGGAAGGAAAAGGTCTTTACAGCCAAAGGGGCACCTGCTCTGGATGAACACCTTTTAACTAAAGCTTTGGAAGAAATAGCACGCGATATAGCCCACGAACTTTACCTCAGGCTTCTAATAGCAGGCTTCCGCTGCCCTTGCGCACAATAAAAATAGTCAAGCCAAGACGGGGGTAATTCTTTTAGATAGAGCCCCATTTGGATAAAAGGCAACCAGAGGGGCCGAGTGGGTTCCTTCAAGAGCTTCATACCTGCTTCTTCTGGGGTCCTGCCTCCCTTTTTGTGATTACAAGCCTTACAACAAGTGACCACGTTCGTCCAATCCGTAACCCCACCTTTAGAACGGGGTATCACGTGGTCACATGTTAGTTCTTCAGGAGGCAAGACCTCACCACAATACTGACATCTAAAACCATCACGTAGATAAACGTTGTAGCGGGAAAACCTCACCCAGGGGGGTTTGACCTTTACATAACGGAGAAGCCTGAGTATAGAAGGGAGCTTAAAACTACAAGAGACCGACCTCACCTCCTTGTCATATTCCTCAAGAACCTCAGCCTTTTTCAAGAACACAAGCACCAAGGCCTTCTTCCAAGATACTACCCTCAAAGGTTCATAGGTGGCATTCAATAAAAGGGCAGGATACCGCATCGGAAACTATTAAAGACGATCCGACAAAAAGGTGTCAAGATCGTAAAACACAAGGACACCTTTATACCATCACCTTTTGAGCCGCTCCAGGAAAGCGTAACTTGACTTATATAAGGAAAATACTGTATACAGTACCCCACATGAGGTTGAGGATACGGAGAGGAGAGCCTTTAAGGAAGAAGGTCTATCGGCATCTACGGGACATGATCCTTTGTGGGTTGTTGTCGCCAGGGGAGCGCTTGGTGGAGACGAAGATCGCGCAATTACTGGGGGTGTCGCGAACGCCTGTGAGGGAGGCGCTTCACAGTTTGGAGGTCGAAGGGTTGGTCGAGGCGAGGCCTCGTCTCGGTTATGTGGTAAAGGCCATAAGTGAGAAAGAAGTAGAGGAGATTTGTGAGATAAGGGTAGCTATCGAAGGGATAGCCATCAAGTGGGCCCTTGAGAGGAACAAAGAGAAGCTTATCAAGGGGCTTGAAAGGAACTTGGCCTTGAGCGAGCGGAGGTTGGCCAAAGGCGGTCCAAAGGTCTTTGTGGACCTTGATGCCCAGTTCCACGAGGTGATTGCCCGTTCGAGTGGGAGTGAGCGTCTTGTGGAGATGGCCCAGATGTTACGGCGTCACATGTTGAGGTACAGGATAGAGAGCATCTACGTAATGGACAACGTCCTTAGGGCCCTTGAAGGGCATAGGGCCATTTTAAAGGCGGTAAAGGAAGGGGACGAAGTCGAAGCCTTTGAGGCCTTAAAAAGGCATATAGAACAGTCTAAAGAGGACATCTTGCGGTACGCTTTCCGTCAGAGGGAAGTAGCGGAGGGGGTGTTTAAGCGTTGATACTGGAAATCAAGTTTTACGGCAGAGGTGGACAAGGGGTTGTGATGGCATCTCAGATGTTGGCCGAGGCCTTTTTCAGGGCAGGTTTTTACCCGCAATGCTTTTCGGTGTTTGGGGGCGAAAGGAGGGGAGCGCCTGTTGAGGGTTTTTTAAGGGTGTCAAAGGAGAGGATAAGGCTCCGTTGTGGGATCACAAACCCGGACCATCTGGTGTTGATGTCAGTGGATCTCTTCGTTCCTGAGCTTTTCTGCTCGATAAAGGAGGGCGGACTGGTTTTGGTTAACTCAAAAGGACTACCTTATGAACTTTTGGCCTCCAAGGGCAACTTGAAGCTGGCACATGTGGATGCCCAAGGTATAGCTGATTCAGTAGGCCTTGGTAGGGCCATAAACACAGCCGTTTTAGGGGCTTACTGCAGATTGTTGCCTGAGTTAGACCTTGAGGTGCTCCGTCAGGTGGTACGGGAGAGCGTGCCGGCGAAGGTGGAGGAGAACCTCAAAGCCCTGGAATTGGCTTACCAAGAGGTCACACTGGTGGAGTGAGGTGGTGGAGCTAAAGGACATCGTCCCTGTATCGGAGGAGAGCACTGTCTTTTTTAAGACGGGCAGGTGGAGCCCATATAAGGCAGCTTTTGAGGAGAAGATATCGCCTTGCACGGAGGCCTGTCCTGTAGGGACAGATATACCTGAAGTCATGTGGTATGTGACCCAAGGGCTTTTCGACGAGGCCCTTGCGTTGCTCTTGGAAGAGAACCCCCTTCCTGGTGTGTGCGGAAGGGTGTGTTTCCATCCTTGCCAAGGGGCCTGTAACAGGTTGGACTTGGACAAAGGGTTGAAGATAAGGGAGGTAGAGAGGGCGGTAGCGGACCTCGGGAAGGCCCTTCCGCAGGCCCCTGTGTCCTTTAGGGATGTAAAGGTGGCCGTAGTGGGTTCAGGGCCAGCTGGGATATCTGCGGCTTACTTTTTGAGGAAGCTTGGTTACAGCGTAGAGGTTTTCGAGAGGAAAGGCCAGGCCGGAGGGATGCTTAGGTTTGGGATTCCGGAGTACAGGTTGCCCAAGGCAGTACTTGAACGCGAATTGCAAAGGCTTATCCCTTTGGGGATAAGGTTCAACTTCGAAGTATCCCTTGACGGACAAGGGATTGAAAGGCTCCTCGGAGAATATGCAGCGGTGGTCTTATCGACAGGGCTTTGGTCACCACGGAGACTTGGCCTTAAAGGCGAAGGACTCAAGGGTGTTTATTACGGCATCCATTGGCTTTCTGAACCGCCGAAGTTGGACCAGGCCCCGCGTTCCGTAGTGGTCATAGGCGGGGGAGACGTGGCAGTAGACGCTGCGAGGGTCTCAAGGCGTCGCTTTCCCCATGCGGTCGTAAAGATAGTAGCCCCAGAACAAGAAGGTGAATTCCCTGCCTTGCCCGAAGGCTTAAGCGAAGCTGTTGAAGAGGAGATAGAGGTAATCGGGGGGTTTAAGCCCTTAGAGTTCAGAGGAGACGATAGGCTAAAAGGCGTGGTTTTCGAAAGGGTAAGGGTACAGAAGGAGGAGTTGAGCGGCCAATACCTGTTTATACCCGTTGGTGGGATTATGGAACTTGAGGCCGAACTGGCCATAATCTGTGCCGGACAGACCTTCGACAAAAGGTCGATCCCTGAAGGGGTCCTCGGGGAAAAGGGCAGGCCCTTGGTTGACCGCTACGGTAGGACCACCCTTAGGGGGTTATACCTTGCAGGAGACCTCACGGCCTCAAGGCCTACGGTAGTTGAGGCGCTTTCCTCTGGTAAGAGGGTTGCCCTTGCCATACATGCTGAGCTTTTAGGGGAAGACCCCGAGGTGCTTTTTTCGGAGGTTAGGCTAGGGGAGGGGAAAGGGATTTCCTTCAGGGGGTTAAACGGGAAGCACAAGACCTTGAGGAAGGTGGCTAGACCCAAGGAAACGGCCCGTCTTCTGGTGGAGAGGGTGTGGGATACACCGGAACCGAAGAGGCTTCCCCTTGGGGAGAGGATTTCTACCTTTTTAGAAGTCAACCTTGGGATGTCCGAGAGCCAAGCGATGGAAGAGGCAAAGAGGTGTCTGGTATGTGGCAAGTGCGTAAAGTGCGATCTCTGTTTTCTTTGTTGTCCGGACCTTGCAGTGATAAAAGGTGAACGTTATCGATCAGACGAGGACTACTGTAAGGGATGTGGTATCTGTGTTGAGGTTTGTCCGAGGAACGTATGGGAGCTTGAGGGATGAAGAAGCTCCTTACGGGAAATGAGGCCATCGCTTTGGCCGTAAAACTCTGCAGGGTGGACCTTGTAGCTGCCTATCCCATTACCCCTCAGACGCCTATTTACGAAAAGCTAGCCCAATGGGAGGCAGAAGGTGTGTTAGGTGGGGTGATGGTACGTGTGGAATCCGAGCATAGCGCTATGGCCACCTGCATTTCGGCAGCTATGACAGGACTTAGGGTATTTACGGCTTCCTCTTCACAGGGCATAGCCCTTATGCATGAGATGCTCCATTTTGCTGCCGGTAACCGCGTCCCGGTGGTCATGGCCTGTGTGAACCGTGCCTTGGCCATCCCTTGGGCCTTTGGTAGCGACCAAATCGATACCCTCTCTCAGAGGGACACAGGTTGGATCCAGTTTTATTGCGAAGACGCCCAAGAGGCCTTGGACACGGTCATAGAGGCGTATAGGGTTTCCGAATCAACCATGTTGCCTTCCATGGTGGTGATCGACGGCTTCTTTACCTCCCACCTGATGGAGCCTGTGGATGTTCCCTTACAGGAGGAAGTAGACGCCTTTTTGCCTCGCCCTTCCTTTCCCTCGAGGTTCGATTTCCAAAGGCCGGCCTTCCTTTCGAACGTGGTCGGTCCTAAGGACTACTTTAGGTTCCGCCATAGGCAGTTCCTGGACATGAAAACGGCCAAGAGGGTGGTGGCAGAGGTTGACAGGGCCTTTAGAGAGACCTTCGGACGGGGCTACGGAGTGGTTGAACAGCTATACACGGAAGACGCCGATTTGGTCCTTGTCACCTCTGGTGCTTTGACAGGCACCGCAAGGGTTGTGGTGGAAAGGCTCCGTCAGAAAGGGGAAAAGGTGGGGCTTTTGAAGGTGAAGCTCTTTCGCCCTTTCCCGAAAGAAGAAGTGAGGCAGGCTCTGAAGGGCAAGAAGAAGGTGGGAGTAGTGGACAGGAACGTGTCCATGGGTTGTGGTGGGATCTTCTGTGAGGAGGTGAAAGCTGCCCTTTACGGTGTCGATGAAGGACCAAAGGTAGCCAATTACATAACGGGTTTGGGGGGTCTTGACGTGCCCCCAGAGCTTGTAGAAGCCATGATAGAGGACCTTGAACAGAGGGAGGTCTTCGAGGAGCCGATATGGATTGGAGCTATTTAAGTGAAAAGTTCCCCGAAGAGGGGTTAAGACCTGGACATTTTGCTTGTCCGGGGTGTGGGATGGCCCTTGCTATAAGGCTTGTCCTAAAAGCAGTGGGGAGGTGTATCGTCGTGGCCATTCCCGGATGTAATGCCGTAATTGGCAATACCTTCCCATATAGCGCCTTCCATTACCCTGCCTTTCATTCAGCTTTTGAGATAGCTGCTCCTACTGCAGGGGGGATATCCCGAGGCTTGAAGCTTAAGGGGATGGGATATGTGCCGGTTGTGGCCTTTGCCGGTGATGGAGGCACCTTCGACATAGGCCTACAGGCCCTTTCAGGGGCATGTGACCGCAATGAAGACCTGATTTACGTATGTTTGGACAACGAGGCCTATATGAACACGGGAATACAATCGAGTTCTTCCACTCCACCTTTTGCCTGGACTATGACGACCCCTTTGGGGAGATCTGGGGTAAAAAAGCGGATAATGGAGATAGTGGCTGCTCATAGGATCCCGTATGCTGCAACGGCTTCCATCGGCTTTCCTTCAGATCTCATGGAAAAGGTAAAAAAGGCCACTGAGTTCAGGGGAACACGCTTCCTTTACATACTTACACCCTGTCCCACAGGTTGGAGGATGCCCGAACACCTTACGATAAAGGCTGCCCTTTTGGCAGTCCACTGTAAGGTCCATCCCCTATATGAAATTGTGGAGGGCAATTATAGGCTGAACGTCATGCCTTTAGGGTTACCGATCCGGGATTACCTGTCCATTCAGGGCAGGTACCGGCATCTTAAGGAGGATCAAGTCGAGGTCCTCCAGCAAGAGATAGATCGGGATTGGGACAGACTCCTCAGGTTATGTCAATGAGTTCAGGGGTGCGTTCAGTTAGGGAGGCCTTCTGGAATTCCTTTGACAAGTTGTTGGACGCTATGGCCTTTTTGTCCTGCCTTATCATCGGCTTCAGCGTCCTTTCAGTGTGTTACTCGGTGGTCATGAGGTACTTCTTCAAAAAACCACCCATTTGGGTGGTACAAACGTGTGAGTATTCCCTTCTGTGGTCTGTCTTCTTGGGGGCAGCATGGCTCTTGAGGGAGAAAGGTCATGTAGTGGTTGACATCGTCTACTCTCGGATCGGTCCTAGGGCCAAGGTTTGGTTAAACCTTTTCATCTTCCTTATAGGTGGGTTATGCAGTTTGACCTTGACCTTTTTCGGAGTGGAACACGTCCTGGAGTGCATCTTCAAGGGGATAAAGGACGTAAGGGCCGTTACGGTACCCAAGCATTACGTGTTTTCTATCCTGCCTGTAGGCGCAGGGGTCTTGACCTTACAGTTCTTCAGGATGTGGTTTCAGGAACTTAAAAAACTGAGGTGAGCCTCACGTGGAGTGGTGGGAGGTATTAGTCCTGCTCTTCGGTTCTATGGTGGCTGTATTGCTCACTGGGTTGCCTGTGGCCTTTTCCTTTTTGTTGGTGAACTTGGTAGCCGCTTACTTTTTCCTAGGAGGGATAGCAGGCCTTGCGACCGCTACTTCGGCCATCTTTTCCTCCCTTACGACCTTTACGCTCCTTCCGGTGCCCTTTTTCATCCTGATGGGTGAGGTGATATTCCACTCGGGGATAGGCCTTCAGGCCATAGACGTGGTGGACAGGTGGTTGGGGAAGGTGCCCGGTAGGCTCAGCATAATGGCTATCCTTACTGGTACCATGTTTGCTGCCCTTAGCGGTTCTACGATAGCGAATACAGGTCTTCTAGGGACTTTGCTTTTGCCCGAAATGCGCAAAAGGGGATACAGCAAGACCCTCAGCATGGGTCCCATAATGGGTATAGGGGGTGTGGCTATGCTCATTCCTCCTAGCGCCCTGGCGGTCGTATTGGCAAGCCTTGGGAAGATGGACGTAGGAAGGCTACTCATAGCTGGGATAATTCCAGGGGTGCTTGTGGCATCCCTTTACCTCTCATACGTGGTCTTGGCTTGCCTGATCAAACCTTCCTTAGCTCCCTCCTACGAGGTACCCAAGGCCCCATGGAGGGAGCGGTTGGCGTATACCGCCAAGTACTTCCTGCCTTTGGGATTCATCATCTTCATGGTCATAGGGGTGATCTTTTTGGGAATAGCCACCCCGACCGAGGCCGCAGCAACTGGAGCCCTGGGGGCAGCCGTTTTGGCCTTATTCTATAGGAAGCTTTCATGGGAGGCGATAAAAAAATCCTTATTGGGGACCGTAAGGCTTTCCACCATGATATTTATGATAATTGCAGCCTCAGACATCTACAGCCAGATCCTCGCCTATACAGGTGCTGCTCCTGGATTGGTAAGTTTCGTCTTGGGACTCGATATTCCACCTATATGCGTCATTTTCGGCATGATGATCGTGTTGATAATGCTAGGATGTTTTATGGAGACTATCTCGATAATGATGATTACAGTTCCTGTATTTATGCCGATTGTTAATGCCCTTGGTTTTGATCCGATTTGGTTTGGCGTTCTTATGTTGATTAACCTCGAATTAGGTTTCCTTACTCCACCTTTTGGCATGTTGCTCTTTGTGATGAAGGGAATCAGTGGTGAAGACACTACGATGTCTGATGTCTGGAAAGCAGCTTTACCTTTTGTGGTGGCTGACCTTGTGGGCATATTGGTTTTGATATGTTTTCCGCAACTAGCATTATTTTTGCCTGATATGATGGGAAGAATAAAATAGAGAGGAGGTGTCACATGGGTTTAAAAGGTAGGTTTGGGTGTCTGTTTTTGGTGTTATTGTTTTGTTTCTTTTTGGGGGTAGGGACCTCAGGGGCAAAAGAGGTGTTGAAGGCTGTTACCGCTTGGCCTAAGCCCACCACCGACAACCAGGCTTTCTTCATCTTCCTGGACATTTTAAACAAAAAGCTGCAAGCCCAAGCCCCTGATCAGTTAGAGGTGAAATACTTAGGTGGCCCAGAGGTGATAAAGAGTGCCGAACAAGTACAGGCCTTGCAAAAGGGTGTGGTGGACATGTGTTTCACCACCAATGCCTATTATGTATCCCTTTTGCCAGAGGTGGACGTTTTGAAGCTTTCTCCTTTTACTCCTTCTGAAGAACGTCAACGTGGTGCTTGGGCCTTCATGAACAGACTCCACGAGGAGAAATTGGGTATCCATTACCTTGCTAGATTGGGGTTGGGCATAAAGTTTCACCTATACCTGAGCAAAAAGCCCATACAAAAGGCTGACCTGAGCGGTCTTAACATAAGGGTATCTCCCATGTACCTGCAGATGGTGAAGGCCCTGGGGGGCAACCCCGTGGTGATACCCCCTACGGAGGTTTACACGGCCTTACAGACAGGGGTAGTGGATGGTTACTGCTGGCCCTCGGTAGGCATCATGGACTGGGGGTGGCAAAAGCTGACGAAATTCGTGGTAGAGCCTGGTTTTTACCAAGTTCCAAACCCCCTTTTAGTGAACCTTAAGGTATGGCAAAGGCTCCCCGAGAATTTGAGAAAATTGATCACGGAGGCGGCAATTGAAGCCGAGAAGGAGGCGGTTAAGTACTTCCAAGAGCTCGAGAAGGCCGAACGGCCTAAACTCCTTAAAGAAGGCATACAGGTCATAGAGTTGCCCCCCGCGGAAAGGGAGAAGTTCTTGAAAACGGCCTATGACGCCGCTTGGGGCGAGCTTCTGGAGAAGTGCCCACAAAATGGTCCAGAGCTTAAGAAGTTGTTCAGTAAGTAACTAAAAGGCCCATCCCCAATACATGCCTTTCTGCCAATCGGCCCCCACAAAGGGGGCCTTTTTCTACTTGTCATAAAGTGGAAATTTAGAGAACACGGGTTGTTTAAATCGACCGAAAACCGGAGGACCCCTCTTATGCGCAAAAGTTGACAAGGGCCGTTTTTTCGTGATAAAAATCAAAAAAAGGTTTTTCATACGTGGAAAGGAAGCGTCACAGGTCCCAAAAGGGGCGGAGGTGACGCGGAAAGGAGGGGTGGATGAGGAGAGGGTTGTTTTTAATGTTTAGCGTAGGGTTTATTTTGGTTTTTTCCCTTTCGTTTAAGGTTTACGGTAAGGCTATTGAGTTGATCTATGCCAATTTCTTTCCACCGGTCCATGTCCATGCAAAGCTTGGCGAGGAGTGGATAAAGGAGATAGAGAAGCGGACCGGAGGGCAGGTTAAGATCACGTATTTTCCTGGTGGGGCTCTGCTCAAGGGAGACCAGATATACGATGGGGTGCTGAAAGGCGTGGCGGATATAGGGATGAGTTGTTTTGCCTACACAGCTGGTCGTTTCCCAGCCATGGAAGCCATAGACCTGCCCATGGGTTATACCAGTGGACGTATGGCGACTTGGGTCATAAATGAATACTTCAAAAGGGTTAACCCTAAGGAGCTTGCAGAAGTAAAGGTCCTTTACCTCCATGCGCATGGCCCTGGGCTCTTACATTCTAAAAAATTGGTTCAGAAGCTTGAGGATCTGAAAGGTCTTAAGATCCGTTCCACGGGTTTCAGTGCTAAAGTGGCCCAGGCCTTGGGAGGGGTTCCGGTGGCCATGCCTCAAGGTGAGACCTACGAGGCCTTACAGAAAGGGGTGGTTGATGCGACCTTTAGCCCCATGGAGGTGCTTAAGGGCTGGAAGCAGGCAGAGGTGATCAAATACACTGTGGAGTGTTATGGGGTCGGTTACACTACGGGCATGTATGTGGTGATGAACAAGAAAAAGTGGGATTCTTTGCCGGACAGCGTCAAGAAGGTCTTTGAAGAAGTTTCCCAGGAATGGATAGGTAAACACGCCAAGGCGTGGGACGATGCCGATAACGAAGGGCGCGAATACACCTTGAGCTTGGGCAATAAGATCATTCCCTTGAGCCCTGAAGAGAACAAGAGGTGGGCCGAGGCTGCACGTCCAGTGATAGACGAATACGTGAAGGCCATATCAGCAAAAGGTGTCCCAGGTGAAGAGTACGTGAAGTTGATAAGAGACCTCATTGCTCAATTCAAATAATCGAGTGCAAGGAGGAATGTCTGCCTCGGAGGAGGGGAGATCTCCCCTCCTCCTTTTTGGAGGGAACACATGTTTGATTTGTTGAGGTTAATTGAGGCTTTATCCAGGTGGTTGAACAAGGCGGCTGGTTGGGCGCTAGTGGGGATGACGGGACTCACATGTGCTGATGTGGTGCTCAGGGCTTTCCGTAGGCCCATAGTTGGGACGTATGAACTGGTTAGTTTTTTGGGAGCAGTAGTGATCGCTTTTGCTTTGGCTGAGACCACCTTAAGGCGGGGACATGTGGCGGTTGAGGCTTTGGTCAAGCGTTTTCCAGCTAGGTTACAGGGTTTGATCTACGTGGTAACCCATTTGCTCAGCCTTTTGCTTTTCCTCTTGATAGCCTACGAATGTTGGACCTATGCAGGGGACTTGAGGAAGAGTGGAGAGGTATCCCTGACCCTTAAGCTTCCCTTTTACCCTGTCATGTATGGGATATCCATATGCGCCCTTGTAGTCTGTTTGGTATTGATAGGGGACATGCTCCTTATGGCCTTGAGGGGACCCCTTAGATGGTATTATTGGGAGGAGGAAGGATGAGTCCCACTACTGTAGGTTTAGTGGGCATTGTGCTGTTGTTGGTCTTATTGTTTTCCCGGATGCCTGTGGGGTTTGTTATGGCCCTCGTGGGCTTTTTGGGGTTTTCCTACCTTGTTGACTTCAGGGCCGCCTTGAGCATATTGGGGAAGGACATCTTCTCCACCTTTGCCTCCTATAGTTTCACTGTCATCCCCCTTTTCATACTCATGGGGCAGATCGCCTTTTACTCGGGCATAAGCAGGAGGCTCTACGATACAGCTTATGCCTTCCTCGGGCATCTCCCTGGGGGACTTGCCATAGCCACTGTTTGGGCCTGTGCAGGCTTTGCGGCCATATGTGGGTCCACCAATGCCTCAGCAGCCACTATGGCCACCGTTGCCCTGCCGGAGATGAAACGCAGAGGGTACGATAGGAGGCTTGCCACAGGCGTAGTAGCAGCTGGGGGAAGTTTGGGGATATTGATCCCCCCAAGCGTGATCTTCATCGTTTACGGAATAGCTACAGAGCAATCGATAGGTAAACTATTTCTTGCCGGCATCTTGCCTGGGCTTGTGCTTTCGGGGATGTTTTGCCTTACTGTTTACCTCTGGTCGATTATGCGTCCGGAAGTAGCCCCACGGGGGGTCAAGGTGGGTTGGAAGGAGAGGGTAAGGTCCCTTAGTGGGGTCGTGGAGACCCTGATACTCTTCTTTTTGGTCATGGGAGGGTTATTTGCAGGTTTCTTCACCCCTACGGAGGCAGGGGCAGTGGGAGCAGGTGGTGTGATAGTGTTGGCCCTTATAAGGAGGAGGTTAAGCTGGCAGGGGTTCGTCCAAGGGGTGATGGAATCGACTAGGATAGCCTGTATGGTCCTGATGATCGTAGCGGGTGCTACCGTCTTTGGGCATTTCCTAGCTATAACCCGTATCCCCTATGAACTTGCAAGTTGGGTATCAGAGCTTCCCCTTCCCCCTTGGGCCATAATGGCCCTTATTATCCTGGTGTACCTTATAGGAGGCTGTTTCTTGGATGCATTGGCTCTCATTCTCTTGACGATCCCCATATTTTATCCCATTGTCACCTCCCTCGGTTTCGATCCTATATGGTTTGGGGTCATCATAGTGCTGGTGACGCAGATGGGCGTTATTACCCCTCCGGTCGGCCTTAACGTATATGTGGTGAGCGGGGTAGCAAAAGATGTGCCCCTTGAGGAGATATTCAAGGGGGCGTTGCCCTTTTTGATTTCACTTGTAGTACTTGCGTTGTTGCTTATCCCCTTCCCGAAGCTAGCTTTGTTTTTACCTAGTTTAGTAAAATAAGGCTATGCAAAGGGCAACGGAGCGCTTAAAGGAAATTTCAAGAGACCCCTTACGTTTTCTCAAGGCAACAAAAGGAGAAAAGCCTTTAATCGGTGTAACCCCTGGAGATGTGCCGCATGAGCTCATTACAGCGGCAGGGCTTCATCCGGTAGTTGTCTTTGGTACCAACGAACCCGTTAAATTTGCTGGGGCCCTTATGCCCGACAACACCTGTTCCCTGGCAAAGAGTTGCCTAGAGCTAGCCTTAAACCAGGGAAGGGACTTATTCGACGGCTTTGTGGTCTCCCAACTGGACGACACAACCCAGCACCTTTCAGACATATGGGAGAGACGCTCCGTTGGCAAGTTCTTTCATAAGTTTTTGCCCCCCCGTCAGTTGTCGAGACCCTCGGCCTTTGAGTGGTTTAGGAAGGAGCTGGAGCGATTTAAAGGGGCCCTTGAGAGGTTTATTGGCCGTCGTATCCAAGAGGCAGATCTTTGGAATGCCATAAAGGCTTACAATCGTAACCGAAGGCTTTTGGCGGAGTTGTATGACCTGAAGAGGAAAAAGCCTGGCCTTTTGGGAAATCGACTCTTCTTTGACATAGTGAAGGCGTCCTTTTACATGGAAAAAGACGAACACTCCGGTCTTTTGGAAGAGGTCCTTGAAGACCTTAAAGGGAAAAAAGCAGTAAGTGAGGAATTGATCCCCATTGCGCTAGCGGGTATCGTCGTAGAACCTCAAGGGATATGGGAGTTGTTTGACGAAGTAGGGTTGAATGTAGTATGTGACAACCTACTGTCGTGTTCAAGGTACATAACCTCCTTTGTCCCCGAAGAGGGGGATCCGCTTGAAGCTCTTACCCGTGCCCATTTCCAGAAGCCCAATTTCAGCCCCATACATGACTCCCCTTGGAGGATGATAGATGACCTTGTGGAGATGGTTAAGGCCTACGGGGCAAAGGGGCTTATCTACATACACCTTCAATATTGTGAATCCCAGGACTTCGACCTGCCCGATATAAAGCGGAGGATGAGGCTTGAGGGGATCCCTATGTTGGTCCTGACCACTGAGTTCCAAACCAAGCACCTCTCCCTGATGAAGACGCGCATAGAGGCTTTCAAGGAAAGCGTCTTGGAAGGAAAGCATGAACAGTAGAGAACTTGGCCGAAAGCTCACCGAAGAATACCTGAGTGCAGCTCGTAACGCTCGAGAGGTCGGTAAGTTTGTGGCCTACACGACAGCTGTATCACCAGTGGAGATCCTCGTGGCCCATGACATCATCCCTATATACCCCGAAAACCACGCCGTTTCCCTTATAACAAAGCGGTTGTGTTCAGAACTTTCAGAGGCGATAGAACGTCAGGGTTACACCTCCCATCTTTGTGCCTATGCTAGATGTGACCTAGGTTTCCGGGAAACGGGGAAGAGTCCCACAGGGGGTATACCTGATCCGGATTTCCTACTGGCCTGTAACGCACAGTGTTTTACCTTGGTCAAATGGTTCGAAGTGCTTGCCAGGAGGTATCGAGTCCCGCTCTTTGTCTTCGACACGCCTCAGTGGATAAGGGATGAAGCAGCAAGACGGGACATCTTGTCTTACTGTGTGAGACAATTAAGGGAACTCATATCTTCTTTGGAAGAACTCACAGGGAGGCCCTTTGATTACGATAGGCTTAGGGAGGTGATAAGACTCTCAGATGAAGCATGTCGGCTCTATAGGAAATTCCTCGACATGGCCTCCCATAAGCCTTCGCCTATCACCATCTTTGACGCCTTGATCCATATGGCCATCATCGTCTACTTAAGGGGTACTCCTCAGGCTGTCCTTTATTATCGTACCCTAGTGGAAGAAATCGAACAAAAGGCAAAAAAAGGGGAGGCCGCCGTAAAAGGCGAGAGGTTTAGGCTCTACTGGGAGAACTTACCCATATGGTTCAAGTTCCGAGATCACTTCGAACTATTGGCCTCTTATGGAGCGGCGATCCTCACATCCCTTTACGTTCACGACTGGGCTCACGAGTTTGACCTAGAAAAGGATCCTCTTGTGACCCTGGCGGAGAACTACGTATCGGGTTTCTCGAACGTCACACTCGAAGAGAGGGCCGATATGGCCTACGAACTCTTCAAACGTTATGACTTGAACGGTATGATCATGTTCATAAACCGGAGCTGTAAAGCTGTGTCCTTTGCCGTTCACGAGTTGAGGGATTTGCTAACTCAGAAAACAGGCATCCCAGCCTTGGTCTTTGAGGCAGATATGGGTGATCCACGTTTTTACTCGGAAGCCCAGGTAAGGACTCGGATAGAGGCCTATTTAGAGCTCCTGGAGGAACTCAACAGATGAAAGTAGGTGTAGTAGTCGACAAGCGTTATATGCTCCACCAAATGGGCCCTTTTCATCCTGAAAGTCCCAAAAGGCTTGAGGCCATATATAAGGCCATAGAGTCCCTTGGACCTATTTACGAGTTGATTGAGCCAAGGCCTGCAACCTACGAAGAACTCCTATGGGTGCATGAGGCATCCTACGTCGAACTTATAGCTTCCACTTCGGGCAAACCCCATGTACAGCTTGACCCAGATACATCTACATGTCCCTATAGCTATGAAGTAGCCCTTTTGGCAGTGGGTGGGGTTCTTGAGGCTGTAGATTGGTCCTTAAGGCAGGGGCAGGGGAGGGCCTTTGCCTTAGTGAGGCCGCCTGGACACCATGCCGAAAGAGATCGTGCGATGGGTTTTTGCCTCTTCAACAACGTAGCCGTCGCTGCCAGGTACGCACAACGCGTCCACGGGTTAAGGAAGGTCCTAATTGTAGATTGGGATCTCCATCACGGCAATGGTACCCAAAAGGCCTTCTGGGAGGACCCGACAGTGCTTTATTTTTCAACCCATCAGTATCCATATTATCCTGGCACCGGGCACTATAAGGAGATCGGAGATGGGGAAGGTAAGGGTTTCACTGTGAACTGTCCCCTGAGGATAGGTTGTGATGACCTTGACTACGCCAACCTCTTTCGCCACCACCTTTTGCCTATTGCAAGGAAGTTTAACCCTCAATTGATATTGGTCTCGGCAGGCTTTGACCCCTACTACAGGGATCCCCTGGGTGGGATGAAGGTGACCGAAAGGGGATTTTGGCGTTTGACTGACCTATTGTTGAGTCTGGCAGCCGAACTAGGCGTTCCTATTGTGTTTGCACTTGAAGGGGGTTATCACGTAGAAGGGCTAGCAAGATGTGTCGAATACGTCCTAAGGCGTCTAGCCGACGAGATGCTTTTCGATGGCAAAGCAATCATGAAGGAGGAGGACCAGGCCTTGGGGCGTATCCGGCAGCTTCTTGATACCTTTAGGGAACCGCTTAGGCCTTATTGGGATTTGGGTTGATCGTCCACACTGTTTATGAATTCCTTTAAGGCTTTTGCTTCTCTGAAACGCGGGAACCTACGGCGGGGTACCTTTATTGTTTTACCCGTACGGGGGTTTTTCCTAGAAAACTCCTTATGTTCCCTGACGAAGAATATCCCGAAGTCCCTGAGTTCCACCTTTTCCCCTTTTATAAGCGCCTCTTCAAGCCCTTCGAAGACCGTATCCACTATGACTTTTGCCTCCCTTTGGCTTATGTCCATTTTTTTGGCAAGTTCAGCAATCAACTGGGATTTGTTCATCTGGCTTACCTCCTTCAGAGGACGTTCTTTTTTACGTAGTCAACACCCCTTTTGAAGATCTCAAGCCCTTGGCCCACTTCGGGCAGAGGTTCTCTCTTCCACCTAGGATGGTTGGTGAAATGTAAAAAGGCCTCAGGGTGAGGCATCATCCCGAAGATCCTCCCTGTGGGATCACATATCCCTGCTATGGCCCCTTGAGAGCCATTGGGGTTTAAGGGGTATTCCATAGTGGGGTTATATTGAGGGTCGCTGTACTGGAGGACCAACTGGCCGTTTTTGCTTAACAGTTCCAATAAGGAGCTGTCCTTAAAAACGAACTTGCCTTCCCCATGTCTTACAGGCAGGTAAAGGCCTTTGAGCCCCTCGGTAAAAACACACCTTGAGGGGTTCACCTTCAGCCATACCCATCGGTCCTCAAAACGTCCAGAGTCGTTAAAGGTAAAACTTGCCTGCTGTTCTCCATAAGGCACCCCTAAGGCAGGTATCAGGCCCATTTTCACCAATAATTGGAAACCGTTACATATCCCTAAGATCAAGCCCCCGTTTTCGATGAACTCCACTAAGTGATCCCAAAGGCGTTCTCCCGTTGCCTTTATCCGCGCATAGCGGAACCTATGGGCACAGGCCTTGGCAGCCCCTAGGTCATCCCCGTCAAGGAACCCACCTGGAAAACACAAGATATGAAAACGCCTTATGTCCACTCCCCCTTCGAAGAGTTCATATAGGTAAACAATAGAGACATCTGCCCCGACTAACCTTAAGGCATAGGCCGTCTCATATTCGCAGTTTATCCCGTTTCCCGCCAAAACCAAGGCCTTAACTTTGCCCATCTCCCTTGTCCTTGGACTTAGGGAATAAATAGAGGGACAAAAGGCCGATCAAGGTCAACACCCCGCCTGCAAAGACCACCTTCGCTCCTGGGTCCCGTGAGACCTGAAGCCCAGTCCAATAACGGAGTTCCCCACCTTTGAAATACAACTTCATACCTTCGACCTCCATTTGCCCTTCCCTTATAACCCATAAGCCTTTCGGTGGACCTTTGCCAAAAAGGACCACGTAAGCACCCTGCGGGACTTCATCGGGATTGCCCACCAACTTCATCACCCCAAGGCTAAGTCCTTCCCCCAAAGAGAAGATCTCGCCTTTTGAGAGGGATACGTCTAAGGTCTCACCTTTGTGGTGGATTTGGAACTTAACCTTTTGCGACTTACCGTAAGAGGACTGGTAAAAGGTAAAGCCCTCAAAGGTAAGGGGATGGTTTACCCTCACCTTTGCCCTTTCAAGGAGTGTCTTCTGCCCGCTTTTAAGCGTAAGGTAACTTACGAAGTCCTTAGGTGTCCCATTGGGCCAAAATTCCACTTCAAACCTTTCACAATATACCTCAAAAGGAAGACGGAACTTTGCCTTTCCGGCCCTTAGCACATCCGTACCACTCCCTTCCTCAAGTTCTATGTAACCTCGAAAACCAAAAAGTGCTGTTAAAAGCCCCCCTAACACGATGCCAATAAGTCCCAAATGGACCATATAAAGCCCTAGAGGGCGAGAGCCTTTCTTTAAGGAAACCTTCCATATCCGGTAAACGAAACATACCGAGATGTTCACCGCTAACAAGAAAAGGGCCCCCACAAACCACCAACAACGATAAATGTCGTATATACCGAGCAGTAAAATGGCCTTTGCCAGGATCGATGGATAACGCTTAAGGTATTCGAACTCCGGCATGCCCTGTGGGATTAAGGTCCCAAGGACCATAAGCACAGCAAGGATCAATAAAAGAAAAACGGTTGTCTTCACTGAGGTGAAGAAGTGCTTCATTTTCTTCAAAAGGTCCCTATCAGGAAGGACTCCAAGGGACGCCTCTTTCCAGAAGGAGGGGCTTCATCAGGGTAACCCAAGGCCACAACGGCCATAAGTTCACAGTCTTGTGGGACTTTGAGGAGCTTCCTTACAGCCTCTTTGTTCTTCAGAATCTCCCCAAGCCAGACTGCTCCAAGCCCAAGGTCGTGAGCGGCAAGGAGCATGTTTTGAATGCAAGCCCCTGTGGATTGGACGTCTTTCACGTAATCGTAAGACTTCCTGTGGTCTAAAAAGACCGCTATACATAAGGGAGCCGAAAGTATGATATCTGAATAAAGGGTTAGTTTTGACAGCTCCTCCCTTACGGTCTTGTCCTTTACTAAGACAAAGGCCCAAGGTTGGTTGTTCATGCCAGAAGGTGCCCATATACCCGCTTCGAGCACCTTCTTCACCAATTCTTCAGAGGGCAATAAGGCCTTGAACTTCCTAACACTACGCCTGGACCTTATGGCCTCAAGCGTCTCCACCTTTTCCCCCTCAAAGGTCATAAACTCCCACTACCTCTACCTTACCCTCTAGGACCTCGAAGACCCGTCCCTCATCGTCTTTATTGAACTTCAGAGCAATACCACAGTCAGAACTCAAATGACGCGGCACAGGTATCAACTTATAAGGAACACCAGCCTGCTTCAACAACTTCTCGGCCTTCATCACACCACTGACCGAGAAAAAAAGCAAAACCCTCTCCCCCACAACCCAAATATACCACAAACCCCACCTGCATCTGAACCCTTGACATACACTATATTTAGTGCTATTGAATCTAACAGACTCAACATATGGAGGTTGAGGCATGCTTTTTGTTACGAAGGACAGGCGTGAGGATCCCACCGAGGTGGCTTTATTTGTTAGGACTTCTGAAGAAGTTTTGGAGGGGTGGGATCGTCAGAAGATAGTGGATGCCCTTTTGAGGGAGACCTTTATCGATCATGATACGGCGGTAGAGGTCAGTAAAGAGGTGGAGGAGGTCATCAGGAGGTCGGGGATAATGGTGGTTACGGCCCCGTTGATCCGTGAGCTTGTCAATGCCAAGCTTGTGGAGAGGGGGCTTGAAAAGGTGAGGCGTCAGCATACCCGTTTGGGGATGCCGCTTTATGATGTGGAGCAGTTGATCTTTTATCCGAACAAGGAAAACGCCAATGTGCCCCATGGGCCTGAGGCCACAAACCTCACCTTGGCCGAGGCGATAAAGAAGGAATATGCGCTTCTTGCCGTCTTCAGCCAGGAGGTAGCCGATGCCCATTTAAGGGGAGACATCCACATCCATGATTTGGGGTTTATCGACAGGCCTTATTGTTCTGGACAATCTTTGGAGTACATAAAGAAGTTTGGCTTAAACCTTCCCAATGCCATATCCATCGCCAAGCCGGCCAAGCATCCTGAAGTCCTTTTGGCCCATATGGTGAAGTTTGCCGCTGCCTTGCAGAGTCATTTTGCGGGGGCAATAGGTTGGGATGCGGTAAACGTATTTTTCGCCCCTTACCTGGAAGGTCTTTCTGACAAAGACCTTAAACAATTGGCCCAGATGTTGATCTTTGAGTTTTCACAGCAAGCTGTAGCCCGAGGTGGGCAGGCCATATTTACTGATTTCAACATCTATTGGGAAATACCAAGGCATTTCAGGGACGTAGATGCGATAGGGCCTGGAGGGGAGTACACGGGCAAGAAGTACGGTGATTACCAGAAAGAGGCCCAGAGGTTTGCAAAGGCCTTATTTGAAGTCTATATGGAAGGGGACGGTGTAGGTAGGCCCTTCTTTTTCCCAAAGCCTTTGGTGCATATAACTGAGGACTTTTTCCGCACCGAGGGCTGGGAGGATTTCTTGCACCTTATATGTGAGGTAGCGGCTGAAAAGGGGAACACGTATTTTGTCTTTGACCGAGGTAACACGGCAAAGATATCGGAATGTTGTAGGTTGAGCTTTAAACTGGGCGAACAAGACCTTCAGGAGGCACACCAGCCTTGGAAGATGCGCTATTGTGCCCTGCAGAACGTAAGTCTCAACCTGCCTAGAGTGGCGTATGAGTCCCAAGGCGATACGGCCAAGCTTTTCGACAACTTAAGCCGGCTGTTTGAGCTGGCGGTGCGTGCCCATTTGGAGAAGCGGGCCTTCATAGAAAGGCTTCTGTCTTTGGGCGAGAGGGGGCCTTTGGCCCTGCTCTGCATGGACCGCGATGGCGAACCCTATTTGAGGATGAAGAGGGTGACGCATTTAATAGGGATGGTTGGCCTTAACGAGATGGTCAAGATCCATACAGGTCGTGAGCTCCATGAATCCAAAGAGGCCCTTAAGTTTGGTCTAAAGGTAATAGCGCACCTAAAACTTCTGTGTGAGAAAATGGAAAAGAAATACGGCATGAGGTTTGTGTTGGAACAGACCCCAGCTGAATCCACTGCTTACAGGTTTGCGCGCCTTGACCTGAGGTACTATTCGCCCTTGGCAGCCCATATGGTAAAGGGAGATATAAGCCGCGGCGAGATCTATTACACCAATTCCACACACCTTAACGTGTCCGCTGTCCTTAACCCCATAGAAAGGGTCAAACTCGAAGGGATGTTTCATCCCCTTATTGAGGCTGGTGCCATAACCCACATATGGCTGGGGGAACAAAGGCCTTCGGCAGCCTCTTTGGCCAAGTTCGTCAGGAAGGTCTTTGAACTCACCCAGAACGACCAAATAACCTTTTCACCAGAGTTCACTAGTTGCATCACCTGTTGTAAGACCAGCAGGGGCCTAAGGGATAGGTGTCCTTACTGTGGTTCAGAGGAAGTAGAAGGGATCACTAGGATCACCGGTTACTTCAGCAAGATATCCCAGTGGAATAAGGGTAAGCTTGGCGAATTAAGGGATAGGTTTAGAAACCAAGGCTTTTTTGAAAGGGAAGCAGAGTGGGCTACAAGCGTCCATTAGAGGAGGCCATCTATGGGTAGGGTAAAGATCTTCACCAAAAGGGATTGTCCACGTTGTCCCCAGGCAAAGGCCATTGGAGAGCTCTTGAAAGTACGTGGGGTACAAGTGGAGTACTTCGACCTTGATACTGCCGACGGCTTGGCAGAAGCGGCTTTTTACAACATTCAGGCTACCCCTACCATCCTTGTAGAAGATCCCGAAGAGAGGATAATAGCCAGATGGGCAGGAGACGTACCTCAATTGAAGGAAGTCGAAGGGCTAATCTCAGGAATTTGAAGGTAAAGGGATTCCTTGAGGTATCCTTTACCGACTGGCCTGGCGAAGTGGCCTCTGTTTTATTTCTGCCAGGGTGTAACTTCAGATGCCCCTTCTGTCATAACTATCCCCTGTGGTGTGACCCCCAAAGGTTTGAGGATGTCCCTTTGGAGTACGTCTTTTACAAGTTGGAGTCTCAAAGGGAGTGGATAGACGGGGTGTGCATAACAGGAGGTGAACCGACCCTCCACAAGGGTCTTAAGGACCTTATTTGTTCTCTTAAGGAAAAGGGGTTTAAGGTGAAGCTTGACACCAACGGTTCCCACCCAGAGGTACTCAAGATGCTAATGGAAGAGGAGCTTTTAGATTTTGTGGCAATGGACGTGAAGGCCCCTCTTGACCCCTTTAGTTACCGAAAGGCCACAGGCGTTATGGTGGACATGGAAAAGATATGGGAAAGCATAAAACTTCTTAAGGAAGGACATGTGCCTTATCTTTTCAGGATAACGGTAGTTCCTTCTTTACACACGGAGGAGGACCTCCTATTGTTGGCCCATCAGCTTTCAGGTTCAAGGAAGCTTCTGTTACAAAACTTCAACCCCACAAATGCCTTTGACCCCTCCCTGCGGCAGCAGGTTCCACATCCGGTAGAATACCTTAAGGAGCTCCAAAAGAAGGTAGACAGCATCGTTGGTCGTAAGGGCCTTTGAGGCTTATAATTCGAGTGGGTGCTCTCATGAAAAAGGCCCTTCTTTTAATCTGTGCAATTGCAGGGGTGTTCCTATTCCTTTGGTTTTTCCCTCTAAAGTGGGACAGATTGACCGATTGGACCATCAGGGAACTGGGCAAGAGGTTTGGAGGGGAGCTCCAAGTAGGGGAGGTGAGGTTTTACCTTTTTCCCCTTCGCCTTTCCTTTTCGAGCTTGAGCTATCGAGGACAAGGGATTTGGCTTAGCTGCGAAAAAGGAGAGGCCTCCTTAAAATTCACCCTTTTTAAAAGGTCTTTTTTGTCTTTTGAAAAGGCCCAGCTTTACGGCCTAAAGGTTAAAGCTGATGTGAAACCCTTAGAGGGTAAAGCCTTGCGTCCTCCTTTGCCCGGAAAAGAGCTGGTGATACACGAGGGGTTTTTAGACCTCAGTTTCGGAGAGGGGTCCTTTAAAGCAAAGTTACCTTACGCTTATCTCAATAAAAAGCAGAAAAAGGCCTACCTTGAAGTGGAACCCATAGAGTATAAGGGTTCTTTGCAACTCTTGTTTGAAAAGCACGAAAAGTGGAAACTTTCAGGTAAAGTCCAAGGTTTTGAGGTGAAGGATCTAAGGGCTCTCTTGACCCTTTTGGGGAAAGGGCAAGTCATGCCGTGGATAGAGTCAGGTAAGCTGAAGGGTCTAGAGTTCAAAGGGGTGATAGGTTCCTGGCATCCCTTTGCCCTTTCAGCGGTTTCGGCTAAAGGAGAGGTTTCAGAAGCAGTTTTAGAGCCCTGGGAGGGTTTAAGGTTTAAGGAGGCATTTATTAGGTTTGAGCTTGAAGGAGAGAGGGTCAAGGTGAAAGGGAGGGAATGCCTTTTGGGCAATTCGATCCTGCGGAAGGCGGGGTTGCAATTCGACCTGAACAAAGGGGAGTTTTCCTTTTCAAGTGAAGTGGAGACCTCAGCAGAAGACCTGTTCCATTTTTTGCCCCTCCTTGTAAAAGGCAAAGTGGTGAAAGAGGTCCTGGATGGTTTCAGTGGTTCAAAGGGGTCCGTCAAGGGGTATTTCCTCATAAAGGGCAAACCCAAGGTCCTGGAGGTAACGGCTACTGTAGGCGAATTTTCCCTTGAGGTTCAGCACCGCCATTTGCCTTTTCCTTTGAGGGCCTTGGGGAGTGGCAGGGTCTCAAAAGAGGGGATGGTTCTCCTTTTTAAGACGCTAGAAGGGAAAGGAGTTAGGCTTGCACCGGTTGAACTTCACGTCCCCTTTGGCAGGGGGAGGGGGTCCCTTGTGGCCAAGGGGGGATTTTTCGATCTTGAAATCTTGGCCCCGATCTTAAAGCTGGGATCTACCCTTTCGGGGACGTTTGAGCTTAAGAAAGGGGCTTTGGCCTTTGAAGTTAGTCCATTAAAGGTTGAGGCCATTAGGGTTCAAGGCATCCCAAATGTAAGGCTTTTCTACGAGGGGAGAACCTTTAATATCTACCATGGCTTTATCGAGGCCTCACAGGAATTGTTGGTCCTAAGAGGGGTTTCCGTCCAGGGATCTGGAGTCCAAGGGACGGCTACAGGGGAAGTACATTTGGAAGGCGGAGGTTTTACTTCGGCGCGCCTCTCTTTGGACCTGTCTTTTGCCGAAGAGTTTTCAGAATGGCTCCTGGGGTTATTGCCCCACGCAGAGGCCTTTAAGTTAAAAGAGAAGGGGAAATTCGAAGGAGACGTATCAGTCAAAACAGGAGGGAGTTGGGGGATAAATGGGGTTTTTCAGCTCGAAGGGGACTTGCGCCTTTTTGTGGATGTAAAGGGCGAAAGGGATTTACTTGAAGTGAAGAGGCTGAGGGTTTTAAGTAGACAAACCAATGCAGATATTTCCCTCCATCGAGATAGCGAAGGGCAATTTTTGAAGTTTTCGGGGTCGTTGGCAGGTGAAGATCTCAAACGTTTCCTCCAATTTGGCCTACGCAGTTTAAAGGGCGATTTCGTCTACAAAGACAGAGGAGGCATAAAGGCCTTTTTCGGGTGGTGTGAACTCAGTGGGGATCTATCGAAGGCCTTGGAGGGGCTTCCTTTAAACATGCACACCTTACGGATGGAAGGGAAAGGCGACACAGCACTTAAGGTCTCTGGTAGCGGCACTTTCTTGAACACACAGGTCGAAGGTGGTGGTAGTTTCGACCTTGCCCAAAGGTCTTTTGATCTAAAGCTCAAGGGTGACGGACTTGATTGGGAGCAGTTTCGATCCCTCTTTGAGAAGAGGAACGCCTTCGGAGGCAAGGGTTTAAAAGGACGGATCGAAGCAGAGGTCGGAGAGGTCCGTCTACAGGGGTTGGAGCTCAGAGACGTAAAGGGCGTAATAGGTCTGGATCTTCCCTCGAAATGGTGGATCGATTTGAAGGGGGGAGAGCTTTGTGGTTTGGTCCTTGGAGGGAGCATAAATTCCGTAGAAGGTGCCGAGAGGATGGAACTCTCCGTGTGGGCTTCCGAGCTCGAACTTGGTCCTGTTACAGCCTGTTTAGGTTTGAAAGAAGGGCTGGCCGACGGTGTCTTTCTTATGGAAGCCAAGGTCTTCTCGGGAGAAGGGGGGCTATGGGGAGAAGGGTCGGAGGGTTCCCTTTATCTTTATTCGAGAAAAGGGCGTATCTATAAACTAACGGCCTTAAGCAAGCTTTTCGCCCTCCTTAACGCCACAGAAATCCTGAGGGGGAAGGTCCCCGAGTTGGTCGGTAAGGGGTTTCCATACGACAAGTTCGAGCTGGTGGGAAAGGTAAGAGATGGAGTGCTCTTTGTAGAAGAAGGGGTCATTGAAGGGCAAGCGTTGAAGATCTTTATGGAGGGAAAGGTGTACTTACGTTCGGGACAAGTGGATCTCACGGTGTTGGTGGCCCCCTTTAGGACCTTGGACGTCTTTTTGAGCAACATTCCCCTTTTAGGATATGTCCTTACAGGGAAAAGCAAGACCTTTTTGTCGCTTCCCTTCAAAGTGGAAGGGGATTACCGACAGCCGGATGTCTTTGCCCTTCCACCGCAGGCAATCGGCAAAGGCCTTTTGGGGATCGTGGAGAGGACCCTTAGGGTGCCAATTAAGCTTGTGGAGCCCTTTACCCCCAAATAGGTCCCTTTGGATACTTTTCAAGATGTCGTTTTTCCCTTATCATGGCAAAGAGGTAGCAGATGGAGGAGAAGGGGTTATTTGAGCTATTGAGGCGCATGCATGAAGAGGCCGAAAGGCATTTTTATGACCTTTTCCTTGAGGCCAAAAGGGGGTTTGAGGTCGGCAAGTGGTATCCTCCAGCTGATGTGTTTGAGACCGAGAGGGCTCTGGTAATAAGGCTTGAGGTTCCGGGTACAAGCCTTGAGGATATCAAGATCGTCTTGGCGGGTCAGAAGCTTAAGGTCCACGGGACGAAGAAGGACCATTTCGAAGGTGGCCCGCGGCGTTTCCATCAGGCTGAAATTGTCTTCGGAGAGTTTGAGAGGAGTTTCCTCCTGCCCTGGGCCGCAAAAGAGGACGAGATAAGAGCTACGTATAAGGATGGCATCCTTACGATAATCCTTCGCAAGCCAGAGCCAAAAAGCATAAAGGTGGAAAAGGAGTGAAGTGAAAATGGTGGAGCAAGGGCCTTTCGAAAAAGGGGAACCCACAGGTGCTTTTACGCCTGTCAAGGAAGAAGAACTTCCACCTGTTCCCCAAGAGCTTCCCCTTCTAGCCCTTGAGGACCTTGTCATCTACCCTTACACTGTCGTCCCTCTCATCCTCAGGCATCCTAAGATGACGCGGGCCGTTGATATGGCGATGGCCGAGCAGAGGATGCTCGGGGTCTTCATGTTGAAGGACAAGGACAAAGAAGAGCTTTACACCACCGGTTCTGTTGTTTTCGTCCACAGGATGATGAAGTTCCCCGATGGCACTACCAGGCTTATGGTCCAAGGGGTGGCAAAGGCAAAGCTTGAGGCGCTTATTATAAAGGATCCTTATTTCCGTGGACGCGTTTCAGTCCTCCAAGAGGTGCCCGAACGGACCGAGATGGTCGAAGCCTTGATGAGGGCTGTGCTTGGTCAGTTTCAGAGGATGACCTCCCTTGCCCCTTATATCCCCGATGAACTTCAGGCCATCGCCATGTCCATAGAGGATCCCATACGGTTTGTGTACTTTGTTGCCACTATGGTGAGGATGAGGCCTGAAGAGCGTCAGGAGATTTTGGAAATACCTACAGCCGAAGGGAAGTTGCGGAAGATCTCCTCGGTGCTTTCGCGTGAAATAGAGCTCCTTGAACTTGGTACGAAGATCCAGTCCCAAGTCCAAGAAGAGCTTTCTAAACTCCAAAGGGAGCACTTTTTGAGGGAACAGCTTAAGGCAATAAAGAAGGAGTTGGGGGAAGACGAAGGTGCCGAGATAAAAGAGCTCCGCGACAAGTTCTCGCAAGCGGATATCCCTGAATATGTCAGAAAGGAGGCCGAAAGGGAACTCAACCGTCTTGAAAAGATACCACCGGCCTCTGCCGAATATGGGGTGATAAGGACGTATTTGGAATGGCTTTTGGAGCTTCCCTGGAACAAGGTTACCGAAGATAACCTGGACCTGGAAAGGGCCAAGCAAGTCTTGGACGAGGACCATTACAACTTGAAGGAGGTCAAGGAGCGGATCTTGGAGTATTTGGCTGTAAGGAAGCTAAAATCCGAAAGGGGAGAACCTGTGCGCGGTCCCATTCTCTGTTTCGTAGGCCCGCCTGGAGTCGGCAAGACCTCCCTTGGACAATCTATAGCTAGGGCCCTTGGGCGGAAGTTCGTACGTATTTCCTTGGGTGGTATGAGGGACGAGGCTGAGATAAGGGGACACAGGAGGACCTATGTAGGCGCCATGCCTGGTGCCATTTTACAGGCCATAAGGCGAGCCGGGAGTAAAAACCCTGTATTCATGCTTGACGAGATAGATAAGATCGGAGCTGACTTCAGAGGGGATCCGGCTTCGGCGTTGCTTGAGGTCTTGGACCCCGAGCAGAATCACTCCTTTAGGGACCACTATATAGACCTGCCTTTTGACCTATCGCAGGTCTTTTTCATCGCCACAGCTAACGTCCTTGACACCATCCATCCTGCTCTAAGGGACAGGATGGAGGTTTTGAGGCTTCCCGGTTACACGGAAGAGGAAAAGGTTATGATAGCCAGGCGCTACCTCATACCGCGTCAGATGCGGGAATGCGGGTTAGAAAGCGGAGAGGTGGCCTTTTCGAACGAGGCCATAAGGAAGATCGTGTCTTCTTACACCCTTGAAGCAGGTGTACGCGAACTTGAGAGGCAAATTGCCCAAGTATGTCGAAAGCTTGCCTATCGGAAGGCCCAAGGGCAGGCCGTGGCCGTTATGGTCACTCCAGAAAGCTTAAGGGAGTTCCTTGGGCCGGAGAAGTTCTTCCCGGAGGTTGCCTTAAGGACCTCAAGACCCGGGGTGGCTACAGGTCTCGCCTGGACTCCTACAGGGGGAGCGGTGTTGTTCATCGAGGCCTTGAAGATGCCGGGCAAAGGTGCGCTCGTCCTCACAGGATCCCTTGGTGAGGTGATGAAGGAGTCTGCTCAGGCTGCCCTCAGTTACGTTAGGTCTAAAGCCAAAGAACTTGGCATTGAGGATGGTTTCTACGAAAGATACGACCTCCACGTACATGTCCCTGAAGGGGCAACCCCTAAGGATGGGCCTTCGGCAGGGATAACTATAGCCTGTGCCATTGCTTCGGCCTTGACAGGAAGGCTTATCCGAAGCGACATAGCTATGACGGGGGAGATTACCCTATCAGGCGTGGTGTTGCCAGTTGGGGGGATAAAGGAAAAGGTCCTGGCTGCCCGAAGGGCCGGGATCTTAAAGGTGATCCTACCTGAAAGGAACCGAGGCGATGTTGAAGAACTGGGGGAGGACTATAAAGACTTAAAGACGGAAATGGAGTTCATATTCGTGAGGGATGTAGACGAGGTCTTCAAGATCGCCTTTCTCGATTGACCTTTCCCCTTAACTGACCACAAGCTGCCATTATGTCCTTGCCGAAGCTCTTACGGACAAGGGCCGTAATGCCCCTATCCAATAATATCCTTTGGAAGGATTCTACCTCTTCAGGAGTTGGGGATCGAAAAGGCAGTTCAGGGGCTTCGTTAAAGGGTATGAGGTTAACCTTACACCTTATACCCCTCAAAAGTTCGGTAAGTTTCAACGCCTCCTTAGGGGAGGCATTTACGTCCTTTATAAGGACGTATTCGAAAGTGATCCTCTCCCGCGGCAACAAGGGTAAATTCCTACAAGTATCAAGGAGTTCCTCAAGGGTATAACGTCTGCTTATAGGCATAAGTTCAGACCTCAGATCCTGATCAGGAGCATTAAGGGAGATGGCAATCCTACACCTCACGCCTTCAGAGAAGAGCCTTTTCAGTTCAGGGATTATGCCGACAGTGGATAGGGTGACCTTCCTCCATGAAAGGCCAAAGCCGTAATCGTCTTCTAGTATCTCTATTGCCTTTTTCACCTCTCCATAGTTAAGAAGGGGTTCACCCATACCCATGAAGACCACGTTGGTTATCCTCCGCGAAGGACCGATCGTCCTTTGTACCTCAAGGACCTGCCCCACTATTTCGCTTGCCGATAGGTTCCTCGAGAAGCCAATTTGGCCTGTCAAGCAGAACTTACAAGCCAAAACACACCCCACTTGTGAGGACACACAAAGGGTAAGTCGATCCTCGTCAGGAATGAGCACACTTTCTATCACCTGCCCATCCCCTAACTCGAAGGCAAACTTGGAACTTCCGTCCTTCGAGGACAAGACCTCCAAAAGCCTTAGGTCATAAAACTTCAAGGACTCCTTGAGCTTTTTTCTCAAAGAGATGGGTAAGTCAGTCATGTTCTCGAAGTCCAGAAGGGTTTTCTTATAAGTCCACTTCATCACCTGGCGCGCCCTGAAGGGCCTTTCGCCTATGTTGACCATATAAGCCTCGAGTTCTTTTCTTGTCATCTCACAGACTTCCAAGGTCTTCATGACAGGGTCCAGAGTAAAGGTGTTGAGGCTTTACGGCGAACTATCCCTTCTGATTCCAGTTCTAATAATGCCGCATAGACCATGCCCACTGAAAGCAGGCGCCTATAGCCCTCCAGCTCCGGTTCCAAGGCACATGAGATCTGGTAGGCGGTTAACCCCTCAGCTAGCGCCGAGAGCACCTTTTTACGGCGTTCGAGGTGTCTTGAGCGGACTTCCAAGAGTTTGCCGGTAAGATCGTCAAAAGGTTCACCGTGTCCGGGGAGGATGAGTTTGGGACAAAGGGCGGCGATCTTTTCCAAGCTCTTTTTGTAGTCGCTTAAGTGTGCGCCTTCCTCACAAAAAGTAGGTCCAGACAGCCATGTTTCTTGTCCCAAGGGTAGAAGGGTATCTCCGGAAAAGAGGAGTCCTTGTTGTGGCACAAAAAAACAGACGCTCCCAGAGGTATGCCCTGGTGTATGGACCACCAAAACCTCCAGGGGATGGAGTCTGATCCTCGAGGTTACAGGCCTTACCTCATGGATGGGACTTGGGTACAGGGATTCCATCTTCCTCAAGGCGGTCCATACTTCTTCCATTTCCGTAAAACCCAAAAGGAGCCAGTAGTTTTTCACGTCTTCGGCACGTGAGATCACCTCCCTTATGGCACCCATGGTGACCTTTTTTAGGTCAAGGGGATGGACCAGCACCTCTGCCCCGTAATCCTTTGCCAACCAGGAAGCTGCTGCGTAGTGATCGATGTGTCCATGGGTCAATAGGACCAGCACCTTTTTGTCCTTAGGCAACAGTTCCTTTAGGAGCTCCCTTGCTTGGGGACTAGGATACCCTGGGTCTATAATTGCTACCTCTTCCCTTGAGACCAACAGATAGCAAGACGTTTCAGGCATCCATTCCACAGGTGCAGGTACGCGGATCCGATATATGCCGTCCAAAAGCGTTTTGATTTCCCTTTCAGAGCTCAAGGATCTCCTCCGGCAGTTCCACCAATGGCTTTAAGCCTTCTTTCGTCACCAGGTATGTGGTCTCAAGGCCTACTGCTCCAAGGCCTTCAAAGACCATCTTCGGTTCAAGGGCGATCACCTCGCCTTCTTCAAGGGGGTAATCGTGCCCCTGTGCTAAAAAGGGCGGTTCGCTTATCTCTAAGCCTATCCCATGTCCCACAAAGCGTGCCTGAAAGGGATAAAGTCCCATGAAGTTCTTGCCGAAGCCCCGGTTTTCCACCACTTTGATGGCAGCTTCATATAACTCACTGCAAAGTACCCCGGGTATGGCCCTTTGTTCGAGGGTCCTCACAACCTCTATGCAAACCTCATGGGCCTTTTTCAGGGGATCTGGAGGCCTTCCCAAACAGAGACAACGCGTGTGGTCAGAGTGATAGCCAAAATAACAGGTTCCAAAGTCCAAAAGTACCACTTCCCCTGGTTTAACCCTTTTCTTGCCTGCCCCCATGGGATAGGCAGGAGAGGGTCCCCAGCCGCCCAGAGGGGCCTCAAGGGAGCTCAGGATCGAAGCGCTTTGCCCGCTTAAAACGTGCCAACTGTGGGCCTCCTGGTTGAAGCCCCTCATCCTTAGGTATTCCTGATGTCCATGGGACATAGCCGTTTTTATGAGCTCACCAGAGAGTTCGAGCTCGCTTATGCCAGGCCTTAAGATTTCAAGTGCCCTTTTCAAGACCATGCCGTAGATCTCCGAGGCCTTTTTTATCATGGACAACTCCCATGGCGACTTCGAGCTCCTCAGCCTTAGGATCAAGGGGCTCACATCTTTGAACTCAGCTTTGGGGAAGATCTCCTTAAGTTGTTCGAATAACCTAACGGGCAGTACGTCAAGTTCAAGGCCTATGGTCCCCTCGAAGGGGCCCAAAAACTTCCGTAAGTCCTTCAGGGAACTGATAGGGACCACTCGAAGGGGGGATTCCTCTGCGGCCCTTTGGGGGTATCGCTTGACGAAGAGCCTTTCTCCTTCATGGTCTACCTGAAGGATTCCGTCCTGAGCCGTGCCCGATAGGTAAAATAAGTCCACTTTTTGCAAGACGAGGGCTACTTCTATCCCTTCAGCGACCATTAAGGCCCTAAACCTTTTGATCCTTTGGGGTATCTCCTCCCTTAGCTCTCGAAGCTCAGGACACTGCATTTTAGTTTTGCCCTTACTATGTGACCTGCAAGGTCAAAGGCCCTTTCAGCTAAATCCAACAGATGACCATCGGCGGTACATATCACCCCTTCGAATTGACAAAGGGCCCTTTCGGGAAACGATAGTACTTCTGCTCTTCCCTTTATCCCATAAGGTCCGAAGAGGAGGTTTATGTTCTGGGCCAGTTCGCGACTTTTGCTCAAGGGGGCGTCCAGGAAAAACATGACTTCTTCGGGTTGAAGCTCGGCCAAGGTTTCAAGCACAAGGTCAAGGGCCCTTGTACATTCCCCATCGGGGACAAAGGACCTGGATACCCCAGATATGTCCCTCAAGAAGCCGTCATCACAGAAGAAGACAAATCCACCTTTCAGGGCCGTTTGCAAAGTAATGAGCACGTTATGCCCGTCTACAGCTACCTTTTGTCCCTTTAAAGCATTTGGGGCCAAGGCCTTTTCCCTCCTCTTTTGCGCCACCTGAGGGGGTAAGATGGCCCTTTTTAACACTTCGCGCAATTTTTTCTCCAGGCCAAACTTATTCCCTACAAGGCTAAGGGATGCCTCTTTGGGGTAACCTCTGGAGAGGAGCCATCTCAGATCCTGGGCGGCCTCCATGAGCTTTACGATTCCTTCAACATGAACCATTTTAGGAACCTCGGGTCAAGGCCTTCGAGGTCAAGGCCCTGGTACTCATCAAGGAGGTCATTTAAGGTCTCATGTAAGAACCTCTTCATCCTTTCCCTTTGCTTAGGTTCTACAGGGGAAAGGATCTCCTCGAAGAAGGCAACTGTCCTTGTTACAAATGCCCCCTTTAAGGCGTTTCCTAGCCTTTGGCCTTCTACCACAAAGGCCTCCTCTAAAAAGGCACGGAGCTCCTTTAAGTTCAAAGTGTCAGGGAAGAACTCTCCTTTTACCTCCTTATTGGCAATGGCAGTAAGGGTAAGCCCTTTGAAGGTAAGTTCGCGGCCTCCTTTTCTTGTTTCCCCTTCGTCAGAGGGTTTGAGGCCATAGACACTGAAGTGGAGTTCCGCTATAGCCTTTATATCGGCTATTAGTTCTTCAGCCAAATAGATTTCCTCTAAGGTCCTGAAGGGGCGATAGTTTACCCCCCTTGGTTCTACCACCCCTTCGAACAACATGGGTTTTTTCCTCAAGAGGCCATCGGCAAATTCCCTTAAGGGGGGATCAAGCCAGCTTAGCCTCGGTTTTTTACCCTCGAACCAAGGGCTCTCCCTCAAGGTCCTTTCAAGCTTATGTCTGAGCCTTACCGTGAGGCTATAACCTAACTGGAAGATCTCCTTGAGGTAGAGCTTCCTTACAGCCCTCAAGGCTTCCTTCGGGTCACCTTTGGATAAGAAGCTGAGGCCTAGGTTCAGGTAGTCATATACCCTCAATAAGAGTTCGCGCACGGCCTCGAGGTTCGAAGGGTCTACGTTCTCAGCAACCATGGCCTTGTTGCACAACAGGACCATTTCGCCCCTGATCCAATCCAAACCTTGTCTCGAAGCTTCTTCAAGGACCTCCTTAAGGAAAGATCCTTTTGGCAGGGGCAGGAGGTAGAAATTAGAGCCTACCTCTTGCCACCGCTTCATCTCTTCATCTGGGCCATAAGAATCCTTTATCCCTTTATCGATGTCCACAAGTTCAGGATTGACAAAGGAGTAGATCTCCATGGCTTCTTCCCATTCAGGGAACCCCTTGTCCGAAAGCCTACCTTGACGCCACCTCCGGGCAAGTTCTTCCACTTCACCCGGGACTTCCCATATTACGCCCTCAAGCAAATCCCTATAAAGGGCTTGATCCCATCTGAAGAGGAGGTCCAGAAACCTTTCGATTAACTCTTCGGCCTGTTTGAACTTGACGCGTATATAGTAATGGTGGTCTAGGGTGAAAAGGTCATCCCTATCCAATTCCACTTCTTCGATAGGGGCATCAGGCTTATAGACCTTTAGGTAGCGCTGCAACAAGGTGATAAGCAGCTCTTGATCGAGGTTCCTGAAGGCCTCAACAGCCCTTTCTTCGTCACAGTCAAGGAGCAACTCTATCCACTTAAGCATCTCCTGAGGCTTCAGGCGGTTCTTCTTCCAAACCTCAAGGTCCAGGCAGAAGGCGATCTGTTTCGGTGAGGCAAGCTCCAAAAGCGTAAGGGCATCCCTTTCCCCTATCTCCTTTAAGGTGTAATAGAACTCCTCTTCTGGCATACGCTGTACAAGCCTTTCGGGTTCTTTGGAAAGCAAGATGAGCCTCTCCCTGTCTTTACCCCTTACGCTGAGGACGAGGGCCACCTTCTCTATGAAAGGCAAAGCGTTAAAGCGCCTTTCAGCCTCAAGAGGGTCTTTCTTGAAGAGTTTGAGGATCTGCTGAGCCTTGAAGGGCATGATCTCTATAGGTCCGCTATCCTTCATCCCCTTCCCCTTCTATTAAGGCTAAGCTTGCAAAGGTAACGACCGCAATCCCTTCCGGGTCCCTCCACTGACGGTAATCCAAGAGCCTTGCCTTTACCGGTTCCAAGGCCTTAAGGGCCGAAAAGATGGGGCCAAGTCCACATATCCTCCGCCTGTCGCCTTCTGCCCTAATGTAAGCCAAGAAACCTGTCGCATCCCCTGCCTCTACAAAACTCAACATCTCCCTGTCCTTACGGGCCAAAGAGGGGAGGTCAAAGGGGTCAATGGGCTCAGGGTCTCCAAACTGGGGACCTACATGGGCAAGGTCTGCGCTAACAACGACAAAGCCTCCCCTTTCCTTTAGGACCTCCTTAAAGGCCTCGATACACATCAGGAATTCTTCTTCCTCTTCCTCCCCTTCAAGGGGGGGTCTACATAGGATAGGCAAAAGCTTAAACCCCTTTCCCCAAACAAGCTGTAAAAAGGGCAGCTGAAACTCTATGGTGTGTTCCCTTCGATGGACGATGGATTCTTCAAAGGGGTCGTAGGGGAAGGATCCCTTGAGCTTGTATAAGGCCTCTTCATCTACCTCCACTATGCCCAAAGGTGTCCTGAAGGCCTTGTCCGTAAGCACAAAAGGCCTTCTTATGCCCTGATGACACGTCCCAAATACGGCAACAAGACCTGGGCTCGGTTTCCCCTTCAAGACCGTATATGCCGATCCATAACAACCCCCACCCCTTTGGAAATCGATATGCGGTGCTATTATGCCCTTGAGCCGGAAAAACTGAGGGATTTGCATGAGCTCGAAAAAACCTTCAAGCACCTCCTTCAACCTCAAGGGGTCTTGAGGGTAAACACTGCCCGAAAAAACAGGTTCCCTCACGGTAGAAAGCTCCCATTGCTGCTTAAGTTCCTTCCACCTCTCTTCAAAACGCGGCGTTTCAAGGAGGAAGTTCTCATCAAGGTATCCTACTAGCCTTTCTACCTCTTCCCTGAAAAGCAACTCCCCATAACGCCTCATGAAGGAGACTTGAAGGTCCACAAGGTTCATCTGCCCATCAAAATGCCTAGCTATGTAAAAGGCCTTCTCCGAAAGGACCACCTCGGGTGCAACCCCCAAAGGATCCCGCAAGAGGAACACCTTCCCCCTTTCTTCCCTTAAGACCACCACCTCCAAGGGCCTTAGCTTAGGCAACCTCATGAGAAAAGTATTTCACAGAACAAAACATAAGGTCAAGGAAGGGGTCCTGTCGTTTTTGTGCTTATTGACCCAAAGTTCTATGTTAAGGTAAATTTATGTTTAAATTTTGTCCAAAACAGGAGGGGGCTTCTGAATGGGGTTTTAATAGCCCTTAAGAACAAGATACTCAGTGAGGGATTGAAGGCCTTACTTCAGGGCGAAAAGGACGTAGAGATTTGGGAGAGTAATGAACCTCCGCAATGGGGGGAATATGAGGTCTTGGTTACCGATTGGGTCACCTTGAAAGAGAATCACGCTTCTTTCCCCCTCAGTTTGAAGGTCTTGCTTTTGGATACAGGTCTTCATTCGTCAGAGGTCTTCGAAGCCCTCTGGGGGTATGGGGTAAAGGGGATCTTGCCTCCGTATATGGATATAAAGCTTTTCCTCAAGGCCATAACCAAGGTGAGGGAAGGGGAGGTATGGCTTGATCAGACCTATCTCAAGGTCTTACTTGACGGCCATAGGAGGGAGGCGAGGTCCCTCTTTGGCCTTTTGGGCCTGAGCAAGCGCGAAAAGGAAGTGGCCGTCCTTGTGGCCCAGGGGTTAAGTAACAAAGAGGTTGCAAAGAGGCTTTCGGTCACCGAAAGGACCGTAAAGGTCCACCTGAACCACATCTTCAAGAAGCTGAACATCAAAAGCCGTATGGAACTCCTCCTACTTTTGGGTAAGAAAGAGTAAAACTTCCGTTCTACTAAGTAAGGCCTAATTCCTCCATCAAACCAAATTTATCCCTCTGGACAATTGGAGGGGGGCTTTCGACCTGTTAAATTGACCACATGCCCGGGAAGGGAAAAAACAAAAAAGGAGGTAAAAGCAATGAAGCTAAAGGGAATTTTACTTGTAGCTCTTTTCGGCGTAGCCCTGGTCCTGCCAGGGATGGTAATGGCTTTTGTTTTTAACAACTCGGGACAAGGAAATAGTGGTTGCCAAGGGCGCGATTGTGTTTGTAATGTCGTGGATTGTAGCCTAGGAGCCGATATAAATTTAGAGGTCTCTATGGACCTTGATTTGGATCTTCCAAGGGTATCGCCTTCTTTAGGCGACACGGCGATAATCGTCCAGGACGGTTCTGGTCAAACGGCAACTATAACGCAGTACGGAGGGACCAACTGGGCCTTGATCGCTCAGGACGGGTCCAATAACGAGGCTTATACCACCCAGGGCGGTTTCTGGGGCACAAGGGTTGCCATGACCGTACAGTGTGGAAACAACTTAGATGCTTCTGTGACCCAATGGGGCACCACTGCCCAGGCCTATATCTTCCAGAACGGCTCAGGGCATATGGCAGCAATTGCCCAGTATTAACTTTAGTTCCTGACCTTTCCGGGCATAAGGGGCCGGTTCGAACCGGCCCCTCACTTCTTAAAGGGGGCGTTTATGAGGTGCGCAAGGAAGAAATTAGAGGGGAAGTTCCTTTATATAGCCCTTTTTTTACTCCTTTCCCTTTTATGGTCTTTCAGACCTGGGATTGGAATGGGGGAGCCTGTCTTTGACTATGATCTCTTTCCCAGGGTAACGTTCCTCATTGACCTCAATTACGGTCTTGAGGTGCAGGTACCACAGGGTCCTTTACAGATAGCCTCTGTGGTCCAGATAGGTCAGGATAACTTTGTGGAGCAACATCAAAGCGGTTTTTCCAATTTCGCCCTGGGATACCAAGAGGGTTTATCAAATGTCATCCGCCAGTACCAATATGGAGGCCATAACCTTTCCATAGTGGTCCAAATGGGTTCTTGGAACCTTGCTGAGACCTATCAGTTCGGTAACGCCTCGGTGACCGTTGTCCAAAAGGGAGACTGGAACTCCATAAGGGTGGTGCAAAGGTGATGAAAAAGGCGCTCCTTTTGGTCCTATTTTCATCCGTATTAGGGGCAGAACTTGAGACCCCCATCCAGTGTGAGATTGCAAAAAAGCAACAGAAAGACTTATTGGAGCTTGAGGGTGTGTGCACCAATCGGGATGATGAGGTCCACGATGTCACCTTGGTCCTTTGGGTCAAAAGATGGTCAAAAGGGAATGTCTCTCAAACCTTACAGTCTGCCACAAAAAAACTTATGCCCTCTGAGTCCTTTTCCTCAGGAAGGGTCTTCCTCAGACTTGAGGAAGGGACAAGGTTCGAATTGACCCTTAAGGCCTTGGAGGGGGAAAAGGTGCTGGTTGAAAAAAACGAGGTAATCGATGGCCTCTAAGGTGGTCTTTTTGTTCATGATCTTGGCCTTTTGCATAAAAGAGGTCTGCGGAACAGACGGTCTTGTGTTCGACAGGACCAGGACCAAATCGGGCAGGGATTTCTACGAGGCCTTCCTGTCCCGATGGCAGTATCCACCTGGTATCGAGGAGGTGACCCTAACAGTTGAGGAATTTACCGATCCAAGGTGGGGCACCCAGGTCTTTATATTGGTCAACGAGGAACCCATCTTTCGGATCATACTTCGCCCCCGCGAGGAGGAAATCCAGCTCCTGGCTGAGGAAGTAGCACAGGCCCTTTTCAAGTACCTCCTTGATACCTATGGCCTTCATCAGAATTCAACTAAGGAATTTTACTGAAAAGGAGGAAGCAAGATGAAAAGGTTTACGTTTTTGGGTTTCTTTCTAATATTGCTTATACCTATGTCTTACGTTTGTGGATCTGAGTTGAAGTTCGAATTCGTGAACCCGGCCTTTGGCGGCAACCCTTTGAACAGCACCTTTCTTCTTCAAACTGCACAGATGCAGAACCCCTTTAAAGAAGAGACAAAGTTCCCCTTTCAAGAACAGTCTTTGATAGACAGGTTTGTCAATAGCTTCACGAACCAACTCCTTTACCGCATGTCGGACTACGTCTTGGATCAAATCTTCGGGGAGGATGGTGTTCCAAGCGATCAACCTCAAAGGTATCAGATTGGAAGTTTCATCATCGAATACGATCCAACAGGTGGTACTTATAAGTTCACCATAACCGATCTTTCTACAGGTCAAAGCACAACGATAGAAGTCCCAAGGGTGATTTAAGGGAGGTTTAAGATGAGGAAGAAGGTGATATTGGCAGTGGCTTTCGGCTTTTGCCTATTCGGCTGTGCTAGCCAGATGTACGGTCCTTTTTACCGACAGGCTACAAGTGGTCCGGAGTACATCACCTCGGTACATTGGGACCTCTTGAACCTCCCTGGGCCTGAAAGGCCGATCCCGGTTGCCGTCTACCGTTTCAGGGATCAGACGGGCCAATACAAGCCACCTACAACTGCCAGTAATTTTTCCACTGCAGTTACCCAGGGGGCTACTTCTATCTTGATAAAGGCCCTTGAGGACAGTGGTTGGTTCATCCCTGTGGAAAGGGAGAACCTTTCGGACCTATTGCAGGAGAGGAAGTTGATCCTTCAAACCTCTCAGCAGTACGAAGATGAGGCCCTTAAGGAATCAAGCCTCAAGATGTTGCAGCCCTTGGTATACGCAGGGGTCATCTTCACAGGGGGGATCATCGGCTATGATTCCAACATCGTCACGGGAGGGCTTGGTCTGAGGTACTTTGGGGCGGGTGGTTCAGGCCAATACCGGGTGGACAGGGTTTCGGTTTACCTCAGGGCCATATCGGTCAAAAACGGTGCGATCCTAAAAACGGTCCAGGCAACCAAGGTCATATTATCGCAACAGATAGGAGGCGGTATCTTCAGGTTTGTCAGGTTAAACAGGCTCCTTGAGGCCGAAGTAGGGGTGGCTTGTAACGAACCCGTGGAGATGGCGGTACAGGAGGCCATAGAGAAGGCCGTCTACGACATGATAGTCGAAGGGGTGAAGATGGGCCTTTGGAAACCAAAAGACCCTGAGGCCTTCAAGGCCATAGTGGACCGCTACGAGCAGGAGCGCAAGGCCGCCCTTAAACGGTTCATGGAAAAGGAGAAGGAGTTTTGGGGAGAGGGTTGAGCCCTTAAAAGGTTCCCTCCCAGTATTACAGAGGGCCCCTTAGAGGGCCCTTTTATTTCCCAAAGGCAACCTAGAGCGGTAAAATATGGGACATCTCCAGGGATTTTTAAAAGGAGGTGTCCTGGTGAAGAAATTTTTGATGGTATTGACGTTTTTGTGCTATCCCCTTTTGGCTTATGGTTCTTCGAAGTTCACTATAAGGTTTAGTACTTGGCATGTGCCGACAAGCCGTGAAGTACAGACCGTATGGATACCTATGCTCGAAGAAATCAAAAAGAGGAGCCAAGGTAGGATCGACTACCAGCTTTTTGCCGGAGGGGCCTTAGGGAAGGGACCAGAGCACTATGACATCGTACGCGACGGACTTTCGGACATGGGCTATTTTACAGCGACCTGGACCCCTGGGAGGTTTCCCCTTACTGACGTTTTGTCCTTGCCCGCGTGGTTTGAGGGGAAGGACCTTTCCACGGAAGTCGGCAATGCCGTTTTCAAGAGGGTGCTCCAGCGTGAGTTCCAGGACGTCAAAGTCCTTGAGCTCAATCCTTGTATCCAATCCTTTTTCTGGACGAAAAGGCAGGTGAAGTCATTGAACGACTTAAAAGGCCTTAGGCTACGGACCCCTGGAGGTATGCAGACCCGGATGATAAAAGCCTTGGGTGCAGAGCCGATCTTTATGCCCCTTGGTGACGTGTATACTGCCTTACAAATGGGGACCATCGACGGACTAGTCACCTGTCCTCCTTTAGTCTTGGCCTATAACCTCTTTGAGGTCGTTTCCAACTGCTTTATGGTGACCTTGGGGTGCGTTTCGGAGGGCGTAGTAGCTAACTTGAGGTTTTGGAATTCACTGCCAGAAGACCTAAGGGCCCTAGTGGAGGCAGTGGCATCTAATCCCTATAAGGTGACAGGTGGCTTAACCAAAAAGGTCTATGCGGAGATCCTTGAAGAACTCAAGGGGAGAGGAATAAGGTTCGAAACCCTACCGCCACATGAAGACCCCCTTTGGAGACAAAAGGTCCAGGAGGTGACCAAACAATGGGCAGAAGAACTTGAGAAAAAAGGCCTGCCGGCAAGGGAGGCTGTGAAGGCCTTCTGTGAAGAATGTAAGAGGAGAAGGGTCGATAGCCCTGCCTGCCCCTTTCAGTTGAAATGAAGTACTTGATGGAAGGCCTTGAGCGAATCCTTTCAAAGGGCGGTGCACTTTTGCTCTTTCCCCTGCTTTTGATCACGGTGCTTGACGTTTCTTTAAGGTCAATATTCAAAAGGTCGCTACCAGGGACTATCGAACTTTGTTCTTTTTTGCTTTTGGTATTTTCCCTCTCGGGGCTTTCAATAGCTGAGGCAAAAAAAGACCATCTACGGGTAATGGTCCTCAGGGAAAGGTTCAGAGGGAAGTTGGGATACACCTTGGACCTTGTGGCAAATAGCTGGGGGGTATTTGTTTCTTCTATACTGGTCTTCCAAGCCTTAAGGAATGGACTTTTAGACAGGACCGTATCGGAAATGTTGCGGATTCCCTATAAGCCCTTTTGGTTCTTCTTGGGTTTTACATGCTTGCTTTTGGGGATACGTTTCCTCAGTAGGATCATAAGAAGATAGACGCTATGGGAGAAGTTGAACTCGGCATTTTAGCCATCGTTTGCGTCTTCTTGCTTTTGTTGATGGGTGTCCCTATTGCCTTTGCCTTTTTCGGTGTCGGTTTTTTAGGCCTTTCCCTGCTGTCTTCCGTTAAAGCCGCAATACCTGTACTGTCGAGGGCACTTTATCAGGTATTCTCCGAATACCCCTATATGGTCATCCCTTTGTTCGTCTTAATGGGTGAACTTGCCTCCCAGGCCGGTATGGTCAAAAGACTATATGAGGTTTTCGATCGGTGGTTCTCCCACATGCCCGGAGGATTGGCCTTGGCAACCATACTGACCTGTGCGGGGTTTTCAGCCCTATCGGGTTCTTCCGTAGCAACAGCCGCAGCCATGGCCACTGTCGCCTACCCCGAAATGAGAAGATACGGATACGACCCGAAATTCGCTGCCGGAACCATAGCAGCAGGCGGTACCCTCGGCTTTCTCATACCACCAAGCCTCGGCTTCGTCATCTATGGGATGTTGACCGAACAATCGGTAGGTAAGCTCCTTATAAGTGGGGTGGTGCCGGGTGTTCTCCTCACGGGGTGTTATTTTTGTGTAGCCTTAGTGTGGGCTTTGTTGAGTCCGGGTCTAAGGACAAGGAGGAGAGACCAGGTCGAGTTCATGTCGTTGGCTAAGGTTTTTTTGAGGGTATGGGATACCCTTTTGATCTTTGTATTGGTTATAGGGGGTATATATACGGGTTTTTTCACACCTACTGAGGCTGCTGCCGTAGGGGCTTTTATGGTCTTGTGTCTCGGGCTTATAAGGAGGAAGTTGAGTTTGGTTTCCATTTTAGAGGCCTTTGAAAGGACCCTGCGGATCTCGGTTATGGTCTTAACGCTTGTGGCTGGTGCCAACGTCTTCAGTTACTTTTTGGCCTTGACCAGCATCCCCATGAAACTTTCCCTATACGTTTCACAGCTGGAGGTTTCTCCTTATGTGGTGTTTGCTGTAATAGTAGGGGTGTACATGGTCTTAGGGTGTTTCCTCGATGCCATCTCCATGATGGTCCTAACCTTGCCTGTGATCTTCCCCCTGGTGATGAGGCTTGGTTTTGACCCCCTTTGGTTTGGTGTGATATCGGTGCTGATGATGGAAGCGGGTCTTATAACACCTCCTGTGGGCTTAAACGTCTATACGGTGGCAGGGGTTATAAAGGAAGTAGAAGTGTACGAGATCTTCAAAGGGGTTTCCCCCTTCCTTTCTGCCATTTTGGTCGTAGTGGTCCTCCTTGTGCTATTTCCCGAATTGGCATTGTACTTACCTAAAACGATGTTCCGTTTGATGCAGTAAGCATGTTAATATAGGCGTGGATGGAAAACTTAAGCGAAGCCAAACGGTGGCTTGAGAGGGCTAAGAGCGTTATGCTGAAAGTAAAGGCTGCCGAGAGGGTAGAGGGGGTGATGTATGAAGACCTATGTTTAGATCTCTTTCATGTTTCCGAAAGGGCTTTAGTGGCGTACTTTCTGTATTTGAACCAGGGCATTCCACCTGTCAGAAGCCTTGAGGGCATGTTGGATCTCCTTGCGAGCCGGGGGTTTGCTTTGCCAGACTGGTTAAGCGATGTAGTGAAACTTGACCAATATGGTTTTGTCAGGAGGGAAGAGCTTTTAAAGCGTTCGGTCAATAGGATGGAGTACATAGTGATGAGGGAGCTTTCCGAGATGCTTTTGGAATGGGTTGAAGGGGAGCTTGCGCAGCATAATATTGGCCAATGAAAGGAGGTGATGGAAGATAAGGCAGGTAGAGGGTAAGTTATCAGGGCTTAAGCCCAGCGAAATAAAGGCCCTGGAGAGGATTTACCGCCGTAAAATTCCGCCCCAGGAGGTGATAACAAAGGAGCTTGCGCGCTATATGACAGAGTTATCGCGGCAGATAAGGCGTCAGATAGGCATAATCGTGGATCGGAACGGCGAGATATGTTTTGTGATCGTTGGGGATTCCAAGGAAATAGTGATACCAGATTTAAGCAGATGGAGGAGAGGGAGGGGAAGGCTTAGAGGGCTTCGTTGTATCCACACGCATTTAAAAGACGAGCCGCTTTCACAGGACGACCTGACGGATTTGGCCCTTTTGAGGCTTGACCTCATGGCCTCCATAGGGGTGGACGAAAGGGGGCTGCCTTCCACTTTTTCCATGGCCTATTTGCTACCACCCAACCCAGAGGGGGAACTCTGGAGGGTTGAAAACTATAAGTCCTTTTACGATTTGGACCTAGACTTCATAGAGTTCGTGTCCGCCTTAGAGGACGAGCTTGAGAAGAGCTTCACCGCATACGAGGTGGAGGGAAGAGAAAGGGCCATATTGGTAAGCGTAGTGCCCAAGAGGTCGAATTACCCAGTAGAGGACGCTTTAGAGGAGTTGAAGGAGTTGGCTGAGACCGCAGGCCTTGAGGTAATTGGTACTGTGGTTCAACGCGTAAACGAGTTGAACCCGAAGTACCTCATGGGCAGTGGGAAGGCCAAGGAGCTTATGATGAAGGCCCTGCAGACAGGGGCTGACATCATAGTCTTCGATCAAAACCTGACACCGGTCCAGGCCGAATCCCTTTCGGAACTCACAGATTTGAAGGTCATAGATCGCACACAGTTGATCCTGGACATCTTCGCCAAAAGGGCCCATACCCGCGAGGGGAAGTTAAAAGTGGAACTCGCCCAGCTCAAATATACGCTTCCGCGCTTGGTGGGGCGGGGAGTCGCCATGTCGAGGTTAATGGGTGGGATCGGAGGCAGGGGGCCTGGTGAGACGAAGCTTGAAATCGACAGAAGGCGGATAAAGGAAAGGATCCATAGGATCGAAGAGGAATTGAAGGAGATCGCCTCTTCAAGCGTCCAAAGGCGCTCAAAGAGGAAGAAAGCAGGAGTTCCTGTGGTCTCAATAGTGGGCTACACCAATGTGGGGAAATCCACCCTCCTTAATGCTTTGACCAATAGCGACGTAAAAGTGGAAAACAAACTCTTTGTAACCCTCGATACCACAAGCCGTAGGCTCCGTTTTCCGGAAGAGCGGGAGATAATAATAACGGATACCGTGGGCTTTATCCGTAACTTACCGAAGGACTTGCTGGACGCCTTTAGGTCCACATTGGAAGAACTTTACGATGCAAACCTCTTGTTACATGTCATAGACGTTTCGCACCCGAGGTTCAAAGAACAAATGGAGGAGGTGGAGTCGCTTTTACGTCGCATCGGCCTTGGAGAGAAACCCATCTTGCGCGTTTTCAACAAAATGGACCTCATCGGCGAAGAGGCCGCAAGGCGTATAGCAGAAAAATATGGAGGTGTGGCTATATCTGCTGTGCAAAAGGAAGGCCTATATTCACTCTTACAGAGGATAGAAGAGATTCTGTGGGGTACAAGGACTTTGAAAGAGGCATTGGCTTCAAGTTGAGCCCTTTTGTCGACGACAAAAGTAAAGGCGTTCCTAGTAGGTTATAGGTTGAAGAAAAATGGAGACTAACGCTACCGAAGGGACCTTTGCCGGTAAATTGGAAAGCTTAGGTGGTTTTTTATTCCGATGGAGAGGGATTTTACCATGGTTGTTACCCATACTGTTTTGGAAGGTGTTCTTACTTCCCGAATACCTTGAGTTGACCCATGGTGAACTGGTGCAAGACGCCTATGAGTTTTTGTGTGTAAGCCTTTCGGTTATAGGGCTTATCGTGAGGTTCATCATAAGGGGAAGGGTTCCACCAGGTACCTCTGGTAGGGATACGAAGGGCCCCAAAGCAGAGGTTTTAAACACCGATGGTTTTTATTCGGTGGTCAGGCACCCAATTTATGTCTTAGGGAACTTCCCTATCTTCTTAGGACTGTTGTTGTTTACTGAAATATGGTGGGTGATAGTGCCGGGTATAGTGCTTTTTTGGCTCTATTACATTCCTATAATGAAAGCAGAAGATGCCTTTTTGAAGGAAAGGTTTGGCGAAAAATGGAGGATGTGGGCGGCTAAGACTCCTTTAATCCTCCCCAACCTCAAGGGTTGGCAACCCTTTTCGCGACCTTTTTCTTGGAGAAGGGCCATAAGGAAAGAGTACACCACAATTTTCGTCATAGTAGGCCTTTACGCCATGATAGATGCCTTTAGGGACCTTTTGACAGAAGGGGAGTACGACGGTTTCTGGATAATCCTCCTCACATTGAGCGGGTGTGCCTACGCAGTAATAAGGTTCCTAAAGAAACACACCACCTTGCTAAAGGACCCCCATTAAATAAAAATATCCCCTTCAAATCCTGGCCTTTGGGGAACTGGGGCTTCGTTTTGTAGGATATTGCTTTTTCGTGAGAATGCTGCGAGGTGGGGAAAAGGTGCTTCTTGAATTGGGTTTTAGCTTTCAGGGAACGCCTTTTGCTAGCTTCCAGTTGGGAGGTGGAAGATGGTTTTAGAGAGGGTGGATGCTTTGGTGATAGGAGGCGGTACATCGGGGTTAGCTGCTTCCATAGTATTAGCTGAGGGGGGGCAGAGGGTGTTGGTCCTCGAGAAGAGGGAGAGGTTAGGGGGTGTGGGTACTTTTGCTGAAGGGCTTTTTGCTGTGGAGAGTCACATACAGAAATGGATGTACGTGGACTATGACAGGGAAAGGGCGTATAGGGATTTTATGGCCTTTTCCCATGGACGTGCGAATCCCGATTTGGTGAGGAACTTCGTGGACAATACCGCTTATACGGTGAAATGGCTTGAGGGATTGGGGGTGGAGTTCGAAGGCGTATTTAACAACGTACCTGGTGCCCCTTTGGTCTGGCATATAGTGAAGGGTATGGGGAAATCGGTAATAGCCAAGATGGAGGATCGTGCAAGGGCCAAAGGTGTTGTCTTTCGTTTAGGTGTTACGGCTACCAGGATCCTACCTGAAAAGGGTGCTTTCAAAGTGGAAGCCTTGGATCGGTCAGGAGAGAGAAGCACCTATGAAGCGGGGGCTGTAATCCTTGCTACAGGTGGGTATGCCAATAATTCCGCGTGGATCAAGGAGTACGGCTATGAACTGGGGAAGGACCTTATCCCCGTTGGCCATGAGGAGAAAATGGGCGATGGAATTCGTATGGCTAGGGAGTTGGGTGCTGCCCTTGAGGGGATGGGGGTTTTTCAGCTGATCAGGGTGAGTCCCTTTGTGGCCCCTGTACCCCTTGAATGCATTTGTTTCCAACCAAGCCTACATGTGAACCAAAAAGGGCTTCGTTATGTGGACGAATCCATAACCTTTGTCTTCCCCTTCGACGGCAATGCCATTTCCAGACAACCTGGAAGGACCGTTTATGTGGTGTTCGACGAAAGGCTGGCAAAGTTATGGGAAGAAGAAGGGGTAGAGGTAGGTTTGGGGCGCATAATACCACCTGGTACCAAGGTAAAGGTCCTGGATGAAGTAAAGAGGGCCATGGAGGAAGGGGTTGAAGGTTTCTACAAAGGGGATTCCCCCAAGGAGCTCGCACGAGCTATGGGTGTGCCAGAGGAAAACTTCGAGAGGACCTTAGAAGAATACAATTCCTTTTGCGAGAGGCGTTACGACCCCCGTTACGGCAAGGACCCCAAGTACCTACGACCCCTTCAGGGGAGGCTTTGGGCAATAAGGTGCAAGCTAGGGTTCCTAGGCACTTTGGGGGGCCTTAAGGTGAGCGGCGAGCTCCAAGTGTTGGACGAAAAGGGGGAACCGATCCCCGGGCTTTTCGCAACAGGGCTCGACGTAGGGGGACTTTACGGTGATACATACGATGTAAGTTTAGCAGGCACAACCTTTAGTTTTGCCTTGACTTCTGGGCTTCTCGCAGGGAAAAGCGCTTTAGGGTTCTTAAAGGCTTTGAAATCTAGTTGAAGGTCCTTATAATTAAAAAGCCATGGACAACAGGGAAAAAGCCAAAGAACTTATAAGGCAGAGGGCAAAAGAGGGGAAGATAGCCTGTCCAGTTGCCTTACGTATTGCCGAAGAAGTGGGGTTGCCTCCTCGGCAGATAGGCGAACTTTTGGACGAAATGGGCATCAAAGTCATAGAGTGCCAGCTTGGGCTTTTCCACACCCAGAAGCTCAGAGGTTGAGGAGTTTTTCGTATATCTGTAAGTGTCGTCTCGCAGTGACTGCCCAGGAGGTCTTCTTTACAAAGGGCAGTAGGTGTAAGCGTACTTCTTTGGCTATCTTCTCATAGTTTTGTCTTAGATAACGCAAGGCTTCCATCAGGCCGGTGAAGTCTTCCCTGCTAAAGCAGAGTTCAGGTACCCTTTCAGTGTACTCCACAAGGCGTGGGACCCTTGAGGCCAAGATGGGCTTCAAAGAACCCATAGCCAAGTGTAGCATGCCACTTACCCCCATATGCCCTGGCCATTCCTGATAGGCCAAAAGTATAGCGTCAGAAGATGCTAGTACCTTAAGGAGGTTCCTTCTGGAGAGGAAGCCGTTGCTGAGCCATACTTGTTTGAAGTTCTTTTTCACCTCGGCTACGGCCTTGTGGAGCTCTTGGAGTTCTTTCCCCTCTGCTTGGTAGTTTCCTGCCACAAGTACCTTGGTGTCAGGGAATTCTTCCAATATCCTTTCACAGATGGTCCTAAGGTTGGTTATGCCTTTATCCCATCTTATGAATCCAGGAATGGTGATGATAAAAGAATCCCTTACTGTGAAGCCGTTTCCCAAGAAATTCTCCAACAGATCCTTTCGATAACGCATGCGGTTGATGTAAGTACCGTGTGGTACCATATGGACCTTACGTAAGTCTATGCCTTGTTGCCAAAGCTCGTACTCAGCAAGGGCACTGTGTACGAAAACTGCATCTGCCCTTTCGATCATTTCTGTTTGATATCCCCTGAGTTTGTTTGAATAGTGCAAAGGTGTATGTAAGGTAATGCAGATCTTTCTCGTGTAATTCCTAAGGTCTTTGAGAAAGGTCAAGAAATCCATTCCTTCACCAAAAATCCCATATTCGTGTTGGATGTGGATGACGTCAAAAGGCGCATGGCGGGCTATCTCGTTTTTAAGCCTTTCGTAATCGACTTTCTTTACCTCAAAGCACGGTATAGAATTGACCTTGCCGTTTGAGGCAGACGCCTTACTCGATGCAAAGACAGTAACAGGTATTTCCTGGGACATCTCTTCTACAAGGAAGGAGGTATATTCGGCAATACCACATGGTTCTGGAGGATAAGTAGAAAGGAAAGCTACCTTCATGCCAATCCTCCTATTATCTTTTGGGAAAAGTCCTTGTAATTTAAGGATTTCACGACCTTTTGGGCCTCCTGGCTTAAACCAAACCACTCTTCATCGTCGGCCTTAAGGACCTTGATGAGCATTTGTAAAAAGTCCCAATCGCTATAAGCTATAGAAGCCAGTCCCAAGTCCTTAAGACCGGTGGGTCCTCTTATCACCACAGGGGTTCCACAGGCCATGGCTTCACACGGAGAGAGGCCAAAGTGCTCGCCAATCCTGGGATGGGCAAATACCTTGGCGTTTAGGTAAAGTTCGAGGAGTTCTTGGTCTGAAGGAGAAGGTACCACTTGGACTCCTCCTACCTTTTCGGAAAGACGCACTATCTGTTCGAAGTAGTGGAGATGCCTAGGGTCTGGAAAGCCAGCTAGCACTAGTTCAGCCTCAGGGACTTCCTTCCTTATGGTGGGCAGGATCAAGATAAGAAAATCTGGCCTCTTCAAGGGGGTAAACCTAGTCACATAAAGGATCCGAGGATATGGGACCTCGGTGCGTTTTACGGGCTGTTCAAAAAAGAGGGGTTCAAGGGGAGGGTGCACGACTACGGGCTCCTTCCCCCAAACTAGCCTTATCGCCATAGCGGTTAAGCTCGAATTGGCAAACAGACGATCGATACGTAAAAGGCTCTGTAGATCAGTCCGCAGGAACCTGCCTTTCCTTTCGTAGAGCCCTAAACTCCCTTCGTCAACTTCCTCCTCAAGGGGGAAATGCACATACATGGCAGTCCTTACCCTATCCCCTAAAAAGGAGACATAAGAACTCTCCGATATGGCTAAGAAAACCCAGTCAGGCTTTTGTTCCCTTACCATCCTCCCAAGGTCCCCGGGATCCCTTATAACCTCACCTTCCTCAAACCAATCTCGATCATAAGCATAAGAACACAAAAGCACATCAACCCCATTTTCTTTCAACCCCTTATACATCAACTTTGTAAGACGTTCTGACCCGCCTTTTACATCTAAGTGTGGATGAAACAAAAGTACCTTCATCTCTCCCATTAACTTAAATATGGCTTGTGATCTTCAATATCAAGTTCTCGCATCTAGATATCAAGCGCGTCAAACATTAGCAGGCACAATTTTAATCATATTCTTACGTTGTTAAGGAGTTGTAGTAACATTATGCTGATGCATTTTAAATATTACTGTGAGAAACACTACCGATGGGCCAATATTCCAGAACTTTCCTTTGACGCATTTATATTGATAAGCCGTCTCTATGTAAAATAAGATGACTTTTGTTTAACCTAGGAGGTTGGAAATGCTTAAATGGGAAAAGGTCCTCAAGTTTTTGGCGTTTGCTGTTTTTTGGGTTGCTATAGCTCCTGTTCTACATATGGGAGAGGCGGTAGGGACGGAACCTATAAGTGAAGTAGCGAATAGGAGAATTTATCCTACAAAAAGGTACGTTGGGGGTGTTCTTTTCCTGTTAAGTGTTGGGAGGAACAGCGAGAAAATTATATGGAGATAGTTTTTAAGGTACTATTAAATGCACATTATGCTGTTTCAGGGCAACTTCTAATTAAAGCATTTGCTTTAATGCATACGCTTCGAATGATTTAGATAAGTTTATTTGGGAAGGAAGCAAAGAAGGCCTATAGGATCTTACCTGATCTTATTTGGCTTCAGCAAGAGAAACACAAAGAAAAGCTTATAAAGCGATGAAATTAAGTTGGCGTAATGAGGTAGATGATCGTCTATAGGAATAAAAGAGGTGCTCGTTGCAACAGGTACAAAGGTCAAGGAAGTGGAGGTCCTTGATGCCATAGTGTTGAGCTTCTTTTCTTATGCATTCATTAAGTCTTAAAAAGTTTTGCCCATTTTCATGGTATATGACCTCTGGACCGTATTTTTCGGTGAATTTTTGGACAAGATCTAAGCCTATTTGATAGCAGTCCTTACATATCATGGGGCCTATAGCTACGATTAGGTCCTGTGGTGAAGAATCGAAGGCTTTTTGTAAGGCTTTTATGGCTTCTCCTATTATCCCTGCCAGGATTCCCCTCCAGCCGCAGTGCAAGGCCCCTATTATTTCCTTTTTCGGATCCCAGAGGAGGACAGGGGCGCAGTCAGCAGTCCTTATTACCAGTACTAGACCTTTCCTATCGGTTAAAACGCCGTCATAGGGAAGTGGGGGAGGTGGTATGGGGTCACCTTTTCTTAAGACGAGGACGTCTTTTCCGTGGACTTGCTCGAGTTCGAGGATCCTTCCTAGCTTTAGGCCTTCGAGTTCCCTGTAACCGAAATACTTTGTCCCAAAGCCGTGAGGGACTTTTAAGGCTTCAAGGGAAAAAAGCCTTGATCCTTTCAAGTAATTCCTCCATGTCCTTTGGCAAAGGGGCTGTGAACTCCGTCCACTCCCCTGTTTTTGGATGGAAGAACCCTAGCTTCCATGAATGCAAGGCCGGTCGCCCAAAGGTCTCTACTAGAGTCCTTAAGGCCTCGGGTGTCCTCTTGAGCCATTTCTTTCGGGCGTAGACCTTGTCCCCTACAAGGGGATGTCCTATGGAGCTTAGGTGGACCCTTATCTGATGGGTCCTTCCGGTTAGTGGTTTGGCTTCGACTAAGGTGAAGTCGCCTACAAGATCGAGGGACCTCCAATAGGTGATGGCCTCTTTTGCCTTTTTCCCTTTGGGGATACGTTTTAAGCCGTATTTTGGGTGGTACCCTATGGGAAGTGCTATTTCCCCTTCTCCGTCCAAGGGGCCGTGTACGAGGGCTAAATACGTCTTTTTTACTTTTCTTTCTTTGAATTGAGAAAGGAGGTCCTGATGTGCCAAGTCGTTTTTGGCTACCACCATCACCCCCGAGGTCCCTTTATCTAGCCTGTGGACTATCCCAGGGCGTAAGGTCCCGCCTATTCCTTGGAGGTCCTTGCACCAATAAAGCAGGGCGTTGACAAGGGTACCCCTTCTTATGCGGCCTGCTGGGTGGACTAACATCCCTGGAGGCTTATTTACCACCACCAAATCCTGGTCCTCGTATAAGATATCGACAGGCAAAGGTTCCGGTTCAAGGGGCAGGGTTTCGAGTTCCTCGGGTATTATAACTCTTAGGCGCTCACCGCCTTTTAACCGAAGGGATGGTTTAGTGGTTTTCCCTTCCAAGGTCACAAGCCCCTTTTCGATGAGTTCTTGGGCCCTTGAACGGCTCAATTGGGGTATGGCCTTCGCCAAAAAGGCATCAAGCCTTACTCCTTGTTCGGTTGCCTGTATTAAGATTTCCTTCATGCCGAAAGGACCTTTTTTAAGGCACCTACCAAAAGGGGGATTTCTTCCTCGAAGATGGTCCTTGGATCCAAAAGCAGCATCTCATCTGAAACCCTTGCCACAACCGGAGGGTCACCTTCGCGGAGCATCCGTTCGAGGACAGAGACCTTTATTCCTTTGGCCTTTATCCCCACACAGACTGTAGGAAGTTCTAGCAAGGGGAAAGATCCTCCTCCAATCCGCGAGGTGTCCCTTACAAGGCTCACCTCAACCTCTGGTACGTGGGTTTGGATGGACCTCTTAATCCTACGGGCCTTCTTCCTTATTTCCCCTAAAGGGGTTGTTAGCATCCTCAACACAGGGATCTCTTTAATGGCCTTTTCAGGGTCCAGGTACGCCCTTAAGGTGGCTTCTAAGGACGAAAGGGTGAGTTTATCCACCCTTAAGGCCCTGCTCAGGGGGTTTTTCCTCATGGCATCGATCAGATCTTTTTTGCCTAAGATGAGTCCCGCTTGGGGTCCTCCTAGGAGTTTGTCGCCCGAAAAGGTTACAAGGTCTACGCCCGCCTTTATTGCCCCTTGGACTGTGGGTTCCTCCTTCATACCCCATTCGGATAGGTCTAGCAGGAGGCCACTCCCTAGGTCTTCCATTACCAAGAGTCCGTACTTCCTTGCTAGTTGCACGATGTCCTCAAGCGGTACCTCGGACGTGAAGCCGATCACGCGGTAATTGCTGGTGTGCACCTTCAATATCATGACCGTGTTCTCAGAGATGGCCCTTTCGTAGTCATAAAGGTGAGTCCTATTTGTCGTACCCACTTCTTTTAACACAGCACCGCTTTTTGCCATGACCTCGGGGATCCGGAAAGATCCCCCTATTTCGACAAGTTCCCCTCGCGAGACAAGGACTTCTTTGCCCTCGGCCAAAGTATTTAAGGCAAGAAGGACAGCTGCTGCATTGTTGTTGACGACAAAGGCTGCTTCAGCTCCTGTAATTTCTCTTAATAGGTCTTCCACATGTTTATATCTATGGCCACGAGTTCCTTCTTTGAGATCGTACTCGAGGTTGGAATAATAGCGGCCCACTTCTATAAGTCTTTGGATCGCTTGTTCTGATAAAGGGGCACGTCCCAAATTAGTGTGCAATATAACGCCTGTTGCGTTGATGACACGTTTAAGGCTTGGTGAGGCTTTGGTCCTTAAGGATGTCTTTACCCTTTCCAGTACCGTGGTCTTTTCCACTTGTGACAGTAAGCCACTCTTTATCTCCTTTCTGATTTCCTCAAGCGTATGCCTTATAACGTTTACTACTAACGCTCTCGGATGTCCTTTAAGATATCCAAGGGTTTCGAGTTCACGTAAGATGTCGTCGACTTTGGGGATTTGTCTTAGGAGATTAGCGACTTCCACCGCTTTTTTCCTTCATGCGCTTTTCGATTGCCAATAGGCTCACTAAAAGGCGCCTTACCCGGGCAAGGTCCACTACTTTTTCAGCTTTGGCCTTCTTAAGGGCTTCGAGCACCTCTTGGCGGAAGAAGTTCACCTCTACGTCTTCAAAATAGGCCAATTTCCTTCTTTCTCGTTCTATGTCTTCTCCGTAAGACCTGAGGAGGATCTCATAGGTCTTTTTCCCTACCATTTTGTGAACCCCGTGCCTTGTTTCACCTTTTATTTTATTACTACCCTTCTTAAACTCAAAGGAAGGGTAACTACATTTGTCAAGCCCTTGCCATGAAGAAACCATAAGGGATAATTTTTGTGAAAAAAAGAGGGAGGCAAGTGGTTATCTATGGTCGTCATCCCCTGCGTGAGGCCCTTACTGCCGGAATTGTTCCTAAAGTCGTCTATCTCGCCAAAGGGACTAAACTTGACGATGACCTTCAGAGGAGACTTAACGAGGCTAAAGTGACCGTCCGCGATATGCCACGCCATAGTTTTGAACAAATGCTTAAGGCACATGGTATAACTGAAGGGCATCAGGGCGTTGCTGCCGAAATAGGCCAATTTCCCTTGACTTCCCTTAAGGATTTGCTTCAGCGTGCTTTCGATTCGGAAGGTCTCGTTTTAGGGCTTGATCATTTACAAGACCCACGTAATGCCGGAAGTTTAATCCGTAGTGCTGAGGCCTTTGGCGCTTGTGGTGTGATTTTGCCACCTGTAAGGAGTGTCGGTATAACCCCTACACTGGTCAAGGCATCTGCAGGAGCATGTTTTCACATACCGGTGGCCATAGGGAACTTAAGGCAGTTTGCTTTACGGTTTCGTGAAGCTGGAGGGTTTGTGGCCGTCCTGGACATGGATGGAGAGGACATCCGCAAGGGGCAAAGGCTTCGCCCCTTGTTTTTGATCGTCGGTGCCGAAGGAGAGGGGGTTTCTGCAAGTCTGAAGGCCATTGCCCAAATCGTTTGGCGCATCCCCATGTGCGGAAGGGTTTCGTCTCTGAACGCAGCTGTGGCTGGTGCTATAGCTCTATGGGAACTCAAATATAGAGAAAGGGTTGCTTAATAAGGACCTATAAAATGAGGATCCGCGTGATCTTACAAGCTGATCGACCGATATGGGTGCCCTGGCATTATCCCGAATGGCTTCAAGGAGTTATCTACGAGGCTTTAAAGAGGTCTGCCCCTAAACTTGCCTCCTATCTTCATTCTGAAGGGTTCAAGGTGGGGAGCCGCCGTTATAAACTCATGACCTTTTCATGGCTATTTGCGCGTTCGACAACCCGTCATGATACAGGTCTTTCGCTTGGACCACCCATCAAATGGTGGATATCTTCACCCTTAATGGCTGTGATAGAGGCTTTAGCGGAGGCCCTGCTGACACATCCTGAGGTGACCTTAGGAAGGGAAAAGGTATGTGTGGAGAAAGTACTGGTGGAACCGCCTTTTCAACCTATGGCCCCAGTTCTTTTGGAGACGCTTTCACCTATAGTGGTTTCAACAGGTACAGTAGAAAAAGGAAATATGCGAAAGATTTTCCTCTCACCTGAAGACGAAAGGTTTTCAGAAGTGATAACCGAAAACCTCCAGAACAAATCAAAGGCCTTTTCAGGAGCAGAAGTGCCAGGAGGAAGGGTAACGCTACTGCCATTGAAGTACCGCTCTCGTCTTGTCACAATTCATGGAACTAAGGTTAAATGCTACGAGGGAATATTTAAGGCAAATGGCGATCTGGAACTTATTAAACTAGGATATGAAGCAGGATTTGGGGAAAGAAACTCCCAAGGATTCGGTATGATGAAAACCGTAAACTTCAGATCACCCTGATCGTAATTAAGATGAATTATTTATATACTTCACATACAGTTTACATGTAAGATATCTACTTTCTAAGTTATGATAACTGTTTGGTAAATGCGTTACAACACCCAAACAGAAGAGCTTGACGTAAAGATTTTGGCATAGAAATTTGAGATTTACTTGTGCGTTTTTGGCACTTAGAAACTTCCTTAACAAGGGTAAACTGGGTTTTGGTGTATTGACAAAGGTATGAAAATATGATATAATTTTAAAAATTATAAAGAACTTTTTAGTCCATAGGTGGTGTTTAGTAAATTACAGACGATAAGCTATCGGAAAGTTAATGTAAAACATTTTTTTTGCTTTTTGGTATATCAACCTTTACTCTCTTTCAAATGCAAGGCTTGCTACTTCTATGTGGGTTGGGCTGTCTAAGGTATGTGGGGAAAATTTGGGATGGAAATAAAACTGAGCTTACAAACAGTGACACCGCTGTTTCTAGGCGGGTCAAATCCAAAGGGTGAGCCAGAACTACGCGCTCCGTCTTTTCGTGGCGTTATGAGATTTTGGCTCCGGGCACTCCTGGGGGGCATTTTGGGCGATAATCCGCAGGAAATTTTCAAGCACGAAAGCGCAGTTTTCGGTAG
>CAZSWV010000006.1:0-116609 GCA_964611295.1 uncultured Thermodesulfobacteriota bacterium | reverse complement strand
CGTTCACATGCGGCTTCTTCCGCTCAAACTTCGGCTTAGACATATCAAAACCTCCCCTTACGTTCTAAAGATAACTGGAGCCCACGATCGGGATTGAACCGATGACCTCTTCCTTACCAAGGAAGCGCTCTACCACTGAGCTACGTGGGCCCCCTTCCTCCTTTGGAGCGGGAAACGGGATTCGAACCCGCGACCCTCAGCTTGGAAGGCTGATGCTCTACCAGGCTGAGCTATTCCCGCTTCCTATCCGTGGTGGAGGGGGGAGGATTCGAACCTCCGAAGGCTGCGCCAGCGGATTTACAGTCCGCCCCCTTTGGCCACTTGGGTACCCCTCCTTTTATGGAGCTGGTGGCGGGACTCGAACCCGCAACCTGCTGATTACAAATCAGCCGCTCTACCCGTTGAGCTACACCAACCCCTCTTTCGTATGGCATATTAACATCTCAGGCCTTAAGATTCAAGAGGTCTTCCTTCTAGGCCAAGGGGGAGCTTTACTGTAAATTCAGATCCCTTCAAGGGTTCGCTCTTCAAGGTCACGACGCCTCCATGGACCTCGGCGATCCATTTGCAGATGGCAAGCCCAAGTCCTGCTCCCCCCTTTTCCCGGGATCGAGATTTGTCAACCCTATAAAACCTCTCGAAGACCTTCTGCTGTTCCTCAGCTGGTATGCCCTCCCCTGTATCCCTGACGATAAGGACCGCCTGTCCGTCCTCCTCGAAGGCCTTAAGTTCCACCTCCCCTTCCCTAGGGGTGTACTTTATGGCGTTGTCCACTAGGTTCACTACGAGTTGCCTAAGCCTTTCCTTATCACCCCGAAGTTGGACACTCCCCCCCTCCAAAGTAAACCTTATCCCCTTTTCCTCTGCCCTATTTTTGAAAAACTCAAAGACCTCACGGGCAAGGGCGTAAAGGTCCACCGTCTCCAGACGTAGCTTGAAGTTACCGCTGTCGGCCCTTGCCAACGTAAGGAGGTCCTCTACGATCTTGGACATCCTTTCCACTTCCTCAAGACAGCTCACCAGTACCTCCCTGTACTCCTCGGCCTTTCTCTGCCTCTTGAGGGCCACCTCCAGTTCGCCACGGAGGATAGACAGGGGGGTCTTCAGTTCATGGGAGGCGTCAGCGGTAAAACGCTTTATCTGTTCAAAAGAACGTTCGAGGCGGGAAAGCATCTCGTTAAAAGTACGGGCCAACCTCCCTATCTCGTCTTCTCCAAGCCCATCTACAGGGATCCTCTGGGAAAGGTCACCGGAACCGATCCTCTGGGCCGTCTTGGTGATATGGTCTACAGGCCTTAAGGCCTTGTTGGCCAGGAAAACCCCTCCCATGCTCGCCAAGACCAGCACAAGGGGTACCGTGATTAGGAGGACGAGGGACAATTGCCTTAAGGCCTCTTTCACCTCATCCAAGGGGCTCCCCACTTGCACTATACCGACTAACTTCCCCTTCACGTTCACTGGAACGGTTATGAGCCGTATGGCCGTGCCGTCCCTAAGCTTTAACTCTTCAAAGGCCTCCTGGCCTTTTGAGGCCTTCTCCAGGGCTTCAAAGCTTATGGGGATCTCAAGGTCTTGTAGGTTAGTGGCCTTCTTGCCACTTTGGTCCAGTATCTGTAAATACCTCCCCATGGGTCTCACCCCAAGCCTCTCCCTTATCATCTTTTCTAGGTCAAGCAGAGAAGGACCAGGCATTAGGGGTTCCGAAAGGGCTTGGGCCACCAGATAAGCGGTGGATCGCAATTTGGCATCAAGGTTTTCCTTAAGCCTCTTTTCCATGGTCAGGTAAAGGAAAAGGCTGAAAAAGGACAAAACCCCACCTAAAAGCACTAGGTACCAAAAGACAAGCTTGGCCCTTATGGTCTTTAACATCCTTACGGCCTGAGGGTATACCCCACACCCCTTACGGTGTGGATAAGCTTCTTTGGAAACCCTTGGTCCAACTTTTTCCGCAGGTGATTGATGTAGACGTCTACCACGTTGACCGAAGGATCGTAGTCCTCACCCCAAACGTGAAGGCCTATCTCTTCGCGACTGACGGTTTGACCCGCCTTTCTCATAAGGTACTCCAAGACCGAAAACTCCTTGGAGGAAAGCTCCACACACCTTCCTCCTCTCCAAGCTTTGCGGGTCTTCAGGTCCAGGACAAGGTCACCTACCTTTAGCTCCAATTCTTCCTTTCTGCGCCTAAGAAGGGCCCTGATCCTAGCCAAGAGCTCTTCAAAAGCAAAGGGCTTCGTTAGGTAATCGTCAGCACCGGCATCAAGCCCCTTTACCACATCCTCGACCGTGTCCTTAGCCGTAAGGATCAAAACCGCAGTGAAACTGCCTTTTTCTTCCCTTAAGGTCCTCAAAACCTCAAATCCATCTAACTTCGGCAACATGAGATCAAGGACCACTAGGTCAAAAGGGCCCTCCCTTAGCCTCTCCAAGGCCTCTTCACCATCCAAGGCCACCTCCACTGAATACCCTTCTTCCTCTAGACCTTGCTTGAGGAGCCTTGCGAGCTTTTGTTCGTCCTCCACAACCAGTATCCTCATCATCCTTGTGTATTATATGCTAGACCTTGGGGGCTTCAACTGCCTTTTGACGCTTGAGCTTGTGCGAGTTAATATCTCTCGGATGCCAAAAGGCCTTAGGGTCCTTGAAGAATTGTCCAAATGGGGTATCAGCTTGGAAGGCCTGGTGGAAACGGCCATGCAAATGTACATTTTTGACCCCTCTTTCGGGGATATAAGGCCTGAAGTGGAGGCAGAGATCTTAAGGGCGTTGCAAGATCCAAATGTAGAAAGCTTACTCCTTGCAGCCCTCTGCCTTGAGGAAAAGGCCCAAAAAGGGGAGATTGAATCCCTTAAGCTTAGATATAAGGATGACCCCGTTGAGCTTTTAGCTGACGAGATCCTTGGTTTACAGATAGCCCAGTACATAGGAGGAACACGGGCTTTGTTTGAATTTTACAGGTTTGACCGCAAAAAACCCGGGATCATGAGCTCGTTACCCCCTTTTTTAGACGACGCAATAGGGGGCCTTCTGGCAGGCGTATTGGTAAAGGTATGCTCCCCTTAAAAGGGATAACCCTATGCCTGGCCTTTGCTTTGGACCTGCTGTTAGGGGATCCACAAGCCTTCCCTCACCCGGTAAGGCTCATGGGACGTCTCATCGAGGTATTAAGTCCTATTTTCAGACGGTATCTTCGTCCCTTTTGGGCAGGAGTGGCCCTTTGGATCGTGTTAGTTGGGGGGGCTTACTTGGCCACCTGGGCCTTGCTCCTTTTGTCTTACAAGCTTGGAAGGCCCTTGGGGATAGCAGTTGAGGTCTTTTTGCTTTGGACTTGCCTTTCCCTTAAAGATTTGAAAAAGGAAGCCTTGGAGGTGTACAAGGCCCTCACAAGTGGGGACCTAAAGCTTGCCCGCCTTAGGCTTTCGCGAATCGTGTCAAGGGACACCGATGGGCTAACTGAAGTAGAGGTATCCAGGGGGACGATCGAGTCCGTAGCCGAAAACACGGTGGATGGGGTACTATCGCCTTTGTTCTACGCAGCCCTAGGGGGAGCACCTCTAGCCATGGCCTTCAAGGCCGTAAGCACTTTGGACTCTATGATAGGCTACCCCTTTGAACCATATAAGGAGTTTGGAAGGTTTTCGGCCAAGATGGATGACCTCTGGAACTTCATACCAGCTAGGCTCTCCGTGATGCCCGTTTTCCTTTCGGCCCTTTTCCTAGGTTTTGACTACCGCAATTCCCTACTGGTAGCCCTGAGGGACCACAGGAAAAGGAAGAGCCCAAATGCCGGGTTCCCGGAAGGTGCCTTTGCCGGAGCCCTAGGCCTCAGGTTGGGAGGCATCACCTCTTACAGGGGGGTCCCATCCTTTGTGCCTTATATAGGCCATGGCAGGGACCCCCTTCCTCATGATATACCCCATGCCACAAGGCTCAGTTACTTTAGTTCGGCGACCTTTTTGGCCTTTATAGTCCTCTTTATGTCCCTTACTTTATAGCCCTGCTGACCCCTGCCTCCTCAAAGGTGGCCATTTCCGCCAAAACCTTTACCGCTGCCTCAAGCACCTCAAAAGCCAGACATGCCCCTGTACCCTCACCCAGCCTCATGTCGAGGTCCAAAAGGGGCCATAATCCAAGCCATTCCAAGGCCTTCTGGTGGCCCTTTTCGGCTGACCTGTGTCCTGCAAAGAGGTAGTCCTTGACCTTTGGTTCAAGCAAAACAGCCAACATGGCCGCTGAAGTAGAGATGAAGCCGTCCACCACCACAGGTACCCTCGCCCTTGCCCCAGCCAATATCCACCCGCATATCCCTCCTATCTCCAACCCGCCTACTTTTGAAAGGATGTCCAAGGGGTCTTTGGGGTCAGGTCTATTGACCTCAAGGGCCCTTCTGACCACTTCCACTTTGTGCCTGAGCCCCTCTTCATCAAGGCCTGTACCCCTACCTACTATCTCCTCAGGGTCATGGCCTGTTATGGCGCAGATGACAGCTGCAGCCGCTGTCGTATTGCCTATCCCCATGTCGCCGGTGGCTATGGCATCGATCCCCTTTTCGGCCTCGAGTTCAAATACCTCCATCCCCTTCCTTATCACCTCCTCGGCCTCCTCAAGGGTCATGGCAGGCCCTTTGGAGATGTTGTTCGTCCCTTCCTTGACCTTCATAAGGTAAAACCTGTCTTTGGCCTCAAGCCACTCCGGAGCCGGGGCCCCTTTTACGCCAAAGTCCACCACCACCACCCTCGCACCCACGTGTCTGGCGATCACGTTTATGGCTGCCCATCCCTTTATGAAGGAAAAGACCATCTGACGGGTGACCTCCTGGGGAAAGAGGCTCACACCTTCCTCTACAACCCCGTGGTCACCAGCTCCCACCATCACCACCTTCCGAGGGAGTGCACCTGGAATCCTCCCCATTATGCCCGCTACACGCCAGGAGAGCTCGTGGAGCTTACCCAAGGCCAAATATGGCATGAGAAGGTCTTCAGTTCGCCTTTGGGCCTCTTCAAAGGCCCTCTGGTCAAGGGGAAGTATCTCGCTAAGGCGTTCCTTCAGGAGCATTGCACACCTCCTCTAAGGTTTTCAACAGTATGTCGTTTTTTGAAGGCAGTTTTACCGCCACCCTTATGAACCCCTCAGGGAACCCCCTAAACCCCTCACCTCCTCTTACCAGGATCCCCTTTTGGTAAAGCTTAATCGGCAAAAGGGGATCACCCACTTCAAGGAAGAAGAAATTCCCCTCTGTAGGGTAAACCTTGAACTTCTTCGACAGCTCCTGCTTGAACCTTTCCCTCTCCCTATAGAACTCAGGAAGCCCCTCTTCAAAAACCCTCCAAACATCTCCTATGTGTTCCAGGAGCACTTGCCCAAGGGACCCTATCTGCCAAGGAGGTGTAAGCGCTTGGAGCTTCCGCAGGAACTCCTCAGGGCCTATCAGGTAACCCAACCTCAGCCCAGGTACAGAAAGGGCCTTTGTCAAGGACCTGAGGACCAAAAGCCTCCTGCCCTTCTCAAGAAAGGGAAGAAGGTCAGGTTTCTGACCAGGGCTCACGAAATCCACAAAGGCCTCGTCCACTAACACCCATACTCCCCTTTTTCCCAGGGTCTCTATTATGGACAAGAGCTCTTTTTCAGCTAGGAAGGTCCCGGTGGGGTTATGAGGGTTACATAGCACCAGGAGGTCGATTCCTGATAAGGCCACCTCCAGGAGTCTTTCCACCTGAATTTCAAATCCCTCCTCTTTATTCAAAGGGAAGGTCAGGACTTGAGCACCTACTGCCTGGGCGGCCCTTTCGTATTCTGGAAAACTCGGCACAGGCAACAACACACGTTTAGGCGAAAGGGCTAAAAAGGCCTTAAACAAAAGGTCCACTGATCCGCTACCTACCGCGATCTTCTCCAAGGGGAGCCCCAGAAAACGCGAAAGGGACTCAAGGGCATGGTTTACATCCGGATAATACTTAAGCCACTGTAAGTGCCGTCTAAGGATCTCTTCCACCACCTCAAAGGGGAAAAAGTCGTTGAGGTTTGAGGAAAAATCCAAGATCTCATGGGGAGGCTTTCCCAAAAACCTCGAGGCTTCGAATACCCTACCCCCGTGATAGACCATCGACATAACCCCTCAGTACGAGAAGCACAAAGGCCTCAGTAAGCTCCACAAAGGCACCTAATATGTCGCCGGTTACGCCCTTGAACTTCCTATGGAAAAAAAGGCAAAGGGCCAAGGAAAAACCTATGCTAAAAAGGACAAGCCATGTTCCCTTCCAGCCTAAGGCCCATAAGCAGAACGCCCATGAGAAAAAGCAGCCCACGGCAACTGCCTTGAGGCTTAGGGGCAAGAGGGCTTTTGCCTTACCCTCCTGCCGAAGATAAGGAAGGGCCCACATGGGGAAAAGGGGGGCCAGCCTACCCAAAACTGGAAACACCAAAAGGGCCTTCGACACCTTGACTTGTAGTTCCATGATCAGATGGAACTTTAGGAGTAGAAGGCATACCAGCCCTAACACCCCAAAGGCACCAAGGTGTGGATCCCGCATGACCTCAAGGGCCCCTTGGGTGTCCTTTGCGCTGAAAAGGGCATCGAGGGTGTCAGCAAGGCCATCTAGGTGAAGCCCCCTTGTCAGGGCTATGAGGACTAAGAGGGTTCCCAAAGCGCCGATAGCCTCTCCGAAAAGGTGTCGTAACAAGACGTTGATCCCAAATAGGATCAAACCTATTAAACATCCCACCACGGGAAAGAATAAAGGGGCTCCTTTTAGTTCTACATCTTTAGGGACGGGAAGGACAGTCAAAAAGGCTATGGCACCAAGGAATCTCCTCATGGCTTGACCTTTAAAGGTAGACCACATACCATCAAGTAGACCTCATCTGCCCTTTTGGCCACCATTTGGTTTACCAACCCTTGGAGATCCCTGAAACGCCTTCCAAGGGGGGTCAGGGGGACAACTCCCCAGCCTATTTCGTTGCTGATGACAAAGAAGACATGGCGAGAAGACTTCATATATTCCAACAGTTCCTCTGTCTTGGAAAGCACCTGGGAGTCTTCAAATCCCCTTTCCACTAGGTTGCTCGTCCACAGAGTTAGACAATCGATTATGACCGCATGGACCTCCTTAAGAGTGGATATGGCCCCAAGCAAATCCACCTCTTCTTCTATAGTAAGCCATTCCTTGGGCCGGGAACGCCTATGTTCCTCAATGCGGGTTTTCATCTCCTCATCCCTTGCAGAAGCCGTAGCCACATACACCACCGGTAGCCCAGAAGAAGCAGCCCCTTTCTGGGCAAAACGGCTCTTGCCACTTCGGGCACCACCTGTTATGAAGACGACCTTTCCGGACACCGTCCCCTAATTATATCCACGAAGAGGTCCACAAGCACGGGGTCGAACTGCGTGCCCTTCGCCCTCTTAAGTTCTTCAAGGGCCTCGGCTTCGGTCATAGCACGCCTATAAGGCCTGTCTGAAGTCATGGCATCGTAGGCATCGGCAATGGCCACTATACGGCTCAATAGGTTTATCTCTTCGCCCCTTAGGCCAGATGGGTATCCTTTCCCATTCCAGCGTTCGTGGTGCTCCAATATGAGCCTTGCCACCGGTTGAAGCTCAACCGAGCTCTGGGCTATGCGATAGCCGACCTCTGGGTGCCGTTTTATTTCCTCCCACTCCTCCTCGGTTAGGCGGCCTGGTTTAAAAAGCACGCGGTCCGATACGGCTATTTTGCCTATGTCGTGGACTTCGGCTAAGAGCTCCAAAAGTTCGAGCTCGCTGCGCCCAAGGCCAAGGGCTTCTCCCAGCATCAGGCTATATCGCTTTACCCTCTCTATGTGCCCCTCGGCACCGAAATCCTTTTCCCTTAAGGCAGCCTTAAGGACGTGCAAGACCGAGCTCCTCGGGCTCAATCCCCGTAGGATTTTGTCCCGATACATGGCATCGTCGGCTTCGCGATAAAGGGCCTCAAGGGGACGAAAAGGCCCTTCTTGTGTGGCATAGCCCACTGACAAAGACAAGGGAAGGTCAGGCCTTGATTGGGCCAACTCCTTTATCGCCTCAAGTATCCTCCCTACCACCTTTTCCGCAGAGGCCCTGTCTGTCTTGGGCAACAACACAGCAAACTCATCACCCCCTACCCTAGCCACCACATCAGATGACCTCACCGACTGGACAAGGACCTTAGCGACTAGACATAGGGCCTCGTCACCCTTCTCATGCCCAAGGAAGTCGTTCACCATCTTGAGGTTGTCAAGGTCGCACATAAGGAGACTTATAGGATAGAAACGCCCTTTCTCCATCCGCCTCAGTTCTTCTTCAAAATAGGCCCTGTTATAAACCCCGGTGAGGGGATCACGCATGCTCAAGAACTTGAGCTCCTCCTCCATCTTCTTGCGATCGGTGATGTCCCTAATACACTGGACTGCACCTATCACCTTACCTTTTGGGTCCTTTATCGGCGAGGCTATGCTCCAAAACCACATCCCCTTGCCTCCGTAGACTAGAGGTGCGAAACCTTCAGCAGTGAGGCTTTCTCCCTTTAACTCAAGCTTGGAGTAAAACACCTTGTATGTTTCAAGTTCCACAGAACCCATGAGTACTAGGTCCACCAATAAGGGCCTTCTCTCCCCATAAAAAGGAAGGCTTGCACTGTAATCGCCTTTGCCTATCATCTGATGGGCCTCAACGCCAGTCATAAGGACTACCGCTTTGTTCCAAACCACCACCTTGCCTTGGAGATCTACGGCTATGACTCCATCAGGAATGGAATCCAATATGATCTGATATAAATCATGTCTGCCGAAAAGGAAGGGAAGGAATCGATGTCCTTTGCGCAAGGGCTTTTGTCCGTTAAGGCTTTTTAGCTAAATTCCTTATTATCCAAAATGCGGTTTACTTGACAAGTCTTAATTTAGAGCAGTTTATGGTATAGTTGGCACAATGGAAAAGACCGTTGTGTTCTTGGTTCGTCTGCGTAAAAAAGACGATATAGCTTTTTTCAATTTCATATTGGAGTCGTATGAAGGCCTTGGGGTCTCTACGATTTTGGATCCGAAAGAGGGGCTCGTTAAACTAGAGGTCCCAGAAGGGCTTGAGGAAGAAGCCCGTGAGTTCCTTATGGGCCTTAAGGGCGAAATGGATTTAGAATGGTCAAAGCTTTAGGGCCGATAGTCGTTCCAGGGCTTCTTCAAGGCGGGACTTGGAGACGGTCAAGGCCATCCTTATGTACCCTTCTCCGTAAATACCGAAACCGGCCCCTGGCGTTACTACCACCCCTAGTTCGAGGAGCTTTTCGGCGAACTCCGCAGATGAAAGTCCCTTGGGTACCTTAACCCACAGATAGAAGGTGGCCTTAGGAGGATTCACCTCCAAACCGAGTTCTTTGAGGCCTTGGGCCATTAAATTTGCCCTGTCTTTGAGTTCTTGGCGCCAAAGCTCCACTTCTTCTTCTACATGCCCCTCCAAAGCCCAGATGGCCACCCTCTGGATGGCGTTGAAGACCCCTGAGTCCACGTTGGTCTTGACCTTTCCTAGTCCTTCTACAACTTCGGCATTCCCCACCACAAAACCTATACGCCAACCGGTCATGCGGAAGGTCTTCGAAAGCGATCCAAACTCCACCCCTATCTCTTTTGCCCCAGGCACGCTAAGGAAGCTTGGGGTAGGAGAATCGAAGTAAAGCTCACTGTAAGCTGCATCGTGACAAACCACGATCTTGTATTGGCGCGCAAACTCCACCACTTCTTCGAAAAATTTCTGGTCTGCCGTCGCCCCTGTGGGGTTGTTGGGATAGTTTAAAAAGAGGACCTTCGCCCTTTTTGCCACCTCCGGGGGCACTGAAGCAAGATCCGGCATGAATTGCCTTTCCTCGCGCAGGGGCAATGGATATACCGTACCACCCGCAAGGATCGTAGAGCCCTTGTACACAGGGTAACCTGGGTCAGGTACCAAAACTATGTCCCCTGGGTCGACAAAGGCCAAGGTGATATGGGCAATGCCCTCCTTGGAGCCTATAAGCGCCATGACCTCCCTTGCGGGGTCAAGTTCTACCCCAAAACGGCGCATGTACCACTTGGCCACAGCTTCCCTGAAGGCGTAGAGACCCTCGTAATCGGGATAACGGTGGTTTTCAGGCCGCCTTACCTCTTCAACCATACGTTCCACTATCCCCTCGGGCGTAGGCCAATCCGGATCGCCTACACTTAGGTCTATCAGGTCTTTGCCCTCCCTTCTCAAGGCTTGCTTTTTGCGGTCAAGCTCTGCGAAAAGATACCGCGGGAGTTGCCGGATCCTTTCGGAATATTCCATAGCTCCCTCCTTGATCTGGTCCGCCCAGATTTTAAGACAAAGGACTTAGGTTTTTCAAATGTTAAAAGGAGTTTGGCTCACAAGTAAAATTTTAATAGAATTTCCCTTGGAAAAGATGGTGCTCTGTCTTTCAACTGGAACGCTTTTTCAACTCCCCCTAAGGGAGGTCTTTGGAATAGCCAAAGAAGCAGGCTTTGAAGGTATAGAGCTCCTTATATCGCCCAGCTGTTGCAAGCCCTATGACTTGGCTGAGGCTTTTTCCCTTTCCGAAAGGGTCCTCCCCGTAAAGGTCATACACAGTCCCTTCTTTAGGTTCAAGCACTGGTGGGGGAAGATCTCCTCCTTAAGGAAGGCCATACTTTGGGGAAGGGTGCTGGGGGCAAGCCTTGTCACTTTCCATCCGCCGAGCTGGTTTAACCTTGAGCTGATCTTTTGGCTCTGGATCCTTTTGAAAAAGGATTTTTCCAAAGAGAAGGCACCTGGACTGGAACTGGCCGTTGAGATCATGCCGGTCTTTGACTCAAGGAGGAGGCTTTCGGGATACTTCTGGAATAACCCGAGAAACCTATCACATCTAGCCAAAAAGAAAGGACTCGGTTTGACTTTGGATATCACCCATATGGGGACAAGGACAGCGGACATAATACCCTTTTTCAGCTCGCTTTACGACCCAGACCTGGTAAAAGAAGTGCACTTCAGCGATTGGAGCCCAAAGGGACAACATCTGTTCCCTGGAAGGGGTGACCTCCCCATTGTGAGGTTTTTGAGCCTTTTAAAGAGGCTTAACTTCCAAGGGATCTTGACCGTGGAACTTACCCCTAGGGAACTTTCTTCGGGGGACAGAAGGAAGTTGCTGGAAGAGCTTAAGGCCATTGTAGACCTTATAAAGGAGGTGGGCGGGTGAAACCCTTGGTGGTGCTTGTCACCTTTCCCGATGAAGAGACAGCCCAGGCTTTAAGTAAGGAAGTGGTACAAAGACGGCTTGGGGCCTGCGTCCAACTGATAGGCCCTATAGAAAGCACCTACATGTGGAAGGGCCATGTAGAAACCTCAAAGGAATGGCTTTGCCTGATCAAAACCGACGAAAGGCTTTATCCTGCCCTTGAGGAAATCATAAAGGAAAAACACCCTTACGAAGTACCCGAGATCGTCGCCCTTGAGATCTCTAAGGGGAGTAAGGCCTATCTCGATTGGATGGCCGAAACCCTTGGATAGGCTTTGAAGTTGAACTTTTCGAGGATTTAGGATAGTTTTAACCCTTCCATGGGTGAAGAAAGCCGTATACTGGAAGAAAGGAAGAAAAAGGCACTTAAATTGAGGGAAGAAGGGGTAGACCTTTATCCCCGCGACTTCAAACCCAATATAACTTCCCAACAGCTAAAGGACCGTTTCGAAGGGGCTGGAGAGGAGGAACTCAAAGGAGCGGGCGACTTCTGCCTAGCAGGTAGGATTATCTCCGTAAGGGACTTCGGTGGGGCGGTCTTTAGCCATATACAAGACCGCCATGGCAAGATCCAGATATACGTCAAAAGGGACGCAGTAGGCGAAGAGTCCTTTAGGCTTTTCAAAAGGCTTGATATCGGCGACTTCATAGGGGTGGTAGGAAGACCTTTTAGGACGCGTACCGGTGAACTCACCGTAGAAGTCCATGGGTTTAAGCTCCTCTGTAAGTCCTTAAGGCCCCTCCCCGAAAAATGGCACGGTCTGACCGACGTGGAGCTGAGGTACAGGCAGAGATACCTGGACCTCATTGTGAACCCTAGGGTAAGAGAGGTCTTCCGGAAGCGTAGCCTCATAATCCAAACCATAAGGGAATTCCTCCTTGAAAGGGATTTCCTTGAGGTAGAGACCCCCATAATGCAACCCATACCCGGAGGGGCACGCGCTAAGCCCTTTAAGACCTATCATAACGCCCTGGAGATGGAACTCTACCTGAGGATCGCGCCAGAGCTTTACTTAAAAAGGCTTGTCGTAGGAGGACTGGAGAGGGTCTTTGAAATCGGCAAGAACTTCCGCAACGAAGGGATATCTTCCTTACATAACCCAGAGTTCACCATGTTGGAATTCTATCAGGCGTACAGTACCTATGAAGACCTCATGTCGCTGACCGAGGAGATGCTCTATCAGGTAGCCCTTAAGGTAAACGGTAGCCCTAAGGTGGTATACCAAGGTTACGTCATCGACTTTACCCCTCCCTGGAAGAGGGTTTCCATGAGGGAAGCCCTTGAGGATTTTGGCCTTGGTGAGGTACTTGTCGACAGGCAATTAGCTCTAAAGAAGGCCAGAGAGCTTGACCTTGAAGTGAAAGGCGAAGAAACTTTAGGGGAATTGACGGAGATGCTATTCGAAAAGGTGGTCCAACCCCATTTGCTCCAACCCACCTTTGTGACGGATTATCCCGTGGAGGTGTCTCCCCTGGCCAGGCGGAGGGACGATGACCCACAGGTGGTAGAGAGGTTTGAGCTATTCATCATGGGCAGGGAAATAGCCAATGGTTTTACCGAGCTAAACGACCCAGAAGACCAAAAGATGAGGTTCATAGAACAACTGAGGAAAAGAGGCCTTGAGGAGGAAGAAATCTTTATAGACGAGGACTTCCTCGTGGCCTTGGAATACGGAATGCCGCCTACTGCTGGCGAAGGAATAGGCATAGACAGGCTCGTGATGCTCCTCACGGACTCGCCGTCTATAAGAGAGGTCATACTTTTCCCCCACATGAGGAAAAGGGGTTGAGGCTCCCCTTTGAGTTGCTTATAGCGCTTAGACACCTGCGCTCAAGGAAAAGGGAACGTTTTATATCTGCAGCCACCTTTATCTGCATATTGGGGATCACCTTGGGGGTGATGGCCCTCATAGTTGTCCTTTCGGTTATGAACGGTTTCCAAGAAGTCATAAGGGAGAGGATACTTTCGCTTTCTGCCCATGTGTTGGTGACAAGCCGTGAAGGTACTATTTCAGATTACCCTCAACTTATGAAGAGGCTTAAGGAAATAAGGGGGATACAGTCCGTCTATCCCATGATAGCCGCCCAGGTCATGATAGGCTCAAAGGACGCACTTTCTGGAGCTGTGCTAAGGGGAATAACAGATGATTCCCCCTATGTGCTTTATCTGAGGGAAAGGGGGTTGATGGGCTCAAGGGATTTGAAGGCCGGTCAGGTGTGGGTAGGGACCGAACTGGCGAGGCTCCTGAACTTAAAGCTAGGCGATCAGGTAAGGGTTTTTTCACCCTATGGCCTTTTACACCCCTTCGGGATGATCCCCAGGGTTAGATCCTTCGAAGTGACTGGAATATTCCAATCGGGGATCTACGATTACGATATAAGTCTTGCCCTTGTCCCCCTTGAAGATGCCCAGCATTTCCTGTCCTTGGAAGGAGCAGTAACCCATTTAGAGGTAAGGGTACAAGACATCTATCAGGCCCATGAGATATCGCAGAAGGTCCAGTTCTTGTTAGGTCCAAGGTATGTAAGCCGTGATTGGATGCAGATGAACCGCAACCTTTTTTACGCCTTGCGGATGGAAAGGCGTATTATGTTCCTGCTTTTGTCCCTCACGGTTGCCATTGCCTCTTTTAACATCATCGGAGTCTTGATGATGACCGTGATGGAACGCAGAAGGGAAATAGCCATCTTGAGGTCCATGGGGGCAAAAAGGGCATCAGTGGCAAAGGTCTTCCTCTACGAAGGACTACTAATAGGCGTCATAGGAACCGCCTTTGGGACCGTAGCGGGACTTGCTTTAGCTTTCAACGTGGAACCCGTTTCCAAAGCCTTAGAAGCCCTCCTCGGTTTCAAATTCCTACCACCTGATGTCTATTACATTACTGAGGTGCCTTCGAAGGTAAACCCCTGGGATGTGTTAACTATAATAGGCCTAGCCTTAGCCCTAAGCCTCGCCTCAGCCCTCTATCCTGCCCTTAAGGCCTCAAAACTTGACCCAGTAGAGGTCCTACGATATGAGTGATATACTCCTTGAGGCCATAGGGATCCGTAAGGTCTTCAAAAAGGGCGGACAGGAGGTATGGGCCCTCGGGGGAGTAGATCTTGTATTGCACGAAGGCGAAAGGGTAGCCATAGTGGGGCCATCAGGAGCAGGTAAGTCCACACTCCTTCAAATCCTGGGGACTTTAGAGAGACCTACTTCTGGCTTCATCTATTACAAAGGGCAACCCATCAATTCTTTGTCAGACGAAGAACTGTCCAAGCTAAGGAACAGGGAGATAGGGTTCGTCTTTCAGTTCCACCACCTTCTGCAGGACTTCACGGCCTTGGAGAACGTAATGATCCCATGTCTCATATACGGCTATTCCATAGAGAGGGCAAAGGAAGCGGCAAGGGAGATCCTTGAAAGGGTGGGACTCGGCCATAGGCTCCACCATAGGCCCTCTGAACTTTCGGGCGGCGAACAGCAAAGGGTAGCGATAGCAAGGGCCTTGGTGATGAGGCCGAAGCTGCTCCTTGCTGACGAACCGACGGGTAACTTAGACTCCCAGACGGGTCAGGAACTTATGGGACTACTGGAACGCTTCAACGAAAGGTTTGGACTGACGCTACTTGTGGTAACCCATAACGAGGCTGTGGCCCGCCGTTTCCCGAAGGCCTTAAAGATGAAGGATGGCAAGATCGTGGGAAAAGATGGTTAACCCTTGGAAGGGGACTTCAAATAGTAACCGAAGTCCGCAATTGGGGGTAGAGATGAAGGCCCTTTTCGCTTTCCTCATAGGATGGGCATTAGCCTTTGCTTTACCTTCATGGGCTCAAGATCTAGTGAAGGAGATAAAGGTCGTGGGCAATCAAAGGGTACAGACCGAAACGGTCCTCATGAACATAAGGATTTCCAAGGGAGAACCTTACGATCCGGAAAAGGTAAGCGAAAGCGTAAAAGCCCTCTACAGGACCGGTTATTTTTACGACGTAAAGGTAGACAGAGAGGAGACGCCTGAGGGGATCGTCCTGACGTTTATCCTCTTTGAAAAGCCCCAAGTCAAGGAGGTAGTCATATCCGGTTACCAGAGGCTAAAGAGGGAGGAGTTGGAATCAGCCCTTAAAATCAAACGCGGTGACTTTTTCGATGAAGCCCTTTGGGAAGAGGGCCTCAAGGCTTTAAAGGACCTTTACGCCTCAAAGGGTTTCTGGGTCGCTTCTGTACAAGGGGATGTAGAAGAGCTCCCCGGTAACGAGGTGGTCCTTTATGTAGATATCCAGGAGGGGCCAAAAGGGGCTATAAGGGGCATAAGGTTTGAGGGGAATAAGGCCTTCAGTGACCGCAAGCTTAAAAAATTGATGCGCACAAAGGAGAAGGATTGGCTTTCTTGGCTTACAAAAAGCGGTATCCTTAATAAAGAAGTCCTTGAAGCAGACCTGGCCAGGATAAGGTATTTCTACCAGGACCATGGCTATGCCGAGGTGAAGGTCTCTGAACCTGAAATTACCGTTTCCAAAGACGGTAGGTCCCTTTTCATCACGGTGAAAATTGAAGAAGGAAAGAGGTATAAGATAGGATCAGTGGATTTGACAGGAGAACTTGACGAACCCAAGGAAAAGCTCCTTAAGGCCATAAAGGCCAAGACAAGCCCTGGAAGGCCCTACCGCATTTCCGATGTAACAAGGGATGTTTCGTCCTTGGTGGATTATTACGCCTCAAGGGGTTATGCCCACGTAGACGTTACCCCTCTTAGTGCCCTTGACCGCGAAAAGGGGGAAGTACACCTCGTTTACAAGGTAGAAAAGGGACCAAAAGTGTATATCGGGGATATCACAATAAAGGGGAACACCAAGACTCGCGATAAGGTGATAAGGCGGGAGATAAAACTAGCAGAAGGAGACCTTTACAACGCAAAGGAGATACGCCAGAGCCTGAGGAGGACCAAAAGGTTGGGGATATTTAAAACGGTCGAGTTCAATACCGTCCCCACCAGTCGGCAGGACGTCCTTGACCTAGAGGTCAAGGTAGAGGAGATGCCTACTGGGGCCTTCCAGTTTGGCGGTGGTTACAGTTCTTTACATGGCCTTGTGGGGATGGTCGCCCTCTCGGAAAGGAACCTCTTGGGAAAAGGCTACAGGGCTTATATAAAGGCCTCTTTAGGTGCCAAGATGGACCAATTTTCCCTTGGGTTCACTGACCCGAGGTTCATGGACACCTTTTACTCGGTTGGCTTTGACCTTTTCAACGAACTTTACGATTATGCCGCCTACGACTACAGAATTAGGGGTGGTGATGTGGCGGTGGGAAAGGAGTTAAGCGATAGCGTAAGGGTGGACTTCGTTTACCGCTACGAGAAGCAGAAGGTCTTCAACGTGGCCGAGGACGCTTCAGAGTATATAAAGTCACAACAAGGAACCACCACTTTGAACAAGGCCGTCTTGGGATTCAGCCACTTTACCCTCGATGAACCCCTTTTCCCTACTAAGGGATGGGATAACAGTTTTTACTTGACCAATGCAGGAGGACCTCTTGGTGGCGATTCCGACTTTCTACGTGCAGAGGCCTCCATAAGTTGGTTCAAACCCATATGGGGCGACCTCGTTTTGAACCTGAGGGGAAAGTTTGGAATAATAGAGCCCTACGGTAAGGGCAACGTCCCTTTAGGCGAGAAGTTCTTCGTAGGAGGTATGAGGACCTTAAGGGGGTTCGAATACGGTATGGCAGGGCCAGTAGACGAAAATTACGAACCCAAAGGGGCCCTTAAGATGACCGTTGTAAACTTCGAGTTCCTTTACCCCCTCAGTAAGGAACTTGGCCTGAGGCTTGCCCTTTTTTACGATGTGGGAAAGGGCTTTGACAAATGGCAGGAGCTTTTCCCTTTACGGCATGCGGTGGGGGTTGGGCTTAGGTGGTATTCGCCACTTGGACCTATAAGGATAGACTGGGGGTACAACCTCGACCGTAAAAAAGGGGAAAAGGCAAGCGTTTGGGACTTTGCCATCGGGATAATGTATTGATAAGATAACCCCAAACAAGAGGAGGATCGGCATGTGGAGAAGAGGGATAGGGCTTTTTTTGACAATGGTCTTCTTGGCGGCGGTTTCAGCCTACTCTGCAGAGGTTAAGATCGGTTTTGTGGACCTACAAAGGGTCTTAAGCGAATCCAAGCGCGGCCAAGAGGCCAAGGCGAAGATCGAGGCAAGGGGCAATGAGCTCGATAAGCAGTTCCAGCAGATGCAAAAGGAGGTGCAGGCCTTAAAGGAGGAAATAGATAAAAAAGGGAAACTTTTGAGCGCCAATGCCTTGAAGGAAAAGCAAAGGGAATACGAACAAAAGCTAAAGCAACTGGAGACCTTCGTCCAGAACTCCAGGCAAGAACTACAGGAGATGGAGCGTGAAGCCGTTGCCCAGATCCTTAAAGACGCTGAGAAGGTCATTTCGGATATAGGAAAGAGAGAGGGCTACACCGTAATACTTGAGAAACAAAGGAGCTTTATCCTCTTTGCTCCCGATGAAATAGACTTAACCGACAGGGTCATAAAGGCCCTGGATGCCCAAAGATGAGCGAATTCAAGCTCTCCGAAATAGCCCGCCTTGTAGGGGGAAGATTAATAGGTGACCCTGAGGTGAGGATAAAGGGGATTTCAAGCCTTGAAGAAGCTGGGCCTTATGACCTGACCTTTGTGGTCTCTGACAAGTACCTCGAAGGACTAAGTAAGACAAAGGCAGCTGCTGCCATAGTCCACAGAGAGGTCCCCTTTCCCTTACCACAGATAGTGGTCCAGGACCCTTATGTAGCCCTGGCCAGGGCAATGGGTTTGTTTTACCGCGCTAAACATCCGGGGCCGGGTGTTTCTGAACTCGCCTGGGTGAGTCCAAAGGCAAAGATAGGGCAAGGGGTATGGATAGGTCCTTTCGTATATGTGGGCGAAGACGCCTCGATAGGCGACAGGGTGGTTGTATATCCTGGGGTATATGTAGGTGCAGGGGTAAAAATCGGGGATGATTCCGTGATATACCCGAATGTGGTCATATACGAAGGGACGGTGATAGGGAAAAAGGTGATCATCCATGCCGGGACGGTGATCGGGGCCGATGGTTTTGGCTACGTTAGGGACGGCGAACAGATCCTCAAGATACCTCAGGTGGGAAAGGTGGAGATAGAGGACGAAGTGGAGATCGGGGCCAATTGTTGTATAGATAGGGCGACCTTCGGTAAAACCCTCATAGGCAGGGGGACTAAGATAGACAATTTGGTCCAGATAGGCCATAACGTTCACATAGGGCCGAACTGTATCATCGTGGCCCAGGTGGGAGTAGGAGGCAGTAGTACCCTTGGAAAAGGGGTGACCGTAGCTGGGCAGGTGGGAATAGCAGACCATGTGAAGATAGGCGATGGGGCAAGGATATCGGGAAAGGCCGGAATCTTCAGGGATGTAGGCGAAAAAGAAACAGTAGGAGGTATACCCCAGATGCCCCATAAGAGATGGATGAGGGTCGTAGCGGAGCTCCTGAGGCTACCGGAGTGGAGAAAGGAATGCGAAGAGGTAAAAAGGAGGCTTGAAAGGCTTGAATCCTTTCTGTCACGAGGAGAAACACGATGAACGTAAAAGAGATAATGAAGATCTTACCCCATGGTTTCCCCTTTCTTTTGGTGGATCGGGTGCTAGAGGTGGAAATCCCCAAGAGGATCGTGGGCCTTAAGAACGTGACTTACAATGAGCCCTTCTTCCCAGGGCATTTCCCACAGGACCCAGTTATGCCAGGGGTCCTCATCGTCGAGGCCATGGCCCAAACCGCAGGCATATTGGCGTATATGGCCATGGGTAAGGAGGCCGAAGGTAAGGGCGTTTACCTTATGGCCTTAAAGGAAGCCAAGTTCCGTAAGCCGGTGGTCCCCGGTGACCAACTGAGGCTTGAGATGGAAACCGTTAAGAGACGAGGAAACATCTGGGTTTTCAAAGGAAAGGCCTTCGTGCTGGGGCAAGTGGTAGCTGAAGCTGAAATCATGGCCATGATAAGGGAGAAAGACCTATGATACACCCAACTGCCATTGTCCATCCTACTGCTGAAATAGGTGAGGAGGTAGAAATTGGACCGTATGCCATAATAGGTGAAGGTGTGAAAATAGGGGATTTCACGAAAATAGGACCACATGTCGTCATAGAAAAATGGACAATCATAGGGAAAAATTGCCAGATCTTCCACCACGCCTCCATTGGCACACCTCCTCAACATGTAAGATACAAAGGGGAAAAAACCTACGTAGTTATCGGCGATAACTGCATTATAAGGGAATTTGTGACCATACACAGAGGGACCAGTTTTGGGGGAGGATGTACAAGGGTTGGTAACAATAACTTCATAATGGCATATGCACATGTAGCTCATGATTGTCAACTTGGTGACTATGTTGTTATGGCAAATGCAGCTCAATTAGCGGGGCACGTGGTCGTCGGTGACCATGCTATAATAGGGGGGGTAGCAGCGGTGCATCAGTTTGTGCGTATTGGCAGATACGCCTTTATCGGGGGGGCTACGGCTGTACCTAAGGACATTCCCCCTTTCGTTACAGCTTCTGGGATAAGGGCAAAGTTGTATGGTATAAACGTCCTTAACCTGAAGAGGAACGGATTCCCCGAGGAGGTGATTTTGGCTTTGAAGAGGGCTTATAAGGTCCTTTTCCGCAGTTCGAGGCCTTTAAGGGAGTGCATCGAAGAGGTGAAGATGAGTCCCCTTTACGAGTACGAGGAAGTGAAGCAGCTTGTGGAGTTCCTTGAGGGAAGCAAAAGAGGGATAACGAGATGAAGGACAGGGTTCGAGTTGCAGTAATTGGAGTAGGAAGGTGGGGAAGGCTTCACGCGCAGAAGTTTGCCTCCATGGAAGGGGTGGAGTTAGTTGGGGTAGTGGATGTAGTACAAGAGAGGGCCAATGAGGTTGCGGCTTCTTTGGGGACATCCCCCTTTTATGACCACAGGGAGCTCTTCGGCAAGGTGGATGCGGTTAGCATTGTCACGCCTACAAGTTCCCATTTCCCCATCGCTTGGGATTTCCTAAAGGCTGACGTCAACGTGTTTCTGGAAAAACCCATGACTGATAGCCTTGAGAAGGCGCTAGAGCTTCGGGACTTGGCCGAAGAGAAAGGCCTCCTTTTGCAGGTAGGGCATTTGGAACGTTTCAACGGGGCCCTTTCCGGACTCAACGGGAAGATTGACCCTCCGGAAGGGGTGGTGGCCTATAGGCTCTCTCCTTTCCCAGAAGGGACGGTGGATACAGACGTGGTCTTAGACCTCATGATCCATGACATTGACTTGGTCTTCCACCTCTTGGGGGAAGAGGTGGTTTCGGTAGAAGCTGACGGCAAGTGTCTGCGGACTGGATACGCTGATGTAGTCAAGGCCAGGCTCTTTACCGAGAAAGGGGTCCAGGTGGAACTCCATGCAAGTCGGGTGGCTGAGCGTAAGGTAAGGAAGATGATCCTACGAGGCCAAGACAGTTGTATTGTGTTGGACTTCCTTAACCACCGCTATGCCTTTCAGGAAAACGGCCACGTCAAAAGGGGAGGGGAGGTAAGGGATTCCCTGTTTGAAGAGCTGTACGCCTTTGTGGAAAGCGTGAGGAAAAACCTCCCACCTGTGATAGATGCTGAAGACGGCATCAAGGCCCTAGAGGTAGCCCTTCGGATCTCACGGCTTGTCAAACCCTGATGGGGCTAACGCCCATATTAGTTGTCGCAGGCGACGCCTCAGGTGACCTTTACGGCGCCCAACTCCTTAAGTCCATACGGAAGATGAAAAAGGAGGTGTCTTTCTTCGGCATTGGGGGCAATCAGATGGTGGAAGAAGGGCTTGAACTGATTGTCCACCTAAAGGAACTGTCTGTGGTAGGACTATGGGAGGCCTTGACTAAGGTGCCTTTAGCGATTAAGGCGTGGTTGAAATTGAAAAAGGCCCTTGAAGAGCGTAAACCCCCTTTGGCCATCCTCATTGACTTTCCTGGTTTTAACCTAAGCATCGCTCCCAGGTTAAAAAAACGGGGGGTAAAGGTCTTATATTATGTAAGTCCCCAATTGTGGGCATGGTGGCCAAGTCGTGCCAAAAGGTTAAAGGAATCAGTGGACGCGTTGGCGGTGGTCCTTCCCTTTGAGGAGAGCTTTTTCAACAGATACGGGATAAAGGCCCATTTTGTAGGGCATCCACAATGGGAGGTATTGGAAAGGGCACCGCATCGGACCGAAGCCCGAAGGACCTTGGGGTTAAGGGAAGATGAGGTGGTCATAGGGTTTTTCCCGGGTTCGCGGAAAGGGGAGTTTTTAAGACATCTCGACCTAATGGGGGAGACCCTGGAGCTCCTTAGAGAGACCCTCCCTTCCTTGAGGCCCCTTTTGGCCTTGGCCCCTGGCCTGGAGGAGTTAAGGCCAATGGCGAGGGCAAAGGGATTTGAGGTCCTTTACGATAAGGCCATCGAGGTCCTTTCTGCCTCTGACCTGGCAATCGCGGCATCAGGTACAATAACGTTACAAGCAGCCCTTTTAGGGGTTCCAATGGTGGTGGTCTATAAAGTCCATTTCCTTTCCTATTTTTTGGGCAAAAGGCTGGTAAAGGTACCTTATATCTCTTTGCCCAACTTGCTTTTGGGGGAGAAGGTAGTCCCTGAGCTAGTGCAAAAAGAAGCCAATCCCCAAAGGATAGCCGAAGAGGCCTTAAGGTTGCTCAGGGACCACACCTACAGGGAACAGGCCCTTGGAGGCTTTCAAAAGCTCAGGGGATTGCTTCCCAAGGGGGCTTCAGAGCGGGTGGCCAAGATGGCCTTGGGACTCCTTGAGGCGGGAACGTGAAGGGCACATGGGACACTTATAAGAAGCTGCTTGTCTTCGTCAAGCCGTACTGGCATAAGCTGATCTTGGCCTTAATATGCATGTCAGGGGTCTCGGCTGCAACAGCAGCCCTTGCCTTTTTATCGAAAAACGTCCTTGACGATATCTTCATAAAGAAGGACTTGTTCATGCTTATGGTTTTACCACCTACAATAGTGGCCTTGGGGCTTATCAAGGGGACCTTCGATTACCTTCAAGCATACCTTATGAATTACGTGGGCCAAAGGACGGTGACCGACATCCGTTCGATACTTTACGACCACCTACAAAGGCTCTCCCTTTCCTTTTTCCATAGAAACCCCACAGGGGAGCTTGTATCGCGGCTCACAAACGATGTGAACACCCTTCAGGGCTCTGTATCCCGTGCCTTGAGCGACGTAATAAAGGATACCCTCACGGCCTTGGGGTTGATAGGGGTAGTGCTTTACAGGGACTTCTGGTTTGGACTATTGGCCTTGGCTACATTGCCCCTTGTCGCATGGCTCTTTAGTAAGTTCAGAAAGAAGATGCAGAGGGTAAGTCGTAAATCGCTGGAGAGTATGGGATACCTTAACGCCTTTTTACAGGAAACCATCCTCGGGCAGAGGATCGTCAAGGCCTTCGTGATGGAAGATTACGAAAGCGCGCGTTTCAAAAAGGCCAACGAACAGTACTTCCGCTACCTCATGAAGAGGCTGAAAATCAGAGCCCTTTCAAGTCCAACCATAGAGGCAGTCAGCTACGCTGGAGTGGCCCTGTTTGTACTGCTTGGGGGCATGAAGGTCGTCAAGGGCGATATGACCCCTGGGGAGTTCTTTTCCTTCATGGCCGCCTTGGCCATGCTCTATGACCCTTTAAGGGGTCTGAGCAAGGCAAATGTGGAAATCCAAGAAGGCCTAGCGGCTGCAAGGAGGATCTTCGAGCTCCTACAGGAGCAACCTGAGGTAAAAGAGGCCGAGGACGCTGTTGAACTTCCTCCTTTCCAAAAGGAGATAGTTTTTTCAAACGTATCCTTCCGCTATGAGGACCAGTGGGTCTTAAAGGACATCAGCTTCAGGGTCAAAAAGGGCGAAAAGATCGCGATCGTCGGACCTTCTGGGGCAGGGAAGTCCACCTTGGTAAACCTCCTGTTGAGGTTTTACGACCCCACCTGTGGTTCTATCACCATTGACGGCATTGATATACGGAAAGTGAAGATAAAGTCCTTAAGGGACCAAATAGCCATAGTGACTCAAGAGGTCATCCTCTTTAATGACACGGTGAAGAACAACATAGCCTACGGAAAGCCAAACGTAACCGACGAAGAAGTCATCGCCGCAGCCAAGGCAGCTAATGCCCATGATTTCATCATACAAATGCCTCACGGCTACGATACCGTCATAGGGGAACAGGGGGTCAAGCTTTCGGGTGGGCAAAGGCAGAGGATATGCATAGCCAGGGCCTTATTGAAGGACGCCCCTATATTGATACTTGACGAAGCCACAAGCTCCTTAGACCTCGAAACTGAAAAGGAAATCCAGGAGGCCCTCGATCGGCTTATGGAGTCCCGCACGGTGTTCATAATAGCCCATAGGCTTTCCACCATCCGCAACGTCTCAAGGATCCTAGTGCTTTCCGAAGGGAGGATAGTGGAAGAAGGTACCCATGAAGAACTCCTCTCAAAAGACGGACACTATAAGAAACTCAACGAACTCCAGTCCCATTACCTCTTTGAACCTAGTTCCCATGAAAAGGCCTCTTGAGGTAATAGGCTTCCGTCTGAAGGAAAGGCTAGGTTTTTTCGACAAGAAGCTATGGGAAAGGTTCAAGTGCCTCTCTCACCCCCTATGGTTCCACGGGGCCTCTGTAGGAGAAGCTTTGCTTTGCCTTAGGGTAGCCCAGGCTTTAAAGCCGCTTGTTTGGAATGACTTCGTCTTTTCGGCCATGACCCCTGAAGGTATAAGGCTCCTTGAGAGACAAGGTGAACTAGCCCTGCCTCTTCCCCTCGACTTGCCCTTTTCGGTAAGGAGGTATATGAAAGCGATACAGCCAAAGGCCATCCTCATAGCCGAATCCGAAATTTGGCCCAACCTCATCTCAGCCGCGAAAAAGGCCGGAATACCCCTTGTGGTGTTCAACGCTAGGATATCCTCTGCAAACTTCAAAAGGCTCCGCCTTCTTAAGGGCCTTTTCTACAAGGCCTTTTCACAGCTAAGCTTGGTACTGGCCAGGTCTCCTGAAGACGCAGAAAGGTTTGCACACCTAGGGGTTCCCGAAGACCGCATCTATGTCACTGGGGATTTAAAGTTTCTTAGGCCTTTTCAGCCCCAATGGGACCAAGTGGAGGTTCTAAGGGCAGAAATAGGCCTTTCGGACCAAAGGGTGATAATAGCTGGCAGTACCCATCAAGGGGAAGAGGAATTAGTCCTTTACGCCTTCGTTAAGCTAAGGGAGAAGTTCCCAAGCCTACGGCTTATAATCGCACCGCGGCATATCCAAAGGGTGGGCGAAGTCATAGGACGTTCAACTTCCTTAGGGTTCAACACCACCAGGCGTACGGCCCTTTCCGGTAGGATCTGGGACGTGATGGTGGTAGATACGGTGGGCGAGTTGAGGAACTTCTATGGACTGGCAGATGTGGCCTTTGTAGGTGGAAGTTTCGTAAAAGGCGTGGGCGGGCACAACCTCCTTGAGCCCCTTGTATGGGGGAAACCAGTGATATTTGGCCCTTTCGTAGAGAACTTCAAGGGATTAGCCGAAAGATTGGAGAGAGAAAGACTGGGTTTCAAGGCCACTTCCCCAGAAGAACTCGTCCTCTGCCTGCATCGGTCCCTTACTGCGGATGTCCTTTCGGAGGAGATTTACCGGAAAACCTCTGTCCTCTTTGAAGAAGGACAAAGGGCATTGGAAAACACCCTCTCGGCCATAAAGGACCTTTTGGAGGGCAAATGAACCCACCCTGGGAAAGTAGCCTCGGTGCGATCCTCTATCCCCTTTCCTTCCCATACCTTTTGGGGGTTCTCCTTAGGAATTGGCTTTACAAAAAAGGGATACTCAAGGCCTACCGTTTGCCCTTGCCCGTCATCTCTGTGGGAGGACTTACTTGTGGTGGAAGTGGCAAAACCCCTTTGGTTGTGGCCTTGTCCAAGCGTCTTTTGGAATGGGGGTTAAAGGTCGCTGTTCTGTCTCGGGGATACAAAGGCAGGCTTGAATCAAAAGGCGGGATAGTTTCCGATGGCTTTGGGGTATTTCTTGGTCCCCGCGAATGCGGTGACGAACCCTATCTTGTGGCTAAAAAGGTAAGTGGCGTCCTGGTCGCCATAGGTAAGGAACGTTACAAAGTGGCTCAAGGGCTTCTGAGGTCATTTTCACCTGAAGTGGTGTTACTCGATGATGGGTTCCAACACCTTAAGATCAAGAGGGACATCGACATATTGGCCTTTGACGTATCCCTTGACATAAAGAGGGCGAGGCTTTTACCCGCTGGCCCTTTCCGCGAGCCCTTGTCCTCCATAAAAAGAAGCGACTGTCTCGTTTTGACTTATTGGGAAGGGGGAAAGGAAGAGGAGAAACTCTATGAGTCCCTCACGGCCTATGGGAAACCCATCTTCCGTGCCTTCCCCCTTTACAAGGGCTTAAGAAGGCAAGGGGAAAGGATCCCCCTTTCAGACCTCAAAGGGGAAAAAGTGGCCGTCCTCGTGGGGATTGCAAATCCAAAGAGGTTTATAAAGACCATAGAGAATTTGGGGCTGGAGGTCGTTTGGGTTTCCTTGCGGCCTGATCATCACTTTTGGAGTCCTCAAGAACTGAAAGAAGCACTGAGCAAAGCAAGGGTTATAGTTACGACGGAAAAGGACCTGGTCAAATTCGAAGGGCTGGATCTTCCGGTTTATGCCTTGGAGTTGGATTTTGAACTAGAAAAGGGCTTTTGGAGGTTCTTAAAAGAGAAATTGTCGGGTTATAATTTATCGCCATGACGGAGATAAAGGCTGTAAGGGGCTTTGAGGACATATTGCCAGAGGATATCCCTTTGTGGCGATGGGTGGAAGAAGAGGCCAGAAAGGTGCTTGAGTCCTTTGGGTTTAAAGAGATAAGGATACCCGTCTTGGAAAAAGCCGAACTCTTCACCAGGGGCATCGGGGAAGAAACCGATATAGTGCAAAAGGAGATGTACACCTTTCAGGACAAGGGCGGCGATTGGGTCACCTTGAGGCCTGAAGCCACGGCTTCCATTGCCAGGGCTTATATAGAACACAGGCTCTACGCTAAAGATCCAGAGGCCCGTCTGTATTTCATCGGTCCCATGTTCCGTTACGAACGACCGCAAAAGGGCAGGCTCAGGCAATTCCATCAGATCGACGCCGAGGTCTTTGGCGTAGACCACCCCATGGTCGATGCAGAGGTGATGGGCCTTTGTATGGAGATGCTCGGGCGTGTGGGTGTAACCACTGTGCGCTTGGAGTTGAACAGCCTGGGTTGTGATAAGTGTCGACCTATCTTTAGGAGAGAACTCAAAGCCTTTTTACAGAGCCGCCTTCCCCACCTCTGTCCAGATTGTCAAAGGCGTGCGGACCGCAATCCTTTGAGGGCCCTTGACTGTAAACTTGAAGGCTGTAAAGCCGTAATGGCCCATTCGCCCCTTATCTTGGATTATCTCTGTGAAGACTGCCAGGCCCATTTTCAGGCGGTAAAGACATACCTCGAGGAGCTCTCAGTCCCTTATGTGGTAAACCCTTACCTAGTGAGGGGACTTGACTATTACGACCGTACGGCCTTTGAGGTCCTCTCGGAGGACCTTGGAGCCCAAAAGGCAGTAGCAGCTGGAGGGAGATACAACCACCTCATCTCTCAGCTTGGAGGACCTGAAATTCCCGGTATAGGCTTTGCCATAGGTATGGAAAGGCTGATACTATTGCTGAGGGTAAGAGGGGAAAGGCCACCTCTTCCCCTTTTCCTCATCGCCCTTGGCGAAAGGGCCAAAAGGGAGGTCTTCCGCTTGTCCTGGCAGTTAAAGAAGAACGGCATATTGGCCCTTATGGAGTATCAGGAAAAGAGCCTAAAGTCCCAACTTCGCAGGGCCGACAAACTAGGGGCCCAAAAGGTAGTGGTCATAGGGGATGAAGAACTCGCTAAAGGGGTATTCTTGCTCAAGGACATGAAGACAGGCCTCCAAGAGGAATTTCCCCTCCAAGACGCCCTTAGGGTCCTTAAGGAACGCCTTTTACTCGATAAAGCCCTTTAACTTCTTGCTTCTCGAAGGATGTCTCAGCTTCCTTAAGGCCTTTGCTTCTATCTGCCTTATCCTCTCGCGAGTTACGTTGAAGACTTTTCCTACTTCTTCAAGGGTATGGTCGTACTTTTCGTCTATACCGAACCTCATCCTCAATACCTTTTCCTCCCTTTCGGTAAGGGTCGAAAGGATCTGCCTCACCTGCTCTGTCATGCTCTTGTAGATTACCGCGTCCAAGGGCTGTAAGGTCTTTTTGTCCTCTATGAAGTCCCTAAGCCTAGTGTCCTCGTCGTCACCTATAGGGGTCTCAAGGGATATAGGCTCTTTGGCGATCTTCAATATCCTTATGACCTTCTCCACCGGGATCTCCATCCTCTCTGCCACTTCTTCGGGTGTAGGTTCACGTCCAAGTTCTTGTACCAGTTGTCGGGTCGTCCTAACCAACTTATTGATGGTCTCGATCATGTGCACAGGTATACGGATGGTACGGGCCTGATCTGCTATGGCCCGCGTTATGGCTTGCCGTATCCACCAGGTAGCATAAGTGGAGAATTTGTAGCCCCGACTGTATTCGAACTTATCCACAGCCTTCATGAGACCTATGTTCCCCTCTTGGATGAGGTCCAGGAACTGCAGACCACGGTTTACATATTTTTTGGCTATACTCACTACGAGCCTGAGGTTAGCCCTTATGAGCTGATTTTTGGCTTCCGAAGCCTTTGCTTCACCGCGCCTTATGTCTTCTAGGGCCTTCTTCAACTGTTCCACGGTCATACCATGGCTCTGGCACAGTTTTTCTATCCTCATACTGAGGGCCCTATAGTCCCTCTCCAACTTGGAGAACTCTTCTTCATTCAACCCCTTTTCCAAGAAAAGGGCCTTCTTCTTATCAGGTTGTTTCCTCAAAGTTGTGAAGAACTCACCCAGTTGGTGAGGCTCTGTTCCAAGTCTTTGAGCCACTTTCTTTATCTCTTCTTCCATCTCCTTGACCTTGTCCAAAAGCCCCTGAAGCTTACTCACAATGGCCTTCACTTGCGAATCCTTTAGGTTCACCTGCGACAACAGGGACACCATTTCCTCTTCTTTAGCCTTCAGCTCCTCAGGTGGACACAGACCCTCTGCCTTCAAACGCTCTATCTCCTCTTTTAGCTCGCGCACCTTCTCTATTACCTTTAAGATCTTTTCCCTATATACCTCTTCTTCATCGTCCAAGTCCTCATCGTCCACGCTGTTGGAGATCTCCCTTACACTTATCTTGCCCTCTTTTAAGGCCTCACCAAGTTTCAAAACTTCTACTACCGTTACAGGACAGTTAAGTAAGACCCTTAAGACCTCTTTTTTCCCTTCCTCTATCTGCTTGGCAAGGGCTACCTCCCCTTCCCTTGTGAGGAGGGAGACCTTCCCCATTTCCTTTAGATACAACCTCAACGGATCGCTTGAGTGGGCCAGTTCGAGGTCCTCAGTTTGGTCATATACAGGTTCTTCGGCTTGATGCTTTGGTTCTACAAATCTATCCTCTAAGATGTCGACTTCTTCTAAGGCCGAAAGGACATCTTCCAAACTCTCTATCTTCTTTTCCACCCTGTATTCTTCGTCCACCATAGACATCCCCCTCCTCTCAAAACATGGTTAAGAACCTGTGCCTTCAAGCAAGGCACGTTCTTCTTTTAAAAAGGCTTGCTGTTGTAAAAGCAAGGCCTTAAGCCTTCCCTCGTCCCCTGCGCGTTCTGCCTCTTTTATCGCCTCCAGCAACATCTCCCTCTTACGACGCAATCCCTTGAGCTTGAGCCTCTTCACACAATCGCAAAAGACCTTTCTTGGGTCATCCAAGCCTTCAGAGAACAGAAAGGAAAAAACCCCTTCTCCCCTGCCCTTTTCCTGTAAAAGCACAGGGATCTCGGTAGAAGGGTCCATCCCCTCTCGCATGGCCTCAAGCGCTACTTCAAGGACTTCCCTCAAGGTTTCAGAGGCAAACAGTTCCAGGACCCCCTCTTCCTCTATCCACTCAAGGGCCTGAGGATGTTGTATGCACAAGGCCACCAAGGCCTCTTCAGCCGAAGGCAGAGGGGACTTCCACCTCCTTAAAGGTAGTTCCTTGGACTTCAACCTCCATAGGAGCAGTTCGGGTTCGACCCCTAAGAAATCGGCGAAGTACTCGAGGTAAAACCTCCTTTTCATAGGGTCCTCTATCCTTTCCAGAAGCCCTACAAGGGCCTGAGCTAGGCGGTACTTACCTTCGGGGTCCTTTGGGTCAAACCCCTTAGCGAGCTCTTTACAGTAGAACTCAACGGCCCTTGTGCGTCCGTCTAAAAGGCCTTCACTACCCCTTGAACGCAAGAGACTATCGGGATCTTCCCCTTCGGGTAGGATAACCACCTCCCCCTCCATTCCTTCCTCAAGTAATAGCTCCACAGCTCGAAAGGCTGCTTTCCTCCCTGCTTGATCGCCGTCGAAGAGCAAAATCACTTTGTCCACGATCGGTCTCAACAACCTAAGCTGAGGTGATGTCAAAGCAGTACCTAAGGGGGCAACTACGTTCTCGAAACCATATTGCGACATGCTGAGTACATCAAAATAACCCTCGACTATTATGGCTTCCCTCTTCTGCAGTATCTGGTCCCGGGCTTGTTTAAAGCCATAGAGGCATTCACCCTTGTGGTAAATAGGGGTGTCAGGGGAATTCAAGTACTTGGGTTCAGCCTGATCTATACAACGCCCTCCGAACCCCAAAATCCTGCTCCTGTGGTCCTCTATTGGGAAGACAATCCTGTTGCGGAACCTGTCGTAAAAGCCCCTCTCTCCTCTCACCAAAAGGCCTGCTGATTCGGCTACGAAAGGATCTACCCCCTTTGACTCCAAAAAACCTCTCAAGGCCTCCCAATCCATAGGTGCATATCCAAGGCCAAACTTCTCCCACGTCCTCGGAACGATACCCCTGGAAAGGAGGTAATCGCGGGCCGCTTTCCCCTCCCTAGGATGGAGTAGTTTTGAACGATAAAACTCAAAGGCCATGCGGTTAAGTTGGTATAGATAACCGAACTTATCCCTTCTTCCTTCGACCTCCTGGACCTCAATCCCATATCTTTCAGCAAGGGCCTTCACAGCCTCCTCGAAACTCAAACCCTCATAGCGCATAAGGAAGGTAAATACGTTCCCTCCCACCCCACAGCCAAAGCAGTGGAAGAGCTGTTTGTCAGGGCTAACCGTGAAGGAAGGGGTCTTCTCCTTGTGGAAGGGGCAAAGGCCCCTGTAGTTTTTCCCAGAAGGCTTAAGGGAAACGTATTGGGAGATGACCTCGACAATGTCAGCCCTCTCCTTTACCTTTTCTATCACTTCCCTATTTATCATCCTAACTCCACTACCGTAACGCCTTCTCCCCCTCTCTCACGGGGAGCAGGCCTTATGGACTTAACGTAAGGCATACCCCTCAGGTACTCTCTTATTGCCTTCCTCAAAGCCCCTGTGCCTATACCATGCACTATCTCCACCTGCTCCCAACCCCTTATTAAGGCTTCATCTATGAGCCTGTCTACCTTCTTCAAGGCCTCTTCTACCCTCAACCCCCTGACGTTCACCTCAGGAACCCCAAGTCCCTTAAAGTCCGATGTGGTCCCCGAAGGTAAAAACCCTTTAGGGCCTTCTTCCAAGGGCAGAAGGTCACCTTTTCCCACTTTCACCTTAAATCCCCCTACCAAGACCTCCACTTCTTCCCCGTCCGTCCTCTCTACTTGCCCTTTTACCCCCAAAGGTCTAACTTTTACCCACTCTCCGACCTTTACCTCGAAGGTCGACCTTATGTCGCCGGTCGCTTTAGGCAAAATCCCCCGTACCTTTTCCTTTAACTTAGTCAGTTCCCCCTTTGTAGAAAAGCCCTTTGGAGAGTCCTTGGCCTTTTTGCCCAACTCCCGAAGTTCTTGTTCGAGCTCCCCTATCATCCTTAGACCCCGTTCTTGGACCTTTTTCAAAAGTTCTCGCCTCTTCTCCTTCAGTTCCTCCCAGAGGGCTTTGTATCGCTCCCTTAGGGCAAGGGCCTCTTCTTTGACCTTCACGGCCTCCTCCAACTCCCTCTCATACCGCTCCTTGAGCTCGAAAAGCCCTTTCAAGACCTTCTCCTCTGGGCTTTGAAGTTCTTCGGCATATAAATAGGCCTTATCCAAGATCACCTGTGGCATCCCCCACTTTTGGGCAATGGGGAAAGCCCAACTTTTCCCTGCCACATCGTAAAGGATCCTATAAGTAGGGGACATGTCCGTAAGGTCAAACTCTACCGAAGCGTTCCTCATCCCTTCCTTGAGGAAGGCGTAGGCCTTAAGGGCATCCACATGGGTGGTTACAAGGGCGTATCCGTCTCTTTCCTTTATATAGTCGAGGATGGCCATGGACAAGGCCGCTCCTTGCGTTTGATCGGTACCTGAACCCAACTCATCTATCAACACTAAGGTCTTCGAATCCACTTGGGGCAAAACCTCCTTGGCCCAAAGCACAAAGGAAGAAAAGGTGCTGAGGTCTTGCGACAGGTTCTGTTCATCACCGATGTGTACAAAGACCTTTTCGAACAAGGGCAAGGCGCTGTCTTCCACTGCGGGGATCAACATACCCGATTGGGCCATAAGGACCAAAAGACCAAGGGTCTTAAGCGCCACGGTCTTACCACCTGCATTGGCACCACTTAGGACCAGGATCCTCCTTGTGGGTTCGAGCGTAAGGTCCACCGGCACAACCCTTTTGCCCTGAAGTTCGAGCAAGGGATGCCGTGCCCCTTTAAGCCTTACCCCGTTTTCGGAAAACACAGGCTTTACAGCCTTAAGGCGAAGGGCAAGCCTTGCCTTGGCATAAAGGAAATCCAGTTCGGCCTGGACCTTTAAGTCCTCCATGAGTTCCTTTGCCTTTTCCCTTACCAAGAAGCTCAAGGACCTGAGGATCCTTTCCTCTTCATCCTTTACCTTATCGAGGAGGAGGTTGAGCTCGTTGTTAAAGTCAAGGGCCTCCAAGGGTTCGAAGTAAAAACTCGCCCCAGATCCCGAGGTCCCATGTATGATCCCCTTTGCCCTGCCTTTTGCATCCGAACGCAAAAGGACGACAAACCTTCCGCTCCTTTCGGTGATCACATCGGAGTTCACCAAACCCTTTTTCTGAGCTTCTTCAAGCCACCTTTTCAGGACCTCTTGTACCCTCTTTTTGGCTTCAAAGAGCGCCCTCCTCAACCTTAGAAGCAGAGGGGAAGCGTCATCTCGCAATTCTCCATAAGGGGAAACAGCCCTGTCTATTTCGGTGACGATCTCCATAGGAGCGTGAAGCCTCCTAGCCTTCTCCTCGAGCAACCACAACCTTTGCCTAACTTTTAAAAGGCCTTCCTTAAGTGATAAAGAGGCCTTTACTGAATCCGAAATCGCCTTCAGCTCCTCTGGCTCAAGGAGCGCTCCCCTTTGGGCCTTTTCAAGAAGTGGACCCACGTCCGGAAAACCCCTTGCCGGAAGCTCGCCCCTTTCTTCGAGATAAAGCTTCATCTGCCACGTCTCTTCCAACATGCGCTCGACCGTCTCTTTTGAACAAGTAGGCGAGAGAGCTTCTACGAGCTTCTTCCCAAGTTCCGAACTGCAAAGCCCTTTGAGGTGCCAAAGGACCTCTTCAAACTCTAAGGTCTCTAACGCTTTGGAATCCATAGGGTTTTTTAAGACAAGGAGGAACCTAACTTCTTTTTGACCAGCTCGCTTACCCTTTGGCCTTCGGCTTGTCCTTTCACTTTGGACATCACGGCTTTCATCACAGGCCCAAAGTCCTTAGGACCCTGGGCGCCGAGTTCCCTTAAGGTTTCTTCAATTATAGCCTCGAGCTCCTCATCGGAAAGCGCTTTGGGGAGAAAGGACTCAAGGACTTCTATCTCCTTTTCCTCCTTTTGGGCCAAATCATCCCTTTTACCTTGCCGGAACTGTTCTACAGCTTCTTTGCCCTTTTTGATCAACCCCCTGAGGACCTGATAGGCCTCTTCATCCTTCAACTCCCTCCCTAAATCCTTCTCCTTGTTCTTCAGGGCTGAAAGGGCGTAGCGCAGTATGGACACACGGTCTCTTTTACCTTCCTTTAAGGCCTTTAGCATTTCCTCGTGAAGCCTTTGAACTACGGTCATTGTTTTATTGTAACTATAGCCTCCAGCCTCCAAAAGTCAACCCCTGCAGGGGTAGACCTTACACGGTACACCCCTAAGCCTCAAGGAACCCATGGCCCGATCGTAAGGAGGGTCTGACGGAAGCACAAGGTTAAGGTTGGCTTCATCCCAGCCATATAGTTCCCTTTCCCCTTTTTCTGGGAACCACCATCCGTAGCTAGCGAAAACGACCCCTTTGGGTAGGTCTTCCCTTAACTTAACCCTCTGCCTTATCTTCCCCCAAGGTGTCTCGATCCAAGCCCATTCTCCCTCCTTGAGGCGCGCTTCGGCCGCAGTTTCGGGGTGTATCTCAAGGGTTGGTTCGGGTTTCATGGACCGGAGGGCATTTATGTTCCTGCCCTCTGAGTGAAGGTATGGGGGTTCTTTTGCGCTTGTCAAGAGCAAAGGGTATTCGGGATCAGGGGGTTCGGGCATTTGGAAAGTGGGAAGGGGCGAAAGGCCCAAAGCCTTTAAGTTTTCGCTGTAAAGTTCGACCTTCCCACTCCTTGTGCGGAAACCGTGGACCTTGTATCCTCCTGGTTTTGGTTTTACTTGAAAGGCCCTCAATTCCAAAAAGTCCTTAAAGGACATACCGCTCGGGGAGAGGATTAAATCCAGGGCCTCTCGTGGATCATCCCAGAAATAAGATGTAAGGCCAAGCCTCTTGCCGAGTTCGTTTATAATCCAATAGTCAGGGCGACATTCCCCAGGTGGGTCCAAGAGTTTTGGGTATGCCAAGCTGAAGCCGTCAAAAGGAGGATAAGGGGCTATTTCCTCGAACTCGAAGTTAAGGGCGATGGGGAAAAAGACCTGGGCCAGGGCGGCTGAAGGGGTCATAAAGGCATCTGCCACGGCGAAAAATTCTAACCTCTCCAAGGCTGCCTTTGCCTTGGAAGCATCTGGATAGGTCATTAGCGGGTTCGAACCAAAAGCCAGGGCAGCCTTTATCCCATAGGGTTCTCCTCTCAGGACGGCCCTAAGGAAGGCCTGCCTCGAACAGGTCCGCAAGAGCGGGAACTCAGCGTCTATCTTCTCACCTTGGGTCTTAAGCTCTGCCAAGAGGAACTCGCGAGAAGGCATAAGAGGGGGCATCTCCACTGTGATGAATTCCCCTCCAGCTAGGTCTAGGTTCCCCGTTATGGCTTTAAGGATGACCAAAGAGCGAAAGGTCTGAAAGGAGTTCGCACTGTGATCTAGGGCATTGCCCCAAAGCAGGATCGAAGGCTTCCCTTCAAAGTAAAGCCTGACCATGTCCCTGAGGTCCTTTGGGTCAACCCAACAGGCCTGGCAGAGCTCCTGAAGGTCATATTTAGAAAGGTGCTCTTTTAGGGCGTCAAAACCCAGGGTGTAGTCCTTGACGAAACTAGGTTCGTAAAATCCCTCCTCCACAGCTATCTTAAGCGCACAAAAGGCCAATAGGTCGTCACAGCCAGGCCTCGGGTGTATCCAGAGGCAGGCCTTTTTTGCCAAGGAGGTCCTTCTTGGGTCCACCACCAGGACCTTGGCCCCCTCTTTGAGGGCCCTTGTGTACTGGGAGAAGTTGACCTTGCCGTAACGGGTCTCCTCGAAATTAGATCCCCAAAAAAGGAAGGTCCTTGGAACCCCATCCGGATCGGGGAAAGTTGCCCCACCAAGGGTCAACTGGGAGGCCGTCTCTCCTGGTTGATGGCATATATGTCCTGATCCCACTACATTAGGGCTTCCAAAGGCCCGGGCGAGCCTCTGTACGAAACTGTGCTCCAGCCCCTTAGGGTGCCCAACCAAAAAGGCTATAGATTTAGCGCCATGTCGCTCCTTTAGCTCAAGGAGTCTCGAAGCTGTGTAGTCCAAGGCTTCTTCCCACGTGGTCTCCCTCCATAAGCCCGTCTTTCCCTTTATCATGGGCCGCAATATCCTTTCAGGATGATAGAGGATTTCAGGCCATGCCTTGGCTTTCTCACAGGCCCCGGTCCTGCCCGCTGGTCCATGCGGGTCTCCGGTGACCTTCTGTAGCTTTCCCCCTTCTAAGGTGAGCTTCAGGCTGCAACGGCCGTCGCAAAGCCTACAAAAGGAATAAGCCTCCATAGGGACTCCCCCTTTGAGGGCGGTTTCTGATATTTTAAACAGAAAGCCGGAAGTGAAGGAAATCCTAATGGAACTATATAAGAGGCTTTTCTTTGCCTTTGGCCCCCAAGGGTGGTGGCCTGCAGAGAGTCCTTTTGAAGTCTTTGTAGGCGCCATCCTTACACAAAACACCTCTTGGCGGAACGTGGAAAAGGCCATAGCAAACCTCAAGGGGAAAGGTGCCCTTGTCCCAGAAATCATCTATGAGATGCCCCTTGAGGAACTCGAAGATCTAATAAAGCCCTCTGGCTTTTATAAGGTAAAAGCCAAGAGGTTGAAGGAGGCAGTGGCCTTCCTTATCCGTGAATTCAAAGGCCGTATGGACCTCATGGCCAAAGCTCCCCTTCAGGAACTCCGTTCAAAGCTCCTTGAGGTCAAGGGCATCGGTGAGGAAACTGCTGACAGCATCTTGCTCTATGCATGCGATAAGCCCATCTTTGTAGTAGACGCCTATACAAAGAGGATCCTTTCGAGGCATGAGATCACAAAGGACTCAAGCAGTTACCGCGAACTACAAAGGCTTTTCATGGACGCCCTTCCTAAGGATGTGGCCCTGTACAAGGAGTACCATGCGCTTTTGGTAAGGCTCGGGAAATCCTTTTGTAGGCCCAAACCTCGATGTGAAGGGTGTCCCTTAGAAGGGGTGAAAGGTTGGGGAACATAGACGCAAGGGTAAGGAGACTTGTCGGTAAAGCTATATGGGAATATAGGCTCCTGCAAGAGGGCGACAGGGTCCTGGTTGGGGTGTCGGGAGGAAAAGACAGCCTCACTATGTTAAAGGTCCTTGCCGAGAGGCGAAAGGTAATCCCTATCGAGTATGAGCTCATTGCGGTTACTGTAGACCTCGGCTTCGATGGCTTTTCAGTTGATCCCATAAGGGAGTTCGCGTCTTCCCTCGGGTGTCCTTTTGTAGTTAAGCGGACCGACATCGGCCCAAGATCACATAAAGATCCATCGGAGACGCCTTGTTTTCAGTGCTCGAGGATGCGGCGGAAGGTCCTCTTTGAAACTGCTACAGAGCTTGGGTGCAACAAAGTGGCCTTGGGGCACACCAAGGACGACATACTGGTTACCTTCTTCATGAACGTCTTCTTCTCCGGGGAGATCAGCACCATGTTGCCCAGACAAGAGCTTTTTGGAGGCAAGATCACCCTTATAAGGCCCCTGGCCCTGGTGGACGAGGAGAAGGTAGAAGAGTTCTCAAAGCACCATGGACTCCCAGTGATAAAGGACCCCTGTCCAACAAAGGGCAAGACCAAAAGGGCCGAGGTGAAAGAATGGCTTAATGCCTTCTTCCGAGGTAGAAAGGAACTCAAGGGCAACGCCTTCCATGCATTGAGCAATGTGAACCTCAAATACCTTTTGGCCTCTTACAAGGACGATGAGGGGAGGTACAGTGGATTGGGACCTTCATGAGCGCCAAGAGGAACGCGAGGCCATGGTGAGGTATCAGATAGCAGCAAGGGGTATTTCCGACACCAGGGTCCTTGAGGCCATGAGGAAGGTCCCAAGGCACCTCTTTGTCCCTCCCGAATACAGACATGCTGCCTATGAAGACAGGCCATTACCTATAGGTGAGGGGCAGACCATTTCGCAGCCTTATATCGTGGCCCTTATGACCGAAAACCTTTGCCTCAAGGGCCATGAGAGGGTGTTAGAAATAGGGACTGGCTCCGGATATCAAGCCGCCATATTGGCTGAACTGGTGAAGGAGGTCTACACCATAGAATACATACCGTCGTTGGCCGAAAGGGCCGAAAGGACGTTGAGGGAACTTGGCTATCGCAACGTGTGGGTAATTGTAGGGGATGGATTCTATGGCTTACCTGAGAAGGCCCCCTTTGACGCGATAATGATAACTTGTGCGGCTCCTAAGATCCCCGCACCCTTACTTGAACAGCTTAAAGAGGGTGGAAGGATGGTCTTGCCCCTTGGAGGATCTCCTTGCCATCAAGTGCTCATCCTTGTCAAAAAAACCCCCGATGGGATAGAAAAAAAGGAGATCACGGGTGTGGTCTTTGTTCCCATGAAGGGGGAGATAGAACGTGGAGGATGGTCTTGAAAGAGAGGCCCAAGGTATGTGTGATAGACGGTCAAGGTGGAGGGATCGGTAGCCTTATCGTCAAACGCCTGAGGGAGGCCTTTGAGGAACGAGTGGAGATTTTGGCCCTTGGTACAAACGCCGCTGCCACCATGGCCATGATGAAGGCCAAGGCAAATCGCGGGGCAAGTGGTGAAAACGCCATATGCCATACGGTCAAAGAAGCCGACGTCATTGTGGGCCCTATGAGCATCGTGCTCTCGAACTCCATGTTAGGGGAACTTACCCCTAGGATGGCAGAGGCCATTGCCTCCAGTAAGGCCTTAAAGGTCCTCCTCCCCTTGACACAAGAGAACGTGAGGTTGATAGGGGTCAAACGCGAGCCTCTCCCCCATTATGTAGAGGAACTCGTAGAAACCCTTAAGGAGATCCTCGATGTGTGAGGCAAACGTTTACATTGAAAAGGACGGGAAGGAAGAACTTTACTTCGAATCGGTCTATTTGCTTAAGCCTGAAGGGGACCAGATCCTTATGGTCAACATCTTCGGTGAGCAACGGATCATACGGGCCCGTTTTCTCCGTTTGGACCTAGCTAAGGAGAAGATCGTCCTCAAACCAGAGCCTTGACCTCACTGTACCATTCCTACGGTTCCACCTAAACACGGTCTGGCTTCTCCCTCATAGGGCAGGTAATCCACAATTCTTTTCCCATCCTTGTACTCCTCTTGCCAGATCCTATCGGCGTATTCTCCCCAGCGCCTGGCGTATTCGTCCAGTAGGTCCTTTTTCTCGGTATAGATTTCCTCAGCACCCGGATGGGTGAAGTAGGGCTTAACCTCTTCTATGATCTCCCTGAGGATGTGGGGGTTGTCTATGATCATACAAGGCCGTAGGTGATTAGGGTTGTGAGGCTGTCTCTTCCTTATGGCCCTGAAAAGGGGGCTGTCCAAGGCCTTGGCTATTGTGGTGTTGCGGATGTTGTCTACCGCTATATGGGTATATACACAAGGTTCTATGTCCCCTTTGGCATTTATGTGGAAATAACGCCTTCCAGCGGCAATGCATCCACCTACGTAAGGTCCATCGTTCCAAAAATCCATGATGAAGATGGGCCTCGTATTCCTTATGGCGATCACCCGCCTACGCAACAAGTCCCGCTGTTCGGGGGTTACGAGGAGCGAAAAATCTGCCTGTCCATTTACCGGTATGTAGAGGAAGTAGTTCTGAAGGAAAGAGCCAAGTTCTATGAGTTGATCTATGAACTCAAAGGAGGAAACCTTATCCACGTTGTACCTGGTGACCGTAGAAGAAGTGCCTATCAAGACCCGGTGCTCCCTCAAGTAATCAAAGGCCTGCATCATCCGCCTAAATACCCCTTTGCCACGCCAGCTGTCGGTCTCCTCCTGATCCCCCTCTATGCTTATCACCACCAGGACGTTTCCGAGCTCCGAAAACCTCTTGGCGGCCTCTTTCGTCAAAAGGGTCCCATTGGTGTACACCTGGAAGAAGATGTCAGGGTGTTCCTCTATCATCCTGAACAGATGGGGATACATCAAAGGCTCACCACCTAAAATGGTCACAAAGTATATCCCCAAGTCCTCACACTCTTTGAGGATCCTGTCCACCAACTCATACTCAAGTTCATAACTGCGCCCATACCCAAGGGTGTAACAACCTTTACACCGTAGGTTACATTTCATAGTCGGGCTTAAGATCAAGACAAACGGAGGCCTATATCCGTGCTCCTTCTCAAAGGCATCCCGCTTCTTACCACCTACAAACCACCCGTTGTTGAAAAGGGTCCAGAACAACCTCACGCAGTTCTCATAAGGCAGATAGTTCACTATCCGATATATCAGCTTTTTGGCAGGATGATCGCTTTGTATGAACTTCTTTATCCCCTCAATGGCCCTCTTAACTTCTGGGTCCTGCGTAAGCATCTTCGCAATGGAAAGCATCTGAAGGATCTTTTCGTCATCTACCTTCCTCAAAAGGGAAACTATCTGCTCGATGGCCTTTCTGTAGGCAAAATCCTTTATCCTACTTAAGACCTCCATCTACTCCTCCTCACGAAGATGTAAAGAACCCTCGTTCCCTTCCTATATCATACCTCATCTCATCCTGCCAATAGGTAACCCCCTGCCACCGCCCTTGCAAACCCAAGGAGTTTTTTGTATCCTTTTTGGCCTTAAAAAGGGGGAAGATAGAGGCAAATTGCGTTTGTAAAGGATATTTTGGTAAAACTTGACAAACTCCTGGGTAGGTCATACGTTTTATAAAAATAGAAGGTAAAGGTTAAACGCCTTTACACTTCGATCAATTACCTGAAAGGAGGAGTAGGAATGGCTAAGCGTGAAAAGTCCAGTTACACCATTAAGTCTGTGGCCCATGCCCTTGCGGTTCTTGAGGAGTTGGGCAAGGAAGGGGACGAGCTCGGTGTGAGCGAGTTGAGTCGGAGGCTCAACCTTCACAAGAACAACATCTTCCGGCTTCTTGCGACCCTTGAAACCAGGGGGTATGTGGAGCAGAACAAGGAAACGGAGAATTACCGTTTGGGATTGAAGGTCCTTGAGCTCGCCCAGAACTTCCTGAGGCAGATGAACCTTGTAAAGCAGATAAGGCCCATCCTGGAAGAGCTCGTGGAGAAGGTCCAGGAAAACGCGGGATTGGCCGTGTTGAGGGACCAGTGGATCGTATACTTGGATGTGGTCGAGGCCCCTCAGATGGTAAAGGTGGCTTGTAGGGTAGGTTGGAGGATCCCAGCCTATGCAGCGGCAAGTGGGAAGGTCCAGTTGGCCTATAGGTCCATTGCAGATGTGGAAAGGTTAATAGATTGGAAGTCTGTAAAGGCCTTCACGCCCAATACCATCACCGACAAGGAGGCCTTCCTCAAACACTTAGAGGAAGTAAGGGATAAGGGTTATGCCCTTGATAATGAGGAATACGAAGAAGGCGTAAGGTGTGTAGCTGTGCCCGTAAGGGATTACACCAGAAGGGTTATAGCTGCCCTTTCGGTCCAAGCCCCTGCCTTCAGGCTCACAGACGAAAAGCTTTACAACGAAGTGCTTCCTGCCTTAAAGGAAGCGGGGGTTAAGGCTTCCCATAAGCTTGGCTATACCGCCTAGGTCAAAAAGGCTTCAAGCTTCTTCAGGTCCTCTTCCGTATCCACGGAGGGGGACTTGTGTTCACAGGGGATGAGCAATATCCTCATCCCGTTTTCCAGGGCCCTCAGCTGCTCAAGTCTTTCCTCCTCCTCAAGGGGCGAAGGCGGAAGGGCTGTAAGCCAAAGAAGGGCCTCCTTTTTGTAGCCGTATATCCCGACATGACGCCAATAAAGTCCTCGCCTTACCCCTTTTTTATCGCGGCTGAAGGGTATGGGAGCCCTTGAAAAGTAAAGGGCAAACCCCTCACGGTCCATGACTACTTTGACTACATTGGGGTCTGTGAGCTCTTCCGGTTCAAGGGGCGATACCAGGGTTGCCATGTCAACTCCTTTTTCCTCCAAGGCGGAAAACAGAAGATCTATGTAATGGGGAGGCAGGAGGGGTTCATCACACTGAAGGTTCACTACGTACCGGACATCCATCTCCTTTACGACCTCTGCCACCCTGTCGGTTCCTGAGGGGTGATCCCTTGAGGTAAGGACTGCCTCTGCCCCTAAGTTCAGTGCCACTTCTAAAACCCTGTGATCGTCTGTAGCGATTATGACCCTGTCTGCTGAAGACCTCTTGGCTATTTCATAGGCATACTGTATAAGGGGCCTACCCTTAAGTAGGACCAAGGGTTTACCTGGAAGGCGGCTTGAACCATACCGTGCCGGTATGACCACAAGCCTCTTCACTTGGAGGCCTCACTCCACTTCTATTTTCTTCAACCCTTCGGTTTTGCCCTTCAGGTCTTGGATCCTTTCCTCGATCAAGGATTTGAAGGCCTCAAGCAGCTCTATTTTGGCCTTAGTAAGGTGTTCCCAAAAAGGAGACTTACGATCCTTGAGTTTGCCAAAGGCCTCAAAGAACCTCGACATGGGACAAAAGTAAGGGGACCTATGGGTCCTTTCGCCCTCCATCCTATCCCTCCCCTTCAAAGGTTATCTTCAAAAGGTCTCCCTCAAGCCTTGCCGCTTTTGGGTTCAAGGCAGCGATGCTTTTGGGCAGGATCACGTGTCTCTTGAAGACCCCCACGGTGATTATCAACTCGTCTCCCTTTTTTGAAAGCTCAAGCTCCCCTTTCCCTACAAAAGGCATCCTCACCTCAAGGTTATAACGCCCATCAACCTTTGAAAACCTGAAGGGAGCTTCGCTCCTGAAAACAGCCGTTGGGTCCTTCTCCCCGTAAAGATCCAGGGCAAGCCTTTCGAGGCTTTCCAATCCCTTTACCTCGTGGTGATAAAGGGGGAGTTTGAAAACCGGGACCGGCGAAAAGTAGCCTTCCAGTTCCGAAATGTAACGCCCTTGTAGCATATGCCACTGGTAGAAAAACTCGTCCTTGACCTCTTGGGGCAGGACCTTGTTCACAATAACCCCATCCACACAAAGCCCGTAAAGGGAAAAGTAAATAAAGGCCCTCTGTGTCTCCTTCACCACTATCTTCTCAGGGTTTGTGACAAGCCTCACAGAGGTCACATTGGCATCGGAGAGGAGCCTTTCCACCCCTTCAAGCCTTTCGAAGAGTTCCTCAAGCCTATCGAAGCAACTGTCTTCGGGCATGGGGACGTTGTAAAGCTTCTCCACAAAAGGCCCGACTATCTTAGCGATCTTGCGTTCCAGGTTGAAGAACTTCTTCATGTACCACTCGAAGATGGTGGGAAGGCTCACAAACCTCACCGCTTCACCTGTAGGGGCACAGTCCAATACGATAAGGTCGAATTCACCTCGGCGGGCATAGCTGTTTACATAAAGGAGCCCGCTTACTTCCTCCATTCCCGGCAATATGGCCAGTTCCTCTGCCAGGATGTCTTTAACCCCTGAGGCCTTGAACAGCGCAGATATGTACTCGTGGACTTCGGACCAATGGCGCTTTATCTCTTCTTGGACGTTTATCTCTTGGACCCAGAGGTTTTCGGTAACTTGAACAGGCTCCCCCTTTACGTCAAAAAGCCCTCCTTCCAGCTCAAAGGCATCCGAGAGGTTATGGGCGCTATCAAGGGATATGACTATGGTGCGGTAGCCCCTCTTGGCAGCCAAAAGGGCTGTCGCAGCCGCTATGCTCGTCTTGCCTACCCCGCCTTTTCCTGCGAAAAGCAATACCCTCATTTCGAACCGTCCTTAGGAATGGCGATCTCCACCGCTTCCTCCACCCTCTGTACGAACTTGAACTCAAGACCCTGTTTTACGTGTTCGGGTAACTCCTCTATGTCCTTTTCATTCCGCTTGGGGAGGATGATGGTCTTAATGCCCGCCCTCTTACCCGCAAGGACCTTTTCCTTTATGCCTCCCACCGGTAAGACCTGCCCTCTCAGGGTGATCTCCCCTGTCATGGCCACATCGCTCCTTACCGGGCGGTTTGTGAGCAATGAGACCAAGGCCACAAAGATGGCCACCCCTGCTGAAGGGCCGTCCTTGGGGATGGCACCAGCAGGCACATGTATGTGGATATCGCTCTTGGAGAAGAAGTCCTCGTCTATCCCGAAGTCCTTGGCCTTGGTCCTCACGTAGCTTAAAGCCGCCTGTGCCGACTCCTTCATCACCTCACCTAGGTGCCCTGTCAAGATCAAACCCTTTCGGCCCTTCATCCTGGTGGCCTCTATGAAGATGATGTCACCGCCGGTAGGAGTCCATGCGAGGCCAGTAGCTATACCTGGCGTGGAGATCCTCTCTGCAACCTCCGGATAGAACTTTTCGGGTCCAAGGAACTTGTGGAGCATGTCCTTGGTGACGCGGACCTTTTCCCTCTTGCCTTCTGCTACGTCTTTGGCCACTGCCCGACATATGGCTGCTATCTCCCTTTCAAGGTTCCTAACCCCTGCCTCGCGCGTATAGGAGTTGATGATGGCCAAAATGGCATCGTCTTCAAACTCGAGGTCCTCTTCGGTGAGACCATGCTCGCGTAATTGTTTGGGGATCAAGTGGTTTTTGGCGATCATGAGCTTTTCGTCATCTGTGTAACCCGGAAGTTCAAGGACCTCCATCCTATCCCTTAAGGCAGGAGGTATGGTGTCAAGGACGTTTGCCGTGGCTATGAAGAGCACCTTCGAAAGGTCAAAGGGTACGTCTATATAATGGTCGCTGAAGGCGTGGTTCTGTTCGGGGTCAAGGACCTCAAGGAGTGCCGCTGCTGGGTCCCCACGGAAGTCTATGCCGATTTTGTCGACCTCATCTAACATAAACACGGGGTTATTGACCCCAGCGCGCTTTATCCCCTGGATGATCTTACCAGGCAATGCCCCTACATAGGTCCGCCTGTGTCCCCGGATCTCAGCCTCATCCCTTATCCCACCCAAGGATATCCTCACGAACTTCCTACCCATGGCCCTGGCGATGGACTTGCCGAGGGAGGTCTTGCCCACACCAGGCGGCCCCACAAAACAGAGGATGGGCCCCTTCATGTCGTTTTTGAGCTTCCTTACAGCCAAGTACTCGAGGATCCTCTTTTTGACCTTTTCCAGGTCGTAATGGTCCTCGTCAAGGACCTGCCTTGCGTGGGCTATGTCGAGGTTATCCTCGGTGGACTTGGACCATGGTAACTCTATTAACCAATCCAAATAAGTCCGGGCTACGGTGTACTCGGCTGAAGCTGGGGGCATTTTCGAAAGGCGCTCAAGCTCTTTTTCTGCCGCCTTCCTAGCCTCCTCGGGCATCTGGGCCTTTTCGATCTTCTCCCTCAGCTCCTTTATCTCCTGGGCGTGATCGTCAAGTTCGCCGAGCTCCCTCTTTATCGCCTTAAGCTGCTCCCTTAGGTAGTACTCCCTCTGGGCCCTGTCGATGTCCTCCTTGACCTGCGATTGGATTTTATTGCCAAGCTCAAGGATCTGTACTTCCCTGGCCAATATGAAATGGACCTTGCTTAACCTCTCCTTAAGGTCCACGGTCTCCAAGACTTCTTGCTTCTCCTGGACCTTGATGTTGAGGTTTGCGGCTATAAGGTCGGCTATGACGTTAGGGTCCTTAAGGGACATCACAGTGTTTTTAAGTTCGTTGCTTAAGTAAGGGGCAAGCTCTGTGGCCTTTTGGAACAAGGTCCTTATGTTCCGCAAAAGGGCTTCTACCTCTAGGTCGGTTGGCTCAAAGGTCGGCTGAGGGATGACCTCTATCTCTGCTACAAAGTAAGGATCGGACTGTAGATACCTCTTCACCCTTATGCGTTCAAGGCCTTGGACTATGACCCTTTGGGTACCGTCAAGTTCTTTCACGACCCTCAATAGACTCGCTGCCACACCCACCTGGTAGAGCTCGTCAGGCCCAGGGTCTTCGTCCTCGGGGTTGTGCTGGGCCACAACCCCTATGAGCCTTTCGCCCTCCATAGCGTCGTCTATCAACTTTATGGATTTCTTCCTTCCCACCATTATGGGGAGGACCAATTCGGGGAAAAGGACCGTCCCCCGCAGGGGAAGAATGGGTAGAAACTTTGGGATCTGACGTCTTTCTTTTTTCTCCCTCGGAATGAAGATCATCGCCTCCTGCCCTCTTGGTTTTTTCGGTCTTTAAAATAAGCCCCACCTATAGGGGTGTCAACTTCTTTAGAAGGGCAAACCGAAGTATTCCCTCACCTTCCCCAGGACTATCTTGGGGATGTCCTCCTTGTCCTTGACCATGAACAGGGAGATGTTCTTCTTCTGCTTTATCCCTTCGCGGAAACGCGAGGCATAGATGTTCTCCCCGATGTGCACCGCCGTCACCCGGTTGTCGATCCCGTTGAAGAACTCTATGAGCTTTTCGAGGTTGGTGATCTGCATGTCGGTTATGATGAATATATCGGGCTTTTCGGCCTTTTTAAGCAGGTACAGGATATCGTTGAGGTCAAGGGCCGTGCCACCGCCAAAGTACCTACATATGGCTTGATAGATGGCCTCCTTCTCCCTTGAAAACTCAAGGAGGACCTTGTTTCCCCTGAAGGCATCAGAGAAGTTATAGACGGCCACCCTCCTGTCGTTTTTCAAATAGGCATTACACGCACATGCAGCCCCAAGGACAGCATAGGAGAGCTTTTCCCTAGGATTGGTCATACTGCCAGAAGAATCTATTATGACGAGGCAATCGGGGATGGCCTCCGCTTCGCCAAAGACCTCCCCTTCCCTCCTCACCCACGTCTGGGTGAGTCCTGGCATGATCTTGCCAAAGCTCGTCCAGGGATCAATGTCCTGGGTGGGTTTACCGATCTCCCAGGGCGAGTGGGAATAGGGATGAAGGGCCCCGCTTTTCTGCATGGGCAACTTCTTGATGGGGAGGGTGTAGTTTTCGGCAAGCTTCATGTAGTACAAAAGGTCAGCATCCACAGGGTTACCGCGGCCGCGGCCTATACCGCCTGTGGAGTATCCCATGGCGCTTAGTTCTTCTTTGAAGTCCTCAATGGCCTCGCGGAACTGTTGGATGTCTTCAACCGAAGTGGCGAAGTTCCTTATGCCCCTGTCTATCTCTTCCAAGGTGTAGTTCTCCAGGGAATGCTCTCCCAAGGGATTGGGCATCTTCTGGTTCTGTTTCTGCTCGTTTTGGGCCTCTTCTTGTAAGAGCTCCTCTAAGGCCTTGGCGAACTTCCTCACGCTTTCCTTCCAAAGCCTCTTGTCCAAATAAGGGATACGCGCCAAACGTTTTACCCTTTCGTCTTCACCCTCCACCCCAAGCTCCACCCCCCATATGACCTGATAGAGCATGGCCATGAGCCTGTGGATGCCTTGTTTGGGGAGGTTGCGGTAGAGTTCAGGGATCTTGGTCTCCTTTTCCCTTACGCAGTAAGTGTTGGCCACAACGTCCATGAAGTAGGAGGCAGCCTTCTGGGCAAGCCTCTTGTCCTTTAAGACCTTTTTGGCCTCACTGTAAAGCACCAAGTGGGTCTCAAAGTCCCAAGGACAGAACATGTAATGGGATATCCCGTGGTCTAGCAAGGCTTCAAGCACATCTTCCTCTGCCATCTTTTCCTTCATGAGGTCCAAGAAGGCGGTGTTCAACTGGAGCTTTTTGCTTTTCATTTCAAGGCCGACAAGTTCTTCCCCCTCCACAAACTCGGGCATGGGCAACTGCGGGTAAAGGTGCTTTTTCCTGACCTTTGGCCAGATCTTTTTCAGCAGTTCTTCCCTGTCCATGGCCTAGAAATAGAAGGGCCTGTAATCCTCACTTGGGAAGATCAATTGGTCCTTCTCGTAAATCTTACCGCCTACGATCTTCCCGAGACCCTTTATCCTCCCCCCTACTAGGATTTCCCCTCCAGTCATCCCATGACCGGTGTTGAACCCTGCGTTGTTCCTGACTATTATCCTCCCCCTCTTCATACCCGCACCCGTGTAGTTCTTGGTGCTGCCTTCAACGATCAGTTCGCCCCCTTCAAGGCTTATACCGGTGAAGTCCCCAAGGTTCCCTTCCACGATGAGCCTTTTCCCTTCGGGGAGCCTGTAGCCCAAAAGGTTTATCTTTATCCCCAGGTCCTGGAGCCTTAAGACGATCTCGGACTCCTTTGCGTAGTTACAAAGCGCCGATATGTAGACCCCTGCAGGCCCAGTGATCAGATAGGGGATCTGATCGGTCCTATCGAGGGCATAGCAAAATTCCTCTATGTCTTCGGCTGTGTACTCTATGTCCCTTATGGCCTCTTCGGCGATGCTATAGGCCTTGATGACCGTACTGTACTGCATGAGCCACACCAAATCCTTCGCCTCGTTCTTCAAAAGGTTCTCATAACCCCGAAGGATCCTCTGTAAGGTCTCTTCTTTCTGGCGCAGGATCCTGTCAAGGGGGATCTCCTTTGACCTCTCCTTACTCGGATGCCTCTTGAACTCTTCAAAAGGGTTCTTCATCTTAAGGCCGCTATCTCCTTCTTTATCTCTTCGTATATGGGATGGTCACCGTCCAGTAGCTGCACCTCCCGCCCCTCAAAGGCCTCAGAGGCAACGGCCAGGGCTTCCAAGAGGTAATCCCGCTGCTCGTTATAGCGGTGGAAGATCTCCTCTACGGCTTCCTTGGCAAGGTATATCTGTAAGGGGTCGTTCCTGCCCTCGCTTTCCTTCTTGGATATGTAAGAGTCCTTCCACTGGACCCTATGGGCCAAGACAAAGGGTAGGACTGCCTTTACGTGTTCGAGGTCTACCTCATCCTCCTCCAGGAACCAGGCCAGGGCTTGTGCATACCCTACTGCTGAGATGGGGAGGCGGTTGGAGGCACAGTTTTTCACATGGTAGCAGAAATAACCCGTGTAGTGGCACCCTTCCTGGCACTGCTCGACACTCCTCTTCTGCCCATAACGGTGACAGAAGGAGAATTCGGCAAGGACCATCCTCAGGAAGGCGTTCGAATCGAGGTCAAGGGGTATGGAGGCGATCTGCTTCCTTATTTCGAACCTTTCCTCCTTGCTTAGGCCTTCGATGCCTACCTTCTCTTTGAGGTACTGGCCATAGGCCTCACATAGTTCTTCAAGCCTTGGGACCTTTTCCTCATATGGCACCTGCGACCTCAAAAGCTCATGGAACTTCCTTTCGAACTCCGGATGCCGCAGGGGGTTATACAGCTTCGAACGCCTGCCGATCTGGAAGGCGAGGTTTGGCCCTGGATGTCTTGATTCGACAAGTACGTCAAACCTGTCTACCAAGGGCGCGATTATGGTATTGGTCCCGCGGTCTTGGTAGTTGGCGGTGGCAAAAAGCACGTACTCGTCGTTGATTATCATTTCGTTGAGATACTCCCAATTGCCGCGGTCGACCCCGTCAAGGATCATGGACTGTTTGGTCTCAGGCAGGCGGTTTATCTCGTCCACGATCTTCACAGGCAGTTGCACGAAGTTGCTCCAGACCACCACCTCTCGTCCCTGGTTCAAGGCCCCAAGATCAGGCCTTCCCACGATCTTTTCCTCCGTCTGTTCGGGGTGCCCTGAGACTTCGCTCCCCCATATGACCCCAAGGGGATAGCGGTAAATTAAGCATCCTATGTACTCGGCGCTTGTAGTCTTACCGAGGCCTGGCTCCCCTATTATCAGTTCTTTGCCACCATAAAGGGCAGTGAGTATCCCGAAAAGGAGGGCAGAGTTGTACCTTTCCCCTTTTATCTCAAGGTCAGGCCTGTTCAGGTAGAAGTTCTCGCTTATGAAACGATAGATACGCCTTACCTTTTCTTGGTAGCCATCACCTGTTGTCATCTCTCCCCAACCTCTTTTAGGTCCTAAGTTAAGGTTACACCTAAAGGGGAAGGAAGGCAACCTAAAGAGGACTACCTTAACTCGGAAAACTTCTTCTCAGTAAAAGTTCCACATCCTCCGTCCGAAGAAGGGGCATAGTACTGCTTACCGTCCTGATCTATCCTTAGACAGTAGTCGCCCTTCTGCCTGCCCTGAGGGATGGCAGTGGCGTTGTAAGACGTGCGGTTATCAGAAAGGTTAAGGCTTATCATATAGTTCTCACCCGCCATATTTGGGGAACAACCTGATAGTTCGCCAAAGTCACCATACCGCCCATGCTCGGCCTTGTAAGACTCCTGGGCCGCATGGAGGGCCAAGAGGGCATTCATGGCATCAGCCCTCCTGGCCCTCTTCACATAATGGGTATAAGAAGGAATGGCAATGGCTGCAAGGATACCTACGATCACTACAACAATCATAACCTCCAGCAAAGTAAGCCCTTTACCCATCGAGATAATCAGTACCCTTAACCTGCTGCGTCATCATTTTGGCATTGTCTCTGGCGGACACTGGATGGAATATATTTTACTTTATCCAAGTTCCAATCATAGCATTTATCGTATGTTCCATTTTGAGAGTTGTAGTAAACCTCCAGACCAATTTTCTTGCCGTTGACATCACTTGATATACCCTGCAAAGTGGCCACAAAGCATATAGCATCAGGCTCCTTTACATCACACTTGTTAAGATCACCAATTGTAACATTGCTTACATATTTGCTTGTTTTTGATTCTCCAAATGCGCTGATGTCTCGTGTGAAATTACCGTATGAATTATGATACTCGGCAGCTGCTGTGGCATATCCTGCTAGAAGGCTAACCGCTTCAGAAACCTTGGCCCTTACAGTATAATCCATGTAAGTAGGTATAGCTATTGCTGCCAAAATCCCTATAATAGCCACAACGATCATAAGTTCGATTAAAGTAAAACCCTTCTTACTTCGTAGCTTCCGCTTAAGACACCTTAGAACCATGACAACCCTCCTTTCGAGTTTTTTAAAAAAACCACACAGCTATTTAATGCCACAAAGCCCTTTGGTGTCAAGGAAGATTTTCACCTAAGACTTCGTATATCCTGAACCTCGGAAAATCAGAAAGCACAAGCTTAAAAAGGCCCTCTTCCGCTTCGAAAAACAACTTGTGAAAGGTAGTCTTCTGGACCATAGGGTGGGCCAAAAAGCCAAAAAGCCTCCCCTCCTTCTCCACAAGGAAGAATAACACCCCCTCTCCCTCCCTTAGGATCTCTTTTGACAAAAACCTATCATCTGTGGAAAGTCTCACCTTTTCCACCCTACCTATGGATAGGACTCCTGATTCCATCTCCTCTGCAAGGCCCTTTTTTAGGTCCACAGAACCCCGCTGGCACATAAAGCCTTGGGGGGTTTCTTGGCAGAGCCCCAAAGGGAGGTAGAAGAGGTGTAGGCCTTGGCGCCTGTCAGGGTCCCATGTCCCGAAAAAGGAGATCCAGTAGAACTTCCTCACGTCAAGTCCTGAAAAAAGGAGGTACACTTTCTCCTTAAGAGGACGGTTGTGCCTCCCTTCCTCTACTTCCCTGAGGATCTCCCCTGGGCTTTTGCCCCCCTTCAACAGCTCCCTTATCCCCTCCTCTCCAAGGGCAGTAGTCCCGTTGACCACGTTATAGGCCTTAAAAGGAGGTAATACAAAGCTCCTTGCCACAAGTAGGCTCTTCGGCCCTCCCCAACTACCCCCGTCATGGTAGACGGCCCGTTTGGAGCCCTGTGCTATGGGGTAACCGTAATCCCACCACGACCAGACAAAACACCCCTCTGGGGCTATCTCCTTTAAGAGCTTTATCCCCTCCATCAAACCAGGGGTTATGGGCGGAAGGGGCCTTATGGCGAAACGACTGGGGTGTATTACGGAGAGGAACAAAAGCACACCGAGGCCTAGCTCCAAAGGGAAAAGGGGCGCTTTTTCGTATCGCTTCCTCGTAATTTCAAAGACCACTTGGACTAGGACACCAAGCCCAAGGCCGACAAAGGGGCCCAAGTAGACCATGAAACGCCTTGCCCCAAAAAGGGACATCATCCCCAAGAGCATGAGGGGGAAAAGCAAAAGGGCACGCCTTTCCCTCAGGTAGAGCACAAACAGCCCTAGAAGGCTTAGGTAACCCAAAAAGGGATGGACAGCTGTCATTCGGAAGACCCTTTCAGGGCTGAGTTTCTGAAGCTCGCTTACAGATTGGGCAAAAACAGCCCTGGGGATAAAGGGGTTTTCTTCCTTTATGAGGCCCGGGATGTAGCCCTTGAATAGGTCCAAGAGGTTAAAAAGGCCCTGGTAAAGGATAAAGGGGTTGGAAAAAAACAGCACAAGGGCTGTCCTCTTGAGGGTAACTCCCAGGTCCTTCTCCTTAAGGAGCAAAGAGAGGGCGAAAAAGGCAAAAAGGGGTATGAGGAGCCCAGGATGGGCATACCACAACTGGAAGAGATGCACCATTATGCTCAGACCTATCAGGTCCTTAAAGGACCAACGGTCAAGGAGCCTTAAGAGCAAAAGGGCTACCGAAAAGAGGAAAAAGAGGTTCAAGGCATCGGTATCGAGCCTTAAGATGTCCGTCCTTATGAGGTACTCCAAGGAAAAAGATGCACCAAGGGCAAGCCCCACACCTAAGAGGTTCCCCCCAAGCCTTCTCCCAAGGTAAAACATGGGAAAGACCTGAAGGGAGGAAAGGAAGGGGATCAAAGGAAAGGCCAAAAAAGCCCTCTCTATGTCTTTACCTGTAAGCCACTTCGTCACTGCCAAAAGGAAGCTCAAAAGGGGAGGAAGAAAGGGCAGAGGGACCTTTTTGCTTTCTAGGGGCCTTTGGTTGTCAGGAGCGTTCCTTAGGGGATCGGGTGCCCCTGGACGGTACTGCCCCTCCGCTATGAGCTCTCCAAGCCTGAGGAAATAATAGCCATCTGCCTCTGTGAGCACTGGGGTACCGTCCTTGGTAAAGTAAAAGGGCTTATGCTGGAAGATCCATCTGGCCTGGTAGAGCTTAAAGGCAAAACATAAACCAAAGAGGACAAGCGCAACTAAAAAAGGCCGTTTCATTTTTCCGTTAATATCCCACATGGGCCTTAAAATTGTCAAAGGGATAAAAGTTTGCTAAAACCACCAAGATGGTCGCCATTTTGGACTACGAGGCAGGAAACCTTACAAGTGTTAAAAGGGCCCTTGATTTTTTGGGGTTCAAATCCTTTATAACCTCAGACCCCGAGGAGGTCCTTCGGGCCGAAAGACTGATCTTCCCAGGGGTAGGTGCTGCTGGAAAGGCCATGGAGCACCTGAGGCAAAAGGGACTTGATGAGGCCTTAAGGGAATTCTTCCTCTCTGGGAGGCCTATGCTTGGGATCTGCCTTGGCATACAGATCATCTTCGAGAAGAGCCAGGAAGGGCCTACTCAAACCCTTGGCTTCCTAAAGGGGAAGGTAGTGAGGTTTCCGGAGCCGCTTTTTGACAAGCAAGGGGAAAGGCTCAAGGTGCCCCAGATGGGTTGGAACCGGGTAAGGCCTGTAAAGGCGCATCGGCTCTTCGAGGGGATTGACCCAAGGCACGAATTTTACTTTGTGCACAGCTTCTACCCCGAGCCTGAGCAGGAGGAGATAATCCTTGGGATCACCGAATATGGCATCGAGTTCCCTTCTGCCATCGCTCATGGTAACCTATGGGCGGTGCAGTTCCATCCTGAAAAAAGCGGTAGACCAGGGCTTAGGGTGCTTGAGAACTTTTGTCGATTTAACCCGTAAGGAAGATGCTCAGTAAAAGGATTGTCGTATGCCTTGATGTAAAGGATAGGATGACCACAAAGGGGGTAAAGTTCAAGGATAACGTCCCAGTAGGGGATCCTGTGGAGATGGCCAGGCGTTATTATGAAGACGGGGCCGATGAAATAGTCTTTTACGACATAACGGCCTCGGCTGAATCGCGGAAGATCGTCATAGACCTTGTGGACCGGGTGGCAAGGGAGATCTTCATACCCCTTACGGTCGGTGGTGGCATAAAGAGCCTCGAGGAGATGAGGGAGGTTCTATTGGCAGGTGCCGAGAAGGTATCCATAAATACGGCAGCGGTGAAGAACCCAAGGCTCATCTACGAAGGGGCAAAGGCCTTTGGCAGTCAATCTATCGTCCTAGGCATGGACGTGCTATATGTGGGTGAGTCCGAAAGGATCCCCTCAGGCTATGAGGTTTGGATAAACGGTGGGAGAACCCCTACGGGGATAGATGCCCTATGGTGGGCAAAGGAGGCAGAAAGGTTAGGAGCAGGGGAGATATGCCTGAACTCCATTGATGCCGATGGGACCCAGCAGGGTTATGAGCTGAGGATCACGCGTATGATCTCCGAAGCCGTCTCCATCCCCGTTGTGGCCTCAGGCGGAGCGGGTCATCCCGAACACCTATACGAGGTCCTCACCACGGGTAAGGCAGATGCAGCCTTGATCGCCTCTATGGTCCACTACGGGCAATATACCATAAGGGAGATAAAACAATACCTAGCCCAAAAAGGGGTAAAGGTGAGGGAGATCTGGTAGATGGCTGAAATCAGCCCCTTCTGTGCCCTTTACTATTCCCCTGAAAAGGTCAAGGACATATCCCTTGTGGTCACCCCCCCTTATGACGTCATATCCCCTGAAGAAAGGCTCAAGTTTTACATCAGGCATCCTTTAAACGTCATAAGGCTCATCTTGCCCAATAGCCCCCTTGAAGCCAGGGAAACCTTGAAGCAATGGCTTAGCCAGGGTGTCTTCGAAAGGGAGCACCATGAGGCCATATACCCCTATAGACAGGTGTTCTCGTACGAAGGACGAAAACTCAAGCGGTGGGGTTTCATATGCCTGTTGAAGCTCGACACCATCATAAGGGAGCACGAACATACCTTCGAAGAGGTCGTAAGGGAGCGCCTTGAACTTTTGGAACACACGGGGATACAAACCGGGGAAGTCTTCTCCCTTTATTCTGACCCGAAAGGCGAAATAGAGGCCCTCTTGTCCAAGGTAGAGGCCTTAGAGCCCCGTTTCTCCTTCAAGGACGAAGAAGGAGTAGAGCACACCCTCTGGGCCGTGTACGACCAAGAGGAGATCTCCAAAATAAAGGGGAAGCTCTCAGACCAGGAGCTCTTTTTGGCAGACGGCCACCACCGGCTCAAAACTGCAAGGCTCCTAAGGGAAAGGAGGCTTGCCTCAGGGAAGAACAGGGGACTTGAGGATTACATACTGGCCTACCTTACGGGCATGGAATACGAGGGATTGGTAATATTGCCCGTACACAGACTACTGAAAGGCCTCGATGGGACAAGGCTTGAGGCGTTGAGGAAAAACCTTATGGAGAACTTTTCCTGTCAGGAGACATCAAAGGAGGCCATCCCCACCATCCTCATGGAAGGCAAGGGGATGGTCTTTTGGGAAAAAGACAGAAACCCCTTGATGATAAGGCCCAAGAGGGACCTACCGTATCCCTTTGGGAGGATAGACCCGTGGGTCATAGACGAACTGGTTCTCAAAGGCCTACAGGGGGAAGTCTCATACGTTAAGGAGATGGATGAGGCCTTAAAGGCCTTGGAGGACGGGGTGGCTCAGGCTGTCTTCCTTTTGCGAGCTGTAAACCCCAGGGAAGTAGCCGAGGTAGCAAAAAGGGGGCTTTTGATGCCCAAAAAGTCCACCTATTTTTACCCGAAGGTGCCCACGGGGCTTGTCTTCTTTCAGGTCTTCGAACTCGATGGAGACAACCCTTGACAGCCTCTTTTCGGGTCGGATCAAGCTCCTTCAGCCCAAAGAGGGCTATAGGTTTTCGGTGGATGCCCCTATATTGGCTTCATGGGTCAAGGTGAAAAGGGGAGAGAAGGCCCTTGAGCTTGGAACCGGAAACGGCGTAATCGCAGTGATCCTGGCGAGGAAGTTCAAGGAATTGGAAATAGTGGCCTTGGAGGTCCAAAAGGAGCTAGCGGAATTGGCGAAAAAGAACGCGGAGTTGAACGGGGTATCGGAACGGATGAGGGTCCTTGAGATGGACGTCAAGGAGTGCCATAGACACCTGGAAGCCCAAGGTTTTGACCTAGTGGTGTGCAACCCTCCTTATTTCCCCAAGGGCCACGGGCGCTTAAGCCTCCATACCCAAGAGGTCCTTGCACGTCATGAGGTCCTGGGAACAATAGAGGACTTCCTCAGGGCGAGTTCTTACCTGCTTAAGTACGGAGGTCGCTGCTATTACATATATCCCCCGGAGAGGCTCCTCAGGCTCCTTTACGCTATGAAGGCCCATAGACTGGAACCGAAAAGGCTCAGATTCGTCCACCCAAGTCCAGGTAAACCTTCGAGGATGGTCCTTGTCGAGGCCGTAAAAGGGGCAAAAGAGGGGCTTAAGGTCGAGTCCCCTTTGTTTATCTTCGACCAGAAGGGGGGTTACACCCACGAAATGTGGCCCATAATCTTTCAGCTGGAGGAAGGAAAATGAAGAGGCTTATGGCTTTATCCCTGGCTTTGATCCTCTGTCTAAGCTGTGCCTCTTGGAAAAAGGAAAAAACCGAAAGGCAAACCCAAGAACTCCGTTGGGAAGTAAGCAGACCCCTACGTGAGACAAGGCGTACAGCTACTACCTACCAGGCCCGTCCCTATGGGACACCCCCATCCCTGACCGAAACAGCACCTGCACCAGCTCCCGCTGTCTTACCGCTCCGTTACAAGTTCAAGGCCTTGGTACTTGACCTCGAGGAAGGCAAACTCCCCATGGAGTTCAAAGGAATAGGACGAAGGGCTCGAGAGCTTTTGGTTAGCCATCTCGTGGAAAGCGGGGCCTTTGTAATAGTGGAGAAAGAGGCCTTAGGCAAAAACCCCGTCGAGACCCCTGAAGGACTCTGGGAACTTTGGAAGGCCCTTGGGGTACATGCGGTGATAAAGGGAGAAGTGAAGGAATTGCTCACAGGACAGGATAGCGAAAACGCCTATGCCTCAGTTAAGATGGAAGCCCTGGTCATAAGTACGGAGACCGGTGAACCCTTAAAGAGGGCCACGGGACAGAACCTCCTTGAATCCTCCAAATCCCAAGGCCCAGGTAAGTCCTCAAGGGCCCTACAAAAGGCCCTGGAAGAGGCTTCGAAAAACCTGGCCCATAGCATCCAATTGGCCTTTGCACAAGCGGAATGGAACACCTCGATAGCCGAAGCAAAGGAAGAAATAGTCCTCCTTAACGCCGGAAGGGCCTCAGGGGTAAGGATCGGTGACGAATTCGAGATCTTCTCACCAGGTGAGCTCTTGAAACACCCCGTAATAGGAAAGGCCATAGGAAGGGCCATAGGTCCAAAGAAGGCAAAGGTAAAAGTAGAAGAACTCATAGGTGAGGACCTTTCACGGGCGCGCCTCTTAGAAGGAACCGTGCCCAAAAAGGGGGACCTGGCTAAGGCCCTAAGGACCCTTTAAAGGGATCCACCTATGGCCTTGGTGAAGTCCTTAGCTGCCTTGGCGACCTTTTGACCGTATTGGTGGGCCTGCTCTTCGTTAAAGGTACCGACCAGGAAGATGATGGCCACGACCTTCCCATATCTGTCAAAAACAGGGGCTGCCACGCTTGAAAAGCGCGGGTCCACCTCCCTTATGTCCATGGCAAAACCTAGCCGCCTACACTTCTCAAGCTCCTCCTCTGAGAAGGCCCCTGTCCCCTTTAAGTCCTGAGAGAAGGCCAACAATACCTTACCCAAGGCCCCGTAGTTAGAAGGGAAACGGTAACCAAGGGGAATGGTTATCTTTACGCCGTCATCTGCATACTCCTTCGCCACCACGTACACCTTGTCCTCGGCTATCCGCCCCAAAAAGGCAGTACAACCCGTCTCCTTAGCCAAGGCCTTGAGGGTCCTTTCGGCCTTGTCCTTGAAATCGAGATTGTCCAAGACCTTCTCCCCCATAAAGATCAAAGCAGGACCAAGACTATAGGCCTTGCTCTCCGGGTCCTTTTCTATAAGCCCAAACTCCTTAAGGGTGTTCAAAATGTAAAAGACCCGACTTTTATGGATGCCTAGATCACGCGCTATATCCGTCAACTTCACCTTAAAACGAGGCGACTTGGCCAGATAGAGGAGTATCCGCCCCACCTGCTCTACAGCTGGAACCTTCCTCTCAGCCAAAGTGAGTTCTCCTTTTATGAACTATGTTCTTAATACGAGGATAACAATTAAGCCTTTTCTCCTTCAAGGCCATCTGGTCGTCTTTTAGGGGTAAAGGGCTAGGCCTTCAAGTGCCGTAGTTTCAGGGAATCCTGCCATGAGGTTCATGTTCTGTATGGCCTGTCCTGATGCACCCTTGGTCAAGTTGTCTATAGCAGAGATGACCACTAGGGTCTTACCCTGTACCCTTAGGCCTATCGAGCAGAAGTTTGTCCCCCTCACTGATGAGGTAGAAGGGAACCGGCCTGGGGGGAAGACCTTGACGAAGGGCTCACCTTTGAACTTTTCTAGGTAAAGTTGGTAAAGTTCCTTTTCGGTGACGGCCTCCTCCAGTTTACAGTAGATGGTGGCTAAGATCCCCCGGTTCATAGGGACAAGGTGGGGCACGAATTCCACTTGGAAGTCCCTTCCAGAAAGCCTTGTGAGTTCCTGTTCCATTTCGGGCTTATGCCGGTGGACTAAAACCCCGTAGGCCCTTATGGATTCGGCTACTTCGCAGAACATCAGCCCTTCTTCGAGGGCCCTACCGGCACCGCTTACGCCGCTTTTGGCATCGACGATTACTTGGGGGCTGATAAGCCCCTTCTCCACCACAGGCATGAGCCCTATTAGGACTGCCGTAGGATAACACCCCGGATTGGCTACAAGCCTTGCCCCCTTTATCTCCTCCCTGTACTTTTCAGGCAGCCCATAAACGGCCTCTTTCAAAAGTTCAGGAAAGAGGTGTTCTCCATACCACTGACGGTAAAGCCCAGGGTCCTTTAACCTGAAGTCAGCGCTTAGGTCTATGAATTTCCTCTGGCCGTCCCATAACGACTTAATGGCTTTCATAGAAACCCCATGGGGCAGCGCCAAGAAAAACAGGTCAGCCATCTCCCCTAGACCTTCGGCATCAAGGGGCAAAAAACGCGGAAGGGCTTCCCCCCTCAAGGAGGGGAAGAGCTCTTCAGGTGACTTGTCCGCATGTCGCTCAGCGGTAAGGACCGTTATTTCCACATACGGGTGCTTCTTCAGGAGTCGGATGAGCTCGTAACCGGTATAACCGCTTGCCCCGAGGATCCCGACCCGCAGGGGTTTAACGCTTGGAGTACTGGAACCTCGCCCTTGCACCTCTCTGTCCGTACTTCTTTCGTTCCTTCTTACGGGCGTCGCGGGTCAGAAGCCCCGCCTTCTTCAAGATGGACCTCAACTCGGGATCGTACTCCACAAGGGCCTTGGCTATTCCATGACGTATGGCCCCAGCCTGCCCCGATATCCCACCGCCTCTTACGTTTACGTAGACGTCAAACTTGCCCAAGGTATCTGTCAAACGGAAGGGCTGAAGGAGCATGAGGCGAAGGGTCTCCCGAGGGAAGTAATCCTCAAGAGGCCTTTTGTTCACCAATATCTCGCCCTTTCCAGGCATCTTGAGCCACACCCTCGCCACTGCCGTTTTGCGTTTCCCAGTTCCGTAAAAGCGCTGGACCTCTTGCTCCATCTGCTACCTCCTTAGGCATCGATCTCCAAGGGCTCGGGCATCTGGGCCTTGTGAGGGTGCTCAGGCCCCCTGTAGACCTTAAGTTTACGATAAAGTTTCCTCCCCAACCTGTTCTTAGGGAGCATACCCCAAACGGCAATCCTTATGAGCTCCTCGGGCTTTTTCTGAAAGAGTTGTTCAGCCGTATAGGTCTTAAGCCCACCAGGGTAACCGGAATGGAAATGGTAGAGCTTTTTCTGCCATTTTTTACCCGTCAACTTGACCTTGTCTGCGTTCACCACTATTACGAAGTCCCCTACGTCCACATGGGGACTGAAGACCGGCTTGTGTTTCCCCCTGAGGATCTTGGCAACCTCAGAAGCCAAACGTCCAAGGACTTTACCTGCTGCATCCACTACGTACCACTTCCTCTGTGCCATTGCCTCTTCCTTGGTCAGATGAAAGGTCCTCATCCCCTTTCCCTCCTTACAAAAGAAAGGCAGTCAGGCCGCCCCGACCGCCTGTTTGATGATAATTTCAAACCCTTGTCCTTGTCAACTCGGTTGCCGTAAACTAGTGAAGCCATGGAACTGAAGAGGATTGCCGATTTCCTCTTCGAGATAGGCATGTTACAACACACCCCTAGGACAGGTTATCGGTTCCTTGGTTCAGGGGGACAATCAGTAGCGGGCCATCTGTTCAGGACAGCCTTGGTAGGGTACCTCCTGGCCAAGGTCCAGAAGGACGCCGACCCTTTAAAGGTGCTCCTCATGTGCCTAATCCATGACCTTCCAGAGAGCCGTACTGGGGATCACAATTACGTTTATAAGCGATATGTGAAAGCAGATGAAGAAAGGGCCATAAGGGATATGCTGGATGGCTTACCCCTTGAGGAGTTCAAGGCCTTACTCGAAGAGTTCGAAAAAGGGGAAAGCCCTGAGGCCCAACTGAGTCGCGATGCCGACCAGATCGAGTTGATCCTTGAATTAAAGCAGCAAAAAGACCTTGGCAACCCTTATGCCCAGATTTGGATAGATTACGCTTTAAAAAGGATAAGGACCTCTACAGGCCAGAAGGTAGCAAAGGCCATCTTAGAAAGGGAATTCTGCGACTGGTGGTTCGATAAGTCTAAAGAAGAGTGGTGGGTCAGAGGCAAATAAGGCGTTTTTTCGCGATAGGAGACATACACGGCTGTTTGGACCCCCTTGAAGCCCTCCTAAAGGTGGTCTTGCCAAAGGTCAACCCTGAGGAGGATTCCATCGTCTTCATAGGGGATTATGTGGACAGAGGGCCTGATCCCAAAGGTGTGATAGAAAGGATAATCGAGTTAAAACAGCAGTATCCCCATACGATCTGCCTTTTAGGAAACCACGAAGACATGTTCCTCAGATGGCTCCTTACCGGTGAAGATCTAGATTTATACCTCTTCAACGGTGGTGGGACGACCATAAGGTCTTACCGGGAAGCAGGGAGGCTCAACATCCCAGAGAGCCACCTCGATTTCTTGTCTTCCCTTTACCTTTACTACGAGACTGAAAGGTTCTTGTTCGTCCACGCCGGGTTAAGACCTGGCATCCCCTTGGAGAAACAGGAAAGGACAGACCTTTTGTGGATACGTGGGGAGTTCATACGGTCACGTGCCGACTTCGGTAAAATAGTGGTCTTCGGACATACTCCCCTGCGCGCCCCTTTGGTCATGGAAAACAAGATAGGGATAGACACAGGCGCTGTCTATGGCGGAAACCTCACGTGTGTGGAACTTCCGGCCCTGAGGTTTTACTCAGTACCGGGCTGGGAAGGGGGTTTGGGCCTGGTGTAAAAGTCGAGCATGGCCAAGGCAAAGGCCACTATTACAGGGGCCGCCACAACCCCAATTATCCCGAAGGCCTTGATACCCCCTAATATGGCGAAGAAAAGGAGCAAAGGGTGGACCTTGGTCCTCGTACCTATGAACAAGGGCCTAAGGAGGTTGTCTATCGTTGATACCACGCCCAAGCCCCACCCGAAGAGGAACAGGGCGTGCCACGTCTGACCCTTGCCGAAAAAAAGCCAAAAGGCAGCCGGAACCCACACCAGGTAAGCCCCCACTATAGGTAAAAGCGAAAGCAGGGCCATCACCATTCCCCAAAAAATGGGCGACGGTAAGCCTACGAGGAAGAACCCCAACCCCCCTAGTCCCCCTTGGACCAGGGCAACCAGTAAACCACCGTAAAGCGTGGAAAGGATCATCTTATGGACCCGTTCGAGGAGCTCCTCTGCTTCCCCCCTTTCGAGAGGCAAAAGGCCCTTCAGGCGCTCAAGGATCAGGTCCCCGTCCCTGAATAGGTAAAAAACTGCCACAAAGGCTATTAAAAGCTGAAAGACCATAGACGATAACTTCCTGAAGATCCCCAAGACCTGCCCGCTTAGCAGTTCAGCTCCCTTTTGCACTTGACCTAAAAGGAACTCCTTTAAATCTACCGAAGTGCTTCCAGGATTAAGGATAGGAAGCACCCTCTTGACCAAAGGCATTTCCTCTAGCTTATCCAACCATTCCTCTAGTTTCCCGTGCGAGAGCATCTCCTCAAGGGCCTTATAGGCATCTGAAAGCTCTCCCACCAAGGCCTTACCCATGAGCCAAATGGGCAGCACCACCGCTGCGATGACCAAAAAGGTACAAAGGAGGGCTGATAGGGTTTTGTATCTCAGCAACCTCCTCAGGAGGGTATTGATAGGATGGAAGGCCACCGCCAAAATCGCCGCCCAAAACAGCGCCGATATGAAGGGAACCGTTATGCGGAAAAGGAGGTAAAGGGCCAAAAACAACAAGAGGTAAAAAAGGACCCTTGAGGCCTTCAACCGAGCTCCCCTATCTTTACCCCTCTTATGCGCTTCCTCCAGCTCTCGCTCTCCAGGACCCAAAAGGCCACGTTCTCCTTGCTGATGATCCCAACCTTTGCCTCCGAAAGCCATTCACTAGGTACCCCCTTTCTCAACAAAGGAACCTCCTTCCAGTCCATGGCAGCCTTGAGTACCTCTTCCTTCCCTCCCCGATAGAAGAGATAGGCCATCACCGCAAGGGGATATAAGTCCTCAGCAAGGCAGGCTACCTCTGCTACTTCAAGGGCATAACGGTTGGCGTTGAAGGCTACGGAAAGGCCTCCCCCTTCTCTTACGTCTCTCAAGGCCTCAAAGTCGGTAATGCTGTCACCGACATACATGACCTCTTGTAGGGAAGAACCGGTCCTCTTGATCACCTCCTTGACCGCCCTTGCCTTCTCCTTTGCCCCCACGGTCTCTATTCGCGACAAAAGCCCCTCAAGGTACCTAAGGCCTCCCTTGAAGAAGATCGCGTCAAGCCTCTCCCATATCTTCAAGGCCCTTTCGTGGGTAAGGTCTTGGGGGACCTCAAAAGAGGCTATCTCTCTGGCCAATTCCCTCAAGGCCCTTTTGTCCCTTTCGGTGAACTCTATGCCCTCTAGGTCGAAAGACGTGCAGAACACCTGCTCCATGGAGATCCCCAGGATCCCACAGAGGGCCTTGAGGTAAGGAGCGTAACTGGTGCTCACGATGAAAACGGGCATAACCCCCCTTATAGACCTCAAGGCCTCAATGGCCTTGGGCATGATGGTCAGGGTACGGAGGCTGAAATCAAGCATCTTTTCCTCCGTTATGCCAAAGGCCAAAAGGAAAGGAAAGACGAACTTCAAGGTGGTTCCAGCTTGATACCCCTGGCGCTTTTCCACGTAGTAGAGGTAATCGTCGTATCTGCTCAAGACCCTGAATAACTCTTCGCCTTTGGGGATGAAATGACAGCACAACTCAAAGGCGTTGTCGTTTTTGGTAATAGGACCTTCACAATCGGTGACAAATACCTTCACATTTTCCCCCTCAAATAGGCTTCCACCTCCTCGGTGAAGTCCCTAGGAGGTAAGCTCCCTATCTTATCGACATCCATCTCCCCTAGTGAAAGGGCCCTAAGGGTTAGGACCAAAAGGGGAGGTTCCCTCTTTTCCTCTTCTTTCCTTATAGTCCAAAAAAGCTCCTGCGCCTTTTCATATGACCTCAGGTCCTCATTAGGACACCCCCCTATTCCCTCCCACAAGGGGTCAAAAACCTCCCCCTCAAGGTGGATTGTGAAAAAGGAAAGCGCTGGTCCCCTGTCCAATTCCTCTGTGACCAAATGGACCATGGCTCCGGTTTCCTTCTGCCTTTTTTCGATTATGGCCCATATGACTTCTTCCCAGCTCCCCTGCGGTCCCCCAGGTAGGGCTGGATGGAGGTTTATAAGGGCATATTCCTTTAAGAAGAGCTTGTCCACAACAAGCATATACCCCGAAAGGACCCCTAGGTCTATGTCTTCGCCTTCTATAAGCCTCTTGACCTCTTGATGGTACAGCTTCCTCCAGGTCGCAGGATCCCTCTGACGTAGCTCTGGTAAGAACCTCCTTGAGGAAAACCCCATGACCTTGAGCCCCAAAGCCTCGCAAAGGGCATAAAACTCGTCGCCCTCTTTAGACTCGCCTTTTTCCTTGGTCAGGAAGATAAAACCCAGCTCTGCCTTGATAAACCCGTCCTTTGTCCTCCGATACACCTCAAGCAACAGATCCCTTGCGGCTTTGTCCCTGGCCGAACTGAACCATCCGAGTTTTAGCTTATCTCCCCTCAAAGGTACCTCTCCAAAAGTTCCTTTAGGTCTTCTATTTGAAAGACCCCCTTTATCGCCGAAGGATCAAGGGAAGGAAACTCGGAGGAAACGTCTTCCGATATCTCCTTAAGCGCTAGTTCCCAACCAAACCTCCCGAGGTTTCCCTTTATCCCTCGGGGGAACTTGAGAAGGGGCGGTTTGTTTACCGAAAAACATACCTCTTCCTTGACCTTGCCCACAAAGAGTAGGCCACCCTTAGGGTAAAACACCGAGTAGTCCTCCCCTTTCAACCAAACCTCTACAACCCTCCGTCCCCATGGGTCCTTTATCTCCGCCCAAACCCCTTGCCCCCGTTGGTATAAGAATTCGCCCCTCAAAAGGGTCACCGTTTCGTCCTTCTCCCACTTGAAGGAAAAAAGACCTCTTAAGGCCTCAGGGTCTCCAAAAAGGGGGGAAAGGGCTGTGCCTATCTCTCCTACAAGATAACAGCGCCTTTCCTGTACAGTGGGCCTTTTAAAAAAACAAGCTGTAACTAAAGAAAGGAAAAGGAGAAACCAAGTAACCCTTTTCAACTCCCTTCCGTGGGAAAGACCGATTTGCCCTTGAATTCCTTTTCCCAAACAGGATCAAGGAGCTCTTTGAGCCTGAGGTCATATTCGATCAACCCCATGTGATAGGCTTCGTCGTTTAAAGCCTCCTGAGCTGCCTCGTCAGTGGGCTGGACCACAAGTTCCTTCAACACGCCCCACATGAACTGGTGATGATCCCTCATAGGGCACGGCATGGTGAGGTTGCCCCTTTGAGATGCGGGTTTTTTCAGGGCGTATTCGCGTTGCCAGTGCCTTATCCTTTTAAAGAAGCCCGAATAAAGGACGTCCTCAAGCGTCCCACCTCGGTTGTACACTTCCAAAATGTTGTCTTGCCTATAAGGTATAAAAACGCAAGGCATTACATCGCCCTTCCAATCTATGTAAAGATATCCACCTGATCTACCCCCTGCAAGGCAACCGTCGGTCATTGGTCCTTGGTTCCAAAAATCGATGTAGTTATAGCCTGCCTTTATGGCCTCGATGTTCCTCTTCAGCATTTCGAGCCTTTCTTCAGGTCCCACCATGGCCTGAAGGGTATATCCTCGCCCTATCGGCATATATTGGAACAGCCACCCATAAAAGGCGCCCTCTTGGTCGAAGAAGAAGCGCAAGAACTCCCAACTGGTGACTTCTTCCCAGTTGTGTTTTTCGGCCACAACCGATATCCCGAAGGGAACCCCGTAGTCCCTCAGGACTTTAAAGGCCCTCAGTACCTTTTTAAAAGTACCTCTGCCCCTACGCCTATCGGTGTTCTCTTCGAAACCCTCTACGGATATAACAGGGGTGAAATTACCTACCTCTCTTAACCTCTCTGCTACCCTTTCGTCTATAAGGGTCCCGTTGGTATAAACCATGAAGAAATTATCGTTGTGCTCCCGGGCAAGGTCTATGATGTCCTTGCCTTCGCTCTTCCATAAAAAGGGCTCACCACCCGACACCACCGTAAAGTGTGAGTGCCAGAACCTGGTCTTTTCCGCAATGATGCGACTTACCACCGAATAAGGCAAGGAAAAGGTCCTTGTCGGTTCGCTCAAGGCATAACAACCCGGACACCTTAAGTTACAGGCCTGGGTAGGGCTTATGACCACAAAGGAGGGGGTAGCCGGATCGCCTTCTTCTTGCTTCCTTTCTCGGTACTCTATGTCCTCCATAAGGACACCACGGGCAAAAACCCGCACCATCTTGTGAAACACCTCTTTGCTCAACCAACCTTTGCGCAGATGTCTGTCAGTCGTGCGCAACAAGTTCCTTACAAAATAAAACTTCAGTTCTTGAGCAGGCCGTATGGCATCAAAAGCCTCTTCAACGATCCTACGCCACAGATACCCCTCCATCTTCTTTATGAGGAGACCCCTTAACAAACTTACGTCTAAGAACAAAAGGCCGGTCTTTAGGATGCCCTCAAGGAGCTTCTCTTTTGTCTTAGGCTTCATATCTTAAATTCATACAACAACGCCGTTGGAATTAGCAACCCTTTCGACATGGGATAAAGGCAAAACAGAGGCATTACCCCCGTATCGTTTCAAGGGCTCGCTTAAGCAACGTCTTTGTGAGTTCGACTTTATAGGCGTTCATGCTCAAGGGCACCGCCTCTTTAACAGCAGCTTGGGAAGCGGCCTCTATGGACTCAGGCGTGAGAGATCTGCCCTTTAAGGCCTCTTCCGCTAGGGATGCGCGGATCGGCCGTGGAGAAACCCCACCTAGAACGACCTTTGCATCTTTACAGATGCCGTCCTCCATGATCAACAGAAGGGCCACGCTAACTATTGCAAAATCTATAGAACTCCTCAACCTGAATTTCACAAATACTTGGCTTGCCCCATCGGGCACCGGAGGCACTAGGACTTCGGTCAAAAGTTCGTCCTGCTCGATTAGGGGGCGTGGGGTGACATAAAGGTCCTCTACGGGGACCACCCTTTCCCCTGAAGGGCCAACTATCTTTACCTTCGCGCCAAGGGCTATAAGGGCAACCGCTAAATCCGAAGGACTTACCGCTACACACCCACAGTTGAGACACCTTTTTGCCTCTTCCTTCACCTCCTCTAAGTCCAACCCCAAGACGTCCTCTACTTCAATCCCCCTTTGGCTAACAGGGACCTTCTCAGCCTTAACCCTTGGCGAAGGTCCCAAACAGGCATTGTTTACCTTGTCCCAAATGGGCACTTCCTTGGGCTCTTCTACAGTTACTTCACCCTTGGAAAGGAACTGGTTTATGAACACTGCGGCCCTTTTGCCAGCCGATATGGCCTCTACCACGGTGGCTGGACCAGTGACGAGATCACCCCCTGCAAAGAGGTTCTCACCTACAAAGCCTGTAACACCGTCTACCTTGACCCTCCCCTTTTCATCGAGGAATACCTCAGGGATAAAGGAAGTATCTGGGGCCTCCCCAACGGCCTTGATCACCGCATCGTACTCCACGGTGAACTCCGAACCTTCAATAGGTACCGGGGCCGGCCTTCCAGTATGGTCGATAGCCCCAAGCTTCATCCTTACGCATTTGAGAAGTACCTTTTCGCCCTTCCGTTCCGCCTCTATGGGCAAGGTCAAAAACTCAAATTTAACCCCTTCCTCTTTAGCCGCTTCGACCTCCTCCTTCAAAGCAGGCATTTGGTCCTCGGTGCGCCTGTAGATGACGGTGGGCTTTGCCCCAAGCCTCAGGAGCACCCTCGCTACATCTATCGCCACATTACCACCACCGATCACAGCTACCTCCCGGCCTGGGGCCTCCCTCAGGCCCGAGTTTACTTCCTTAAGGAAATGGAGGCCGTCCATCAAAAGTTCCTCTCCTGGAATACCCATCCTCACTTCCTTCCACGCCCCAGAGGCTATGAAGACGGCATCAAAACTCCCCATGAGGTCTTTCAATGTCATGTCCTTGCCGATTTGGACCTTTAACCGGAACTCCACGCCTAGGAAATCCTTGAAGGCTTTGATGACCTCCTCTAAAACCCCCTTGGGCAACCTGAAGGGAGGTATCCCATACTTCAAAAGCCCTCCGGGCTCTGCCTCCTTTTCAAATACCACCACCTGATGACCTGACTTCCTGAGGTAATAAGCCGCCGTAAGTCCCGCAGGTCCTGATCCCACTATAGCCACCTTCTTGCCTGTATCCCTTGTCTCGACCTTGAAGAACCTCTCTGCTTTTCCAAGAGCGTAATCGCCGATAAACCTTTCAAGGCTCCTTATGGCCACGGGTTCGTCCAGACGGAGCCTACTGCAGTCCTTCTCACAATAATGGGGGCAAACGCGGCCCGTCACAGGAGCCAAGGGGTTGGCCTCAAGGAGCAATTCTGCTGCTTCGTCAAGCTTCCCCTCCCTGACCTTGGAGAGGTACAAGGGCACGCTCACCTTTGCCCGACATGCCAGGGCACATGCCGAAGGCCTATTTGCGTCCCTATAACACTCGAAAACCGAATGGTAACGGTTATCTCCAGTAAGGGCATAACAGGTACTCCCTCCTTTTAAGTAGCACAGGATCCGACCCCCAATCTGATGCGGATACCTGTAATACCAACAACGAAGGTCCTGACACAGGTTACCGCCAATGGTGCCCATATTTCGGACCTGAGGCGTGGCAACCGCTTCTGCCGCTTCCGCAAGGGCCTTGTACTTTTCCCTGACAATAGGGGACTTTGCTATCTCGCTCAATTTAGTAAGTGCCCCTATTCTAAGTCCATCGGCATCTTCCCTTATGTACTGCAACCCCTCTACAGGCTTTAAGTCGACGATGACCTCTGGATAAGAGGGCAGGGATTCCCTCTTGAGCAAGGGGATCAGGTCAGTCCCCCCTGCTATTACGCGGGCCTTTCCTCTGTAAGCCTTCAAGAGGTCTATGGCCTCTTGGAGGTTCCGTGCACTTATATGGGCAAAGGGCTTCATGGTCAGTGGCCTCCTTTCGTCTTCCCCAAGGCTTCTAAGACCTTATCGGGAGTGGCTGGATAGGAGAAAAGCCATTTGCCTATGGCATTGGACACGGCCATGACCACCGCCGGCGGACCGGGAGAGGTAGCGATCTCACCTACCCCTACTGCCCCAAAGCGGTGACTTGGGAAAGGCGTCTCAAGGACCACGTTTTCGATGGACGGCAGGTCCTTAAATACACGCCACTTGTAATCGATCAGGTCCGTAGTCAAGATCCTGCCCACCTTCGGATCCAGTACCGTCTCCTCGAACAGGGCAGTGTCAATCCCTGCAGACCCCAGGCACCCGTTGAGTTGGTTTTCCAAACATAGGGGATCGATGATCTGGCCTACATCTGTGGCGTTCACCACCCGCTTGAGCTCTACCATTCCTGTTTCGGTATCTACTTCCACTTCCACAAAGGAGATCATGAAGTTGCAAAGGGAGTAATCGGGCTCAAAGCGTCCATAGCCTACTATGGTCCTCATGGGCCCCAAGGCCTTCCTCCAAGTGGTCTGCCTGTCGGGTTGTCCCTTCACGTATATGATCCCGTCCCTCATGTCCAGTTCCTCTGGGCCAACCCTCAACATCTCAGCAGCCAACTCGAAAAGCTGTCTTTTGGCGTCCTCGGCAGCCATTATCACAGCGCTACCTATGGCATAGGTCCCCCGCGATCCAACAAGGCCGAATTCGTAGGGGTTTATGTTTGTGTCTGCAGGGGATATAAAGACCCGCTCAAGGGGTATTTGGAGCACCTCAGCTACCATCTTACAGAGGTTGCTCCTCTGGCCTCCACCTTGCTCGGGCACGGCTACAAAGAGGGTGGCCGTTTGATCCGGATCCAAACGGACATAGGCCTCGGCCACATCTTCCCCTACGTCAGCGTTGCCATGGACCCCTACCCCTATCCCTATCCTCTTCGGACCGTTCACAGCGGTGGGCTTAAGCCACCCCTTCCACTTCTCCCTCCATCCAAAGGCCTCAGCCCCCTTATCTATTGCCTTTGTGAAATCTATGACCCGCGATACCCACCACTGTCCGTCTCTCCAGAAGTACCCCTCTCCAGCCTTTATGACGTTTTTCTTGAAGAACTCCACTGGATCGATGTCAAGTTTCGCCATGGCCACATACAGGAGGGGGAGAAGCGCTGACTTCAATTCTTGCCCGCCAAACCCCCTGATCCAACCTGAGCTGGCCCGGTTGGTACAGACGATCTTAGGCTTAAGACGCCAATTTTTGCAGCGGATCACAAGTTGTGCCTCACCCAATCCCACCATCACCTGTCCCTGTGTGACAGCCGAATAATGGCCTGTGTTGACCAACCACTCGCCTTCTATCGCCGTAACGGTACCGTCCTTCTTCATCCCGACTTTACCCCGGATCCGTGAACCCAACCTCAAGGTAAAGGTGGTCAAGTGCTCTTCTTTGGTATAGGAGAGCTTCACAGGCCTACCGGCTGCCTTCGCCAAAAGGATGGCCTGAAGTGCAAGGGGCAATATAGTACCCTTGGATCCGTAGCTACCGCCACACTGGGGACCGTGGACCACTACGTCATACTGTCTCTTCATGAGGTAATAAAGGCTGATCTTATCTATGTAGATCCCCTGCGAGGTCAACCACACGTGAACGGTACGAGGGTCTTCCCATGCGGCTATGACACCAGGCGGTTCAGGCGGCAAGGGATTGGTTATGTTTTCATAAGTGAAGGTCCCCTCCACAACCACATCCGCTTCCTGGAAACCCTTCTCTACGTCCCCTACGATGAGTTCCTTTAGACCCTCAGGGGCCTGGGGACTACCAAACCAGGGATTCCCCAAGGGGAGGAGGTTATTGGGAAACTCTTCGTAAAGCTGAGGGACCCCTGGCTTTATGGCTTCCTCTACGTCATAAACGGCAGGAAGTATTTCGTAATCCACCTCGATCAATTCAAGGGCTTCCAAAGCCGCTTCCTCGGTCTCAGCTGCCACAAGCGCCACCGCATCCCCTACAAACCTCACCTTCCTGTCGAGAACGCGCAAATGCGGCGGAAGACCTACCTTCCAATCCGGAACGTCCTTATAGGTCAGTACGGCCTTGACGTCTGGAAGCTGCCTTGCCTTCTCCACACGTATGTCCTTTATGATGGCGTGAGGGTATGGGCTCCTCAACACCTTGCCGATCAACATGCCGGGTAGCCTTATGTCGTTGAGGTATTTGGCCCTACCCGTGACTATGTCCAAAGCGTCCTTACGAGGAGTAGGTTTGCCCAAAAACCTATACCTTTGCCCCATCTGGGTTCCTCCTCTTTTCGACCACGTCTTTTACCGCCCTTAAGACGTGGTAATGGCTAATGCAACGACAAAAGTGGCCCGAAAGGTACTCTTTGACCTCTTCTTCTGTAGGCGTTGGGTTTTCCTCAAACAAGGCCTTGAGGCTCATGATTATCCCTGGCGTACAAAAACCACACTGGAAAGCGGTGTGTTCGATAAAGGCCTCCTGTATGGGATCTAACCGCCCTGTCGCAGGATCTCCTATGCCCTCAATGGTCGTTATGCTCTTCCCATCGCATTCCACGGTCAAGGTCAAACAGGAAAGTATCGCCTTTCCATCCATTAAAACGGTACATGCACCACATGCCCCATGGTCACAACCTATCTTGGTCCCAGTCAACCCCAGGGTCTCCCTCAAGGTGTAAGCGAGCGTATGCCAGGGCTGTACATCACGGCCCAGCAGGAGCTCATATGGTTTCCCGTTTACTACAAGCTTTAAGGCTTTACCTTCCATCTCACTCCTCCCTTTGCTTAAGAGGTTAAAATTAAAGACGGCAACGCCCATACATGTCAAGTACAGGGTTTGAAACCCACCTACTAGCGGATAGGTGAGTTCAAAGGTACAAAGCCCTCTAGATGCCAAAGGGCATCTTCTAGGCTTAGGACTTCTTCCTCCCCGTTGGTTTTTATGACTACAAATGGCGTCTTCAAGCCGAACTTTTTGGCCTTTTCTTCGTTTTCCCTTAAAATCCTCTCTGCCACCCTTAAGGCAAACCCGTCTTCTTCAGCAAAAAGGGCTCGACAAATCTGCTTAAGGGCTTTGTGCCTTTCTGAGGGCCTGGACCCTAGGTAATGTAAAAGGACCTCAAAACCTCTCTTTCGCGAAAGTTCTACTAGTTCCCTTAGCTCTCCTTCTTGACCAGGCTTAAGGTAAACCGAAATTACCCCCTCCCCTTGGAAGGGAACCCCACCCCGAGGAACAAAGCCCAAAGGGAAATAAAGGAAATGAAGGCCCAAAAAACCAAAAAGCCCAAAGGCAAACACTTCCTTCCAACCTAGGTACCCCAACCCCAAGACCAAGGAAAGCCCAAGTAATCCCAAAAAGGCAATACAGAGGGGACATTCTCCTTTGAGGTAAAAGAACTCCACTACACTTAAGTAAAGCTCTGCTCCAAACAGAAAGGCCAATACCCAAAGTCCCTTCTTATTCCGCATCCACCAAAGGACCAATACCACTAAGAGCAACACAAAGGCATATGCCGCTATCGGAATCCCAAACAGCTCCGAAAAACCAGAATGCTGTATTAATTCACAACCTTCACTTGGACAGGTATCAAGCACCCCACCCCCAACCTTCCCCAAAAGCGCTAAAAAGGAAAGACACAACGCCCCTACCACAGAAAGGCCATACGCCCAAAACCTAACCCTCTCCATCAGTTGGGCATTTTACCCCAAAAACCACCAAACCCATAATTTTGTTCTCCATTTAAGAACATCGGTCTATATTGCAAAACTACCTTTTGTGTGCTATATAGTTTCGTTGAGAAAACCGAGGAGGTGGTTTATGGGTGAGTTAAAGAAGGTGAATACGGTTTGTATAAGTTGTGTGTGGTCTTGTGGGCTTGTGGCGTATGTAGAGGACGGGAAACTGGTGAAGGTGGAGGGGATGCCTGAGCACCCTTTAAGCAAGGGTTATCTTTGTCCGCGTGGGGAGGCGTTGATCGACTGGGTTTATTCGCCTGATAGGATCCTTTATCCCATGAAGAAGGAAAACGGCCAATGGAAGCGGATAAGCTGGGATGAAGCCCTCGATTTGATTGCCGCAAAACTCAAGGAGGTAAAGGAAAGATATGGGGCCCATTCCCTTGCCATATTCTGTGGCTCTATTGGGGTTGAGAACCTAGAAATAGCTGCCTTTGCCCAGAGGTTCAAAGGGGCGTATGGGACTCCCAACCTATTGTCGGTGGAGAGCAATTGCTATCGTTCGCGCATAATTGCGCACCAACTCACCTTTGGGACCTTCTTGCTTGAGGAGCCTGATGGAGCAAATTGCGTGGTCCTTTGGGCTACTAACCCAGATGAATCTCGCCCTCATTTGGGCAACCTCTTGAGGGCTTCAGCTGGTAAAAAGGTCATAGTCATCAATCCCAAGAGGATACCCCTTGCTGAGTTGGGCGTTCACTATCCTATTAAGCCTGGCAGTGACTGCTTTTTGGCCCTCTCCATGATAAACGTAATTGTTGAAGAAGGACTTTATGACAAAGAGGTCGTCGAGAACCACACTGTCGGTTTTGACAAACTCAAGGAACACGTAAAACCCTATACACCTGAAAGGGTGGAAGGGATTACGGGGCTTTCAGCCCAACAGATCCGTGAGCTCGCCAGGACCTTTGCCTCTACAAAGCCTGCCTGTATCATCCCTGGTACCTGTTTTGACCAAAGGGTCGATGGCCTCCAGACCATGCGGGCTTTTGCCATTTTACAGACCATAACTGGCAATGTGGATGTCCCCGGTGGATGGGCCTCAGTGGCCTTCCCAAGGCTTGGAGATTTGAGGCTTCCTGTAGAGGAAAAGCCCCTTGGGGCTGAGCAGCATCCCATCTTTTACAGCTTCTGGGGTAGGACTTCCCCATATGGACAGGCCATGTACTTACCAAAGGCTATACTGGAGGAAAAACCCTACCCAGTTAAGGCCTTGATCGTAACCGCTGGTAATCCTGCTCTGAGCATGCCTGAGTCTTCCACTTGGAAGAAGGCCTTTGAAAAACTGGACCTCCTGGTAGTGATGGATATGTTCATGACTGAAACGGCTAAGTACGCCCATATCGTACTCCCTGCTTGTTCCTTCCTTGAAAGGCCCGGTTTGGGGTATGTCTATGCCGTCACCTCGGGGCTCCCTTACATAATGTTGCGTCGGCAAGTGATAGACCCTGTTGGGGAGGCATGGCCTGATTGGAAGTTCTGGTCCGAATTGGGAAGGAAGATGGGATATGGGGAGGCCTTCCCGTGGAAGACAGACAAGGAGGTCATTGATTACTTCCTTGAGCCCATGGGATTAAGTTACGAAAAGCTCGATCAGTATCCTCACGGCACCTTCTATGCCCAAAAGACCTATGACATGGTAAAGAAACAAAAGGTAAGGACGCCTTCAGGTAAGATAGAACTCTACTCCCAAACCCTTGCCGATCACGGATATGCCCCTCTGCCAGAGCCTGTAGATCCGGAAAAGGTCCTCTTTTCCAATCCTGAGGAGGCCCAGGCTTATCCTCTATGGCTCAGCACCGGAACCCGGATTGTATACTATACCCACACGCAGTTCAGGAACCTCCCCTCTTTGAGGAAGCGTTATCCTGAACCGGTGGCCGAGGTAAACCCCGAAACGGCCAAGGCCTATGGCCTCTCTGATGGAGACCTCGCGATAGTCGAAACACCAAAGGGACAATTGAAGATAAAGGTTAAAGCCACCCCAGAACTCTCACCTGGAGTCGTCTTGATCTCCCATGGATGGGAAGAGGCAAACGTAAACCTCCTCACAGGTCTTGATCCTAAAGACCCCGTGACAGGTTATCCTCACCTAAAGGCCCTGAGATGTAGGATCAAGAAGGCCTAAGGCTGATCCAAAGGGGGAGGCTTCACCGCCTCCCCCTCCCCCCTACTCGTTTATCAGGCTTGCTACGACACCAGCGGAAAAGCCGTTATCGATGTTGACCACCACAACATTTGAGGTACAGCTTGTGAGCATCCCCAACAAGGCCGAGACCCCTTTAAAAGAAGCCCCGTAGCCGATGCTTGTAGGTACTGCGATTACTGGCCTCGAGACCAATCCTCCTACTACGCTTGGTAGGGCCCCCTCCATGCCCGCCACGACCACGAGGACGTTTGCCCCCCTCAAAAGCTCAAGGTGATAGAGGAGCCTGTGTATCCCCGACACCCCTACGTCGTAAAGCCTTCTCACCTCATGGCCCATGGCTTCGGCCGTAAGGGCTGCTTCTTCTGCTACAGGTAGGTCGCTGGTACCAGCACTCACTACGAGTATGTAGCCCCGTCCCCTTTTGGGTGGCTCGTACGACCTTATGGTTAAAAGCCTCGGCATGGGGTGATATTGCCCCTGGGGAAACCTTTCCAAGATCCTTTCGGCCTTTTTGGGCGAGAGCCTGGTAACAAGGACGTTTTCCCCAGCTTTAAGGAGGGTCTCTATCGCCTTTGAAATTTGCTCGGAGGTTTTGCCTTGGCCGAAGATGACTTCTGGAAACCCCTTGCGAAGGGAACGGTGGTGATCGATAAGCACTTCCCTTATGTCCTCAAAGGGCAGGACCCTCAGGCGCTCGATGACCTCTTCAAGGGTAATCTCTTCCCTTTTAAACCTCTCCAAGAGCTCTCTTATCAAGCGCTCCACATTCCCTCCGCCTTCCTCAAGCGGTCCATTATGGCAAGTCCTAGTCCCTCCTCCGGGACAGGCTCGGCTAATATCAGGTCAAGCCCAGCTTTATCCAAGCGGTGCAAGGCCTCGAAAAACCTAGAGGCCGCTTCTTTAAGGTCGCCTCTGGGGGAAAGGACCTCTACCATTTGGAAAGGGCCTTCACGAGGACTCCTGAAGGCCAAAAGCCCCACCTTTAGGCCTTCTTTTATCTCCAAATCGCCTTTGATGACCCTCAAGGGGGTACGGGGACTGTAATGTTTGGGAAGACCACCTGGTGCTAGAGGACGCGAAACGACCCTGTCCCTCACTAGAGGTCCTATAACTTCCTCAATTTCCTCCACCGGTATACCCCCTGGCCTGAGCAATACCGGTTCTTCCACAAGTGCCACGATGGTGGATTCTACCCCCACAGGGCAAGGCCCAGCATCCAGCACCAGGTCGGCGCCTTCGAGGATCTCCTTAGACAGATGCTCGACCCGCGTAGGACTTAATTTTCCGAAGGGATTGGCGCTTGGGGCAGCTATGGGGCGTTGGGCCCTGCGTATCAAAGAAAGAGCCACCGGGTGTGAAGGCATCCTTATGGCTACGGTGTCCAAGCCCGCTGTCACTATCTCCGGGACTTCAGGTCGCTTTTTCAATACAAGGGTCAAAGGCCCTGGCCAAAACTTTTCCATAAGCCTTTTGGCCCTTTCATCCCATCCTGAAGCCAAAAGGGCAAGTTGCTCAAGCTCCGCTATATGAACTATAAGGGGGTCAAAGTGCGGTCTCCTTTTTATCTCAAAGACCCGGGCCACAGAAAGGGGGTTAAAGGCATCGGCCCCAAGGCCGTAAACGGTCTCCGTGGGGAAAACTACAATACCACCTTCTCTGATCAAACGGGCCGCCTCTTCTATGGCTTCAGGCCTATTGGCCTCAAGGACCTTCATCCTTCTAATAACTCCTTTAGCCTTTCAAGGACTTGCTTCAAAGAAGGAGCCTTAAACCACTCCCTTCCAGTTATCTCGTTGGCCAAGGCCTTATAAAGGTCCGAGACCAACCCTATGGCCTCCCATGGCAAAGGTGGAGGTGGTCCAACCCTTTGCTTCCAGTTAACCGGATCGGCCCTCTTTGCTTCTTCTATCTGTTTATACCAATCCGTCCTGCGGTAAAGGATCCTCAAAAGCTCCTTGCTCAAAGGCATCCCTTCAAAGGTGAAGCGACACTCGTCAGGCGTACCAACCACGTCCACAACCATAAGGGTCCGCCCCTCTCCAAAGGCGAACTCCACCTTGCCGTCCTCGTGCTGTAAACCCTTCGCACTGACCTTCTCGGTTATGAGCCCATTTACAAAAAAGGTTATCTCTTTGACCTTCTCGAGCTCCTCGTCGCTTAAGCCCGAAAGCTCCTTGGCCTCTTGGAAGGATATGTACCTATCGGTGGCCTCAAGTTTTGTGGAGACGTCAAGGAAAGGCTTAGGAAGCCTCTCCCCAGGCCTGGGAAAGTCCTGTAGCCCTAGGTCCTTTGGGCTCAAACTCCCTGCTTCAAGGCGCTTGAAAACGCTTGAGCCCTCTGGAAGGAAGTTTCGGTAGATAAGCTCAAGCGGTATCAGGAAGTTATGCTCGAGCTCTTTGAAAACGGAGTAATCATAAGAAGCACCCTCCCTTTTAGGCTCTATTACCCTAACAAGTCTTACGGCCATGGTGTCGGTAGGGGCCTTCAATTCACTTAAGGACTTCACCACCCCGTCTTCTTCAATCCCTAGGTAATGGGTAGAGATCCCACGTTTTCCCAGTTCTTCGAAGAAATAGGCCCCTATTAGGCATAGGGCCTTCCCCTTTTCTGGAATCCTCTGGGGCATTTGCCCCCAATCGAATACAGAATAACCGTCGGTGAAGACAAACCGACCTTCTCCCGGACTTCCCCCCTGAGGTTCCTTTAGGACGTAAACCTCTTTCACGCTCCCCTTTTTGAACAGATACATCCTCCCCCTCCTTTTTACATGATCAACATGGCGTCACCGAAGCTCAAAAACCTAAACCCCCTTTCAAGGGCCCATTTATAGGCCTCAAGTACCCTTTCCCTTCCTGCAAAGGCGGAAACTAAAACTAAATGGGACGAACGGGGCATGTGGAAGTTTGTGATCATCGCATCCACTACCTTGAACCGATACCCAGGGACGATGAAGAGATCCACAAGACCACTGCCTGCTTTAACCTTTCCGTCTTCTCCTGCCCTGGCCTCAAGCGTCCTCACGGCTCCTGTACCACAGGCGATAACCCTCCTGCCCTCCTCTTTGGCCCGGTTTACCTCTTCGGCAGTCTCTTGAGGTAAGACGAAATATTCTGGCACCAACTTATGCTTTTCTACTTCTTCTGTCCTTATAGGCCGAAAGCTCGAAACCCCCATGTGCAAGGTAAACCACACTACCTTTACGCCCTTTTCACGAAGCCGCTTGAGGAGCTCTTCGGTAAAATGTAGGGCCGCTGTGGACGCCGCTGTAGAACCTGGGGTACGTGCAAAAACGGTTTGATAGCGCGTTTGATCGTTGAGGGGCCTTTTCACGTAAGGGGGAAGGGGCAGTTGACCAAAGGCCTCCATAAGTTTCCAAGCGTCTTGTTCAGAGGGGAACTCAATGACCTTCGTGCCGTCTTCGGTTCGCTCCTTCACCCTCAAGACCACATCACCCACTAGCACTTGGGAACCAGGCTTGAGTTTCCTTGAGGGCTTGAGCAAGGCCTCCCATCTGCCCTCTCCGAGGTCCTTCAAGAGCAAAATCTCACATTTACCCCCTGATGGCCTTTTCCCGTAAATCCTAGCGGGTATGACCTTTGTGTCGTTCAAGACCAGGACATCGCCTGGGTTTAAAAAGTGTACTATGTCCCTGAAAAGGACCTCCTTGAAGCCCGAAGCCCTTCTATCGAGCACAAGAAGCCTTGAAGTGTCCCTTGGTTCTGCAGGCTCTTGGGCTATAGCAGATGGTGGAAGATAGTAATCGAATTCCTCTACCCTCATCTAAAATGCTTATTCTTCCTCTTCCTCCTCGGCCTTGACCAACTCTTCGAATCTCAGGTCCATGCCTATAACCCCTACGATCTCTTCCTCGTAGTTCCTAACAGGCGCCGAGACCGTTATGCAAAGGGCCCCGGTGATACGCGAGGTGTAAAAGTTGGACACATAAACCTTCCCTGACTTAAGGGGACCGATAAACCAATCCCGGTTGGAGAAGTCCTCATCTAAACCGATGGCCTCGTATTTGGCCTTGTCTTCGGGATGGCAGATGTTGCGTGTGATCTTCCGTCCCTCGAGGTTTACCACGTAGAGGAATTGTATAAACGGATGTTCCTCCAACACCTTTCCAAGGAGGGGTTCCTGACGCTTCGGGTCCATGGAACGGATGTCAGGATGCTCTGCAAGCTTTTCCACTAAATGGGCCGCCATTTCATAAGCCCTCTGCTTTATGCGGTCAAAATCGGATATAAAGAGCTCTGGCAGGTACTTCCTCACCTTTTTCTCAAGCTCTTCTGAGGATATATCCGTGACCCTCCCTTTTTCATATTGTTCCTTTACCCACTTATAGACCTTGATCACCCCTGGGTGGCGCTTATCGACCCTTTTTTCCGGTGGAAGGGCGAAATAGGAATTGATCCAATACGCTATTCCAGCTGTACCCGATTTGTCGGTAATGGAGATAGCAGGCGGCCTGCGGAGGATCCGTTCAGTGTCGAAACTGTTATAGATCTCCTCATGCTTGATCAAACCATCTATGTGGATCCCTGCCCTTGTGAGGTTAAACTCAGCCCCTACAAAGGGCTGGTTCTTTGGGATCCTCTCACCAATCACCTGTTCGTAAAAGTTCCTTATGTCCGTTATGGCAGTGGTATCTATCCCATCGCTTTTGCCGGTAAGGCTTATGTACTCGATAATCAAAGCCTCAATAGGGGTGTTGCCCGTCCTTTCCCCAAGTCCTAAAAGGGTCCCGTTAACAGCAGCACAACCGTAAAGCCAAGCCGTGACCCCATTTACTAGGGCCTTATAGAAATCGTTGTGCCCGTGCCACTCCAGCTGTTCAGGTGGCACCCCTGCATCCTCTACCATGGCCCTAACCAACTTGGGGACGCTTCTCGGCAGGGCCACCCCTGGATAAGGCACACCTACGCCTAGGGTGTCACAAAGGCGTATCTTTACCGGAATACCGCTTTCTTCAGAAAGCCTCATGAGCTCTTGGGCCAACGGGACGACAAAACCGTAGACGTCAGCCCTAGTGACGTCCTCGAAATGGCACCTTGGCCTTATCCCAAGTTCCAAGGCCGCCTCCACTATCCTTAGGTAGTCTATCATGGCCGTCCTGCGGTTCTTGCCGAGTTTGAGAAAGATGTGATAATCGGAAACTGAGGTCAAAATCCCCGTCTCCTTTAAACCCATCTCTTTTACGAGCTTAAGGTCTTCCTTACTAGCCCTGATCCACCCTGTTATCTCAGGATACCTATATCCCCGTTCCATACATCGTTCTACCGCTTCCCTATCCCTTTGGCTGTAGAGGAAAAACTCAGTTTGCCTTATTACGCCCGCAGCCCCTCCAAGTCGGTAAAGGAGGTCATAGAGTTCGACTACCTGTTCCACTGTGTAAGGGGGACGGGCCTGCTGACCGTCGCGGAAGGTGGTATCGGTTATAAAGATTTCCTCCGGTGGATCGATGAGTTCCACGTGGTGGTCAAAAACCGTGCGACATATTTCCGTATATGGGAAGATGTCCTTAAATAGCTCAGGTTTGTCCACATCCTCCAATTGAAACCTCTGCCTCTGTACTACATGCGTCAGAAACCCCCACCCCTTCTTCTTGATGAACATCCCTTTCCTCCTCCACATTTGTTTTAGAGTTTAGGGGCAATCCCCCCAGTTTTCAAGGGGAAGGCGTTCGTTGACAAAGGGAGGAGCATCCTATAGAATGGCTTGTGAAAATTTTCCTAAGGGGGGCCTAATGCGGGAAGTAGTGATAGTAAGTGGTGTTAGGACGGCTATAGGTGCCTTTGGCGGTTCTTTGAGGGATGTACCTGTGGTAAAGCTAGGCAGTGTGGTCATAAAAGAGGTTCTGAAGCGGGCTGGTTTAAGACCGTTACCCTCACAGGAAGTCTTAGAGGTGGCCCCGGATCCCTTCAAGGGCAAAGGGCTAACTGAGCTTGAGAAGCAATACCATGATTGGGATGAGGCCCTTAAGCCTGTGCATGTAGATGAGGTCATCATGGGCTGTGTTTTACAGGCCGGGCAAGGGCAGAACGTGGCCCGTCAGGCTACCATCTACGCTGGTCTTCCTAAGGAGACCAATGCCTTTACGGTGAACAAGGTCTGTGCTTCTGGCCTTAAGGCCATAGCCTTAGGGGCACAGGCCATAATGCTTGGAGAGGCGGAGATAGTAATAGCAGGTGGGATGGAAAACATGAGCGCTGTGCCCTACGGGCTGCCTAAGGCCCGTTGGGGCTACAGGATGAACGTGGACACAAAGGGCGAACTTTATGACCTTATGGTGCTGGACGGTCTATGGGAGATCTTTTACGGGTATCACATGGGCTATACCGCGGAGAATATAGCTGAGCTTTATAAGATAAGCCGTGAAGAGCAGGACAAATTGGGGCTTTTGAGCCACCAAAGGGCACGGGCAGCCATAAAAGAGGGGATCTTCAAAGAAGAAATAGTGCCTGTAGTGGTGCCTCAGGCAAAGGGAGAACCCTTGGTCTTTGACACCGACGAGAGACCCATGGACACGAGTTTGGAGAAAATGGCCAAGTTACCCCCTGTCTTCAAGAAGGATGGCACTGTAACTGCAGGCAATGCCTCAGGGATAAACGATGCTGCAGCTGCAGTCCTCTTGATGTCAAAAGAAAAGGCCCGTGAGCTTGGATTAGAGCCCATGGCAGTTATAAGGGCATGGGCCTCCGGTGCGGTAGACCCTGCTTACATGGGACTTGGGCCGATCCCTGCGGTAAGGAAGGTGCTGAAAAAGGTGGGGCTTTCCATAAAGGACATAGACCTAGTGGAGCTGAACGAGGCCTTTGCTGCTCAGGCTATAGCCTGTATCCGTGAACTTGGTTTAAGTTTGGAGAACACCAACGTCCACGGAAGTGGCATATCCTTGGGGCATCCCATCGGATGTACCGGTGCAAGAGTGGTGGTGACCTTGATCCACGAGATGAGGCGTAGGAAGGCCCGTTGGGGTCTTGCCACCATGTGCATCGGTGGGGGTCAGGGGATGGCCATGATAGTGGAAAGGGAGGGCTAATGATGGCCTATGAAAACCTGAAGGTTGAAGTCACAGAACCCATAGCCTTGTTGACCATAAATAGGCCCAAGGTGTTGAACGCCTTAAACAAGGCCACCCTTGAGGAGTTGAAAAAGGCGCTTCTGGAAATTGGAAAGGATCCACGTGTAAGGGTACTCATCATAACTGGAGAAGGGGAAAAGGCCTTCGTGGCAGGGGCAGATATATCTGAGATGGCCAATATGGACGCAAAAGAGGCCCTTGAGTTCTCCCGCCTTGGACACGAAACCATGCGGATGATCGAGGAGTTCCCATGGCCTGTAATAGCCGCTGTAAACGGCTATGCCTTAGGCGGCGGCCTCGAACTTGCCTTAGCATGTGACATCATCCTGGCCTCTGAAAACGCAAGGCTCGGTTTCCCTGAGGTGACCCTTGGAATATGCCCTGGATTCGGAGGGACACAAAGGCTTGCCCGTCTCATAGGCAAAGCAAGGGCCAAGGAGTTGATCCTCACAGGCGAGATGGTAGATGCGAAAAAGGCCTTTGAACTCGGAATTGTCAACAAAGTCTGCCCTCAAGGAGAGTTGCTAAAGGAGGCCCAGGATTTGGCTATGAAGATAGCCAAAAATGGCCCTTTGGCCATAAAGGCTGCCAAAAGGCTTATAAACGAGGGCCTTGAAGGAGGCTTAAGAAGAGGAGAAGACCTAGAAGTGGAAACATGGGCTATCCTCTTTTCCACTCAAGACCAAAAAGAAGGTATGAAAGCCTTTTTAGAAAAGAGGAAGCCGGAGTTCAAGGCCCAGTGACCTTCCTTTTTGTTCCAACTTGTTTAGGATTTGAAAGCTTTAAGCCAAAGCGAGGTCTACGGTCCTTGACCTCGTTTTTTTATCTATGTTAAAAGCTTTTTTAAAGCAGAAAGGAGAAAACGATGTCTTTTTTAGGGTTCAAGGTGCCGGAGGTTTTTAACCTTGCGTCTTTTCTGACCGACAGGCATTTAGAAGAAGGTAGAGGGGATAAGGTGGCCCTTTACTACCTAGATGAACGGGTCACGTATAAGGAGCTTTGCGAAAACGTAAACCGATTTGGGAACGCCTTACGCCGTTTGGGGATCACACCGGAAGAACGTGTGTTGATCTTACTTTGGGATTCACCAGCACTGTTTTATGCTTATCTGGGCGCTATGAAGGTAGGGGCGGTTCCCATTTTGGTTAATACCCTTTCTTCTCCTAAAGACATACTGTTTTTTTTGAAGGACTCGCGAGCGAGGGTCCTTGTTGCTGGTTCTGACCTTTACGAAAAGGTAGAACCCATAAGGAAAGAGGTGCCTTATCTAAAGCATGTCGTCCTTGTAGGAAATGGGGTAAGGGAAGGGCTTGATTTTTGGGATTTGCTCGAGGCCGAACCTTCGCAACTTGAGCCTGAGGAAACGTCAAGGGACGACATGGCCTTTTGGATGTACACTTCGGGGACCACAGGTCTCCCCAAAGGGGTTGTCCATTTACACCATGACCTTTTATACTTCTGGCCTCCTGTGTGTGAAACTGCCCTTGAGGTCAAGGAAGACGATGTGGTCTTTTGTACGTCTAAAACCTTCTTCTCTTACGGGCGTAACGCCACCGTTGAAACGACCCTCCTTTATGGGCTGTCGGTAATCCTGTGGCCTCATTGGCCACGACCTGAAGAGATAGCGGATGTAGTAAAGCGGTACAGGCCTACCTTATTTTTCAGCGTTCCGAGCTTTTATTCTGCCCTGCTGAGGGAGATGGAAAAGGGGCTGGTCGTTGATTTTAGTTCCATTAGGGCCTTTGTCACCGCAGGTGAAGCCATGCCTCCAGCCATTGTGGAAAAGCTCTCACGTCTTTTCAATAAGAGGATCGTCAACGGAGTGGGCAGCACAGACGTAGGCGGGATGTATATAGCCACCAGAGACTTGAGGGAGAAGCCCGAAAGCTCCGGAAGGCTCTTACCAGGCTTTGAAGCGAGGCTTGTCGACGAAGAAGGAAGGGAAGTAAAAAAACCTTTTGAGATCGGAGAGCTTTGGCTTAGGAACGACGGCATAACGCCCTTTTATTGGCGAAGACACGAGAGGAACAAGGAGGTCTTCTATGGCGAGTGGTTTAAGACCGGCGACCTCTTTTACGTAGACGAAGAAGGGTTTTTCTATTACCAAGGAAGGGCTGACGACATGTTGAAGGTGAGTGGCCAATGGCTTGCGCCTATGGAGGTAGAAAACGTCCTGTTGGAACACCCAGCTGTAGCAGAATGTGCTGTAGTCGGAGTGCCTTTTGAGGACGGTTTGATAAAGGCAAAGGGATTTGTGGTTTTGAAGGAAGGTCATGAACCTAGTGAAGAACTGGAAAGGGAGCTCATCGAGTTCGTAAAGGGTAAATTAGCACCTTTTAAGGCCCCAAAGGCGATCGCCTTCGTTAACGAGCTCCCTAGGACAGCTACAGGTAAGATTATGCGTTATAGGCTTAAAACTTTAACATAAGGGAGGTGAAGGGATGGGTAGGTGGAAGGTGGTGGGAGTGGTTTTTTTAGCCTTTTGGTCCTTAGTACCTTTGGCCTTTGGCCAGAAGGTTATAAGGTTGAAGTTCGCCTCTTATTTCCCGACAGCTGCCTCTCAGTCCAAGCTCCTTGAGGAGTTCTGCCGCGATGTGGAAAAGAGGACAAACGGAACGGTAAAAGTAGACTTCTATGGAGGTGAAGCCCTCCTTTCTGCCACAAAGGTCTACGACGGTGTAGTACAAGGGATAGCCGATATAGGTTTCTCACATGTGGAGTACACAGTGGGTCGCTTCCCCCTTACTGAGATCCTAGATCTACCACACGGTTATCCCAGCGCGTGGGTAGCAAGTCGAGTGGCCAATGACTTTTACAGGCGTTTTAAACCTGAGGAGTGGAAGGACGTGCAGCCTCTGTGGTTTAACACCTCTCCGCCAAACGAATTGATCTTGGCCAAAAAACCCGTTTATAAGCTTGAGGACATAAAAGGCCTGACGGTCCGTGGTCCTGGAAGGATAGCTGAGGTCTTGAAGGCCCTAGGGGCAGTACCGAAGCCTGTACCCATGCCAGAGGTCTATGAAGCCATGGCCCGCGGGGTTGTAGAGGGTTGTATGACTCCGGTGGAAACGCTTAAGGCCTTCCGCCTGGCTGAAGTGGCGAAGTACGTGACCATGTGCTATGAGGCCACGAACCTATATACCTTCTATGTGGTCATGAACAAGAAGGTATGGGACAGCCTACCTGCAGAAGTGCAAAAGGTCATAGGTGACCTGGCCAAGGAATACGAAGAGAAGGCCGCAAAGGTATGGAACGACGTAGAATTCGAAGGCTGGGAGGCTGGAAAGGCCAAAGGTGTGACCTTCATCTACCTGCCCGATGACGAAATGAAGCGCTGGAAGGAGACCGTGGCACCTACAGTGGAGGCTTACTTAAAGGAACTGGAAAAGGCAGGCCACAGCCGCGCTAAACTGAACGAGATGGTGTCCTATATCAAGGAAAGGATCCAGTACTGGCTTGGAAAGCAGAAGGAATTGGGCATTAAGTCCATAACTGGACCAAAGGAGATACGTGCCCAATAATCGAACTAAAGGGAGGGGGTTTTTCCTCCTCCCTTCCCTTTCCTTAAGGGGGAAAAGATGGTGGAAAGGATGGCGAAAGCAGGGACAGTAGTCGCATGTTGGGCAGCCATCTTCATAGTTGGGGTCACCTTTGCAGACGTCATCGGAAGTAAGATCCTAAATAGACCTGTTGTGGGATCTTATGAATTGGTGATGCTTAGCCAGGTTTTCGTGATAGGACTTGCAGGGGCCCATGTCTTTTTGAGGGGAAGACATGTGCAGGTGGAGTTCTTTGTGGACATGATGCCTAAGTGGGCTAAAGTAGCCGTAATGGTATTCGTTGCGGGACTGTCGCTCTTTTTATTTGGCATTCTAACGGTAGAAGGCCTACTTTACGGGGAGTCTTTGAGGAAGGTGAAGGAGACCTCGGGGACTATTAACTTGCCCCTTTTCCCCTTCGCTTATGTACTTGGAATTTCGGCTTTTCTCTTGGTCTTGGTGTTGATCAAACACCTTATCGGCATCTTCAAAGGACACGCCTTGAGTTAAAAGGAAGTAAGAGGAGGCATGCCATGGAACCAGTAACGGTGGGGATCATAGGAATAGGTCTGATGCTCCTCCTGTTCGTCTTGAGGATGCCTATAAGCTTTGCCATGGCCTTCATGGGTTGGCTTGGTTATTCGTATCTGTCAGGCTTTGGGGCAGGATCCAAACTCCTTGTGAGGGATTTCTTCAGCGTCTTCAGCTCCTACTCGCTTTCGGTGATCACCACCTTTATCCTCATGGGGACTTACGCCTTTGCCTCGGGCATAAGCCAGAGGTTGTATAGGGCCTCTTACGACATATTTGGACAGATGCGAGGGGGATTGGGGTTGACGACAATTGCTGCCTGCGCTGGTTTTGGGGCCATCTGTGGCTCGGCAACAGCAAGCGCTGCAACGATAGGAAAGATCGCATACCCTGAGATGAAACGCTATCATTACGACGATTCCTTCGCTACAGGCTGTATCGCTGCAGGCGGTACCTTGGGCATAATGATTCCACCAAGTACGGTCTTCATCGTTTACGGCATACTGACTGAGCAGTCCATTGGGAAGCTTTTCATCTCGGGGATAATCCCCGGTTTGATCATGGCTGCTATAATGGGTGGCATAGTCCTTGTGGCATGCGCGCTTAAACCAGAATGGGGACCTGCAGGCCCTCCTACCACCTTTGTGCAAAAACTTAAGGCGATAGGCATGGTGTGGGAGGCACTGGTCCTCTTCCTTGTGGTACTGGGCGGATTGTTTGCCGGTTGGTTTACACCCTCGCAGGCAGGAAGTATCGGAGCTGTAGGTGCAATTGCAATAGGGCTCTTAAGGAGAAGCCTGTCATGGAAGGCCTTTTGGGAAGCGACTATCGACGGTGTCTTAACTGCCTCCATGGTCCTTTTCCTAATCGCTGGGGCTACCGTTTTCGGTCACTTCCTTGCCATTACCAGGATCCCCTTCGAACTGGTGGACTGGATAAACTCCCTTGGGGTCTCTCGCTGGACCGTCATGATCATCATCACCATCATCTACCTCATCGCAGGATGTTTCATAGACTCCTTAGCGCTAGTGGTCTTAACAGTCCCCATATTCTATCCCCTTGTGACGAACTTGGGCTTTGACCCTATATGGTTTGGGGTCCTCATCGTCTTAGTAGCCCAGTTCGGGATAATCAGCCCCCCTGTGGGTGTAAACGTATACGTGGCCAAAGGACTTGCTCCAGATGTACCCCTCGGCCAGATCTTCAAAGGAGCTGTACTCATAGGCATGGGGATCATAATCACTACAGTTCTGGTCTTCCTATTCCCAGAACTAGCCACATGGTTGCCCAAGTTTGCAAAGTGGTAAATAATATTTGACAAACGCCTGTTTAAAGGAGGTGGGAAATGAGATACGGTAGGGTGGTGTTGGCTTTTGTAGGCGTATTCCTTTTGGCAACGGTTGCCTTTGGCCAGAAGGTCATAAGGTTGAAGTTCGCCTCTTATTTCCCGACAGCTGCCTCTCAGTCCAAGCTCCTTGAGGAGTTCTGCCGCGATGTGGAAAAGAGGACAAACGGAACGGTAAAAGTAGACTTCTATGGAGGTGAAGCCCTCCTTTCTGCCACAAAGGTCTACGACGGTGTAGTACAAGGGATAGCCGATATAGGTTTCTCACATGTGGCTTATACTGTGGGCCGTTTCCCTATCACTGAACTTGCCGATTTGCCCCATGGTTACCCAAGTGCTTGGGTCTCCACCCATGTGGTAAACGATTTTTACGAGCGTTACAAGCCTGAGGAATGGAAGGACACGAAGGTCCTATGGCTTAACACCCAACCGCCACAGGTCTTGATCTTGGCTAAGAAGCCGGTATATAAGCTTGAGGACTTAAAAGGCCTCACCATAAGGGGTACAGGTAGGACCAGTGAAATCCTAAAGGCCTTAGGGGCTGTCCCTAAGCCTGTACCTATGCCGGAGACCTATGAAGCCATCTCGAGGGGCGTAGTGGAAGGGAGTATGACGGCCATTGAGACCTTGAAGTCCTTTAGGCTTGCTGAAGTGGCAAAGTACGTCACCCTTTGTTATGGTGTGGCTGACGTCTATACCTTTTACGTAGTGATGAACAAAAGGACATGGGAAAGCCTTCCTGGAGAGGTACAGAAGGTCTTTGACGAACTTTCCAAAGAGTACAGGGAAAAGGCCGCAAGGGTATGGAACGACGTGGACTTCGAAGGGCTAAAGGCGGGTAAGGAAAAGGGCGTTACCTTCATCAACCTTACTGAAGACGAGATGAAGAAATGGCAGGAGGCAGTCCAACCAGTGGTAGAAGCCTACCTTAAGGAACTCGAAAAGGCGGGTCATAGCCGGGCTAAATTGAACGAGATGATTTCCTATATAAAGGAGAGGACCAGATATTGGCTTGACAGGCAAAAGGAACTCGGCATAAAGTCGGTCACAGGTCCAAAAGAGATACGGGCAGAATAGGGATAAAGACCAAAAAGGGCGGGTCGTGAGGGCCCGCTCTTTTTTTATACGGCCACTTTATAAAGAAAGTCCGTCCAAGGAGAAGGGAAAACCCCTAAGAGAAGTAAAAGGCCGCTAACCGTTAAACAGAGGACCTTGTCAAGGGTTGAAAGGACAAGGGGACTCCTGGGCCCCAGGGACTCTTTGGAATATGCAAGTCTCACCATGTTCAGGTAATAAAAGAGGGAGAGAACGGTGTTGACGAGGGCGATTAACACCAGCAATTTGTGGCCGGCTTTGTAGGCTACCACGAATAAGAACAACTTGCCCATGAAGCCCCCAGTAGGGGGTATACCTATGAGGGAGAAGGCTGAAACCGCCAAGGTAAAGGCAAAAAGCGGGGAACGGCTGTAAAGACCCGAAAGGTCCTCTATCAACACATCCTTTCCCTTTTCAGAAACTCCCACCAGCACCAGGAAGACCCCAAGGGTCATCAAGAGGTACACAAGGGCGTAAAAGGATACCGCTACCTTGGCTTCAATTCCGGGTTCCAAAAGACCAAGGACTACGTATCCTCCATGGGCTATTCCCGAGTAGGCCATAAGCCTCTTCAAGTCCTTTTGCACCAGCGCAGCTAGGTTGCCAAAGGTCATGGACAGGACCGCTATGACCCACAGGGCATCTTTTAAACCTTTTGACTCCTGAGGGAAAAGCCCAATAATTTTCAAGAGCACGGCTAGGGCTGCTACCTTAGGCACGCTGGCTATAAAGGCCGCAACGGAATTGGAAGCCCCTTGGTAAACGTCAGGGGCCCAAAAGTGGAAGGGGAAAAGACTTAATTTGAAAAAGAAGGCCACTGAAAAAAGCAAAAGCCCTAAAGAGGAAAACAGCCCACCTTCCACAACAAGGGCACCGAGCTTAGTAGTACCACTTAAGGCATAGAGGTATCCCATTCCGTAAAGGGCAAGGGCAGAGCATACGGCACCGAAAAACACATACTTCAAACTCCCTTCAACGGACCCTAAATATCCACCCTTCCTTAAAGGGAGGATCACATATAAGCAGTAGGAAGAAAGTTCGAGGGCGATGAAAAGGGACAAAAGGTCTTCGGCTGAGACAAGGACCATGAGCCCTAAAAGGCTTAAGGTCAGAAACCCATAAAGTTCGTGGAGATAACCCTCCTCATGATCCTCTCCTTCAGGTTTTAAAAGGCAAAAGACCAAAAAGAAACCAAAGGCACAGATGGCCTTGAAGACTTGGGTAAAGGTATCGACTTTCAGGGCTCCTGAAAAAAACTCCCCTTGTTCGCCAAAGGTAATAAGGGTGAGGAAGAAGGCCAATAAGGCAAGACCCTTGGATAAAGGGCGGATTCTCCACGGGACCCTTGAAAGGGAAAGGACGAAGTAAAAAGTAAAGCAACCTATAAGGAAAAATTCAGGCATAAGGACCCACATTTCCTCCCCCTAGGACATTGACTTCACATTTTTGAGGAGTTCCATAAGGGCCGGTTCCATTACCTCTACCAATTTCCCTGGGCAAAAACCCACCCAGAGGACAGCCACTAGAAGGGGAAGAAGGTAAAAGACTTCTCTAGCATTTAAATCCCAAAGGGGACTGACCTCTCCCTCCTTCCATACGGTACGTTTCAAAAGCCTTAACATGTAAGCTGCAGCCAATACAGGTCCTGGCAAGAGGAAGAGCCCCAGGGTTTTGTCCTTCTCAAAGGCACCCAATAATACGAACAGCTCACCTACGAAATTGTTGGTTCCAGGAAAGGCAAAGGAGCTGAAACAAAAGACCCCGAAAAAGGCGACAAAAAGGGGCATTACTTTTCCTAGACCGGAGTTGTCGGATATCAACCTCGAATGGGTCCTTTCGTAAAGGATCCCTACGCAAAGGAACAGGGCACCTGTTGTAACCCCGTGATTTAACATCTGGAGCATTGCCCCCTTTAGGCCCCATAGGGTAAAGGTAAAGATGCCTAAGGTGACAAAACCCATGTGAGAAACGCTTGAATACGCGATAAGGCGCTTCATGTCCTCTTGGCCAAGGCAGAGGAAACCCGCATATATTATGGCGATTATCGAAAGCATTAAAATCCAGGGGGCCATCGTCAAAGAGGCCTTTGGGGTTATACCTAAACAGAACCTAAGGAAGCCATAGCTTCCCATCTTCAGGAGGATACTGGCCAAAAATACGCTCCCAGCTGTAGGGGCCTCCACGTGGGCTGCAGGAAGCCAGGTGTGGAAGGGAAACATGGGGACCTTTATGGCAAAGGCAGTGGCAAAGGCCAAAAATACTAAAAGCTGAAACCTTTCCTCGTATGGACGGAAAAGCACTTCGGGGATGAAAAAAGTACCCTGCTTGAAGTAAAGGGCTATGATACCTAGGAGCAGAAAGACGCTCCCTACCAGGGTGTAGATGAAAAACTTAAGCGAGGCATAATCCCTCCTCGGTCCACCCCATACGGCTATAAGCAAGTACATGGGGATGAGCATTCCCTCCCAAAAGAGGTAAAAGAGCACGAAATCCAGGGCCGAAAATACCCCGATCATCGAAGTCTCCATGAGGAGCAAGCAGAACATAAAGCTCCTTACACGATGTTCTATCTGATGCCATGAGCAAAGGACACAAATAGGGCTCAAAAGGGCCGTAAGTAGCACCAAGGGCATACTTATCCCGTCGACACCTACTGCATATCTCAATCCCAAAATAGGTAACCATTCCCTTATCTCAACGAACTGAAACCCTATCTTTGAGGGATCAAACCTATACCAAAGGGGTAGGGCCAAACAGAAGTCAATCAATGTAAACACCAAGGCGATCCATCTGGCCATCCTGTCGCTTGAAAACAGAAGGATCAAGAAAGCCCCCCCCAAGGGCAGGAATATGGTCCATGACAAAACCCCATAGGGCAATTCGTTAGCAAAAAGGCCCATAGTCCCTACCTCAGGACAAAGAGGCTGAATATCAAAAGCACTAAAGCCAAGGACATGCCTATGTACGCTTGGATGCTACCGACTTGCAATCCCCTTACCCGTAATCCAATCCCACGTACACCGTAAGCCGTTCCGTCCACAACGCCATCAATGCCCTTTTGGTCAAACCAGTTAGCCCCTTGTGCACCTCCATAAAGACCTTTAAGACCCAACCACCTCCACAACTCCCCCCAAAGCATGTCCAGGAAGGCTATGACCTTTCTATCGAAGGCCATAAACCACTTGGCCCCCAAGCGATAGGATACGTCCATATCGAGGTTCACCTTGGGTTCAGGCTTGAGCTTCTCCTTTATTAGGAAGAACAAAAGCCCTGAAAACCCTAAAAGCTCAAGGACCTCTATTACCTTCTTAGGTTCATAAGGATGGTAGTGCACTTCAAAGGGCAAGATCCGATAAAGAACTTTAGGGTAAATGCCTATGAACAGGCATATAAAGGAGGCCAAAGCCATGGCCAACAACATGTTCCATGGTGCTTCTTCTGCCTCCTTTTGGCCCTGGCCAAAAAAGGCAAAGGCTGTGACCTTTAGCCCTACGGAGAGGAAGGTGCCTATGGCGGCAAGCTCCATGAGCATACCTAAAACCGGCCTTCCTGCCTCAAAGGCCCCAGATACAGTCATGTTCTTGGAGACGAACCCGCTGAAAAGCGGGAACCCACTGATGGAAACTGCACCTATTACGTAAAAGAGCATGGTCCAAGGCATAAAACGCCAAAGCCCCCCGAGTTCTGACAGTTTACAGTTGCCTACCCTGTAAAGCACAGTCCCTGCACCCATGAAGAGGAGCCCCTTGTAGATGATATGGGCGAAAGCATGGCTTACAGCTCCGTTTACCGTCATGGCCGTCCCGATACCAACCCCTGCCACCATGTAGCCCACTTGGCTTATGATGTGATATGCAAGAACGCGCCTCATGTCGTTTTCAATAAGGGCAAAAAAGACCCCGTAGACCGTCATAAGGGTTCCAAGCAGCGCCAACACCTCAAAACCGGAAAAGGCCCTTGCCAAAACGTAAACGGCCGTTTTAGTAGTGTAGGCCGACATAAAGACTGCCCCTTCCACTGTAGCCTCGGGATAGGCATCAGGAAGCCATGCATGAAGGGGAATTACAGCAGCGTTCAGGGCAAAGCCCGTAAGTATCAAATACTCCGCAAGGCCAGCTGCCTCCTCTGTGATAGGTCCAAAGAGGAAATTCCCTTGTTCCCAATACCTTAATACCACCCCCAAAAATAAGCAGAGCCCTCCAAACACATGGACTAACAAGTACCTAAAACCGGCCCTTACGGACTCTGGACGACGCCTGTACCAAACCAGAAAGACGGAAGAACACGCCATAAGTTCCCAAAAGGTAAAAAGGGTGAGATAGTCGCCCGCCAGCACCACCCCCATAGAGCTACCCACATACCACCACGCCGCTATGTGGTGGCCATCCTCGCTCCTATGGAGGCCGTATAAGGCTCCTAAAAAGGCCATTATGGAGAATACCCAGAGGAAACACAAGCTTAGCCTATCCACGTGTCCGAGGACCAATCGAACACCAAGCCACTGTCCTTGCCAATACTCCCCTTCACGTAAAAGGGCTACTATTCCGATCACAAAAAGCGGAAATAAGGCCAAAAAGGCCTTCTTCGCCCTTCCCTTTAAAAAGGGGATGACGAAGGACCCAACTAGGTAACAAAGCCCCGGATGTATAAACTCACCACTCCCCATAGAAATCCTCGGGTTTGGATAGTAAAAGATGTGCTATGGCCTTTGAGGTCTTAGCCAATACAAATCCCCCTACAAACCCAAAGAGGGCCCAAAAGCCAAAGGCCCTCTCGAACCAAAAGTGTCCATGTTCTGAAGGAATCCAGAGCTCCACCACCAAAACCCCTAAAAGGGACAAAAGCCCGAGGTCTCTTAAGAGCCTTCGCCTCTCCACAAGGAAGCCAAGCCCTTTCCTCATAACACGCTCCTTATAAGCCTTAAAACCACATCAGGCCAAAGGCCTATTAACACGCTCAAAGTAGCTGTGACACAAAGGGGCATTACCATCCACAAGGGTGCTTCTCTTAACCGGAACCCCTGTACCTCCCCTTCGAAAAAGGCCTTAAAGGTGATAGGGGCAAAGTACCCTGCGTTCAAAAGGGCACTTAAGAGCAACACGACCGTAAGCCCCATTTCCTTTAAGTCCACTGAGCCATTTACCAAGAACCACTTGCTCACAAATCCACCTACAGGGGGAACTCCTATCATGCTCAAGGAAGCCACCGCAAAGGCCCCGAAGGTGAAGGGCATCTGATAGCCGAGTCCCGAAAGTTCACTTATCTTTTTTTTGTGATGCGCTACATAGATGGCCCCCGCGCAGAAGAAAAGGGTGATCTTCCCAAAGGCATGGCCCACTATGTGGAAAATCCCCCCGAGTATACCTACGGGGTTAAGGAGCGCTACCCCAAGTACTATGTAAGACAACTGGCTTATGGTCGAATAAGCTAATCGCTCCTTGAGGTCGTCCTTAGTCAAGGCTATGACTGAGGCCAAAAGGATGGTTACGGAGACGAAATATGCCGTGTAAAGGCCGAGTCCGGTTTCGCTAAGCATCTGGATTCCGAATACGGAAAGCATCACACGTGAGATGGAAAAGACCCCCGCCTTGACTACAGCCACGGCGTGTAAAAGGGCGCTAACGGGTGTAGGTGCCACCATGGCCGATGGCAACCAGTTGTGGAGGGGCATTATGGCGGCTTTGGCAAAGCCCAGGATGAAAAACCAATACATAAGCACCACCCAAAAACCCCTCTGCTCGATTATTCCCTTGTAGACCGAAGGCGAGAAATCCAAAGAACCAGCCATAAGGTATGTGAGGACCATGGCAGGAAGGAGCAATCCCTTGGAAGTACCCATGAGGTAGAAAAGGTATTTTTTACCGGCCTCGTAAGCCTCTTTGTCTTGATGATGGGCCACCAAGGGATATGTGACTACCGTGATGATTTCATAAAACAGATAAAGGGTCAGGAGACTCCCTGCATATGCAACTCCTTGGGCCCCTAGGATCGCTGAGGTAAAACAGGCATAATAACGGGTCTGCGCGTGCTCCTGGAGGGAACGCATATAGCCCACATTGTAAAAAGAAGCCAATATCCAGAGAAAGGAAGAAATCAATCCGAATACAAGCCCTAAGCCATCTACCCTGAAGGAAAAACTCAAACCAGGGCCTATATCCGAAAGTTTGAACTTCAAAACTTCCCCTTTTAACACATGAGGGACCATAGCCAATACCACTAAGAAGGTAGCCCCTGAACCTGCTATTGACCAAAGTTCCCTGATGTTGGGCCTTGACCTAGAAGCAATGATGAGCCACACCACCGTGAAGGTAATCAATACGGGCAAAAGCGGAAGGACACTTGGGACTTCCTTCATCCCTTAAGCTCCCTTAAGGCCCTTTCTTCTACTGTGGCCTTCCTTCTGAAGAACAACAAGACTATGCCCAAGGCTATCGCAGCCTCAGAAGCTGCTATCCCCATTATGAAGAGCGCGAATACCTCACCATGTGGTGAAGAAGGCTGATAGAACTTCTGCAGAAGCACAAAGTTCAAACCCGCTCCATTTAGGCACAACTCCACAGCCACAAGCATCCCTATCAAGCTCCTCCGCGAAATAAGACCGAGAATCCCCATTCCTAAAAGGAGTAAGCTCACGTAAAAGAACACTTCCGGACGTTCCCAAGGCATCCTTAGGATCCCTCCCTTCGGGAAAGCAACCCAAGCATCAATGCCCCTACGATGCTTATGGCGATCAATAAGGACAGAAGTTCAAAGGCCAGGGAATACCTCCCCATTATAAGGTCACCGACCTCCTTTGCCGATGAAGGCAAAGGTCCACCTGTTACAGAAGGCATTTCCTGTAAAGCCCTTCCCAAGGTCAAGAGGATAACCACAATGAGGACAACCCCTGCCCCCACCTTGAAAAACGCCCCTCTCTCCTTTGGTTTGAGCCAAAAAGGCCCAGCAAGCATCACAGCAAAGACCATCAAGACCCCTATTGCCCCGATGTAGATCAGGATCTGCATCATGGCCAAAAAGGGGGTGCCAAGGTAAACGTAAAGCCCTGCAACACCCCCCATGGTCAGCAAAAGGAAAAAGATGGCATAGACCAAGGAATTGCTCAACACAGCGCCAAGGGCCCCAAGGGTCACTATGGCTACCATGGCCCAAAAGACAACCTCACCTAAACTCATGCCCTGCTCCTGTATTCGGACAGAAGTTCAAAGACGAAGTCCTCTTTCCTGAAGGAGGCCAAGTTGTAATCCTGGCTAAAACCTATAGCCCCTTGGGGGCATTCCTCTACACAGAGGCCGCAGTGACTACAACGGGTAAAATCAAGCCAAAAGGCCTTAAGCACCCTTCCCTTTTGACCTTCTACTCTTTCGGCCTCGATCCTTATACAACCCGTGGGACACACCCTCTGACACAGACCACAAGCCCTACAGGAATCCCCTTTCAGCTTTATATGCCCTCTGAAACGCGGACTAAGGGGCAGGGTAGCACGGGGATATTGGCATGTCACTGGCCGACTAAAGAAGACCTTAAGGGTGACCTTCATCCCCTTAAGGAGCGAATACCCTCCTTTTAAAACCTCCAAAGGGTTCATAGCTTCAAAACCCCCCCTGTGACCACCAAGTTCAACATGGCCAGTGGTATTAAGAACTTCCACGAGAAGTTGAGCAACTGGTCAAACCTGACTCGGGGGAAAGTCCATCTGAACCACATGATCACAAAGACCACAAGGTAAGTCTTTATGAAAAACCAAGCCCACCCCGGAAGCCACGGTCCCTTATAACCAGCTAAGAAAAACGTGGTGAGCAAGGCCGATACGATGAAGAGGTTCGTATATTCGGCAAGGAAAAACATAGCAAAACGCATCCCGCTGTATTCTATGTGATAACCGGCCACAAGTTCGCTCTCTGCCTCAGGAAGGTCAAAAGGAGTACGGTTAACTTCAGCAACAGCTGATATCAGATAAATGAAAAAGGCCACAGGTTGTAGCAATAGATAGGGCACCTTTTGGGCTTCCACTATCCCTTTAAGGGAAAGAGAACCCGATAACATCACTACAGGGACAATGGAAAGCACCATGGGTATTTCATAAGCTATCTGCTGGGAGATACTCCTCATGCCACCAAGCAAGGAGTATTTGTTCACAGAACCCCACCCAGCCATAAACACCGCTATAGAGGTCAAAGATGAAAAGGCCAATATCAGGACAATCCCTACATTTATATCCCTAATTTGCAAATGAGGATCAAACGGAATAACCAACAATACAACAACACAGGGCATGAAGATCAGAAAAGGGGCCAAGAGGTAAAGGGGCTTATCCACATACCTTGGCGACACCAATTCCTTTCCCATAAGCTTTACCGCATCGGCAATGGACTGCAATAACCCAAAGGGACCAACTTCTTTGGGGCCTATCCTCCATTGCATATGACCTGCCACCTTCCTCTCCACCCACACCAATAAAAGGGCATTGCCAAAAAGCACTAAAAGCACCCATAGGGCCCCTAGTACCAGCCGTAGGAAGTCCACTCCCCATGCCGAAATTCCTAAGTCCCATAGGGCTTTACCCAGAAGCCATGCAAGGCCTAAAAGGATCGATACCCCGGTTAAGGCAGCCAATAGGCACAATCCCGCCTTGAAAGGATCGGATTGAAAGTAAAGCCGGTAAAGCCTCTTTAACCATAACCTCATCTGTCCATCTCCGGTACCACCAAATCGAGACTTCCGAGCGTAGCTACAGCGTCAGCAATAAGCATTCCCTTGCCTATTTCGGTGAAACTCACAAAGTTGGAAAAGGAGGGACTACGCCACTTGAGCCTATAGGGCTTGTCACTCCCGTCAGAGACGATATAAACCCCTACTTCGCCCCTTGCCCCTTCTGTGGCAAAAAAGACATCACCAACTGGGGGCCTCTTTGGTAGCTTTTCCACCCTATAGGGACCTTCAGGTACCTTACTTATCGCCTCTTCCAATAGGGAAAGGCTGGCCCTTATTTCATCCAACCTGACCAAATAACGGGCGAAACTATCCCCTTCTTCCCGTAAGGCTACCTTAGGCTTGAGAAACCTGTATCCGTCGTAAGGCTCGCATACCCTTATGTCAAAGGCCACCCCCGAGGCCCTTAAGTTTGGCCCTGTAACACCATAACGCCTAGCTACCTCCTTCGGGATAACCCCAATGCCTTTGGTACGCCCCAGGAATATGGCGTTGCCCGTGACCAGCTCGTCGTAGTCTTTAAGCCTCCTTTTCATCCTTTGTATAAATCGATCCACCGCTTCGAGGAAACCTTCGTTGAGGTCCTCGTAAACCCCTCCTATCCTGTAATAGCAATAGGTCAACCTAGAACCGGTCAGGCCCTCCAGGATGTCCAAGATCTGTTCCCTGTCGTCGAAGGCGAAAAAATAAGGTGTAGCAGCACCAAGGTCAAGGAGGTACGTCCCCAACCACAGTAGGTGGCTTGCGATCCTGTTAAGCTCCATGGCAATAAGCCTTATAAACTGGGCCCTTTCAGGCACCTCGATACCACAACACCTCTCCAAGGCAAGGACGTAACAGAGGCTGAAGGCAAGAGGAGCCACATAATCCATCCGGGCGGTGTTGGGGTAGTACTGGCTATAGGACCTCTCTTCGGCCATTTTCTCCTGCATACGGTGCATGTATCCCAAAACCGGCTCCATATCCTCGATGAATTCCCCTTTCATCTTCAACAAGAGCCTTAGCACGCCATGAGTCGAAGGATGCTGAGGACCCATGTTGAGCCAAAAGGACTCCTCATCCCCCTCTGGAAAGCGTCCCAACAGGACCCTCTTGTCCTCCTCAGTTACAGGGACAAAGTCCTTCCTCAAGGGGTAAAAGTCGATATCCGGATGCAAGAACAGGTAAGAAAGGTTAGGGTGCCCCTTGAACTTGACGCCAAAGAACTCGTGGATCTCCCTCTCATGCCACCCCGCCCCAGGATAGATGTTCCATATGGAGGGAACTTCAGGATCGGTGGCCTTAACCCTAGTCCTTACAGAAAACCTCCTCGGGTCATCCCAATGGTTGAAATGGTAAAGGAGCTCCAGCTCTTCTCTCCAATCCACACATACCACTTCTTCCACAAAGTAACCGTGTTGGTCAAAGGCCCCAGCCAACTCTGGTAACTTTTCCTTTTGTGCCTTTACATCAAACCAATACCCCTTCCTTTCATAAGGGACCTCTTCCACTACACACCCAATGGCATCAAGGTCTCTTAGGAGTCCTTCAGCTACCATCTCCTCTCAGGGCCCGGAAATCTCCTTACACCGGTGAGTTTCTCTTGTAGTTTCAACAAGGCCTCAAGAAGGGCCTCTGGCCTGGGAGGACACCCGGGGACATAAACGTCCACCGGTATCACCTTGTCTACCCCTTCTATGACGTTGTATTGCCCTTCAAAGACAAAAGGTCCTCCGGAAATGGCACAGTTACCATAAGCAACAACCCATTTAGGGGAAGCCATCTGTTCGTAAAGGGTCCTTACTACGGGGGCTATCTTCTTAGTAATGGTCCCTGAAACGATCATGAAATCGCACTGTCGAGGCGAAGGCCTCATTACCTCCGCACCAAATCGAGCAAGATCAAACCTCGCAGCAACAGTGGCCATCATTTCAATGGCACAACAAGCAAGACCAAAGGTCATGGGCCAAAGGGAATTAGCTCTGGCAAGGTTTAAAAATTCCTCAAGCACTCCCAGCTTAACCCTGGGCCCTACGGCCTCCACCAAAAGACCCCCTTCCTCCACGCATACGCAAGGGGAAAGACCAAAAAGGCCAAAAAGATTAAAAGCACCAAAAACCTATCACTACCCCCTTCCCGCCAATAACCCAAGGCCACCGGGAAAAGGTACAGAACGTCCACATCGAAGGCAACAAAGATCAAGGCATAAAGGTAAAAGGGGGCAAAATACCTTACCCAAGCGCTCCCAAAGGGATCAACCCCACATTCGTATATGTCCTGTGCCTTTACCCCTTTTGAACGCGGGGCAATAACCCAGGGTACTACAAAAACTAAGAAACAGAGCAAAAAAGATAACAGTATGAAGATGAGGACAAAAGAAAAATCCCTGAGCACTAGGCTCACCGCCGCCCCCCAGAAAACTTACCTTCATCTAAGGCCCTTTGTCAAGTTTTTTAAAACGCCCTCTTTTATCCTTTTATGGTCTTATAAGGCCTTTTTGTTGCACCATAAAGGAACGATGTCTTATAATGGTAGTCCTGAAAAAAGGGGGAGGTGTGGGATGTTTAGTTTTCTGGGGATTAAAGTGCCCGAAGCTTTCAATCAAGCGGAGTTTCTGACAGACAGGCATTTAAAGGAAGGACGAGGAGAAAAGGTGGCCTTGTATTATCTGGACCAAAAGATCACCTATAAGGAGCTCTTGGAAAAGGTGAACCGCACTGGTAATGCCTTGAGGCAATTGGGGATCGCTCCTGAAGACCGAGTGGTGGTCCTTGTTTGGGATTCTCCTGCTTATTTCTACGGAGTCCTTGGCGCCATGAAAATTGGGGCTATACCTGTTCCCGTCAACACCATGGGAGCCTCGCGTGATTACCTTTTCTTCTTAAACGACTCAAGGGCTAAGGCCATCCTAGTATCTGATGACCTTTACGAAAAAATAGCCCCCATAAAAGACCAAGCGAGGTTCTTAAGACATGTAATAGTGGTAGGTAAGGAGGTGCCGGGTACTCTCAACTTCGATCAGCTCCTAGAAAAGGCATCCGCTGAACTTCAACCTGAGGAAACCTCTAAAGATGACATGGCTTACTGGATGTATACTTCCGGAACTACAGGGCTTCCCAAGGCAGTGGTCCATTTACATCACGATGTACTTTACAATTGGCCGCCGGTGTGTGAGACCGTCTATAAGGTAAAGGAGGATGACGTCATTTTTTGCACCTCTAAGATGTTCTTTGCCTATGGGAAAAACGCCACCTTTGACACAACACTCCTTTACGGTGTTTCAGCTGTCCTCTGGCCCAAATGGCCTTCACCTGATACTATCGGTGAAGTATTTGAGATCGTTAAGAAATACAGACCGACCTTGTTTTTCAGCGTTCCGAGCTTTTATTCGGCCATGCTCAGGGAATTGGAAAAAGGCGTAGAGGTCGATTTCAGTTCCGTTAGGGCCTTCGTCACATCCGGTGAGCCTATGCCTCGAACGATAGTGGAAAGGCTCTGGGAACGTTTCAAAAAACCCATAGTGAACGGCCTTGGTAGTACCGACGTAGGAGGCCAATACATCGCCAACCCCAACCTCCAAGAAAAACCCGACTGTTCAGGGATGCTCCTGCCCGGTTTTGAGGCAAGACTTGTGGGGGAGGAAGGTGAAGACGTAAAGGCACCAGGTGAAGTGGGCGAACTGTGGCTTAAAAACGACGGAATTACTCCATTTTATTGGCGAAGGCACGAGAAGAACAAGGAGGTCTTTTTCGGAGAATGGTTCAAGACCGGAGACCTCTTCTACAAGGACGACGAAGGCCTTTATTACTACCAAGGCAGGGCAGACGACATGATGAAGATCAGCGGCCAATGGGTAGCCCCAATGGAAGTGGAAAACGCCCTTCTCGAGCACCCTGCTGTACAGGAGTGCGCTGTGGTGGCTATGCCCTTTGAGGACGGCCTTCTGAAGGGTAAAGGCTTCGTAGTCCTTAAAGAAGGCTATGAGCCCTCAAAGGAACTGGAAAAGGAACTCATAGAGTTCGTAAAAAGCAAAATCGCCCACTTCAAGGCCCCAAAAGCCATAGAGTTTGTCAAGGAGTTGCCAAGGACCGTTACCGGGAAGATCATGCGTTATAGGCTAAGGACGCTCTAGATGAAAAAGCCCCCCAAAAAGAAAGGGGGGCCATGCCCCCCTTTCTTTTTGGCTACGCTACTTATTTCTGCACAGGTTCAAAGGCAAAAAAGACCCTGTCGACCCACTTCATCTCACCGCCTTTGACCTCAATGGGATGGGAAGGCACGGGGAAGACTACAAGTTGTACCTCATCCCCTTCCTTGAGCTTTCCGGCTGGACAGTTGATGATCCTGGAAAGGATCCGCCTCACAGGACTTCCTTCCCCTAGGTCAATAAGGGCGTGAATCAGCGGCGACTCAAACCCAAGGGGCACGCCTCTCACCTGTTCGGTGAAGACTATTACTTTGCCCCTTTTAGGGAGGTCTATCCATTCGAGGTCTTCTGAATAGCATTGTGGACATATAACCCGTGGGGGATAGGCCACATGACCACAAGTCCTACACCTCGTTGTGGTAAACCGCCCTTCTTTTAAATGTTCGTAAAACTTATAGAGCCGATTGAACTCCTTACACTGCAAAGGCCACATGTCCATAGTGTAAGGGTATTTGTCTTCTATTATCGGTACGCCAAGGACGGCCATCTCTTCACCTCCTTTACTTCACTGGTTCCCTTCCATAGATGACGATCGTGTGCTCAAAGTTCAAACCGCTCAGGTTGTGCGTCAAACCTATCTCAGCTCCTTCCACCTGGAACCTAGCCCTACCTTGTAATTGCTTCATTATCTCTATGGCCTGACGGATCCCCGTGGCCCCAAAGGGGTGACCTACTGATAGAAGCCCTCCATCGGTGTTGATGGGGATCTTACCCCCTATCTTGGTCTGACCCGAGGCGATAAAGGGACCGCCTTCGCCTTTCTTGCAGAACCCAAGTTCTTCTACCTCGATTACCTGAGAGATGCTGAAACAGTCATGGGTCTGGGCAACGTCGATGTCCTCCGGCCCAACCTTCGCCACTGAATATGCCCTTTGGGCTGCAGCACGCAAATGGGGCCAATCGGCGAAGTGTTCACCCGGCCAATTGGCCGAACAAGCATGAAGGCTCGCCTGTGCCCCTCCGCGGATGTAAACAAGGGGTCTATTGGTCATGTCCTTTGCCTTCTCCTCGCAAGCCAAGACCACAGCCGCCGCTCCATCTGTTATGGGGCAACAGTCGTAAAGGGTAAGGGGCGGTACCACCTCTGGGGCGTTTAGGGCTTCCTCAAGGGTCAACTTCTTCTGGAATTGGGCCTTCGGGTTTTCAGCACCATAGTTATAGTTCACCACCGAAACCCATGCGAGGTGTTCCTTGGTGGTACCGTAATGCTTCATGTGTTCCTTGGCCACCATGGCAAAGTAAGGGGGAGGCAGCCCTAGACCGTGAACGCTATCCCAATCGTGATCAGCTGTCGCAAGTTCGCTATAAAAGATCTCCCATTTCTGGGGCGTATAGCACTTTTCCCCACCGACCACCATGATCACGTCGGCCATGCCGCTCTTTATCAACCCGTAGGCCAAAAGGATGGCTGTACTCCCACTCGCACACAACACGTCCACCCGACAGCATATGGAAGTAGGTTTTATACCAAGCCTCTCGGCAGCGATGGGGGCACTGTTGATCTGAAACCCGCGCCTTCCGGCCGTAGCATTGGCGAAGATCAAACCGTCTATATCCTTGGGCTTAAGCCCCGGGATGTCCTCAAGGCATTCCTTTCCCGCCTCCTGCACCAAATCCCACAAACTCGCTTCCCTTTGCCCCCATTTACACATCCCACCGCCGACGATACACACCCTCCGCTCCATACGTCACCTCCTCTCAGCGGTCTTTGAACTCGGGCTTGCGCTTCTCCACAAAGGCCCTAAGGCCTTCTCGCCCATCCTCCGATACATAGGTCTGTAAGAAACACTGCCCTTCATAGACCAGCGCTGCATCAAGGGGCATATCAATGCCTTTGGAAATGGCCCGCTTCAATGCCTTAAGGGCCACAAGTGGCTTTTGCGCTAGCTCTTTGGCAAAGTTCAAGCTTTCCTCAAGTAGCCTCTCGGCAGGGAACACCTTATCGATTAAGCCTATCTCCAAGGCCCTTTTGGCATCTATCATCTGACCCGTGAACAGCAACTCCTTTGCCCGCGCAAGCCCTATCAACCGGGGAAGCCTTTGGGTAGCACCACCACCGGGAATGATCCCCAAGTTTATTTCGGGCTGCCCGAACCTCGAATCCTCAGAGGCAAACCTAAAGTCGCAACAAAGGGCCAGCTCCAACCCTCCACCAACCGCCAAACCGGAGATGGCTGCAATAGTCGGTATGGACAACTCAGCTAAGGCACAGGATGCCTTCCTGCTTAGGTCCCCTATCGAGGCCATCTCCACCACCGATTTCCCCTCCACCTCCTTAACGTCAAGGCCTGTGGAGAAAGCCTTTCCAGCCCCATATATCACCATGACCTTGACTTCCCCGCTTTTTTCCACTTCCTCACAGAGCTTGAGGATCTCACCGTAAAGGGCAGAACTAAGGGGGTTATAAGGAGGACGATTAAGGGTCACAAGGAGTACTCGCTCGAACTTCTCCACCTTTAGGTTTTCGAAATTAAGTTCCATCTCCCCTCCTCCTTACTTCTGATACTTATACCAACCCTCGCCTGACTTCCTGCCCAGCTTCCCGGCTTTAACCCTTACCTTAAGGCTGTAAGGGGTAGCAGGCCAGTAATCTAGTTCCTTCGCAAGATACTCGTTCACGTGATAACCAATGTCTAGCCCCGTGAGGTCCATGAGCTCGAAAGGTCCCATGGGGTAGTTCAAACCGAACTTCACCGCTTTGTCTATGTCCTCCAAGGAAGCCACACCCTCCTCGTAAAGCCTTATCGCCTCCATAAACTGTATCATCATGATCCTATTGACCACAAAACCAGGGACGTCCTTCTTAATGACCACAGGTACCTTGCCGAGTTTTTCTGCAAGTTCATAACACACCTTCACAGTCTCGTCGCTTGTCTCAAGCCCTTTCACAATCTCCACAAGCCTCATCAAGGGTACAGGGTTGAAGAAATGCATCCCTACCACTTTATCAGGCCTCTTTGTCGCAGTAGCAATTTCGGTAATGCTTAAAGAAGAAGTATTGGTAGAAAGGATGACCTCTGGCCTCACAAGCTCGTCAAGCTCTTTAAAAACCTGCTTCTTTACCTCCATGTCCTCTACCACTGCCTCTACCACAAAATCCACGTCCTTTAGGTCAGCCATGGAAGTAGTTCCCTTTATACGTGAAAGGGTCTGCTGCTTCTGCTCTTCAGTGACCTTCCCACGCCTTATCCCTTCAGTCATAAAGGCGTCTATGCTCTTTATACCCTTTTGGACGAGCTCCTCAGTTAGGTCCCTGATGATCACTTCAAATCCCACTTGCGCACAGACTTGAGCGATCCCACTCCCCATAGCCCCTGCACCTACAATTCCTATTTTCTTTATCTCCATCTTCCACCTCCTCCCTATGTTTTCCCAACTAAGTTCCCACTTTCACAAAATCTTTTACATTAGGGACCTGACCTTTGTCAACTGAACAGCATGTTAAACGGCAAAAAGGAGTTCTATCTTGCGTAGATCTCCAAAGCATTGAAAAAATAAGGGATTTCGAAGCTTGCGCTTTCAGGAGAATCGGAACCATGGACGATGTTTTCCTGTATGTTATCTCCGTAAAGGGCCCTTATAGTCCCAGGGGCGGCCTTCTTGGGATCGGTGGCGCCCATTATTTCCCTAACCCTTTCGATGGCCCCTTCGCCTTCTAGGACCATGACCACTATCGGCCCCTCTGACATGAAGTCCGTTAGGGACTCAAAAAAGGGCTTATCCTTGTGGACGTGGTAGAAACCTTGAGCGGCCTCTTTACTTAAGCGTATCATCTTGAGACCGACCACCTTTAATCCTTCTGTTTCGAACCGCCTTATCACCTCTCCTATGAGGTTTTTCTTAACCCCATCTGGTTTGACGATCACCAAGGTCCGCTCCACCTCGACACCTCCTTTTAACCTTGGATCTTCAAAACTCCCGCTCCCCTGTAGCCGCCTCTTTTCAGCAGGAGCAGGGCTCTATTGGCCTCTTCTAGTCGGAAAACCGTTACCTCTGGTCGGATGGGGACCTTTGAGGCAAGTTCCAGAAATCCTTCGATGTCCCTTTTTGTGACGTTGGCCACACTCTTTACTTCTTTCTCCTCCCAGAGGCATTGTGCGTAGTCGAGTTCGGGTATCTTTGTCTCTTTCCTTATGGCGTTGATCACCAGTCTGCCGCCTTTATCGAGTACGCGCAGCGCCTCTCTCACCACTTCCCCCGAAGGGGTTGTGTCTATGGCCTTGTTTAACTTCTCTGGAGGCATCTGGCCCGTCTCGCCCACCCAATCAGCCCCAAGTTCTTCAGCCAATAAGCTTGGCGGATCTCCCTTTTTGCGAGTGAACACAAAGACCTTCGAGTTCGGGTAGAGATACTTTACCATTTGTAGCACTATATGACCTGAGGCACCAAAGCCGAAAAGCCCAAGGATTTCACCGTCCTCCATACCGCTTAACCTTAGGGACCTATAACCAATGGCACCTGCACAGAGGAGCGGTGCCGCTTCAAGGTCGTTTAACCCCTCGGGAAGCCTTACTGCAAACCTCTCGTCTATCACCATATACTCCGCATAACCTCCGTCTGCATCGCATCCTGTCCCTTTGAAGTCATCGCAAAGGTTTTCTTCACCTCTCAGACAGTAAGGACAACGCCCACAAGCCCAGTAAATCCAACCTACCCCGACCCTCTGTCCTACCTTAAACCCCTTCACCTCCTCTCCAACCTCTTCTACCACCCCTACCACTTCGTGTCCGGGTATGACAGGCAGATGGGGCTTCTTTCGTCCTTCGATCTCGTCAAGTTCTGTGCGACATATACCACATGCCAGGACCTTTATAAGGAGATCCCTCGGACCGGGTTTTGGAATAGGCAAATCTTTAAGCTTTAAAGGTTGGTTTACGGCTTCTATAGAGGGAACGATCTCTTCCAAGACCATGGCCTTCATGGCTTTTAAATAGCTAATAAAAACCGTGACGCCATGTCAACGCCTGAGGTATTATCTTCTTCCAAAGAGGGAGGTAGAGATACATGGTCAAGGTCTTTTGGCGCGACAGGTATTACACCTTTGAGGGAAAGGTCACAGGCCTTGAGGTCATTAAAAGGCTTGGGCTGAAAGAAGAAGAGGTACTACTCCTTAAAGACGGAAAGCTACTCCCCCCTGATATCCCCCTTGAAGAAGGGGAAATAAAGGTCATACCTGTAATTTCCGGGGGTTAAAGGGGTGAAGTGCAAGCTGTGTGGCCAAAGGGCTGTGTTGAGACTCAGGGCTTATAACCTCAGCTTATGTCAGGACTGCTTGAGGGACTTCGTAAAACGGAGGGTCCAGAAGGCCATAAGGGACTTTAGACTCCTAAAAAAAGGGGAAAAAGTCCTTGTGGCTGTATCAGGCGGAAAGGACAGCCTAAGCCTTTGGGAAATCCTTGACGGACTAGGTTATGACACCATAGGACTTTACATCCACTTGGGGATAGAGGGATATTCTGATCGTTCCCTTGAAAAGGCGAAGGCCTTTGCCCAAAAAAAGGGGCTATCCCTTTTGGTGGAAGACGTAAGAGAACATTTTTCAGGCTTGGGCATCCCCCAACTCTCCAAAAAGGACATGAGACCGCCATGTTCCTTATGTGGCATGGTCAAACGTTACCTCATGAACAAGGTAGCATGTGAAACGGACAGGACCTTGGCTACAGGCCATAACTTAGACGATGAGGCCGCAACCCTCCTGGGTAATGTCCTGGACTGGAAGGAAGGCTATTTAGGAAGGCAAGCACCAAGGCTTGAGGCCCGTGACGGTTTTGCCCCAAGGGTAAAGCCACTTGTCCTTTGTACTGAGAGGGAAATGGCAGCGTATGCCATAGCGTCAGACATCGACTATATCCTGGAAGAATGCCCCTTCAGTGAAGGGGCTACAAGCCTCTTTTACAAGGACGTGCTGAACCAAATAGAGGAAAGATCTCCTGGGACAAAACTTAGGTTCTACCAAGGTTTCCTAAAACTACAGGACCGCTTCCGCATAGAAGAGCCACAACTTAGACCCTGTAGCTCATGTGGATATCAAACTACAGGTGACCTTTGTAACTTCTGCCGGTTGAAGGAAAAGGCAAAGAAGAAATAAAAAGGCGAGGCCCCAAAGGGCCTCGCCTTTACGTTACCTAGAGGCTATCCTTTAGAACTCTTCCATCCCAGGGGTCGAAGTAGCTGCCTTCTCCTTCTTGGGCTTTTCGGCGACCAAGGCCTCGGTGGTGATCAGAAGAGAAGCCACGCTTGCCGCGTTCTGGAGCGCAAGCCTCACCACCTTCGTTGGGTCGATGATGCCTCGTTCGATCATGTCGCAGAACTCCTCTTTCTGCGCATCGAAGCCGAAGTTGGGGTTATCGGAGGCCTTGACCTTTTCCACGATCACAGCCCCCTCTTTGCCAGCGTTTTCAGCTATCTGCCTCAAGGGTTCCTCCAGGGCCTTCTTAACGATCTCAACACCTATAGCCTGATCGCCTTCAAGCTGCAACTTCTCCAAGGCCTTCTGGCACCTTAATAGGGCCACTCCACCACCAGGCACGATACCTTCTTCTACTGCGGCCCTGGTCGCGTTCAGGGCGTCCTCGACCCTGGCCTTCTTCTCCTTCATTTCGGTCTCAGTAGCAGCACCAACCCTGATGACCGCTACACCACCCACTAACTTGGCCAACCGCTCTTGGAGCTTCTCCCTATCGTAGTCAGAAGTAGTCTCCTCGATCTGAGTCCTTATCTGCTTTACCCTGGCCTCAATGGCCTCTTTGCTACCCGCACCCTCCACTATGGTCGTATTGTCCTTGTCAATTATGACCTTCTTGGCCATGCCGAGGTCTTCAAGCCTTACGTTTTCGAGTTTGATACCCAAGTCCTCGGATATGAACCTACCACCCGTCAATATGGCTATGTCCTCAAGCATGGCCTTCCTTCTTTCGCCGAAACCAGGGGCCTTAACCGCCGCACACTTCAAAGTCCCACGGATCTTGTTCACCACCAAGGTGGCAAGGGCCTCTCCTTCCACGTCCTCAGCGATTATCAAAATAGGCCTACCACTCCTTGCCACCTGCTCTAAGACAGGCAACAAGTCCTTCATGCTGGAGATCTTCTTCTCATAACAGAGCACATAGCAGTCCTCAAGCTCACAGACCATTTTCTCTGGGTCAGTTATGAAGTACGGAGAGAGATAACCACGGTCAAACTGCATACCCTCGACGACCTCAAGCGTCGTCTCCATGCTCTTGGCTTCCTCGACCGTGATCACCCCCTCCTTTCCGACCTTTGCCATCGCTTCAGCTATTATCTCCCCAATGCTCGGATCGTTATTGGCCGAGATGGTGGCAACCTGTGCTATCTCCTTCTGCTCCTTGACGGGTTTGCTCATCTTTTTCAATTCTTCCACCACTACCTCAACGGCCTTGTCTATCCCACGTTTCACATCCATAGGGTTGGCACCTGCAGCCACTACCTTAACACCCTCACGGTAAATGGCCTCTGCTAGGACTGTAGCCGTAGTCGTACCATCACCAGCTGTGTCCGAGGTCTTGGAGGCCACCTCCTTCACCATCTGGGCCCCCATGTTCTCGAATTTGTCCTCAAGCTCTATTTCCTTGGCTACCGTAACCCCGTCCTTAGTTACGGTAGGGGACCCCCAACTTTTCTCTATTATCACGTTCCTCCCGCGAGGCCCCAAGGTGACCTTTACAGCTTTAGCAAGGGTAGTAACACCCTTTAAGATCTTCTCCCTTGCTTCGACGTCGAACTTGATTTCCTTTGCCGCCATCGCACACCCTCCTTTCAAGTGTTTTTAGTCTTCAACTATGATACCGAGGATATCGTCTTCGCGCATGATAAGGTATTCCTTGCCGTCTATCTTTATTTCGGTACCCGCATATTTGCTGAATATAACCCTGTCGCCCACCTTCACATCGAGAGGTATCACCGTGCCATCCTCTTTAACCCTTCCCTTACCTACGGCCACAACCTTCCCTTCCATGGGCTTTTCCTTCGCCGTATCAGGGATGATGATACCACCTGGAGATCTTTCTTCAGCTTGCTCAATGCGTTCTATAAGGACCCTATCCTGCAGAGGAACTACTTTCATCTTACTCCCCTCCTTTCTTAGTTTTTGCCGCTTTAACTGTCGGTTTTCACTAGCTATAAATAATCATCTCCCTGGCGTTTTCAAGAAAAGCTCTCCTCTTCTTCTCCTTCCAGTTCCTCGAAACGATAGAAGACCTTGCCCATACGGGCCTGTTTTTGTATCTTCTCCAGCCTCCCCTGACACTCCACACAATACCGGGCAAAGGGAAGGACCTTCAACCTCTTGATCCCGATCTCCCTACCGCACTCCTCACAGTACCCATAAGTCCCTTCATCAAGCCTCCTCAGGGCCTCGTTTATGTTCCTCAACCTCTCCAGATGTCCTTGGAGCAAGCTATAGTTTATGTCGGCGTCAAGGTCGAACTGTGAAAGGTCGCCTATGTCCATGGTCGAAAGCGTGGTAAAACGGGGGTCCTCTTTCACCTTCGCCCCTACCTCTTCTTCTATCTTCCTCAATGTCTCCTCCCTAAGGGAGAGGAGCATCTTCCTCAGTTCTTCTCTGTTCTCCCTTTCCACCCTTTACCTCCCTTTGAAGTTTTTCTACTTCCTTCATAGCCTCCAAATCCCCTGCCTTCGCAAAGGCCTTCTTGGCAAAGACGAACTTCTCAAGCTCCAAAGCCCTTTTGCCCAAGGAAAGCCACTCCTCTTTCCCACCTTCCTCACCGAGGAACTCGAAGACCCTCTCCAAAAGGAAGTAGTCGCCTTCCTTTATGGCCAACTCCTTCATCTCCATCAAACCCTCTTTGAAACCGGCCACACCGAAGAACTCCACCGCATCGTTCAGGCGCCCTTCCTCTAGGTATAACTTACCGTACTCTATCAACACCTCAGTGGGGGTGCCTTTACCGTAGAGGATTTCCCTTCTCTTCAACGGGTCAGGAAGACGGCCTTTGGGCATCGTTTAAGCGAAGTATAATGTTTCAGGACCATCCTTTAAAGTGGAGAGAAGATACCATCCTCTTGCGAGGAACTCAAGGCTGTGGTGAACTTTAAGGGGCATGAAGGACAAAGCCCTATGGGCATATCTAAAACACCTCGAGCTCATGGGCATAAAGGAGCTGTATCTTCCAAGGGAACCAGGCGTCCAAGAGGAACTCGAACGCTTAAAGGTAGAGATCCTCTCATGTAGAAAGTGTCCGCTTCACAAAGGACGTAAAAACCCCGTGCTTGGTGAAGGAAATCCAAAGGCCATCCTGGTGTTTGTAGGAGAAGCCCCTGGAGCAGAAGAAGACGAAAAGGGACGCCCCTTTGTAGGGAAGGCAGGGGAACTTTTGACCAAGATCATAAAGGCCATGGGACTTTCAAGAGAGGAAGTCTATATAACCAACGTGGTCAAATGCCGTCCGCCAAACAACCGTAACCCAAGGCCTGAGGAGGTAAAGGCGTGTATGCCGTATCTGCTACGTCAGATAGAGCTCATACGACCGCAGTTGCTGTGCGCCTTGGGTACGGTCGCTGCCCAGAGCATCTTGGGAAAACAAGAACCCATAACCTCTTTAAGGGGAAAGTTCCACGATTGGAAGGGCATAAAGGTGATGCCCACCTTCCATCCGGCCTTCCTCTTGAGGAACCCGAGTTACAAAAGGCTTGCCTGGGAGGATATCAAGAAGTTAATGGTTGAATATCAGGTCCTTAAAGCCCAAGCTCCTTGATCACCTCCTCGGTGGATAGGACTACAGCAAACCCATAGGCGAGGTTCTTCAAGGAGGCCAAGTGTAGCTCCTTAAGGGAGGTGGCAGTGGCGTCGTGCACGAAAAAGACCAGGAAGTCCCTCATGAAGGCATCACGCGCGGTGGTCTCACAACACAGGTTGGTCATAACTCCACATATGACTACTTCCTCGACCCCTAGCCCCCTTAGGTATCCTTCAAGGTCCGTACCATAAAAGGCGCTGTACCTCCTCTTGGGCAGGATCTTCTCACCCTCCTTTGGCTCGAGCTCCTGTACTATCCTATGATCGAAGGTCCCCTCACGGATCAATTCGCCCCACCACCTGTAAAGCATCCCCCCATCGCGTTCGGGATCCCTGTGACCATGGACGGTGAAGACCACAGGTCGCTCCAAGGTCCGAAAGGCCCAGAGGAGCCGCTTTATGTTTCCAAGAATGCCGGAAAAAAGCGGCCTGAAATACTCTTGGACGTCTATCACCAGAAGGGCAGCCTTTTGCCAGTTGAGTTTGAAACGGCGCCTCATATAGGGGACCATCTCTTCTACCACAGGTAATACCTCCTCTTCTTCTTGAAGAAGGGCAGGGACAGTATCCCGAAAAGGAAACCGCCGACATGGGCCCACCAGGCTATACCTCCAAAACTGGAAGGGGCCAGGAGGCTGAAAAGGCCTGAGAAAAACTGGCTGAGAAACCAAAGGCCCAGAAAGATCACTGCGGGTATCTCAAGTAAAAGGGGCAGGAAGAAGAAAGGCACAAGGGTTATTATCCGGGAAGTGGGGAAAAGGACCATATAAGCCCCCATGACCCCGGATATGGCCCCAGATGCCCCTATGGTGGGTACAGGAGACAAAGGGTTGAAGAACATGTGGATCAAGCTCGCGGCAAGGCCTGAAAGAAGGTAAAAGGCCAAAAAACGCAGGTGACCCATCCTGTCTTCCACGTTGTCTCCAAAAAGCCAAAGGGACCACATGTTGCTTATGAAATGAAACCATCCTCCGTGGAGGAACATGGCCGTGAGGAAAGGCAAAGGGTTATATGGTGATAAACCCACTGAGAGAGCCCATTCGTGGGAAAGATAGCGCAAAGGTATGAGACCAAAGTTGAAAAAAAGGGCCTTAAGTCTTTCCGGTGGAAGGGAGAGCTCATAAAAGAACACGAGGGTATTTAAAACAAGCAAAAAAACCGTACTTAAAGGCGGACTCCTATGGGGTATCGTGTCCTTTAATGGAAACACAACTAATTATGAAATTAGGGGATGCCGCGGTCAAGAGGAAGGTACATTGGTAAAACTTGAAATGAGGGGCTCCAACCTTTAAACTTTTTATGTCCCAAGCGACAGGGAGGGATGTTGTCTTATCCACAACCCTTTGAGGAGGGAAAATAATGGGGGACAAAGTTAAGATAGCGATTGCCGGAGTAGGTAACTGTGCCAGTTCCCTCATCCAAGGCGTTTACTATTACAGAAAGCGGAAGAACTTGGACGTAAGTGGCATCATGTATCAGGACATCGGAGGCTACAAACCTTGGGATATCGAGGTAGTTGCAGCCTGGGACGTAGATGCCAGAAAGGTGGGGAAGGACCTCTCCGAGGCCATATTTTCCCCTCCCAACTGCACGACCGTCTTTGAGCCCGAAATCCCCCATCTCGGCGTCAAGGTTAGGATGGGAAAGGTCCTCGATGGGGTGGCGCCCCATATGGCTGATTATCCCTTGGACAGGACCTTTGTTTTGGCCGATGAAAGGGAGGACGAGTTGGAAGATGTGGTCTCGGTCCTCAAGGAGACGGGGGCAGATGTGTTCATCAACTACGTACCGGTGGGCTCCGAAATGGCCGCCAGGTTTTACGCCGAGGCTTCCCTCAGGGCAGGGGTGGCCTTCATCAACGCCATGCCCGTCTTCATAGTCTCTGACAAAACATGGGCAGAGAGGTTCGAAAAGGAAGGGGTACCTGCAGTAGGGGATGACGTGAAGTCACAGTTAGGGGCGACCATATTACACCGCGTCCTCACAAAGCTCTTCGTCGATAGGGGCATAAAGGTGGAAAGGGCTTATCAGTTGAATTTCGGAGGGAATACGGATTTCCTGAACATGTTGGAGAGGAGCCGCTTGAAGAGCAAGAAGATCTCCAAGACCCGTGCCGTCACCTCTATGTTGCCATACGAACTTGACGGAGACATGATCCACATAGGGCCTTCGGACTGGGTACCATGGCTTAAGGACCGTAAGATATGTTACTTGAGGATAGAAGGGAGGCTGTTCGGCGATGTGCCTATGAACCTAGAAGTAAGGCTCGAAGTAGAGGACTCCCCCAATAGCGCAGGCTGTATGATCGATGCCATAAGGTGCTGTAAACTGGCCAAGGATAGGGGGATAGGGGGTCCCCTTTATTCCATTTCGGCTTATACTATGAAACACCCTCCCGTTCAGTATCCGGACTGGGAGGCCAAGAAGATGGTGGAGGAGTTCATCAGAGGGGAAAGGGAAAGGTGACATTAAAGGACCCTTACGAAAGGCCTGTAAGCTATCTTAGGATCTCGGTCACTGACCGTTGTAACTTAAAGTGCCGTTATTGCAGGCCAATAGGCGAGGGCGAACGCCTTAACCAAAAGGACCTCTTGACCTTCGAAGAGATCGTAGAGGTAGTAAGGATCCTCTCCCATAAAGGGGTCAGAAAGGTCAGGCTCACAGGGGGGGAACCCCTTGTAAGGAGGGACATAGTCAAATTGGTGAAGGCCCTCGCCCAGATAGGAGGTCTTTCGGACCTAAGCCTTACCACCAACGGGGTTTTGCTTGGGCGTTATGCCCAAGACCTTAAGGACGCTGGGCTCAAAAGGGTTAACGTAAGCCTTGACAGCTTAAGGCCCGATCGTTTCGCTGCCATCACCGGCTATGCGGCCTTCCACGATGTATGGGACGGAATACAAAAGGCCTTAGAGGTGGGCCTTAGTCCAGTAAAGATAAACGTCGTGGCCCTTAAGGGCATGAATGAAGACGAAATCGAGGATTTCGTGCGTTTGACCTTTGAACTGCCTTTACATGTACGCTTCATTGAGTTCATGCCTGTAGGTGGTAACCCCTGGGATAGTTCCATGGTCCTAAGCTGTGAGGACATAAGGAAGAAGATCGAGCCCCTCGGCAACCTCCGCCCCATCCCTTCGAACCCTTTGGATGGCCCAGCTAGGCGCTTCAAGTTCGAAGGGGCAAAAGGCGAGATAGGCTTCATCTCACCCTTAAGCTCCCATTTCTGTAAGGACTGCAACCGTTTGAGGCTTACCCCTGATGGTAAAATCAGGGCGTGTCTCTTCTCGGATGAGGAAGTAGATCTAAAGACGCGCCTGAGGGAAAAAGGGGAAGAAGGGGTGGTCGATGCTTTAAGGGAGGCTTTGGCCAAAAAACCTTACATCGGCGTAAGGGATGGTTTTAGGTTCAGGAAGTGTCAAAGGGGGATGAACTCCATTGGAGGATAAAGGTGGAGCTGACCCATCTGGACCAAAAGGGCCAAGCGAAGATGGTAGACGTTGCCGATAAGGAAATGACGCTGAGGGAAGCTAGGGCCGAGGCATGGGTTTGGATGAGGCCTTCTACCCTCAAGCTCATCTTCGAAGGACAGGTGCCTAAGGGCGACGTACTTTCCGTAAGCAGGATCGCCGGCATCATGGCAGCCAAAAGGGCATCTGAGCTCATACCCCTCTGTCATCCCTTGGGGCTCACCTACGTAGGGGTGGAGTTCTTCCCCCAATCTGAGTCTGGGGCCTTGAGGTTGGAAAGCCACGTGAGGCTTTGGGGGCGTACAGGGGCGGAAATGGAGGCCCTTGTGGCGGTCGCTGTTTCTGCCTTAACGGTTTACGATATGGTCAAGGCCATAGATAGAAGTACCACTATAAACGGCATCAGACTCCTGGAAAAGTCAGGTGGTAAAAGCGGCCATTGGTCCTATAGGCCTCCCAAAGGGGAGGTGGTGGCTGTCAACCTTTCTGCTGAAAGGGGAGTCCCAAAGAAGAACGTGGGCCAAGGGGTCCTTAAGGCGGGTTTCGGCCTTGAAGGAGATGCCCATGCGGGTTCCGAAAGGCAGCTGAGCATCTTTCCCCTTGAAGCCCTGGCCTTTGCCCCCGAAGAGGTATTACGAACCCTTAAGCCCGACGAATACAGTGAAAACATCACCATAAGGGGAATCCCCCTGGACGAGCTAAGGGTCGGCAGAAGGCTACGATTGGGAGAAGCCGAGGTTGAGATCGTCCAGATAGGAAAAGGGAAACTGGAACAAAAAGGACGACCTTGGATTGTCAGCAGAGAAGGTCGTTTTGCAGCCGTATTGAAGGACGGCACCGTTAAGGTAGGGGATCCCGTAGAAATAATCTGAACCAAACCTTTCCAGGCATATGGAATTCTTCGAGGTGAAAAGGGTATCGGATGTGTGGAAACTTTACGAGGACCTGAAAACCGTAGGGCAAGAGGAGATCCCCTTAGAGGAGGCCTACGGAAGGGTTTTGGCTCATCCTGTAGTGGCACCCTTGGACTTTCCCCCTTTCCCGAGGTCCACTATGGACGGTTATGCCCTTAAGGCAGAGGATACCTTCGGTGCGTCCCTTTCTTCGCCAATCCCCTTTAAGGTAGTGGGAGAGGTGGAAATGGGGAAGGCTCCGACCTTCGTGCTCGGGGAAGGGGAGGCTGCATATGTACCTACAGGCGGTATGTTACCTGAAGGGGCCAATGGGGTCATTATGGTGGAACATGTAAGGGGTATATCCCAAGGGGAAATAGAGGTCCTCAGACCCATTGCCCCTTGGGAGAACGTAATGAGGCCAGGTGAAGACTTCAAAAAGGGGGAACTCCTTCTGGAAAAGGGGAGAAGGCTAAAACCACAAGACTTGGGGATATGTGCCACTATAGGCTTGAAATACCTTACAGTCTTCAAAAAGCCCCGCGTAGGTATCATCTCCACAGGCGATGAGATCGTCCCTGTAGAGGCGGAACCTGCCTTGGGTCAGATCAGGAACTCCAATGCCTATATGCTCATGGGATTTGTCAAACAAGAAGGAGGTGCACCCTTATTCTTAGGTCATGTAAGAGATCGAAAAGAGGAACTCATCGACTCCCTGAAGAAAGCCGTGGAGCTCTGCGATATGGTCTTGGTGTCTGGCGGAAGCTCCGTAGGGACAAGGGACCTTGTGGCCAAGGCCTTGGAAGAATTAGGCGCAGAAGTCTTAGTACACGGTGTAGCCATAAGCCCAGGGAAACCCACCCTTTTTGCCAAGGTGGACCAGGTACCCATCTGGGGGCTTCCGGGCCACCCTGCCTCATGTGCCATAGTCACGATGGTGCTGGTACTTCCTTCCTTAAGGAAGATAGGGGGGGAAGAACCGTACCTTCCGCCTTTTCGTTCCTATATAAAGGCGAGGGTAAAGCGTAACGTCCCTTCGGCGAGCGGGCGGGAAGATTACATAAGGGTAGTCCTGGAGAAGCGAGGAGAAGAGGTATGGGCGGAACCCATATTTTCCAAATCTGGGGCCCTTTGGCCTTTGGTCAGGGGCCAAGGGTTATTGAAGGTAGAACTTGAAAGGGAAGGACTAGTTGAAGGGGAGGAGGTCACCGTATACCTCCTTTAAGCTTTAGGACCAAGGTCTTTCGGCTTGAAGGGGAAGCTTTAAATCGATCGTCCACCCTAAAACCCACTACCCAGCAAATCTCCTGCCCAGAGACCACAACAGGTACGGACCACCTCTTGTGACGAGGTACCTTCATGTCCACGAAGAAGTCGTGGAGTTTCTTCTTTCCCTTCAGGCCCAAGGGGACAAACCTATCACCTAACTTCGAAGGCCTAACCTTAAGAGGAAAGGAGACGCTATCCCAGTCAAGATAGGCTATATCAGGTCCTGGCTTCTCAGGAGGGTATCCTTCAAAGACCTCCGCCTCTATGGCCAACCCCTGGCCAAGCTCTGTAACACCTGGAACCTTTAAGGTCTTCTCCTCAAAGGCCTCAAAGCTAGGAGGAGGACCGAAATAAAGACCTCCATGGAACCTTTCCAAACACATACCACCAGGCAAGTCCACCCTCTGGTATCTCCCTTCCAATAAGCCCTTTATGGCCAAAAGGTGTCTGTAAGACAACCCTCTCCCTGTGGCCTTTTCGTAAAGATGGGCCATTAACCTCACCTTTAACCCCATGGGCAACTTTATGAGCACCTCCTCGGGTAACTCTTGGGCGAAGGTAATCCCTAGGGTCTCCAGGTGTGTTTGTAGGATCCAGTCCAAAGCCTCGTCTTCCTCCCTTAGGACTTCGGACATTTCAAGGATCCTCTCCTTTATGCGGGGGTTAAAGGACTCCAGTTTGGGCAAGAGCTCGAGCCTCACCCGATTTCGGAGAAAAGAAGGATTGAAGTTCGTGCTATCCTCTACAAATCTTATCCCCCTTTGTTTTGCATATTCTTCTATTTCTTTTCGCCATACCTTGATCAGGGGCCTAACGAAAACCCCTCTTTTCGGTGGCATCCCCTTCAAGCCCTTAAGCCCTGCCCCCCTCAAAAGGGCAAGGAGGACGGTTTCCACTTGGTCGTCTGCGGTATGCCCTAAGGCGACTGCGTCAAGTCCTAAGCTCACAGCAGCTTCTTCCAATAAGGCATAACGCAAGTCCCTTGCTGCCTCCTCCAAGGAAAGCTTGTACTTTCTGGCGTAAAAAGGGACGTCCACCTTCCAAGAAAAAAAGGGCAATCCCTTGGAAAGCGAAAGCCCCTTTACAAAGGCCTCATCCCTCAAGGATTCTTCTTGCCTTATACCGTGTTCCACATGTAACACATAGAGCTCCCAGCCCTTTTCCTCAGAGAGCCCTTCCAATACGTCAAGTAAGACCATCGAATCAACCCCCCCAGAGACAGCCACCCCC
>CAZSWV010000005.1:0-118034 GCA_964611295.1 uncultured Thermodesulfobacteriota bacterium | reverse complement strand
AGTATCAATCGCACCATAGTGGGATTGAAAGGAAGTGCAACAGAATAATGAAGTATCGGAATGCATTACAGCTAAACCACGGAAATCGTATACAGTAGCGTTACATCATTATATTTTAGACCCGAAGTGCTTTTTAAAAAGCATTAAGAAGGCAAACATTAACACTATGGATTTTTTCCGCATCTGAATTTATAAGCGCCCTAAACTTCACAAGATGGAGATTTGTCGAGAAGAAATTACATTTGAATGCCTTTGTATCATATAATAGAAATAGGCACAATAATCAGGAGAACTTCCTGCTAAAAGATTGCCATTGATGAATCTTTTTGTGCAAAAATTACACACTTCAAGAAGGCAATGCGATCCTTAGCGAGGGCTTCATTACCCTCTATAATATGCTATCCGATGGGTTGGCTTCCAAAACCTATTGCCTTTTCGCATCCATTATTTCCTTGCCCAAAAACTTTTACTTTTATTCGAAAAATATCACAGCTACACCTGCTTAGTTCTCATGTGTTAGTTTTGCCTAATTAAGCATTTTGACCTCCATGAGCTTTTTCAATAATCGTAAACTAAAGTATCTTTCTCTGCAAACAGCCTATTTATGATGATGTTTTAATCAAGGAAAATTGGGTTCTTTTTGATTCTTAATTGACAATACCTAGGTTTGAAAAATAAAATCGAGAAATCGAGCATCTTCGGCAAAGGTCATAAGTTCTGAGGGGTAAAGGATGCCGGAAGAGGTTACAAAGAAACCCATAAATCCCATCGTGTTGCTTGTAGAACCTGAGATAAAAGAGCTAATCGCCAAAAAGGACTGGCGAGCTCTAAAAGATGCCATTTCGGATTGGCTTCCTCAGGATATTGCCGATCTTCTGAACACCTTGAAGCCTGAAGAAAGTATCATCCTGTTCAGGCTTCTGCCCAAAGGTCTGCAATATCAGGTATTTGCCGAATCAGACACCGAAACCCAAGAGTTCATCATCAGAAACCTCACAAGCGATCAAGTCAAGGCTATGCTTGCAGAGCTTAGCCCCGATGACCGCACCGAACTGTTCGAAGAACTTCCGCCCGATTTGGCAAAGGTCCTTCTGAACCTACTCTCCCCAGAGGACAGACGCGAGACCCTTTACTTACTAGGTTACCCTAAAGGCAGTGTAGGACGCTTGATGACCCCTGAATACGTCACCGTTGAAAAGGACTGGAGTGTGAAGGAGGCCTTAGAACAGATAAGAAAGAAAGGAATAGACGCTGAAACGATAGATGTGGTTTATGTAGTGGACAAGAACGGTAAACTCTTAGATGATTTGCCCCTAAGGAAACTTGTCCTTTCAGATCCAGATCAGAAGATTGAATCGCTAATGGATTATAAGGTTGTTTATATCAATGCAACTGCAGATCAGGAAGAAGCAGTAAAACTATTTGAACGGTATGATCTTGTTGCCTTACCAGTTACGGATTCTGAAGGATACTTAATCGGAATAGTTACGGTAGACGATATAATTGACGTATTGAGAGAAGAACAAACAGAAGATTTTGCGAAATTTCAAGCGATAGAAGCTGCTCCCATAGGTTTAGATATAATAACGAGGATAAAAGAAATACCTATAAAAAAGCTTTATAGAAGCCGTGTGGTGTGGCTTTTAGGGTTGTTATTCATGGATATGGTGGTTGGTGGAATCATCCAGAGTTTTGAAGAAACCATAGCCAAGTATGTAGTTTTAGTGACCTTCCTTCCGGTACTGGTGGACACTGCGGGCAATGTGGGATCGCAAGCTGCCACCTTGGTCATCAGGGCTATGGCAGTGGGTACGGTCCAGATAAGGGATTGGTTGGTGTTATTGGCCAGGGAACTGCTTGTTGCTGGTTCCCTAGGTCTTACGATGGGTTTGGGTATTTCCTTCATGGGTATAATTAGAGGCGGAGCGCAAATTGCCACAGTGGTGGTAAGTGCCATGGTCCTAAACGTCCTGGCAGGTGGTGCAATTGGGGTTTTGCTTCCCTTTCTGTTCACCAAGTTAAGAGTGGATCCCGCTTCTGCCTCAACCCCTCTTATAACCACCCTTGCGGACATTGTTGGTACTGTTATTTACCTTGGCCTTGCTTATTTGATATTGGGATAGGGGGAGGAAAATGGAGTTCCAAAGGCTTATAATGGAACTTCAAAGCTTCTGGGCCTCAAAGGGATGTTTGATCGTACAGCCCTATGACCTAGAGGTGGGAGCTGGTACCTTTAACCCCCATACCTTTTTGAGGGTTTTGGGGCCTGAGCCCTGGAAGGTGGCTTATGTAGAGCCCTCGAGACGTCCAACTGATGGGCGTTATGGAGAAAACCCCAATAGACTCCAGCATTACTACCAGTTCCAGGTAATCCTTAAACCAGCACCTCATGATGCTCAGGATCTGTACCTTGAAAGCCTTTACAGACTCGGCATAGATCCTTTGGAACATGACATAAGGTTTGTAGAAGATGATTGGGAATCGCCTACCTTAGGGGCATGGGGGTTAGGATGGGAAGTTTGGCTTGACGGGATGGAGATTACTCAGTTCACCTATTTCCAGCAGGCAGGAGGTATAGACCTTGATCCGGTGTCAGTAGAGATCACCTATGGACTCGAAAGGATAGCTATGTACCTTCAAGGTGTCAACAGCGTTTTTGATATCGTATGGGGAAATGGGGTCACTTACGGGGATGTACATCACCGAGGAGAAGTGGAATGGTCTGTTTACAACTTCGAGGAGGCAGATATAGAAATGCTCTTCAAGTTGTTTGAAATGTACGAAAGGGAATCACAGCGTCTCATTGAAAAGGGATTGGTGCTACCAGCTTACGATTACTGTCTTAAGTGTTCCCATACTTTCAACCTCCTTGATGCAAGAGGAGCTATAAGCGTTACCGAACGTACTCGTTACATCTTAAGGGTTAGGGAGTTAGCTAAAAGATGTGCCGAAGAGTACCTTCGTCAGAGGGAGAAGTTCGGATACCCTCTTCTGAGGTAGAAGAGATGAAGGAATTGATCTTTGAAATCGGTACCGAAGAGATGCCCGCGGGTTTTGTGCCTTTGGCACTTGAGGAACTTGGATCGCGTTTCAAGGCTTGGCTTGAAGAGGAAAGGATTGAATACAAAGACGTAAAGACCATGGGAACTCCCCGACGGCTTTCCCTTTTGGCCCTCTTGGCCGAGAGGCAAAGACCTTCGGAAACGGTCAAGATAGGTCCTCCGGCGAAGGTGGCCTTCGATCCAGAAGGACGTCCCACAAAAGCGGCCTTTGGTTTTGCTAGACAGTGCGGTGTAGACGTAAGCGAATTGATCCTCCTTGAGACCGAAAAGGGTACGTATGCTGCCGTGAAACTGAGGGAAGAAGGTAAGCCGACAAAAGAACTCCTTAGGGCCTTTTTGCCCACGCTTTTGACGAGTTTGAGTCTCCCAAAGTCTATGAGGTGGACAGGTACAAACCTAAGGTTCATCCGCCCCATAAGATGGATATTGGCCGTTTTCGGGGGTGAAGGGCTGGATATAGAGGTGGATGGCATAAGGTCATCCACTCTTACCTATGGGCACAAGTTTATGGCTCCTGCTCCTATGGAAATTAAGGGCATCGAGGATTACCTTGAGGGCCTGAGAAAGGCTTACGTGCTCATAGACCCTGAAGAAAGGTTAGGGAGGATAAAGGAAGGGGCCAAAGGAGAGGCTGCCAAGGTCAACGGAAGGCCCCTTTTGAGGGAGGGGCTTTTGAAGGAGGTATGTTTCATGCTCGAATGGCCCGTGCCTGTCCTTGGGCGTTTCAGGAATGAGTTCCTAAGTTTACCCCGTGAAGTACTCATAACTGCTATGGAACATCACCAAAGGTACTTTCCAATAGAAGGCCCAAAGGGCGAGCTCCTTCCTTATTTCATCGCCTTCTCCAACACGCAGGCCGAGGACATGGAATACATAAGAAAGGGCAACGAACGCGTTTTAGAGGCCAGGCTTTCGGATGCTAAGTTTTTCTTCGAGGAGGACCTTAAGATACCCTTAGACCGAAGGGTAGAGGGTCTAAAGGGGGTCCTTTTCCAATCGCAAATCGGTACCCTTTACGAAAAGGTCCAAAGGCTAATGGTCCTTTCAGAAAGGCTTACTCATAAACTATTCCCGGAGAAACTACATAAGGCAAAAAGGGCAGCATACCTTTCCAAAGCCGACCTCTTGACAGGTATGGTCGGTGAGTTTCCGGAGTTACAAGGGATAATGGGAAGGGAATATGCCCTCAAGGCAGGCGAAGACCCGGAAGTGGCTGAGGCCATTTTTGAACAATATCTCCCGCGTTTTTCTGGCGATAGGCTACCTCAAACAGAAACAGGGATAATCCTCTCTTTAGCTGATAAGATAGATACCTTGGTCTGTTGCTTCTCAGTTGGGCTTACACCCACAGGTACCTCAGACCCCTTTGGACTTAGACGTCAAGCCCTCGGTTTGGTTATGACCGTGTTAGGCTGTTCTTTGAGGTTGTCCTTGCAGGAGCTCATAAGTTGGGCCGAGGAGCTAGTTGTAAGCGACACAAAAAGTAACACAAAAGAGGAAGTACTGAGGTTCATCCTAGGACGTTTTGAAAACTTGATGCTCAACTGGGGTTACGCAAGAGATGAGATAGAAGCAGTACTGACGGTACAGTCAGATGACCTTCTTGATGCTAAAAATAGGATCGAAGCATTGCATGAGTCCAAAAACCTGGATTACATGACAGATATGGTTATCGCCTTCAAGAGGGTGGCTAACATCCTGAAAGGGACAAACCCCTCAGGGATCCCCTCGGTGGAACTCTTTAGACAAGAGGAAGAAAAGGCCCTCTACGAGGCATACCTTGCGGTTAAAGATAAGGCCTCTGCCCTCCTGTCAAAGGAAGACTATAAAGGCCTCATCACCCTCTTTACGAGTTTAAGACCTTACGTAGACAACTTCTTCGATAAGGTTCTCGTTATGGAAAAGGACGAAAAGATAAAGGACAACCGCCTTTCACTTCTCTCCCTCATATACGAACTGTTCCTCAAAGTGGCTGACTTTTCCAAACTGAACGTTTGATAAAACAGCCTCCTCCTCGTCCTCTCAGAGCAAACACCGGTTGTCTTGACAAATGCCAATGCCGGGCTAAATTCCTTTAAAAAACCGAAAGGAGGTAAAAATGGCTTATTATGTAATATTGAGCGTTTTAACCGACGAGGGTAGGGAAACCATAAAAAAGAACCCCGAAAGGATCCTTGAGGTCAACCGTGAGATCGAAAAAGAACTGGGGATAAAGGTGATACACCAATTCGCCGTCCTTGGTCCTTACGACTTTGTCAACATAGTCGAAGCCCCCGACAACGCAACCATAGCCAAGATGTCCGTAGAACTCGGTTCCCGCGGCACTGTCCAGCTCATGACCTTGCCCGCTATTCCTGTAGAGGAATTCATAAAGATATTGAAATAAGTCGTCTTTAAATGTACTTGACAGAAAAAATTTGGCAGGTTAAAATGTAAATAAATTGTGGTTGAGATTTGTTTTTAGATGATAACTAGTAAAATGCCGGAATTACCCGAGGTTGAGACTTTGAGGAGGCAGCTTGACGGCCTTTGTGGGCAGACGGTTTTGGAAGTAAAGGTTTGGGATGAAGTGCTTTTGGAGGTGAAGGGGGTTGAAGGGGAAAGGCTTGAGGGGTTGAGGAGGCATGGGAAGGTGTTGGTCTTTTCCTTTGGGAAAGGCGAAGTTTCGCTTAAGCTCGGTATGACTGGGAGGTTGAAGTTAGGAGTAGCAGATGTAGGGCCGAGGGTGAGTTTTTTGTTCTCCAGTGGAGTATGGCTTCACTTCATTGACCGGCGCAGGCTTGGGCGTTTTGTGATGGGCGATGGGACACCCCGAGGTTTAGATGCCCTTTCAGAGGGCATCGGCCTTTTCTGGTGGGAAAGGGCAAAAGGGTCCCTGAGGCCTGTGAAGGCCTACTTAATGGATCAAGGGATAGTGTGTGGGATAGGGAACATCTATGCTTCGGAGATCTTATTCCTGTGTAGGGTCCACCCATTACAGCCTGTCGGCGAGCTGACAAGGCATGATTGGGTTCGCATGGAAAGGGTAACGAAGAGGGTTTTATCGGAAGCTATCCAGATGAGGGGGACGACTGTCTCTGACTGGCGTGACCTTTACGGCCTGCCTGGCTTATACCAACTTAAACTCCGAGTCTATGGAAGGGAGGGGAGTACATGTCCCAGGTGCAAGGGGGTTATCGAGAAGTTATACATAGACGGACGAGGGACATGGTATTGTCCAGATTGCCAAAGGCTCATGGGGGTATCCCAGAAGTGATTAAAAGATGTAGTCTTTTTGGCTTTACGTTGGTGTGTGTCCTTTTCCTCGTAGGAATCGTTTCTGCAGCTGAAGTCTGTATCCAGTGTCACAGCCAGAAAACGCCGGGCATAGTTCAGGATTGGCAATTGAGCAAACATGCAAAATCAGAAGTTACGTGTTCTGTATGCCACGGTACAGAACATAAGGGTCTCAAAGACCAACATTTGGCCAAGCTTCCAGACGAAAGTGTGTGTGCACAGTGTCACAACGAGCAATTCGAGCAGTTTTCTAAAGGTAAGCATAGTTTGGGGTGGAAGGCCATGATGGCATTGCCTGTATCCAAAGTAGAACCTGAAGAGCTCATCGAGGGAAAGAGGGGATGTGGTGGTTGTCACAATATGGGCATAAAGGATGAAGGCGAAAGGAAAAGACTCGTTTCAAAGGGGTACAGGCACGAAGTCAATTCCTGTGACGAGTGTCACACTCGGCACCTCTTTTCCAAAGATGAGGCAAGGGTTCCTGAGGCATGCCAGAAGTGCCATATGGGATATGATCACCCTCAATGGGAGATGTGGTCAAGTTCGAAACATGGGGCAAGGTACTTTGCTAGGAGGTCAGGAGAGGTACCCAGAGGAGCACAGGCGCCTACCTGTCAGGACTGCCATATGCCCGATGGGAACCACGAAAACCATACGGCGTGGGGTTTCTTAGGGGTGCGTTTGCCTTTGCCTGATGATCCCCAATGGGCAAAAGACAGGATCACCATCTTAAAGGCCCTAGGCGTTCTTGATCCCAGGACTGGTAAGCCTACCCCGAGGTTTGAGGCTGTAAAAGCGCTAAAGCTTGCAAGGCTTACTCAGGAGGAGTGGAAGGAACAGAGGGAGAGGATGGTGGCCAATTGTAGGAAGTGTCATTCCGAGGCCTTTGCAAGAAAACAATTGGAGATGGGCGATCAGATGTTGAAGAAGGCCGATAGACTCATGGCCGAGGCGATAGAGACGGTGGCAGGGCTTTATCGCGACGGCATATTGAAGAAAAGGAAAGGTTACGCTTTCGATTACCCTGATCTACTTTACTTTATGCAGACCGGTGGTAAGACGCAGGAGCTTTCATATATCGAACAAGTTCTTTGTCAGATGTTCATGAAGCATAGGATGAGGACTTATCAGGCTTTCTTCCATGTCAATCCAGATTATGCTTATTGGTACGGTTGGGCCATGATGGTGAAAGACCTCGGTGAGATAAAACATTTGGCAGAACAAATGAGAAAAACCCGTAAAGGGAGGTGAAGGCCATGGAGGATAAGAAGAGGCAACTACTTGAGGCTATGAAAAAGATCGGCAAGCCAGTTCGTCCTGGTGACCTCGCCAAGTTGCTCGATATGGACAGCAAGGAGGTCTCCAAGATCATCTCTGAGCTAAAAAAAGAGGGCAAGGTCCAGTCGCCAAAGCGTTGTTTTTACGCACCTAAAGAATAACCGGGGAGGTGTGACATGAGGAGCATAAAGGGTACGAAGACAGAACGTAACCTCCTTACGGCCTTTGCCGGGGAATCCCAAGCAAGAAACCGCTATACCTTTTTTGCTTCTCAGGCAAAGAAGGAAGGTTATGAACAGATTGCCGCCATTTTCCTTGATACGGCCGATAATGAAAAGGAACATGCGAAGCGGCTTTTTAAGTTCTTAGAAGGAGGAGAAGTTGAAATCCAAGCAGCCTTTCCTGCTGGGGTGATAGGAACGACTGCGGAAAACCTTGAGAATGCTGCCAAGGGGGAACACTACGAGTACAACGAGATGTACCCACAGTTTGCTAAGGTCGCCGAAGAGGAGGGATTTGAAGAAATAGCTAAAGTATTTAAAGCCATAGCTGTGGCAGAGAAGGAACACGAACGGAGGTTCTTGGCTCTGCTTAAGAACTTAAAAGAAGGAAAGGTCTTTCGCAGGGACCAACCTGTCAGATGGCGTTGTAGGAACTGCGGTTACGTACACGAGGGAACAGAGGCCCCTGAAAGGTGTCCTTCGTGCGACCATCCAAGGGACTATTTCGAGGTCTACGCAGATATATGGTGAAGGAGGGGAAAGATGGAGGATAAGGTAAAGGGGTGTGTCGCTAGTGCAAAAGGTCCGCTTCTTCCCCCAAAAGGGGAAGAGATCCTTACGAAAGATATCGTGAGGGAGGAAGTCATGATAAAAGCTAGGGTTGGGAAAGAAGCCCCAGATTTTGAGGCTATAGCTTTTATAGGCGGTGAGTTCAAGGTATTAAGGCTTTCCGATTTCCGTGGAAAATGGGTGGTACTTTGTTTTTATCCGGGTGATTTTACCTTTGTGTGACCTACAGAGCTTGCGGCAGTTGCCGCTAGGTATGAAGAATTCAAGGCCTTGGGAGTCGAAGTACTTGCAATAAGCGTGGACAGCCGGTTCGTGCATAAGATGTGGCAAGAATTTGAACTTTCGAAGATGGTACCTGGGGGTGTGCCTTTTCCCATGCTTTCGGATCCCGGGGGCAAGATCGGCCAAGTATACGGTGTATACGATGAAGAAGCTGGTGTGGACATAAGGGGTAGGTTCATAATAGATCCGGACGGTGTCATCCAAGCCATGGAGGTACTTACACCACCTGTGGGCCGTAACCCAGATGAACTAATTAGACAGATCAAGGCCTTCCAGCACGTGAGGTCTACCGGAGGGGCAGAAGTTACCCCAAGTGGTTGGCAACCTGGGAGGGCAACTTTAAAGGTCGGCCCTGAACTTGTGGGAAGGGTTTGGGAAGTTTGGAAACCTTAACAGAAAGGAGGTTAGGGAAATGGCAGAACGTTTTGCCGTTTATAAGTGCAATGTCTGTGGCAATGTAGTCAAGGTAAACCTTGCGGGCAAGGGGCAGCTTGTATGTTGTGGACAACCTATGCAGATACAAAGCCCTCATACAGAGGAACAAGGCTACGAAAAACATCTTCCTGTGGTTGAACAGGAAGGGGATTTGGTAAAGGTAAAAGTGGGGTCTATACCCCATCCTATGGAGCCTTCACATTACATCGTTTGGGTTGAGGTGGAATTTGACGGCTATTGTTTACAGAGATTCTTCAAACCAGGAGAAAACCCTGAAGCCGAGTTTTGTTTGAAAGGAAACGGCAAGGTAAAGGCAGTGAGGGAGTATTGTAACCTCCATGGCCTTTGGGAAAAGCGCTTTTAAGGCATAGAGGAGGGAAACGATGGAAGCAAAGGATAGACCATTTAAAGGTTGTTTAGTAGAGGGGCGTAACGTCAATGTCGACTATTGTAAATGTCCTGGTTGTGGGAACGAGGTGGAGGTTTTCTCAGATGAAGTTACAGTAACGTGTCCCCGTTGTGGTACAGAAATTGAGGTAGCTAAATGTAAAGAAAGGTAAACGGGCAAAGATTCCTAGAAGGGGGATAAGGTGAAAGGAAAAGAAGAGGTTTTGCGTCTTTTAAGTTATGGGCTTTACATTATAGGTTCTAAAAGTGAAGCCAAGCTTAATGGGCAGGTAGCTAATACGTTGATGCAAGTGACTTCAGAACCTCCACGAGTTGTTTTTGCGTTAAACAAGCGGAACCTTACCCATGATCTTGTGAAAGCCAGTGGCCTATTTTCTGCTTCTATCCTTTCTAAGGACTGCCCCATGGATTTGATAGCGAGGTTTGGATTCAAGTCGGGAAAGGAAGTGGATAAGTTTGCGGGAGTTGTCTACAAATATGCAGGAAATGGGTGCCCGGTACTTTTGGAACATACGTTAGGGTACTTAGCTGGTAAGGTCATCCTTGATTTGGATGCAGGGACACACACCGTGTTTTTGGGTGAAGTAGAAGAAGGCGATGTGTTTTCCTCTGGTGAACCTATGACTTATGCTTATTACCATCAAGTTAAAAAGGGCGGTATCCCAAGTACTGCACCCTTGTATCGGAAAAAGGTAGAGGAGGGGGGCATTATGAAGAAATACGTTTGTTCTGTTTGCGGTTATGTCTATGACCCCAACCAGGGCGATCCGGAAAGGGGTATATCACCTGGGACGGCCTTTGAAGATTTACCTGAGGATTGGGTTTGCCCTATATGTGGGGCCTCAAAAGATCAATTTACCGCGGAGGATTGAAGGTGTCTTCGGTTATGGTGAAGGAAGGGATATATTGGGTAGGGGTTGTAGACTGGAACCTAAGGGAATTTCACGGGTATTCGACCTTAAGGGGAACTACGTACAATGCCTATTTGGTTCTGGACGAAAAGGTCGTCCTGTTCGATACGGTAAAAGAGGAATTCTGGGAACAATTGCTGGCGAACATATCAAAGATCATAGATCCTAAACGCATAGATTGGATTGTGGTTAACCACGTAGAAATGGACCATTCGGGGGCACTGCCAAAACTCGTAGAGCTAGTTAAACCAGAAAAGGTCATCTGTTCAGAAAAAGGAAAAGAGGCCTTGATCAAACACTTCCACAGAGAGGACTGGCCTTTTCATGTGGTGAAATCTGGTGAAGAGCTTTCGCTTGGCAAACGAAGGGTCCGTTTCTTTGAGACCAGGATGCTCCATTGGCCTGATTCGATGCTAAGCTACCTTGTGGAAGATAAGGTCTTGATTTCACAAGACGCCTTTGGCCAGCACTACGCCACAAGCAAACGGTTTGATGATGAGGTAGAAGAGGCTTACCTGATGGAGGAAGCCGCCAAGTACTTCGCCAATATCTTGATGCCTTATTCTGGATTGGTGAAAAGGCTTATTGAACAGCTTGAAGGGCTTGGGCTTCCTATTGAAATCATTGCCCCCGATCACGGGGTTATATGGCGAAACCCCATCAAGATAATTGAGGCCTATCGTAAGTGGAGCCAGGCTAAGAAAGTTCCTAAAGTACTTGTTGTCTATGACACCATGTGGCACAGTACGGAGAAAATGGCCTTAGCCATTGCCCAAGGTGTGATGGACGAAGGGGTAGAGTGTAAAGTGGCAAATTTACGTCTGAGCCATAGGAGTGAAGTAATAGCGGAGATATTGGACGCAAAAGCTATAGCTATCGGTTCCCCGACCTTAAACAATGGGGTACTTCCTAGCGTGGCGGACTTTCTTTCATACATGAAAGGTCTAAGGCCGAATGACCTAATAGGTTTAGCGTTTGGGTCGTACGGGTGGAGTGGAGAGTCTGTGGATATCATCAAACGAGAACTTCAATCTATGAAGGTGCAGTTGATCCATGAAGGGATCAAGGTGAACTTTGTCCCAAGTGAGGAAGACCTCAAAAAATGCAGGGAACTAGGCAAGGTGCTTGCCTCTCAAGTTAAGGGTTTGACTTAAATCAAGGAATAATGCCATCGTGTAGAGTTATAGCTTGTAAAGCTCGGACAGAGAGGGGTTTAGGTGTTGAGGATATTGGCATTGGTACAAGGCCATTTTGGTGAGAGAAAAACAGAGGTCTGGAAAGAAAAGGGACCAAAGGAGTGGGTGGTTGAGGTCTTAAGGCTTAAGGGACCCTTTCCCTTGGTCGTAGAGGATGTAAACGAATTCTTGCCACCAGAAATCCCTTTAGCCGATCTTGTAATCAGCCTGGGGGAGGAAGCAGGGGTATTGGAGGTGGTCCCTGAGGTAGTGAGAAGGGCACAGGCGAAAGCCCTCCTTCTTCCTGTTGACAACCGCGTATGGGTTCCTCCAGGGCTTGTGAAACAAGTAGAGAGGGCACTTGTAAGGGAAGGAGTTGCAGTGAGTTCACCAGTACCTTTTTGTAGTCTAAAAGAATCGGACTCAAGTAATCCTTTCATTAGGGAATTTGCCAGATATTTTGGATTACCAGAAGTGGAACTCAAAGTGGAAGGAGAGAGGATAGTGGGGGGCAGTGTCATGAGGAGTGCACCTTGTGGAAGTACTTATTTTGTTGTTGAAAACTTAAGAGGAGAGAGAATCCAAGACGCAGAAGAGAAGGCAGGTCTTTTACACCACAACTATCCTTGTTTGGCCACCATGACGATAGATTGGCAGTTTCAGGACACGTTGATGCATCGTGCTGGATATTTCGTCAAAGAATCGGTAAGAAGGGCTTTAAAAGGAAGTCTAAAAAGGTAAAGGAGGTACACAGTGAAAAGGATAAGGGTTTTTACATCACCAACGTGACCCTTTTGCCATCTAGCAAAAGGGTTCCTTTTGCAGAAAGGTGTGGATTTCGAAGAGTTGGACGTGACAAAAGACCCTAAGGCTCTTGAGGAGCTCGATAGAATTGCCAAAAGGCGGGTTGTGCCTGTGATCGAGATAGGAGGAGATGTCATAGTGGGGTTTGATCCCAAGGCCATTGAAGAGAAACTTAAAGGATAAGCAAGTTATGGCACTCATATTGGGGATAACAGGTAGTCCGCGCAAAGGGGGAAATAGCGAGGTATTGCTAGAGGTGTTCCTTAAGGAAACGGTTGAAGCGACGGTTAAGGTAGAGGTATTTAGCGTAAGGGACCTTAAGATCTCTCCTTGTTTAGGTTGTAGGTTTTGTGAGGAGAAAGGTTTTTGTAAGTTGTCAGACCAAATGGGAGGGATTTATGCTTTGTTTAAGCAGGCTGACTTGGTGGTGATCTCGACTCCTGTGTTTTTTTACGGATTCCCCGCACAACTTAAAGCCCTCGTTGATCGCTCGCAGGCCTTATGGTCTAGGCGTTACAAACTGGGTCTCAGGGACCCAAAGAGCCCTTGGCGCAAAGGGGTTGTATTGGCTGTAGGGGCTACGAAAGGCGAAAGGTTATTTCTTGGTATTGAACTGTCGAGCAAATACTTTTTCGATGCCATAGGTGCCCATTTTGAGGGGGTAATAGGTGCTAAAGGATTCGATCGCCCAAGAGAGGTCCTTGGGGATGAAGATTTTATGTACCGTTTACGACAAAGGGCTAAGGAGCTCCTATTCCCCCTGACTAGAAGGAAAAAGGTCCTCTTTGTATGTAAGCACAATGCGTGCAGGAGCCAGATGGCGCAAGCTTTCTTGGAGTTTTATGGAGGGGATAGGTTTGAGGCCTTAAGTGCAGGAGATGACCCTTGGAAGGAGATCCACCCTATGACCTTCCAACTCATGGCCGAGAAGGGCCTTGACCTGTATTTTAGGAAGCCTAAGCATATTGAGGACATCCTGGAAGATGCCCCTTTTGACTTAGTGGTTAGCATGGGCTGTGAGGTTTCATGCCCGATGGTCCCCGGGAAAAGGTTCGTGCAATGGGATCTCGAAGACCCTATTGGAAAGCCCATTGAGGTGGGAAGAGAGGTTAGGGACCTCATAGAAAAGAAAGTAAAGGAATTATTAGAGGGGGTGTAAAAATGGATTTTGCCGTTAAGGTGAGGGAAGCCATCGAAAAGATCAATCCCAAGTTGGAAGAACTTGCCGAAGGGCATGTAGAACTGCGAAGCGTTGACCCACAGACGGGAAAGGTAATTATTCGCCTTATAGGCGGTAAAGTGTGCTGAGGGGGTCCTGATGTGGCCCTTAGTTTATGGGCCGAACATCTACTAAAGAGAGAAGTCCCAGAGGTTAAGGAGGTCCTTATAGAGAGGTGAAAAGACAGAAAAAGGCTTTTTAAGCCCTAGGAACTGTTAAACTATAACTGTAAAGGTAGGAATTTTGTTACTTGAAAACAGGGAAAAGTGAGGTTTTGCTTTAGCAGGGGGTAAAGGATAAGCGAATATAGTGTTCATGCCTTGTTTTTGGGTCTTGAAGAGAAAGGATGAAGGTAATCCGCTAAGCCTTACAAGGGTTAGAGGGGAAGGGGACATCGTATCTTGTAAAGTAAACGGTAAGTTGTGTATGCGCTATATTCTTCCAAAAGGTTATCGTTGAAACCTGATGAGCCCTATTAAGGTTCAAGAAACGGAGTTACCTGGAATAGGGAAAAAGTTCGCTTTTTCCCTTTCGTCAGGTGAAAGATTAGTACTTGTTGTGCACCTTACAGGAGAAAGGGAGGTATTCCTATTCAGGCCCAAAGAGGAGGAGCCCTGTTTTCAGCTGACATTGACGGACGAGGAGGCACGAGAAGTCGCGCTAATACTAGGTGGCGCTGCCTTTGAACCAACTCCCCTACCGCAGGCCGATATGGTCTTAAAAGGTATGGTGATAGAATGGATAACTGTCAACCGCGGGTCGCCTCTAGTAGGCAACAGCATCGCTGACTTACAGATAAGGAAACGCACAGGTGTTTCCGTCATCGCCATAAAACGCAGGGGCGAAATTATCCCTAACCCAGATCCCTCCGAGATCATACTCGAAGACGACATACTCCTTTTAGTAGGAACCGGAGAACAAATGCTACGTTTTCGTCAGATATTCAGTTAACAAAAGATGCTAGAACCTGCCTCAGTGGCAAACGAGTTGGTCGCCTTAGGCCTTGTTTTGCTTGTAATGGCACTTAGTGCACTTATATGTCATTTCATAAAAATAGCACCTTTTTTGGGATACCTTGTTGCAGGTATAATTCTACAAAACTTTTTCTATAAGCAGATTGTATTCATAATTTTAAGCAAAATAGGGGTAATTCTGCTTTTCTTTCACATTGGCAGTGTAGTAAGCTGGAAAGGTATTGTCTCTACAAAAAACTTAGCAATTATCACTCTTGATTTTCTGATCAATTTTATGGCGTTTTTCATAGTATTAATTTTGCTTGGATACCCTTCTCTTCAAGCTGGAGTAATTGCTACCATTTTATACCCTACAAGTTCAGTAGTAACAATTGGTAATTTAATTCAACAACGGAGAAGTGGATATCCTGAAACCGAAGTAATTGTGTGGCTGATGGTAGGGGAAGATCTTGTGATCGTCATGTTAATGGCAGTTATGACGCAGCTTGGAGCTCACTTTGAGGTTCATAATTCCATGTTTGGCCTAAGTTTTATCCTTGTGATGGTGATCATCGGTATTTTTTTCTCCAGGCGTTTAAGTGACCTGTACCTACGGATCCCTAAAGAGGCTGGTTCTCTTTTCTTGTTTGGTTCAGCATTTACGTTGGGAATTTTGGCTTATAAGGTGGGACTCTCGGAGGCGTTGGGTGCTTTCCTTTTTGGGATGTGGTTTAGTAAGGTGGGGAAAATTGAGGAGGTGGAGAAACAATTGGGGTTCTTGAGGGAACTAGGTGTTGCTTTTTTCTTTTTCTTATTTGGTTTTGAGGTTTCTTTCAAATTGGACCCCTATACTATGGCTTTGGCCTTAGGGATCTTGGCCTTCTCCATTGGGTCGAAGTGGTTAACTGGTACAATAGGGGGAAAACTGGTAGGATTAGGGAAGAAGGCGCGAAGGCGTTTGGCTTTTAGTATTTGGACCAGAGGTGAATTCTCCATGTTATTCCTTTGGATGTTTTCGGATGCGCTCCCCCTCTTATGGTTTGAGGCTTTGAAGCTTTTTGTAATCCTAAACTTATTTTTAGGATTGATAGGACTTTTCCTTTCTTCTAAGAGGTAATTTTTCAGACCGTCTCCGAAGGCTTTGCCTTGGATATTTTACTTCACGTCCCCTTTTCTTCCTCATAAATGGTTATACTTGGGCATAATCGTGAAGGATGAATTTAAAGGGAAGTTTGAACATGCACCCTGAGAGGGAGAACATTTTTGGAACCTTAAAGAGAAGCCTTTGGAGGAGTTGAGATTTGATTCGAAGAAAACGATTTTAATGGAGGGAGAAGATGGCCGATTATGAAAGATTAAGGCAGAAAGTAGAAGAGCTTGCTAGTAGGTCATGGGATCTTGAGGGTATAAAAGAACGCGTTTTACATTTAGTTCGAAAGGGTATCCAAAGAAAGCCTTTAGAACCAATCTCTCTAAAAGTAGAAAAGGATCTTATCGTTGAGAGGGTTCAAAGGAGGGCAGAGGAGTACAATTTTATCCTAAAAAATTGTGCCCAAGGTACAGCTTTGGCCCTACTGGAAGAATTTGGGGTAGGTAGTATGGAGATGATAAAGGCGCTTACGGCCTTTCCAGGCATAGCGGGTACAGGAGAAGTCTGTGGTGCCATTACGGGGAGTTTAGTTGCCTTTGGCTTGATCTTAGGTAGCGATGACAGGTTTGATTATGAGACCACAGATCGTGTGATAATGCTTGGACAAAAGTTCATAGCCTTCTTTGAGGACGAGATAGGTTATATCCATTGTTCAGATATTATTGAAAATGTGGTGATCGGCAAAAAGCTTAACCCAGGGGAAAGCAGTGAAGCAATGGCAGAGTTTGTTAAAGAAAAAGGGTTTGAGAAATGCGGACTTCCCCCTGGTATTGGGGCTAAGCTCGCAGCCGAGTTTATAATAGACGAATTGATCAAACGTAGTCGATAAGCCTTATCAAAGACGAATTTATAGAAAAGGGGGATAATAGACACCGATTCCTTCTAAAATTTCATCTTAACTCTACATAATATGCGTTATACAGTTAAGGGAATTTTATTTTTGGGAAGCCTTGACTTACGTGGTATTGACCGTTTTAGATCTTTTAGCATTTGAGGATTTGAAACGTTACACAAATATCGGTTTTTTTCATACTCTAAGGTCTAAAAATTACGCATACAGGAGTTAACAAAAAGTACTTTTTGTTTGCCAATTATATATTGGACTGGTTTAAGTAAAGATTTAGGATGTGTCAAACTTTGATGCCTAGCCAAATCGCGAAGTAGTTGGGGATAAGGGTAGGGTAAACCATGAGTACAACGTATTGTGAAAGCCTTGGGTGACTATATGAAGTTGAGGGGAGGAGAGGTGTAAAAGTCAAGGCCGGTGGACTTCGGTTCGTGATCAGCGTGTTTAAGGCACTACCGATTGAAGAGTATAATGATGGATGATCACGAGGGAGGTTAAAAATGCCCTGGTTGGAGCTAGAAGGTCAAACGGTTGAAGTCGATGAGCGCGGTTTCTTACAAGATCCCTTGAAATGGAATGAAGGTATAGCCAAGGCCTTCGCAAAGATGGAAGGGGTGAAGGAACTAACTGAGGACCACTGGAAAGTTATTTATTACCTGAGAAATTATTACCTTGCCAACGGCATATGTCCGCCTATAAGGAGGTTAGTAAAAGAGGTCGGGTTATCCTTAAAGAGGATTTGGGAACTCTTCCCAAACGGTCCGGCACAATCTGCATGTAAATGGGCAGGTATTCCTAAGCCTACAGGATGTGTATAAGGACCTAAGGTTCTCATCGAGGTCTTCCAGTATGGTCCCATCCACGGAGGGCGTAGTACTCTTTTAACATCTTTTCGTATCCATGGCGGTCTAGGGTCTTACCGACAGGAGAAGCTGGGTGTCCGTTTTCGTCTGGTACCAACACCTTGTGCCCAATAGGATTTGGTGGCAAAGGCTCACTGAAGTGAAACTCTGGCGGAAAGTCCGAGTCCGGTACCTCCCAGTTTTCCCTGAGGAGTATCCTTCTTTGAAGGTCAACGGTTTCTATCCCGCACCTTTCAAAGACTTCTTTGGCGATCTCCAATGACATACCTCGTAAGGTTGCCAAGGCCTTCGCTTCTAAATCGGGATCACCCAAATGGTCTTCAGTCTCTAAAGAATAAGTGACAGGCCAACAAAAACTACAAAGTCCTAAACTATCAATAGCGTATATGCGATTCTGAATCATGAAAGCAGCAAGGGCTTTTCCCTCAAATGTTGAATCGTCTGCTGCAAGTTCAGTGCCCCAGAATTTCTCACAGATCTTACGGTATACTTCGGTCGTCACCGGTGAAAGATTAGGGTCCATTTGATGTAACTGCCAAGCCACTAAGGAAAATCCTTGGTGCAATAACGGTCTATGCCTGCGTGGTTCCATTTGGTAAAGCAAAACGTTGACCAGATGTCCCCTTGCTTCCTCGAGGTCTCTCATAGGTATGAACAGATGATGACTTATTGGCACCAGCACAGCAGCAAGGGCATCTTTTGCCTTGGAAGAGAACATCTGGCAGGCCTTAAGAAGACCTTGAGAAAGGATTTCACCCGCCCCACGCTTTTCAGATATCATGTCGAGCAATTGCTTCAAGAAATCCATAGTGCCAAGCCTTTCTAAAGGAAGGCCTATTTCGGATTCAGAAAGTGCACCTGTTTTATAACATTGGTATAGCCAATCTATTATAGATTCCAATTCGAAAGTACAAAGACCGTAATCATTTGCCAAAAGGGGAGCTTCTGCAACTGTGGTTATCGGTTCTTCTTGTTTGGAGTAAAGCCAAGGAAGGTAATATTCCATAGACTGGCACTTCCTATACCCTTTTAAGTTTTGTTGATACTGATAAAGTCCCCTTATACACTCCATATCACATCCGTAACAGGACCCTTTACCTATTACTTTTATGAGATGGGCTTTTCCCGTAGCCACGATCTTAGGTGGAATGGAAAGCCTTATGCGTTTGCCCAATTTCTTTACATACTGGTTCAAAGCCCTCAAGGCCTCTTTGTCCATTACCGGCGGACTTAAGCTTCCCTTAACCACTATGGCCTTTACCCTCTTGGATCCCATAACAGCACCAAAACCACCTGTAGCTGCAGACCCATGGGAGGCGACGACAGTCGCAAAGTAAACCAAATTTTCCCCTGCTTTTCCGATAGCCATTACCTCTGTTCCGGGACCATGTCTTTTCTTAAGGATCTTTATAGTCTCATGGGCGTTTTTACCCCATATGTCAGAGGCATCTATCAGGTATATCTTCTTTTCATGTAGGAATAAATAGAGAGGAGATTCCGCTTGTCCTTTTATTACGAGACCACTTATTCCAGTCTTCCTGAAAACGCTTGGAAAAAAGCCTCCTATGTTACCGTAACAAAAACAATCCTTGGGATAAGTAAGAGGGGATTTGCCAGTTATAAACATACGCGTTGCAGCCTTAAGACCTGTACCAACAGCCATTCCGGTCACCAATATGAGAAGATTTTCAGGGTCAAAAGCCCCAATTTCAGGGGCTACCTCCTCCCAGTAGATCCTCGTGCCTAACCCTCTACCGCCAAGGTAAATTCCAGCTTTGTAATCGTCCCCGGAAAGAAAAGCTACTTCTCTTTTACTTAGATCCACCCATCCTAGGATCATCACCTACTCCTTTTTAAGAGGTTTACAAAATCTTATGACAGTTAATTTATGTTCTACAAGGGACTATGCTGGAGATGAAAGGACTTGACAAGAAAGGCCTGTTTGTTGGTATAGTAACTTACAACCTAACAGAAGAAAAAGGGGCCATGAAGGCCACCGTGTCTAAGGGACGGTGGCCTTTTCTTTTTTGCAGGAGGTGAAAATATGCCAAAGGTATTGGTGGCTGGAAGGGGCGGCAGCGGCAAAAGCACCTTGGTAGCTTTTTTGGGCAGAAAGCTTTCAGAAGAAGGTAAGGTCCTTGTGGTAGATGCTGATGAGTCGAACCTTGGATTGGCCTTTATGATGGGTTTGACCCCGCCGAAAAGGACCCTTTTGGATTTTCTCGGGGGTAAAGCTGGGGTAAAGGAGAAGTTAAGAGAGGCCATAGAGGGGAGAGAAGTCTCTTTTTTCGCCCATGGTTTTAGTGTTTTCGAACTGCCCAAAGAGGTCCTTTCTTCGGGGGACGGTTTATATATGCTTCAAGTGGGGAAAGAAGAACACGCAATGGAGGGTTGCGCCTGCCCTATGGGTTTAGTGGCAAGGGATTTTTTAAAAAAGTTAAACGCAGAGGACTTGTGGGTACTAATAGATACAGAAGCTGGAGTGGAACATTTCGGAAGGGGGTTGGTGGGGGAAGTGGACTTAGTGCTTTACGTGGCTGAACCAGCCTTTGAGTCCTTTTTGTTGTTAGAAAAAGCCAAAAGGATGACAGAAGAAGCCAACAAGCCTTTCTTAGTCGTGCTGAATAAGGTAAACCCCAAACTAGAAGAAAAGGCCAAGGAGATGATTAGAGGAAAAGGAATAGAAGCTATCGCTTCCATCCCTTATGACGAGGAGCTCTTTCAGGCAAACCTACTTGGGGAGCCGATATCGAAACTGCCAGAGGAAATTACAAAGGTAGTGGCCGAAATCAAAAGGAAATGCCTGTGGTTGAGATGAAGCTTATCCCTATAGGCACAATTAGATCTCCTTATAAAAAAAGGGAAGAGGCCCCTCATCAAGGAAGGTTCTCCGAAAAGGCTTCTGAGATTGAAGTATATCCTGAGTTCGAACAAGGGCTTAAGGATATTGAGAGTTGTACACACCTGGTCGTCCTTTATTGGATGCACGAAGCGAAAAGGGAAGTCCTTTTGACCAAGACGCCTCATGACACTGAAGAACACGGAGTCTTTGCTACAAGGTCACCCAATAGACCAAACCCAATAGGGTTTTCAGTAGTAGAACTTCTGGCAAGAGAGGGGAGGGTTTTGCGAGTTTTGGGACTTGACGCCATAGATGGGACACCGGTTATCGACCTGAAACCTTATTCGGCCGAACTCGATGCAGTGCCTCAGGCAAAAATAGGTTGGTTCGAAAAAGCAAAGGGGAGGGAGGGGAAATGATAGCGAGAGTGTTTTCCCTATTGCTTTCTTTGTTCTTAACCATTGATGCTTGGGCCCTGGTTTTAAAGGACTATTTGGGCAGACAGATAGAAATAACACGAAAAGTCGAAAAGGTAGTGGCCATAGGTCCTGGAGCCCTGAGGCTTCTATTTTACCTAGGAGCGGAAGGACAACTCTGTGGGGTAGAAGAGGTGGAAAAAAACCTCGATACCATAGGTAAGGACTATGCCATGACAAAAAGCTTCGAAAAGGTCAAGAGACTTCCAACTATAGGTCCAGGAGGTCCAGGTAAACCCCCTGTTCCAGAATTACTGCTTAACGTCAAACCAGACCTCATCGTCATATCTTCCACAATAGCCGAAGTATACGACCCAAACAGATTGCAACAGGAAACCACAACCCCTGTTTTGGTGATAAGCCTTGGGCCTTCTGGTCATGTGGAGGAAAAAACCCTTAAAGACACCCTTTTGCTGTTGGGGAAAGCCCTTGATAAAACCCAAAGGGCACACGAGCTCATAAGCACCTTTGAGAAATTACTAGCTGACTTGAAAAAACGCACAGAGGGAGCAAGACCCATACTAGAAAGGGTTTACATAGGAGCAGTGTCCTTCAAAGGTGCACAACCCTTTACAGCAACCCAGTGTCCATATCCTCCCCTCTCTTGGTTAGGCCTTTCTTCTATTGCCGATAAATACAGCCGGACCGCAGGTTTTTTGAACCTCGACTTTGAAGTCTTCTATAAAGAACAGCCCCAACTCATTTTCATAGACGAAGGGAATTTAGAGCTTGTCAAAGAAGATTTTAGGAAAGATCCTGCCAAATATTGTCTAATAGAAGCCTTTCAGGAAAGTAGAGTTTATGGGCTTCTGCCCTTTAATTACTATTGGACAAACGTTTCTACTGCCTTAGCAAACGCTTACTATGTTGGAAAAGTGTTATTTCCTCACAGGTTTAAAGACATAGAGCCTACAAAAAAGGCCAATGACATATTTAATGCGTTTTTAAATGAGCCTATATACGAAAAATTCCTGCTTCGTTATCCAGGTTTCGTCAATTTAGGAGATTATTTTAAATGTCGATAAAATTTATCACAACTTTTGTCATTTTGATAATCAGCTTATGTGGAATTGTATTTCTTTCACTGTGTCTTGGTAGCTATCACATTCCTGTAACTAAAGTGGCTTACTTGTTTATAGGAGGTGATAAAGGTGATGATATAACGGCCAAAAGGGTGGTTTTTGATATGAGGTTGAAGAGGGTGCTGACTGCTGTAACAGTAGGGGCGGTGCTTGGAGTTTCTGGCGCTGCTATGCAATCTGTGTTGCGAAATCCCCTTGCCTCTCCTTTTACACTAGGCGTGCAGCATGCTGCAGCCCTTGGAGCGGCCATAGCCATAATGGCCCTTTACGGAGGGGCGATAGGGAGGTTCTCCTTAGAGGTCAAGAGTCCCTTTTTAGTTTCATCATTGGCCTTTTTGGGAGCAGTGGTGCAAACCCTTTTTGTAGTTTCCCTTTCTCACTTGGTAGGAGTGAGTGCCTATGCGGTTGTCCTCATATCGATTGCTATGGCCTTTTTAGTGCAAGCGCTTTTATCTTTGCTGCAATATCTATTTTTGAACGAAGTAGTAGTTGCTGCCTTGTTGTTTTGGACCTTTGGTGACGTGAGCCGTGCTTCTTGGTACGAACTGGGAATTATGGTTGTTGTGGCACTTTTAGTTATAGGAATCCTTATGCGGTTTTCTTTTGACATGGATCTGCTATTGACAGGAGATGAGTTAGCCCAATCAAGTGGGGTGAAGGTAAAAAGATGCCGTTTGGTTGTCCTTTTGGTATGTGCCCTTGCTACTGCAGTGGTTGTGTCCTTTGTTGGAGTCATAGGGTTTGTTGGGCTTATTGGAGGACAAATGGCGAGGCTTTTAGTAGGATGGGCCAATCGCAGGGTTATACCTATATCAGCCCTTCTAGGTGGCGCTGTGTTGTCTGTTTCGGACCTTTTAGGGAGGACGATCTTAAGCCCCACGGTGATCCCCGTGGGCATTATGACAAGCCTTGTGGGGGTACCTCTTCTAATCTACCTCTTGTGGGAGGGGAAGCATGCTCAGGGTGCAAGGGGTTGAGGTCAGGTTTGACGGTATAAAGGTACTAAAAGGGGTATCGATGGAGGTAGAAGAAAGGGAAGTGGTATCCATTGTAGGACCCAATGGGGCAGGAAAGTCCACCCTCTTGAAGGTCATAGACAGCCTTGTGAAACCTTATCTTGGCTCCGTATACCTTAACGGAAAAGAAGTCTCCTCCATGAAGCCCCAACAGAGGGCAAAGTCTTTAGGATATGTTCCACAAAGAGGCGATGGGGTGGTAAACCTTACGGTCTTCGACTTTGTGTTAAGCGGTAGGAAGCCCTTTTTAGGCATCTTTCCCACTAAGGAGGACCTTCAAAAGGTAAGACAGGTACTGAGAGAACTAAGAGTTGAAGGACTCTCCCAAAGGTTTTTGACGACCTTAAGCGGAGGAGAATGGCAAAGGGTTATGATAGCAAAGGCCTTGGTCAGCGACCCCAAGCTTTTGCTCCTGGATGAACCTACGGCAAACCTCGATCCTTACTTTCAAAACGAAATCCTCGGCCTGGTAAAAGACCTAGCTAAGCGCAGGGGCCTTTCGATCATCATGGTCTTACACGACCTAACCCAAGCCTATAGGCACTCGGACAAAGTGGTGCTCCTTGTAAATGGCCAAGTATTCGCATGCGGTTCGCCAGAAGAAGTCCTCACCCCTCAAAACATAAAATTGGCTTACGGAATCGAAGCAGAAATAGTAAAGGAATTAAAAGCAGTTATACTGCTTTCATGACCCTTTCCAAACTTCTTCCTTTAAGAAATCCCTCAGGCTAAGCTTACCGGTTCTTTCAAAGTAATCGATCCAACTTTGAACGCGGTCATTTCCGTATTGAACTTTGAAGGCTTCAATGATCTCTTGAAGGGGTAAGTCCTCATAAGTGCCTCTAAACCTGAGGTACTCCATGAATTGTCTTTTTTCTAAGTTAAAAGCCTGGAAGATAGCATCCTTTTGGCCGTCAAACTCAACCGGAGGGACTTTGTGAAGTTCGCATAGTTCCTTGTTGAAGGCAGGGGTGGCTTTGACCCATTTCCCTTTCAAGAACAATTCTGTTACGCCATGAAAGACGAAGACATCTGTCCCGAGGAATTCTATTAACTGTTTAGTGGCAAGATGGTTCCTTACGTCAAAGAAACAAAGCCTTGAAGGAATTCCCATCGACCTCGCAAGGGCGCATAACAACACCGCTTTGGGGATGCAAAAAGCCCGTTTGCGTTTAAGGACCTCGCTGGCTTTGTAATCTACTAACCTATGAAAAGGGGTGTAAGGATCATACCATATCCCATCCCTTACTGCGTAAAAAAGCCTTACTGCCACCTCTACTTCATCCTTAGCCCCGCGCGTGACATCTTCGGCAAAATCCCTTATCTCCTCATTGTCACTATCAATGGCTGGTGTCGGCCTAAGATACCTCTCAAGGTCCTCTTCTGCTTTCATGCCAAAAGGATTTTACTCAACCACCAGATCGTAAGTCAAAACTTCCTTCACCTTTCCGTGAATAACCTCCCCTAGAGGGAAGTTCCTTTTAATTAAACAAACACCGTCTATCTCTGGAGCTTGGAAAGGAGTCCTTCCTATTAGGGTGTTTTCTGGACCGACTGATTCTGCTAGGACCTGTACTTCTTTACCGATCCACTGCGTGTTCTTGTATTTAGTTATCTCCCTTTGGGTCTCCATCAAGATCTGCCACCTTTCCTCTTTTATCTCTTCAGGGACTTGTTCCCCAAATTTGGCAGCCCTTGTCCCTTCTTCAGCAGAGAACTTAAAGGCACCGAGGTAAGTGAAATATCCTTGTTTTACCAGTTCCAAGAGCTCTTGGAACTCTTTTTCGCCTTCTCCAGGAAACCCCACAATTACCGTAGTCCTCAAGGCTATTTGAGGGTATTTATCCCTAAGGAGCTCAAGAAGTCCAAGCAACTCACTTTTCGTAGTCCTGCGGTTCATAAGCCTTAGGACTTTGTCAGATATATGTTGAATGGGTATATCAAGATAGGGAGCTAACTTACCTTCAGTTGAAAGCATCTCGAGCATCTCTTCCGGAAAGTTTTCCCGTAGGGGATAACAATACAACAGCCTTACCCAAAATCTCCCTTCGACTTTTAACAGAGAACGTAATAACTCCAAGAGGCCATCTTTTAGTCCCAGATCCTTACCATAGGCTGTGGTATCCTGCCCCACAAGGACGATCTCCCTTACACCCCTATTGACCAACACCTGTACTTCTTTCAGGATGTCTTCCAGTTTACGGCTTCGAAAGCGTCCCCTAATGGAAGGTATGGTGCAAAAAGAGCACCTATGCAAACAGCCTTCCGATACCTTTACATAAGCCACAAAAGGGTTGTTGAAAAGCACGCGGGGATGAGTATGGTTGTAAAGGAAAGCCTCAGGAGGCCCTACGAAGGCCCCTTTTGACTTCCTTTTAAGAAGCGCAGGAAGACGAGGTATGTCCCCAGGACCTATCCAGAGGTCTACTTCGGGCATTTCCTTTTCAATTTCGCCTTTGTAGCGTTGGGGGAGACACCCTGATACCACAAGTAAACCGTGAGGACTTTTAAAAGTAGCCATTTCCAGTATAGTTTCTATAGATTCCTCGACGGCTTCTTTTATGAAGGCACAGGTGTTCACTATGATAACGTCAGCCTCCTCAGGGTTATTCACATAGATAAAGCCCTCCTGTAAGAGCATGCCTAGCAAGACTTCCGCGTCTACTTGGTTTTTAGGACAACCTAAACTTACAAGGTAGACTTTGCTGACCATCAGTTATCGGTTTTTAGGTCTTCAGAGGCCTAAATCCTCGGCTATTTCTTTCATTGCACTAAGGGATATAGAGATAAACTCTTCTAAACTTAGCCCGAGTTTTTCACAGGCCTTTATCTGTTCCCTATTAGCCCCCTTTGCAAATCCTTTTTCCTTGAATCTGTTTAAAACAAAGGTTTCATCTAGGGCCTCAAGCCTCTTCTGTGGGTGCATGAGGGCTGCTGCTACTATTAGCCCGGTCAGAGGATCTACTGCGAAAAGCGCTTGAGCCATAAGCCCTTCAACAGGTGCTTTTCCAGCGTGGGCCTTTATGGCCTCAATTACCACAGAAGGAAGTTTTCCCGAAAGCATTTCTGCAGCCTTAAGTCCATGTTCTTCGGGTTTATCCTTGGTGTATTCGTAGTCAAGATCGTGTAGGAGGCCAGCCAACCCCCATAGTTCCTCGTTCTGGTCAAAGCGCTTTGCAAGTTTTTTCATGCATATTTCCACAGCCAAAAGATGCTTCTTTAGGTTTGGTGTTTTTATGTGTTCTTCTATCAGCTTTAACGCTTCCTCGCGGTTCATTTTCCCTTGTAGGTTTTCATAAAATAAACCCAAAGGCAGGAGGTTGTCCATGGGGTTAGAAGAGCTGTACAAGGAATTAAAGGAGGAAAGCTTTAGATTAGGCGTAGACCTTTTCGGTGTCGCCTATCTGAAGGGGAAGGAGTGGAAGGTGGAAGAGCTACCCAGTGATATAACAGATAGTTTCCCATACGGCATTTCCATCGGTATTGCCCTCTGTAAAGGGGTAATAGAACAAATAACAGACCATCCCACCCTCTTTTACCTTCACCATTATAAACAAGCCAATTATATCTTGGATCAAGTGGCTTTCCGCTTGGCAAAAAAGGTGGAAAAAATGGGGGGAAGGGCATTACCCATAGCTGCTTCACAGATAGTGAACTGGGAACGTCAAAGGGGACATTTGGATCACAAGTTGGTAGCCGAACTGGCAGGTTTAGGCTGGAGAGGTAGGAACAACCTTTTGGTCACTCCACGCTACGGAGCAAGGATAAGACTCGCGACTGTGCTTACGGATTTACCGATGAAAACCGACGCCCCCTACACCGGTCCAGGCTGTGGCGATTGTAAGAAGTGCCTGTTAGCCTGTCCAGCAGGAGCAATAGGCGAAAGCTTTAAAGACTTTAACCACCTTAGGTGTTTCGAAAAGTTAAAGGAGTTTAAGAAGAATTATAACCTTGGCCAATACATATGTGGGATCTGCATAAAGGTCTGCAAACCAAAGGAGGTTAAAGGATCCTTTCCGGACACGTAAATACCTTCATCTTCCTATTCCGTGCTGAACCGATCACTGTAAGACCTACTTTTTCGGCCAAGTGGAGGGCTTTATCGGTGGGGGAAGCAAGTGAAACTACAACTGGGACCTTCCTCATCGCAGCCTTAAACACCATCTCCGAGGAAATCCTTCCGCTTAAAAACAGCACTTTCCCTTCAGGTACAACACCTTGTAGCAAACACCACCCAAACACCTTATCGACAGCATTGTGCCTACCCAAATCCTCTCTGAAGACCAGAAACTTGTCGCTGTCAAAAAGGGCAGCACTATGTACACCGTGGGTTAACTTCCAAGTTTCAGAAGCGTTTTCGAACAACTCAACAGCCTCTATTACCTGAGATGGAGAAAGCCTTATCTTTAGGTCCAACTTCTTCAAGTCTCCCATACCCTTACGAAAAGTCCTTCCCCCACTTGAAGTGACGGTGTAAAGTTTGACTTCAGGACTTCGCTTCAATTCCACCCAAGCATCTCCCTCCTTCACCTCCAATCGAAGCACGTCCTCAAGAGAAGTCAAAAACCCTTCTGATTCCAAAAAACCCAAAGCTAGCTCGTCTAGGTTCACAGGCGAACAATAAAGGCTTACGATTTTCTCATCGTTTACGTAAAGGTTGAAAGTGTGTTCTACTGCTACAGCGGCATTTACCTGTTCTTGCGTATGCTCAGTGACCACCCAGACCTTTACGTCCTTCTTAACTTCAGCCATTTGCTAAATATGTTAAACCAGCTGATAGATAGAGGCAAACTTGACTTAAGCTTATGAGAAGGAAGACCATATATCTATCAAAAGGCCATGAGAGGCGATTTTTTGAGATGGGTTTCGCTTATTAAGAATTTGAGAGGAGTAATATTGGACAAAGAAGAACCTTCTCAAGAGAAGTTAAAGTGGCTTATGAAAAAACATCGTTACAGGAACCTCGGGCTTCCCCCTTCTTATAAACCCCAAACGCCCCTTGCCTTTTTGGAACGGGATCCCTTTTGTAGGTTGTGGTTTCCAAGTAGTTCTATTGAGGCGCTTTCAAAGTTACTCGCCCAGAAGGTGGACCTTTTGGTCTCTGAAGCCCTTCTTCTTTCTGTGTGTTATCTGTCGCCTTTGATAATTGTCGAGGAGACCTTCTTTGAAAAGCTTGAGCCCTTCACAGTTTGGGTCTTGAGAAGTCCTGAACCCTTAAAGGGAGGGGACTTCATCTTCCACCTGCGCGTTGCTTCTTACGCCATGATTGACTTTTGCAGGCGTCCTATAGGTGTGGAGGAGGTTTTACAAAACCCTAAGGTAGCGTTGCCATTGGTTGAACAAAGGAAGGGCATGGCCATAGAGGATGGCCAGAGGAGGTTTTGGAGGATAAAAAAGAGCGATGAGGGTAGGGTGGTGTGTGCCTACTTTGACCTACTGCCCGTTTTGGTGTCTCTACCTGAGGAGGTTTTAGGGGAACTCTTGCAAGACGAATGGTCCTCCTTGGCCTTATCCCTTTCTTGTGGTATCGCTCTCGGAGAACCCTCTTAAAGGATGACAAGATGGAAAAGGGGTTGGTCAGGTCCTCTAAGGTTTTTGCCTTTTCGACCCTTCTGAGCCGTTTGACAGGTATGGCAAGAGATATGGTCATCTCCTGGGCGTACGGGGCAGGGCCTATGACAGATGCCTTCTTTGTGGCCTTTGCCATTCCTAACATGTTGAGGAGGTTTCTAGGGGAAGGAGCGCTTGGGGCGGCGGTGGTACCAGTTTATACAGGTTATCTTTCAAAGTCCCCACAAGAGGCTAAAAAGGCCTTCAGTGCCCTTTTAGGAGCGGCAATCTTGACCTTAGCCTTAGTAGTGGCAATGGGCATATTGTTCTCACCCTTTGTGGTGAGGCTACAGGTATTTGGGTGGGGTAAAGGGGAAGCGTTTTCCTTAACCACGTCCCTTACGCGCATTTGTTTTCCTTACCTTTTCTTCGTATCTTTGGTCGCCCTCATAATGGGTGTGCTTAACGTACACGGCCACTTTTTCGCCCCTGCCATTTCTCCTTGTCTTTTGAACCTTTCCCTTATAGGAGCTGCTCTTTCCTTAAGTCCTTACTTCGACCCACCTATAAAGGCCTTGGCTTGGGGTGTCCTTTTCGGCGGTGTCCTTCAGTTATCCCTTCAGGTCCCTTATCTGAAAGTAAAGGGGCTCCTGATTAGGCCCACCCTCGAACTTTCCCATCCTGCTGTAAAAGAGGTGGGAAGGTTGCTTTTTCCCATGTTGATAGGCGCTTCGGTCTTCCAAATAAACCAAATAGTCAATAGATTGCTTGCTTCTTTTTTGCCTCACGGTAGTATTTCGTACCTATATTATGCAGATAGGGTATTTGAACTGCCCATCGGCCTTTTCGCTGTAGCCCTTGGTGTCGCTGCTTTGCCTGCGTTTTCTCGCTCAGCGGCTTTAGGGGACTTGGAAGGGATGTCGCGGCAGGTATCTTCTTCCTTAAGGTTGAGCCTTTTTGAAACGCTGCCCTTCACAGTTTTACTTTTCTTCTATAACGTCCCCATAGTGTCCTTGCTTTTCGAAAGGGGGACATTCGAATCCCAGCAGACTTTACAGACAGCTTATGCCTTACAGGCCTTCTCCACGAGCATTTGGGCCTATGGGGGCATCCAGGTCCTCTCGAGGGCTTTTTATGCCCTAAAGGATTTTAAGACCCCTTTAAAAGGTGCCCTTTTGGCCTCTTTTGTCAATCTGTCCTTAGGACTTGTCCTCATGTGGCCATTAAAACACGTAGGGTTAGCGCTGGCCAATTCCCTTTCAGCCATGGTGAACTTCTTTTTCCTCTTCTTTTCCCTTAAAAAAGTGGTTAGCTTCAAGGAGAGGCTATCGGGAAAGATAGTTAGGATATTTTTAGCCTCCCTCACATTTGTCCCATGGCTTTTGTGCTTTGGAGTTTATTCCCCCTTTAAAACAGGGGGGCTGGTTGGTAAAGCCACCGAGGTCGGCCTTGTACTGTCAGGGGCAGGTCTTATATACCTTTTAGCTTCCCGATTGCTTTGTCCCGAAGAATTCAATGCCCTGATGTCTGGTTTAGAAGTACGGAACTTTTTAGTTCGGAAGGGCTCACGGTAGCCGTACCGCGCTTACCCACCACTATTCCCGCAGCACAGTTGGCCAGGGCTGCTGCTTGAGGGTAATCTAGACCGCTTCCAAGGGCTAGGCTTAGGGTCGCCGCCACAGTGTCACCAGCTCCGGTGACGTCGTAGACTTCCCTGGCAACAGTAGGGATCAGCAACACCTTTTCCCCCGGTCTAAAAAGGGCCATTCCCTCCTCACCACGTGTTATCAAAAGGGCTTCAAGCTTAAAGGTCCGAAGGATCTTTTCCCCGGCTTTTGTGAGGGTAGACACGTCCTTTATGCGAATGGAAGCAGCGGCTTCGGCCTCACGTGTGTTTGGGGTCATGAGGGTTACGCCACGGTAAAGGTGAAAATTGCCTATCTTTGGGTCAACTATCACCTTGTTATGATAAAGCTCCTTCAGCCCCAGAACTTCTTTCATTAACCTTTTGGTGATAACTCCCTTGCCGTAATCAGAGAGCAAAACTATATGGACTTCCGTCCACAACTCTTTGACCTTATCGATCAGCCTTCCTTCAAGAGAGGGAGACAGGGGATCCCTTGTCTCCCTATCAAACCTCACCACCTGTTGCCCAGAAGCGATGACCCTGGTCTTGACCGTAGTAGGTCGTAACGGATCTACAAATACCCCTAGGTCCTTTATGCCTTTCTCTTTTAACATTTGCTTTAATTGCACCCCTTCTTCATCTTCGCCAAGGACCCCACAGAGGTAGACTTCCCCCCCAAGACTCCTTATGTTGTGGGCTACATTGGCTGCGCCCCCCATAAGGCGACTTCGCCCCTCTACCTCTACCACAGGTACGGGCGCTTCAGGGGATATCCTTTCGACTTTGCCCCAGATGAATTCATCTAAGATCAAGTCGCCTATTACCAATACCTTTGTCTTCGAAAAGGAAGAAAGAACCGCATCTATGTCAAGTCCTTGAAGGACCCTGTTCCAAGGCATTTAGAATACCCTCACTATGACACGCCTGTTACGAGGGCCGTCAAACTCACAAAAGAAGATACCTTGCCACGTCCCCAACAACAGCTTGCCGTCTCCTACTGGGACCATTACTGTAGAGCCCATTAAACTCGCTTTGATATGACTATCAGCGTTGCCTTCAGTATGTCGATACGATGCCCTTTCTGGTACAAGGGAGGAAAGTCTTTCGAGGATATCATAAGCTACACTGGGATCCGCGTGTTCATTTAAAGTCACAGCAGCAGTAGTATGGGGGACAAAGACGAGACATACTCCTTCTTTCACACCTGAAGCAGCGACAATTTCTTGTACCTTTGGGGTGATGTCGATGAGCTCTATCCTTTTGCTAGATCTCAGTTGTATCTCTTTCCCATACACCTCTACACCTCCACCCGGGGGAATAAAGGTATGGGTTCCTTTACCTTTTGGCCCTCAGGTAGGCCTGCCCAAATCTCCTTGCTTTTTACCTTTACTGCATCAAGTCCCTTTTCAAATCCAAGCATGTCCCACAGCCTTTGAGCAGAACGTGGCATGATCGGATACACCATAAGGGCGATTATCCTTAAGGATTCGAGGCAGTTGTAGAGGACCTCTTCAAGCACTTTTTGATGTTTTTGTTTAAACAAACTCCATGGCGCCTCACGGTCTATGTAACGGTTGAGAAAGCCAATGAAATCCCAAATGGTGACCAAGGCCTTTTGAAAGGAGAGCTCCTCCATCTGGGCACAATAGTCAGAAAAGGCCTTTTCAGCCATGGACTTGACCTCGCCTTGAGGGGTAGGGGAGGGGACCTTACCATCGAGGTACCGTCTAACCATAGCAAGGGTCCTACTTACGAGGTTACCAAGGTCGTTTGCCAGTTCGCTATTTATGCGCTGTACAAGGGCCTTTTCGGAGAAATCTCCGTCCAATCCGAAGGGCACTTCCCTCAGCAGGAAGTAACGGAATTGGTCCACACCGAAGCGTTTGACCACTTCGTAAGGATCGACTACGTTTCCTAAGCTCTTGCTCATCTTCTTGCCTTCTACTGTCCACCACCCATGGGCAAAGATTTTCCTCGGAAGGGGAAGACCTGCAGACATGAGGAAGGCAGGCCAATAGACCGCATGGAACCTCAGGATGTCCTTCCCTATTAGATGACAATCTGCAGGCCAGAAGCGTTGGAATTCCGGCTCAGGAAAACCAATTCCGCTCAGGTAATTGACAAGGGCGTCAAACCATACGTAAAGCACAAACCTCCTATCGTTAGGAAGAGGTATGCCCCACCTCGAGACCATTCGCGATATAGAGAGGTCCTTGAGCCCCCCTTTTACAAAGCTTAAAACCTCGTTATATCGTGATTGAGGTCTTACGAAATCGGGGTGTTCTTCTAAGAAGCGCAAAAGCGGTTCCTGATACCTTGAGAGTCGGAAAAAGTAGCTTTCCTCCTTCAAACGCTCTACCCCCCTGCCACAGCTGGGACACTTAAATCCTTCTGCCAATTCCTTTTCGGTCCAAAAGCTTTCACAAGGGACACAATACCAATCTTCATACTCGCCTAGGTAAATGTCGCCTTTTTCGTAGATCTTCTCGTAAAAGGACACCACAGCTCTTTCGTGGCGAGGTTCAGTGGTGCGGATGAAGTCGTTATAAGAGATGTCAAGTAACTTCCAAAGGTCCTTAAAGCGGACGACTACCTTATCTGCAAGTTCCTTTGGACTTAACCCAATTTCTCTTGCAGCTTTTTCTATCTTCTGACCATGTTCATCGGTTCCTGTGAGGAAAAATACCTCGTAACCTAAAAGACGCTTAAACCGTGCCAAAGCATCAGCAGCTACCGTGGTATATGCATGTCCAATGTGAGGGATATCGTTCACGTAATAAATTGGAGTAGTAACGTAAAACGTATGTTTCATTTCTTCATTCCTCCAGAGGTTTTACCTCCTCCAAAGGTAGCGTAACTATAGAACCGTCTTTTAGTTCAACTGTGAGCGTTTTGAGGAGGACATTCTGACGTACTACCTTACCTTCTCCATAAGGTGTTGAGACCCTCTTTCCAAATTTGGGGAGTTCCTCCCCTATCTCATGGTAGACGTCCATCTCGAAGGTGATACAGCACATGAGCCTTCCACAAAGCCCCGAGATACGCTCGGGGTTAAGAGGTAGGTTCTGTTCCTTGGCCATGCGGATGGTTACAGTGTCAAAGCTCTTCAAGAAACTCTGACAACATATCTCCCTTCCACAAGGTCCGATGCCCCCTTGTATCTTTGCTTCGTCCCTTACGCCTATTTGACGCATTTCTATCCGAAGTTTAAGCTTTGCAGCAAGCTTTTTGACAAGGGTTCTGAAATCTACCCTTGTTTCAGAAGTGAAAAAGAAGACCATCTTTTTCTCCGACGGTATCGATTCCACATCCACCAATTTCATAGGAAGTTTCAATTCTTCTATGAAGCCTTTGCATAGTTTAAATGCGTACATCTCCTTTTGCTTTATCTGATCATGGCGCTTGAAGTCCCTCTTGTCAGCCCGTTTTAGGACCAAAGGGGGAGGTTCGCCTTTTACGTCGCACTCGAAGGGAAAGCCCAAGACTTGGGCGAGTTTTGGGCCTGTAGGGGTTGATACTACTACGAAATCCCCTGCCTTGGGTTCGAAGTCCTTGATGGCGAAGGTGCAAATAACCCCTTTCCCCAGCAATTTTGCCTTTACCAGCTTCATCTCGGGGTTTCAAAAGATAACACGGGCCTCGCTTTACCTCAACAGGGGGATAGTTTCCCCTTTAGCTCAAAAAGGGCACTTTCAAGGCAAAGACGGGGGTTTGCGTGTTCGAGGAGGGCTTCTTTTAATTCCAAGAGTTTCCAAAAACTCTCCCTCAAGGAGAGGGATTGAAAGGCCTTGGACTTTACTTCAAAGAGAAGGTAATCCATAAAGGTCAAAGCCTTTTCCTTATCTTGGCCGATTTCCTCTGCCACCTTAAGGACCTCCTTTTCATCTCCTGTTAGGGCTGTTGCGAGGTAGTTTTTTACCTCCTCGAACCCAAGTTTCAATGCCCTTCCCGGTGAACCCATACGGATGGCTTCTTCAGGGATATCGGTTATTCCCATCCTCCTCAACACCTCTGCCACTTCTCTTTCGCTTAAAGGTAGGAACCTTATCTTTTGACATCTCGACCTCACGGTAGGTAAAAGGGACTCAGCCGAAGAGGCCAAAAGGATTATGAGGGTCCAAGGCGGTGGTTCCTCCAAGGTCTTTAGGAAGGCATTAGCGGCCTCCTCAGTCAAACGGTCTGCTCCTTCTAATATGACTGCTTTCCAAACGGCCTCAAGGGGCTTGAATTGGAGCATTTGTTGCGCCACCCTTATCTGATCGATGCCCAGAGAATCACCCTGTGGGGTGAGGAGCAAGAGGTCGGGATGGATAAGGCGGCTTATCCTTTCGCATGTGTTACATCTTCCACAACCTTCCCCAGGTGCTTCTTTACAGTTCAAGGCCTGGATGGTCCAAAGGGCTACCTTCTTTTTCCCAATGCCCTCAGGTCCTTCAAAAAGCAAGGCATGGGGTACTTTCCCTTTCTTTATAAGGGCCTTTATTAAAGCAATGGGCTTTTCATGACCTATGATGGTTTCCATTGCCATCTAGAGAGGAAATCAAGCACTATTTGGCGTATCTCCGCCTGTACAAGGGGCTTATCGCGATCAGAAGGTACCACCTTTATCCTATGTGGTTCTTCCTTGGCCAATTGTAGATAACCCTCCCTTACCCTTTGGTGAAACTCAAGGGATTCCTTCTGAAAGCGGTCTGTACCCTTGGTACGTCGTAGCCCTTCTTCAGGGGTACAATCCAACAGTATTGTGAGGTCAGGGTGAAGGTCTTCCGCTATCTTACCGTTTATCTCCTTCAATAAAGCAATGGGAAGACCACGTCCGTAGCCCTGATAGGCAATGGTCGAATCGATGAAACGATCACATAACACTATCTTGCCCGCTCCTAGGGATGGCAAAAGCACTTCCTTTATGTGTTGGCGCCTCTCCGTCAAGAACAAGAGGGCTTCAACCCAAGGATCCACGAGGTTCCCTTCAAGCAAGAGGGATCTGATAATGCCCCCGATGCTTGAGGCACCTGGTTCGAAAGTAATCACTACATCGTAGGCCATCTCTGACAAAAACTCAGACAAAAGCCTAATATGACTACTTTTCCCGCTTCCTTCGATGCCTTCAAAAGTTATGAACGGTCCTCTTTTTTTCATCCAAGATCTTCCTTAGCTTGTCCAAGATGCGTTCTTTGTCCTGCTGATCGCTGATAAGTTCTAGAGCTTTCTTATATAGCTTAATGGCCTTTTCTGATTGGCTTAACTTAAGGTAGACGTCAGCAAGGTGTTCTGTGATTATGGGGTCATTGGGTAAGAGCTCGTAAGCCCTTTGTAAATAGAGCAAGGCCTCTTCATACAAACCCTTTTGGAAGTAAACCCATCCCAAGCTGTCTATTATGTAGCCGTCGTCTGGTTTCAACTCCAGCGCCCTTCTTATGAGCCTTTCGGCTTCGTCTAGCTTCACCCCTTTTTCTGCATAAGAGTAGCCCACCCAATTTAAAGCCTCTGCATGGTTGGGATCTAAACGGATCACTTCCTCCATTACCCGTAAGCTTTCTTCCTTCTTGCCCAATTTATGGTATAGGACCCCAAGTCTAAAGAGGTAATGGGTTTTTTTAAGCCCTTGCGACACCAACCTCTCGAGCCTTTCTATGGCTTTTGTGAGCTCGCCTTCCTCTTCTAACAACAAGGCTTCAAGGTATGTAAGGTCAGGGTCTTCTTTACCTTTAGGGACTTCCTGGATAAGTTGTAGGGCCTTTTTTCCTTGGTTTTTTTTCAACAAAAGGGTCGCCAGGTACTTTATCCCCTCAAGGAAAACCTCGGATTCAGGGTTTATCTTTTTGAACTCTTCGAGGGCCTCCTCGTACCTGTCCATTTCCACTAAAGAGGCCGCAAGGTAAAGGCGGGCCCTTTGGTCCTCGGGTTTGACAACAAGGGCTGACTCAAATTCCGTCTTTGCTTTTTCGTACTCTCCTCTTTCCATGTATATGAGCCCCAAATTCACCATGGCCATTGCGTTTTCAGGGTCTATTTTCTTCAGAGTTTCAAGCTCCTTTTGCGCCTCTTCGTACCTCCTCTGCTTAAGGAGCAGGTAAGCCAACCTTTCCCTCGCCTCAAGATTAAAGGGGTTATCCTCTAAAAGATCCCTGTAAAGCTTAAGGGCTCTCTCCATGTTTCCCAAAAGTTCATAAATTAACGCCATTTCCTGCAACACCTTATTCGACATGCTCGGGTCTAAGTCCATCGCCTTTTGATAATGGGACAAACCTTCTTCGTACCGCTGCCCCTCTACGTAGATCCTAGCCAGGTAATAATGGACTATGGCCAACTCGGGTCTTCTCAAGAGTAGCCTTTGTAAAACCTCTACGGCCTTATCATATGCCCCAGCTTGCAGGTAAAGGGAACTTAAAGTGAAATAGGGCTGTGTATCATCGGGGATGACTTCTAATAGCCTTTCATAAGCCTCAATGGCCCCTTGGAGGTTCCCTTCAGACATACATATATCGCCTAATAGCTTCAAGGCCTCAGCATTGTGAGGGTCGTAATCTATGGCTTCCCTTAAGAACTTTTTGGCTTCCTCCTTTCTGTCCAGGTTCAAAAGCACCACTGCGATTTCAAACCGTAAAAAAGAAGAAGAGGGATCGTCTTTAAGGGTCCTTTTGTAATACTTCAAGGCTTCCTCGAAATTCCCCTCTAGGAATAGGAACCTCCCTTTGAGGTACTCCAAAAGGGGCCTTTGTTCAGCGGAGGCCACACCTTTGAAGCAGACCATCCCCCAGAGGGCTAGGACCACCGCTAAGGTCTTCCGTATAGACATCTCAATGCCTCCTTCAGCAGGTCTCCCAAACTGAGTTTTCCCTTATGTTGGAGGACCTGCTTAAGGGCCCTTTTGGCCTCTCCTTTAGGATAACCCAGTCTAACCAATGCTACCAGCGCGTCTTCGAAATCCTCGTCATAAGTAAAAGTATCCTTTGGCCTTGAAGCCAATTTTCCCTTAAGCTCGAAGATCATCCGCTCCGCTAGCCTTCTACCTATTCCCGGTACTTTCTCCAAACGCGACCTATCCCCCTCCAAAAGGGCTTCTTTTACCTCTTCAGCTTCCATGCCGCTTAGAAGTGTCAAGGCCACCTTCGGGCCTATCCCCCGTACGGAGATAAGCATCTCGAAAAGTTCCTTTTGTTCCTCAGATAGGAAACCAAAAAGGGTTATTCCATCCTTTTGCAAATAGGTGTAAACAGCCAGTTCTACCACCTCCCCTTCCTTTGGGAGGCGATAGAAAACCGTTAGGGGGATCTGTAGGCCATAACCCACACCCCCTATGTCCAATATGACAAACGTTGGGGTCTTCTTTACGAGGATTCCCTTAAGGCGTGAGATCATCTGCCTTTGGAAAGAAGGTGGCAAAGCGCTACGGCCAGAGCATCAGATGCATCAAGCTGCATATGCCCATTTACCTTCAAAAGCCTCCTGACCATCTCCCTCACCTGTTCTTTGGAGGCCCCACCATAACCGGTTACGACTTCCTTTACCTCCTTGGGGGTGTACTCAAAAAAGGGTATGGCATGAATGGAAGCTAAAAGGATTACTACCCCCTGAATCTGTCCGAGTCTTAAAGCAGTTTTGGCGTTCTTATGCACAAAAGGGGCCTCCACGGCCAAAACGTCAGGGTGGAACTCCGAAAACAAGCGCTTTACCACATTATGTAACTCCACAAGCCTTTGGGGAAGATCGCCCTTTATGGGGATAACACCTGAGGTAATATAAACGGGTTCCCCTTCCACCTCTTCAATTATCCCATAACCTGCTCGGTGACTTCCGGGGTCAAAACCGAAGACCTTCATTGAGCGAGGCGTTCCATGGTGGCCTCAGATATGTCGAAGTTGGCGTAAACCCTTTGGACGTCATCGTGGTCTTCAAGTAGTTCCATGAGTTTAAGCATCTGCTCGGCCTCTTTGCCTTCCAGCTTGACTGTGGTTTGAGGATACATGGTTATCTCTGCGGATTGATAAGGTATATTGGCTGCCTTTAACGCCTCTAAGACCTTCTCGAAGTCTTCAGGAGCGGTCAAGATCTCATAGTCACTTTCCCCTTCCTTTATGTCCTCAGCTCCCGCTTCGGTAGCCACTTCCATGAGACGTTCTTCAGGGACCTCACCTTTCTTTACACTTATTATCCCTTTTTTGTGAAAGAGCCAGGACACACACCCAGTAGCCCCCAAATTCCCCCCAACACGGGCAAATATGTGACGGATCTCGGCTGTGGTGCGATTTCTGTTATCAGTCATGGCCTCGATGAGCACAGCTACTCCTCCCGGTCCATATCCCTCGTAGACCACTTCCTCTAGCCTACTGCCTTCCAACTCGCCGATGCCTTTCTTTATAGCCCTTTCGATGTTCTCCTTGGGCATGTTCTCGGCTTTGGCTGCCGCTATAGCGGCCCGAAGCCGTGGATTGTTTTCGGGGTTTCCTCCTCCTAAACGCGCAGCTATCATTATTTCCCTTATAAGCTTTGTGAAGACCTTGCCCCTCTTTTGGTCTTGAGCCGCTTTTTTCCTTTTTATCTGAGCCCATTTGGAATGACCAGCCATTTTCCCAGCTCCCCTTAAGGGTAGCTCTACTACAAAACTTAAATGGTGGGCGGTACTGGGTTCGAACCAGTGGCCTCTACCGTGTGAGGGTAGCGCTCTCCCTCTGAGCTAACCGCCCTTTTGTAGAAAAGATACTATTTCTAAGGGGCCTGTGTCAACGTAAGACTTTGACACATATGGGTTCTGCGGATAAGATTTCTAAAAATTACAAAAGGTGAACCGTATGCACATCATCTGGGAGAGGGCTCCCTCGTTTAATTGTTTCTTTAAAACCAGTTTTTCGGTTTTATTTTCACCCAAGGATTTCTTTGTCAACATACAAGAAGGAGGGGTTCCCCTTGCCCTCCTTTACGGGGTAATCGCCAACACCACAGGGGGACTTTTGGGTCTTATTTGGCTTGCCCTTTTGCAGCGACAGGTCCTAGAGAGGGCGCTTTTCCCCTCCCAGTTCTTATTTTCATATAGCCTTCTTTTGCCTTTGTTATCGGTTTTAGGGATCCTTATCTCCAGTCTTCTCTTTCACCTTTTCCTCCTTTTACTTCGGGGAGCGAATAGGAGCTTTAAAATCACCCTTAAGGCCCTATCCTATGGACAGGCTTCCCAACTTATGAACGCCATACCTTTATTCGGCCCTTTTTTGGCTACTCTCTATGGGCTTATCATCTACGTCATCGCCCTTAAGGAGGTCCATAGGACGAGTTACCCCAGGGCCTCCCTTTCAGTCTTTATCCCCTTTTTCTCCTCCTTGTTGCTTTTCTTCGCCGGGCTATATCGTTTCGCTTTCTAAGTACTGAGCAGCAGCCCATGCTGCCAACGCACCGTCTCCAACCGCGGTTGTTACCTGTCTTAGGTCTTTTTTCCTCACATCGCCTGCAGCGAAGGCCCCTTTGAGGGAAGTCCTGCAATAAGGGTCGGTGATGATGAAACCATTTGGATCCATGTCCACTAAACCTACGAAGAGCTCACTTGAAGGTTTTTGACCTACAGCTACAAAGACCCCATCGACCTCAAGTTGGTCTTCCTTTTCTTCTCTTAAGTCCTTGATCTTAAGGGCCTTTATCCCGCTTTGATCGCCTATCATCTCGGTAACCACAGTGTTCCAAAACACCCGGACGTTTCCTGACTGTAATAACCTGTCCTGTAATACCTTCTGGGCCCTTAACCTATCCCTTCTATGGATGAGGTATACTTCCCTTGCGAGGTTTTTGAGCAAAAGGGCTTCCTCCACAGCCCTATCTCCTCCTCCAATTACAGCTACCTTCCGGTCTTTAAAGAAAAAACCATCGCAAGTGGCACAGAAGGAAACCCCCCTCCCTACAAATTGGTCTTCGCCAGGAACGCCAAGCCTTGCAGGTTGGGCACCTGTAGCTATTATAAGGGCCCTAGAGTAAAGCCTCTCATCTGGACAGGCCAATTCGAACAACCCTTCCCTATAGACCACCGACTCTACAGGCATAAATTCCCTAAGGGATACGCCCAATTCTAGGACCTGTTTTTTGAACCTCTCCACAAGTTCATGGCCTGGTATCCCTCCTGGAAATCCAGGGTAGTTCTCAATGGTCCCAGCCATCAACAACTGTCCACCAGCGCTCAAGGCCTCAAGCACTAAGGTTTTGAACTTAGCCCTTGCACAATATATGGCCGCCGTAAGGCCTGCGGGTCCTGCACCTATAATGACCACATCCCATTGTTCCATCTTCCCCCTCCGTTGGATAAGAAAAACCTTTTGAAATTCGACAGGATCTTCCTTTTGGCCTCTTCTAACAACAAGCCCTTAAGCTTTGCCCAGGTCTTAAAGGTCTCCTCCACGTAGGAAGGTTCGTTTCTTTTGCCCCTGAAAGGTTGGGGTGCCAAAAAGGGGGCATCGGTCTCAAGGAGGACTTTATCTTCAGGGACTGCCGAGGCCGCTTCCCTTAACCTATCGGCGTTGGGGTAGGTGAGGTTTCCTGCAAAAGATATGAAAAAACCCCTCTTTAAGAACTCCTCTGCCTCCGTAAGGCTTCCAGAAAAACAGTGCACCATGACACCTTGTGGGGGTATGGCTTCTGTGTCCAAGATCTTTAAGACCTCTTCGAAGGCATTCCTACAATGGATGACCAAAGGCAATCCCAGTTTATGGGCCAGTTCGATATGGGCCTTAAAGAGCCATTCCTGTTTGTCCCTTGGGGAGAGGTTTTTGTAAAAGTCAAGCCCTGTCTCACCTATCGCCCGGACCTTTGGAGATGATGAGGCAAGAAAGCCGAGCATAGAGAGGGCCTCCTTTGAGGCCTCTTTCGCATAGTGAGGGTGAATGCCCAGCGAAAGGAAGATCCTAGGGTCCTTTGAAGCGATCTGGATGGATATTTGGAAGGCCTTTGGCTCGGCGGCCACGGTCATTATGGCCTCAAGCCCTTTTTCCCATGCCCTAAGGAGCACTTGCTCGAGATCCTCGAATTCGTCCAAGTGACAATGGGCGTCAACCATATTTATAGCTCTCCTTTGAAGATGGACATTATGGCCTCAGCCCATCCCGCGGGGCCTTCTTTTTCGGTAAGGAAGAACCTTTCCGGAGGGTTGATCCTTTCAGAAAGCCCGCCTTTCCTCCTGACGATGACCGGTCGATTTGCCCTTTCCAACATGGGCATGTCTATAAGGCCATCCCCTAAGGCGATCGTCTCTATTTCGCCCATCTGCACTTTGAAGAAGTCCTCAAGTATAGCCATAGCTTGCCCTTTGTTGTGATGACCCTGTACGTGTAAAAAACGCCCCCCTTTCCAAAAGGTAAGCCCTCTTTCGACTAGGGCTTCTTTTAGGGTGTTGAGTTCACCTTCATATAGGCAAGGTTCTGAGAACTCGCGTTCCTTGGCAAGGGAAGCTTCATCAAGCGTCATGCCGGTGATGCGGGCTATTTCTTTGGCTTCCATATCACCAAATCCCCTTATATGAAACCCTTTTTGGCGCAGTTCCAAAATGGCCCTTCTTATACTTGCATAAGGGGTTCCAAGCGCAAGCGTCCAATAGCCATTTGAAGGCTTGAAACCCTCTGGCCTAGGAAAGCTTAAAGGGAGGAAAATACCACCTCCGTTTTCGGTTATAAATGGACCGGATACTCCGAGTCTCTTCTGCCACATCTCTACTTCCCTTCTGGTCTTACTCGTGCATAAGACAAGGAGGATCCCTTTCTCTTTGAGGAGCTGAAGAGCAGGCTTGGCTGCTTCAAAGCTGTAAGTTCCTATTTCCAATAACGTCCCGTCAAGGTCGGTGAACACCACCTTTTTTGCCATCCTTTTCCCCATGCCTCAATAGAAGGGGTTACGCGGTACAACGACTATACCAGAATGGGGGTCTACGTAAAACCTTTCCTTGTCCCTTTCCTTTTCATAACCGACCATGTCGCCTGGCGCTATGATGTTTCCGTGGTCTATGATGGTACGCCTTATATGAGCCCCTTCGCCAACCTCGGTGTCGCCTAAAAGTATCGAATCCTCTACAACTGCCCTGCTCCAGATGCGAGTATTGCGCCCTATGATGGAATTTCTTACATAGGCCCCTGAGATTATCACCCCAGGGGCGAGAAGGCTGTTTTCCACAAGTCCCATCTGCCCGTGTGAACCTATGACCACCTTAGCCGGAGGATCATGAAAGCGAGCTGACCTTATAGGCCAATGGGGGTTGTAAAGGTTCAATTGAGGTAGGGGTTTTATCAAGTCCATGTTTGCTTCGTAATAGCTTTGGATGGTTCCCACATCTCTCCAGTAGTGGGAATGGGCACTGTCCCCGGGTATTTTATTGGTGGAAAAGTCGTAAGCGAAGATGCGGTATTCTTTTACCGCTTTCGGTAGGATGTCCTTGCCAAAGTCATGGGAACTGTCCTTGTCTGCAGAATCCCTTTCGAGAAGTTCGACAAGTACTTCGGTCCTGAATACGTAATTGCCCATCGATATTAAGGACTGTCCAGGCCGGTTCGGGATCTGTGGAGGAGATTTCGGCTTTTCATAAAAATCCTTGATCCGATAATCCGTGTCCACCATAACCACCCCAAACCGGGAGGCCTCCTCTGTAGGATAAGGTGTGGTGGCCACGGTGACATCTGCGTCTTTTTCCAAGTGGAAGCCTATCATCTGCCTTATGTCCATGGTGTAGACATGGTCAGCTCCAAACACCAGGACGAGTTCCGGTGCCATTCTTTTAATAAGGGATAAGTTCTGATAAACAGCATCGGCTGTCCCTTGATACCAGGAAGGTCCTACTTGCATCTGGGCGGGTACCGGCACTATGAAAGCTCCGTCTACCGGTTGGGTTAAAATCCATCCTTGTTGTAAGTGTCGGATAAGGGATTGGGCCTTATATTGGGTGAGCACATATATGTGGAAAACCCCAGAATTGAACAGATTGCTTAACACAAAGTCTATAAGCCTATAAGTACCGCCAAAGGGGAGGGCCGGTTTTGACCTGTGTTCAGTGAGGGGATAGAGCCTTTCTCCCTTCCCCCCCGCAAGGACCATAGCCAGCACTTTCCTACCCATTAAGGCGACCACTTCCTTGTCCCTAACTTTAAAAATAGCAGCCCAACGGTTACTTGCAATGCGAAAAATATGCCTTAAGATTTCAAAGAGGCGATGGAAGAGAGGCTTGAGTTTAAAGAAGCTGAACTTTACGAAGATAACCTAGAGGCCAAGTACCTTAGGGCCATAAGTAAGCACCCTATTCTTACCCCAGAGGAAGAAAGGGAATTGGCCTTTAGATACAAGCAAGGAGATCAGGAGGCAGGCAAGAAGTTGATCCTCTGCAACTTGAGGTTCGTAGTGAAGGTAGCCCTTGAATACAAGGGCTATGGGGTGAGGCTTTCGGACCTGATACAGGAAGGTAACTTAGGTCTAATGGTAGCCCTTAGACATTTCGATCCTTCCAAGGGATATCGCTTCATATCGTATGCCATCTGGTGGATAAGGGCTTATATCCAAAACTACATCATGAGGACCTGGAGTCTCGTAAAGGTGGGAACTACCCAAGCTCAGAAAAAGCTTTTCTACAAGATGGGTCGCCTGTGGGAACTGGAAGAAGGCGAGGGCAGCAGGGAGGAGAGGTTAAAGGGATTGGCCGAGGAGTTGGCCGTAAAAGAAGAGGATGTGGAGGAGATGTACGAAAGGGTAAGGTTCAGGGACCTTTCCCTCGACGCAAGGGTAGACGAAGAGCAAGAGACGACCTTCTTGGACTTTCTCGCTGACCTTGCCCCTAATCAGGAGGAGAGGCTTGCCGACCAGGAAAGGATGGAATTGATAAAGAAGGTGATAGGCGAGGCCCTTTCCAAGTTGAGCGAAAGGGAAAGGATGGTCATCGAAAAGAGGCTCCTTACCGAAGAGCCTCTTACCCTTCAGGACTTAAGCAAGGTCTTCAAGGTATCAAGGGAGCGCGTAAGACAGATAGAAATACAGGCCATAAGGAAGCTGCGTCTTGACCTAGAAAAGAAGAAGGAGCTTTTGGAATCGGCTTAAAGGTTGTGCCTTTTCAATATCCTTAAGACCTCGTTGAGGATGATATCAGCTATAAGGTCTTTGCTCATAAGGGGAAGGCTCCTAATCCTTCCAGACCTATCAATGATCTTCACTTGGTTGGTATCGTAACGGAAACCTGCCCCAGGTTGGGTTACGTCATTGGCTACTATTAGGTCTAAGTTCTTCTTGTGGAGTTTCTCCAAGGCGTTTTCCAACAGTTGGTCTGTCTCTGCCGCAAAACCCACAAGTATCCTTTCGCCTTTCCTTTGTCCTAGTTCTGCCAATATGTCGGGGTTTCTTTCGAGTTCAAGCATGAGGGTTTCGAAGTCGCCTTTTTTGATCTTTGAAGGGCATAAGTCTTTTGGTCTGAAGTCGGCCACAGCTGCTGCCTTTATTATCACTTCATAAGCCTCAAAGTTATCCATTACGGCTTCATACATCTCCCTTGCTGTGGTCACCCTTATTACAGGGATATCATGGCGAGGCAGGGTCAAGTCAGTAGGGCCAGTTATAAGGAGGACGTCTGCCCCTCGACGTCTCGCCATCTTGGCCAAGGAGAAGCCCATCTTCCCACTGGAAGGGTTGGTTATGTAACGCACAGGGTCTATAGGTTCAAGGGTAGGTCCTGCTGTCACTAGGACCTTTCTCCCTTTGAAGTCCTTGGGGGTGAAGAGGTCTTCAATCTTTTCCACTATCTCAGGTATCTCAGCGAGCCTTCCCTTCCCGGTACTGCCACATGCCAGGTCACCCTCGGCTGGTTCGACGAAGTGATAACCATAGCTTTTAAGCTTAGCCACGTTATTTTGGACTACGGGGCTTTGCCACATCTTTACGTTCATGGAAGGGGCAAAGAGCACCGGTACGTCCATGGCCATGACCATAGTGGTGAGGAGGTCATCGGCGATGCCGTTTGCGATCTTCCCGAGGATATTAGCAGTAGCTGGAGCTATTACCATTAGCTCAGCCCGGTCTGACATAGCTATGTGGCCTATCCTTGACCCTTCAAGGAGCCTGAACATCTCATAAAGCACGGGGTGACCCGAAAGCGTCTGGAAGGTCAAAGGGGTTACAAAACGCATGGCGTTTTCAGTCATGACCACATGTACGTTTGCCCCCCTTTTGACCATCTCCCTTAAGAGCTCAACGGCCTTATAAGCGGCAATACCGCCTGTCACCCCTAAAATGATCTCCCTGCCTTTGAGCTTGCTTGCGCTCCTTTTATGATCTAACTGATCGCGCATCCTACATCCCTATTAGCCTTTTGAACTCCTCTTCGTCGATTATCTTTAGCCCAAGGGCCTTTGCCTTTTCGTACTTGGAACCAGGGTCCTTCCCTACCACGACGTAATCCACCCTTCGGCTTACGCTAGGGGCGGCTATACCGCCAAGCTCCTCGACTATCCTTTTGGCCTCCTCTCGCGTCATGCTTTCGAGGGCCCCAGTGAACACGAAGACCTTCCCCCTTAGGGGTTTTTCTGCACGGATGACCTCTTCTTCCCCTTGGACCTTTACCCCTGCATCCAACATCTTCTGGATGACACGTCTATTGGCCTCGTCCTGGAAAAAGCTCACCACGCTTTCGGCAACCTCCGGCCCTATGCCAGATATGCGCAAAAGGTCGTCCTTCCGAAGGCTGTAAAAGGCTTCGAGCTTCTTGAAGGCCTTAGCCAAAACTTGTGCCAAATGCTCGCCGACATGCCTTATCCCAAGGGCGAAGATAAACCTGGCCAAAGGTACCTTCTTGCTTTTTTCGATGGAATTGAGGAGTTTTTGAGCTAGTTTGTCAGCCACTCCTTCCAATTTCAGCAAGTCTACCTTACGAAGGTAAAACAGATCTGCCACGTCCTTCACCAGGCCTTTATCCACCAATTGGTCTATTAGTTTTTCCCCAAAACCTTCGATGTCCATGGCCCTCCGTTGCACGAAATGGCGGATCCTCGCCTTAAGCTGGGCTGGACAGGACAAACCTACGCACCTATAAGCCACCTCCCCCGGAAGCCTTATCACCTTGGATCCACAGGCGGGGCACGTCTCGGGCATCTGGAATTCCCGTTCCTGTCCGGTCCTACGCTCCCTTATGGACTTTACGACCTCTGGTATCACCTCACCGGCCCTGCGGACTAGCACCCAGTCACCGATCCTCACGTCTTTCCTCCTCACCTCGTCCAAGTTATGCAGAGTTGCCCTACTCACCACTGCTCCTCCCACCTGGACGGGCTCGAGTACGGCCACAGGGGTAAGGACGCCTGTACGACCCACCTGGACCACTATGTCCAGGACCCTGGTAGTGGCCTCTTCGGCAGGGAATTTGTAAGCAACCGCCCACCGCGGACTACGCGATATCTCCCCCAAGCGGCGTTGGAGTTCAAGGTTGTTGACTTTTATTACAACTCCGTCCATCTCATAAGGGATAGCATCCCTTTCTGCCAGGAGCCTCTTGTAATAATCGATGCATTCCTCGATGTCCTTACAGAGGGCAACAAGGGGGTTTACCCTTAACCCCCACTTCGGCAAGGTCTGTAAGACCTCCCACTGGCTTTTGAACTCCCTACCCTTTACCTCACCTATTCCGTAAAAGAAGACCTTAAGGGGCCTTTTGGCCGTGACCGAAGGATCCAGTTGCCTAAGGGACCCTGCAGCAGCATTTCGAGGGTTGGCGAAAGGCGGTTCGCCTTCTTCCTCCCTTTCGCGGTTAAGCTTTCGGAAGTCCTCCTTGTCCATATAAACCTCACCCCTCACCGAGAGGTACTCGGGAACAGGTTCCTCCTTGTCCATCAGGTACAGGGGGATCATCTTTATGGTCCTGATGTTCTGAGTGACGTCTTCCCCTCTGTAACCGTCACCCCTTGTGGACCCCACGGTTAAAACCCCTTTCTCATAAACCAATTCCACTGCAACCCCGTCTATTTTGGGCTCAGCGGTGTACTCTATGTCGTGAAATACCCCAAGGAAACGTTTTATGCGTCTGTCAAACTCGCGGACCTCTTCCTCATCAAAGGCGTTGGAAAGGCTCAACATAGGAACACGGTGTTCTACTGTTCCAAACTCTTCAAGGGGTGGAGCCCCCACGCGTTGGGTAGGAGAATTAGGGGTGATCAATTCAGGGTAACGTCTTTCGAGTTCTTCCAGTTCCCTCATCAAGGCATCGTATTCCGCATCTGAGATGACAGGGTCGTTCAATACATAATAGCGGTAATTGTGGTATTCGATCTCCTTTCGGAGTTCCTCGACCCTCTTCCTGACTTCCTCTGGGACCATGGTCTCCCTCCCTTTCAATGGGATGAGCCCATTGCAATTTTAATACTCATCCGATGTTTGTGTCCAAGGGCTGGTTTGTTTAAAATTTTTTCTTTGATGAGGGTAAAGGTAGGCTGTTGTGGCTTTCCGGTTTCCCGGGGGCGTTATTACAAGGATTTCGCCTGTGTTGAGGTGCAACAGACCTTCTACGACCCACCGAAAGAGGAGACCCTGAAGAAGTGGCGTCAAGAGGCCCCTGAAGACTTCGAGTTCACCTTGAAGGCCTGGCAACTTGTGACTCACGATCCCAAAAGTCCGACTTACAAGAGGTTAAAGATCAAGATACCTGAACACAAAAAGGCCAATTACGGTTTTTTCAAACCCACAGACGAAGTATTTGAGGCTTGGGAAGTGACCAAGAGGGCGGCCTTCTTGTTGAAGGCCAATTTTGTAGTGTTCCAAAGTCCTCCGAGCTTCAAGCCGACTCAAGAGGCCATATCGAACCTACGGGTCTTTTTCGGACAAATCGACCGAGCGGGGCTTGTGCTCGGATGGGAACCAAGGGGATGGCCCAAGGAGTTGGTAAGGGAGTTGTGTGGAGAACTGGGGTTGGTCCATGTGGTCGATCCCTTTACAGAGGAAAGCACCTGGGGGGAGATCACCTATTGGCGGCTTCATGGCAGAGGAGGTTATAACTACCAATATTCTGATGAGGAACTAAAAGTTCTATGGGAAAGGCTGGAACCCCAGCGTATGACCTATGTCATGTTCAATAACACCAAGATGTACGAAGACGCTTTGCGCTTTAAGGAGATTTTGATCCGTGGAGTGTCCTGAGGCTTGGAAAAAGGTGATCGAAAACGTAGGCCAAAAAGGCAAGGTGGTGATGATGATCGGTGCCTCCGATACGGGTAAGACCACCTTTTCCCGCCTCCTCTTGAAGGAAGTGCTTCACAAAGGCATGAGGGCGGCCTTTATAGACGCAGATGTAGGTCAATCGGTCATAGGTCCTCCGACCACCTTAGGACTTTCCCTTTTGAGTGGACCGGAAGATCTGGAGAGCCCAAGGCCCTTTTGCCTTTACTTCCTAGGTGCCACCTCTCCGGCCCAAGGGCTTTTACCTGCGGTTGTGGGTTTGGCCAAGCTTTACAAGAAGGCCCTAAGCTTAGAGGTGGACTTCGTTTTGGTCGACACTACAGGCCTTGTGGCAGGTGACATAGGTTTCCAGCTGAAGTACTATGAAGTAGAGGTCATTGCTCCTACTGATCTCATAGCCTTACAAAGGGGAATGGAGCTCGAACACATCCTCAGGGCTTTACGGTCAAGGGGGAAGCCCCTTATCTGGGACGTGGCACCTTCTGCCAAGGTGCAGAGGAGAGACCAGATACAGAGGCAACTTTACAGGTTCAAAAAGTTCAAAGAATACTTCGAAGGGGCATCTCTTTTGGAATTTGACCTCAAGGAAGTGCCCTTGGTGGACCCTACCTTCCCACATGCTGAGGACATCGCCCAAAGGGCCATAGGAAGGGTTGTGGGGCTGATAGACGGAGAGGGTTTTGCCCTGGGAATAGGGATAATAGCGGAGGCTCAAGGTACTCAACTTAAGGTACTTACCCCTGTTAAGGAGATCGAAGGCGTCAGGGCCCTTCATTTGGGCAGGGTGGTCATAGATGGGGGTGGTCAGAAGATAGGCAACCCCCCAACGGACGTCGTCAGATGAGCCATGGCAGGAAGATTTCACGAACTTATCCACAGATTTTCGACAACCTTTGTGGAATGGGGAGAAGGCGATGCCTGCTAACCTTCCACCTGAGTATTACGTAGCCGAAAGGAAATTCAGGGAGGCTAGGACCCCGTCAGAAAAAATAGCGGCCCTTGAGGAGATGTTGGCCATAATGCCGCACCACAAGGGCACGGATAAGCTTCGTGCTCTCCTGAGGAGGAAATTGGCCCAATTAAGGGAGGAACAATTCTCACAAAGAGGCAAAGGGGGTAGAGGGGACGTATACGCTGTCAAAAAGGAAGGGGCAGGCCAAGTAGCCATGGCAGGCCCCCCAAATGTAGGGAAGTCCTATTTGCTTAAGGCTCTAACAAACGCCAATCCTGTGATCGCAGATTACCCCTTCTCCACCCAGAGGCCACAAGCTGGTATGATCCCTTTTGAAAACGTCAAGATACAATTGGTAGACCTTCCTCCCCTCACGTCCTCAACCGACTTGTGGGTCTATAGCATCCTCCGAAACGCTGACCTTATGCTGTTGGTTGTTGACATATCAGCCGATCCCTTGAGCGATCTCGAACAATTGAGGCATCTGCTTGAAGCTCGAAGGATTATACCCGTAAAGGAGCTTCCAAAGGAACCCCCAGAGTCAAACGTCACATATAAACGTTCCATACTGGTGGTGAACAAATCAGACCTTGATCCAGAAGGTGAGGACTTTCAGGCCTTGATGGAACTAATAGATCTGGAAATACCTGCGGTGCGGGTCTCTGCAAAGGAGGGCCTTGGACTTGAAGAACTAAAAAGGGTGGTCTTTTCCATGCTAGGCGTGATCCGCGTCTACCCCAAACCCCCGGGCAAACAGCCTGATATGTCTAACCCCGTGATCCTACCAAGGGGAAGTACTGTAGAAGACCTGGCTGAGGAGATACACAAGGACTTCGTCCAAAAGCTGCGCTACGCCCGGGTATGGGGATCGGGTAAGTTCGAGGGCCAAAGGGTGTTCAAAGACCACGTACTGGAGGACGGGGATATAGTGGAGCTACACGTTTGATATCAAAACTCCTCGTAATACACCAGGGAGCCATTGGCGACCTACTCCTTGCCTCCCCGGCCATTTGGTCCCTTTATACCCACTTTAGGCCAAAGGAGTTTTACATAGCAGGACACCCTTGGGCTACGGAGATATTTAAAGGGATTTATGAGGTTTCAGGGATCTATAACGTAGATGTCCCTCCTTTTTCGCGTCTATGGTCTGGGGAGTTTAGAGTAGAGTTTGAGTTGGCTGTAGTTTTCAGTGAATACAGGGGGTGGGTTGAGCTCTTGAGAAAGGCTGGTACTAAGGAGGTGTGGCTTCTTCCACCTTTTCCAAAGGAGAGGGTCCATCTCCTTTATCACCATTGTATGTCTTTACAGGGCATGGGGATTTCTGCGAAGATGGGTATGCCCTCCCTTTTCTTGACAAAGATAGAGATAGAATGGGCTAAAGCGTATTTGGAGGCATTAGGTATAACAGGGCCTTTCCTTGCCGTTCACCCTTCTGCCAGTTCCCCTAAGAAGGTATGGCCTGTTGAAAGGATGGCCTATACTGCCCATGAACTCTCTCTAAGACACGGGCTACAAGTAGTCCTCGTTCAAGGGCCTATTGACGAAAGGGCCTGTTGTGACTTTTTGAAGTCCTTTCCCGGCAAGTGTCATGTCTTTAAAGAACTCAGCCTAAGGCAACTTGGTGCCCTCCTTTACCATTCGAGCCTTTTCATCGGGAACGATTCAGGAGTGGCACATCTTGCAGCTGCCTCAGGTACCAAGGTCCTTGTGATCTTTGGGCCGACTGATCCCGTGCTATGGACGCCCTTGGGTAGATGGGTGAAGTGGATATGGGGTAGGGCCCCTTGTTCTCCTTGTGGTCTTGAGGAAAGGAGGAAATGCGAAGACCTCTTGTGCTTGAAGGAAGTCAAACCGGAGAGGGTAGCAGAACTTGCCGAGGAAATGTTATATAAACTGCAAAGCGAAAGCGGGAGAAAGGGGTGAGGAGCTTTAAGGTCCTAAAGGGAGTGGTTTCTTTTGTCCTCCTTTTTTCCAGTTACGCTTTTGCCATAAAAGCCCTGGTTACCATACCTCCTCAGAAGGAATGGGTTAAATCCGTAGGTAGGGAACTTGTGCAAGTGGAGGTATTAGTACCAGCTGGATTTGATCCCCATAGTTATGAGCCTAAGCCTTCGCAACTTAAGGCCATTGAAAAAGCCGAGGTTTACTTTGCCTTAGGCGCGGGGATTGAGTTTGAACGGCTGTGGTTGGGGAGGATAAGGGATTTGAATCGCAAGCTCCTTATAGTAGACCTTTCGGAGGGAATTTCCCTTTTGCCTGGTGATCCCCACTATTGGTGTTCGTTAGTGAACGCATATAGGTCATTGAAGACCATTGAGAGGACGCTTTGCCAATTGTCCCCAAAAAGTTGCGGAGTGGTTAAAAAAGCTTCTAGCGTCTACTCCGGAAAGATTTATGGACTGCACCAAAAGTTGGAGGCGGAAACTGCCCCTTATAGAGGCAGGGCGTTTTTGAGCTATCACCCAGCGTGGGGGTATTGGGCGCGAGACTATGGCTTGCGACAGATAGTCATAGAAGAGGAAGGGAAGGAGCCGTCTTTGAAGGTGCTTTTGAAGAGATTGGAGGAAGCTAGAGCGGAAGGGATAAAGGTGTTGTTTATTACTCCTCAGGTAGATAGGAAGAAGGCAGAAGCAGTTGCTAAGGAGTTGGGAGCAGAGATAAAAGTGCTCGATCCTCTTCGTGAGGACTATCTTAGAAACATGGTGGAGGTCTCTGAGGAAATCCTTAGATCCTTAGGGAAGGAGAAGGGACGATGAGGACAGTGTACGTGGTAGGAGTTGTGGTTTTGGGCGTCTTATTGGCGGTGGTCTTCTTGCCCTTTTTTGAAAAAAAACCGCCTAAAGTTTCCCTATCAAAGGGTAGCCTTAAGGTCGGTGTTTGTTCCGAAATAACCTTGAATTTGGAAGACGAAGGCAGGGGTTTGAGGGACGTTTCGATAGAGCTTTTCCAGGGGCCGAGGCGGTGGAGTCTATACCGTGAAGTTTTTCCAAAAGGCATAGCACAGAAGACTGTCCATGTCTCTTTAAGACCCAAGGACCTAGGGTTGATGGAGGGACAAGCAGTGTTCTTGGTAAAGGTAAGGGATCGTTCCCTATGGTGGTTTGGAAAGGGGAACTCCCAACTGGTGGAGGTACCGATACAAGTAGACCTGACCCCACCCGATGTAGAGCTTGTGGACGTAACCCGTTATGTATATGAAGGAGGGAGCGGAGCTTTATCATTTCGAACAAGCCAAGACGCAGTAGAAGCTATGGTTAAGATAGGGGAATTAATTTTCCGCGCCTTTCGTAAAGGTGAGGGGCTCTGGTGGGGGCTTTTCGGGGTCCCATACGGGAAAGGCCAAGAGAGGGCCTTTTTGGAGGTAAGGGATGAGGCAGGTAATATAAGGCAGTTATCCCTACCTTACACATTGCTACCCAGGTCCTTTAAGCACGAGGAGGTAAGGGTTTCAGATGAGTTCATGACCTCCAAGGTTTATCCCTTATTGCCCGAAGGCAAAAAAGGCTTACAGCCGGAGGAGGCCTTTAGGTTTATTAACGAAGACATGCGTAGGGAAAACGACGCCTTTTTGACGAAGATAGCTTCAGAGGGACTTTCGGCTGAACCCCTTTGGGAAGGGGCCTTTTTGCAATTGCCGAACAGTCAAGTAAGGGCTTCCTACGGAGATAGTAGGACCTACCTTTATCAAAACAAGCCCATAGGTAGCTCTACACATTTGGCCCTTGACCTTGCGTCTACCTCACGTGCTCCAGTTCTAGCCGCAAATAGCGGCAAGGTCCTCTTTACAGGTACAGTCGGCATATACGGCAACGTGGTGATATTAGACCACGGACTTGGTTTGACCACACTTTACGCCCACCTTAGCCAGTGGAACGTTAAAAAGGGAGAAATGGTCCAGAAAGGACAAGTTATAGGTTACACAGGAGATACTGGTTTTGCGGGAGGTGACCACTTGCATTTCGCAGTCATGATATCAGGCCACCCAGTTAACCCGGTAGATTGGTTTGATCCCAAATGGATGAAGGAGCGTATTTTATCGATACTGCAACCGGAAGCAGGAGGTTAGAAGAAATCGAAGACCCTGATCCTCCACCTTTTGTCAGGGTCTTTCTTCAAACCAAAGAGGCGTAATAAGAAGCGGAGGTGTTTGTGTCCCCTTTGAAACTCACCTTCTGCTAAAAAGGCGACCTTGAAAGAAGTCTTCTCCCCTTTTCTTTTCACGGTAAGTAAACCCCAGCCTAGATCAAAACAAAAGCCCTTTGTGTCCTCTTTATATTCAACAAAAGACAGCAGAGGGGTTATGTTCCTTTGAACCCCTTCGTCTTCCAAAGGTATAAGAGAAGGCAGAGTAAAATAAATGCCTCCTCCATCTTGTTTTAAGCGAAAGAAAGGCCAAAAAACAGTAGTCCTATACTCTTTTCCAGCCCCCTTTTCCTCCTTATGCCATAAGGTGAAAAACCTTTCTGTTTCCCATGTGCTACTTTCAGAGCTATCGAACCCATAACTGTAGAGAGGCCAGAGGATCCAATTCCTCTTCTTACCTTCCTTCTCCAAATGACGCCATAGGGGCCATATCTTCAGCTCGTTTTTGTCCAAAGCCCAAAAGGGCCATAATTCAAACCTTTCACTTCCTTCAAGGTGTTTACGTTGGTGATATAAAAAAGGCGGAAGCAAGAAATCGGATTGAGAAAAAGGCGTCTCCAAACGGGCATAAAAGGGGAAATAGGCCTTAAGGGAGAAGGGGCCCAAATCTGTGTCCTTTTTCCGCCATATGTAAAAGGGCCAAAGGATAAACCCAGCACTACCTTTACTATTTGACTTGCGGTGGGAGAAAAACGGCCATACGTCTAAACCTTGTATTTCGCCCTCGTATATTTTGAAAAAAGGCCAGAAGAACTTATAGACGGTAAAGTCCCTTTCGTAAGTTGCCCCGAAGAAAGGCCAAAGGAGGAATTCCCTTCTTTTGCCCTCCGATAAATCCATAGCTCCGTAAAAAGGGAAGATCCCACCGTATGTTTCCCCTGTTTCCTTATGGCCCCAAAAGAAAGTGAAAAAGGAAAAGAAATTTTGGTCCTCATCCGAATAGGCCTTAAGGAAAGGGAAGAAAAAAAACTTCCATCCATTTTCCCTCTCCTCGAACCTGCCTAAGGGATAGAGGAAATCAATCCGATCTTTCCCCTCTTCAGAACTACCGCTTACAAAAGGCCTTAGACCCCATTGGACCCCTTTAGGTCCTTTCTCCCAAAAAAGGAGAGGGCCTAAAATTTCCAGTTTTTTTGTGTCCTCTTCCTCTTGGTAGTCCAATAAAGGCCAGAGGGAAAAAGACCCATAGACAAAATCCCCCAAAGACAAGACGACACATATCAACAAAAGAAGAAAAGGCCTTTTCATCAGAAAAGTAATCCCATCAAAGTGCTCAACACGGTAAGGGGTGCCTGTTCCTCAATACCTTCGGCAGCCCTTTCGATCCGCTTCAAGGTATGCTCTGCTTGTCGGTAGAGGCTATCGTCAGCTATGAGCTTGCCAAAGGTTCCGTCCCCTTGGTTCACTTTTTCGGCCATTGACCTGAATTGCTTGAGGGTTTCGTTAAGCTCGTCGTAAAGCTCCCTATCGCTTAAAAGTTTGCCTATAGTATTGTTTTCGGAGGCCACCTTCTGGCTCACCTCCTCTATAGAACTTAAGGTACTTTGGAACTTCTCCAAGCCAGTAGAAGCCTGTGAGGCAATGCTATTTAGGTTTTCGCTGAAGGCATAGATGTTGTCTAGGGCCTTTTCCGCTTTTTCACGGTTATGGGTGATAAAGGATTTCAGGTCCTTGCTTGAATCGCGCAGGTTGAGCACGAGCTCCTTTAAGGCCTTACGTGTTTCTTCAGAACCTACTAACTCCTTCAAAGCCCCTCCCATTCCAGCGAACTCCTCTGCTGTTTGTTTCAAGGAAAGGAAAAGCTGGTCCAGGTCGGGGGTAGCTTGGGTGTTGCTAATGATCGCACCTGAAATCAAGGTAGGGTTGTCCGGTGTCCCTGGGTCCAATTGGACGAACTTATCTCCCAATGCCCCATGTGTCCTCAAGGTGGCTGAGGCGTTGGCAAAGAGCCTTACGTCCTTCGAGATCACCAGTTTTACCTTGGCACGATTGCCCTCAAGGTAGATACCATCCACCTTGCCTATGATCACCCCAGCCACTTCTACAGGTGCTCCTTTGGCAAGGCCAGAGACGTTGTCAAAAAGTACATAATAGACGTCTCCCTTTATCCTTTCGGTTTTACTTACCCTCAAACTCATGTATACAAGTGCCAAAATGCCCAAAAGGACAAGGATCCCTACCTTTAACTCATTGGCTTCCCTTTTTACCTTCATGGTCTAACCTCCTTTGTCCTTTCCCTCCTTTGTAGAAAGGCCTCTACTAAAGGGTGCTTACTTGAAAGTAGCTCCTTTACTCCTCCTTCAAAGGCGATCCTACCGTCCTCAAGGAGGGCCAACTTATCGCCCAAAGCAATGGCTGTGGCCAAGTCATGGGTTATTATGACGAAGGTGCTGGAGGAGGTCCTTTGCGTTTCCAAGATGAGCCTTTCTATGGAAGAAGCAGAGACGGGATCAAGCCCCCCTGTGGGTTCATCACACAGCACGTATTCCGGGTTTAAGGCCAAGGCCCTGGCAAGGGCTGCTCGTTTCTTCATGCCCCCGCTTAACTCGGAGGGGAACTTATGGGCTGCGTCCAGAAGGCCTACCTGTTTTAGTTTCTCCTGCACCACTTCCCATATTTCATCCTGTTTCAAACGCGTGTGTTCCAAGAGGGGAAAGGCCACGTTATCGGCCACGGTCATGGAGTCGAAGAGTGCCCCTTCTTGGAAAAGCATCCCAAAGCGTTTCCTCAGTTCCCTGAGGTCTTTTGATCCCATTCGGTTTATGTCCCTTCCGTCGACCAAGATCCTCCCTTTGTCTGGTTTCATAAGTCCTATCAAGTGCTTAAGGAGTACGCTCTTACCCACTCCACTTGGTCCGAGGATCACAGTGATTTGGCCCTTTGGTATAACTAGGTCTATCCCCTTTAGTACCTCCTGTCCATTGAAGCTCTTATGAAGCCCTTGGATCTCGATCATGGTCCTTTAGGGCAAAAAGGCCGTTAAGATGTAGTCAGCAATCAGGATGATCACCAGGGACCTAACAACGCTCCTTGTAGTGGCCTTTCCTACCCCTTCGGCTCCTCCTTGCGTGGTGTAACCTTCATAACAGCACACCATTGCTGCCAAGAAGCCAAAGACCGTGGCCTTGATGAGCCCAAAGGAGATGTCCTCTGTTTCCAAATAGCGCTCTATGTTGGAAACGAAAGCCCCTTCATGGATGCCTAAAAGCTTCACGCCAACCAGATAACCGCCTGCAATCCCTATTAAGTTCGAAAAGACTGTAAGGACTGGCGTCATCAAGGTGAAGGCCCATACCCGAGGTACTATGAGGTAACTTATCGGGTTGACAGCCATCGCCTCAAGCGCATCGATCTGTTCGGTAACCCGCATGGTACCGATCTCAGCAGCCATAGCGGCGCCCGCACGTGCCGTAAGCATCACCGCCGTGAACACGGGCGCCAGTTCCCTCGCCAAGGCCAGGGCTAAACTTGCCCCCACCATAGTCTCAGCTCCGAACTTCCTCAAGGCGTAAAAGGTCTCAAGGGCAAAGACCATCCCTATAAAGGCACTGCTTAAGGCTACAACCGGTAGGGAACGTACCCCGATCCTTTCTGCCTGTTTGAAGAAAAGTCCTAGCCTCAGCGGTAAGCTTAGCGAGAAGGTCCGTAAGGTCAATATCCCAAGTCCACCAAGATCCACTATCTGCCCTATGGCCCACCTTCCTAAGGATATGATGAATTCACCCATCCTTAAACACCCTTTTTGCCCTTCTGCCGGCAAGACAGGTTATCTCATAAGGGATGGTCCCCGCCTGGGCTGCAAGCTCTTCAACACCGAGCCCTTTGCCAAACAGAAGGACCTCATCGCCCTTTTTTACATCAGTAAGGTCTGTCACATCTACCATCGTCCAGTCCATAGTTATCCGACCTATGACTGGAGCCTTTTTCCCCTTTATAAGCACATGGGCCTTGTTCGACAAGGACCTAAGATATCCATCCGCATACCCCACAGGCAAAACGGCAACACGGGTACGCCTCTTTGTAACGAAGGTCCTTCCATAACTGACCCCCCAATTGGGGGGTAGATCCTTAAGCTCAGCCACATACGTTTTCCAACTCATCACTGGCTCAAGGGGAAGAGACAAACGTCGCTTGAAATCCAAGGAGGGATGAAGGCCGTAAAGACTTATACCAGGCCGCACCATTTCGAAGTGGGACTGAGGCAGGGCAAATATAGCCGCGCTGTTGGCCATATGACGTTTGGGACTATTGCAAAGCCCTTCAGGAAGTTCCCTTAAGAAGACTTGAAACCTCTCCAATTGTTCGAAGGCGTAACCTAAGTCCTCATCTGCAGTGCTGAAGTGGGACCCTATCCCCTCGACTTCCAAAAAGGGACATTCCTGGACAAACTCCAAGGCCTTCTTCGCTTCTTGAGGGAGAAAACCAAGCCTGCCCATACCCGTGTCAACTTTTAAGTGGAGCTTTAACTTTTTGCCATGGCCTTTTGCCCACGAGCTCAGTTCCTTCAAGCAGTCGAAATCGCCGACAAAGGGCGTTAATCGATAGGCGGTTACCTCTTTGATCTCCTCAGGCCTAAACCCTCCAAGGAGAAGTATATGGGCCTTTATACCTGCTTCGCGTAGCTGTATAGCTTCTGACAAGTTAGTCACGCCAAACCATTCTACCCCTAACGTTTGGAGTTTTTGGGCCACAGGGACAGCCCCATGGCCGTAAGCATCGGACTTGACAATTGCTATAACGGTGACGGATGGTGGAAGGGCCTGCTTTATAACCGACAGGTTATTCTCAAGGGCTGTAAGGTCTATTTCCAAGATAGAGGCTGCTTTCTCCATAGAGATATCCCAATTACCTTTGCAGTTTATCTCCCCGAAAAGCCCAAGGTCAACGCTTGACCTGTCTAATCCTTAAAATACAATGAAGAGACAATGAAGAAATATCTTGCCTTTAGGGCCCTACGGCTAATCCCTTTGTTTTTCGGGATAACGCTTATCTCTTTTTTAGTAATCCACCTTGCACCTGGAGAGCCAACAGGGACCTTTGCAGAATTCAACCCTAAGATGACCAAAGAGGCACGTGAGAGGTTAAGGGCTTATTATGGTCTGGATAAACCTCTCCATGTGCAATACCTGTTATGGTTGAAGAAAGTGATCACCCTCGATTTCGGTAGGTCCTTTGCCCCAGATCAAAGACCTGTAAGTGAGAAGATACTTGAGCGTATTCCTATCACGGTTGCCATAAACTTGGCTTCTTTATGTTTAATCCTTGCTTTCTCCATACCGATAGGTGTTTATTGTGCCAAACATCAAGGAGGGACAAGCGACCAGTTTCTCTCTGCCTTCGTATTGGTAGGCTATGCAATGCCGAGTTTTTGGTTAGCCCTTTTGCTGATGTTTGTCTTTGGCGTCAAATTGGGATGGCTTCCCATTTCAGGGGTAAGGTCCATCCTAGGATGGGACCAAATGGGGTTTTGGGAAAAGGCCTTGGATGTATGTCGACATTTGTTATTGCCCGTTTTGGTTTCAGCTTTCGGGGGGTTGGCGGGGTTCTCTAGGTATGTGAGGTCAAGCTTGATAGAGGTCCTAAAGCAGGATTACATAACTGCCGCACGGGCCAGAGGGATTCCGGAGAGGGTTATCCTTTACAAACATGCTTTGCGAAACGCCTTACTGCCCGTAATCACCTTGCTTGGGCTCTCAGTGCCTGGTTTAATTGGTGGCAGCGTCATCTTCGAGACCATCTTTTCTATACCGGGAATGGGCCAGTTGTTCTTTTACAGTGTGATGGCGAGGGATTACCCCGTAGTGATGGGGATGGTAGTAATAGGGGCAGTGCTTACGCTTTTAGGAAACTTCTTGGCAGATATAGCCTATGCTATAGCTGATCCACGAATAAGGACACGGTGATGTCAGGAAAACTATTGCGTTCAAATCCACAACTGTCCTTTGGATTGGGGATAGTCCTTTTACTTGTCTCTTTGTCCCTATTGGCTCCTTGGATTTCCCCCTATGATCCGACTGAAGTACATGTGGATAGGGTCCTTTGGCCTCCCTGCAAAGAACACCCTTTTGGTACGGACGAATTAGGTCGAGACGTCTTGTCACGCCTCATATGGGGTGGACGGATTTCGCTTGCCGTGGGACTCATAGCAGTAGGTATAGCCACGGTGATAGGACTCTTACTAGGAGCTCTCGCAGGCTACTATGGAGGGTGGATCGATGAGGTCATCATGAGACTTGTGGACATAATGCTTTGTTTCCCAACGTTTTTCCTCATACTGGCTGTTATAGCCTTTCTTGAACCGAGCATTTTCAACATCATGGCAGTGATAGGGCTTACGAGCTGGATGGGTGTGGCTAGGCTTGTGAGGGCTGAGTTCCTCTCACTTAAAGAACGGGGCTTTGTTTTGGCTGCACGGGCAATAGGCGCTCCTTCCATAAGGATTATCTTCTCCCACATATTGCCCAACGCTATGGGGCCTGTCCTCGTATGGATGGTCTTAGGGACAGGAAACGCCATTTTGGTGGAATCAGCTCTTAGCTTTTTAGGTATAGGGATACAACCACCTGTGCCGAGTTGGGGAAACATGTTGAGTTCTGGCAAGGACTACTTGGAAGTTGCATATTGGCTTTCCTTATTTCCTGGTATGGCCATCCTGTTGGCCGTACTCGGTTACAACATGTTGGGCGAAGGAATAAGGGAAATGCTAGACCCCAAAAGGTACAAGGCCTAATTTGATCTGCTTAAGAGGCAATCTTTTAGCTCGTTGAGGAAAACTGGAAGGATTTCCGAAGCTTTGCCTTTTAAAAAGAGGTCGCTGATCCTAGTTATAGGCGTTGGCTCTATGTTTACCTCTACCACGTATGCCCCGTGTCTTTTGGCCTCCCATGGGAAAGAGGCAACAGGTTGGACCACCCCTGAAGTTCCCACTACCAACAGTACTTCGCACCCCTTCAGCAGTTGGTAAGCCAACCTTAGGTTTTCTGGATCCAGGCTTTCGCCAAACCATACCACATGGGGCCTAAGAAGTGCCCCACAGCGTCCACACCTAGGTGGGATCTCCTTGAGAGGGACTTCGTGGTTTTCCCAGACAGCCCCTTCGCGTGTACACCTAACGAGCCATAGGTTACCGTGGATTTCCATAAGTTTGTGGTTTCCAGCCCTCCTATGGAGGCCGTCCACATTTTGGGTTATCAGGAAAAAGTTAGGGAAAAGGGCCTCCATTTCGGCTATGGCCCTATGGCCAGCATTGGGTTCGGCCTTGGCTATTATTTCGCGCCTCCAATTGTACCATTCCCAAACGAGTTTAGGATCACGTTCAAAAGCCCAAGGTGTTGCTAAGTCTTCTGCCCTATAGCGTTTCCAGAGTCCATCTTCACCCCTAAAAGTGGGCACCCCGCTTTCAGCCGAAATTCCTGCCCCTGTTATGACCAAGAGCTTTAACCCTTTGTGGACTTTTTCCCTTAACGCCTTAGGGATTTCGCCCATCGGATCCCCTCTTATTAATAGGGACTTTTTTGTAAACGGTAATAATCGACGACATATTTGATCCCTGAAAGCGCAGTGAGGAAAACGGCCACAAAGAGGAGGTATAAGCCAAGTTGGTTTATTCTTCCCATATACCACGAAGGAGGCAAGATCAACAGGGTTGTTGCCGAAAGCTGTAACAAGTTCTTCAATTTCCCCCACCTCGAGGCAGCCATGATAACCCCCTTTGAGGCAGCCAGTCCCCTTAAGGTCGTCACGGCGATTTCCCTCGCTACTATGACCGCTACAGCCCATGCGGGGGCCCTGCCCATGGACACTAAGAATATCAAGACCGTTAACACGAGGAGCTTGTCGCTCATGGGGTCAAGGAGTTTTCCTAGATTAGTTACTGAGTTGGTCCTTCTTGCCAAAAGGCCGTCAAACAGATCCGTGAGGGCGGCAAGGCAAAAGGCCACGGCAGCCATGAAGTTCAAAAGGCTACTGCTCGAGGTGACAAGGAAGACGATCAAGGGGATGAAGCTTGCCCTCAACAAGGTGAGCTTTGTCGCTAAAGTTACCAATTTTAGCGCCTTCCTTTAAGTTGTCGGTATTTTTCCAAGACCTTCTTTACGTATTGGCGCGTTTCCTCAAAGGGTGGGATGTTCCCCATGGTGCTCACGACTTCCGGTCCGGCGTTGTAAGCCGCCAGGGCAAGGTGTAGCTCGTAATTGAACCTTTCAAGCAAGGTCTTAAGATAGCGTATACCTGCTTCTAAGTTCTCCCTGGGGTCGAAAGGGTTTGCGACCCCTAGAAGTCTAGCAGTAGACGGCATAAGTTGCATCAGTCCCATTGCCCCTTTTGGCGAAACTGCCAGCGGATCGAAGTTCGACTCTACTTCTACCACCGCCTTAACCAAGGATGGATCAAGTCCGTGTTGGAGGGAGAGTTCCTCTATCAACCTTTCGTAAGCGAGGGGCCTTCGAGGTTGTGAGACGGTTTCCTTTAAATATAACTTCCAAGGCAAATTCCCTGTAGGCGTATTGGTGAAGTGGATGACGCCGTCCGGTCCCCTGTAAAGATATATGTCAGCCCTAAGATGGCCAAAGGAAATAAAAAGGAAAACCCCTGTTACAAAGAGCCAACGCAAACGTGACACGTCTAATTTTATACCAGACTTTTCCCTCAATGGAAACGTATAGCAGATGCACTTGCCATCAAAACCTGAGCTGTGCTTTCCTTTTAAATACGAGAAGCTGTGGAGGAGGACTACCCATGGCCAAATGTGGAGAAGACAAGAGCTGTTCTACTTGTGAGCTACGGTCAAGCTGTAAGGAAGAAGACCAGCACCGGTGCCAAAGGGAAGGCCTTGAGAAGAGGCTCCAGTACATAAGGCGTTCCATTATGGTCATGAGCGGGAAGGGTGGGGTAGGTAAAACCACAGTGGCTGTAAACCTTGCTGCGGCTTGGGCTAGGGAAGGCAACAGAGTAGGGATACTCGATGCAGATATCCATGGGCCAAATGTGCCAAAGATGTTCGGTTTGGGATGGCGTCCATTGGTGGCAGGTGAGGAGGGGATCGAACCCGTAACTGCTGCCTGTGGTATAAAGCTCATGTCCCTTGCCTTTCTATTGCCGGAAGACAATTCACCTGTAGTGTGGAGAGGTCCGGTTAAACACAATGCCTTAAAACAACTTTTAGGAGAGGTTAATTGGGGGGAATTGGATTTCCTGATAGTGGACCTGCCCCCTGGTACCGGTGATGAACCGCTCAGCGTAGCCCAACTCCTTAAGGACAGAGTCAACGGTGCCATAGTGGTAACTACACCTCAAGAGGTCTCCCTTCTTGACGCCAGAAAGGCCTTGTCTTTCAGCAAGCTCCTCGGGATAAGGATCTTGGGTATAGTGGAGAACATGAGCGGCTTGAAGTGCCCTCACTGTGGAGGTGAGATACAACTCTTCAAGACAGGTGGAGGAAAACGCTTGGCCGAAGAGACAGGTACGCCCTTTTTAGGCAGTATTCCCTTGGACCCACAGGTCGTCCAAAGGGGAGACAGCGGTCCCCCTGTGGTTTTGGCCGAACCAAGTTCACATGTGGCTTCGGCCTTTTTGGAAATAGCAAAAAGGGTAAAGGAAGCCCTCCATTTAGATGGGGGTGGCCTCTCATGAAGGTTTTAAAGGAGCTTATAAGCTCTATACCTGATGGGTTTGCCGCAAAGGAAGTGGTGGTCGGCGTCTTTTGGACCATGGTTTTGGGTCAAAGGCCGGGCCTTGCTTCTACCTTTGCCCCACCTCATCCTCATGAGGAGGCGCCTGTAAGGGATGCGGGGTCCCTTTCCGGTAGACCTTTAAAGGAGCTTGCGTCTTTGTTGATAGAGGGTAGCCTTCTTGAGGCTTCCATCGGTTTAGCTGCCCTCAATGCTTCTCTTAGGGTCGAAGAACGCTGGCTTATAGAGGCCAATGCTTCCGAGGTATTGCTCCAGAGGGCAAAAGGTAAACCTACTGTCCTTATAGGACATTTCCCCTTCGTAGAGGAACTCAAGCAAGTGGCAAGGCCCCTTTGGGTGTTGGAGTTAAACCCACAACAGGGCGATCTACCTGCTGAAAGGGCAGGGGAGGTACTCCCTCAGGCCGAAGTGATAGCCATTACAAGCACCGTACTGATAAATCGGACTCTTGAGGGATTGCTCAGGTTATGTCCGCCTCGGAGCTTCAAAGCATTGATCGGTCCTTCTACGCCTCTTTCTCCCTTGCTTTTTGACCTGGGGTTTGACATATTGGCCGGGGCAATGGTAGAAGACCCCGAAAGGGTAAGGCAAGCGGTGATCCAGGGGGCCACTTTTAGACAACTTAAGGGGCTAGGGGTCAAGTTGGTGACCATGAAAAGGAGATGAAGCCTCCTCCTGGATTTTCGGTTATAAGGGAGCCTTATATTTACGCCCTTGTTGATGAAAACTGGGTCCCCTATCTCCGTGAGAGAGGACTGCTCGATCCATCGGATCTCTTCGAAGGGCTTCTTTCTCCCACCTTTAAGGGGAGAGGGGAGCTCTTGTTGGTGGACGAGGAAGTCCTCGTAATTAAGCGCAACCGCCATGGTGGTATACTTGGTTTCCTTTTGGGTGATCTTTTCCTTGACGGAAGCAGGGTCCATCGGGAGCTGCTTCTCCTTTGGCGTTTGAAAAAGGCAGAAGTGCCAACACTTGTTCCTGTAGCCTCGATAGGTAAAAAGGTGGGCCTTTTTTGGAAGCAGTTCCTCATCACGCAATACTTACACGGAGCTGACGATATGCTCAGTTTCTTGCAGGCGACCACTGATGCGAAGAGACGCCTTACTGTGCTAAAGCGGGCAGGAGAGGTAGTATCCAAAATGCACGATTTAGGTGTGTATCATGGCGACCTACAGTTGAAGAACCTCTTGGTACGGGGAGAGGAAGTCTTCGTCATAGACCTCGATAAGTCCAAACAAAGGATACCCCTCCCGATGAGTATGAGGTTTAAGAACCTTTTAAGGTTGATGAGGTCTGTGGAAAAAGCGGAAGCTAAAGGTCTTATTGGCCTTTCCCTTAAGGAAAAGGTGGCCTTTTGGTTGGGATACAAAAAGGGGAAGGGACACATCTATAAACGTGAACTGCGTAAGCGTTTAAAGTTACATCCTTTCAGACGCCTAATATGGCGTTTGGGATGGTTCCTTGAAGGCTTAATAAGCCGTCTATTTGTTAAATATATCGCCTAATGTTATAGGCCTTACCTCTTCCCGATACTCTCCTTTTTCGGAAAGGGCACGGGTACTTAATCCCATGCGTTTGGCCTTGGCGTCCAGATGGATGATAACAGCCGTTACTTCATCTCCTACTTTGTAAAGGTCCTCAGGCTTCTGGACCCTTTCTACACCAGTGCCCATCTCCGAAACGTGTAAGAGCCCTTCAACCCCTTCTTCTACCTCCACAAAAGCCCCAAAATCCGTAAGGCTTGTGACAGTACCGGTGACGATCTGACCCACCTTGTATTTTTTGTCCACCTCAAGCCATGGATCTGGTTTCAACTGCTTTATGCCAAGGGAAATCCTCTCGTTCTCCCTGTCCACCTTTAAGACCACTGCCTCCACCTCTTGGCCTTTCTTGAAGAGCTCGGAGGGTTTCTTTGGCCTCCTGCTCCACGAGATATTCGAAACGTGCACAAGACCGTCTATCCCTTCTTCGATGCCGATGAAGATGCCGAAATCGGTGACGTTCCTCACCTGTCCGATTATCCTTGTACCTGGGGGGTACCGTTGTTCTATGGTGTCCCAAGGGTTAGGTTCGAGCTGCTTAAGCCCCAATGAAAGCCTGCGCTTTTCAGGCTCTACCTTCAAAACCACCGCTTCTACCCAGTCGCCTATGTTTACATATTTGGATGGATGCTTGATCTTTTTGGTCCAGGTCATGTCGTTGACGTGTATCAAGCCCTCAACCCCTTTTTCAAGCTCTACAAACACACCGTAGTCTGCTATGCCTACTACCTTCCCGCGCACCCTTGCCCCTTCAGGGTACTTTTCCGGTACCTTCTCCCATGGGTCTGGCTCAAGCTGCTTGAGGCCAAGGGAGATCCTCATCTTTTCAGGGTCGAACTTGAGGACCTTCACCTTAAGTTTTTGCCCAACCTTCAAGGTCTCGGAAGGGTGTTTGACCTTACCCCAGCTTATGTCGTTTACGTGTAACAACCCTTCGATTTCAGCCCCTAGGTCGATGAAGGCACCGAAGTCTGTCAACCTTTTTACCTCGCCCTCAAGGATCGCCCCTTCCTTTATGCGGCCCAATACCTCCTGACGCTTCCGTTCCTTTTCTTCCTCTAAAAAGGCCCTGCTCGAAAGGACTATGTTGTTCTGCCTCTTATTGGCCTTGAGGACCTTAAACTTCAACTTTTTGCCCAAATAAAGGTCGGGATCCTTTACGGGCTTAAGGTCCACCTGACTCATGGGTAGAAAGGCCTTAATACCTGCTCCGAGGTTCACAGCAAAGCCACCTTTTACCTTCTCCTCAACTACCCCTTCCACAAAGCCGTGTCCGGCCTGCCACACTTCCAAGACCCTCTCCCATATCTTTATGCGATCTGCCTTAACCTTGGAAAGGACTATTTCGCCACGGTCGTCCTCTTTCCTCTCGATGAGGACCTCTACTTTATCGCCTGGCTTAACTGAGGTCTTGCCTTCCAAATCGAAAAACTCCTGAAGGGGCACCACTCCTTCGCTCTTAAGGCCTACATCTATGGTCACGTACCCTCCGTTTACACTGACCACAGTACCCGTTACCACTTTCCCTTCAGCTACCTGTGAAAAGGCTTGATCGTAAAGACTGGTAAGGTCCTCCATCTTTACATCCATTTCCTTGCCCCCTAAGTGAAAACTGCCTTGGACCCTCTTGACAATTTATATCACATAATGCCCCGAGAGCAAAACCTTGTGAACTTCTTTTAGCACCTCAAGGGGGGTAGAGGTGCCTCCAGTAAGTCCCACTTTGTTTACGTCCTTAAACCACTCTCCCTTAAGTTCCTTTGGTGTCTCTATTTGAAAGGTCTTTGGTTGAACCCGTAAGCATATCTCCGCTAACTTCCTTGAGTTTGCGCTGTGGTGGCTTCCTACTACGATCATACAGTCCACCTGTGAGGCAAGCCCCAATGCTTCTTTCTGCCTACTTATGACGACCTTACAAAAAGTATTGTGTACTAAAAGTTCCTCTGTCCTTTCCAACAATAGGGGTATAACTTCCTGAAAACGCGCAGGGTCCTGGGTGGTTTGGCTCAAAAGGGCCACCTTTTTCCCAAAAGGGATCCCTTTCAACTCCTCAACCGATCCAAACACAGAACCTTTCCCCTCGATATACCCTAAAATGCCTTTCACTTCTGCGTGGTCCTTTTCTCCAAACACCAGGACGTAATAGCCCCTTTTACTCGCTGTTAGGGCAAGGCGCTGTACGCGTTTTACGTTAGGACATGTGGCGTCTATTAAAGGCATTCCCATCCCCGTGAGCCTTTTTGAAACCTCAGGACTTACGCCATGGGATGGGATAACGACGGGTTTCTTATCAGTAAGGGTGATGTCCGTAAGCGGTTCAAGGCCCTTTTCCCGCAAGGCCTCTATGACTTGGGTGTTGTGGATGATCGGGCCCAAACTGTAAGCCCGTCCGTGTTCCCTTAAGGCCTTCTCTGCTAGTTTTATGGCCCTCTTTACTCCGAAGCAGAACCCCACCTCCTTTGCCATTATCACCTGCATCTGAGCTTCTCCCTTACCTTTTCCAACATGAGCCCTAATACCTCGCTTATGCTCAGACCAGTTGAATCCACGTAAAAAGCCCCCTCAGGGACTTTCAGAGGGGCGAGACTTCGGTTTGTATCTTGGTGGTCTCTGCGTTTTACGTCCTCCAGCACCTCCTCAAAACTTACGGCTTTTCCCCTCTGGAGCAAATCCAAAAAGCGCCTCCTTGCCCTTTCTTCCGGAGAGGCATCGAGATAGAACTTCACATCCGCCTGAGGGAATACCACGGTACCAGTGTCACGTCCCTCTGCTACTATCCCCCCTTTTGCCCCTATTTGCCTCTGGAGTGCCCATAAGGCTTCCCTTACGTCTTTTTTCTGGGAGATCAAAGAGGCCATCATACCGATTTTTTCGTCCCGTAAGTCTTCCGTGAGGTCTTGACCGTTTGCTTTGATCCTGCCCTCGTCATCTACCTCAAGGTGAACCGTATCTACCAGTTCCTTTAAACCCTGGTCATCCTCAGGCGAGATGCCTTCCCTTAGGGCTAAAAGGGCAACAGCCCGGTACATAGCACCAGTATCTAGGTACTTATAGCCTAGCTCCTTTGCCAGGGCCTTTGCCAAAGTGCTTTTGCCAGCTCCAGCTGGGCCATCGATGGTTATGATAAGCCCTTTTTCCATTCCGTCAGTACCTCCAGAAGCCTACGGTTTTCCTCCGGAGTCCCTACCGTTACCCTGAAGAATCCCTCAAGCCCATACCCCCTCATATCCCTGAGGACTATCTTATTGACTTCAAGGAGCTTAAGGAGGTTTTCCTTTCCTTCCTTTACCTTTATTAGGTAAAAATTGGCCTCCGAAGGGATGTAATCTATCCCCAAGGATTGAAAACCTTCCTCGAGCATCCTCTTGCCTTCATCAATGAGCCGTTTTGTACTCTGTTGGAACTCCTCGTCTTCGAGGGCGCCGAGGGCACCAGCCATAGCTAGAGAGCTTACGTTAAAGGGCTGGCGACATCTGTTGAGGACCTCTACCAGTTCTCTTTGCCCTATGCCGTATCCGATCCTTAGTCCTGCAAGGCCATAGAACTTGGAGAAGGTCCTAAGGAGCAAAACAGGCCTGTTCAGTTCGAGGACGTTTTGGACTGAGGGATATCTCTTTTCCTTGACGAACTCCGCATAAGCCTGGTCCATTACGACCACGAGGTCTTGGGGGAGGTCTTGTACGAATTCGAAGAATTCCTCCCATAAAAAGACGGTACCTGTGGGGTTGTTAGGGTTATCCAAAAATATGACCCTTGTGGCATCCGTTACGGCTTCTGCCATCCTCTTAAGGTCTACCTTAAAGTCCTTAAGGGGCACCTCCCTTACCACCGCCCCCCTCATGCGCGCTGCTATTCCGTAATAGGCGTAACTCGGCCTTGATACCAACACCTCGTCTCCTTCCCTCAAGAAGGCCTTTACAACCATCTCGACCACTTCGTTGGAACCGTTCCCCAGCACGAGGTTTTCCATCGCGATCCCTAACTTACGGGCCAAGGTCTCAAGTAACTTCTGCCTCCAACCGTTAGGATAACGATGAATGCTTTGGAGGGCCTCATGGATCCTTTTGATGGCCTTTGGTGGGGGGCCTAGGGGGTTTTCATTGGCAGAAAGCCTGATTTGTCTTTCCTCATAATCCCTCCCCAGTGGATAAGGTGGTATGTCCCTTATGTAGTCGGGTACCTTAAACATCTTTTCACCAATTCCTCCATGGATAGGGAAGTCCTCCTAAGGGCCTCTTCGTCAAGACCTGAGCCCCTTAGGACCTTTAAGGCTTCCCTGACCTCTAGGATATCGTCGGGACCATGTGCATCTGAGCCATAGGTCAACAGAGCGCCTGCTTCAGAAGCCATCTTGGCAACATGCCCATTAGCAAGACAATGTCCAACCCTAGCACTTATCTCAAGTAAGACCCCTTTTTTAGCCGCAAGCTTTACTTCCTCCAAGGTGATGAGGCCTGGATGTGCTAAGATGTCAGTCCCTCCTTGGATGGCAGCTAAGTTTGTCCCCTCTGCGACGGGTTCGACAAGGGTCTCTCCATGTACCAATACGAGCCTTGCCCCCATTTTCCTGGCTTCCTTTATCAGTTCCGGTATAAAGGGAGGGGGACAGTGAGTGAGCTCTACTCCAGGGATTACCAAAAGCTTGGTGACCTCCTTTACCCTTAGCCAATTGCAGAAAGACACGGTGACTTTTATCAGATTCTCTAAGTTAGAAGGACCGGCATGGTCGGTAAGGGCAATGGCAGTATAACCCTTTTGTTCGTATCGCCTTATGATCTCCTCGGGCAAAAGTTCACCGTCGCTCAACAGGGAATGCACATGGAGGTCTATCATGACAGGCAGCAGATTTACATCTTATAGCTTTCTTCGTCAACTTGTTCGAGAAGTTCGTCCAAGGCCTTCTCTTCTTCAGGAGGTGATTCCACTCGTTTGGACTTTTGGATGACCTCTTCGCTCACATAAATGGGAGCACCGACCCTCAAGGCCAAGGCAATAGCATCAGATGGCCGCGAATCTATTTCATAACACTGCCCGTCGAACTCTATGTGAATGAGGGCGTAGTAGGTGTTTTCCCTTAGGTCAGTGACTTCAATCCGCAAGACCTTAGCGCCTAGGGCTTCTAATATGTTCTTCATAAGGTCATGGGTCATGGGACGAGCGAGTTTTATCTTCTCAAGCTGGGTAGCGATAGCGGAGGCCTCAAAGAACCCTATCCATATGGGCACTACGTCTTCTCCTTCGGGGTCCTTCAGCAAGACGATTGGGGTGTTCGTATAAGGATCTACCGTCAACCCTCCTACTACCATTTCCCTGAACTTCTTTCCTTCTACCTTCACGCGCAAACCGCCTCCTTTTCCTCCAAGGGGCAAAGTTCCCCTCGGAGCGAATTCTGGAGTCCTTCCCTTATCTTAACGTATACCAATTCCCCAATTAAACCCTCAGGTCCTCCAAAGTTAACCACCCGATTGCACCTCGTCCTTCCACGGAGTTGCCCCTCCCTTTCACCAAAACCCTCGACCAATACTTCGCAGACTTTACCTTCCAGGGCTTTGTTCTTCTTAAGGGTTATCTCCCTTTGGAGGGCTTGGAGCTCTTCAAGTCGCCTTTGCTTCACCGAAGGAGGCACATCGTCAAGCCACTGGTAGGCCGTTGTCCCCTTCCTTGGGCTGTACTTAAAGGAGAAGAGGTTATCGAATTGAACACGTTCCACAAGGTCAAGCGTTTCCCTGAAGTCCTCTTCGGTTTCCCCTGGGAATCCTACCATAACATCGGCCGTAATTGCTATTTCAGGGACCACCTCCCTTAGGCGTTCCACCTTCCTGAGGTAATCTTCCTTTGTGTAACCCCTATTCATCCTTTCCAAAATACGGTTTGAACCGGCCTGGAAGGGAAGGTGTAGGTGCTCGCAGAGTTGCGGTATCTCTTTGAAGGCAAAGATGAGGTCATCGGTTAGATCCTTTGGATGAGAGGTGGTGAACCTTATACGTTCGATCCCCGGAATTTCAGCTACCTTATAAAGCAACTGTACAAAGGTAAGTTCCCCTTTTTGTTTTTTGCCATAGCTATTGACGTTTTGGCCAAGCAACGTGACTTCCTTTACACCTCTTTCGGCCAAAAGCCTTATCTCTTCTAAGATCTCCCAACTCGGCCGGCTTTTTTCGGGCCCCCTTACGTAAGGGACGATACAATAAGTGCAGAAGTTATCGCATCCTTGCATGATGTTTACATAGGCCTTTACTTTCACCTTTGGAGGGAGGAGGATCCCCTGACGTGCTTCATCGGTGAAGCCCGTCAGGGCGATCCTTTCTCCTCTTTCTAGGCGCATAAGGACCTCGGGCAGTTCGAGAACCCTATCGGGTCCAAGTACGAGGTCCACCCCCTCGAATTTCTCTAAGAGCCTTTCCTTTTCTTGTTCGGCAAGACAGCCCATCACCACCACTTTCACATAAGGGTGCTTCTCTTTTAGGCGCTCAAGGCGTCCGAGGAGGCTGTAGACTTTTTCTTCAGGCTTTTTCCTTACTGTACAAGTGTTGACGATTACCAGATGGGCCTCTTCGGGTTTCTCCACCATCTGATAACCATGGTCCAGAAGGAGACGTAAAGCCCTCTCGGTGTCCCTTTCGTTCATCTGACAACCGAAGGTGTAGGCAAAGACCCCTTTCAACTCCTCACCTTGAAGCGTTCTTCTAGTTTTTTCATCCTTTCCACGATGCCACCGTACTCCAGTTCAGAATAATGCAACATCGCCGGACCAGAGAATCCCTGCCTCCGTATCTCCAAGGCCTTTTCAGCGACCTTCATGCGTACGTAATCCCAGAAGGGATGGTCAAAACAATCCACTGGTTCGGTGAGCTTGCCTTCATGGACACAAAAGGCAGCACAAGAAATTATAGGCGGACCGTCAAAGAAGGAGGTGGTGGAATTCAACTTAACAGGCATAAGAGGTCCGTTGTGACTCCCCCTCATGAAGCCCGCCACATAGTGGCCTACGCTAAAAGCAGCGAGCACTTCACCTGTGGCGGGAAAATCGCCTTGCACCCTTACTAACATCACAGGGTCGTCTTTACCTACATATTTTCCTGCAATGTTGTGAAGCCTGGTGGTGCTGGCTACAACTGCTATCTCGCCAGTTCTACGGGAGTGTATCTTTTCTACCACGAACCTTTCGTTGTCCCTCAACAGAGCCGCTATATCGTAAAGCTCCTCAGGGGCATTGAGCTCTATTACACGATCTCCTTCGGTGTAGTTCACATCCATGATGGTGAACTTAAACCCGTTGGCCATAGATGGACTCAGGATCAATCCAGAACAATACATGGGGTCTGCGAAGGCTAAATACAGAGGCAGGTTAAAAGCCCCCGGTTCCGTTTTGTCCGCTGCGAAGAACAGGAAGGGCTCGTTCGGACGTTCTTCGAACTCCATTTCGGCAACTGCAGGACCCATGCCGCGCACATTGCCACTGAAGGCGTCCTTCAAGAGGTCTTGCCCTGCACCGTAAAGTCCCTGGGCCTTTGCCACTTCAGTTCCAACCTTAAAGGCATCCCACGCCAGTTTATGGACATCGGCGTTTCCAACTCCCCTTTTATGGGTCATCAATATGGCAACGTCATCACCAGTATGGGATACGTAAAAGTCCTCTATAAGTCCTTTGTCCTTCCCCTCTTGTTGTACAAACTCCTTCACGCGCTCTATAAGCCTTTGAGAGGGTTTGATATGGCCACCGATGGAGCCTATGTCCGCTTTGATCACACTAAGCGTTATCCTCATTAAAACACCTCCTATCTGGTTTTTGTTAAAGGTCCTTTTCTAAACCCCATTTAGAAATTCTCACAAATTCTTCATATGCGGTCAAATCGGCCTTCAAAGGGGTAACGGAGACAAAGCCTGCCTTTAATGCCTCGTGATCCGTTCCTTCTTCCTCTGAAAAACGACCGCCTCCGGAAAGCCAATAATAAGGTACCCCCCTTGGGTCCAGACATTCCTTAATGCAGTCCACAAAGACCCTTTTGGCAAGTCTAGTGACCTTGAAACCCTTTAATTCCGTAGGGGGGATGTTAGGCACGTTCACGTTCAAAGCCGTCCGCGCAGGTAGGGGGTCTTCAAGCAACTTCGGAATTAGCTTTTCCAAGACGAAGGCCGCTGTATCGTAGTTGTGCCCATCACGAGGGGCCATGGATATGGCTATGGCCTGAATGCCCAATATCGAGGCCTCAATGGCAGCAGCCACCGTTCCCGAATAAAAGACTTCATCCCCTATATTTGGACCGTCATTAGGGCCCGAGACCACAAGGTCTGGTCGTTCCTTCAAAAGGCGAAAGACAGCCAGATGCACACAATCCACAGGGGTCCCCTCTACGGCCCAGACACGATCCTCCAACCTCTTGACCCTTAAAGGATGCTTTAAGCTTAAAGCGTGGGAAATCCCCGTCCTTTCTCCTTCAGGGGCCACAACCCACACAAGGCCGAACTTTTCAAGGAAGGACCTTAAAAACTGAATCCCCTTCGAATTTATCCCGTCGTCGTTGGTGAGGAGTATCTTTAACATAAATACAGCAAATGGTCGGGGCGAGAGGATTTGAACCTCCGACCACTGGCACCCCATGCCAGTGCGCTCCCAGGCTGCGCCACGCCCCGCCTCATTAAGAAATATGACAAACCCCTCATAAAGAGTCAAGGAACTTTTAAAGGCCCACCTTTCCCTCAACTTTACAAAAAACATTTTAATTGTTATGTTCTTCCAATAAGGCAAGGATTGGAGGACATTGATGAAGTTACATTATGGGTGGGTGATAGCGTTTACGGGAACCTTAGTGACCGTTCTTGCCCATGGTTTTGGTCGCATGTCCTATTCTGTGATCTTGCCAGCCATGAAGGAAGGGCTTGGGTTGAGCTATACCCAGGCAGGGGCTATAGCCACAGGTAACTTCATAGGTTATCTGGTCCTTGCCCTCTTAGGTGGGTTATTGGCAGCTAGGTTTGGGGCTCGGAGGACAGTCTTTGTGTCGCTATTGGTGATGGGGGTGAGTATGATCTTGACGGGGCTTGCCAAATCCTTCCCCTTTGCCTTCTTCATGCGTTTGATCACCGGGATGGGAAACGGTGGCAGTTATATCCCCATAATGGCACTTCCGGCTGCCTGGTTCCTCACTAGGAAGGGATTGGCTACAGGTGTTGTGGCCGCAGGGATTGGTCTGGGTCTTTCGCTTTCTGGCTTTATGCTGCCACCCCTGATAAAGGGCTATGGGGAAATGGGGTGGAGGCTTGCTTGGTTCTTGCTCGGTGGGTTAGTCCTCGGGGGTTCCTTTGTTTGTTATTTATTGTTGAGGGATCGTCCTTCGGAAAAAGGGCTTTTGCCTTATGGTGCCTCGTCGGATTACGCTCCTTTACCTCGGGCCCCTATAGGGCTTTTGGGGGCTTTCAGAACAGTGGCTTCCGACAGGGAAGTCTGGAAACTAGGCCTTGCTTATTTCGGTTACGGTTTTTCCTACATCATATACCTAACCTTCTTTGTCGCTTACCTTACAAAGGAAAGGGGTGTAGAGTTCGGCAAGGCAGGGTTTTACTTCAGCGCCCTTGGGTTCCTGAGTATCTTCTGTGGAGTGGTATACGGATGGATCTCAGATAGGATTGGGAGAAGAAATGCGATGGCTATGGCTTATCTGGCCTTGGCCGTCTCTTATATGCTCCTTACCTTTCCAAGACTGGGCCTTTGGTACCTCTTTTCCCTGGCCATTTATGGGATCTCCGCCTTTTCAGTACCTACCCTCATGGCGGCAGCTGCAAGTGACTTAGTAGGGGATCGCCTTGCCCCAGCAGGGCTTGGGTTCATCACCCTCTTTTTTGGCATAGGCCAAGCCTTTGGCCCCTTTGTGGGCGGTTTGCTGAAGGACCTTTACGGTACCTTCGTCATTCCTCTATGGCTTTCTACTGCCATATCGGTCTTGGCCGCCCTTTTTTGTTTTAGATTGGCTATTGGCACTACTAGACCTTAAAAGACCTCAGCCGGTAAGGCCTTGAGCTGGGCTAAGGTGAATACCGGACCATCTTTACATACGTAACGACTCCCTATATTACATCGACCGCAAAGGCCTACCCCACACTTCATCCTGCGTTCCAAGGTAGTCACGATCTGTTCGTCCCCAAAGCCCAATTCCTTCAAGGCCTCAAGGGTGTACTTTATCATCACAGGCGGGCCACACGTTACTGCCACAGTGCCCTTAGGAGAGGGGGCTATTTCCTTAAGGACTTCGGGTACAAGGCCTACCATCTCAGTCCACCCTGGTGCCCTTCTGTCAACGGTGAGGATTACTTCCACGTCCCTTTGGGATCTCCATTGGGGGATATCTCCCTTAAAACACATGTCCTGGGGCGTCCTACATCCATAAAGGAGCGTCACCCTCCCGTAATCCGCCCTGTTCTCCAAGATGAAAAGCAGCAAGGTCCTTAAAGGGGCCATCCCGATCCCCCCAGCGATCAAAAGTACGTCCTTCCCTTTCATCTCCTCGTAAGGAAACCAATTGCCCAGAGGGCCTCTTACCCCCACTTTATCCCCAGTCCGTAGCTCGTGGAGTTTAGTCGTAACCTCTCCAACCCTCATAACTGTAAATTGGAGGTAATCACGTTCCGAAGGCGGGGAATTGATGACGAAAGTGGCTTCACCTACGCCGAAAACGGAAAGCTGTGCTACCTGTCCGGGTTTAAAATCGAAGGTCTCGCGTACTTCTGGATCATCCAGGGATACCCTGAAGGTCTTTATGTTTGGCGTTTCCTCTATTACTTCTTGGACCGTAGCCAAGATGGGAAGGAAGGGATTTGAACCTGTCATCTCAGTACCTCTTTATCCTCCTAAGTACTTCTCTTACATCAAGGGATACGGGACAGTACTTTATACACCGTCCGCATCCCGTACACCCATAATCCGTGTACCTTTCGGGGTGATAACAAAACTTATGCCCTATCCGGTTACGGTAACGTTCCGCTTTTGTAGGCCGTGGGTTATGGCCAGAGGCCTCAAGGGTATAATGGAAGAACATGCAGGAATCCCATGTCCTAAGACGCAAAACCCCTTCATGGCCTTTTTCGTCGGTGATGTTGAAGCAAAAGCAGGTAGGACAGAGGAAAGTACATATGGCACAAGCTTTACACTTGAAGGTCATGTGCCTCCAAAAAGGTAGGTCGTCAAAGGACCTATAGAAATTTTCCGCAAGGCCATTGAGGTCCTCTCCTTTCTGGACCTCAATGCGCGAAAGGAGTTCTTGGGCCTCCGCCAAGTGCGAAAAACTGGGCTTCTCAAGGATCCCTACCTCTAGGAGGCTTCTTCCTCTTTCAGTCAAAGGTTGTAGCAGCCACCCCCCATTAAGCTCTACAAGGGAGACATCCGCCCCCTTTGCTTCCTTTGGGTTTATCCCTACCCAGGTACAGAAACACGTATCGTATGCCCCTGTGCAGGGTTGAGATACGAACACGGCCCTCACGAACCTTTTCTTCCAGTAAGGGTCTTGTTGGCCTAAGACTTGGTCAAGGACCTTCAGGCCGTGAAGGTCACAAGGCCTTATCCCAAAGACCAAAAGAGGGGTGTCGTCTTTTGGGATCTCAGGTAGAATTTGCCTTTCCTTATAAGAAAAACGGAGAAGGACCTCTGTGGGAGGGAAAAACAGCCTCTTAGGTGGCTCAAGGGGCCTTAAGCCCAGCTCGACTTTTATCCCCGGCTCGAAAAGGCGCCAAAAGACCCCTTTTTCTTCCTCTGCAGGCACAAACAACGAATACCTCTTTGCCCATTCGGTCAAGGCCTCAAATATAGCCTCATGGGGCAGGAATTTGGCCTCATCTCCTACCATTTTTCCTCCTCTATCTTGGGTTCAAGGACAGAATAGGTTAAAAGAGGAGGTTTTTCCCCAAGCTTTATACCAGCTTCGTAATCGAAAAGGTCCTTGATGACGTTATTGGCCATATGCCTTATGGTCAAAAGGGGTATACCAACTGGACAAGCCCTTTCACATTCGCCGCAGCCGGTACACCTTCCGGCTACATGCAATACGTGAAACACCTGCCATAGCCATTTTTCCTTTATCCCATGGGCATGAGAGATCCAGAGGGGTTCACGGGACTCAGCGGAGCAAAAGTCCTTGCAAACGCACAGGGGACAAGAGTTCCTACACGCGTAACACCTTATGCACCTTTCAAGCTCCGACTTCCAAAACTCAAGCCTTTCTTCGGGAGGGAGGGCTTCTATCCGTTTGGTCCTTTCATTGAGCCCTTCATGGGTCCCTTGAGGGGGAAGTGGTTTTCCTACAAGGTAGTCGTAAAGGAGAGGTGTAGGGTAAGGGCAGCCTATGCATTTGTCGAAAACTAGGTCTTTAAAAGGTAAGGTCAGCTTTTTGTTTTTCGTTTGGACTACCACTTCATCTCCGTCAAAGGAGACCGCCTCTACCTCTTCCCCTTTTAACTCTTTTGAGAGCTTCTTTACGTCTATACAACCCCTACAGGGAAGGCCGAACACCACGACCTCCTCTCGTTTGATCAACCCTTCGTTTATTAGCTGTACGATACTTCTAGAATCGCACCCTTTCGCGAATATGCCTGTGCGTCTGCCTTTTAGTTCGTATAGGTACCCTGCAAGGTTTATGCTACAGAAGGGGTTCCACGTGAGCCTGTCGACCTCTTTTTCACTACAAAGGACAAGGGGGGTGACATGCAGGGCATCTGGTCCCTCTGTCCAGCCGAGCAATAACTCGACCTCCTTGAGGTGTTTTTTTGCCATTTCCCTTACGGCCTCAACCATGGTCGAATCCCTTAAAGGGTTCAAGGTTTCTTACCCTTTGGGTGAAAAGGGTGGCCACCTTTTGCCACCTCTGAGCCTCAGAGGAGGATACCCAGGTGTATTCAAACCTTTCTGGTGCTATACCCATAAAGGGTAAAAACCTCTTGAGGAATTCGAGCCTCCGGCGGGCGTAGAAGTTCCCTTCTGCATAGTGACAGTCCCCAGGGTGACACCCTGAAACAAGTACCCCATCCACCCCTTCCGAAAAGGCCTTAACGACGAAAAGGGGGTTTACCCGACCTGAACAAGGTACCCTTATCACCCTGATGTCCGGTGGGTATTGGAGCCTAGCTACCCCTGCGGCATCGGCTCCACCGTAAGAACACCAATTACACAAAAAGGCCACTATGCGGCGATGTTTTTCCATTGTGAAACAAACCCCCTTAGTTCTGCCATGATCTGGTTGTCGGTAAATCCCCTGAGCTGTACCGCCCCTGTTGGGCAAGTAGCGGTACAGAGCCCACAACCGTGGCACACCGTTTCCACCACCTGGGCCACTAACCTTTTACCCATTTCCTTTTCCTGGATGGCTCCATACGGGCAGACATCGCGGCATTTAAAACAACCCAGACAGGACAAATCCCTTACCTCGGCTACCTGTGGATCCGATTCGAGTTGCTCTTTAGAGAACAAGGCTATGACTTTAGCTGCAGCTGCACTCCCCTGTGCTACTGAGGTAGGGATATCCTTTGGGCCTTGACAACAACCAGCTACATATATTCCCTTGTTCATGGTCTCTACAGGTGCAAGTTTAGGGTGTAATTCAGAAAAGAAGCCATTGGGATCCCTCGAAAGACCCAACATCTGCGCCACCTTATCACCTTCTCTAGGGGCGATTACCCCTGTGGCCAAGACCACAAGGTCTGCGTGGAACTCGAGGGGCCTTCCGGCAAGCGTGTCAACCGCCTTGATTAGGAGCCTGCCGTCCTCCTCAAAGATCCTGCCTACTCTCCCCCTTATATAGAGCACGCCGAACTCCTCTTGGGCCCTCCTTATAAACTCCTCATACCCTTTTGAGGGCGCCCTTATGTCCATGTAAAAGACGACAGCCTGTGCTTCAGGTATGTGTTCCTTAAGGAGGATGGAGTGTTTGGCGGTATACATACAACATATGCCAGAGCAATAAGGAACGCCCTTTTCTGCATCCCTTGAACCTACGCATTGAACAAAAACCACGGTCTTCGGTTCTGTGAAATCTGAAGGCCTGACGATGTGTCCCTTAGTTGGTCCAGAGGGGTCTAGCATCCTTTCGAAGTGTAAACCTGTTATGACGTCCTTTATCCGTCCAGCCCCATATTCCCCATAGAGGCTGTGATCGAAGACCTCAAAGCCTATCGCCACAACGATCGCCCCAAACCTTTCCTCTATCACTTCTTCCCGTTGGTGAAAGTCCACAGCACCACTTGGACATACCTTTTCACAAACGGAGCAGATCCCCTTGGTGAAGTGGCCGCAATGCCTTTTGTCTATAACCGGTACATTTGGCAGTGCCTGACCGAAGGCCTTATATACCGCTTTTCTACGACCAAGGCCTAAGTTCCACTCGTCCGGGGCAAAGGTCAGGCAACGTTCTATGCATATGCCACATCCTGTGCATTTGTTTTCGTTTATAAAGCGGGGTTTCTTGCGCAAACGCACAGTGAAGTTCCCTACATAACCCTTTACTTCTTCAAGTTCCGTATAAGAGAGGATCCTTATATTTGGGTTTTGGGATGCTTCCAGCATCTTCGGCGTGAGTATTCAGGCTGAACAGTCTAGGGTAGGGAAGGTCTTTTCTAATTGGGCCATCTTGCCGCCTATGAAAGGCTCCCTTTCAACCAAAGTGACGTGATACCCAGCTGAGGCTATGTCCAAAGCAGCCTGTATCCCCGTAATGCCTCCTCCTAGGACCAAGGCCCTCTTTTCCACAGGCACCCTTACAGGTTCAAGGGGTTTTAAATAATAGGCCTTCTCTACAGCGGCCTTTATCTGAGCTATGGCCTTTTCGGTGGCCTTTTCGGGCTCAAGCTGATGTACCCAACTCGAATGTTCCCTGATGTTGGCCATTACCAAAAGGTAGGGGTTAAGGCCTCCCTCCTGAAGGCACCTCCTGAATGTAGGTTCGTGCATCCTAGGGGAACAAGCGGCTACGACCACCCGATCCAACCCTCGCTCTTTTATCGCCTTCTGTATGAGCTTCTGCCCGGGTTCGGAACACATGTATTGATAGGTAAGGGCCAGATCCACTTCTGGTTCCTTCGATATTTCTTTGGCTACCCTCTCTACGTCGATGGTTCCAGCTATGTTGACCCCACAATGGCATATGAATACCCCAATGTGCGCCATCTATATCACCCCCTTTCTCTTCAAAAGGGGCCTTGGGTCTATTAACAACCTATCCAAAGCAAGGTCCTTTGCCCCTATGCCAAGGGCAAGCCCTACAAGTTGGCTTAAATAGAGGATAGGCATATCGCCCTTCTGCCTCGATTCCAGGTTTATATGGCAAAGGGGGCAGGTCACAGTTATTAGGTCGGCCCCGGCCTTTTTCGCGTTCTGTACGATCCGGTCAACTAGTCTTTTGGCCTTAGAGCTATCCGTTATGCCTGCGGATGCCCCACAGCATTCCGTCCGGAAGGCCCAATCTACGGCTTCTGCCCCGAGCTGCCTTACCACCCTCTCCATAGAGGCAGGATTTTCTGGATCGTCTTCAGATCCGATGGCTTTTGGGCGTAGTAACAAACACCCGTAATAACAGGCCACCTTCAGAGATGACAAGGGACGCTTAGGCTGAAAATGGTTCGAGAGGTGTCGCTCTAAGAGTTCCACCAGGCTAAAGACGCCATGGGGCAGGAGGCCTTTTACAGTAGACAAAGACATGAGTTTATCCCTTTTTTGGGTATCTGTCCCTAACACCCGCATGGCGTATTTCAAGCGGTTATAACAAGCCGCACAAGGGGCAAAAAGCTCTTTAAGTCCAGAAGCAACAGCCAAGTCGAAGTTGCGTTGGCATAGGTAGAGGGAGACGTCCTCATCGAACCAATGGGCAGGTGAAGCCCCACAGCAGTTCCAGTCAGGTATTTCTTTAAGCTCGAACCCAAGTGGGGAAGCTATGGCCTTTATAGAAGTGTCGTATTCGCGACTTACCCCATGGAGGGAACAACCTGGGTAATATCCGTATACGGTCATGGCGATTGCATCAATTGGGACAAGGCCTTTTTGATATCTCTTATCCCTTTGACCCTGTAAGGTGAAAAGGGTACTTTCCCTTTTTTCAACATCTTCAAAGCCAAGGGGATGTCGTATATGAGGCCCAAGTTGGAGTTCGTGGAGAGACCTACTGTGGCCTCCCAGACCCTTCCATACTTGGAGATGTGGTTGAGGAAAGCCCGCGCAAAGGCCTGGGCTGGTTTCTTCCTTGCACCTCCTTCTTCCCAGGTCAACTTCCTCAAACCGTCCATAATCCGGGAGATCTCGATCCCTTGGGGACAGCGGACCGTACAGGTCTCACAGGAAACGCATTCAAAGGCCCATTCCCATACCCCTTCGCCCAACTGTATGTTCCTCATCACCTTGTGGGGTTGGAAACCTCCTTCCGAGGCCATAGGACATGAGGCCGTGCATTTACCACATTGGTAACAACGCCTTACATCTTGACCCGTCAAGGAAAGGAGCTTCTCCCTTAAAAGCCCGGATTGCCCAGGCGCCCACATTATCCCTTTGCCCTCCTATGGTCTTGTGGTTGGAGCTCTTTGATGACTTGATAACCGAGCATGATCTTTCCGTCCTTCAGGCTGATATAACCGGTGGGACAGAGGTAAGCACACCCTCCACATCCAATGCAAAGGGAGGAAGGTTCTTCGGATTGGGCAGTCATGACCTTTCGCTCATCCCCTTTGCCCATGAAGATCAAAACACCGGCCTTGGCTATTTCCTCACAACACCTTACACAAAGGCCACAAAGCACACACCCATCGAGCCCTGACTCCTTGGGTCTGGCTACTCCAAGACGATCGGCGAGTTCTTCCAAGGCTGGTATATGAGGAGAACGCGAAAAAAGGGCTTCTAAGGCCTTCTTCCGTGCTTCACGCACCCTTTCGCTGTCCGTCCAAACCACAAGCCCATCCTTCACCGGATAAGCACAGGAGACGACCAACCGACTTTTCTCCTTGCCTTCAACCTCCACCACACAGACCCTGCAGGCCCCATAAGGCCTCAAAGAGGGATGATAACAAAGGGTAGGTATCCAAATGCCAACCCTCTGCGCTACCTGCAGGAGCGTCTCTCCTTCAAAAGCCCCTACACGCTTACCATCTATCACCAAAGAAACCATCTTCCTTGGCGCTAAACCTAACGTATAACGTTGAAATTTTACACAAATATTTTATTCACAAACCCTCAACAAGTCAACAACAGTAGAGTTTTCCTACGCTTAAAATAGTTTACAAACATTTTGTTTGGGATAATTAAACAAACAAAGTTAAACATTTTAAAAAAACGCAAGGATCTACATCCTGTTTTCGTTATTGACATATATAGAGAAAGTGATTACAATGAAATTGAAAATTTGTGAAATAAATTACAAAAGGAGGGAAAGATGCAATTGAGGGTCATGACGATAGATGGGGTAAGGAGGTTTTTGGAGAGGCTGAAGGGCCAATATAGGGTTATCGGGCCTAAGGCTGAGGGTGGTGTTTTTGTGTTCAAGGAGCTTCAGGGGGTGGAGGAGGTGGTATTGGATTATCCCATTGCCCTCTATCCGATAAAGGGCTTTTTGCTTCCCCCTAAGGAAGAGTACTTAAGGTATCGAAAGGATGGCAAGGTCGACGTCTTTGCTATGGTTGAAGAAGTCCCTCCCACGGTTTTCTTCGGTATACATCCCTGTGACCTTCACTCCCTATGGTTACTGGATGAGGCCTTTATAAAAGACGGTACTGATGGCCTATATGAGGCCAAGCGGAAGAAGTTCGTATTCGTAGTTTTGGATTGCCTCTCACCTTGTGATCAGTATGCCTTTTGTCGTGATGTGGGTACTTTGTACGCGGATGGTTATGACGTCCTCCTTACGCGTACCACTGCTGAGGAGATCTCTTCAAAGGGCGGGAAGGCTGTTACGTCTTTGTCTGCGGATGGAGGGAAGCTCTTGGGCGGTCCTTTGTATATAGTAAGGTCGCACACAGAAAAAGGGGAAGCCATCCTTAGGGATCATGCGGATTTAGTGGTCCTTGATGTGGACGAAAAGGAGGTGGTCGATAAGATCTATGAAGAGCGAGAAGAGGTATTCGGGAGAAGGCTTAAGCTTGAAAAGGACGAGATCCCCGATGTCCTTTGGCGTGCATATGACAGTCCTTATTGGGAAGAAGTGGCCAGCAAGTGTTTGAACTGTGGCGCTTGTAACTTTGTGTGCCCTACCTGTTATTGTTTTGACGTAGTGGAGGACGTGGATTTGAACCTCAAGGAAGGAAGGCGTTTCAGGACGTGGGATAGCTGTATGTTGACGAACTTTGCGCTTGTGGCAAGTGGGGAAAACTTCAGGCCTAAGAGGTTTCAGAGGTTACGTCACCGTTTCTTGCGCAAGGGCAAGTACCTTCTTGATAGGTATGGGAAGATGGGGTGTGTAGGTTGTGGTAGGTGTACCAGGCACTGTCTGGTAAAGATAAACCCCATCGAGGTTTATAATACCTTATACAATCGAGTGCAGGCGGAGGTATAAAGATGGAGCTTGTGTACAAACCGCGGTTAGCCAAGATCCTGGAGGTCAAGGAGCTCACGCCAAGGGAGAAGCTCTTCACCTTGCGCCTTGAAGATGGTGCTCCCCTTGGCCATCAACCCGGTCAATTCGTCGAAGTATCGGTATTCGGTGTCGGCGAATGCCCTATAAGCATCTGTTCTTCGCCTACGCGCGGTCCGGAGTTCCAACTCTGTGTAAGGGCTATAGGGAACGTCACCAATGCCATTCATAAGCTACGCCCAGGAGACCTAGTAGGCATAAGGGGACCGTATGGCAGGGGGTTTCCTGTTGAGGAGGCCAAGGGGCAGGACCTCCTTATCGCTGCCGGCGGATTGGGGATGGCACCCTTAAGGTCTTTCATCCAATACTTGATGGACAGGCGCCAGGACTACGGTGAGATAACCATCCTTTATGGAGCTCGTGAGCCCAAAGAGATCCTTTTCAAGGACGAAATGGATCTCCTGAAAGGACTTGGCCAGTGTTACCTCACCGTAGACAGAGGAGATGAGACATGGGACGGACACGTAGGGGTGATAACCACCCTCTGCCCCTTGGTGAAGGTGGACCCATCTCGTACAATAGCCATAACAGTTGGGCCGCCTATTATGTATCGCTTTGTGTTGCAAGAGTTCTTCAAGATGGGGATACCCGAAAACAGGATCTATGTGGACTTGGAAAGGCATATGAAGTGTGGAGTTGGCAAATGTGGTCACTGTCAGATAAACGGTCTATATGTGTGCAAAGATGGTCCAGTTTTCAATTATGCCCAGATCAAAAACTTGCCAGAAGCGATATAAAGGAGGTCTTAAATGAAGCCTAAGGTAGCCATATTCGAATTCGGATGTTGTGAGGGATGTCAGTTACAGTTGGTAAATCTAGAAGAGAGGATCTTGGACCTTCTGGAGTTGGTAGACGTAGTACCCTGGAGGGAGGCAAGGAGCGAGTATCAGGAAGGTCCGTATGACGTGACCTTCGTTGAGGGATCTATTACCAGGGAAGAGGAGAAGGAGAGGTTAAAGAAGATAAGGGAGGAATCTAAGGTCTTGGTGGCTTTGGGGGCTTGTGCCCATTTGGGAGGGGTGAATTGCAACAAGAACGTTTTTGACCAAAATGAGGTCAGAAGATACGTGTATGGTGAGATGGCCGAATGGTTTCCGTCCATACCGGCTATGCCCTTAAGTGCAGTGGTCAACGTAGATTACGCATTGCCCGGGTGCCCCATCGATAAGGAGGAATTTCTAGAGTTGGTGAAATCCATCCTCTTGGGGAAAAAGTTCAGGCTTCCCAATTATCCCGTGTGTGTCGAGTGCAAAAAGGCCCAAAATCTATGTGTCTTCGACAAAGGGCTGTTCTGCTTAGGGCCTGTTACCCGTGCTGGTTGTGGGGCTAGGTGTCCTTCTTTTGGTGCGCGTTGCATAGGTTGTAGGGGGTTGGTGGATGATCCCAACCTCGAAGCGCACAAAGAGGTGATGCAGGAGAGGGGGTTGGTGCTCGATGACGTTTTGAAAAAATACAGGCTATTCTGGGGTTATTTGGAGGTGGTGAGATGAACGTCAACATCAACGTTCACCACGTTACAAGGATAGAAGGCCATGGCAACATAATAGTAAAGGTGGAAAACGGCCAAGTGAAGGAGACGCGTTGGGAGGTGCCTGAGGCACCGCGTTTCTTTGAGGCAATGGTCAGAGGGCACTACTATACGGACGTTCCATATCTAGCCTCAAGGATATGTGGGATCTGTAGTATCGCCCATACCTTTACCTCCCTTCAAGCCATCGAAAATGCCTTGGGGATTGAACTGTCTGAAGAGGCCTTAAATTTGAGGAAGCTCCTCCTCCATGCCGAAACCATCCAAAGCCACATCCTGCATGTGGGTTACTTGGCATTGCCCGACTTTCTAGGTGTGCCGAGTGTTGTACCTTTGGCCTCCACCCATAAAGAACAGTTACTTACCGTGGTCAAGCTTCATAAGCTTGGAAACGAGATGTGTGATGCCATAGGGGGAAGGACCACCCATCCTGTAAACACGGTTGTAGGAGGATGGACATCGGTACCGGACAGTAGCGTCCTTAAAGCCTTCCAACAGAGGTTAAGGGAAGCCGTTGAGGACGTGAAGGCCCTTGCCAAGCTGTTTCAGAGCTTGGACATACCCGATTTCAAGCGGGAGACAGAGTACATAGCCCTCTATAAAGACGACGAATATGCCTTTTACGGAGGGGAGATCGCCTCTTCTGATGAGGCGCGAAGGACACCTATAAAGGACTATCAAAAGAAGATCGAGGAGTTCATAGTCCCGTATTCTACAGCCAAAAGGGCCCGTTCCTTGAGGAACTCTTATATGGTAGGGGCCTTGGCGAGGTTCAACATAAGCTATGAGAAATTGAGTCCTTTTGCGCTGGAAATAGCGGATCAATTTGGACTTAAGCCTATATGCTACAACACCTTCATGAACAATGTGGCTCAACTTGTGGAAGTAGCCCATGCGGTGGAGGACTCGATAAGGTTGATCGATTTGCTCCTCCAAAAGCCACCGAAGGCCAGTTGGTATGATGGGAAGCCAAGGGCTGGAAGGGGAGTAGGAGCGGTGGAGGCGCCGAGGGGCCTCTTGATCCATGACTATACGATAGATGAAAAGGGCTATGTGGTTGAGGCCAATATGGTGGTTCCCACAAACGAGAACCACCAAAACATAGAAGAAGACCTTAAAGCTTACCTGCCCCAGCTACTCGATAAGCCCAAGGAGGAGATCACTTTGAGGCTCGAGATGCTGGTCAGGGCTTATGACCCGTGTGTTTCGTGTTCTACTCATCTTTTGGAGATCGAGTGGAAGTAAAGACGTGAAAACCCCCAGGGGAGGAGAGGGGTTGCCATTGCCCCTCTCCTCTTTGTACCATGGATAAGAACGATGAAGTTGAAGTGCGTAAGAAGGTGGGTCTTTCTTTTTTTGACGATACCCCTTTTGGCTAAGGCCTATAATCTCGACGAGATAGTCCTTAGGCTTAAGGAGGAGGGGAGGAAGGTACAGAGGCTTAAGATGCAGTTCCTCCAGGAGCGGCGATCTCCAAACGGCAAAGTGAGTAAGCTACAAGGTACCATATGGTTGGAGAGACCGAATGGATTCCGTATGGAGGTCTTGCCACCCTATGAAAGCATAACCGTCATAAAGTCGGATGAGCTCTGGATATACTTTCCTAAAGAAAAAATGGTCCAAAGGGTGAAACTTTCCAAAGATCCTACCTTGGCCAGATGGGTCAACTTCTTGCAGGAACCCTGGGAGGAGATAAGGAAGAAGGGGACCTTAGAAGGGAAAGAGGGAAATCGGTTTGTGATAAGGATAGAGACATCTTCCGACTTTGAAGACCTAAGCTTCATAAGGGTATGGGTGGATGAAAAGTTGTGGTTGCCTGTGAAGGTCTTCATGAAGGAGAAATCCGGAGAGGAGGCAACCATCATGTATTCCAAGTTTGAACTAAACCCTGACTTCCCTCCGACCTTGTTCGATTTGAACCTCCCGGCTGATGTCCAGGTCACCGAGCTTTAAGCCCTTAGGTAAGAGGATATTCGACCTCTCTCCCCCTATTGGTAGCCCAATGCCCTATTATCCTGGCGATGCTATCTTTCGCGCCCAGCCCATCTGTACCATTGAGAAATCGGGATGCAACATGCACCTATTGGAGATGGGCACCCACACCGGTAGCCATGTGGATGCTCCCTTGCATTTCCTAAAAGGGGGGAGAAGCGTAGACCAGATCGCCTTGGACCGTTTCATAGCCGAGGTGGAGGTACTGGAGATCCGTTCCAAGGAGATCCATCCTGAGCACCTTCACCGACTCTCGGAGGGAGTAGAAGGGGTATTGTTTAAAACCCTCAATTCGGAATACATGTCCCTTGGTTTTTTCTGGCGCGATTACGTCCATTTGACCTTAGAGGCAGCAGAGAAGGCCATCGAGCGAGGTCTAAGACTCATAGGCATAGACTATGTCTCTGTAGAAAGATTTGGGACAAGGGATTTCTTAGTGCACAAAAGGCTCCTCGAGGCTGGGATAGTCCTACTTGAAGGGCTCACCCTCAAGGACGTACCTCCAGGTAGGTACATCCTTTTTGCTTTTCCCCTTAGGTTAAAGGGGATGGATGGGTCCCCTGTAAGGGCAGTTTTGATAGAGCCTTAGGTCTCCTTCACCCTTTCTACATACTCCCCAGTGCGAGTATCCACCTTTACAAGGTCTCCCTCTTCCACAAACAAGGGCACTTGGATGGTTGCCCCGGTTTCCAAAAGGGCAGGTTTCGAACCTCCTTGAGCCGTGTCACCCCTTATACCAGGGGTCGTCTGCACCACCTTAAGGATTACGAAGGTGGGGAGTTCAACCCCAATGGGCTTGCCTTTGTGAAACAACAGTTTTACAGTTATATTTTCGCTGAGGAAGGCATCAGCCCCCGCCAGCTGCTCGCGCATCAACACCAGTTCTTCAAAGTTCTCCGTGTCCATAAAATGGAAGCTATCCCCTTCGCGGTACAAGAACTGGGCTTCCTTTTCCTCCAATTCGGGTTCGTTGAAGCTTTCGCCTATGCGGAAGTTCCTCTCTAACACCCGACCTGTGACAAGGCTCTTGATCTTAGTACGTACAAAGGCCTGGCCTTTTCCAGGTTTTACGTGAAGGAAGTCCACTATGACGTAAGGCTCACCGTCTACTTCGATCTTCAAACCCTTCCGGAAATCAGAAGTCGAAATGGCCATAGTGATACCTCCCCTTTGGCTTTTTTATGAAAGTACGACCTCTTTAGCAAGAGAAGAGAGGACGCGCGGTCCATTTTCCTCGACTAAAACAAGGTCCTCAATCCTCACGCCTCCTAGGCCTGGTATGTATACCCCGGGTTCCACAGTTACCACCATTCCCTTTTGCAGTACATGGCGGGATCGTGGGGATAAGGAAGGGGCCTCGTGGACAGCTAGCCCGATCCCATGACCTGTACCATGGCCGAAGAAATCCCCATATCCAGCTTCTTGCAAATACTCCCTAGCGATCCTGTCCACCTCGCTACAAGGTACACCAGGCCTTATAGCCTCTATGGCTCGACGTTGGGCCTCTTTCACAATTGAAAAGATCTTCTTCAGCTCTGGATCCTGAGGGCCAAACAATAAGGTCCGCGTTTGATCGCTACAATATCCCTTGAACACGGCCCCAAAGTCAAAGAGCAGGGGTTCGCCCCATTGTAGTTTCCTATCCGTGGGTTTACCATGGGGTAAGGAGGTGCGGGGACCAGTCAAGACAATGGAACTGAAGGCCACGTCCTCTGCCCCCATCTTCTTCAGGAGGTATTCGAATTCAAGGGCCAAATCCCTCTCGGAAATGCCGGGTTTCACAAGTTCTAAAATCCTCAAAAAGGCTCCTTCTGCCAAGCGCAAGGCCTCTACTATTTGTTCTATCTCCCAAGTTTCCTTCACTGCCCTTATGTCCTCCAGTTCTTCAACCAGAGGGTGAAGCTCGAATTCCTGTTTTTTCAATTCCCAAAAGGTAGCCACAGTTACGGCTTGGGCCTCTATGCCTACTTGCTTTACACCCCATCCCTTCAAGACCCTTCCAATCTCCTTTATGCCTTCCTTAACAAGGTATACCTCACATCCCTTTGCTTCAGTTTGGGCCTGCTCAAAATACCTGGGATCTACAAAGAGGGTTTTCTTCTCCTTGGAAAAGTATAAGACCGCCTCTTCACCGCAAAACTGCGTAATGTACCTTATGTTCTCCTTTGAGAAAAATAAAATCCCCTCAACGGCTTTTGCTTTAATGATTTCTTCCATCTTCCTGACCATCTTGAGGAGGAAAAAACTTAGGGCATGGATTCAAGCCAGTAATTAGGGGCTTCTGTTGTGATCGTTACGCTATGGACATGGCTTTCACGTAAACCCGCATAGGTGATCTTAACGAAGCGGGCCTTTTCCTGGAGTTCTTTTATGTTCCTTGCCCCTACGTACCCCATGCCCGCTTTCAAGCCTCCTATGAGCTGCCTTATGCAAAAGGCAAGAGGCCCCCTGTAAGGCACACGTCCTTCAATGCCTTCGGGGACCATCTTTTCTTCCTCCTTTGGTTGGCCGTAACGATCCGCAGACCCCTTCTTCATAGCCCCAAGTGAGCCCATCCCTCTATATGCCTTATAAGCCCTGCCCTGGTAAAGGACAAGCTCGCCAGGACTTTCATCAGTCCCCGCAAACAGGTTGCCGATCATAACGCTACTTGCCCCAGCTGCAAGGGCCTTCGTTATGTCACCCGAATACTTTATCCCTCCATCGGCTATTATAGGTACACCGAACTCCCTTGCTACCCTCGCGCATTCCATTATGGCTGTAAGTTGAGGTACCCCTACACCAGCCACAATCCTTGTGGTACAGATAGAACCTGGCCCTACGCCCACCTTTACGGCATCTGCACCTACATCTATTAAAGCCCGCGTGGCATCTGCAGTAGCCACATTTCCCCCTATTACCTGAAGGTCAGGGAAAGTGGCCTTTAACCATTTGACCGCTTCCAAGACGTTTTTCGAATGACCATGGGCCGAATCGACCACTATGACATCTACACCTGCTTCCACTAAAGCGTAAGCCCGTTCCTTAAAATCCCCAGTAGCCCCAACCGCAGCCCCAACCCTCAGCCTTCCTAAGAAGTCCTTACAAGCATTCGGATGTTCCTCCATCTTCTCGAGGTCTTTAACGGTAATCAGCCCCTTTAAGTTAAACTCCTCGTCCACAACAGGTAATTTCTCAATCCTATATTTGTGAAAGAGCATCCTACATTCACGAAGGTCAACCCCCTCCTTTACAGTTATGAGCCTATCGATCGGCGTCATGATTTCCGATACAGGTCTATCCTTCCTCTCTTCGAACCGAAGGTCCCTTTTGGTCACTATCCCCACAAGTTTTCCTTTCTTTGTAACCGGCAAACCAGAGATGCCGTGCCTTTTCATTATCTCCAGTGCTTCCCACACCCGCTGTTCGGGTTCAACAGTAATGGGATTGACTATCATACCGCTTTCGTACTTTTTAACCCTTTGTACTTCAGCCACTTGCTCCTCTATCGACATATTCCTGTGAATTATCCCTATACCGCCCTCTTGCGCCATTACAATAGCTGTCCTGGCCTCAGTAACGGTGTCCATCGCAGCGCTTATAAGGGGTATGTTAAGGGACAAGGATTTGGTCAAAAACGTACTGACGTCTACTTCAGACGGTAAGACATCCGAAGGACCGGGTAAAAGTAAAACATCGTCAAAGGTAAGGCTTTCACCAACGATTTCCATATACTCATTTTACCAATGGCTTTTCCAATAGGTCAATAAGCAACAGGGGAGCTTAACGGCCTCCCTTTAGCTCTTCCAGGATGCGTTTGACTTTTGCCTTATGCCCAGCGGGTCCTATAACGAAGGATTCGGGAACCCACGGCATCTCTTTGAGGTTTGAAATCAACTGGGGGACTTTGTCCCAGGGTATAGAGATTAGGACCTTGCCTTCGGGGAAGAGGCGCCTTGCCTTCATCCCGAAACCGAGGCCGGTTATGGTGAAGTTCATCCTTCCTGTCATATAGGGGTAAATATAGATCCAAGCACAACTTGCTACAGGGGTGCCCTTTGCGTCCCACATCTCCCCGGTGGAGTAGGAGTGCGCCCTTAGGATGATCTCAGCCTGTTGGACCTCAGCCAATATTATCAGCAGGTCCGGGTCAAAAGGCGACTTATACAGGGGGCAGAAGGCAACGTAGGTCACGGAGTTTTTGGGAAGACGCGGCAGATATTGGTAGATCCTCCTGTTTGCCCTTTCGTCTTTGAAGACGCCAAGCCTTGGACCTACCCTCCCTTGTTCGAACACCGGTTCGGCCTCTACCATTCCTAGAAGTAAAGGGCCTATACAAGTAAAGTTCTCCTTTGTCGCAAAAAAGCCCTCATCTTGTTGGGCTTTCTTCAACATCTCGCAGAAATCCAACTTTTCCCCAAGGGTCTTTAAGGTTTTGGGTTCATCGTTTGTAAACTTTACTGCTACCGGTGGGACTTCAAAGCCGAACCTTCCAAAGACCTCTTTTAATTCCTCCATGGATTTTTACCCTCCATTTGTTACTTCACCTCCCTATGGTGGACTGGGCCTAAATCGATGTCAAGCCTTCCTTGAGGTCAGGGCAGTAAAAGGGGTAAAATTTTAAAACGAGATGGGGGAGGGAAAGTTCAAACGGCCGGAGATCATACGTCCTCCAAGCGAATGGCGCAGTTATTATCTACCGGTCACAAGTGGCTGTTCTAACCACACCTGTACCTTCTGTAACTATTATGGCAAGAAGCTCAGGTTGAGGCCCAAGGAGGAGGTTAAAGAGGAGATCAATGCCCTTTACATGTTCAAACGTCACAACATGGTCTTGCCTGGAATTGACCCCCTTGTTTACTACCTAGCCATGGAATGGGACTGTAAAAGGGTCTTCCTTCAAGATGGGGATGCTTTGGTTTATCCTTATGAGGACCTGTTAGAGGTCTTAAGGTATTTAAACGAGAAATTCCCTGAGGTCGAGCGCATTTCCTGCTATGCCACCCCACAAGACCTCTTGCGCCGTACGGTAGGACAACTGCGGGCCTTAAGGGAGCAGAAGCTTTCCCTCCTTTACGTGGGGTTGGAGAGCGGTTCGGATGAGATCCTTCAAAAGGTGAGAAAAGGGGTCAAAGCCCAAGATATGATCGAGGCTTCCAGGAAGGCTAAAGAAGCTGGCATAGCCCTTTCGGTGACCGTCATCCTCGGACTTGGTGGTGTGGATAAAAGCGAAGAGCACGCCTTTGAAACTGCGAGGGTGTTGTCCCTAATGGATCCTGAGTACGCCGCAGCCTTGACCCTTATGTTTGTACCTGGGACCCCCCTTTACGAAGACTGGAAGAAGGGCGCCTTCAAGCCCATAGATCCTTTCCAGTCCCTCAGGGAGTTGAGGATAATTGTAGAGAACGTGAACTTCTCCCATTGTTTTTTCAGTTCCATGCACGCTTCCAATTATGTGGCCATAAGGGGATGGTTACCTGAAGAGAAGGAGAGGATGCTTAAACATCTCGACGCACTCATCGAACGCGGTGATCCCTCTTTGTTGAGACCTGAGTACATGAGGGCCCTATAATACTTGACTCCAGAGGCCTTTTTTCATAACCTTGCCTCGATGGAATACGAAGCAGTGATAGGATTAGAAGTCCACGTCCAGCTCCAGACTAAAAGCAAGATCTTTTGTGGTTGCCCCACTGCCTTTGGGGCCGAACCTAACAGCCAGACATGTCCTGTATGCACGGGGATGCCGGGTTCCCTGCCTGTTTTAAATAGGAGGGCTGTGGAATATGCCATAAAGCTGGCCCTTGCTATGAATGCCAAGGTGGCCGACTATTGCCTATTTGCAAGGAAGAATTACTTCTACCCGGATCTACCCAAGGGATATCAGATTTCCCAGTACGAACTTCCCTTGGCGAGGGATGGATGGATTGATGTCCTCACCGAAAACGGCCTAAGGAGGGTGAGGATACAGAGGATTCACTTAGAAGAGGATGCAGGTAAACTAGTCCATTCGGAGGCCTCCGACTTTAGCTACGTCGACTTCAACCGATGCGGTATCCCCCTTATAGAGATCGTAACTGCTCCAGATATACGTTCCCCCCGGGAAGCGGTGGGATTTCTTAAAGCCTTGAGGACCCTTCTCAGATATCTGGAGATATCAGATGGCGATATGGAAAAAGGAAACCTCAGGTGCGACGCCAACGTCTCTATCAGACCCAAAGGAGCTGAATACCTTGGGGTCAGGACTGAGATTAAGAACATGAACTCTTTCCGACATGTAGAAAGGGCGTTGACTTACGAGATCGAACGCCAAAGACGCTTGTTAGAGCAGGGAGAAAATGTAGTCCAAGAGACAAGGCTTTGGGATCCGGAAAAAGGCATCACCCTTCCCATGCGTACCAAGGAGGAGGCCCATGACTATCGATATTTCCCCGACCCTGACCTGGTCCCTTTGGTAGTGGATCAAAACTGGATTGAACAGATAAGGGGGACCTTACCGGAACTTCCCCTTGAACGCATGAGACGTTTTTGCGAGCAATATGGCATCCCAGAATACGACGCACAGGTCCTCACTTCCTCAAAGGCTTTCTCTGACTTTTACGAAAGGTGCGTTTCCCTCTTCCCAGATCCCAAACAGGTGAGCAACTGGATGATGGGTGAGGTACTCCGGCTTTTGAACGAGTCCAACAAAGAACCAGAGGAGTGCCCTCTTAAACCGGAAGACCTAGCAGAGCTATTACAACTCGTAAAAGAAGGGGTGATAAGCGGTAAGATTGCCAAAGAGGTCCTCGAGGAGATGTTTTACACTGGTAAAAAGGCCAAAGAGTTAGTAAAGGAGAAAGGCCTTGAACAGATCTCCGACGAAGGCCTTATCCGCCAGATAGCTCAGGAGATCCTAAAAAACCATCCTAAAGAGGTAGAAGAGTACAGGAAGGGGAAAGAAAAATTATTGGGCTTCTTTGTAGGGGAAATTATGAAGGCTACAAAAGGGAAAGCAAACCCTCAGCTTGCCAACAAAGTCTTAAAGGAGCTTTTGAAAGGAGAAGGGTAATGGAAATACTTTGGGCACCATGGAGAATGCAATACATCCTTTCTGGAGGCAATAGAGAATGTGTATTTTGTAAATGTAGCAACACAACTGATATTAAGGCAGATTTAGTCCTTTACAGGTCGAAGTATTGTTTTGTGGTTATGAACAGGTTTCCGTACAATAATGGCCATTTGATGGTAGTTCCATATAGACATGTAGGTGAATTTGAGGAACTTACCGAAGAAGAACTTTCGGATATGGTCATGACGATAAAAAAGAGCGTGTCTGTCCTTAAAAAAGCCCTTTCTCCTCATGGGTTCAACATTGGGGCAAATTTGGGTAAAGTGGCAGGTGCTGGTATAACGGATCATTTGCATTTTCACATTGTCCCCAGGTGGGATGGTGACACCAACTATATGGCTGTGATTTCTTCTACAAAAGTCATGCCTGAAATGTTGGAGAGCACTTACGGAAAGCTTGAGCCTTTCTTCAAGGAAATGGAAGGAGGTTTGGATGACGATCGTTAAACTTGGGCTTGGGGGCCTTTTGTTCTTTTTGGCCCTGACCTTTTCTTATCAAAATGACTTCCCCGTTACCATCCGTTATTGGGGGATAACCGATGGTGTGGAAGTACCCTTTTACGTTGCAGTAGTTGTGGCTTTTTTTGGGGGAATTGTAGTAGGTGGGATAAGCGGCCTCATAAGTAATTTTTTACTCAAGAGAGAGTTGAAGCGTTGGAAAAAGCAGGTAGAACAATTGTAAATGCTTGATTTCCTAGATCCTTTTTCTAAGCCTCTGGTCACCCCACAAGAACTTGTCACGAAGGTAACACTTGGGGGCCTTAACAAGGGGTCCTTGAAGGTATCTGAACGGATACTTATGGTGTTCCTCGAAGCAGATCTAAAGAGGTTAGCACGTGTTACTGCTGCTAAACCTCAGGTGTCATGGAGACCTTATAGGAAGGTATACACCTGTGAGGATTTTACTTTGGTCCTGTCACCCATAGGTGCTTCAAATGCAGTCGCTGTGGCAGAGGAGATGATGGCATTTGGGGGACGAGTTTTTGTGTCCTTTGGTTACTGTGGGACGTTAAGGGAAGGAGTTAGACCAGGAGAGGTACTCTTGCCAGAAGAAGCCATCAGGGAAGAAGGAACCTCTTATCATTACCTTCCTGCAGAGAAGGTACCGAGGGCTTCTTTAAGGCTCTTGAAAATATTTGAGGATTGCCTGAAAAAAGAGGGATTTAACTTCCACATAGGCAGGGTCTGGACTACAGACGCCATTTACCGGGAGACCGAATCCAAAGTGAGAAGCTTTGCAGCCTCAGGTTGCCTAGGGGTGGACATGGAGACCTCTGCCCTCCTTTCCTGGGGTGAAGCCAAAGGCATAGAGGTAGCTTCTATACTACTTGTGAGCGACAGCTTGGTTGGAGACAAATGGGAACCCGCCTTTAAAAACCCTCTCTTCTTATTAAGAAGAAAGAAACTTTTATCCCTTTTACCAAAATGGATGGCCTTCCTATAGGGATAAAAAAGGAAGGGGGAACTTCCCCCCTTCCTTTAAGGGGTAAAACTTTACTTTTCTATCTCTATCTTTATTTCCTTCTCCCTGGCCTTCTCTACCTTAGGAAGCGTTATCTTGAGCACTCCATCCTTATACGTAGCCTTCACATTTGCCTCATCTACATCCACCGGCAACCGTATAGACCTAGTAAAGGCACCATAACTGCGTTCGACTAGATGATATCTCTCATCCCTCCTTTCCTGACGCTTCTCACCCTTTATTGTTAACACACCGTTAGAAAGGGTTACTTCTACATTGTTTGGCTCAATTCCTGGTAATTCCACTGTTACAATTATGTGGTCCTTTGTCTCAGCCACATCAAGAGGAGGTATCCATTCAGCTCCCACTTCTATCGATGGTTCACCGAAGAAGCGTTCCCACAAACGATCCATTTCCCTTTTTAAAGCTTCCATTTCAGCCCATGGTCTCCATTTCATTAATGCCATTTTTTATCACCTCCTTTCCTTTTTGTTATTTCCACCCCTAATAATAATCACCGTTTAGTTTGTTTCAAGACAAAAGAAGAAAGCACTTCGAAACAAATTTGAAAAAGGGCTTCGGGATCTTGAGAAAAGAAAAGGTGGCTTTTGCAATTACAATCACTTGAACCAAAGGAGGGTATGGGATGGAGGTATATACGTAGTCTTTTGGCTATTTCACATTCCATGAAGCGCGAAGGGCTTTCGCATTTCAAGGCGAGAAAGCACCAGGGTTTGGCCTCCTTTAGCAGGTAGTCTATGTGCCATCTGGTCTTAACTATGGGGTTGAAGTACCTTTTGACCCTCCCCATTAGGCTATGTCTTGCTGAGCCTACGTAGGCATAGTGGCCTTTTTGGAGGGCTAATTCTCCTAATTTCCCTACCTTAATGGTGGTCGATTTGGGTAGGCAAATTAAGAGGATGTAGAAACCTTTTTCAACAACAGGTTTGCCCATGGACGGGGCTTTGTGTAAGATTTTAGCGTCGAAGCGAATGGTAGGGGTAATAGGAGGTGGTTCCCTAAAGCTAGATGGGGAGTTCCTAGGGGAGGAGATCGTAAAGACTGTCTACGGTTTCCCTTCCTCACCTTTAAAGTTCGTAAAGGCCAAAGACAAGGTCTTTGTTGTCTTGTTGCGCCATGGACCCGATGGCTCGATACCTCCGCATAGGATCAACCATCGGGCCAACATAGAGGCCTTTTACTCGGTAGGGGTTAAATGGATCATAGGGGTGAATTCGGTAGGGAGTTTGAAGAGAGGTCTTGTTCCGGGGAGTTTCCTTGTACCTGACGATTTTATATGTCCTTGGTCTATACTGAGTTTTTTTGATGCAAAGGCGGTACATATTACTCCGGTCCTGGATGAAACTTTGCGCCAGAAGTTGATAAAGACCTGTGAAAGGTTGGGGTATCCTTGTGTTCCCAAAGGTATTTACGTACAGACCCTAGGGCCGAGGCTCGAAACAAAAGCCGAAGTCAGGTTCCTTTCGCAGATAGGCGATGTAGTGGGCATGACTATGGCCCATGAGGCGACTTTGTCCTTGGAGAAGGGGCTTAGGTATGCAAGCCTCTGTACAATTGACAACTATGCCCATGGTGTTTCTGATGAACCCTTAGATGAAGCTCAGATCAAACAAATGGCTAGGTTGAACGCAGAAAAGGTAAAAAGGGTTTTGGAGGAGATAGAGATATGAAGCTATTGGTCAAAGGTGCAAGACTTTGGGGTCGGGAAGAGGCCGACATAATGATCGAGGGAGGTTTGATAGTCAAGATAGCCAAAGGTATCGAGGTCCAAGGAGGAGAAAAAGTGGAGGTATTGGATGCCAAGGGGCAAATAGCCCTTCCTCCTTTCTTTAACGCCCATACACATGCTGCCATGGCCATTTTAAGGGGCTACGCTGAAGACATGGCCCTCAAAGAATGGCTTGAGGAGAAGATATGGCCCCTTGAAGCAAAGATGGACGAAGAGGACGTATATTGGGGAGCAAAGCTTGCATGTTTAGAGATGATAAAGTCAGGTACCCTATTTTTCAACGATATGTACTGGCACTGGAGGGGAACGGCCAGGGCCGTGGAGGAGATGGGGTTAAGGGCTGCCATAAGTGGGGTGATTATAGACCTCTTTGACCATCAGAGGTTTAAACAACAACAACGGGAAGTGGAGGATATGCTTAGGGAATCCAAGGGGTTCTCAAGGAGGATAACCTTCTGCCTAGGGCCTCATGCCATTTACACCTGTTCGGAGGAGGCCTTAAGGTGGTGTAAGGACTTGGCAGAAGAAAAGGGGTTGATGATACACATCCATCTAAGCGAGACCGAAAGTGAGGTCAAGGGATGTCTAGAAAGACATGGGCTCAGGCCTGTTGAGTACTTGGAAAAGATCGGTTTCCTAGGTCCAAACGTGGTTTTGGCCCATGCAATCCATCTTTCTGAATACGAAATGGACATATTAGCCGAACGGGGTGCTAAAGTTGTTTACAATCCCATCTCCAATATGAAGCTGGCAGTGGGGGGTGTTTTCCCTTACCCTGCTTTACGGAGGCGTGGTATAGAGGTCCTAATGGGTACAGACGGGTGTGCTTCAAATAACAGCCTTGACATGCTTATAACTGCCAAGGTGGGGTCTTTACTTCAGAAACACCATTTTTCTGATCCTCGGGTATTGCCTGCGAGAGAAGCCTTCGAGATCATAACATTAAGGGCAGCTAGGGCCTTTGGGATAAAGGCGGAATTAAGGGAAGGAGACCTTGCTGACCTTATACTGGTTAATCCAGAGGACGAGCACCTTGTACCTGGGTTTGACCTTTATGCTGACCTCATCTACTCAGCTACAGGGTATGTTGTGAGGACAGCCATATGTGACGGTAGGGTCTTAATGAGGGACAGAAAGGTGGAAGGTGAGGAAGAGATCCGCGAGGAGGCCAAAAGGAGGGCCTTCTCCTTAATAGGGAAATGAAGTTCGTCCTGGATCGCCCCCTCGGTCGCCTTTGCAAATGGTTGAGGATACTGGGATACGACGCTGCCTATTGGCGAGGAGAGGTAGAAGGGGCGGTGGAGTTTGCTACACGTACCGATAGAATCCTTTTGACGAAGAGCCTTTCGACCTTCGAAAAGGCAAAGGGCAAATGCAAAGTGTTCTTGGTACAGGGCAATGACATACACGAGCAATTAGGACAAGTCGTCAAGTGTTTGGGACTTCAAGTAGAAGAAGGGCGCCTTTTTTCGAGGTGCCTTAGTTGCAACGAGGAGTTGTTAGAGGTTTCGCCTGAAGAGGTAAAAGAACTTGTGCCAGATTATATCTGGAAGACCCATTTTACCTTCTCTCGATGTCCTCGTTGCAAGAAGGTGTTTTGGGCTGGTAGCCACTACGAAAGGATGAAGGAGACACTAAGGGGCTTGGGAATATGAGGATAACAGGGGGGGCATTAAAAGGCCGCAAGGTAAAGGCCCCAAAGGGGAGGGGTACAAGGCCAACTACGGATATGTTGCGTAAGGCTGTTTTCGATGTCCTTGGGCCAAAAGAGGTAAGTAAGGTGCTTGATCTATATGCTGGAAGTGGGGCCTTCGGCTTTGAAGCCCTAAGCCGAGGTGCTGAAGAAGTAGTTTTGGTGGAAAAGGACAAAAGGACGGCAGAACTCATTAAGAAGAACGCAGAATCCCTCGGGGTCAAGGATAGGGTGAAAGTCCTCTCGCTTGACGCAAAAAGGGCAATTAGGGTCCTTGCCGAGAAAGGAAAGGCCTTTGACTTAATCTTCATGGATCCGCCTTACGGTGATGTACAGAAGCTCCCTCAAGTCCTTGAAGAGATAATCCTTAAGGAGGTGTTAGCAAAAGGGGGGATGCTCATCATACAACACCCCTCACGTCAAGACCCCCCTCAAATAGAAGGCCTTTCGCTTAAGAAGACCAAGACTTACGGGGATTCCGCCCTGAGCTTTTTTATCCGCGAGGTTTAAGAAGGATCTTGTGCTCAAGTAAGTCTATCTCAGCTATTTCTGCTTCAATTACCTTTTCTTCTCCAAATAGATTTATGAGGCGCAGTTTAGTCCCTTCGGGGATGATAGTAGCTATATCGGTTAAATATTCTTCGAGTGATTCCCCTTTTATGATGTATGCTGTCGATTGACACATCCCTTTCCTCCTTGCAAGTATTCTATTATTGAAGTAGCTAGACTTTCGATAGTATAGACTGGAGGTATTATCATCGGTTCTGTGCCATAAATATCCTTAAAGGTATTCGCAGTTATAGGTCCAATGCAAGCAGCAATTGTCCCTTTTGGCCAATATCCTTCAGTTAATTCAAAGAAGTTCCTTACAGTCTGGCTACTTGTAAAAGTTATAACGTCAATCTTTTCTTTTAAAAGCTCCTTAAAAATGGGAAGGCCTTCCTTAGGTTTTTCTACCTTATAAAAGGGCACATCTACCACAAAAGCGCCAGCTTCCTCGAGGATCTTCGGCAATACGTCCCTCGCCCCTTTAGCCCTCGCCAGAAATACCTTTTTCCCTTTGATGTCCCTTCCTATGAGGGCTTGGGCCAGGTCTTCAGATTTGAAATTGGAAGGGATAAGATGAGCCCTGATGCCCCTTTTGGACAAGGCCTCTGCCGTACCAGGGCCGATGCAGGCTATCCAAAGGGAGGGTAGGGGTCTATGCCCATATAAGGTCCTCCACCTCTTGAAGAAGAACTTCACACCGTTGGCACTGGTGAAAACCAGCCAGTGGAAATCTTCCAGACGTTGTAGCGTTGCGTCCACTTTCGAGTAGTCCTCCAAGGGGAGGATCTCTATTGTAGGGAAGCAGAGTACTTCTATACCTGCAGCCGCAAGGAGTTCTTTTAGCCTTTCAGCTTCCTCTTTAGGCCTCGTTACGAGAACTTTGGGCTTTGAGTTGTTCATATAAGTAAGCCTCTATGAAGTCATCTATGTCTCCGTCCAAAACTCGTTCCGTATCGCCTCTTTCCAAACCCGTACGGTGGTCTTTGACGAGTTTATAAGGCTGAAGGACATATGAACGTATTTGGTTACCCCAGGCGATCTCCTTTTGGTTCTTATGGATTTCCTTCCACTTCTGTATGCGCTTCTGCTTTTCGAGCTCATAGAGTTTTGCTTTGAGTATCTTTAAGGCCATCATCCTGTTTTGGTACTGGGATCGTTCGTTCTGGCATTGGACTACAATTCCTGTAGGCAAATGTGTAATTCGAACGGCTGTCTCCGTCTTATTGACGTGTTGTCCCCCAGGACCACTGGATCTAAAGGTTTCTATCTTAAGGTCTGATTCCTTGATCTCAATCTGAATGTCGTCTGAGACCTCTGGAAAGACAGAGACCGAAGCGAAGGAGGTATGGCGACGCCTACTGGCATCAAATGGGGAAATACGCACTAACCTGTGGACACCGCTTTCGCTTTTGAGGTATCCATAGGCATATTCACCCTTAACGTGGACCATAGCGCTTTTAATACCTGCTTCTTCCCCTGGGGTAATATCCACTACCTCGGCCTTGAAGCCCTTTTCCTCAGCCCAGCGCAAGTACATTCTGAGGAGCATCTCAGCCCAATCTTGGGCCTCGGTTCCACCTGCCCCCGCATTTATATGCAAAAAGGCGTTGTTTTTGTCCTCTTCATCGGTGAAAAGGCTTTCCATCTCCCACTTGCGTACTTGCTGGCTTAAGGCATCGAGCCTCTGTCGGGCTTCATGTAGGAATTCCAATTCCTCCTGTGAAAGTTCAAGCAACAAAGAAATTTCCTCTTCTTCTTTCTTTATCCTTTCCCACCTCTGGAGCTCTTTTTCTAGAGCAGCTTTTTCCTGTAAGATCCTTTTTGCCTTTTGAGGGTCTTGCCAAAAATGAGGCTTGTTTTCTTCTTGTGTCAACAAGGAAAGCCTTTTTCTCTTTCCAGGGAGGTCAAAGATGTTCTCCTAAAAGGTGTATCCTTTCCTTTAACTCTTGGAACCTCTGAAGCAGTTCTTCGTACATGGCTTGCCCTTTTTTAAATAACTTAGCATTTTCTTTTTGCTTTTTCAAAGGCAGACGGGGATCCTTTCGGCTTTCGTTACACTTTCCCTTTGAACTGAAAAGCGAAAGGCGAGGACCTCAAGGCCTTTTGAGAGGGTCTCTTTTAGTGAGGAACAGAAATCAGGGTCTATCTCCCAATTGGGTGAGAAGGCTGTAGCATCTCCTCTTAAGACCATAAAGGCCAAAAGGGCCCGATGTCCTTCTTGCAATAACCTCTGTAACTCCCTCAATTGCCTTGTACCTCTAGTCGTAGGGGCGTCAGGGAAAAGGGCTTGTGTTCCTTTCACCAAAGTGACGGATTTAGTCTCCACCCAAAGGGTTTGGCCAGCTTTTTGTAGCGAAAAGTCAAGCCTTGTACCCTTTGCCTTGACCTCACTGGTTAAAGGGAAGGTGTGCCCTTGTAAGGACAAGAGGCCGCTTTCCAATAGGAAAGGGAAGAGAAGGTTTGCAGCCCTTGCGTCTACAATGACCCACGTCCTATCAGCCCATGCTGCCCAGAGGTCAAAAGGGGTATTTCTTGTTCCTCTTTCCTTTTTCCTTAATATAACGGGGGTTCCTTTTTTCAATATCTCCTTAAGTCGGCCAGAATTGGCCAAAAAGGCCCTGTAGTGTTCACCTTCTACCTTCACTTCTGTCAAGAATCGATTTACCCTCAAGAGGAACTCGCCTTCTACAAAGGTCTTCGTCAATACTTTACCTCCACCAGATAAAGGCCTTGGGGAGGAGCGGTAGGTGAAGCCTTACTCCTGTCGCGGGCATCCAATATTTCCTTGAACTGTTCGAGAGTTAACTTTCCCCTGCCTACATCCACTAAGGTGCCCACCAGGCTTCTTACCATTCCCCTTAAGAACCCTGTCGCTTCAAAGACAAAAACGACCTCTTGGGGGGTCTTTCTGTGGACCTCGGCCCTTAACATGTCCCTTATGGGGTTTTTGCTATCTGAGCCACTTAACCTAAAGCTAGAGAAGTCATGGGTACCGAGGATCAACTTACAGCATTTCTCCATCCTTTCCAAGTCAAGTTCCTCAGGCAAGTGCCAATAATACCTGCGCACGAAGGGCGACCTTGTTCCCCTCTGGAAGATCTTGTACTCATAGACTTTACTTTTAGCCCAAAAGCGAGCGTGGAAATCCAAAGGGGCTTCTTCTGCTTCGAGGATGACCACGTCCTCTGGCAAAAGGGCATTAAGGGCCCTCTTCAACTCAGGCAAGGGGAACTTGGAGGTGGTTTTGAAATTGGCCACTTGTCCTAGGGCGTGTACCCCACTGTCTGTCCTACTTGCGCCGATCAGCCTGACTTTGTGCCCAAGAAGCCTTTCCAAGACCTCCTCTATCACTCCTTGGACGGTCCTTTGGTCAGGCTGTTTCTGCCAGCCATGGAAGTCTGTACCTTCGTATTCTATTAAAAGCCTTATGTTCCTCATGCCTTAAAAGTATAAAGCCCCCTGAAGGCAGATTTCCTGACAGCAATAACAGCGGATGCAGAGTCCCTTCTCTATGGAAGGAAATCCTCCTTTTATCTTTATAGCCTTGGCAGGACATACCTTTTCGCATTCGCCGCAACTTATGCACAGTTCCTTCCTCAGTTTCGGCTTAGGGATAAAAAAACTGCGGAACAACCGACCTATCACCGGAGGCGAAGGTGAGGTGCTTTTGGGCAACTTGAAATCTTTGATTTTTGGGGGATCACCTATAAGTTGATAAGGAGGGAGTAATTTCCTCTTCTTGGCAGCCTTCAGGACCGGTAAGAGTTCGAGTTCATGGCCCATTGCCTCCATAACGGAGGCATCCAAGGCCACAGGGTCTTTTGAAGCCAAGATGCGGCCAATAAACCTAGGGATACCTGAGGTAGGTCCGTTGCCTTCCATGCCCCATATGGCGTCCAGGATCTGTAAGCAAGGCTTTACGGTAAGGGCTATTTCCAATAACAAAGTGGAGAAGAACTCCCTGTCCATACCGGCCTTCAAGTGCCAGGAAGCCTTTCGGTGTCCAGGTACACAACCAAAGAGGTTCTTTACAGCCATGGTCATTACAGTCATGGAATGGGTTTTTAACTTCGGTAGGTTTATCACCTTATCGCATTCAAATACCTCCTTGGCGAGCTCAAGGACACGGAAAAAGAACCCCTGCGGGGTCCGTAGGTTCACTGGGTCTTTTAAATTTACAAGTGGAACTCCTGTACGTTCACTCACCTTTAAAAGCCCCGTCTTTTTGACCACTAAGGCCCATGGTCCTAAAGAAGGGCTGTCGGCTATAAAAGGCTTGGCACCTATATCTAACACCATCTCGACCACCGCCTCCACCAAGTGGGGATGTGTAGTCACTGCCCTTTCGGGAGGGGAAGCCCTGAGGAGATTCGGTTTGACCATCACCTTTTCACCTGGCTTTATAAAGGCCTCCATGCCGCCTAATGGGGCTAGGGCTTCTTCTAAAGCTCTCCGCAAGTGCTCTTTGTCGTAGTTAAGGCAAGGAACCGACACCACCTTTTCCATCTTAACCGTCCTCTGGGGACAAAAGGGAAGGGCGTTTCTCCACTTTTCCCCCTATGGGTTTACGGCAATCCTTGCATATGTAGTCGTATTTCTCCCCATCAGGAAGGACCAAAAGCAGCCTTTTTTCCACGGGCTTTGAGGTTTTACAGTGTGGACAATAGAGATAGACTGCTTCAAATTGCTTAAAGGTCTCCTCACCCATCTCTTCTGATCAAGATGTGGCTTTTAAAGGGTCTTTGAAGAGCTCAATTAGTCTTGCAACTATTGAAACTATCTCCTTTCTCAAATCGACAGACGTATCGTAAGGGGAAGTCCCTTTTTTATCAGCTTCAAGGATGGACTCTGAAAAGGGTATAAAGCCTAATACCTCTATTCCCTTAAGCTCGCCCACGATGAGTTCTTTTTCTTGCTCGGAATTCACCTTATTGCCTATAGCAAAAGTCCTTTTTATGCCTAAAGAATCGGCAAGCTCTTTTATCTGAATGGCGGTAGTTAAGCTTTTTTTTCCGGGTTCCACCACAACTAAAAGCGCATCCACCCATTTCGTGCTCCCACGTGTAAGGTGCTCAAGCCCTGCTTCCATGTCAACGATGACCACTTCCTTTCGGCGCACCAATATATGGTGGATCAAAGCCTTAAGGAGTGCACTCTCAGGACAAAAACACCCCCCTTCTGCCTTTGGAATTCCTCCAAGGACTAGGAGCTTGATGCCGTTATAAGTCCTGCTGTAAAGGTCCGGTATGTCGTCCACTTTGGGGTTTAGCTTGAAGAGGCCACCCAGGGCCGGAACTTGGACACCAGTCCTTTCCTCTACCATTTCCTTCATAGCAGCAAGTGGTACCAATCCCTTTAGGTCCTCTGGCGAAAAGCCCAAGGTCATCCCCAGGTTGGGCACGGGATCGGCATCGATGGCCAAGACCTTATAGCCAGTCTCAGCAAAGTACCTTGCCAAGGCCGCAGCTACTGTTGTCTTTCCTACACCACCTTTTCCTGCTACGGCTAACTTCACGTCCTCTCTACCTTACAGTTTATTTTATCTTGGGAGATTTTATCTCCAAACTCTGCTTTTACCAACTCCAGTTCCCCCTCTTTATCCCTTACCTCCTCCCTTAGGCGTGCTTGGAGTAATCTCCTGAGGATCTTTTGGTATTCTGGACCTGGAGGTATCCCTAAGGCCAGTAAGTCTCTGCCCTTTAACGACGGCTTCACCAGACGCCATCGGGAAATGAACTCAGCCAATAGTTTCTGCCTGGCGTCTTGGCAAAGGGCCATAAGGTAAAGCAGAGTTTCGATATGGAAAGGTTCCAAAATCTCGAAGACCTCCCATGGGTCCATGGAAGGTTGGAGCCGTAAAAGGGCCATTTGCGCCTTTTGCCTTTCTTCAAGTAAAAGCTTTTTCAAAGGGCCTACTATACCTAATTTTTCTATCATTTCCACCCGTTCTTGTGGTTTTAAGGTCTCGGTCAAAACAAGCAGCAGCACATGGCTTTTGGTGGCGCTTTCTCGTAAATAAAGGAACTTATACCAGTTAAGCACCTCAGTGGTCTGGCTGATGAGCTCTTTCAACTTGTCGGTTAAGGAAAGCTTGGGGTGGAAGACCTTAAGGAGGCCGAACTCCTCCATACGTTCTAGTATCTGAGGGGCCTTTTCTTCTTCCAATACGAGCTGTAATTCCGTAAGGAGCCTGTGCCCACTTAACTTGTGCACGAACCCCAAGGATATGGCTTCCTTAAGGAGGTGTTCGGTTTGCTTGTCCATTTTGAAGCCGAAGCGGGATTCAAACCTCAAAGCCCTGAATATCCTCGAAGGGTCTTCTATAAAGCTCAAGCCGTGAAGTACACGGATTACCCTTTCCTTTATGTCTTTCTGCCCTCCGAAGAAGTCTATGAGTTCACCGAAATTGGAAGGCAAAAGGTTTATGGCTAGGGCGTTTATGGTGAAATCGCGTCGCATGAGGTCGTGTTTGAGAGAACTCCCCTCTACTTTAGGTGGAGAGGCGGGTGTAGGGTAATATTCGATCCTTGCAGTCGCAATGTCCAACCTCCACCCTTCCTCAAACCTCAGGGTGGCGGTTCCCATCGCCTTATGGACCTTAGGGACTAGTCCAAATCTCTCACCGAGGGCCTTTGCGAAAGCAAGGCCATCTCCTTCTACTACTACGTCCACGTCTAGGTTCTCCTTGCCCAGGAGGAGGTCCCTTACAAAGCCTCCTACTAAGTAGGCCTTATAGCCCATGCGTTCCGCCATATATCCGATTTCCTCGAGCAGTCGGAGGAGTTTCTCAGGAAGTTTGGATTCCAGAAGGTGTTTAAGGTCTCTTTTTTTGCCCTTTGCCAATTTCACCTCGGTTGATGGCAGAAGTTTATCCAGGGCCCTAAGGAGGTCGCTTTTAGTTATGCCTCCCAGGAGCCTTCCTCCCTCTACTACTGGCAATAGCCTGAGGTTCGTTCCCATTAGGTGCTCGTGTACCTCCCAAAAAGAGGCTTCTGGTCCAACAGTAGGTACGTTGATGCGCATGAACTCCCTTACAGCCATTTGACCGAGACCATGCGAAAGCCCCTTTTCTGCTTCTTCCCAATAGATCAAACCCAAAAACTTGCCGTCTTGGACCACTGGCAATACCCCAAGGGCGAAACGCCGCATTACCTCTAGGGCCTCTTGGAGACTTGTTTCTGAAGAGATGGTCTTCAGGGGGGAGGTCATTATATCCTTGGCTACAACCCTTGGCCTTACGTGTTTTGCAAGGGTTTCGAGGAGTTTTTCTTTTATCTCATAGACCGTAAGACCCTTCAAGGTGGCTGAAGCAGCAGTTGGATGGCCCCCTCCTCCCAAGGAGGCAAGGACCTTGCCAACGTCAAGTTCCGGTGACCTCGAACGGGCGATCAAGAGGATCCTTTCGCCCATCCTGAGAAGCACAAAAAGGGCGTCTGCCGGTTCAAGGGCCCTGAATTTTTGAGCCAGCAGTGCAGCTTCCTGTAAGTAGGAGTCTGTTGAAGCTGAGGTTATCACTACATCGAGGCCCTTTATGAGGAAGTGTTCGGCATTTTCCACCATTTGGTTCAGGAGCTTTAGTTGTTCGGCGTCCATCTCCCTGAAAAGCACCTCCGATACCGTTTTTAGATCAGCACCTAGGCTAAGCAAAAAGGCGGCTGCTTCGAGGTCTTCTGGTGTCGTGGAGGCAAAGGTAAAAGCCCCTGTGTCTTCGTAAATCCCCAATAACATTATGGTGGCTTCTTCCTTAGTGGGCGTGATCCCCTTTTCCCTAAGGATCTTCACCATGAGGGTGGTATTTGCCCCCTTTTGTTCCACGCACTCGAAGTCAGCAGGGAAGTCGTCCTGTGAGGGGGGGTGATGGTCGTAGACATGTACCTCAAGCCCTGGACGGCCTAGGACGTTCGCAAAGGCTCCTATCCTTGAACGTTGCCGTGTGTCGACGACTATAAGCCTTTCTATCTCCTTCAAGTCGATTTCTTTTAACCTCTTGGCGTTTACAATGTAAAAAGCCGAACGCACGAAGAAATCCCTGAGACCTCGTTCTTGAGACCCAGGGAATACCAAAAGGGCTTTAGGGTATAACTTTTGGGCTGCTATCATGGAGCCCAAGGCATCGAAGTCGGCGTTAAGATGGGTAGTGATGACCTCCATCAGATCTATAGGTTAACGGTGACATCAGGGCTTGTAAAGGCAATGTAACTGCATTATGCATATATGAAAGACAAGGTTAGAGAGATGAAGCAGATCAAAGCCGTTTTCATGCTTATGGTTGGGGTATTAGGGTTCCTGGGAGGAGGATATGCATACCTTTTCCTGACCCTTCCTCCCTTAAGGGACGTGAAGAACTACAACCCACCGGTTGTGACCCAGGTCTTTTCTGCTGATGGAAAGCTAATAGGCGAATTTTACGTCCAAAGGCGAATAGTGGTCCCAAATGAAGAAATACCCCGACTTTTGAAACAGGCCTTTGTTGCTGCTGAGGACGCTGATTTTTACCGTCACCAAGGTGTTTCTTGGACTGCCTTGATGAGGGCCTTGTTGAAGAACGTAGAAGCCGGCAAGATAGTACAGGGTGGAAGTACCATAACCCAGCAACTTGTAAGGTCTTTGCTTTTGGACAACAGGGAGAAGAGTTTTTCCAGGAAGGCCAAGGAGATGGTCTTGGCCAGGATGGTCGAACAACATCTGACCAAGGACGAGATCCTCTATTTATACCTAAACGAAATCTACCTTGGGCATGGAAACTACGGGATAGGTGCCGCAGCTGATTACTATTTTGGTAAATCCCCAAAGGATCTCAATTTGGCCGAAATGGCCCTTTTGGCCGGTCTTCCGAGGGCCCCAGAAGTTTATTCACCTTATCGTAACTTTGAACTTGCCAAAAAGCGGCAAGCTTACGTGCTCAGGCGTATGGTTGAGGAAGGTTATATAAGCGAAAGGGAGGCAAAAGAGGCCTATGTCACGCCCTTGAGGTTAAAGGAACACGACTTAGAGTTGGTAGAGGCCTCCCAGTACTACGTAGAACACGTAAGGCGTTATTTGCTTGACCGTTACGGCGAAAAGGCCGTCTATAGGGAGGGGTTGAAGGTTTACACAGCCCTTGATTCACGTCTTCAGAAGGCGGCAGTTGGGGCCTTAAAGGAAGGCTTATTGGCCTTGGAAAGTCGGCGTGGATATGGCGGTCCGGAAAAAGTCCTTGCTCCCAATGAGGTGCAAGGGTTTGTCAGGGCTTTGGCACAAGAGAACAAGCAGATAAAGAAAGGTGGGGTTTATATCGGAGTAGTACTAAAGGAGACGAAAGAGGGGTTCGCTGTATCCCTGGGGAACAAAGAGGGCCTCCTGCCGCATAATAAGGTCCTGCTATGGAGGGGGAAGAAGGGGCTTTCCCCTGGATACGTAATAAGGGTCATGGTCGCCGACATCAAGGATGAAAAACCGCTCCTTGAACTTTACCAGGAACCCAGGGTAGAGGGAGCCATCTTTGCCATGGAACTTCCCACTGGGTATGTAAGGGCAATGGTTGGCGGTTGGGATTACAATAGGAGCCAATTTAACAGGGCCCTTCAAGCGAGGCGTCAACCTGGATCGGCCTTTAAACCCATTGTATACGCTGCGGCCTTAAGCAAGGGCTTCAATCCTTCAAGCGTGGTAATGGATGTACCTGTGACCTTCCAATCGGCCAGTGGCAGTTGGAGTCCCCGTAACTACGATGGCAAGTTTTATGGCCCCGTGACCCTTAGGTACGCCCTTGCTCATAGTCTGAACTGCGCCACGGTAAACCTCGCAAGGGAACTGGGGATTTCTTACCTTTCACAGTTTGCCAAAAAATTAGGGATAACTTCACCCCTAAACCCTGACCTATCTACAGCACTAGGGTCATCACCTGTGACGCTCTTTGAGCTTGTACGGGCTTACGGAGTTTTCGCAAGCGGAGGCCATCTCATTGAGCCGGTATTCGTCGTAAAGGTTTTAGATCGTAAAGGAAACGTTTTGGAGTATAACCCTCCGCTTCCCTTGGAAGCCGAATTGCGCAAAAAGGGAATTGAACCTCAAGGTAAGTTTGCCCCTCAGGTCTTGGATGAGGCTATAGCCTACCTTATTACCGATATGTTGGAATCCGTCATTGAAGAAGGCACAGGTGTCCGCGCCAGGACCCTCGAAAGGCCTTGTGCAGGCAAGACGGGTACTACAAACGATTACACGGACGCGTGGTTCATAGGTTATACCCCACAACTTGTCGCTGGGGTATGGGTTGGTTTCGATACCCCACGGTCCTTAGGCCATGGTGAAACAGGGGCACGTGCGGCCCTTCCTATATGGCTGAGGTTTATGAAAGAAGCCGTAAGGGACCTGCCCCCTGAGGATTTCCCCTTGCCGGAGAGGGTAGTCTTCGTTAGGGTAAATCCTGAAACAGGGGCACCGGCTTCACCGGATGAACCTGGGGTTTTTGAGCCTTTTGCGGAAGGTACAGAACCTACACCCTCTTCCCCAGACGCTTTTCAGCAGCCTCGAGGATCAGACGCAACATCTCAGGATAACTGATCCCCGCCCAGAGGGCCATTTTTGCCAAATGCCCATCCCAACACCATCCTGGATTTGGGTTTACTTCGAGGAGTTTGGGATTCCCTTCGGCATCGAGTCTCCAATCAAAGCGACAATAATCCCTGCATTCAAGCCGATGGAAGAGTTTGATGCAGCATTCTACAATGAAATCGCGGGTTTCATCAGGTAGTTCTGCTGGCACAGACCTTATCTTCTGATACGGAGAGTCCATCAGCCATTTGGCCTCATATCCGCAAATCCTAGGTAAATGAGGTGGCAGTTCAGAATAGTCCTCCTCCACTATAGGCAACACCAAATAATCCTCAGGAGGGTTACCGATGATGCCTACAGTAAGGTCTTTTCCTGTTAAGAATTCTTCTATGAGGATCGGTTTATCGTAACCAAAACGTTCTCGGGTTTCGTATATGGCATTTATTAGTTCTTCTAAATTGTGGGCTACGCTCCTTTGGGTTATCCCAAAGCTAGAATCGCCAAACACGGGCTTCACTATTACAGGAAACTTGAAAGAGAGGTTGAAAATGGTATCCTCGGACTTCACAAGCACTCCAACTGGTACGGGTATCTCCATCTCCCTTGCTATGCCTCTGACCAAGGACTTGTCATAACAATATGTCAAACATCGAGGGCCTGAACCGGTGTAAGGTATTCTGAGGATCTCCAGTAATGCAGGTACATGGGCTTCTTTTTGTGGGTCGTTATAGTACCCTTCGTCGCATAGGTTAAATACAAGATGTAATTTAGGTTTCAACTTCAACAAGTCAGCTATGAGGGTATCATGGTTTTCAAGGTATACGAACTCATAACCTTCAAGTTCTCTTAAAGCCTCTTTGAGTTTGTCTATGGTGTAAATGTCATCGTCGTCAAAGACTCCAAAAGGCTTTAACGGATCTGGCTTGTTTTTATCACCGAGAAGCACTACTACCAATTTGTCGTTTTCTTTGGGCTTTCTCTTTACAGGTGTCCAATTTTTCTTAGCTACTGCCGTTACAATTATGCGCCTTCTCATCATCCCTAAGTCTTGGTTTCTAGAAGAATTCGTCTCCACTTCCCCATGAAATACGATAGAACTAAAGCCAACGCTTTCCAAAAGTTCAGAAATCGCTTGACGGGAGTAAAGCCTTTCGGCATAAAACCTATCCGAAATCACCCCCTTGTCCACATGCGTGATTATCTCACGACATATTAGCCGCTGTTTGTCAGCTGAGAGGGTGCGTTCTCGACAGACGAAGTGTTTTTTGTCTATCCATTCCCAGCTGCGGCGTTCGAAGTGTTCTCGGAGGTAGTCTCCGTCGGCGATGTCTATGAGTATACGCCCCCACGGTTTTAGGACCCTGAAGGCCTCTTCTAGGACCCTACGGTCGTCCTTTGGTGACTCGAAGTACCCGAAGCTATTTCCCAACAGCAATACCACGTTGAAGCTATCAGGCGGATAAGGGAGCTTTAAGGCATTGCCTTCCCTGAACCTTACTGTCAATCCTTCTTTTTTGGCCTTGTTTTTAGCCTTTTGTATCAAGTAATGAGATCTGTCTAATCCTTCTACAAACTTAAAGCCCCTTCTTGCAAGTTCCAAACTGTGTCTGCCATGTCCGCAACAGAGGTCTAAGATCTTGTCCTCGGGAGAGGGCTTAAGGATGCTGAGGATGAGATCTACTTCAGCCTTGGTGATAAAGGGGTCATCTACCACGTCTCCGTCAGTCTTTAAGTATAGATGGTCAAAGATCTTACACCACCAGTCGGGTACCACTTTTTCCTCAAGGTCTGAAAGCGGTCCAAAACACTTACCAGCGGAATGAAGTTTCCTCTTGTCGGTTATTTGCTCCTTCTCCATGGTGCCTCCCCCATCCCCCTTTCAAAGACGAAATTTGCACTAAAACCTCCTGTATGACAATCCCCTTGGTGAGTATGACACGATCTAAAAAAGCGGTTGACAACCTTTGAATTTTGTCATACATAAGCTTTAACATGAAAAAACCTTTCGATGCCCTTCCCTGGCGAAAGTCCCCCTTAGCTTTGGGGTTAGATATCGGTTCAGCTAACGTCAAGTTAGTAGAACTTAAGCTAGAGGAAGGAAACTATAAGTTGGTGAAATTGGCCCTCCACCCTTTACCCCAAGGTGCTATGCCTCAACGGGGCATTATTAAAGTAGATGAGGTGTGTAATGTAGTAAATTCCCTATTAAAGGACCAAGGTTTACGTAATAGGAAAGTAGCGGTAGCAATTGCTGGGCATGCAGTAATAGTTAAACGTCTGTTATTGCCTTCAGTAAAAGCTGAAGAAGCTATGGATGTGCTTAAAGTAGAGATCCAACGTTATATTCCAGACGTAGAAGGTGTGAACTTTGATTATCACATTTTGTCAGAAAAACCAGAAGGAACAGAGCTATTGCTAGTAGCAGCTCGAAAGGATGTAGTTAACAATTACTTGAAACTTTTTGACAATTGCGATGCCCAATTAAGTATATTAGATATTGACCTTTTTGCCCTTCAGAACGCCTTTGAGGTGAACTATCCATATGAATTAGACAATGTAGTTGCCCTATGTGATATTGGGGCTACAGTAATGAGCATATTGGTTACTAAAGGAGGAGAATGTTTGTTTGCACGTGACGTTGCTGTAGGTGGGAATATGTTTACAGAGGAAATCCAGAAAGAACTTGGAGTAGGTTATGAAGAAGCAGAGTTGTTGAAGTACAGGGCTGCTGCAGAGGATTCCCCTAAGTTAAGGAAGGTTTTGGAGAGGGTTTCGCGGACAGTGGCCTTGGAGATAGCCAAATCCCTTGATTTTTTCCTAGCGGCTTATCCCAATACTCGGATACAGAAGCTTTATTTAACAGGAGGGGCCTCGAAGCTTTATGGTCTATCCACTACGATTGCTGAGCGTACGGGTTTGGAAGTAGAAGCATTCAATCCCTTCAATAACCTTTTAATAGATGCTGATAGGTTCCCCCTGGACTACCTCAGGGAAATGGCCCCCTTTTCAGCTGTGGCGGTTGGTTTGGCTTTGAGAAGGGTTTGAGATGATAGAGGTCAACTTGTTACCTAAATATGAGAGGAAGGAAAAGGAGATCAAACGGTTTCGAAAGTCGGTGACCTTTTTGTCCTTTATCCTTTTGTTTGTGGTTTTAGGGTTTCTGAAGTGGAACGCTACGAGAAAAGAGGGGGAACTGGATGTGAGGATAAGGGATTTGGAGGCAGAGATCTCCAATTTGAACAGGGTCCTTTCCGGTATAGGGGATATCAAAAAGGAAAAGGAGGGCTTGCAGAAGAGGTTTGAAGTGATCCAGAAGTTGGAGAAGGACAGGCTTTTGACAGCTGCGCTCGTGGATGACTTAAGCGGGAGGGTGCCCGAAAAGGTTTGGTTGGAGAGGTTGGAAAAGCAGGGCGAAAAGGTGGTTTCGGTGGGTATAGCGCTTGATGAGGAGACAATAGCGGATTTCATGACAGCCCTTAAGGCTTCCCCTTATGTGGAAGTGGTAGAACTCGAATCGGTGACTAAGCACACTGCAGGGGGTGTTGATCTGAAGAGGTTTTCCATAACTTTCAAGTTGAAACATTGAAGATCACCGAGAAAGGATGAGGTAACTTGGATTCTAGAAGACAGACGTTATTGGCGGTGTTTTTAGGCCTTGTGGTGGTTTTAGGCTATTGGCGTTTTGTGTATCAGCCTCAATATGAAAGGATCCAACAGAAAGAACAAAGGCTTATGGAGCTTACCCTTGAAAGGGAGAGGAAGGCGAAGCTATTGGCTGAACTAAACAAGTATAAACAGGAGTTGGAGGACATAAAGTTAAGGCTTGCTGAGGTAATTTCCAAACTCCCTGATGAAAAAGAAGTTCCCATGTTGCTTCGTACTATTTCGTATGTAGCAAAAGGTGTAGGGTTAGAGATCGAGTCCTTTAAACTTCAACCTGAACAAAGAAAGGAATTTTATGCAGAGGTAGGATTTGAACTTACCCTTGTGGGGTCCTACCACCAATTAGGCATGTTTTTTTACCAAATAGGTAAGATGCCGAGGATCGTAACCATAAGGGATTTCTCTATTTCGCCAGTAGGTTCCGATAAGAAGGGATCCCTGCTCAAGGCGAACTGTGTAGGGGTTACTTATTATTTTGTCCAGCAGGTCCCTGAACCTCCAAAGGCAAAAGGGGAAAAAGATGTGGGTACATAAGGTTTTGTTAGGCCTTTTTTTAGGTCTGTCCCCGGCTTGGGCCCAAGGGCCTGAGTTTACTTATAAGATGGACAAGAGGGATCCTTTCAAGCCTTTCTTGCAGAAGGAAGAGCCCGTAAGGCCTAAAGGTGTACCTGAGACCCCGCTTTTGAAGTTTGACATAAGCCAGTTGAGGCTTGTGGCCATTGTAGTAGGTGTTGAGGGTAACAGGGCCATGTTAGAAGATCCTGAGGGAAGGGGGTACATCGTCAAGGAAGGTGATTACGTGGGAAGGCGCTATGGGCAGGTGAAGAAGATAATGGTGGATAGGGTTCTTATAGAGGAAACTTACAAGGACGCCTTAGGGAGGATACAGAAAAGACAAGTTTTCCTGAGCACACAGCCTCTTGAAGCCATGAAGTTAGAAAGTACGGAAGGAGAAAGATGATGGGGAGGGCGTGGGGACATTTTAGGGTATGGGTTTGGGTTTTATGCCTTTTGGCATTTGTAGCTTATAGAGGCCATGCCTCTAGTTCAAAGGAGATATTGGACGACCTCATAAAGGGCGAAGTTCGTTATAAAGGGCAACGCGTTTCCCTTGACCTCAAAGAGGCTGATCTTCCAAACGTGCTTCGTCTTTTCTCTGACATAGCAGGGGTTAACGTTTTGGTAACCGATGACGTAAAAGGGCGAATTACCCTAAGGCTCATGGACGTACCCTGGGATCAAGCCCTTGATATAATCCTTAAGACGAATAACCTGGGAATGGAATGGGTCGGGAACGTCATCAGGATATCCACCCTTGAAAGGCTACAGAAGGAAAAGGAAGCCCGTGCTAAGACCGTAGAAGCTGCTGAGATAGTTCAGCCTGTTGTGACAGAGCTTATACCTGTAAGCTATGGCAAAGCTTCAGACTTACTGCCCAAGGCCAAGGAACTTTTGAGTCCAAAAGGCGGGATTACAGTGGACGAGAGGACCAATACCTTGATAGTGAAGGACATACCTGAACGTATTGAAAGGATCAGGGGGCTGGTTTCGCAGCTTGACTCCCAGACCCCTCAGGTTTTAATAGACGCCAAGATAGTCGAGGCGACAACTGACTTCAGGAGGGAATTAGGTATAAGTTGGGGTGGAAGGTACTCATACAGTCAAGGCACCAACCCTCCAAAAGACGTTATTTCCGGAGGATCTGAGGGAACTATGAAGATCTCACAAAAAGAGGACTATCTTGTAAACCTTCCTGCAGCTGTTGGTTTAGGGGCAGGAGGAGCGATAGATATTTACAAAACCTTTGGGTCTTTCTTAGAACTTGAAGCACGCATCTCTGCTTTAGAAAGCAAAGGGCTTGGTGAGGTGATCTCGAGTCCAAGGGTTGTTACCTTGGACCATACTGAGGCGTATATAGAGCAGGGAATAAGGATCCCCTACCTCAAGTATACGACAGAAGGGACTGTTTCCACGGAATTTATCGACGCCACTTTGAAGCTCACGGTTACGCCCCATGTCACTGCCGATGGTCATGTAAAACTTGATATCGAATGTGCAAAAGAGACCCCCGATTGGTCACGTTTGGTGCAGGGCCAACCCACTGTGAAGAAAAGCAGGGCCAAAACGCAAGTGATGGTAAAGGATGGCGAGGTCATAGTCCTTGGTGGGATTTACGAGTATGCTAAGGCAAACCAGACAAGTGGCGTCCCGTTGCTTAAGGACATGCCTTTACTCGGTTGGCTTTTCAAAAGCAAAGCCAAGTCGGAGGAAAGGAAGGAGCTTTTGATCTTCATAAGCCCCAAGATCGTAACCCCCCTGGCAAGCCGTTAGGCGGCATATGTTTAGGAGGCATCTAAAAAGGGTCCTCCTATCCCTTTTTCTTCTGTTAGTTCTTTCTTTTTATGGCTTTGCGGGGACAAAAACCTTGATAACAGGGCTTAGGTGCCTTCAAGAAGAAGGAAAATTGAAGGTCCTTGTGGATTTACAAACTTCTTCCTCCTTCGAATATAAGGTTTCCTTTTTAAAAGCAGATGTGACAACTGGACGTCCGGCCAGGATCCTCATAGACATATGCCCTGCTGAAATCCACCGTGGTGCTACTAGGACGCTTGAGGTCGGTACTCCTTTTTGCGATAGGGTTCGCCTTGGTCAGTATGACAGAGGTACGGTGCGTCTAGTTTTCGAGGTAAAAGGAGAAGTGGAAGTCAAGGTCTCCCAAGAGCAATCTATTCACCAGTTAATAGTGTACGTGTATCCTAAGGTCCTTAAGGATATTTCTAAAAATACCTTAAGTACCTCACCGTTACCCTCTTTTGTCCTTGTACTCGATCCCGGCCATGGCGGGAAAGACCCAGGTGCGATTGGTCCTACAGGTCTTAAAGAAAAAGACGTGGTCCTTAAAGTAGCAAAATTGGTAAAGGAAAAGGCCGAAAAACAGCTAGGATGGTCAGTATATCTCACAAGGGAAGACGATCTTTATCTACCTTTGGAAGAGCGTACTGCTTTTGCCAATCAGAAGGGAGGTGATCTATTTGTATCTATACATTGTAATGCATCCTATAATAAGGAAACAAGAGGTGTAGAAACGTACTTTTTGAGTTTTACTACAGATCGTGAAGCTTTAAGACTTGCAGCAAGGGAAAACGGTGTACCTCCTTCGCAGATAGATGCATTACAGCTTATACTTTATGACCTGATGTTGAGAGCAAAAGTTGAGGAGTCTGAAAAGTTAGCCCAGTTTATACAGACTAACATTGTAAATAATCTTAAAAATAATGGAAATCATGTTAAGGATCTCGGAGTGAAGAGGGCTCCTTTTATTGTATTAGTGGGTGCGAAGATGCCATCTGTGCTTATTGAAATAGGGTTTATAACAAATCCAGAAGAAGAGGAAAAATTGAGGGATCTTCTCTATCTTGACATTATAGCGGATGGGATACTCAGTGGTTTATTGGATTATGTTAATACTTATATCAAACATCCAACGTCAAAAAGGCATATGAATGGGAAGGGGTAAGCTATATTACGGATGGGTTATAGTCGTTGTTGCTTTCTTTTCCATGGCCTTTTGGATGGGGATACGTTCTAGTTTTTCGGTCTTTTATGCCCATCTTGTGGATGAGATGGGGTGGAGTAGGGCGCAAGCGGTGTTAGCTCAATCTTTAGGTTTTGTGATGTATATGGTATCGGTTCCTTTTATAGGAGGGTTTATAGATCGTTTTGGGCCACGGAAGGTGATCCTTCCAGGTGTGCTTTTGACCGGTCTTGGGCTTATGTTTTGTGCCTCTATTAGGGGCCTTTTTTCATTGTATACCTTTTATGGTGTAATGGTAGGTTTAGGTATTTCATTTATTAGCATTGTCTCCTATTCTTCGGTTTTGGCCCACTGGTTTGATAAGAAAAGGGGGCTTGCTTCGGGTATAGCCTCCTCTGGGATGGGTGTAGGCACCTATCTTTTAGTGAGGCTTAGCGAGCAATTGATAAGTAATTTTGGCTGGAGGTGGGCTTTTTGGGGGCTAGGGGTTTTAACCCTTTTGGTTCTATTGCCTGTAAATGGTTTTTTCTTAAAGCATAAGCCTATAGAGGTAGGTAGTGGTCCTTATAGGGTGACTGGTCAAGAGGCATCAGTTATAAACGGAAAACAATCAAAAAAGGTACTGTCCCTTTTATTGACGAGATCTTTTGTAATGTGTGTGTTGTTTGCGTCTTTTGCCCTTTTGGCGATCCACATTGTTCTAGTACACAACGTGAGGATCCTTATGGATAGGGGAATTCCCATGGTCAAAGCCGCTTCTGCTTTTGCAATGGTGGGACTTCTTTCATCAGGGTTTCGAGTATTCTGGGGGTGGCTTTCTGATAAAATTGGAAGGAAGTTGGCCTATACCTTTGGTTCCTTTTTCTTATTAGTGAGCACGCTATTTTTATTCACAGTGACTCCCCAAAGGGAGTTCTTACTCCATCTATTTGTTTGGACATTTAGTGCTGGATGGGCAGTTACAGCACCTTCTTTTATGGCTGTTTTGGCTGATCTGTTCAAAGGGGAAAGATTTGGGATGATTTATGGTTTTTTTGAGTCTTTTATGTATGCCCTTTCCATCGTAGGAGTTTGGCTTGTGGGGATGATTTATGATTTGACTAAGACCTATTGGCCTCATGTGTTTAT
>CAZSWV010000004.1:11664-141906 GCA_964611295.1 uncultured Thermodesulfobacteriota bacterium | reverse complement strand
CCCAGAGACAGCCACCCCCACCCTTTTAGCCCCCTCCAAGAGCCCTAGGTCCTGTATTGTCCGAGAGACGTCCTCGAGGAGCCTCATTTGAGGCCAAAGACCTCTTTCAGCTCTTGGTAATCCAGGACTTCCTTTTCCAAGAGCCTTTCTGCCCCTCGTTTAAGGAGGTCCATATGTGAGCTTAACACCTCTTTGGCCCTGTTGTAAGCCTCTTCTAGTAACTTCCTCACCTCAAGGTCCACCTTCTTAGCGGTCTCCTCGCTATAGTCCTTGGTTATGAGGTTCGCACCGCCTTGGAGGAAAAGCGGCCGGTCATCCCTATAGGTGACAAGGCCAAGGCTTTCGCCCATCCCGTAGTGAAGGACCATGCTTCGGGCCAAATCCGTGGCCTTTATGAGGTCATCGTGGGCACCGGTCGAAACCTCCCCAAAGACCAACTCCTCGGCGGCACGACCTGCAAGAAGGCATGAAAGCTTGGTCATCAACTCACCCTTGGTCATAAGGTAGCGATCCTCGACGGGTCTCTGTAGGGTATAGCCAAGAGCCCCTATGCCACGCGGGATTATGGACACCTTCTGGACAGGATCTGCGCCAGGCAGCAGAGAGGCCACAAGGGCATGGCCGATCTCATGATAGGCCACAATACGCCTCTCCTTCTCGTTCATCACCCTGCTCCTCCTCTCCAGACCCGCCAGTACCCTTTCTACCGCCTCCACGAAATCGGACATCTCCACCTTGTCCTTACCTTTTCGAGCTGCAAGCAAGGCCGCCTCGTTGACCACGTTGGCCAAATCAGCCCCAACAAAACCAGGGGTCATGCCCGCAAGGGCTTTAAAGTCCACATCCTCGGCCAATTTCACCTTCCTCGCATGGACCTTCAGGATCTCCTCCCTGCCTCTGACATCGGGCCTGTCTATCAAGATCTGGCGGTCGAACCTACCGGGCCTCAGTAGGGCGGGGTCAAGGATCTCCGGTCGGTTAGTGGCAGCAAGCACTATCAAACCCCTCTTTGGGTCAAAGCCGTCCATTTCCACCAATAGTTGGTTTAAGGTCTGTTCCCTCTCGTCGTGACTTGCGAGGGGGCTTATGCCCCTGGCTTTGCCTAGGGCGTCAAGTTCGTCTATGAAGATGATACAAGGAGCTTGTTGTTGGGCCCTTCGGAAAAGGTCCCTGACCCTTGCCGCCCCGACCCCTACAAATAACTCCACGAACTCGGACCCACTTATGCTAAAGAAGGGGACCCCTGCCTCGCCTGCCACAGCTTTGGCCAAAAGGGTCTTCCCACAACCCGGAGGACCTACCAATAGGACCCCTTTGGGGAGCTTCCCTCCAAGCCTGGTGAACCTCTCTGGGTTGCGTAAAAACTCCACTATCTCCTTCAACTCCTCTTTGGCTTCATCAAGGTCGGCTACGTCCTCAAAGGTCACGTCGATGTCGGACTGGGCATATATCCTCGCACGGGACCTGCCAAAGGACATGAACTCAGGCCCCCTCCCCATACGGCGCAAAACCACGCCCCAGAAAAAGAGGAGCAAAAACAAGGGCAAAAGCCAACCTATCAGCGCCTTCAAAAAGGTCCCTTTTTTGCTGCCTGAAAACTTAACGCCACGGGCCATGAGTTCCTTCACGAGCTCGGGATCTTCAACCCGAGTGGTGACGAAGGCCTTGGGGTTATCTCCTTCAAAAAGGGCCTTTCCCTTTATCTCCTCTTCGCCAAGGACCACTTCCAGCACTTTCCCTTTTTCCAACAAATGTCGGAAGTCGCTATAAGAAAGCCTCACTTCCTCCTTGGGCCAAAAGCTTAAAAGGAGCAAAACTCCCCAAAGGAGGAGCAAAAACAGCCAAAGTCCCAGGGTATTTCCCCTATATCCCTTCTGCTGCATAGGGTATCAATTCCTCTAATGCCCTTTTGTAGGCATCGTAGACGTCTTTGGTGAACAGCACAAACCTTACGAGTTCTACCTCAGGGTGTTCCTTTAGGTAGTCTATGACTGTCCTAAGGGCTATGGGGGCAGCCTCATTCACTGGATAACCGTATGCGCCTGTACTTATGGACGGAAAGGCAATGGAGCGGATACCGTTCTGCGACGCAAGTTCAAGACTTCGCCTATAGGCGCTTGCCAAAAGCAAGGGGGCCCTTTCCCCTTCCTTGGCATAAATGGGACCAACAGCATGGATCACGTATTTGGCCTTTAACCTGTATCCCTTGGTGATCTTAGCGTCACCTGGTGCGCATCCTCCAAGGCGCTTACACTCTTCTAAAAGCTCTGGACCAGCCGCCCTATGGATGGCCCCATCAACCCCTCCGCCACCGAGAAGCGTTGGATTGGCGGCGTTCACTATGGCATCTGTGTCCTGTTGGGTAATGTCCCCTTGCACAAGCTCTAAGATCGAGCTCCCTACCTTAACCCTCATGTCCTTTCCTCCTCAAAAAGGTCTTTTATATACCTATAGATCCGTTCCGCCAAACGGTCCCCAATACCTGGAACCGCCTTGATCTCCTCCAAACTAGCCCTTTTAAGCCCCTCTAATCCTCCGAAATGCTCAAGCAATAACCTCTTCCTCTTCTCCCCAACCCCAGGTATACCATCCACGGGGACCTCAAAGGTCTCCTTTTCCCTGAGCTTACGATGATATGAAAGGGCAAAACGATGTGCCTCATCCCTTATGGCCCTGAGCAAACGGGCCCAAGGTTTCCCTTCCTTAAGGGGTATGGGATCCCTGACATTCGGCAAGTAGACCTTGTCCTCCCCTTCCCCTTCACGCGCTTTGGCTATGGCTATGCACTCCACGCTGTCTACACCCTCCTCCCTCAGCACCCTGAGGGCCACCTTCAAATGTCCCCTCCCCCCATCCACCACCAAAAGGTCGGGATAAACCTCCTCTCTTTTAGCCCGTGCAAACCTCCTCTTCAGGACCTCCTCCAACATAGAATAATCATCTATACCTTGCACCTCCCTTATCTTAAAACGACGGTAACCGGGTTTGAAAGGCTCTCCGTTCAAGAAGACCGCCATGGAACCGACTGCTTCTTTCCCACCGAGGTTGGAAAGGTCAAAGGCCTCTATGCGGAAAGGCGTTTTGCCCAGATGTAGCTTCCTCTTGAGCTCAAGGAGCACGGCCTCTTTGTCCTTTAAGAGGCCTAACCTTAGGTTTTCATAAGCCATAGCCAAGAGCCCCCTCTCTTGATCGTTTCGCGGAGGATGGACGTCCACCCCTAATGCCTCCCAGAAACTGGCATCTTCTATTTCCCAAGGGATTATCACTTCTGGCACTACTTTCATGGTCCCATAGTAACGGCTTATAAAAGAGGACAACACCTCTTCTTCTGGGAGCCCCACTTCCTTGAACTCAAAAGGACGACCGCTCAACAATTTGCCCCCTCTTATAGAAAGTACAAATACCTTGACCTTTTCCCGGTCCTTCTCCAAAGCTATGACGTCCCGGTCGCGACGGTCTAAGCTCAAGACTTTCTGCCTCTCAAGGACCTTTCGCAAGGCAAATACCCTGTCCCTAAGTACGCTTGCCTCTTCGAACCTCAAGGCTTGGGCCTCTTCGTACATCTTTCCTTCAAGCTCCTTAACCAGTGCTTCCCCTTCTCCTTCGAAAAACCTCCTTACCTGTTCTACTATCTCCTTGTAACGGACTTCGTCCACCGGCAAACAACAGGGTCCAAGACACCTGCCCATTTGGTAGTTTATACAAGGACGGCTCCTTAAGCCGAAACGATTCCCCTTGCATTTCCTCAAAGGGAAAACCCTCCCGATGACCTTAAGGGTTTCCTTCAACGACTGCGAAGAGGGAAAGGGACCGAAGTAAAGGGCACCGTCTTGCTTCGGGCGCCTTACGACCTCAAGGGTGGGAAACTTGTCTTCTAACGAAAGCCTCAGGAAGGGATAGTTTTTGTCGTCCTTAAGCTTTATGTTGTAACGAGGTTTGTGCTGCTTGACCAGGGCGTCCTCCAGTATGAGGGCCTCCTTCTCGTTGTGGGTAACTATGTGCTCTACATCTGCTACCTTGGATAACATCACGGAGGTCTTCGTGTCCTTGACGCCTAAAAAGTAAGAGCGAACCCGCTTCTTAAGGTCTTTGGCCTTCCCGATGTAAAGGACCTCACCACTTTGGTCTTTGAAAATGTAAACCCCAGGACGCGAAGGTAAGGAGTTGACTTTTTCAATTATGTCTGGCTTCACGCTTTAAGTTTAGGAACACCGAAAGAAAGGGACAACTTCAGGAAGGCCTCTCCTCCACTACTTCGCCGCCCAAGACCTCGAGGACCTCCTGGAGTATCCTCTCTTCTGTCTCCTCCTTTTGGACCTTTTGGACAGGAGGCTCAAGCAGGGAGAAATCCACCTTGAGCCTGTGTCCGAAAACCGAAAGGATCACCTTTTCTATCAGGGACTTGTTTTCCCGTTCGGAAAGGGTTTCGACTAGGAACCCTGACGGCATCCCTATTATCACCTTGCCGTCATGTAACCCCAAGAAGGTCCCCTGTCTTAAAAAGGCCCCTATAATAGGACTTTCTCCGGATACAGCCTTGACAAGCTCCTCCCATGAAAACCCACTCTCCTTGTCCGGAGGCCCTTCGACTTGAGCAAATTGAACCTCTCCTAAGTCCCCAGGTCCCTCTTGGACTTGTTCCTCCTTTTCGAACCTTGGTCCTTGAAGGGTCGAAACTTCCTTTTGGCTTCTGAGTTCTTCTTGATGCAAAGGTACCTCCGCTGTCAGTGCCTTAGCTTCCATCGACTTTATGAGTTCCCCAACCGAGACCAGATCTCTCCAGAAGGCCATCTCCACCAGGGTCATCTCCAAAACTAGCTTGTCCACTTCCCCCTTTTTCATCCACCCAAGGGCCCTGAGACAGAGCTGGAACCAAAAACGTAGCTGAAAGGGATCAAACGTGTTTTTCCCCTCAAGCCTTTCGACCAAGAGATCCCTTAAGTACCCCAAAAGCCCCTGCAGGAATTCCTCCAAGGGGACTCCCCTTCGATAAAGGCCATCGACCTCCCTTATGGCCGAAAGGGCATCCCCTTGCATGAGGTATTGGACCACCGCCTTGAGGGAAGCTTGATCTGGCAATCCCAAGAGCTCTCTTACCAGTTCGACGTCGATCACTTCACGATCGCTGTAAGCTACCACCTGATCGAGGAGGCTTTCGGCATCCCTTAAGCTGCCTGATGCCCTTTCAGCTATGAGCTTTAGGGCCTCAGCAGTGGCCTTTATCCCTTCCCATTGACATATCTTTTCCAATTGTCCAAAGATCACCTCTTCTGGAATCCTCCGGAACTCAAACCTTTGACACCGAGAAAGGACCGTCAAAGGGACCTTTTGTGGTTCAGTGGTAGCAAAAATAAACACCACATGGGGAGGGGGCTCCTCCAAGGTCTTCAGAAGGGCATTGAAGGCACTTGTGGAGAGCATGTGTACTTCATCGATTATGTAAACCTTGTACCTCGAACGGATAGGCCTATAGGCCACTGTTTCCCGCAATTCCCTGATATTGTCTACACCGGTGTTCGAAGCTCCGTCGATCTCCAGCACATCGACAGCCGTCCCCTGGGTTATCTCCATACATGAATCACAAACGTTACAGGGATTAGGGGTAGGGCCATCTTTACAGTTTAAGGCCTTGGCAAGGATCCTTGCCGTTGAGGTCTTCCCAACTCCCCTTGGCCCAGAGAAAAGGTAAGCATGGGCTATGCGAGCTTGGGAAAGGGCGTTTTTCAAGGTCCTTATTATGGGCTCTTGCCCAAGGACCTCATCGAAGGTTTGAGGACGCCATCTGCGCGCAAGGACTAGATACATAAGAGGTCTCGTGGGAAGAATTAACGGGGCCTTTGGCCCCTTCCATCTCCACTGTCGATAGCCAGGCTTTCTGCGCCACCGGCTGAGGTTACTACCGCTGCTCCCTTCCGGGCCTGACGGGGTTCATAACCCGCCGGTGCACAGGGCCCGGCTATCGACACTAAAGACAGCTAGATAAACTGGCGGAGAGAGAGGGATTCGAACCCTCGGTGCCGCTTTTTGGCGGCACGCACGATTTCCAGTCGTGCCCCTTCGGCCAGCTCGGGCATCTCTCCGCCTGGCGGAGAGGGTGGGATTCGAACCCACGGTGCCGCCTTTAGCGGCACAGCCGATTTCGAGTCGGCCCCGTTACGACCACTTCGGTACCTCTCCACCCTTCCTACGCTCCTGAAAAAAACCCTGAATCAAAGACCTCGCTTCCTCAGCTAAAACCCCCTCCACCACCTCAGGCCCGTGGTTCAACCTTCCATCCACCAGGATCCCATAAAGGGACAAAGCCCCACCCTTAGGATCCCTCGTACCAAAGACAAGCCGCCGTACCCTCGCCTGCACTATGGCCCCCGCACACATCACACATGGTTCAACAGTGACATACAATTCGGTACCCAATAGACGCCAGTTCCCAAGCCGTAAAGCCCCTTCCCTCAGGACCAAAACCTCCGCATGGGCCGTAGGATCGCAAAGGGAAATGTTACGATTATGGGCCCTGGCAATTACCTCCCCCTCCTTCACCAGGACCGCTCCTACGGGCACTTCACCCTCCTCAAGGGCCTTTTGGGCCTCTTCCAGGGCTATCCTCATAAACAACTCGTCCATCTTCCTATGGCGCGCCCAAGAGGATTCGAACCTCTGACCTAGGGATTCGTAGTCCCTCGCTCTATCCGGGCTGAGCTATGGGCGCACCCTAAAAAGGTAATTAACACCTCTCCACCAAAGGGTCAAGGCCTAGGAGACCTTACCTCCCTTTATCCTTGACAGGTAGCAATTTTGGAAATAGGCTTCTATCAAAAAAGTTTTAGGAGAAAACCAAGTGAAAAACTTTGATTTCCTTAAAGAAAGGTTCGGTGAAAGGGTGAATTTTGACCCTGTTGAAAGGAGGTTGTACGGGCATGATATAGCCGCTCTTCCGGCCTTGATCAAGCCCTTTATCGGCGATACGACACCTTGGGCCATCGTGCAACCGAAGGACGAAGAAGAGTTGTTATGGGTCCTGGAATGGGCCAACCGAAAAGGCATACCCCTGGTACCCAGAGGTAAGGCAACTTCAGGCTATGGTGGCGTTATCCCCTTAAAGAAGGGCATAGTGGTGGACTTCTGGCGGATGAAGGAGGTGTTGGAAATAGACACCGCAAATATGTCTGTCAGGGTACAACCTGGGATCACATGGGAGGAACTGGACAAGGTGTTGGACAAACATGGGCTTACCCTTAGGCTTTATCCGACAAGTTACCCCTCGGCCACTGTGGGAGGGTGGGTAGCACAAGGAGGCGCAGGGATCGGTAGTTTTGAGTACGGTTATTTAAAGGAAAACCTCCTCTCGGTCCGTATAGCCTTACCCGATGGAACGACAAAAGAGCTAAAGGACGAGGACTTGGATTTGGTATATGGGACCCAAGGTACAACGGGCCTTCTCACCGAGGTCACCTTAAAGGTGAAGGAGAAGGGAGCACTGGGTCTTATGGCCTTTGCATGTCAAGACGCCCATAGGATGCAAGAACTACTCCAAGAGATCGTGGAAAGGGACCTACCTTTTTGGTCTGTGACCTTTATAAATCCGCGCATGGCTGAGCTTAAAAACAGGGCGCCAAGGGCCGAACACAGATACCACAAGGACCGCAGGTCCTTGTTCTTACCGGCGGCCTATGTAGTGACCTTGGCCTACGAAAGGTCCAAGACAGAAAAGGCAAAGGAGGTTTTAGAAATTCTGGAACGCCATGCAGCCCAGTTGCTACCCCAGGAATTGGCCGAGCAGGAATGGGAGGGAAGGTTCAGGTTGATGTTGGTCAAACGACTCGGACCATCCCTTATCCCTGCAGAAGTAGTGGTACCCCTTGACAGCTTGGGTAAGGTGATGGAGGACATCGAACAAAAGGTCCGCCAACCCCTAGTCAAAGAAGGGGTAATCATCAAAAGGGGAAGAGGAGGAAAACCCGAAGCGGTTATCTTGGGCTTTATACCAGCTGACGAGCGAAAGGCCTTTTCTTACAACTTGTTGTTCGCCTTGGCCTTAAGTATGGTGAAGGTAGCCAAACGCCATGGCGGTAGGCCTTACTCTGCTGGAATTTATTTCGTAAAGGAGGCAAACGAGGTCTTTGGGGAAGGAACCTTCAAACGCATCAAGGCCTTTAAAGCCCAGATCGACCCAAAAGGGATCCTCAACCCCGGAAAGACCCTGTCCAGCAGGATAGGCTTCCTCGTCTCCCTGGGCCTTAGAATAGAGCCCATACTGCGTCCCCTGGCTAATGCCTTGGCCAATGAATTGGGAGAAAGGCCTGGTGAAAGTCCAATAAAAGGTATACCGCCAGAGGTGGCCTGGTACGCCTACGCTTGCTCCCAATGCGGCTACTGCGTGGAAGAATGCGACCAGTTCTATTCCCGCGGTTGGGAAAGCCAAAGCCCTAGGGGTAAATGGTATTGGCTGAGGGAGTTCTTAAGGGGTCGGGCGAAATGGGATCAAAAGATGGTGGACACTTTCCTTGTATGCACGACCTGTGGACTCTGCAACTATAGGTGCTCCGCCTTTTTGCCTATCGAAGACTCTTGGATGAAACTTCGCGGCGTGCTCATAAACGAACAAAAACACATGACCTTCCCACCTTTTGAAGTTATGGCACAAAGCCTCCTTAAAGAGGGAAACATCTGGGCTGGCCCAAGGGAAAAGAGAAAGGATTGGTTCCCCAAAGAACTTTGGGGAAAACACGGCCCAGACCACAAGGCCCCATATGTGTACTTTGCAGGTTGCACTGCAAGTTACGTCGAAAAGGACATAGCCATCGCCTCTGTAAAGCTCCTTGAAGAAGCAGGAGTGGACTTCTCCTACCTAGGGGAAAAGGAAAACTGCTGTGGCACTCCTATGCTTGTTGCAGGTAAATGGGACGTCTTTGAGGAAATCATGAAAAAGAACATAGAAGCTGTAAACCAAAAAGAAGCCAAATGGGTCATTACATCCTGCCCTGCATGTGACATGATGTGGCGCCATTATTACCCTATATGGGCGCAAAAGCTTGGATTAAATTACGAGATTAAAACGATACACTACACTGAATTACTGGCAAAAAAGATAAAAGATGGCCAAATGGACCTATCAAATCTTGAGGCAAAAAACCTGAAGTTGACATTTCATGATTCCTGTCACATTGGAAGAATTAGCGGCATATATGATGAACCTCGCTTACTGCTGAAATCAATTCCTGGAGTTGAGTTAAAAGAAATGCCTTATAACAGAGAGGAAGCCCATTGCTGTGGGTCAGTGCTCACGCTCATCAAGGAGCCCGAAGTAGCTGCAAGGATTGGGGGCAAGAGGCTTAAGGAGGCCCTTGAGGTTGGGGCAGAGGAGGTCGTAGCCCTTTGTCCTTGTTGTGAATTCCAGTTCCGTGTGGCGGCCCAAAAGTTGAACTTACCCATCAAGGTGGTGGATTTGGCGCATTTTGTGTCTTCAAGGTTTGGGCATTGTCTTCCAGATCCCACCCAACAGGTTTTAGACCAATGGGCTGTCTTTGAGGCCATGATACGCCTCATGACTCCTCAGGGTTTTGCGGACCTCTTAGGTAGCATGTGGGACGAGCTGCTTAGGGCAATGCCCTTGGGGTTGGGTAAGGTGATGGAGGCCATGGGGAGGTTTCCTTTCTTGTTGGCCCTTGTAAAGCCTATGTTCCCAGTGTTGTTCCCTAAGCTTTTGCCAGTGGTGATGCCCAAGGTCTTCCCCTCCATGCTTGAAAGGATAAGGGAACGCATCCCCATGCCCGATTACATGGCTGCTATGATGCCTGAGATAATGCCTAAGGTGATGGAGGAATTAATGCCCCATATGGTGAGGGACGTAGTTAGGTTAGCAAGCCCCTCTCTCATCGGGCATCTCAAAAAGAAGAGGCAGATCTAAAGGCCCAAGCAAAAGGGCCAGTGGACTTCTTTCCTCACCTTTGCACGGCTTTGGAGTTTACCTTCGCTGGCTATACCGTAGCCTATAGGATGTCCTCTGAAGGTGACGATCTGTGGTCCTTTCCTCCAAGGGGGAAGGGGCAAAGGCCGGTGTTTTAAAAAATCGAGGAGTTCTCTCACTTCTAAGAGTTCTACGAGGTTATCCTTTGCCCATCTTGCCAAAAACTGGGCACCCCATGTAGTCAAAGGGGGAGGAGTGCGTTCCGGTTTTGCAAGGGGCAATCCCCTGTGGCCGTATCTGAGGAATCTCAACCCCTTGGCCTGAGGAGGGTATATCCTTAGCTCTTTTCCCCTTTCGAAGAAAAACCCCTCAAAGAGGTCTTCTGGGAGACCGAAGTGCTCGATCAGGGAATCCAAAAATCCCCTTACTGAAGGATGCCACCGATCTACAAGGGGCAACTCCTCACCCAAAGGCGGTTCGTCCTCATCCCGTCTCTTCATGGGGAGGACCTTTTTCAGCTTTGCTATAAAGAAGCCCTCTCCGGGGCTTTCATGGGGGTAAATCCTCATTGTCCTACGCATCTCGGGTGGAAATTCCTTTCCCTCAAAGGACTGAAGCCCTTCCCTCACCTTGAAGCCCTTGAACTCTATGGACTCGAGTTCTACTGGATAGGCATCAAGGGCCTTCTCTACCAAGGCTTCGTTTTCCAAGGGGACGATAGTACAGGTGGAATAAACCAATACGCCACCTGGTTTCAAGGCCTTTATGGCGCTTACCAATAAGTTCCATTGGAGGTGGGAAAGCCTTTCTGAACGCTTCAGCTTCCACCATTTAAGGACCTCCGGTGAACTCTTTAGGGTGCCAAGGGCGCTACAAGGGGGATCGAGCAAAACCTTGTCAAAGGTCTCGAAGTAAAGCCTACCCAAGCGATTGCCATCAAGAAGGGTAACCACGGCGTTAACTACCCCACACTTCATCAAGTTATAGGAAAGGCTCGTCGACCTCCTCACCGAAGGATCGTTAGCAACTATTAGCCCCTGGTTGCCCATGAGGGATGCCATTTGGGTGGTCTTGGATCCCGGAGCAGCAGATACGTCAAGTACAAGTTCCCCTGGTTTGGGATCAAGCACCAAAGGGGGGACCATAGAGCTCGGGTCCTGGATGTATATGTTGCCAAGGTAATGGGAAAAGCTCTTCCCCAAGGGAAAGGGTTCAAAGGTGACTTGATATACAAAACCTAGACCTTCTATCGGTTCAAAGGAAAACCCCTCTTCCCTTAGCAGGTCAAGGATCTTCCCCTCTTCTCCCCGGAGGGTATTGATCCTGAAAACAGGAGGTGGGTATGAGCCGATGGTGGAAAGGAAGGCCTCGGCTTCCTCTCCTAGGAGTTTTTCTATCAAGTCCAGGAATTCCTGCGATACCTTCACCATCAGAAAAGCTTCATCTGGCCCTTTTCGTCTTGGCTAGTCTTTGGGGGTTCTTGGACCTTTTCGCCTTCCTCCCAGATCTTCACCTTTCCGTATACGCCGTCATAGCCTGGTGTGAGATGGATTTCGCCTCGCCTCATCCTCATTATCCCTTCGTAGACTTTAGGATGGGCTATCCTCTTTATCTCTTCTGGAGGCAGGTCAAGCAAAACCTTGAACTCGGATCCCCCTTCTTCTACAAGTCTCATGTACTCCCTCTCAACGGCCTTGGACTGAGTGCCTACGGAGAAGGCCTGAGCTATTATCTCTTCCAAGGGCACGATGTGAATACAAGGGATCGCACCCGGTGGGATAAAGCCCTCTGGCCGATCCGCAAGCTCTTCCACCCTATGCATCACCCCTACGGTGAGGGGTCTACCACATTTAGGGCAACGGTATTTATGGGCCTTGGTCTCCTTAGGTGAAAAGGAAATCCCACATGCACGGTGGCCATCAAAGTGGTATTTGCCTTCTTCCGGGAAGAATTCCACCGTGAACAGGAACCTCCTGGGGTCCTTATGCTTTATGGCCTCAAGGATCTGGTCATAGTCCATCTCACAACAAAAGGCATTGGCTTCACGTCCTATATGCCTTGGGGAATGGGCGTCTGAATTGGATATCAAGGCCACACGGTCAAGCGCAGATACCCTCCAGTTCATCTGGGGGTTCGAAGACAGGCCGGTCTCTATGGCGTAAACGTTTCGGACTTCTTCTTCAAAGCATTCTTCAAGGGAATCAAAACCGGAGTTGGCCCCAAAAACAGAGAACCACGGCGTCCACGCATGGGCAGGAACTACAAGGCAACGTTCTGAACAATCCAAGACCAATTTCACCAAGTCCTTAACTGGAAAGGTGAAAGTAGGCCTGCCGTCCTGAGAAAGGTCGCCATAGCGTGAAAGGGCCTTGTTGATGCGTTCCACCACCTCGATGCTAGGAGCAAAGATGACGCTATGTACCCTACGGTTCGTCCTCCTTCCTTGGTCGAAGATGTTGCAAACCTCAGCAGTAAGGACGAAACCCACGGACCTTTCTCCGCGTTTGAGCCTATAGATGCCACAGCCGTCTTCTTCAAGTTTCTCCTTGATCTCAGAAAAATAAGCTGGGTGGGTGAAGTCCCCCGTACCCATCAAAGCCAATCCCTTTATACGGGCCCATCTGGCTATCTCTTCGAGGTTCATGTCCTGACTCGTAGCACGGCTAAAGCGGCTGTGGATGTGGAAGTCACAGAGGAAATACCTCACCTACTACCCTCCGCGCTTGCCCTTCCACCACTTAAGGAGTCTTTCCTTTATCTCCTTTTCGTAGCCGCGCCCTGTAGGGGAGTAATATCCTCCTTTAACCCCTTCAGGGAGGTAGTCCTGTTCGACGAAACCTTCTGGATGGTCATGGGGATAGAGGTATCCCTTACCATAACCCCATTGCCTCATAAGGGACGTTGAGGCCTTCCTGAGGTGAAGGGGAACTTCAAAAGGCCCTTTCTCCTTCAAATCCTCCCTTGCCCTTTCCAAGGCCATCAGTGCCGAGTTGCTTTTGGGAGCTGTAGCCAGATAGAGCGTAGCCTCAGCCAAGGCCAGTTCCCCTTCGGGCTGGCCAAGGTGTTGAAAGGCCAAAAGGGCTGCTACCGCTACTACAAGCCCCATTGGATCGGCCAAACCCACGTCTTCTGCAGCTGTTACAATGAGCCTTCGCGCTATATATAGGGGGTCCTCTCCCCCTTCCAACATCCTTACAAGCCAATAGATGGCCGCATCCGGATCGCTTCCCCTTATGGACTTCTGAAAGGCGCTTATGAGCTCGTAACGATCATCTCCATAACGGTCATAAGGGAACCTACTTTGGGAAGCCTCGAGGACCTCTCTCAGTCCAAGGACCTTCTTCTTCCCCTCCCGAGGGGCCAAAAAGACCGCAAGTTCCAAGACATTGAGGGCCGTTCTGGCATCTCCAGCTGAAAGTTTAGCTATAGTCTTCAAGACATCTTCTGAAACCTCTACCTCTTCTCCCCCAAGCCCTCGTTCCCTGTCGTATAAGGCACGCCTTAAGACCTCCAACAGCTCTTCTTCACCCAAAGGCTTAAGTTCAAAGACCCTCAACCTCGAAAGCAGGGGCCCTATTATCCCAAAGGAAGGGTTTTGAGTAGTAGCGCCTATGAGGACGACGCTACCGTCCTCCACACCTAAAAGGAGGGCCTCTTGCTGTGGTCGGTTAAACCTGTGGATCTCGTCTATAAAAAGCACCGTCCTCTTTGCGCCCTGCTTAAGACGTCTTTGCGCCTCAAGGATTGCATCCCTTATCTCCTTCACCCCCCATAGGACCGCGTTCCCCTGGATAAAATCCGCCCCTATAGCCTTGGCAATCAAATGGGCCAAGGCGGTTTTACCACTACCCGGAGGCCCCCAGAGGATGAAACTGAAGGGCTTCTTCTCTTCCAACATCTTTCTTATGGGCCTACCAGGGGCCAAAAGGTGCTTTTGCCCTACGAACTCCTCAAGGGTCCTCGGACGCATCCTGTAGGACAAGGGCTGATGATCTTTAGGGGGAACCTCGGATTTTTGAGAAAAAAGGTCCATTCAGACCCTCTTGAAAAAGGACTCGAGTCTCCTCAAGGCCTCGAGTTTCTCCGTATATCCAAGCTTGGCAGCCCAAAGGCAGTCCTTAAGCACCTCAATGGTGCGATCGTAAAGGTCACGATCAACTGGATATGGCTTCCCATCTTTCCCACCATGGGCAAAACTGAAACGGGCAGGGTCTCTAAAACTAGGAGGAGCGCCATATATGAGTTCAGCCAACAAAGACAAGGCCCTCAACGACTTGGGACCGAGCCCCTGTACCAAAAGGAGGTCTTCAAACCGAGAAGGCACCTGTTCGTAGGTCTTAAGTAGCACCTTCTCCAATTTCTCTGGGGCCAAGTCCTCGGCCCTAAGGTCATGCCTTTCAGGCAGTTCGAGTCTCTTTAAGGGACGGACCTCCTTTAACACTTCTACCGGAGGACGTTTCACCAGGTCCAGGATGGCCTCCCTTGACCTTTTGCTTTCCTCAGCCACCATGTTCAGGGCCTTGCCCCTCAGGTCACAACATATGGCCTTATGGGGCTCACAACAAAAGTCTTCAAGTCCTAAGGAAAGCCAGTGGTACCTCCTTGCGTAACGGGTCTTCGGATTCATACCCTGTTGGATCACACACCAAGTCCCTTCAAAGGTCAGCAAGAAGGTGTGATGGTAAAGGTCGTAACCATCCTGCAGGGCACAGCTATCCACTTTGGCCACGAGTCTACTGATCCTTATGAACTTTTCGGCCTCTATGGAAAACTTATCCCCGTAAAAAAGGAGGTCCTGAGGCGTCCTAAGGGCAGCCCTCCCTTTACCACCTGCCACAAGTATTCCCAACTCCCTTTCGTAACCCTTTACAGCCTCCTTCAAGGCACCACAGACGGTGGTGGTCAAACCGCTTGAGTGCCAGTCAAATCCCAGAAGACAACCTAAGGCCTGAAACCAAAAGGGATCCGAAAGCCTTACCAACACCTCTTGGGGACCAAATTCAAAGACCATGACTCGGAGGATCTCCCTCCCAAGGCGCACCATACGCTCGAAAAGCCACCGTGGGGCTTCTCCATAATGCAAGGGGAGATCAGCTATGGACTTATACAACTCGGCCTTCAACCCCTTTTTGCTTTGAAAGATAACACTTAAGCCCTAGACGGTAAAGACAAGCCCTCTATAACCTTGACTAGTCCTTTTGCTCCTTGCAATATTTCCCAAAAGGGATGGGGAAGGATCTAAAGGGCCTTGAAGAGGCCTTAGGTTATCATTTTAAGCGTCAAGAGCTCCTAAAGGAGGCCTTGACACATAGGTCATGGGGTTATCCCGATTTTGAAAGGCTTGAGTTCCTCGGTGATTCTGTATTGGAGCTATGTATAAGCCACTTGCTCTTCGAAATACTGCCTACATACAAGGAAGGGGAACTTTCCAAGATCAGGGCTTCTCTGGTGAGGGGAGAAAGGCTTGCGGAAATTGCAAAAAGCCTCTCGTTGGGCGATTACCTCCTCTTAGGGAAAGGAGAGGAACAAACCGGAGGAAGACAAAAGGCATCCATATTGGCCTCTGCCTTTGAGGCCTTGGTGGGAGCCGTTTACCTAGATGGGGGTTTCGAAAGGGCCTTGGAAGTAGTGAGGAAGTGCTTTTCCCCTTACCTTGAGGAGGTAAAGGGGAATTGGAGGGATATCGACTTCAAGACTCAACTTCAAGAAGGTGTCCAGGCGCGTTTTAAAGACCTTCCCCAATACGTGCTCTTAAGCCAATCGGGACCCGAACACGAAAAGACCTTTGAGGTAGCTGTAATGGTGAAGGGACAAGTATGGGGTAAGGGAAGGGGAAAAAGTAAAAAGGAGGCTGAACAAAGGGCAGCTGAAGAGGCTTTAAAGAGGCTGTATGGATTATAGCGCCATAATACCCATCTTCATACCCAACTTCGGTTGCAAAAACAGGTGCGTCTTTTGCAACCAATGGCGCACTACGGGGAAGCATAACGCTTCCATATCTCGGCAATACGTGCTCTCAGAGGTAGAAAAGTGGCTTAACGAAAGGATCCGCAACAAGGAAAAGGTCCAAGTGGCTTTTTTTGGGGGAAGCTTTACTGCTTTGCCCTTTAAGGCCCAAGAGGAATTGCTTGCGGTCTTGTCGCCGTATTTGGAGTCCCGGAGGATCCATTCCATAAGGGTCTCCACAAGGCCTGATGCCTTACCTGAAGAGGTCCTCAGGCTTTTGAAGGAGCACAGGGTAAAGACCGTGGAACTCGGGGTCCAATCCATGGACCCTCAGGTACTTAGGACCTCTAAAAGGGGCTACGGACCGGAAACGGTGATAAGGGCTGTAGAACTCCTTAAGGGAGAAGGCTTTGAGGTAGGCATTCAGATCATGATAGGGCTACCCAGTGATGACCGTGACGGATTCCTCCGGACAGTAAAGGAGGTGATCGCCCTTGGACCTCACTTCGTGCGGGTTTACCCTACCCTGGTCATCAAGGGGACGGAGCTTGAAGACTGGTACCATAAAGGCCTTTATAGACCTTTAAACTTAGAGGAGGCCATCTCTCTGGCGAAAGAGGCCCTTGGAGCCTTTGAAGGAGCGGGAATAAAGGTAATAAGGATAGGCCTTCAGCCTTCTCGCGAGCTCGAAGAGGCCCTTGTAGCAGGTCCTTATCATCCCTCCTTTGGGGAGCTAGTTAGGGCCGAGCTGTATTACGAAAAGGTTAAAAGTGCCCTTGAAACCCAGAAGGAGGGGAAGGTCCTGTTGAGGGTAAATCCAAAGGACCTCTCACTCCTTAAGGGGTATGGAGGTGCAAAGTGGAAACAGCTCAAGAAGGCCTTTTCGACCCTCGAATTGTCGATACAAAGCGACCCTCGTCTCGAAAGGGGTGAGGTTGAGGTCAAGAAGGTTCATTGAAGCCCTCCTATTGGGATGGGTCCTTTTCGGTTCAGGCTGTGCCATAAAAAAAGTGGTGCCACCACCTCCAGCCATCCCACCCTCGGCCATACCAAAAGTCCAATACGGATGGGCTTCATGGTATGGGGAAGAATTCCACGGCAGACCCACGGCCTCTGGGAGCATTTTCGACATGTACCAATTAACCGCTGCCCACAACACCCTCCCCCTGGGCACCAAGGTCTTGGTCACCAACCTCCAGAACGGCCGTTGCGCGACTGTGATCGTAAACGACAGAGGCCCCTTTGTACCGGGTAGGGTGATCGACCTATCCTATGCGGCGGCAAAGGCCCTCGGGATGGTCGAAGAGGGATTGGCTTGGGTCAGGATCGAGGTCCTGGATTTTCCAGAAGGATTCAAAGGCATGGGTTATACTATCCAGGTCGGGGCCTTTCAGGAGGAAAGGAAGGCATATGCCCTTATGATGGAGTTGAGGAAGAAGGGATTTGAAGCTTATGTGAGCCCTTTCCAAACACAACAAGGAAGATACTATAGAGTGAGGATAGGTAGCTTCAGCTCAAAGGAAGAGGCCAAAGTTTTGGCCGAGAAGGTCGCCCTTTTAGGCTATGACGTGCTATTGATGCCCTATTGAAATAGATGGTAAGGTTTAAACAGGAGGGACGAGATGAAGGTTAAAAAAGAGGCCCTTTTGGTTCTCATGGCCTTAATGCTTCACGGATGTGTATACCTTGTCGCTGCCGGTACGGGTGCAGCCATTGGGGCTGGTACCTACGCGTACATGAAGGGTGAACTTTGCATAGAATATCCCTATGCTTATGAGGCGGTATGGGACGCCACTATAAAGGCCCTTGAGGATTGTGGAATTGCCGTTTTTGAAAAAGAGAAAGACGCCCTTGAAGGCCGGATCAAAGGGAGGAGGGCCACAGGTGGGGAGGTGGTCGTAAAGGTGCAAAACAAGGGCAAGAGCACCTTGGTGAGGATAAGGGTTGGCCTCTTTGGGGATGAAAGGGTTTCCATGATGATAAAAGAAAACATAGACAGGAGGCTAGCTGGATGAAGAGGGTGGCCATAGTAATGGGCTCCAAAGGCGACCTCCCCTTTTGCGAGAAGATAAAAGAGGCCCTGAAGTACTTTGGGATCGAACCCCTTATGAGGGTGGCTTCGGCCCATAAGACCCCTGAGAAACTCTTGTCCTTGGTGAAAGAGCTGGAAGAAGAGGTAGAGGTCTTCATAACCGTGGCTGGCAGGTCCAATGCCCTGAGCGGTATGGTAGATGCCCAAACCTGGAGGCCCGTGATAGCTTGCCCGCCTCCAAGCGACCGTTTTGGAGGAGCGGACATATTCTCAAGCCTAAGGGTCCCCTCTGGAGTAGCCCCTCTTGTGATATTGGAACCGGAAGAGGCAGCCTTGGCGGCGGCAAAGATTGTGGCCTTGGAGGACAGAGAAGTAAGGGAAAAGGTACTTCAGTATCAGCAACAGAAAAGGCAGGAAATAGAAGAAGCGGACAGGGCCCTTCAATGAAGGAAAGGCCTACAAAGGCGCTCCTTTTGGCAGGGAAAGGCGGGTGTGGTAAGACCACTTTGGCCCTTATGCTCTCCCTTACGTGGGAAAAAAAGGGGCTACGCATCGGACTCCTCGATGCAAATCTTTCTTCACCCGAGCTGCCCTTCTTGCTTGGCCTCCCTCCTGTGGGTATAGGAGGCCTAAAAGGAGACCTAATGCCCATAAACGTTACTCCGAACCTTCGCGTCCTCTCTATAGGCTTGTTCCTCGAAGCCCCTCACACCCCTGTTGCTTGGAGGGGCCCGATAAAACACGCAGTCCTCAAACAAATGCTGGAAAAGACCAACTGGGGGGAGTTAGATCTATTGGTGATAGACCTTCCCCCTGGACTTGGAGAAGAACACTTTTCGCTTGTGGGGCTCTTACCTGAAGACCTCACCTATGCGCTTTTGGTGAGCGAACCTTCCAGGTTGTCCCTTATTGAAACAAAAAGGCTTGAGCTGTTCTTGAAAAAGACAAAGGCAAGGATAACGGGCTTTGTCTTCAACAAAGTAAAGGGCGATTCTGTACCCAGATACCAAATGTTGGAATCCCCCCTTTTGAGCGTCCTTCCCTATGACCGCAAGGTCGCAAGGGGATCCATGCGCCAAGGGGTATTGCTTTCGACCGAACCCGGATTGAACTTCAGGCGGTCCCTTAAGGCCTTGTCCACACAACTTTGGGAACTTATGGGGATAGAGGGGAAGAAACCCCTTACGTTGCAGGCAAAAGTCCTGCTGAAAGGAGGCCATTGATGGAGCTTTGGGACGCAATAAAGGGGAGGAGGTCAATAAGGAAAATGAAGGAGGACCCCATTCCTTATGAGACCGTATTGGAGCTCCTTGAGGCCGTGAGATGGGCTCCCTCTTGGGCCAATACCCAGTGTTGGGAGGTAGTATTGGTATCCAAAAAAGAGACCAAGGAAGCCCTGGCCGAGACCCTTAGGTCTAGCCTTCGTCAAAACCCAGCTTATGAGGCAGTAAAGCGAGCACCTTGGGTGGCGGTCTTTTTGGGGCAAAAGGGCAAAGCCGGTTATTTCCAAGGTAAAGCCGCAACGGATAAAGGGGACTGGCTGATGTTCGATGTAGCCTTGGCTGTGCAGAATTTCTGCCTGGCAGCCTGGGACAAGGGATTGGGAACGGTGATAGTAGGCGCCTTTGATGCCCAGAAGGCAAGGGAGTTATTGAAAGTCCCTGAAGACAGAGAAGTGGTGGTCATAGTCCCTTTGGGCGTACCCGAAGAGATCCCCCTTCCTCGGGAAAGGAAGGAGTTGAAGGACTTCTTACACATGGAGGCCTTCGGGGGATGAAGTATACCTATGGTCCGGTGCTTTCGAGAAGGCTTGGGATCTCGTTAGGGGTGAGCCTTGTGCCTAGGAAGTTTTGTAGCTTCAATTGCATTTACTGCCAGTTGGGGAGGACCACCTCCCTTACTGTGGAGAGGAAAGAATATGTCCCTATCGACGAGGTCCTTAGGGAAGTCGAGGAGACCCTTAAAGAACTAAACGGGCCTTTGGACTACATCAGTTTGTCCGGATCTGGTGAACCCACCCTTAACGCGAGGATCGGGGAACTTATAAAGGAGTTGAAGCGCCTAAGCCCTCATCCCATCGCAGTAATAACGAACGGTTCGCTCCTGTCCTCTGACCAGGTAAAAGAAGACCTCCTTCTGGCAGATGCCGTCCTCCCTTCCCTTGACGCCGCAACTGAATCCGTCTTTGAAACCATAAACCGCCCCCACCCCTCCCTTAGACTTTCGGAGATCCTCAAAGGCTTGATGGACTTCAGGAGGCTGTACAAGGGGAAGCTGTGGCTTGAGGTCCTTTTCTGCAGGGGGATAAACGATAACCCTTACGACCTAGACGCCTTAAAAGAGGCCATAGAAGCCATCGATCCAGATCTGGTCCACCTAAATACGGTTTCCAGGCCTGGAGCAGAAGAGTACGCCCATCCCGTTTCCCATGAGAGATTGACGGAGATAGCAAAACGCCTGGGGCCAAAGGCCGTTCCCATTTCCCCAATTGCTAAAAAATCCCCTTCCTCTTTGGGAGCTCATTTAAAGGAAAGGATCCTGCAGACCTTGCGCATAAGGCCCCTGACCTTAGAAGAGATGTGCGAAGGCTTGGGCATAGATGAAAAAGAGGCCCTTGCCTTCCTAAAAGAACTCATCACCGAAGGCAAGGTTGCCTCCCGGATCTTTGGGAAAAAGGTCTTTTACGAAGCCTTGGCGAACTCGTAAAGGAGACGGTCCCCCTCTAACCTTATGACCCTTGGAACCATCTCCATGCCCACCTTAAGTTCTTCTTCGGGGATGTCTTTGCTTATCCACCCAAAGACCTTGTAGTCGCCATAATCCAAAAGCCCCAAGGTATAGGGGAGGACCTTTTCAAATCCCACAGGGGCATAGGATAGCCTCGTATAGCTTAAAAGCCTGCCCTTACCCTTTACCTCAAACCACTCCATTTCGCTTGACAAACACTGACAGCAATCAGCCCGCGGAGGGAAGTAAAGGGCCCCGCATTTTTTGCATTTGGTACCCATCAGTTTCCCTTCCTCGAGATACCCCACAAAATCGTTGACCTTGGTGATAGCCGTAAAACTAACCACCCCAAAACGTTGAAACCTCGTGTCCAATTCTTTTTCCTTTGCCATGGCTACCTCCCCATGATTATGACGTTCCCATAAAGCCCTACACCACCAATGTTATGCACGAGTCCTATCTCAGGATCCTTTACTTGCATAGGTCCGGCCTCCCCCCTCAGCTGCAACACAATGGTCCTTACCTGCGACCCCCCCGTAGCCCCTATGGGATGTCCTTTTGATAAGAGCCCGCCATCCACGTTCACGGGGATGCGTCCTTCTTTGTATGTCTCCTTTGACCTTATGAGCTCCTTGCCCTCTCCCGGACGGGCAAACCCTAGGTTTTCATAGGCCATGATTTCAGCTATGGTGAAGCAATCGTGCACCTCAGCCACATCTATATCGTTGGGACCGACACCTGCCATCTTATAAGCCTTCTCGGCAGCTATCCTGGCAACCCTCAACCCCTCTGTAAGGTCAGGCCTACCGGTCATGGTGACGGCCTCAGCAGCCGAACCAACCCCAAGGATCCAGATGGGTTTCTCACACACGCTCTTGGCCACTTCTTCATTCGCCAAGATTATGCAAGATGACCCATCCGCATTGGCACAACAGTCGCCTACCCTCAAGGGAGAGGCAACTGGTTCAGCAAAACGGCTCTCGGGATTGGTGAAATCCTCCATGGTGACAGGCTTTCTGTAAACGGCCTTTTCGTTTATCTGTCCGTATATGGAGGACTTTATCCTAACAGAAGCAAGGTCCTCCAGGGTCAAACCCCATTTTTCCATATAGGCCCTTGCATAAAGGGCATAATACGCAGGCATCATCGTCCCGAAAGGAGATTCCCATTGGATATCAGCCCCACGCCCCATACGTTCCTGGACCTCCATAGAGGTAAGCTCAGACATCTTCTGTACCCCTATGACAGCCACGATTTTATAAAGCCCAGATTTTATCAAGGAATAGGCCATTATCACCCCAGTAGTTGAAGACGAACAGACCGTCTCCACATAACAAGTAGGCTGAGGGATTAAACCAAGGTACTCCGCTATGACCCCTGCAGGCGACCTCTGGCGGTCATATTCCGGAGCCGAACAGATCAAAGAGGCTTCTATTTCCTTGGGATTGATCTTGGCATCCTCTACAGCTTCCTTGAAGGCCTCAAAGGCCAACTCCCTCAAGGACCCTGGATAACTTCTGACAAAAGCACTCTGCCCCACCCCTATTATAGCTACCCTCTGACCCATCTCGTCCCCCTCCCTTTATGCTTTGAAACCAACGGGTTTCCTTTTTACCACACGGCTTCTCGCGGTGTCAAACCTAAAACAAAATAAAAAGGGGGGCCTCGCCCCCCTTTCGTATACCTTATTTTGCCCTCTGTTTATTGCTTCTTAACCGTCACTGCCACCTTTTTCCCTTCCTTTTCCTCATAGGAAACCACCACTTTGTTCCCCACCTGGAGCTCCGCCAAATCCTTCACCCCTTCAAACTTTGCCTTTGAAACATCAAAAGTTTCCTCTCCTGTAGTACCCTTTACCGTTAAGCTCTTAGCTGCTGTGTCAACTTTCACTACTTCACCCTCAAAATTTTTGGTAATTACTTGCACTGCAGGAGTAGCTTTTTCCTTTTTAGCATTTGTGGCCTCGACAATTCCATTAGAAATTAAAGTAAAAGCTAACACCACTCCAAGAACCAATGCTACACACTTCAACCCCCTTTTCACCATACTGCCACCTCCTTTTTGTTATTTTGTTATGATGAACTGAACTTTTTGCTGCAAGTTATTGACGTTATTATTGATAAGTACAACCAAGTCGGCTGTCAAGGGTGTGTTTTTAAGATCTTCCGTAGGTCCAACTTAGGTCTTTCAGCCTTGTGGCTAGTTCAGGCGAAAGGTCTTTTTCCTTCAGGCGCCATCGCCAGTTGCCCTTTGATGAGGCAGGCTTATTGAGCCTAGCCTCTGGCCCAAGGGCTAGTAGGTCTTGCATGGGGACGATAACGGCCTTGGCCACTGAGGCCATAAGTAATCTGATCATCTCCCAAGGGAGTTCTTCTGGAGTCGGGGTCTTACCGAGGTATTTAAAGACCCTTTGGCGACCTTCTGGCGTGAGTTCTTGTACGAACCATCCCTTCAAGGTGTTGTTGTCGTGGGTGCCAGGGTAGGCAAAGCAATTGACATCGAAGTTATGGGGAAGATAAGGGCTTTGGGGGAAATCGTCGCCAAAGGCAAACTGTAACACCTTCATCCCTGGGAGGCCTAAAGAGGCGATAAGCTCCCTTACCTCAGCGGTGATAATGCCAAGGTCTTCGGCGACAAAGGGTAAGTTGTAAAAGTGTCTCTTGAGCACCTCGAAAAAGGCCTCACCCGGCCCCTTTTTCCACAAGCCTCGGTTGGCATCTTCTGAATGGGGATCTATAGCCCAATAGGCTACAAAACCCCGAAAGTGGTCCAGGCGCAGGAGGTGGAACCAACGTAGGTTATGTCTTATTCGCCATATCCACCACTTATAGCCCTCTTCTTTCATCACATCCCACCGGTAGAGGGGATTGCCCCACCTCTGCCCCTTAGGGCTGAAGTAATCAGGGGGAACACCAGCCACAAAAAGGGGCATTCCTTGGAGATCAAGTTCAAATATGTGTTGATTAGCCCAAACATCGGCGCTGTCATGGGTGACGTATATGGGGATATCTCCTATCAGGAGTATGCCTTTTTGTTCGCAATATCCCTTGAGCTCTCCCAATTGTTTGAAAAATAGGTATTGTGCAAAGGCTTCTCTGAAAAAGTCATCTTCGAATTTCTCCATAGCCCATTCGAACAGAGAGGGCGTGGGCCTCCTGAATTCCTCGGGCCACAAGTACCAGGGTTTACCCTCAAATCGGACCTTAAGGACCCTGAAGGTACACCAAGGCCAAAGCCAATCCTTATGCCCTTCCAAGAAGGCCTCCCAAGACCAGGACCGCGTACCCTTAAAAGAGGACCAAGCCTTTTCCAACAGGGGCTGCTTAAAAAGGCAAGCCCCTTCGTAATCGCAGAAGCCTTCTTGGAAGGGAGTGGAGGGTTTCAGGTCTTTTTTTTCTAAAAGCCCATCCTCATAGAGTTTCTCCAGGCTTATGAAAAGGGGATTGCCTGCAAAGGCCGAAGGACTAGAGTACGGGGAGTTATCGAGGACCGGATCCGTAGGCCCAAAGGGCAAAAGTTGCCATAGACGTTGTCCTGAAGCCTCTAGGAAATCGACAAACCTAAAGGCCCATGGCCCAAGGTCCCCAACCCCATGGGGGGAAGGCAGGCTACTTATGTGCAACAAAACCCCTGAGCCTCGCATTTCAGACCTCTATGGAAAAGGCCTGGGCTAAATCCCTTAGTTCCTGAGAGAGGGCTTCCCTCTGTCCCTTGACCAACATGAAAAGGTAAGCTTGGAACTTACCTAGAGGAACACCCAACGTCTTACATATCTCCACGGCCTTTTTAAGCTCCTTGAGGTCTACGTCCCCCTTACGGTCCAGCATCTCCTCAAGGTAAGAGTTAAACCTCTCCGCCATTTCCCCTCTCAGGTGGGAAAGATCCACCTCTACACCGAGAACCCTCGCCTCCCTCAAGACCTCTTCCAAGAGTTCAGGGGATAGCTCCTCCAGGGCCTTTTTTGCCTTTCCTAAGAGGACGCAGTGGGAAAGGGCAGATAGGTCAGGGGGGATCTTTAACCCCAAACTACGGGTGAGCTGGACTAAGGGCAAACATTCCATATAATGCCCTTCTATAAATGGATAAAGCCCCTTCCATTTCTCCTCCAAAAGCCCATAAAGGACCTTTTCTTTGAACTCGTCCAAAAGGGAAAGCAAGGTGAAGGTCTTTCCTTGGGTCTCCCTTATCAAGAGCGAAGCCGTGGCTAAATCGCCGGCTTCAAAGGCCCCCTTTATCCCTTGGAGATCCACGTCTCCAAGGCTACAAAGCAGGTTGTGATCCCCAAAGTCCAAAAGGGCAAAGGGAAAGGAGGCCTTTTCCAAGGTCCTCTCATCCTCCAAAACCACTTCCCCGATCCTCAAACGTGCCTTCCCTAACTTTCTCTCTTCTTCCGAGGGGTAACTTGTTCGATAGGCCCCTAACCTTTCCCTCTTTTCCCCAAGTAAGGGGTGCATCAAGGCGTGAAAAGCAGCTTTTTCAACGTCTACCCTATGGGGGATCACTTCTTTCAGGTAAAGGTCCTTTCCTGTCCCTTTTTCGGGGATGTTGCTCTTTACCTCCCTTAACCTTTCTAGGAACCCTCTTTCAAGGTCTATCCCTCCATAGATACGCGCCAGGTCGATGGCCCTGGCCGCGTGTTTTAAGGCCAAAAGGGTCTCTATACCTGAGGGATCGTCAAAGAACCACGCACAACTGGTAAACATGAGGAGCGATTCCCTCTCCATCTCCAAAAGCCCCAAGGCCTTCCCTGGATGGCTGCCTTTCAGGTGTTCTTTTAGAAAGGCTTCCTTTCGGGACGGTTCCACAAAGACCTCCATATACTCAAGGCGCGCCCTCTGTGGGTCGTAAAAGACCTTTTCCCCCTCTGTAGCGAAAAGATCCCTCAAGTTCTCCCTCAACCAGTTGAGGGCTTCACGTAAAGGCCTCCTCCACTTTTGATTCCACTCAGGATGAGCACCTGTTGAACAACCGCAGTCCCGTTCCCATCTGCCCAGACCATGGGCACAACTCCAGGAGCTCCTTTCGTGAAGTTCTACCTCGTCCTCTGGAGGGTATTTTTCCAGGAACTCCCCGAAAACGGTAAGTTTAGGCCCTTCCTTCCTTTGGAGGGTCCAAAATATATAAGAAAGGGCCATTTCCCCGAAGGGTTTATGGTGACCAAAGGTCTCACCATCGCTGACAATTGCCACAAGGGGGTGACCCCCTTGTGGCATTGCTTCCCTTATAGCCCATAAGAACTTCTCTCCATCCCTTAGGAGGTCACCGAAGGATACGCCCATGGAGAGACCATGGTGAAGGAAAAACACTGAAAGCTCTCTGCCTGACGGCAACTTCACCTTATAAGGCCTAAAGGTGTCCATGCGGCTACCGTCTACCTCCTGCCAGTATCCCTCTGGTCTCCTAGTCCTTTTGGCCTGTTGAGGCGAAAGCAGGACAAAGGAAATGCCTTCATCAACCAGATCCTCTAGGGTATCCGTGTCAACCGCACACTCCGGAAGCCACATCCCCTCAGGGTCCCTTCCAAAGCGCAGGCGAAAGTCCAAAATTCCCCAGTGAATGTCCAAGCGTCTGTCCTCTGGATGGGCTAAAGGGAGTATGATGTGAGAATAAGGATGGGCAATGGCGGCACCATGTCCCCCATAGCGCCTTCTGGACTGAAGGTCCCCAAGCAAGATGGCCTTGTAGACGCGAGGGGCATGACGTCTAAGCCAGTTGAGCAAAGTTGGGCCAAAGTCGAAGCTCATGAAGGCGTAGTTGTTTAAAACCTCTTTCAACTCCCCTTTTGGGCCGTAAACCCTCGCCCACCAATTGGGGGCGTAACATTCTTCGGTGATCCGACGGTTCCAATCGTGCCAAGGATGGGCAGAAGCTTCCTTTTCAACAATTCCAAGCCATGGGTTCTCTCTAGGGGGTTGGTAGAAGTGACCATGGATCACAAGGTAACCGTCCTCAGCCACTTTTGGCCTCCTCTATGACCCTGATCTGGTAGGAATCCACAGTTTCTACCACCTTAAAGGAAAGCCTAGTCTTGAAATGGGCTTCAAGTTGCAAAAGCACTTCCCCTCTTTGCTCCTTAAGGAAGTTGATAAGGGGCTCTTGCGCTATCACTTCGAGACACTTCTTACCCTCGGCCAAAAGCCTTCTCAGGTCAAGGAGGACCTCTTGGGCTACAAAAGAAGTCTTCTTCACCCACCCTGTACCAGAACAATGGGGACAACGATCATGGGTCTGTTCTACCAAGAAGGGTCGCATCCTTTGCCGCGAAAGGACCAATGTCCCGAATTCAGACAGAGAACCTATGGAGATCTTGGCCTTGTCGGATTTAAAACCTTCTTTTAACTTCCTTTCCACCTCTTGTCTATGTTCAGCCCTTTCCATATCGATGAAGTCGATTACGACCAAGCCCCCCAATCCTCTAAGCCTCAGTTGCCTTGGGATCTCTTGGGCGGCCTCGAGGTTGGTCTTAAAGGCCAATTTTTCGGGACTCCATGGTTCCTTACCCTTTCCAGAATTGACGTCTACGGCCACGAAGGCCTCTGTTATGTCAAAAGTCAGGGTACCCCCCGAAGGTAATTCCACTTGACGCATGTAAAGGCGCCGTGCCTGGTCTTCCACGTGATAGCGATAAAAGAGGGGAAGGTCATCTTCGTAGAGCCTCACCCGGTGACGGTATCTCGGCATAAACTCAGAGAAAAACCTGTAGACCTCATCATAGGCCTCCTTTTGGTCCACCAGGATTTCTTTAACCTCCGGGGTGAAATAGTCACGCACCACCCTCAGGGCGATACCTCCTTCCTCGTAAAGGAGGGAAGGAGGTGGAGTTTCGCGTGACTTATTGAGGATCATCTCCCAAAGCTTTAAAAGGTAGCTGAGGTCCTTCAAGAGGTCTTTCTTACTACAACCTTGGGCCGCCGTCCTCACAATAAGGCCCATCCCCTCAGGTAGTTCAAGTCCCTCTAAGAACTCCTTCCACCTTCGCCTGCGGGGTTCAGGTTCGATCTTCAGTGAAACTCCCCTCACTTCCCTAAAGGGCAAAAGGACAAGATACCTCCCTGCAAGGGAAGGATAAGTAGTGAGCATGGCACCTTTTTCGCCTATCTCATCCCTTACAACCTGAACTATAAGGGGCTGACCCTCCCTCAGGACCTCTTCTATCCTAGGCCGCCTCCTGCCTTTGGGCCTTGAGGCCCAGTACATAGGGTGTACCTCTTCCAAGGGTAAAAACCCCCTACGGCCCTGACCGAAATCCACGAAGGCGGCTTGAAGGCTCGGCGATATGTTGGACACAAGGCCTAAGTACACGTTACCGACAAGGGTGCCTGAAGGAACGGGCTCCACGAAATACTCCTCAAGGACCCCCTCTTTCAGAAGGGCCACCCTTTTGAAACCAGGTAAGCTTGCCTCAATGAGGATCTTTTTAGCCATCCATCAAAAATAGACCACGAGTTTAAATGCATTTTACACCCTCGGCTTGATTTTTCATCCGCCCTTTGTTATCTCCAAAAGGACCAGAGGAGATGAGGAGGTAAAAGATGGCAGAGGAAAAACCCGTAGAGAAGATGACCGTCAAGGAGCTTCGGGCCTTGGCAAAAGAGCTAGGGGCCGAAGGGGTAAGTGGGATGCAAAAGGAGGAGCTCATAGCCTTCATCAAGGCCGTAAGGGGTGCGCCTTCCTCGGGTGTGACAGGGGAAAAGGTGGTAAAGCTGGGGAAAAGGACGATAAACATTACGCTGCTCAAGAGGCAGATAAGGCAACTCAAGGCCGAAAGGGAGGAACTCTTAAAGGAAGGCAAGACAAAGGAGGCCCAAAGGCTAAAGGAGAGGATCAGCAAGTTGAAAAAGCTCACACGGCGTGCCGCCAAGATACTGGCTTCGCAAAAGGCCTCCGCATGAAGAAGATAGCCCCCTCTGTGCTTTCAGCCGACCTTTCCCGTCTAGCAGATGAGGTCAGGGAGTTAGAAGAGGTCGGGGCTGAGTGGATCCATCTGGACGTGATGGATGGCCACTTTGTCCCTAACCTCACTATCGGTGTCCCTGTGGTTAAATCCCTGAGGAAGAAGACCCACCTTATCCTTGACGTCCATCTCATGGTCTATGAACCAGAGGGGCTTATAGAACCCTTCGCTACGGCTGGTGCAGACGTAATAACGGTCCATGTGGAAGCATGCACCCATTTGCACCGGGTCCTTTCCAAGATAAGGGCCTCGGGCCCAAAAGTGGGAGTAGCGCTTAACCCAGCTACCCCTATATGGACTTTAGAGGAAGTGATAAGGGAAGTAGACTTGGTACTGGTCATGAGCGTAAATCCCGGTTTCGGTGGACAGGACTTTATCCCGCACAGCCTGGAGAAGGTGAGGAAGTTAAGGCAATGGATTGACCAGCTGGGATTAAAGGTCCTAATAGAAGTAGACGGAGGCGTTAAGTTGGAAAACGTCCGCGAAGTGGCTTTGGCTGGTGCCGATATATTGGTTTCAGGTTCAGGCATATTTGACAAACCTGACAAAAGGGAAGCCTTCCGCAAGATGAGAGAAGCCCTAGAGGGGGTCTAAGATGGGGGAAAGCCTTTTTTTGAAGATCATAAGGGCCCATTTGGTAGAGGGTGAGCCTCTCCCCGGACAAGAGGTAGCCATTAAGGTAGATCAGGTGTTAACCCAGGATGCCACTGGGACTCTCGTATACCTTGAACTTGAGGCCATGGGGATCGAAAGGGTCGTGCCCCTAGCGGTGAGCTATGTGGACCACAACACCTTAGGGATAGGTCCGGAAAACCCTGACGATCACCTCTTCTTACGGACAGCTGCTTCGAAGTTCGGGGCTTATTTTTCGCCACCTGGGACAGGCATATGCCATCAACTACACCTTGAACGTTTTGCATCGCCCGGAAAGACCCTTCTCGGATCCGATAGCCATACCCCTACAGCCGGGGCCTTGGCGATGGTGGCAATAGGTGCTGGAGGTCTTGACGTAGCCTTGGCCTTGGCTGGTCGCCCCTTCTTTATGACCATGCCTGAAGTATGGGAGGTAGAACTTTCAGGACAACTCTCACCATGGGTCTCCGCTAAGGACGTAATCTTGGAGTTATTGAGGCGCCTGACCGTAAAAGGAGGTTACGGGAAGGTCTTTGAGTATAGAGGGCCTGGCGTTTTTGAACTTTCCATTCCCCAGAGGGCCACTATAACCAACATGGGGGCTGAATTGGGCCTTACAACCTCTTTGTTTCCAAGCGATACGAGGACGCGCGCCTTCCTTTGGACTCAGGGGAGGGGGAAGGAGTGGCTCCCACTTATGCCCGACCCCGATGCCGAGTACCAGGGCAAACAAACCTTAAACCTCTCGACCCTCGAACCCCTTGTGGCCTTGCCTTCAAGTCCTGACAACGTGGTACCGGTCCGCGAGGTGGAGGGCCTTAAGGTAGACCAGGTGATCGTGGGCTCTTGCACCAATTCCTCCTTTTACGATTTGGCCCTTGTCGCTGAGGTATTGGGTAATTCTGACTCCCCCCTTAAGGTGGAATTTGCCATAGTCCCTGGTTCGCGACAGGTGCTCGACTTGCTTGAGGAAACTGGGTACTTGCAAAAGCTCGTAAGGAAAGGCGCAAGGATCCTTGAACCTGCTTGTGGCCCTTGTATAGGAATGGGCCTTGCTCCTCCTTCAGGTGGTAGGAGCCTTAGGACCTTCAACCGTAACTTCAAAGGGCGAAGCGGTACACAAGATGCTGAAGTATTCCTTGCAAGCCCTGAAGTGGCAGTGGCAACCGCCTTGAAAGGGGAAATAACAGATCCACGCCGCCTTGGAACTCCACCTCGCATCCCAAAGGTGGTCTCTAACTGGAAGGCCGACAATCTGATATTGCCTCCTCCAGAAGACCCTAGTTCGGTCCAACTACGCCGAGGCCCCAATATAAAACCCTTGCCCTCTTTTGACCCGTTGCCTGAGGTCCTTGAGGGCGAGGTCCTTTTGGTATTGGGCGATAACATCTCTACAGACGACATATTGCCTGCCGGCCCTGAAGTCTTGCCTTTGAGGTCCAACATAGCTGCTTTGAGCCAGTATGCCTTTCGGAACTTGGACCCCTCCTTCCCCTCACGGGCAAGGGAAGCAGGGATAGGCTTTATCGTCGGTGGGGAAAACTACGGGCAAGGGTCAAGCCGTGAACATGCAGCCCTGGTCCCAAGATGCTTGGGGATAAGGGCCGTTTTGGCAAAGGGATTTGCACGCATACACAGGTCAAACCTCATAAACTTCGGCATCATACCCCTTAAGTTCGCCAACCCCTCGGACTATTCCCTTTTCAAAAAGGGCCAGAAGGTCAGGTTGACCTTGGGGGACCTCTTGGGCAAGATAGAGGCTGAGGTCCTGGGCGAAGGGATAAAGATCCGCCTTGTCCATGACCTCACAGAAAGGGAAAGAAGGACCTTATTGAAGGGAGGAGCCCTTAACCTCTGAGCTGAAAAAATGGAAGAAGCCCTCCGAAACCTCCAGGAGTATTTGAGGATAGACACTTCAAACCCACCTGGTCGTGAAGAAGAGGCAGCAAAGTTCCTGCAGCACCTCCTGTCCAAAGAAGGGATAAGTTGTGAGGTATATATACCAGAACCCGGAAGGGCAAACCTCTTAGCCAAACTAGGCGAAGGCAAGGGGGCCCTTTTGTTTTTGCACCATATGGATGTGGTCCCGGCAGAAAGGGATCTGTGGACGGAGGACCCTTTTGGAGGATGCATAAAGGATGGGTTTATCTGGGGTAGGGGAACACTCGATACCAAGGCCTTTGGGATGGCGCAGGTATGGGCATTGGTATTGACCAAAAGGCGTTCCCAAAGGCTGAAAAGGCCCGTTTGGCTTTTGGCCACTGCCGATGAAGAAACAGGAGGTAAGGCTGGTGCCAAGTGGTGTCTGGAAAACATACCGGATTTACGGGAGGTCGCCTTTGTCTTGAACGAGGGAGGGTCCATCGTCCTCAGGGATGACGGTACCCCTCACCATTACGAGATCTCCGTAGCCCAGAAGGTGGTGGCACAATTCTCCCTTAAAGCCACAGGTAGAAGTGGGCATGGTTCAATACCCCATGGCGATAATGCCGCAGAAAAACTGGTGAGGACCACCTTTAAGCTCCTGGCCTATCAGCCGCCAATAAGGGTCATCCCCTTAGTAAGGCATTACCTCGAAGGGATAATGGGGGATGAAAACCCGGAGGCGAAAAAGGCCCTTGAAGTTGGAGGGCAGAAACTCGAAGGATTCCTCAAGACCTTATCCCTTCATCCTCAAATCATGGCCATGTTGAGGGACACCTTTACCCTAACGGTGCTTAAGGCTGGTACCAAAGTCAACGTCATTCCCTCTCAAGCAGAAGCCCTTTTTGACTGCAGACTCCTTCCAGACACAGACCCTCTGGAGTTCTTCAAAGGGTTAAGGTCCCTACTGGACGAGGAGGGTGTTTCTCTTGAGCCCTTGTCCCCCGTTGAACCAAGCCCTCCGTCTCCCTTGACAACCCCTTTATACAAGGCCATTGAAAGACTAGCCCACCGGAAAGACCCAGGTGTGCCCGTTGTACCTATGTTGATCACCGGAGCAACTGACAGTCGCTTCTTCCGCTCAGCAGGAATACCTTGTTATGACTTTGTGCCCTTCAGGCTTAAGCGGGAAGAACTCTCTTTAGTACACAACGTAGACGAAAGGCTCCGCCTCGAGAACTTCTTTTTCGCCATAGATTTCCTGTACGAATTGATCTTAGAGGTGGCTACTTAAGCAATTCGAGCATTTCTCTTACTGCCTTCTCCATCCCCACTAGTACTGCCCTGGCCACAATTGCGTGGCCGATGCTCAGTTCTTCTATTTCTTGGATTTCCACTATAGGCCTGACGTTCCAGTAGTTTAGACCATGGCCTGCCCTTACGCTTAAACCCAGCTGCTTAGCAAATTCGGCTGAACGCCTTATCTTCTCCAACTCCTTCTGCCTCACTTCCTCATTAGGGGCTTCGGCATAAAGGCCTGTATGTATCTCAATGGCCTGAGCTCCCACTTCCTTAGCCGCCTCGATCTGGAAGGGTTCTGGGTCCACAAATATGCTGACGACTATCCCCGCCTCCCTTAGTCCCTCTATTAGCCCCGTTAGCTTGTCCTTATTTCCCCTTACGTCAAGCCCCCCTTCGGTAGTTATCTCTTCCCTCCTTTCGGGGACCAAAGTGACCATATGGGGTTTTGTCTCCCTTGCTATCCTGGACATCTCCTCTACGGGGGCCATTTCGAGGTTAAGACAGGTCTTCACCAACTCCCTCAACAGCCTGAGGTCCCTTTCCTTTATGTGGCGCCTGTCTTCTCTCAAATGGACCACGATGCCATGGGCACCGGCAAGTTCTGCAAGTAAGGCCGCCTCCACAGGATCTGGATAATAGGTGCGTCTCGCCTCCCTGAGGGTGGCCACGTGGTCTACGTTTACAGCAAGTTTCTTCATGCTCCTACCTCCCCGATATGTCTTTGAATTAGGTCCGCAAGTCCTTCAGCTAACGCCGATATCTTCCCCACATCTTCTCCTTCCACCATAAGCCTCAGCACTGGCTCTGTACCTGAATAGCGAACCACCACTCTGCCTTTCCCCTCAAGTTCTCTTTCGGCTTCCCGCAGGGCGTCAAGGAAACCTGGGATCTCCTCAAGGGGTGGTTTTGACCTAACGAGGATGTCCTTCTTCACCTGGGGATAGGGTTCCATCACCTTGGTCAGATCTGAAAGGTCTTTATCTTTAGACCGGAGGATCAATAGGAGCTGTAAGGCTGTAAGGAGTCCGTCTCCTGTGGTCGTATAGTCTAGAAATACGATATGACCCGCTTGTTCCCCACCGAGGTTGTATCCTCCTTTGAGCATCTCCTCTACCACATACCGATCCCCTACCTTTGTCCTTACCACCTTTATGCCGTGCCTGGCTAGGGCTACATCAAGCCCCATATTGCTCATCACTGTGGCAACTACCGTGTTTTTCTTTAAACTACCCTTTTTGGCCATTTCGATGGCACATATGGCCATGATCCTGTCACCATCCAAGACCTGCCCTTTGCGATCCGAAAAGATGACCCTATCCCCATCTCCGTCAAGTGCCAAGCCGAGGTCAGCCCCATACGCCACAACGGCCTTGGCCATCCTTTCCGGATAAAGGGCACCACAGGCCTCGTTTATGTTCAAGCCGTTTGGTTTGTCCGAAAGGGGGATCACTTCTGCCCCAAGTTCCCAGAAGAGCAAAGGGGCTATTTTGTAAGTAGCCCCGTTGGCACAATCCACAACAAGCTTTACCCCTTTAAGGTCAAGTTCTTGGGGAAAGGTTTTTTTCAAAAAGACGAGGTAACGACCTATCGCGTCCTCCATCCTCATGGCCCTACCGATGTCTTCTCCTATTGGAGGTTCCAAGCCGAAGTCCCCTTTCATGACCATCTGCTCGATCCTATCCTCAAGGGGATCCGGAAGCTTGAAACCATCGCCTGAGAACACCTTTATACCGTTGTCGTAAAAGGGGTTGTGCGAAGCCGAGATGACAACCCCTGCATCGGCTCGGGTATCCCTTACCAGAAAGGCGATCCCTGGGGTTGGAAAAGGCCCCACTAAAAGGGCCTCTCCGCCCATGGAACAGATGCCTGCCACAAGCGCTGTCTCAAACATATACCCTGAAAGCCTCGTGTCCTTGCCCACCACAATGCGTGGATGGACTTCCCTTTGTTTGAAAAGGGCGGTAACAGCCTGGCCAACCTTCAGGGCCACTTCCACCGACATAGGAAAACGGTTCGCGACTCCTCGTATGCCGTCTGTCCCAAAAAGCCTCATGGCCCTACCCCCTTTAAAAAAGGGTCATTTACCGTCTTCACCCTTTATGCTGTATAACTTCACCTTCACTTGGGCAGGTAAGACGTCCACCACCTCTATACCGGAAGGGACCCTGACGAAGCTTGGACCTATCCAAAAGACGTTTTCCCCCTCTTTCACCCGCTTAAGGGGAAGGACCACTTGTATGGCCTCCCGCTTGAGTTTGTTCACCTGATGTACCAATCCCCTCACCCTCACTGTGACCAAAAGCGGCTCAACATCGCTCACCACAAAACCCTCGGGTAGCTCCGTGATGTCCACTGGTACTGTCAAGGTCATCTCCCTTACAGTGGTACCCTTGACGAAAGCCCATATGGAGAAGGCTACAAGGAACGATATCAACTTGAGCCCTAGGTTTTCAAGAAATAGCTTTCTTAGACCTTCTCTCACCTTTGGCCCTTTGTAAAACCAAAAGATTGTTCAAGACCGTTTTTAACCTCTCCATCTCCAAGTTACGGGTAAGCTTACCTTTTATGGCCAAAGAAACAGTCCCCCTTTCTTCCGATATCACTATGACCACGGCATCGGTCCTCTCCGACATACCGAGGGCAGCCCTATGTCTCATACCAAGTAAAGGGCTTTTCCTTGGGTTCTCGCTCAAGGGTAGGAAACACCTGGCAGCCGAAATCCGTCCCTTTTGGACAAGCACAGCTCCATCGTGAAGGGGCGAAGTCTTTCGAAAGATGGAGACCAATAGCTCCTTTGATACCTTTGCGTCAAGCTCAACCCCTACTTCTACATGTCTCCTGACATCCGCCTCCCTTTCAAGGACTATGATCCCCCCCTCTTTTAGCCTCGAAAGATTCACGGAGGCCTCCACTATCTCTTCTAGCAAAAGGGGATTGTAAGGGTGAAATTTAGGACCCCAAAAGGGGGTCTTCCCCATAGAGGAAAGGGCCCTCCTTATGTCCTCCTGGAAGATGACGATGATGAAGACGATGAAGGATTCCATGAAGTTGCTGAGTATCCATTGTATGGTCGCAAGTCCCCATTTCTGAGCGGTCAAAAAGGCCAATACCAAAAAACCTAGTCCCAGTAAGATCTCCAGGGAACGGGTCCCTCGTAAAAGCAAAAGCACCCAGTAAACAAAGACGGCCACCACCCCTATGTCTACCAGGTCCTTTAGACCCATGTTCTTCAAAAGCGCCCAAAACGTCCCCACCCCTAAACCCTGTTTAAAGGTTCATCATGGCGTCGATTACGTCCACCAATTGCCTACAGGGTTTCACATCATGGACCCTTACGATATGGACCCCCTGTAAGATCGAAAAGGCAACGGCGGCCAAGGTCCCGTACAGTCTTTGGCTTGTCTCTACTCCTAAGATCTCCCCTATGAACCGCTTCCTTGAGGGACCAACAAGGATGGGTTTGCCTAGCTCCTCTAGTTCCTTCATACGGCGGAAGATCTCCAAGTTGTGCTCCAGACGCTTCCCAAAGCCTATGCCTGGATCGACTATTATGGCATCTGACCTAACCCCTGCTTTTTCTGCCTTCTCTATCCTCTCCCGTAAATAAGCCTTTATCTCCCCAAGGACGTCACCATAGGTCGGGTTAAGTTGCATGTCCTTAGGTGTGCCTTTTATGTGCATGATCACCAATGCAGCCCCATAATGGGCTACTACTTCTGCCATGTCCTGGTCAAACCCCAATCCGCTAATGTCGTTCACAATAGAGGCGCCTGCCTTAAGGGCTTCTTCGGCTACTTTTGCCTTATAGGTGTCGATAGATATAGGCACAGGAAAAGAAGGACCTAAGGCCTCAAGGACGGGCATTACCCTTCGCAGTTCTTCCTCAAGGGGTAAGGGCTCAGCCCCAGGTCTGGTGGATTCACCACCTATGTCAATGATATCTGCCCCTTCTTCCACCATCTCCCATGCCCTTTCCTCTGCCCTCTTGGGGTCAAGGTAAAGACCGCCGTCTGAAAAAGAATCCGGGGTGACGTTCAAGACGCCCATCACCAAGGTCCTCTTGCCGAGCTCCAGCTCCTTGTCCCGTAAGCGTAGTTTATAGACCCTTCGCACCCCTTCCCCTCACCATCTCCTCGAGTTCCTCGCCGCTTAAGGACTCCTTTTCCAAAAGGTTTTGGGCAATTAAATGCAAAAGGTCGAGATTTGCTTGAAGGATAGACCTTGCTCTCTGGTAGCAAGTCGTAACGATTCCCTTTACCTCTTCGTCTATCTCTTGGGCTGTGCGTTCGCTGTAGTCCTTGTGCATGACCAGTTCTTTCCCCAAAAAGACCTGCTCCTCCCTCCTGCCAAAAGCCAAAGGACCAAGCCTTTCGCTCATCCCCCATTCGCAGACCATCTTCCGGGCAATCTCTGTGGCCTTTTCGATGTCGTTGCCTGCACCTGTGCTTATGCTGCCAAGGACCAATTCCTCTGCGGCTCTACCACCGAGCAGGACCGTTATGGTGGCAAGGAGGTAATCCTTCGAGTAAATGTGACGGTCGTCCTGGGGCAATTGTTGCGTCAACCCTAAGGCCTGCCCACGAGGGATGATGGTCACTTTGTGGACAGGATCAGCACCAGGGGTGAATTTGGCCACAAGGGCATGTCCTGCCTCGTGGTAGGCGATGCTTCTTTTCTCCTCCTCGCTTAAAACGATGCTCTTCCTCTCTACGCCCATTAGGACTTTGTCCTTGGCCTCTTCTAGTTCCTTCATCCCTACTTTGTCCTTCCCCTTTCTAGCAGCAAGGAGGGCTGCCTCGTTCACCAGGTTTTCGAGGTCGGCGCCTGTAAATCCAGGCGTGGACTTGGCTATAACCCAAAGGTCCACATCCTCTTCCAGGGGGACTTTACGCGTATGGACCTTGAGTATTTCATACCTGCCCCTCAGGTCCGGAATGGGTACGACGATCTGCCTGTCGAACCTGCCCGGCCTAAGCAATGCAGGGTCTAAGATGTCCGGACGGTTTGTAGCCGCTATCACCACTATCCCCTCGTTCGCCTCAAAGCCATCCATCTCCACTAAAAGCTGGTTCAGAGTCTGTTCCCTCTCGTCATGACCTCCCCCAAGGCCCGCCCCGCGATACCTCCCTACAGCATCGATCTCGTCTATGAAGACAATGCAAGGGGCATGACGTTTAGCTTGGGCGAACAGGTCCCTTACCCTGGCTGCCCCAACACCCACAAACATCTCCACGAAGTCAGAACCACTTATGCTCAAAAAGGGCACATCGGCCTCGCCGGCTATGGCCCTTGCCAAAAGGGTTTTGCCCGTACCTGGAGGACCTACGAGCAATATCCCCTTGGGGATCCTGGCCCCGAGTCGGGTAAATCGTGAAGGGTCCTTCAAGAACTCCACGATTTCCTTCACTTCTTCCTTACACTCATCTATACCAGCCACGTCTTTAAAGGTAACCCTTTGGCCTTGCTCTTTATCGAAGAACTTCGCCCTACTTCGACCAAAGGAAAAGGCCCTCCCGCTTCCTGCCTGCATCTGCCTCATAAAGTAGATCCAAAAGCCGAAAAGCAACAAAAAGGGGACTAAGTTAGTGAGTAGAGAACTCACAAGCGAAGAGTCATCAGGCTTTGCCCTCACCTTAACGCCCTTGGACCTCAGAAAGGGGATCAACTCCGGATCAGGTGGCAGGACAGTCTTAAAAGAAGAACCGTCTGTAAATACCCCGGTTATCTTCTCCCCTTTAATGGTAACCGAAGAAACCTGGCCCTTTTCTACAGCTTCCAGGAAATCGCTGTATATGAGCTCCTTCTGACCACCTTTAGGGGAAAGGCTGTTGAACAAGAGGATGGTCAGTAAAGCTATCAAAAACCACGCAAAAAGCCCCTTTTGCATCGCGAGGATCCACCGTTTCCCTTAGGATAACACCCCTTCCCTTTTCTATCAACCGAACTCGAAAAAGGGGAAAGGCCTTCGGGAAGTCGTCTCCCTTTAGCTTTGGTCCTTCCAGTACCTTTCCTTTAACTTCCTATGGAGGATCTTGCCCGTGGCTGTCCTCGGCATCTCCTCATCGGGGATAAAGTCCACGGACTTGGGGATCTTATAATTGGCTATCTTACCCCTACAGTGTTGAATGATCTCCTGCGCTAACTGTTCACTAGGTTGATAGCCTTCCTTCAAGACCACCACAGCCTTTACTGCCTCCCCCCATTTGAGGTCAGGTACCCCTATGACGGCTACATCCTTTACCGCCGGATGGGTGGCTACAACGGCTTCCACTTCAGAGGGATAAACGTTCTCACCCCCAGTGATGATCATATTGGCCTTTCTATCCACAAGGTAGTAGTAACCGTCTTCGTCCTTCTTGGCCATATCCCCTACGGTAGCCCATTCACCCCTGAAAGCCGCCTGGGTCTTCTCAGGGTCTTTCCAATATTCCTTGAACATATGGGGAGTCCTTGCGTAAAGCTCCCCTACTTCCCCTACGGGTACTTCGTTCCCCTCTTCGTCCAGAAGCTTAACCTCGTCAACCCCAAACACCTCCCTACCTATTGAACCCAACTTCTCCAACTGTTCTTCGGGCCTCAACAAGGTAACAAGGCCAGTCTCCGTGGAACCATATGCCTCCCACAACTGGGCGTTTTTGAAATAGTCCATTATCTGAAGTTTCAACTCCTTCCTGGCAGGGGCTGAAGAGATGAGGAGCTGTTTGAAGCAACTTACATCGTATCTCCCCTTCACCGCATCAGGAAGTGAAAGGATTATGACGTAATGGGTAGGGACCAGGGAAGTGAAGGTGGGTCTGAATTCAGCTGCCGTCTTCAAGAAATCCTCTGGATCAAAACTGACCATGTTATAGACCATCACGGGGGCACTCAAGAGGGTGAAGGGGAAGGAGTAGTACACAGAGTTTATATGACACATAGGCATGACAAGCATCACCTTATCAGTAGGAAGCCAACCGTGGTTCGCTATAGTGACGTAATAATGGGCCATATTCGCCTCATGGGTCCTTACGACTCCCTTTGGCCTGCCGGTGGTCCCTGAGGTATAGACGATCATCCACGGATCGGCAGAATCCACCTTGACGTCAGGCTCATTAGGGCTTCCCCTACCTATTACCTCCTCATAATGCACATACCCATCAGGTGCCTTCCCCTCCCCAAGGTATATGAAGTTCTCCTTTGGAACCGTAAGCTTATCCCTTATGGAGTTGATGGTATCCACAAAAGGGGCCTCTACTATGAAGGCCTTGCTCTCGGAATGGTTTATAACGTACTCGATCTCAGGAGGGGCCAAACGGAAAAGGATGGGGACAGCGATCTGACCACCCTTTGCACAAGCTGCGTAAAACTCCATCCACTCTACGCGATTATAAGCGATCATCGCCACCCTTTCACCATACCCCACTCCCATTGCCATAAGGGCGTTTGAAAGCCTACAAGAGCGCTCGTTCCATTGCTTAAAGGTCCAAGTCTTGTACTTATCCTGGCAACCTATCTTATCTGGATAATTCCTAGCATGTAGCTTCAACACATCACCCATATTGGGCCATTTGCTCTTGAACATGGTCTCACCTCCCCTTTGCTATTCTTCCATAGATCCAAACCTCGCTTCAAACCTTTCCTTTACCTCCTTGTTTATGAGGTTTTTTGGCCATTTGCCCTGTAAAACCCTAAGCGTCTCTTCGGTAGCTATAACAGGCATCGAGGCCATGGCCTCTGGGCTGAAGAAAGCGGAGTGCCCAGTCACGATCACGTTTGGCAACTTGTAAATAGGATGGTCCAAAGGGGTGGGTCTTGATTCCTCACCCACGAGGTCCAACCCCGCACCAGCAATTAACCCCTCTTTCAAGGCCTCATAGAGGGCCTCAGTGTCCACTATTTCTCCCCTTGCCACGTTTATGATACAGGCAGTGGGCTTCATCTTCTTGAAGACCTCGCGACCAAACATTCCCCTTGTCTCAGGAGTCAAGGCACAGTGGATGGACACAAAGTCCGAATCCCTTAAAAGTGCGTCAAAGTCCACCAACTCCACCCCCAATGCGTCCGCTACCTCACGGGGCACATAGGGGTCATAGGCTATAAGCCTCATCCCAAAACCCTTGGCCTTTTGAGCTACCATCCTCCCTATGGCTCCAAGCCCTACAAGGCCCAAGGTCTTGCCCCTAACCCTTACGATCCTCCTCCACACCTTCTTCATTTCTTCATCCATAAAAGGCGCACCCCAATAGCCCTCCAAGACCTTTTGATGCGTTTCCACCACCCTCCGCGCTAAGGCCAAAAGTAAGGCCATGGCATGATCTGATACCTCTTCCTTGCAATAAGGACCGAGGTTAGCCACGCATATACCTCGTTCCGTAGCGGCTCCAAAGTCCACGTTCTCCGTGCCTAACCTAGCTATCATTATAAAACGACACTTCTTAAGCCCTTCTATCACCTTCCGGGTAAAAGGGGCTGTCTGTGAGATAACGACATCTGCCTCCTTGGCAAACTCCAGAAGCTCGTCCTCTTTACAGGGTTCAAGCAAGACATCCGTCACAAGCCTGGCACCCACCCTCGAAAAAGCCTCCCGATCAAGCGGAAGGTTCCTGGTAGGCACAGTACACACTACCTCCCACTTAAAACCATCATCCCCACATCCCATGGACGCCTCCTTGTTTTTTTAACGTTTTTTTTAAGGAAAGGCCTCTTAAAAGGAAGGAGAAAAATCCTTTCTGCCTTCTGGCCCTTATAGAAGGCAACTGCCTCCGATAAACGCAATTGTAAATTTCGTAAATCTTTATACCATATCCCTTTGTTTCCTTTCAAGGGACTTTGATAAGGAATGGGTTATGTGTTAAAAACGAAGGGAAGGGTTGGGGTTGCAGTTGAGACACAGGCCAGGTGCTTTAAAGGATTTCCTAAGGCTTAAGGGAGAGCTCGCAAAAGGGCATTTCAAACCCTATTATGTCCTGCTCGGCCGTGAGGTCTTCCTCAAAAAGGAGGCCGAAAGGCTTATAAGGGATGCCTACTTAAAGGCCGAAGGTGCCTTGGAATGTAAGGTCTTCGTCGTAGGGGAGGATGCCTCCTTGAAAGAGGCCTTGGGAGAGGTATGTGCCCTACCCTTTTTTTCCTCCCGCAAGGTGGTAGTCTTGAGGCTCAAAACGCCTTTAGAACCCAAGGACCTCCATGCCCTTTTAGATCTTTTGGCCTCACATAGGCCTCCAACGATAGTGGTGGTGGAGGCTGAAGAGTTGGAAACCAAGGGTTTGGAAGAGGGCAACGTCTATTGCCTTGAGACGACCCCCTATGAGTTGAACTACTGGATAAAGTACATGGCCAGGGAGAGGGGAATGGTCATTTCACAGCAAGCTATAGAGCTTTTGAAAGAACTAGTGGGGCCAGACCTCCAGGTGCTTTCTTCTGAGGTGGAGAAGCTCTACCTTTTCAAAGGCCATGGCATTGTAGGGCTTGAGGAAGTCGAGGCCGTGGTGAGCGATTTCAGGTTACGTTCTGCCTTTGAGGCCGTGGATGCTTTGGAAAAAGGGGACCTCGCCAAGGCCTTTTTAGTCTTAGAAAAGCTCCTCTCACAAGGGGAACCACCCCCCAAGGTCTTAGGGGCGATTGCTTGGAAGATAAGGGAAAGGATCAAAAAAGGGGAACAAGGCCTACGCGAAGTCTTAAAGGGACTTTACAAAGTCGACCTTGCCTCCAAGAGATCCTCCTATGGTCGCCTTTACCTTGAAGCCTTTTTCCTTGAGGGTTTAAGCAGTTTGCTCTAAAGACCTTTGGAGGCTATAGACGAGTCGGCTTAACCTCGAGGCCTTTCTTGCAGCGGTCCTCCAGTGGAGGACACCCTTTGAAACGGCCTTGTGTAACATGGAAACAGCCTTGGGCAGAAGTTCCTGGGCTAGCTTCAGGTCCCTTGCCTCCACAGCAAGCCTAACTTCTTTTATGGCATTTTTAACCATGGTCTTATAATGCTTGTTCCTCAAACGGCGCTTTTCATCTTGCCGGGCCTTCTTTAACGCTGACTTGTTCTTCTTGGCCATCTTTTCCTCCTTAGGCCCCATTTTTTACCTCTTCCCTCCCCTCCCTGTCAAGGAGTTGACCTTGCCCATTCCTACTGTGTATGTTTCCTTCAAGCGACCAAAATGGAAAGGGTCATCATCTTAGATTTCGGTTCCCAATATACTCAGCTCATAGCGAGGAAGGTAAGGGAACTTGGCGTTTTCAGTGAGATATACCCACCGGATACCCCTTGTGAGGTCTTAAAAAGGGCCTCGCCAAAGGGAATCATCCTTTCGGGAGGTCCGAGTTCCGTCTACCAAGAAGGAGCCCCATTGCCTGACCCAGGGGTATTCGAACTCGGCGTACCTGTACTTGGCATATGTTATGGGATGCAGGTAATGGCGCACCTACTAGGGGGGAAGGTAACCCATGCCCCAAAAGGCGAATACGGAGGGGCTCGTTTATGGGTTAAGGAACCCGATGACCTTTTCTGGGGGTTGGATCCCAAAAGGCCCTATCGTGTATGGATGAGCCATAGAGATAGGGTGGAACAGCTTCCCCAAGGCTTCATAGTTCTCGCAAGTACGGCCAATTCACCTATGGCCGCCGTTGCTGATCCTAAGAGGAAACTCTTCGCCTTACAGTTCCACCCTGAGGTGGCCCACACGGAGATAGGCAAAGAGGTATTGAAGAACTTCCTCTTTAGGATCTGTGGGGCCCGAGGGGACTGGAACATGAGGTCCTTTATGGAAGAAACCGTGCACCTGATCCGCGAAAGGGTAAAGGACGGCAAGGTCATCTGTGCCCTTTCGGGGGGTGTGGATTCTTCGGTAACAGGTGCCCTGTTGCTGAAAGCGGTACCAGAAAAGACCGTCTTCATCTTTGTGGACAACGGCCTCCTAAGGAAAGGAGAACGCGAACAGGTGGAAAGGACCTTCAGGGATAAGCTAGGAGGAGACCTGAGGGTCTTGGACAAGGCCGAGTTTTTCCTCGAGAGGTTAAAAGGGGTAACAGACCCTGAAGCCAAACGCAAGGTAATAGGGGAGACCTTCATCAGGGTCTTTGAAGAAGAGGCCAGGAAAATCGGCGGTGTCCGTTATCTGGCTCAAGGTACCTTATATCCTGACGTGATTGAAAGCACCTCCCATCGAGGGCCTTCTGCTACTATCAAGACCCATCACAACGTGGGAGGGTTACCCGAGAGGATGGACCTGGAGCTTGTGGAACCTTTAAGGGAACTGTTTAAGGACGAGGTAAGGGCCCTCGGCCGTGAACTGGGACTTCCAGAAGAGATAATCCAGAGACATCCCTTCCCGGGGCCAGGACTTGCAGTCCGTGTCATCGGGGAGGTCACCAAGGAGAAATTGGACCTTTTAAGGGAAGCTGACAGTATCCTCGAGGAGGAGATGCGTAAAAGCGGTTGGTATGAAAAGGTATGGCAGGCCTTTTGTGTCCTTTTGCCGGTGAAGACCGTAGGCGTGATGGGGGACCGTCGAACGTACGAACACGTAGTCGCCCTAAGGGTGGTGGAAAGCCAGGATGCTATGACCGCTGATTGGGTGAGGCTTCCTTACGGGCTTTTGGATCGAATAGCCAAACGGATCATAAACGAAGTGCAGGGGATAAACCGTGTAGTCTACGATATAAGCTCAAAACCCCCAAGCACCATAGAGTGGGAGTGATCGATGCCTCGGGGGTTTGTCCACCTGCACCTCCATAGCCAGTACAGCATCTTGGACGGTGCCATAAGGTTTGAAGAGCTCTTCCCCGCCCTTGAACGTATGGGGATGAAGGCCGTGGCCCTGACGGATCACGGCAATATGTTTGGAGCCATTGAATTCTATGTATCCGCAAAGGAGCATGGCATAAAGCCCATCATCGGATGTGAGGTTTACGTAGCGCCAAAAAGCAGGTTCGAAAAGGGAGGGGAACCTTACCACCTGGTCCTTTTGGCCTTGAATAACCAGGGCTATAGGAACCTTTGCCATCTGGTAAGCTTGGCTTATCTCGAGGGCTTTTATCAAAAACCACGTATCGACCACGAACTCCTTGAAACCTACCAAGAGGGTCTGGTAGTCCTCACCAGTTGTCTACAAGGTGAGATCCCACAGTTACTCCTCAAAGGGGATTACGAAAGGGCTAAACAGAAGGCCACCTATTTTAAGGAAGTCTTCGGAGATAGGTTTTACCTGGAGCTACAATACAACGGCCTCGATGAACAGAAGAAGGTAAACGAGGGGCTCCTCAAGCTCTCCAAGGAATTAAACGTAAAGGTGGTAGCGACAAACGATTGCCACTACTTAAACAGGGAGGACGCCTTTTTACACGATGTCCTCTTGTGCATACAAACCGGTAAGGTCCTGAGCGATCCGAGGAGGCTCCGTTTCCCCACCGACCAATTCTACCTAAGGTCTACCGAAGAAATGGAGGCCATATTCAAGGAAGTTCCGGAGGCGCTCTCCAATACCCTTGATTTAGCCGAAAGGGTAGACCTTGAGCTCGAGCTCGGAAGATATCAAATGCCTTCCTTTGAAGCTCCTGAGGGTAAAGGATTGGAAGACTACCTAAAGGAGTTGGCAGAAGAGGGGTTAAGGCGAAGGCTTAAGAAGGCAAAGGTACAAAACGAAGGGGCTTACTGGGATAGGCTAAGGAAAGAATTAGAAGTCATCACCTCCATGGGTTTTTCCGGTTATTTCCTGATAGTACAGGACTTTGTGAATTACGCCAAACAGAAGGGAATACCAGTAGGTCCAGGCAGGGGGTCTGCAGCTGGAAGCCTGGTAGCCTATGCCCTAGGCATAACGGATATAGACCCCCTGGAGCACGGCCTCCTTTTTGAACGCTTTTTGAACCCAGAAAGGATCAGTCTGCCTGATATAGACGTGGACTTTTGTTATGAGAGGCGCGATGAAGTGATAGAGTACGTAAAGGCCAAGTATGGGCACGACAAGGTGGCCCATATCATCACCTTTGGAAAGATGCAAGCAAGGGCTGTGGTAAGGGATGTGGGGAGGGTCTTGGGTCTCCCTTATAAGGAAGTGGACCTCATAGCCAAGCTCATCCCTGGAGGCCCCAATACCACCTTAGAAGAGGCCCTTGCCTTGGAACCCAGGCTTAAGGAGCTGGCCAATAAGGACGAGACCTTGAGGAAGCTCCTGGGGATCGCCTTGCGCCTCGAAGGGATGGTACGGCACGCCTCAACCCACGCTGCTGGGATCGTGATCGCCAACAGGCCCCTTATGGACTACCTGCCTTTGTACAAGGGTAAAGAGGAAGTGATAACCACCCAGTACGCAATGAAGGACGTGGAAAGGATAGGCCTGGTGAAGTTTGACCTCCTCGGTTTGAAGACCTTGACCATGATGGAGGAGGTCGTAAGGCTTGTAGAGGAAAGACACCGGATAAAACTAGACCTTAAGGCATTACCCCTCAATGACCCAGAGACCTATAAGTTGCTGTCGGAAGGTGATACCACCGGGGTCTTCCAGCTTGAAAGCCAAGGGATGAGGGAACTCTTGAGGAAGATAAAGCCCTCAAGGTTCTCTGACCTCATTGCCCTTTTAGCCCTTTATAGACCTGGGCCCCTTGGAAGCGGTATGGTAGACGAATACGTGAAGAGGCGGCATCAAAAGGAAGCCGTTAAATACCTCCACCCCGCCTTGGAAGACATCCTCGCGGAAACGTATGGGGTGTTGGTTTATCAGGAACAGGTGATGATGGCAGCCTCTATCCTGGCCGATTTTACCTTAGGCGAGGCCGACATATTACGAAAGGCCATGAGTAAAAAGGACCCAGAGGAAATGGCCCGACTGAGGGATCGCTTCATAGGGGGTGCCCTCAAAAAGGGTATTCCGGAGGAAAAGGCCTCCGAGATCTTCGAACTAATGGCCAAGTTCGCCGAGTATGGTTTCAACAAGTCCCATAGTGCGGCATATGCCCTCATAGCTTATCAAACTGCCTACCTTAAGGCCCATTTCCCTCATGAGTTCATGGCAGCCTTGCTCACTTCTGAAATGAACGATTCAGATAAGGTCATGCGTTATGTGATGGAATGTAAGGAAAAAGGGATCGAGGTCCTGCCACCAGATGTTAACAAGAGCCAATGGGAGTTCACCGTAGAAGAAGGCGACCCTCCGAAAATACGATTTGGCCTTGGAGCAGTTAAGAACGTAGGAGAAGCAGCGGTCCGTACCATACTTGAGGTCCGTAAGGCTGGTCCTTTCCGAAGTCTTGCCAATTTCTGTATCAGGGTGGATAGTAGGAAGGTAAACCGCAGGGCCTTGGAGAGCCTTGTAAAAGCAGGGGCCTTTGATTCCCTGGGCGAACGGGCCAAACTCCTCCTAAGCCTTCCCAAGGTGCTCGAACGTTCCTCGGGAAACAGTAAACAACCGACGCTTTTCTCTTGCCTTGAAACCGAAGGGGATGCAAAAGCCGCTGTTAGCTTGCCCAACGAACTTGAGTTGCTCAAGGCGGAAAAAGAGGTCCTTGGCTTTTACCTAAGTGGCCATCCCTTGAAGGGCTATGAGGACTTGATCAAAAGGAAGGCCCAGTATGAGATAAGGACGCTTGAGGGGTTGGATCCAGGCACCGAGGTAAAGCTAAGCGGAATCGTTACGGGTTTACGGGAGATAAGGACGCGAAAAGGGGAACGTATGGCTGTAGTCGAGCTCGAGGACCTCACGGGAAGGGTTGAAGGCGTTGTCTTCCCTGATCTGTTTAAAGAGGTCCATACGCTACTTTTGAGCGAGGTCCCTCTTTTAATAGAAGGCATCTTGGAAAAGGACGAGGAGGGAAGGCCAAAACTCAGGGTCAATTCCATAAGGCCCCTTTTGGAAGGAAGGGAAGAAAAGGAAGGGCCCAAAAGGATTAGGATAAAGGTAAAGGTGAAAGGCCTGTCGAGGAAGGAACTTGAGGCCATGAAGGCGCTTATGCTAGAGAACCGAGGCCCTTGTGAGGCCTATTTACACGTCTTCACAGGAAGCAAGGAAGTGGTCATAAAGTTGCCCGATGACCTGAGGCTTATGCCCTCTGAAGCTTTGATCAACGGTCTACATTCCATCTTAGGGCCTACGGCCTGTTTTGTGGAGGTAGAGGGGTGTTGAGGCATTACTTGGAATTCGAAAGGCCCCTCATGGAACTCGAAAGGGAGTATGAAGAACTGAGCCGTTTTGCCTCCCCAGAGGACCCAAAAGTCAGAAAACGCTTGGAAAAGCTCAAGGCCAAGCTTGAGGAGGCTTACAGGGAGATCTACTCTAACCTAACTGCTTGGCAGAAGACCCAGCTGTGTCGCCATATAGATCGTCCCCACGCCCTGGATTTCATCGAGCTAATCTTCGAAGACTTTATAGAGCTTCACGGCGACAGGACCTTTGGGGATGATCCTGCTGTTATAGCGGGGCTTGCAAGTCTCCAGGGAAGAACTGTGGCGGTAATTGGGCAACAGAAGGGGAACAACGTCCAAGAACTCAAAAGGCGAAATTTCGGCATGCCCCATCCAGAAGGTTACAGGAAGGCCTTGCGCATTATGGAGCTTGGGGCTAGGTTCAAAAAACCCATAATCACCTTTGTGGATACCCCTGGGGCATATCCAGGGGTAGGCGCAGAGGAAAGGGGACAGGCCGAAGCCATAGCCCGAAACTTGAGGGAGATGGCCATGTTGCCTGTACCTATCATCTCCACCATAATAGGCGAGGGGGGATCAGGGGGGGCTTTGGCCATTGCAGTAGCGGACAGGCTCTTAATGCTTGAACATGCCATCTTTTCGGTGATATCACCTGAAGGCTGTGCAGCCATCCTCTGGCGGACAAGGGAAAAGGCACCTGACGCAGCTGAAGCCCTTAGGCTTACTGCCGAAGACTTAAAGGAACTTGGGATAATAGACGAAATAGTCCCCGAACCCTTAGGCGGTGCCCATCGTAACCCTAAGGAAGCCGCTTTTATCCTCAAAGAAAGGATCATAAAGCATCTACAAGAGCTAGACAGACTTAGCCCAGAAGAACTCCTTGAACAGCGGTACGAAAAGTACAGACGCATGGGGGTGTTCCTTGAAAACCCTTCAGGTTGATCCACGGGGTCTCTATCAGGAAACTGTAAGAGGAGGCATCCCGAAAGGGCGCCTCGAGGCCTTCTGGCCCCATGCCCAAAGGGCGTGGTGGGAGGTCCAGGTGGAAAGGAACCGAGGAGAGCTACCCTTCCTTGACACCCCTTACCTGAAAGAGACCGACCACGTGATCGAGAAGGCAAGGGCATATCGCGACTGCTTTGACCCTGTGGTAGTACTGGGCATCGGCGGTTCATCCCTTGGTCCTCAAGCCTTGGTGGAAGCCCTTTTTCACCCGTGGATGGCCTTGGAATCAAAGGCAGGCCAAAAGGGACCGAGGGTCTTTTTCCTAGACAATTTGGATCCGTCCACCTGCGTAAAGGCCCTGGAAATAACCTTAGAAGGAAACCCTTTGGTGATTGTCATAAGCAAATCTGGAGAAACTATAGAGACGCTTGTCCAGTTATTGGCCTTCTTAGGTGGACTTAAATCTCGCTTTTCCGATTGGAAGGATCGCTTGTTGGTTATCACTGATCCCCAAAGAGGGCCTTTAAGGAAGTTCGCCCAAGAGGAGGGCCTTCAGGCCTTTGATCTTCCCCCAAAGGTGGTTGGAAGGTTTTCGGTATTGTCCGTGGTGGGTCTTGTCCCTGCTGAAGTCCTCGGTATCGATACCATGGAGTTATTACTCGGGGCCATCGACATGGACCGCTCCTTACGGGAAGGTGAAGGAAGACCGGCCCTTGAAACCGCAGCCCTTCTCTTCCTTTTACACCGTGAAAAAGGGAAGTACACTTGGGTAACAATGATCTATGGCGATGCCCTCTGGAGGGTTGGTCCTTGGAGGGTCCAACTGCTCGCCGAAAGTCTCGGCAAGAGGGAAGACCTCGCACCAACCCCCTTTTGGGCCCGTGGACCGATGGACCAGCATTCGCAGCTTCAACTCTGGCTCGATGGTCCGAAGGATAAAGCCTTTACGGTATTAAGGCCGCTGTCCCATACCTTTGACCTTGAACTAGCCCAGGGGTTAATAGGATCTGAAGAGGCAAAGGTCCTCGAAGGCAAAAGGGTTCAGGAGGTTTTGGAAGCAGAAAGGAAGGCCACCGAATACGTACTTGCCGAAAGGGGGTGCCCTTTCTACCGGATGGCCTTGCCCCTCACACCCCGTGCTTTAGGGGAGCTCTTTTTCTTCTGGGAGATGGAGACCTTGCTCTTGGGTAAGTTCTACCAAGTCAACCCTCTCGATCAGCCCGCTGTCGAAAAAGGGAAACGTTTGACATGGGCCCTCTTGGGTCGAAAGGGATTTGAGAAGGAAAGGGGAGAAATAGAGGCTTGGGAAAGGTAAAGGTCCTCCCTGAGGAACTCGTCTCCAAAATTGCCGCTGGGGAGGTGATAGAGAGGCCTTCTTCTGTGGTCAAAGAACTGGTGGAAAACTCCCTCGATGCAGGGGCCTCTCATATAGAAATAAGGCTCCAGGAAGGGGGGAAACTCTTGGTAAGGGTCCAGGACGATGGAGAGGGGATGACGCCTGAAGATGCCCTTTTGGCCCTAGAACACCACGCCACCTCTAAACTACGCCACGAAGAGGATCTGACCAAGGTCCTGACCTTTGGCTTCAGGGGTGAAGCCCTTCCCTCCATCGCGAGGGTCTCAAGGCTAACCCTTATCACGCGGGCGGAAGGCTCACCGGGCGTCAAGGTAGTGGTTGAAGGGGGGAAGTTATTAGGGAGCTTTCCCACAGGGGCACCAAAGGGGACGATTGTAGAAGTAAGGGACTTGTTTTTCAACCTACCTGCTAGGAAGAAGTTCTTGAAGTCGACACAAACGGAGCTCGGCTACTCAGTTGAAGCCGTAGTCAGGCTAGCCCTTGCCAAACCAGGGGTGAATTTCCTCCTTATCCATGGGGATAAGGAACTATTGTACTTACCTGCCTCTTCGGAAGGGGAAAGGATCGCCTTGCTCTTTGGCCTTCCTATGGAGGACAAAATGCTATGCTTCCAAGAGGAAGACCCCCCTTACACTTTAAGGGCATGGCTTAGCTTACCCCCTTATCACAGGGGGAACACAAAAGGGATCTACTTTTACGTAAACGATCGTTACGTAAGGGATAGGACTATCTTACAAATCCTTTCTGAACTCTACTCGGATTTGATCCCTCGAGGCACCTATCCTTTGGCCGTCATCAAGTTATACCTCCCGCCAGAAGAGGTAGATGTGAACGTACACCCTACCAAGGCCGAAGTGAGGTTCGAGGCACCTGAGAGGACCTATGGTTTCATTAAGGAGGCTTTAAAGGAGGCCTTGTCGCCGAAAAGGGCCTTCGTTTCCTCAGTACACCCCCAAGCTGGAACATCCACCTTACTGGATAAAACCGAGACTATAACCCCTTTGGAACCTATAGGTCAGCTCGATAATACTTACATATTGGCAAAAGGACCTGAAGGGCTTATGGTCTTTGACCAACATGCCCTCCACGAAAGGATCCTTTACGAAAAGCTCAAGGTCAATCCTTTAGGCCTTCAATTGACTGTACCCCTAGTCCTGGAGTTTTCTGAGGCAGAAATTTCCTTCCTTTTGGAAAACAAAGGGGTCTTCTCTTCCTTCGGCTTCGAATTTGAGCCCTTTGGCCCAAGGAGCATCCTCCTTAAGGCCGTACCCTCCACTGTCAAACCCGAAGGGGCCAAAGAGGCCATAGAAGCCCTTCTGGAAGGGGTAAAAGGGCAAGGCGATGACCTTTTTGAAAGGGTAAGGAAATCTTTGGCCTGTCAAGGGGCCGTAAAGGCTAACACCCCTTTATCGTTAGAGGAGATGCGCGTCCTTCTAAAGGAATGGGCCTCTATCTCCTTCCCCCAGACTTGTCCCCATGGTAGGCCCTTGTTATTGGTCTTTTCCCGCGAGGAACTCTTCAGACGTTTCCATAGGTAGTCCTTTGATCTTTCGCACTAAAGCAGTAGTGGAAAAACCTTCAAGGTAAGGCGTTATCTTAACCTCCTCTACCAACTCCCTGCCTATCACTTGCTCCTCCTTCCAATCGCCGCCTTTGACCAAAACGTGGGGTTTAAGCTCCCTTATCACCCTCAAAGGTGTCTCCTCTTCGAAAACCACTACGTAATCAACTGCCCAAAGGGCAGCCAACATCCTAGCCCTTGCCCACTCGGGCATTATGGGCCTTTGGGGACCCTTTATCCTCTTTACCGAGGCATCGCTGTTCAAGCCTACTATCAGCACATCCCCATAGGACCTCGCTTCCTCAAGATAGGCAACGTGTCCTACGTGTAAGAGGTCAAAACAGCCATTGGTGAAGACTATCCTTTTGCCCTCGGCTTTGAGGGCTGCTACTATGGCCTTGAGTTCCTCAAGGCCTTTTATCTTTGACTCAGACCTCATCCCCAATTGAAAAAGGCCCTGTAGGCCCTAAAGGTCTCATAGAGATCGGCCTTGCTTGAGACTTCAAAGGGGGAATGCATCCCCAAGAGGGGGGTCCCGCAATCCACTATGTCCATGCCGTATACAGCTAGGTACTTGGCAACTGTTCCACCTCCTCCTTCGTCAACCTTTCCGAGTTCTGCCATTTGCCATGCGATACCTTCCTTGTTAAGCATAGCTCTTATCTCAGCTACGTACTCGGCGGAGGCATCGCTGGTCGAGTACTTTCCTCCTGCCCCAGTGAACTTGGAAAGCGCCACACCATATCCTATACGGGCGTTGTTCTGGACCTCATGGACTTCTTTGTAGTTGGGATCAACACCAGCAGTAACATCGGCGGAGATGGCCTTAGATTGGAATAGGGATTCGAGCATCAGCCCCAAGGTGAATTCCTTCCCCTGGAGGCGACAAAGGTCCTTTAAGACCATTTCCAGAAACCTGGATTTGGCTCCGGTGTTTCCGTCGCTTCCGATTTCCTCTTTGTCCACAAAAAGGGCCAAGACGGTAAACTGCGGCCTCTCCACTTCCAGTATGGCCCGTAAGGCACAATAAGCGCAGATCCTGTCGTCCTGACCATAACCCCCTATAAAGGACCTGTCCAACCCCAGGTCCCTTGCCTTTCCAGCAGGCACAAGTTGAAGCTCTGCGCTTAAAAGGTCCTCTTCTTTTATCCCATATCTTTCCTTCAAAAGCCTTAGGACGTTCAACTTCACCTTTTCTTTTATCTCCTCATCGCCCTCCATGGGCATGTGACCTATGAGAACCGTGAGCCTTTCGGCCTCGATGGCCTCCTTTAGCTTCTTCTCGTCCTGAACCTTACGCGAAAGGTGAGGCAAAAGGTCAGGACAGACAAAAACCGGATCTCCTTCTTCCTCCCCTATCCTTATCCATACCTTGGCCCCATCCTCCTTCACTACCACGCCGTGTAACGCCAAAGGCTGGGAGACCCAATGGTATTTCTTTATCCCCCCATAGTAGTGGGTCCTGAAAAAGGCCAAATCCATGTCCTCGAAAAGGGGATTCTGTTTTAGGTCAAGCCTCGGGGTATCGATGTGGGAGACTATGATCCTCAAGCCCTCCTCCAAAGGCCTTTGTCCGAGGACCGCAAGGGCGACGGCCTTGTCCCTGTTCACCTTCACAAGCTTCCCCTTTACCCCCTTGGGATCAAAACCCCTCTCAAGGGCCTCCTTTACAATCCACTGTACGGCCTCCCTTTCCGTTTTGGCGAAGGACAAAAAGGCCTTGTAACCCTCCGCAAATTCAAAGGCCCGCTGCCGCATCTGTGGGTCGTATCTCTCCCATACCGGCCTGGACCTTAACTTGAGCTCCTTTTCCAATTCCTTCAACCCTTCCATTGCAACACCTCCCTAGACGTCAAACTCAGCAACAAGAGGGGTATGATCCGATGGCCTTTCGGCCTTACGCGGTTCAAGGTCTATCCAACACCTAAGGGACCTTGAGGCAAGGGGAGCCGTAGCCAAAATATGATCCACCCTCCAGCCAAGCCCCCTTTCAAGGGCCCGTGGGACCCTATAGTCGAAAAAGGTATATTGGCCTGGCTCCCCTGGATGATGCAACCTGAACACGTCAACAAGCCCCCACCTTTTTAAGGCCTCGAACTTTTCCCATACCTCAGGCCTGAAACATACGTGTCCTAAAAGCCTCTTGGGGTTATGTACGTCTATTTCTTCCGGAGCCACGTTCAGATCGCCACACAAAAGGAGCATCCCTTGAGGGTCAAAACGCCTCTTTAAATACCCCAAAAGCCGGTCAAACCAGTTGAGCTTATAGGAAAACATAGGCGAATCGGGACTCTGGCCCTGGGGGACGTACACGTTGACAACCCAAAGGCCTTTTAACTTGCAACAAAGAAGCCTATCTGGATCAGGAGGGCCTTGGCCATCATCAAGCCCAAAACTCACCTCTTCGGGCTCCTCCAAGGAAACCACTGCAACGCCACTTCCCCCTTTCTGTCCCTTAAAGACTACTTTATAACCCAAGGCTTCTATCTCCTCTTTTGGAAACTCCTCATCTGGGACCTTGGTCTCCTGCATGCAAAGGACGTGAGGCCTTTCTTTTTTCAACCATCCAAGGACAAGGGGAAGCCTTGACCTTATGGAGTTAACGTTATATGTGGCAACCTTAAACATCATCTCCTCCTACCCCTTTATGTCCCCCAAAGCTCGACCACCGACTTATTGAAGAAGGCCCTTCCCAGGATAACCCGGTATCCTCTCTTTTCTAACAACTGCGAAAGCTCCCTTGCAAGCCCAAGCTCCGAGGGACCGTCTACTTTGTTGATGAAGACCACCACCCTGGCTTGAGGAGGTTTCCCCTTGAGCAACCCCCTTTGGCTGGAAAACAAGGCCAGGAGGTTTTCTACCGTTAGCCTGTCCCCCTCGCCTATGGCGAGGATCTCCTTTGCCTTTTCATACCTAAAGATCCAGTCAGGGGAAAGGGGTTTTGAGATCCCATCGGCTCCCACCAAAACCACAAAAAGGGTGGTACACTCGGGCACTACAGGTTCTGATTCACCATGTACCTTAATCGGCCTTCCCTTTGAACCGTCTGCCTCTACTATTACGTAGTCGACTAGCTTAAAAAGCCTCTCCACAAGGCCGGGTTCTATTCCCAAGAGCTTTCCTTCTTCGGTCCTCTTCTTCGCAACCACAACCCAAGGGCGTTCCTCCAACCCCTTCTGGACCTCCTCGATAAGGCCTTGAGGATCTTCACCTAATAGGACCCCTGGCACCTCTTCCTTTGAGGGCTCGTATATCTTAGTTGTAGTAGTAGTCAAGACCTTTTTACCTTCCCTTGCCAGCTCTTTGGCCAAAGTGAACATAAGGGTGGTCTTTCCTCCCCCACCTACAAGGGATATGACTTCCTTTGGCCCTAACCCAAGGGCTTCTTTTATGCCTACTGACTCTCCTTTCCCCTCCTTCTGTAGGAGGACCCATAGACCCCCTTCTTCGATTAGCTTAAATTTGGAAAGCCCTGCCCTTTCAAGCATGGCCCTCAGTTCCCCAGGGCTTAGGTACCTTTTGCCCAATGCCAAGTTCAACTCTTTCGATCTCCACGCTATGGCCTTCAAAACCTCCTCAGGGGCAAAGGGGCCGTATCCTCCTCCGATCAGGGCCATCCCACCTGGCGAAAGGATCCTCTCCACTTCCCTCAAAAAGGCCTCATTGATAAAGAAAAAGGCCCCTCTGCAAAAAACGAGGTCAAAACAGCCATCGAGGAGCGGCAAGTCCCCCCCTTGCCATTGGTAAAAGAGCGTTTGCCTTCCCCCTTTTGCAAGGTAGGATTTAAGGATACCGAGGACCTCCTCTTGGGCCAACACAGCCACCTTGAAGCCCCTTTTTGCCATTTCCTTGGCAACACCGCCAGAAAAAGGCCCTATTTCCAAAAAATCCCCTTCGCCTTTACCTGAAAGGGCTTGTAGGAAATCAGCCAAGCTCGGATATATGGGTTCCCACAGGTAAAGGAGTTCCTCAAGGAGCTCAAGCCTCGCGGTTGAAGTGTCTAAGTATGGCTTCAAGGACACCTCCCGCCACTGCCCTCGCCTTGTCGGATATGGTGAAGCAGTAATCCCTTATACCCCTTGGGTCGACATCCCCCAATTTCATGCCCTTTTGGACAAACATCCCTTCACGCAGAAGCCCCCTTATCACGCCTTTGATCCTGGATCGAACCGGCTCGCCCCCGACATAAGCCACAGGTTCTCCTTCCTCTACCATGTCACCTATCTCCTTCAAGGGCTCAAACAGGCCGTCTCTCGGGGCCCTAAGGACCCGTTCTTCCCTATAGCCCCCTATGTCCCCGGGTATGCCAGTATCGGGCTCGGCTGTGCCTTCCACTATGACCCTTCCCAGGTTATGCCCACGGTTGGTCTCTATTACTACATGTACGTCCTTGGAAGCTTCAAAACCTGGCCCAAGGCCTATCACGAGTTCAGCCATGTCCTTACTTGTACCGAGGTTCCTCTTAGCCATGATGGCATCGACCAAGACCCTAGGCTTTATGAAGCTCAAGGACCTCAATTCTGGATCCACAAGGATGGGGATTATCCCCCTTTGCCACATCTCTTCCACTTGAGCAGGTTCTTTCACCAAAAGCGCCTTGACCCCTTCTACTTCTTGATGTCCTTCGTATACCGCCTCGCTAAAACATACCTTCCTCCTTACCGCCAAAGGCCTTGGTATTTCAGTCATGGCCACCTTGAAATGACAAAGGTAGAGCCGATGGGCTACAGCGCTTGCCAATTCGCCCGCACCTCTTATCAAAACCTTAAGGCCATAAAGGGTCATGCTTTGCCGAAAGGACAAAACGGATAGCGGCATTCAGGGCAATCAAGACATATCCCCCCATGCCCCAATCCCCTAACCAATTCCCAAGTGATCTCTTCCCCTGCCAAAACCCACGGGAAAAGCAGGTCAAAGACGGTACTTTTGTTGTAATAGACGCAGGCAGGAAGCCCTAAGATGGGCAAGTTTTCTAGGACCGCGTATAAGAACATAGAGCCCGGAAAGACAGGGGCACCGTAAACCACCACCTTTGCCCCCGAAAGCTTAACCCCTTCCAAGGTCACATCCCCTGCATCAACACCTAGCCCACCAGTGGTCAATATGGCCTGGACACCCTCCTTCCTCAAATAGGCTATGCCCCTTGCCACCTCTGAAGGGTCATCTGGGACTACCAGTTTGGCCTTGATCCCTACACCCATGCGCTCAAGCTTAGGCCTAAGCACTAAATCGAAGCCGTCCTTTACCCTCCCCTCGTAAACCTCAGTGCCTGTGACGACCACCCCTACCTGAAGGGGGCGGAAGGGCCTCAGCCACACTGCTTTCTTCTTTGAAAACAGGCCTTCGCACCGATCCATCTCCTCTTGTTCAACGAAAAGGGGTATGGTCTTAACAGCTGCTACCACTTGCCCTTCCTTTACCGTACTGCCGTCATGGAGGGTAGCCACAACAAAGGAAGGGAAGGCGTTTATCTCTTTCAAGGTTTCTTTGTCCACCCTCAAAAGCCCTTTTTTCGTGGCCCTAACCCAAACACGTCCTTCCTTAGGCTCGTCGACCTCGAGGAAGTCACCGACGAGGAGCCGCGAGAGCCTCAGGGCGGCTTCGTCCTCATGGACCTTGTCCCTATCTGGTTCAAGGACCCAAATGTAGTAATTGCCCGTCCTCAAAAGCACCTCTACGTCTTCTTCCCTTATCCTATGGCCTCTCCTGAAGATCACCCTCTTCCTCTCCAAGGGAACTACCTCAGTCAGGTCGTGTGCCAAAACCATCCCTATCGACTCTTCAGCTCTTACCTTCCTCACGGTCAGAAGACCTCCGCTTCAAAGACATAAATCCTACAAAGGGGATCCCGCCACGCCTCTGGAGGTAAACCTGCCTTAAGACACGTCTCCTTGAGAAAGGTCTCCTCGTCCCATCCGTACTCTACGGCCACCTGAGGAAGAAGTAAGCCCGAGTAATGAGGGGGCTTTTCCACCATGAGTCCGTGCACCCCTACTTTTATCTGCCTGAGGATCTCATCAGGACTACCCTTTACTTCTTTTAAGGGGGTAAGGACCGATATCTCTACCTCAAGTTCTTCCAATTCTTCTGGCCTAACGGGAGGGAACCTAGGATCCTCAAAAGCAGCTGCTTGCGCCATGTCTACCACTGCCTGCCAAAGGGGCTTGATAGGCTTCACGTACCCTATACACCCCCTGAGATATCCCCTCTTTTTCACCGTCACAAATACCCCCCTCGGCTCTTTCAGCCTAGGTGACCTTACCTCAAAAAGGGGCAAAGGCCTACCAAGCGCTTTGTTCCATATGACCTCTTTAGCGATTTTTAGAAGTTCTTGCTTCTCCTCCTCAGTTAGGCCAATGGGGCCTGATTCTTCCTTTAAGAAGATAGCTGAAAGATAACCGACTACACTCGTTTTGTCGCCTGTAACGTCCCCGGAGTTGGCGTACTTCAAGATGAGCCCCCGCCTTGCCCCAAGGACCTTGGCTGCAAACATCACCGCAACTACAGGACCAGCTCCACATGCCTCACATACTTTGGCCTCAAGGTCCTTGATGAGCCCTTCGGGATCCAAAGCCTCCACCCGACTTATGAAGGCCTTGTCAAGAACCATCGCCCTTTCGTAAGGGTAAAAATGGGAGAGATCCGTGGAAGCCACAAGGAGAACCTTCTTCGATGCCCTTTTGACCAAATCAGCCAAGGCTCTGCCAAGTTCTCGGCACGTCCTTTGATCCTGATCGCCCATGACCAAGGGGACGAGTTCGAACTCACCAAGTACTACCTGCAAGAAAGGCAGTTGTATCTCCAAGGAGTGCTCTTTCTTGTGGGCCTGAGGCAACTCCTTGACAAGGGGGCTAAGCTCCATGAGCTTGGACGAAAGCCCTTCATCTATGGGTACAACCCCCAAGGGGGTCTCATATCCCCCTTTGGCATAGACCGAAACCCCTTGAAACCAAACGTAGTGGCTTGGGGCTACGATCACTACCGAGTCGAACTTCTTGCCCTTTATGGCCTTGTAAGCGTAGCCAGCTACTTGGCCTGAGTACATATAGCCTGCATGAGGTGCGATAAGTCCCACAGGTTCCCCCTTCAGTTCAGGGACCTCAGCCATAGCCAAGAACCTTTCCACCTGACTTTTCAGTACGGCTGGATCCCCAGGATACCAAGTCCCCGCGATGGCGGATTCGCGAATGGTACCTTTGACCATCGTCTCACCCTCCTGGTTTCAAAAAAGAAAAGGGCACCTCGCCCTAAGCGGACGACCTTCTATACCGAACCTTTCAGAAAACCTTACGACTATCAAGGAGTAAGGTGACAGGGCCATCGTTTATTAGCCCTACCTCCATCTTCGCTTGGAACTTACCGGTCTTTACCTCTACCCCTTCGCGCCTGAGGGCCTCTACTAACCCTAGGTAAAGCCTTTCTGCTTCATCTGGAGGAGCCGCCTCTGTGAAAGATGGGCGCCTCCCCTTCCTACAATCGCCAAGGAGCGTGAATTGGCTTACTAAAAGTACTTCTCCACCCACTTCCTTTAAGGAAAGGTTCAAGTGGCCTTTCTCGTCCTCAAAAAGCCTCAAGTTGGGGATCTTATGGGCCATATAAGCTAAGTCCTCTTGGCCATCCCCTCTTGCCACCCCCAACAAGACCAAAAGCCCCCTACCTATCCGCGATATCTCCTCCCCTTCTACCTTTACCCAAGCTTCCCTTACCCTTTGTAGGACAGCCCTCACCCCCTTATTCCTCTTTCTCCTTCTCCCTTTCGCGTTTTGCCTCCTCTATTATCCTCTGGGCCAAATGTGGCGGCACCTCTTCGTAATGGGAGAACTCCATGGTGAAGCTGCCTCTACCTCCTGTTAGGGAGTTCAATACCGGACCATATTGAAGCACCTCGGCCATAGGTACAAGGGCTTTGATGACCTGGTTTTTGCCCTTGGTCTCCATGCCGAGGATCTTCCCTCTCCTACCATTTAGATCCCCCATGACGTCACCCAAGACGTCATCAGGAACGGTGACTTCCAGCTTCATTATGGGTTCGAGCAAGACGGGTTCGGCTTGTTGCATCCCTTTTTTGAAACACATAAAAGAGGCTATCTTAAAGGCCAGGTCGGAACTGTCCACTTCATGGCTTTTGCCATCGTAAAACCTCACCTTCACATCCACTACCGGAAAACCAGCCAAGACCCCCGACTCCATGGCCTCCCTTATACCCTTTTCTACTGCGGGGACGAAGTTCCTTGGGACGTTCATCCCCGTCAAGGCCTCTTCGAACTCAAAGCCTTTACCGCGCTCAAGGGGATAGATGTCGAAATGGACCTCTGCGAATTGCCCCCTTCCGCCCGTTTGCTTTTTATGCCTGTAAATTACGCCTTTTACCACCTTCCTTATGGTCTCCTTATAAGGGATCTTAGGCGGACTCAACTCCACTTCAACTCCAAACTTGCGTTTCATCTTCTCCACAATCACATCAAGGTGTAACTGCCCAAGACAGGATATGATCAACTCTTTGGTCTGTTCATCACGACTTAAAACGATGGTAGGGTCTTCCTCCTTTATGCGGCTTAAGGCCTGAGAGATCTTCTCCTCATCACCCCTGGCCTTTGGCTTGATGGCATAAGAGAGCACAGGGGTCATAGGTACAACAGGTTCATATACCACAGGGTTCTTTTCGTCAGAGAGGGTGTCACCTGTATGGGTATCTTTCAACTTGGTCAAGGCCACTATATCCCCTACTTCGGCTATACCAAGAGGCTCCTGTTTCTTCCCCTGGATGGAAAAGATCTGGACTACTTTTTCCTTCACGTCCTTTGAAGCGTTGAGGATGGTTTGGTCAGGCCCAAGACTTCCGGAAAGGACCTTCACATAATTTACCCGGCCGGCAAAGGGGTCGACAAGGGTCTTAAACACATAGGCCGAGAAAGGCTCCTCCACCGAAGGCCTCCTTACCACCTTTTCACCTGTTCTGGGGTTTGTACCTTCCATGGGCCTCCGTTCAAGAGGTGAGGGGATACAGAGGTTTATGAGGTCCATAAGCTGCTCAATTCCTATGAGCTTCAAGGCCGAACCACAAAGCACCGGCACGATAGTACCTTGTATCATCCCTTGTTTTAAACACCTGTAAAGCTCCTCCTTTGATATCTCCTCTCCTTCTAGGTACTTTTCCATAAGCTCTTCGTCTACCTCCACCAATGACTCTACAAGCTTAAGCCGCTCTTCCTCCGCCTTGGCACGAAGGCCTTCTGGTACTTCTGCCCTCTTTGCCTTCCCACCATCCTCGTAAAGAAAGGCCTCCATCGCTATCAAGTCTATAACCCCTTTGAAGTCCTTTTCCTCACCTATAGGTAGCTGAAGCAGTACGAACTTGGCTCCCTCGAGGTTTTCGGTGATGTCCTTATAGGCATCCCAGAACCTGGCCCTTTCTACGTCCATCTTATTGATGAAAAAGATACGCGCCACCTTCCTCTCTTCGGATTCCCTCCACATGTTCTCAGTTTGGACCTTCACCCCGGAGTTCGCCCCAAGGACAAAGACCGCCCCCTCTACTACAGCCATGGCACTTTTAGCCTCGTAAGAGAAATGGACATCCCCTGGGGTGTCCAGTAACGTCACCCAATGTTTATCCCATTCGTAGTTGGCCACCGCTGCACTTATGGAGATCTTCCGGTTCACCTCCTCGGGCTCAAAGTCCAAAAGGGAACTTCCCTCGTCCACACTACCCGGCTTTGGGGTAACGCCTGCACGGAATAACATGGCTTCCGCAAGAGAGGTCTTCCCCTCGCTCGAATGCCCAAAGAGGCCTACCGTCCTTACCTTGTCCCTTTCCACGCGCTTCATAAACACTACCTCCTTTTAAACCAAAAGATCCTCCCTTTTGAGAGAGGACCTTTTAACGGAAATCTATTTTATGTCGACCCCCAAAGTCAACCCTGCCTTGACAGCCTTTGCTCCCATCCTTACTATCTTGAACTAAGTCAAGGGGGTAAAGGATGAGGTATTCGCGTTATTTCTTGCCTACCTTAAAGGAAGACCCAGCTGAGGCCGAAGTCATAAGCCACAAACTTATGCTACGGGCCGGTATGATCCGCAAGGTGGCCTCTGGGATCTATGACCTTTTGCCCTTAGGGCTACGTGCTATGAGGAAGGTGGAAAACGTAATAAGGGAAGAAATGGACAGGATAGGGGCCCTTGAGGTCCTTTTGCCTGTAGTGTTGCCAGCCGAACTTTGGAAAGAAAGCGGCAGGTGGGACCAATACGGCAAAGAGCTCCTCAGGTTCAAAGACCGAGGAGGACGTGATTATTGCCTTGGCCCAACCCATGAGGAGGCAATAACAGACCTGGTCCGTAGGGAGATACGTTCCTATAGGGACCTCCCCCTTTGCCTTTACCAAATACAAGTGAAGTTCAGAGATGAAATCCGACCACGTTTTGGCCTGATGAGGGCAAGGGAGTTCATCATGAAGGATGCTTACAGTTTCGACCAGGACGATGAAGGGGCTGACAAGAGCTACAGGAATATGTACGAAGCTTATGAAAGGATCTTCCAGAGGCTTGGGTTGCGGTTCAAGGTAGTGGAAGCCGACACTGGCCTGATTGGGGGTACTTCCTCACACGAATTCATGGTGCTTGCACAAACAGGGGAGGACGTCTTGGCTAGCTGTGAGGCCTGTGGATATGCTGCAAACCTCGAGTTGGCAGAAAGGAGGAGGCCCCATGTCTTTTCGGAAAGACCCTCCCCAAAGAGCCCTGAGTTGGTATTGACCCCTGGCATGAGGACGGTAGAGGAGGTGTCTGCCTTTTTAGGTGTAGAACCTTCGAGGATCATAAAGACCCTCATCTTCGAGACAGAACGAGGTCCCATAGCCGCTCTTATAAGGGGCGACCACGAGCTGAGCGAAGTGAAGTTGAAAAAGGCCCTCGGCCTAAAATACCTCCAGATGGCCGACGAAAAGACCATCCTTGAGGTCACAGGCGGTCCCCTGGGTTTCTCCGGGCCTATTGGGCTAAGGATACCCGTGGTTGCTGACTGGGACCTCATAGGGACAACCGACATGGTCGTTGGGGCTAACAGGGAGGATGCCCATTTGGTGGGGGTACAAGTGGGAAGGGACTTCGAGGTCCTGGGGTTTTTCGACATCAGGAAGGTATCCTCAGGAGACCCCTGTCCTAGGTGCGAGGAGGGGGTGCTTGTGCTTTCCAGGGGTATCGAAGTAGGGCATATATTTAAGCTTGGGACCAAATACAGTGAGCCCATGGGCGCTGTGTTTCTGGACAAGGACGGGAAGGAAAAACCGGTGGTCATGGGTTGCTACGGGATTGGGGTGGGGAGGACTGTAGCTGCTGCCATAGAACAAGGACACGACCAAGATGGGATCGTCTTCCCCATAGCTATGGCCCCCTTTGAAGTGTATTTGCTCCCTGTGAACCTGTCACACCCGGAGACCTACAAGGCGTCTGAGAGGCTTTACGAAGAACTCCGCTCCCTCGGGGTTGAGGTACTTTACGATGACCGGGATGAAAGGCCCGGGGTCAAATTCAAGGATGCCGACCTTTTGGGCATCCCTTTACGCATTACCCTAAGCGAAAGGACCCTAAAGGAGGGCAGGGCTGAGTTCCGCATAAGGAAGACCAGGGAGACCTTCCTCGTAGAGCTAGAGGAAGCGGCCCTTAGGGCCAAGGAGTGGGTAGAGCGGGAAAAGGGCCTTGTCGGGGCGTAAGGTTTACAGCGTGGGAACTGGAAGCCGAGGACTGGAAGAGTTCTTGAGGTTACTCCTTTCCCACGGAGTAAGGAGGGCAGTGGATGTCCGACGTTTTCCGAAGAGCCGGTTCCCCCACTTCTGTAAGGACGAACTCGAAAGGTCCTTACGGGAACAGGGGATTGAGTACATATGGCTCGGAGAGCAACTAGGGGGATACCGAAAAGGGGGCTATGAGGCATGGATGAAGCAAAATTCCTTCGAGGAAGGGCTGAAGTTGCTTATGGGCCTGGCTTCTTCGGCACCTACGGCCTTTTTCTGCGCAGAACGGTACCCCTGGCGGTGCCATCGGCGCTTTATAGCGAAAAGGCTCAAAGAAGAGGGATGGGAGGTAATAGAGCTAATATAGTCTGAGGATGAAGATGTGGAAGAGAAGCTGTTATTGTGGGCAGATCAGGGTAGAGGACATCGGCAAGGAAGTGGTCCTCATGGGCTGGGTTTCAAGCATCAGGGACCACGGAGGGGTGAGGTTTGTCGACTTGAGGGACAGGGAAGGGGTGGTACAGGTGGTCTTCTCACCCCAGGTTTCGAAGGAAGCCCATGGGCTTGCAGGGGAATTGGGAGACGAATACGTAATAGCCGTAAGGGGGCTCGTGCAGAAGCGCCCACCTGGTACCGAAAACCCAAGGATCCCCACGGGGGAAATAGAGGTATTGGCCTTGGAACTCGTGGTTTTAAACGAATCGCTCCCCCCTGTCTTCCCCATTGAGGACCATATCGAGGTGAACGAATATACCAGGCTCAAATACCGGTATCTGGACTTACGGCGGCCTTCTATGGTCAAGAAGATAAAACTCAGACACCAAGCCCTTCAACTAGTGAGAAATTACCTCACTGCCCTGGGTTTCCTAGAAGTGGAAACGCCCTTCTTGACCCGCTCGACTCCAGAAGGTGCAAGGGACTTCCTGGTGCCTTCAAGGCTTAACCCAGGTACCTTTTACGCCCTCCCCCAGTCACCTCAACTTTTCAAACAGATCCTCATGATAGCGGGTATAGATCGCTACTTCCAGGTGGTCAGGTGTTTCCGCGATGAGGACCTGAGGGCTGACAGGCAGCCTGAGTTCACACAAGTAGACCTGGAGATGTCCTTCGTTTCAGAGCAGGAAGTACAGGAGGTAGTGGAGGGGCTTCTCTGGAAGCTCTTCAAAGAGCTTCTATCCGTAGAGATCCCTACTCCCTTTCCCAGGCTCCCTTACGAAGAGGCACTTGAACGGTTTGGCACTGACAAGCCTGACATGAGGTTCGGCATGGAATTGGTTGACCTTAGCGAACTATTTATAGGATGCCCGTTTCGGGTCTTCTCTGAGGAACTTGAACGGGGAGGGGTGGTGAAGTCTATAAACGTAAAAGGCGGGGGAACTCTCTCGCGAAAGGAGCTTGAAGAACTTACAAAGGAAGCGCTGGACCTTGGGGCAAAAGGCCTTGCATGGGTACGTCTTAGCGAAGACGGATGGCACGGGCCTATCTCTAAGTTCTTGACAGAAGGCCTTAAAGGAAAACTCCAGGAGAAGACAAACGCCCAAGTAGGTGACCTCTTGCTCTTTGTCTCCGACCAGAGGGAAAAGGCCCGCGAAGTCCTTGGGGAGCTGCGACTTAGACTCGCCAAGAAATTGGGGTTGGTAAAAGGAGACCAGCTCAGATTCGTCTGGGTGGTCGACTTTCCCCTTTTGGAATACGACAAGGACGAAAGACGCTTTGTGGCTGTCCACCATCCCTTTACCTCGCCCAGGGAAGAAGACCTCCAGAAGTTGGATACCGACCCCCTTTCGGTGAAGGCCCGCGCATACGACATAGTGCTTAACGGCCATGAGATCGGCGGCGGTAGCATCAGAAACCACCGCCTAAAAGTCCAAGAGAAACTCTTCGAATTGCTCGGTTTCTCTCAAGAAGAGGCCTACAACAGGTTTGGATTTCTCTTGGAGGCCTTAAAATACGGCGCTCCTCCCCACGGAGGAATAGCCCTTGGTTTTGACAGACTGATGATGATTATTTCAGGTGAGGAGACCATCCGCGAGGTCATCCCCTTCCCGAAAACCCAAAAGGGCCAATGTCCCCTCACCGGTGCCCCTGCTCAGGTGGAACCCAAACAACTAAAGGAATTGATGCTAAAGGTCGAGATCTAGTCCAAAAGCACCAAGAGTTTCTCGTTAGGACGGATGGCGTCCTGCTTCAAGTTGTTCCAACGCTTTAATTCCTCTACCGAAACTCCATAAGTCTTGGCTATCCTCCAGAGGGTCTCACCATGTTTAACAACGTGAAAGACCTTTTTACACGTCTTTGGCCTTTGTAGTTGCACAAACTCGGAAGGCCTTCTTGGTATACGGACTTCTTGCCCTATCTTCAATCCCCTGACATCGCTTATGCCGTTTGATTTCTTCAGCTCTTCTACGCTCACCCCGTACCTTTTAGCTAGGCTGTAAAGGGTCTCTCCTTTCTTCACACGGTGAGTTAGAAAGAAAACCCCTTCCTGTTTCCTTTGGGGTCTTGCGCTCAAGAGACACGTCTCAAGGGGCAATCGCGCATCCTCAGGTAACCTAACGGGATAGGGCCCATCTGGAGGCGTGGAGGAACTTAGTAGGTGTGGATTTAAGTCCTTTATAATAGCAAGGGATATACCCGCACAAAGCGCAATGGTCTCAAGGGGGGTAGAAGGAGGGGCAATGACCTCCTTCCACCTGAGAGGAGGATCGTACTCGATACCATTAAAACCGTAACGCTCCGGGTTTTTAGCAATAAGGGCCGCTGCTATCATCTTGGGGACGTAATCCCTGGTTTCATCCTTTAAGCCAGGGTACTTTATAAGCTCCCAATAGTCTTCGGTCTGGTACTGGGAAATGGCCCTACTTATGGCTCCTTCGCCTGCATTGTAACCAGCCGCAGCCAAATGCCAGCATCGGAATTGGTCATAGAGGTCCTTAAGGTACCTTGCAGCAGCAATTGTGGACTTTATAGGATCCCTCCTCTCGTCCACCCATTCGTCTATTCTCAGACCGTATTTCCTGCCCGTACCATATATGAATTGCCAAGGACCCACCGCCTGCCTGTAGGAGCGGGCTGTGGGATTAAACCCACTCTCTATCATGGCCAAATACACAAGGTCCTCAGGTAAACCGTGCTCCCTTAAGATCTGCCTCATTATGGGCACGTATCTGCCAGAACGCTTAAGCCAGTTCACAAACCGATCCCTCGCCACGGTCTGAAAGAACCTTATGAAGTACTCCACTCGGTCGTTCACCACAATGGGGATGTCGAAACTAGGAGCCTCCATTTCCATAGGGGCCAGCTCTTCGGTAACGAGGACTTGTCCGGGAGCTACTTCCTTTGAAGGGGAAGCGTCAACTTCAGTTGTCCCATTCCCTAAAGGCCCCTTTAACTCGACCCTTTCGGCTACGTATTTGTGAACGCAACCTGTAAGGGAGAAGAAAAGGAAAGGAAAAAAGACCTTTGCGAGGAAGCCTTTTTTATGTCCTCGCATGGTGCGTTTCTATTACCACACAAAAGGGAGTTAAGTCAACTTAAACCAAAGGTGCACTTGGGCCGTCAAAAGGGAAGGATAAATTCCAAAGGAGGTGAAACGATGAAAAAAGCAGCATTAGGGGTTTTACTCGTGGCCCTCGCCTTGGCTGCAAGTAGTGTCTTTGCCTGCCCTCCCCAAGATAGGTGGGGACCACGGACCCATCATGGTCCCCTTTTGGGCTTTAAGGGATGGTGGGGGCAGGGCCTTTACGGAAGGTTCTGCTATCATCTGCCCCTTGAGCGTGAAAGAGCCCAAAAGTTCCTCGAACTGAAGGAAAAGTTCGTCAAAGAAACTGCACCTCTCAGGGAAGAGCTCCTGCGCAAAAGGATTGAACTCCAAAGGGCACTTCTTAGTGAGAGACATGAAGAAGCCGAGAGGATAAAAAGGGAACTTTTTGCGATAAAGGAGAAGCTCTTCGAAAAAAGGCTTGAGTTGGAAAAAGAAGCCCGTCAAATCCTAGGAAGATGACAGGGTCATAGGCGGATGCCTTCGCTTGACCTGAGGCATCCGCCTATGTATAGGTCAAAATATGCGCGAAGGCTCTAAGGTCTTAATAGGGTCTTTCTTGTTGCTCTTTGTCATTTACGGTTCGACCCTTTCCTTTGGCGTCTTCCTTAAACCTCTGGCTATGGCCTTCGGTTGGAAGAGGGCCCTTATATCAGGGGCCCTTTCAGTCTCAGTCGCCCTTTCAGGTCTTGTGTCCGTCTTAAGCGGGAGGCTTACGGACAAAGGTGGCTATATGGTCTCTTTAGCGGTCGGTGTGGCCGTTGCTGCCCTTTCCCTTTGGCGCCTTGGATCCCTTGGAAGTGAGGAAGAGCTATTTATGTTGCTTGGGGTCGGCATGGGCATAGCTACTGGTTGTTGCTATACACCTGTTAACACTTTGATCTCTTTGACCTTCCCACGGGAAAGGGCCCTGGCCCTGGGAATAGCCCTTTGTGGCATAACGGTTGGACAGATGTGCCTTTCTCCTATAGTGGCCCACCTAATAGGGCGTCAAGGCTGGGGCGTAGCCTTCAGGTTCCTTTCCCTTTTGGTACTTTTGGTGGGTCTTCCTTCCCTTTGGTTGCTGAAAACATCCCCTCATTCAAGCGAGCCTCATAAAGACAAGGGAAAAGGGGTGCTCACAGGGTCGAGTTTTAAGGAGGCAGTCTCGAGAGGGGTCTTCTGGACCCTTATGTTCATCGGTTTCGTCTTAAGTGCAGGCTCTTACTTCCTCACCGCCCATATCGTCGCCTTTGCTACCGATATAGGCATCGAACCACAAACCGCAGCCTTCCTTTTGACCGTTATGGGAATAGGAGGAATAGTAGGAAACCTATCGGCTGGATTTATGGCGCGCAAATGGGGCTTCAAGAAGTCCTTGGCCTTTTTGTTTTTTGGCCAGGCGGTCATCTTACTCGTCCTTGGGATGGGCATCCCCCGAGGGGCCTTATTCCCCTTAATGGGTTTATTCGGACTCTGCTTCAGCGCCGCTATTCCCCTGCGTACGGCCCTTGTACCCAGGTTGTTTGGAACGGCAATAGCCGGCACCATTATAGGGATGTCTTCTGCGTCTTGGGCGGTAGGGGGTGCCCTAGGCCCCTTTTTAGCAGGTTGGGCCTTTGACCTGTGGAACAGCTATCGAACGGCCTTCTTGTTGGGGGGTATCCTTTTCCTGCTCGGTGGGTTGAATGTGACTATGGCTGATGTAAAAGACCACTGCGGTACCTCCTAGTTTTCCAAAGCTTGACAAAGAAGTCCCTTTATGTTTCAAAAGTCATCGATCTACCTCAAGGAGCAGGGATATGAAAAAGCTCGCTCCCTTTTTGGCCTTTGGGTGGATTTTAGCCTTGCCTTTAAGCCTTGGTTTCCCTCAGCAAAAGTCGGAGTGCCTTCAATGTCATGGGACTTCTGACATCCTCAAGATGTCAGAAGAAGAAAGGCTCTCCCTCGTCATACCCTCGGAAGGCAAAAAGGAAGAAAGACCAACCAAAAAGGTCTCCCTCTATGTAGACGAAGGACGATTTGGCCGCTCTGTACACAGTTCTCTGGAGTGCACGGATTGCCATGCCGATATCTCTGAGCTTCCCCATCCCCAGAGGCTCCAAAAGGTGGATTGTAGTACATGTCATACAGAGGTATCCGAAGCCTACCAAGTAAGCGGCCATCCGGCTGAATGTTATGACTGTCATAACCCCCATTATGCGCAAAGCTTTACCTTGATTCGGGTTTCCGAGAAGAACGAGCCGTGTCTCAAATGTCATATGTGGAAGGACATAAAGGAGATAGAGGTCCATAAGAGACACAAAGGGGCGTTCAAAGAAAAACTCGGCTGTACCACATGTCATTCTTCTCAGGCAAAAAACGGAATCGTCGTGCACTTGGTGCTTAAAGGGAAAGGCCAAGGGGAGATGGAGCCGGTTAAAGGGGATGAAGATGGCAACGGGATCATAGACTTCGGAGAATTGAGATCCCTTTTGGCGAAACTCAAAAGGAAGGATTATGCCCCTGTCCTCAAATCGGAGCTTGTGGTCCTGGAACCCACCCACTTGATCGCAAGGCCCGAGGGAACAAATTGCCTAGATTGTCACAGCAGAAAAGCCAAGGCCTTACAGACCGTTTTTTTATCTACGCCCTCGGGGGAGACCATGCCCCTTGAGCCAAAGGTGCTTTCTTCCGTATCTGACTTTTACCCCTTTGGTACCGACCACCTTTCCTTTGAGGACCTCAGCGCCCTTTTTAGGGAAAAGGAGACCAACAGGTTCGAGCTTTTGGTAAGGCAGATCGGTTGGAAGTGGATTGACCTTTTAGGCTACCTGTTTCTAATAGGTGCCTTGCTTTTTGTAGGGCTCCATGGCCTTTTACGCCTTTTCACCATCAGGTGGAGGAGACACTTTACAGAATCCCATAGGGAGGATACCTTATGAGCCAAAAGGAGATTTTACATCCCCTTCCGGTGAGGATCTCCCATTGGGTCCATGCAATTTCAATAGCGCTATTGGCTTTGACGGGCTTCAACATACGTTTCACCCATTTGGACATCTTCCCCTTTGCCCTTGCCGTAAGGATACACAACTTGTGCGGTTTTCTCGTGCTTTTCTCCTTTTTAGTCCTTTGGAGCTATTATCTCCTAAGCGGGAAGTTCATCAAGGTATATGTACCTTCTAAGGCTGATTTTCAGAAGATCCCTATTTACGCCAATTACTATTTCGTGAGGTATTTCTTCGGCGATCCACATCCCTTTGTCCCCAAACCCGACGATAAGTTCAATAGCCTGCAAAAGATCACGTATTTTGCCATCATGTACATCCTTTTGCCCCTTCAGATCTTGACGGGTCTTTTCCTCTGGGATCCCCAGGCCTTTGCCCCGGCCATAGAGGCCCTGGGAGGCATAAAGGTCATCGACGGCTTACACCTCCTTTTGGCCTATACCTTTACGGCCTTTGTAATAGCCCACATATACCTGGCTACCTTGGGCCACACCTTCTGGGCCCATTTCAAGGCCATGATACTCGGATACGAAGATTAGTCCGGCCTTTTAAGGCCGTAACGCTTTATCTTGTGGTAAAGGGTAGTACGGTCTATCCCCAGGATTTGAGCTGAACGCTGTATGTTCCACCCTGTGTCATTTAGGACCTTTAAAATATGGGCCTTTTCCACTGCTTCAAGGCTCATGGGGTTTTCTTCTGCCTTACTGGAAGTGGGTAAAAATAAGTCATCCGGGGTGATCCACTCGCCTTTGGCTATCACCATGGCCCTTTCTATGACGTTTTCCAACTCCCTCACGTTCCCAGGCCAGTCATACTCCATCAATAGCCTCATGGCCTCCTGTGATACGCCTTTTACCCTTTTCCCCATCTGGATGTTGAATTTCTCGACAAAGTGCTCCACTAAAAGCGGTATATCCTCTTTTCTCTCCCTTAAGGGGGGGATCTGGATGGTTATCACGTTCAGCCGGTAATAGAGGTCGTCCCTGAAGCGCCCTTCTTCCACAGCCTTTTGGAGGTTTCTGTTGGTAGCCGCTATGATCCTCACGTCTACCTTTATGGGCTTGGTCCCCCCCACCCTGGTGAACTCCCTCTCCTCCAAAACCCTTAGCAGGGCAAGCTGCATCTTGGGGCTTATGTCCCCTATCTCGTCAAGGAACAAGGTCCCTCCATGGGCCAGTTCGAACTTACCCTTCTTCTGGGCTATGGCATCTGTGAAGGCACCCTTTTCGTGTCCGAACAGTTCGCTTTCAAGCAACGTGTCTGGGATGGCCACACAGGAAACAGCCACAAAGGGTCCGTTGGCCCGGGGGCTCTCGTTGTGGATGGCCCTTGCCAAAAGCTCTTTTCCCGTTCCGCTTTCGCCCAAGATGAGCACGTTGGAATTGCTCTTCGCCACGACCTTTGCTAACTCGAAGATCTGCTGCATCTTGGGGCTTTTGGAGATAAGGTCATGGAACTTGTATTGTTTGCTCAACTCCTTCCTGAGGTAGGAAACCTCTCTTACGAGTTCCTGGCTCCTTATAAGCCTCTCTATCAGAAGCGAGACCTCCTCCGGATCAAGGGGTTTGACCAAATAATCGTAAGCCCCCTTCTTTATCGCTTGAACTGCCGTATGAACCGTAGCATACGCTGTGAAGATGATCACCTGGGTGTCAGGGCTCTGTTCCTTTATCTTCTCCAAAAGCTCTATACCATCCATCTTAGGCATCTTTAGGTCCACAAGGGCGATGTCCCAGCTCTTTTCCTTTAGCTTCTCCAAAGCCTCAAAACCATCGGCAGCAGCCTCCGCGTAATAGCCATCCTCCTTCAACCATTCCACAAGGGACTCACGCACTATTTCCTCGTCGTCTACGACAAGGATCCTGATGTCCTTCTTCATCGGCCTTCACCTTTCTAAGTTTATCTTAACGGGAAGCTTAACGGTGAAGGTAGTACCCACACCCACCTTGCTTTTTACGTTTATCTGTCCCCGATGGGAATTAACTATACCATAGACCACAGAAAGACCAAGCCCTGTCCCCTTCTCCTTTGTGGTAAAGAAGGGATCGAATATCCTTTGGAGGTCTTCCTCCTTTATCCCAATGCCTGTATCTGATATCTCCACTACGACGCAATTGTCCTTTTCCGAAAAAGAGGTCTTCACCTTGACAACCCCTGAGGAATCCTGGATAGCCTCTATAGCGTTCAACAGCAGGTTCAAAAAGGCCTGTCTCAACTGCCCTGGGTCAGCGGTTATAGGCGGCAAGTGCGAAAAATCCCTTTCCAGGGTCACGTTCTGTAAGGTGAGCTTATTTGCTACAAGGGATATGGCGTCTTCCAGGACGGCGTTTACGTCAACTCCTTCCTTGAAGGAAGGTTCGCGCTTACGTGCAAAGTCCAGGAGGTTCTTGACTATTGTCGCACACCTTTCGGTCTCCCTCTCCATCACCGCCAAATAGGACTGGAATTTTTCCATGTTTTTGTTGTCCTCAATGCTTTGTAGTTTTTTCTGCATGAGCTTTATGTACGTAAGGACACCCGTCAAGGGGTTATTGATCTCATGGGCCACACTTGCCGCGAGCTTTCCTAAAGCAGCAAGCTTTTCCGTTTGAAGGAGCTGTTGGTGGATGTATTCCAGTTCCTCGGTCCTTTCTTTGACCTTCTGTTCCAAGTTGTCCACAAGCTCCCGGATCTCCGCATTGGCCCTCTCCAATTGCTCCACCATACGGTTGAAGGCCTTGGCCAGCTCGCCGAGTTCGTCATCAGATCTCAAGCATATCCTGTAACTGAAGTCACCGCCCCCAATCCTCTTTGTGGCCTCAAGCAGGGCTTTGGTTGGGTTGTACACCCTTACCTTCAAGAACAGACCGATTATGAGGGACAGTATCCCCACAGTAACGGCAGCCCAAGGGATGGTGCGCTTGAAGAGCCGTTGGATCCGCTCATCGGTCTTCTGAAGGGAAAGGACCACGTCCAAGACCCCAAGGACGGTCTTCTCAGGCGGATGGGCATGACAAGGGGCTTTATAGCACTCGGGCTCGTTGTAAATGGGGGTTATCATCCCAAAGACGCGTCCTGATGGGGTCTCGAATATCCTCGAACGTTCCGGTATATCGAGCCGCTCCAAAGGCTGGTCCTTAGCATGACATACGTAACAGGCCTCTGCCTTCATATCCACCTTTTGCCCTATCTCCATAGAATCCGAAGAAAAGGTTATGGTCCCTTCCTTGTTGAAGATCCTAACCCTGACGATCCCCTCCTGCTCCCCTATTATCCTTATGGAGTGGTAAAGGGCATCGCGATAGTTGTGAAGCATGTCATACCAAAGGCTCCTCTTTATCACGTCGCTCAACTGTGCAGTCCGTGCCACCACTTCTTCCATCAAGTATTTCTTCTTTGTCTGGAGGTTCACGTAAGTGAGCCCCCCGATGGCCAGGGCGGTGATGACGCTGACCCACAAGATCAATTTGAAACTGAGGCTACGGAAAAAAACGCTCATCCCCTACGACTTTTTCGAAGCCCTCGGGTGGCAATCCTCACACCCCGTAGGGCCTCCTGCCTCCTTATGGCATTTGAGACATTGTCCGTGATAGGCACCCTTCAACCCAAGGGAAGTTTTCCTTTCGGCCCCCTTGTATCGGTAAACTGTAAAGGGTTCATGGCATTCCTTACAGGGCAAAGGCTCTTCAGCATAGTGGTGACACGTTTTACAGTCTCCTCCTACGTACTCTACATGGGCCCCATGGGAAAATTCTACAGCTTCGTAAAGGTTCCTTAAAGAGTCAAGCTTGAGGTAATCAAGCCCATAGGCCCCATAACAAACCGCTGCGATAAAGCCCATCAAGGAAAACACCTTAAAGGCGCTTTTCCTGTTCTTTTTGGACCTCATGCCGTCCTCCTCGTAGCAAACCTTGCAAAGGGAGCCTCTTCTTCCTCCTCAAGGGCGTAAACCGGCATCCTGTTTACCACCCACCTGAGGACCCAAACCTCAAGGAGCACCACCGTAACCGTGATCCATATTTCCATCCAGGTAGGATAATACCGCTCGCCCCAAGGCAGGTACCAGTTATAGGCGATGAAGACGTAGTTGAACCTGTTCAGGGCGACCCCCGCCATCGCTAAGGGGGCAGCCACCTTTATCTTCTTTAAGTCCAGTTTCCTCACCCCTGACCAAAAGAGCACAAAGGGTAAAAAACCAAAGCCAAGGAGCTCCACTAAATACCAAGCCCCCATACCCGAACCTAAGTACAGCCACCCATAGACGTGCACAAACAGTAGGACCTTCAAGAAGAGATAGACAAAGAGCACCCCTGCACAACCCTTGGCAAGCCCAAGGAGGACTTCTGGATGGGTCCTATGGACCTCCTCAGGTATCCTGTAAGCGAAGACCCGGTGGCTTATGGAACCCTCCAAGATCAACATGGAAAGGCCACCGAAAAGGCTCTGAAGGAAGAACAATATGGGTGCAAACTCTGTCCACCAAAGAGGGTGGATCTTGTCCTTGGCCATGAGGGTAAGGGCGCCTAGACCTGCCTGGTGAAGGGTGGAAAGGGTCACCCCAAATATGACCACGGGTAAAGTTATGGAATGTAAAAGAGCCTTAAGCCTTCTCAAACCCAACCACTCGGCCACAGTGGGTGAAAACTCTATCACCTCAGCCAAGGTGTAAAGCAGGAAATGGATGGCCACAAGCCAAAGGGCAGATTGGAAACCGAATTTGTTGCCTATGAAGGGGTTAAAACAGTTCCACCACCTCCCTAAATCCAAAAGCAAAGCCCCGGCGTAGAACATATAGCCCAGAGTACCGCTTAAGACCGCCGCCCTTAGGATGGGTTTGTACTTCTCAGCCCGCATAATGTAAACAAGAAAACACACACAATAAGCTCCACCTGCCCAAGGGACACCGGTCATCACGTCAAAGGCTATCCAAAGGCCCCAAGGGAATTCCTGTGAGAGGTTGGTTACAGCGCCAAGCCCCTTGAGGAACCTAAATAGGATCAAAGCCAATCCTACTAGGATAATGGGCGCCGTGATAAGGTTGAACTTGGTAAAAAGTGGGCCCTTGGGCTTAAGTTCCTCCAAAAGGAAATGCATCAACTTTTTTCCTTCAGGCCTCATCTTCACACCTCCTCCCTTCGGGAAAGCTCATAAAGGGCCCACATCATGGCGGGCCAGAGGATGTAAACGAAATCGTCGCTGTCGATGAAGATCTTCGCGTATTCAGGATATGGGGTGCTGCCGAGCCCTGTGGGCATGCCTATCTCTTCAAAAGGGACCGGGGAAAGGTAAAGGTAAGACGTACCGCCTACCTCGTCCTCTCCGTAAAGGTGCGGATAATAAAGCCCTGGCCGGGTGTAAATACGGGCCTTGCCTTCATGGACCAGATCGCGACGCGGGCCAAATATCAAGGCTTCCTGGGGACAGGCCTCTACACACGCAGGTATCTTCCCCTCCTTGAACCTATCCCAACATAGATCGCATTTCTTGATCTCCGGTATGGCCTTTTCATATTCGAACTTAGGCACACCAAAAGGGCAACTGTACATACAGAAACGACAACCCATACAGTTCTTGGCCCAGGTAACATGCCCAGATGGCCTTTTCTCCATGGCCTTGACCAAACAAGCTGCCACACAAGCGGGCTGACAACAATGCATGCACTGGACCTTAACGAAGACTTCCCCCTTGGAGGTCATGTGCCTGTTTACCACTGTAAGCTGCTCCACGGTAGGCTTCCTCTTGCGCTCGAAAACACTTCGATCCTCAGGATCCGGCAGGGGCAAACCATGGGCCTCACTACAGGCCACCTCACAAGACCTACAACCTATACACCTCGTCGTATCGACTAAAATACCCACAAACTCCCGACCCAAAACCTCCTCAGAAAGCGTACTCCTACCCACAAACACACTTAAAAGGCCAACCCCAAAGGCCTTCAAAAAACTCCTACGGTCCATGAACTGCCTCCTCTAACTCTAATTGGCTCCCCATAAGAATATAGCATGCACGTGAAAATTTGCACAAATTTTCTCAAAGCAAAGCCGGAAGCCCTTTGGCCTCCGGCTTTGCTTTTACCTTACGTCTCTGGCACAAGGAATTCCCTTACTATTTTGTCCCAATCGTTAGGGGCTATTTGCCTTATGAAGCCGCTTACAGGTAAGCCACCGTCTTGGTACATCAGACCGAGTTCTGTACCTATCATCGTGCGTAGTTTTTCCAAGGTGGCTTCTACCCATCCTTTAAGGACCTCACCCTTGAAGAGATTCCTGAGGTCGAACTTAAGGCCTTCGGCCCTCACCTTCAGTAGCCATCCTTCTCCATAGGGGTCCCTGTTGAGGATCGAAGGGTCTTCGAGGGCCTTTACGTTTACAGCCGTCACTACGCCGTTTACAGGTGACAGCATCTCAATGACCTTACCGCCTATTTTGAGTCTCCAAGCGATGTCCCCTTGCCTCAACCTGGAGCCTATTTCGGGTAGTTCCAAGGTATCAGGCTGTCCCAGGAGTTTTTGGGCGAAGTCGTCAAGGCCCACCTTAACCGTCCCTTTTTCGTCTACCCTTACCCAGGTGTGCCCTTGATGGTAATAAAGGTAAGGGGGGAAATCGAACCACTCTTTAAGGCCCGAGACCACCCTCTCAATAGCCCTTCTCCCCACCCTGACAGGCCCTAGTAAGGTCCGCCAGAAGGGGAATATGCTAAGCCAGAAGGCCAGGACCAAAAGGTACTTGATGCCTTTGGTAGCGAACATGTCCACCCATTGGTATTGGAAAAGCTCCATTCCAATCACCTCCTTTCTGCTTTAACGTAAAGGAAAGTACGCATGGCTTGTTCCCTCTTTTTTTCGTCCATTTCAAAGGCCCAACCGAAGGTAACATCCCCTCCGTCTAGCATCGTCCTGATTTCACCATCTGCAACCAAGAGGTATATCCTTTCAAGCTCCCTCCTCATCCAGCTGTGCGCACTTTCCCCTTTGTAGGCCTCATGGGGCAACTGCATAAGCCTAGCCTTTAGGATCCAACCCTTCCCATAGGGGTCCCTGTTCAAGAGCAAAGGGTCTTCCTTCAAAGACCTGTTTATCTCCATCACCTCAAGCTCCAAGGGCGAAAGCAACTCCACCTTTCCCATAGCCCCTTGCACCGTCAAAAGGATCTCGCCTTTTTTCAAAAGATCCCCTTCTTTAGGCAAAACCAATCCCCCAATGGGCCCCAGGAGCGCCTGAGCGAAGTCGTCAAGGCCTAAAACATGCCCGCCTTCTACTTCCCGTATCCAGTAGTGCTCGGGTAAGTACGTAACCGAAGGGTCCAAGGTAAATCCCTCAGTACCTCCAACCCTTTCCCGAAGGAGGTCCCCTTGCTTGAGCGCCACAAAGAGGGGACATAACTGGTGCTTCTCAGTGGTACAAGGGTTTTCCAACTCGAAGACCCCGGACAGCGGCACCTTTTTGGCGGGAAAGAGCTTGCAGTAGCTAACGGTCTCCACCTCTACAAAGGGACAGATCTTGCTAGGCGCCTTCTTCTCAGCCCCTCTTTCCCGATATATCGGACAACGGGCAAAGTTCCCCTTGAGACAGAGGTTCTCAGGCCCGTAGATCTTTTCGAAGGGCAAGGGCTTCTTGAGGGGGAAGGCCCGACAATAAAGGACCTTCTCCTCCCCTAGGAAAGGACAACTCTTTCTGAGCCTCCTCTTCATAACCTCCTCCTTTTACTTCCTTTCCTCTGCCTTTTCGCCCCCATCAGCAAGGGTAAGGCCAAGTTCAACACCTACAGGACCTTCCCGCCTCAAGGCCCAGGCCTTAGCCACCTCAAACCAACCCTCTAAGGTCTTCAAAAGGGGATAAACCACAACAAGCCCCACTACACCTAAGACTACAACCCCTATCCCAACGATCCCTATGACCTTTATGGCTTCCATCTCCTTCACCTCCTTTCTTTTTTTCCACCCCTTACTTTGCAAGGCCTATGCCAATACAGGGCCAAGGAAATCCTTGAGCTCCGTCAAGAGGGGAACGACTTTATGTAGAAAAACACAACGGCTATGTAGTGTTTTTCTACAGGGTTACTTCTTGTTGGAAAGCAAGGCCTCACGGCATGCCTTACAGAAGTCGAGGCCCTTTGAATCTACACCTAGTACGTTGTGGGCTACCGACATCACGCACCTATGGTCTTCACAGTGAAGGAGGCCAAAGGTGTGTCCAAGCTCATGTTTTACCTCTTTGAGGAGCCTTCTTATAAGGAGGCCTTTGTCCTCGGGGAGCTGGTAAAATTGTTGCCTTAAGCGAGCCGTGGACACAATCCCCACCTTTCCGCCGAGTTGTGCTTCCCCAAATACAAAGGTCAAGATGGGTATGAAGAGGTCGACTCCTACTACCAATAAGGCCTTTAGGCCATCGGAGGGGAACCTCTTGAGGAGTTCTTTCAATATGGAAGTGGAGTGGAATTGGCCCCTTTTGGGGTCAAAGTGAGGTTTGAGGTCCAGGGGCAACTCCTGTACCCTCACAGGGATCCCAAAGTCTTCCTCTACTTTCAAGGCTATAAAGTGCCTGTCTTGAAGGCCCAGTTCTAATTCCTGGATGGATTCGTGAAAGAGCAGGTACAGAAACCTGTTTCCGACTTCCAATATCCTCCCCCAACCCTGGACAAGGACTAACGCTTGCGTTATTTTAACAAAAGGTCGGGATGTGGCTCAGCCTGGTAGAGCACCGCGTTCGGGACGCGGGGGTCGCTGGTTCAAATCCAGTCATCCCGACCAATCTCTTTTCCCCTTGAGGGAAGGTGAGAGGGGAAGTTTTATTCCTTTTAGGGTGTTACCTTGTGGGGGGGATCCCCTTTGGGCTTTTGTTTTCCAAGCTAAAAGGAATTGACCCGAGGAAAGCAGGCAGTGGTAACATCGGGGCCACCAATGTGGCTCGTACAGCGGGAAAGTCCCTTGGGGTCTTGACCCTTCTTGCCGACGGGGCAAAGGGGGCTTTACCAGTGCTCTTTGCCTCCAAGGCCTTTGGAAGGGAATGGGCCGCCCTTGCTGGGCTTTGTTGTTTCTTAGGGCATCTCTTCCCCCTTTACCTGCGGTTTCGCGGCGGAAAAGGGGTAGCCACTGCCCTTGGGGTCTTTTTGGTCTTAATGCCCCTTGGTGCCCTTTTGGCCACAGGGGCCTTCGTCATCGCAGTGAGCTTGACGAGGATTGTGTCCCTCGGGTCCATGCTTGGAGGTATTTTGTTGCCCGTTTATGCCTATCTTTGGGAAGGACAAGGATATGTCTTTTGGGTGTCCCTTCTTATAAGCCTCCTCGTCCTAGTACGCCACAAAGCCAATATCCAGAGGCTCTTAAAGGGTACGGAGCATAAGATAAGCCTATAGGTATGTTATCCAATGCCTGTATTGGGGTAACTCCCCCCTTACTACTTTAAAATATATCTCTTGGATTTCGCGGGTAACCTCCCCTGGTACGCCGTTGCCTATGGGTCTATCGTCTATCTCCCTTATAGGTGTGACCTCAGCCGCAGTGCCCGTGAGGAAGACCTCATCAGCTATGTAAAGCTCGTCTCTGGTGAAACGCTCCTCTATTACCACATAGCCCCTGTCCCTGGCGATCTTAATTACACAATCCCTTGTTATACCCGGAAGGATGGTGGTAGGAGGGGTGGTCTTGATGACCCTGTCCTTTACCAAGAAGACGTTCTCCCCAGACGCCTCAGCTACGTAGCCATCCGGGTCAAGCAAGATGGCCTCGTCGTAGCCAAGCTTTACGGCTTCACGCTTTGCCAGGACGCTGTTGACGTAGTTGCCACAGATCTTGGCCTTGGTCATCATGGCGTTTGGATGATGTCGTACAAAGGAAGAGGTCTTGGCCCTTGTACCTCTCTTCAGGGCCTCTTCCCCCAAGTAAGCCCCCCAGCGCCATGCGATGACTGCTACCCTCACCGGGTTGTCGTAAGGGTGGACCCCCATGACGCCTTCGCCGATGAAGACCAAAGGCCTTATATAGGCCTCCTCCAAGCCATTGGCCAAAAGGACTTCCTTACATGCCTGCTTTATCTCCTCTTTGCTGAAAGGAATCTCTATCTGGGCAATGCGAGCCGATTGGAAAAGACGTTCTATGTGTTCGTCCAACCGAAAGATACCCGAACGCCCGTCTACACATTTATAACACCTTATCCCTTCAAAAACCCCAAGGCCATAATGGAGGGTATGGGTAAGTACATGGACCTTAGCTTCTTCCCACGGTATCAATTCTCCGTCCATCCATATCCTTTTGACCTTCTCCACCATCTCTCTCCCCCAAGAGCGTTGTTTTGGCTATTTTATCCAAGATGGCGTTTATGAAACCCTTCGATTCGTCCGAGGACCCGAATTTTTTACCCAACTCCACCGCTTCGTTAATAGCGACCTTAAGGGGTATATCATCGCAGAAAAGTAACTCGTACACCCCCATCCTGAGGATATTCCTGTCTACCTTGTCCATACGCTCCACCTTCCACCTGTGGGCTACCTGTTGGATGTAACCGTCAAGGACATCCTTGTTGTGGGTTACACCCTTTACAAGTCTCTTTATAAACTCCCATGAATCACCCGAAAGTACCTTCTCCTCACGCCACCTCTTCAGGACCTCATCTGGGTCCTCGGGGTTGAGGTCCAACTCATAGAGGATCTTCAAGGCGATCTCCCTGGCCTCCCTCCGCTTCACTTTATCCCGCGATCTCCCTATAGAGGTTAGCCATTTCTATGGCAGCAAGGGCTGCATCCCACCCTTTGTTGCCTACCTTAGTACCTGCCCGCTCTATGGCTTGCTCAAGGGTGTCAGGCGTGATGATCCCATATGTTATGGGGATCTCACTCTCAAGGGATAATTGGGCTATCCCCTTGGTGACCTCTGCACTTATATACTGGTGATGGGGAGTACCACCCCTTATTACCGCACCAAGGCATATAATGGCATCGTAACCGCCCTTTTCCACAAGCCTTTTGGCCACTGCGGGTATCTCAAAACAGCCTGGTGTCCTTATCACCTCTATGTCCTCTTCACGTGCCCCATGCCTCTTCAAGCAGTCCAAGGCCCCCTCAAGAAGCCTCTCAGTTATGAAGTGGTTAAACCTTGACACAACTACCGCAAATCTCAGGCCTTCGGCACGCAACTTCCCCTCAATGACCTTCATATTACCCCCTCACTTAAGGCTTAAGATATGGCCTAATTTCTCCTTCTTGGTCTTGAGATACCTCAAGTTCTGATCCCTCGGTGGGACCTCAATGGGTACCCTTTCTACCACTTCTATCCCATAGCCTTCAAGACCTACGATCTTACGCGGGTTATTCGTCATCAGACGGATCTTCCTCACCCCAAGGTCAACGAGGATCTGGGCACCTATGCCGTAATCCCGAAGGTCGGGTTTGAACCCCAGGGCCTCGTTGGCCTCTACTGTGTCCTTACCGTGTTCCTGTAACAGGTATGCCTTTATCTTATTCGCCAGGCCTATCCCACGGCCCTCCTGCCTCATATACAGTAAGATCCCTTTTCCCTCCTCAGCTATCATCTGCATGGCACGGTGCAACTGCTCACCACAGTCACACCTAAGGGACCCAAATACGTCCCCTGTCAAGCACTGGGAATGGACCCTTACCAAGGTGGGTTCTGCAGGGTCTATTTCCCCTTTCACTAGCGCCAGGTGGTGCTGGGAATCCACCTCTGACTCGTAGAGGATGAGCTTGAACTCTCCACCGTAAAGGGTAGGAAGGGTAGCCTCAGCTACCCTTCTGACCAACTTCTCTGTCCTCATCCTGAACTTTATGAGATCTGCAATGGTGACGATCTTAAGGCCGTGTTCCTTTGCAAAGACCTCCAGGTCGGGAAGCCTCGCCATAGAACCATCGTCCCTCATGACCTCACATATGACGGCAGCAGGTTTAAGTCCAGCAAGCCTGGCCAAATCCACCGAGGCTTCGGTATGGCCAGCCCTCACCAGGACACCGCCACGCCTCGCCTTAAGTGGAAACACATGCCCTGGCCTGACAAGGTCCTCGGGTTTGGCATCGTCTGCAATAGCCGTAAGGATGGTCTTCGCCCTGTCATGGGCCGAAATCCCCGTGGTAACCCCATAACGTGCGTCAATGGACACCGTAAAAGCGGTCCCATGCAGGGCATTGCTCTGATCCTCGGGAACCATCATGGGGAGCTTGAGCTTTTCCACCTGCTCTTCAGTCAAGGCGAGGCAGATCAAACCCCTGCCGTATTTGGCCATAAAGTTTATGGCCTCAGGGGTCACCTTCTCCGCAGCTATGCAAAGGTCACCTTCGTTCTCCCTGTCCTCATCGTCTACTATTATGATCATCCTCCCTTCTCGGAGGTCCTTTAAGGCCTCCTCAATGGTCGCTACCATGGCTCCTTCCTCCTTAGAGAAAACCGTATTCGCGTAAAAATTCCTCCGTTATCCCCCTTCCTCCTTTAAAGTTTAAGTATCGCACCACGTATTTTGCCAGCACGTCGGCCTCAAGGTTCACAACTTCACCTACACGCATTTTACCCAAAGTAGTCCTTTCCAAGGTAAAAGGTACAAGCATAACCCAAAAGAGGTCCCCTCGAATACGATTTACCGTAAGGCTTACCCCATCAAGGGCCACAGACCCCTTTTCTGCCAGATAGGGCAACACCTCCCTTGGGGCTCGTACTGCCATCAGAGAGGACCTACCCAACCTCTCAACCTCTACTACTTCCCCGACACCGTCCACGTGTCCAGTCACGAAGTGCCCCCCTATCCGGTCGCCTAGCCTTAAAGCCCTTTCGAGGTTGACCTTCGTACCAGGCCTGTAACGGGAGAGCTTGGTCCTGCTTAGGGTCTCCTGGGAGACCTCAACGTGAACTTCCTCCCCCTTTTTGCCTACAACCGTCAAGCAAACCCCATCTACTGCCAAACTCTCTCCTAAGCTTACGTCTTTCGCCTCAAAGGGTACCTCAAGGGCCAAACGCATTACGTCCCCTTCCCTCCATAGCCCCTTTACTTCGCCTATGCCTTCAACTATCCCTGTGAACACTTTCCCTCTTCTCCAGCAATTCCTTTAGTTCATCCATGAACTGGCTTATGTCCTTGAACTGCCGGTAGACGGAGGCAAACCTCACATATGCCACCTCGTCAAGCCTTTTCAACTCCTCCATAACCCTTTCGCCTATCTCCACAGAGGAAACCTCCATTTTGCCCTGCTCTTGAATCCACGCCTCGATCCTGTCCACTATCCTTTCTAGGACGTCGATGCTTATGGGCCTTTTCTCGCAGGCCTTTCTCAACCCATTTAGGACCTTCTCCCTGCTGAAGGGTTCACGCCTCCCGTCCTTTTTGATCACATAGGGTAGCTCTTGGGCCACCCTTTCATAAGTGGTGAAACGCCGACCACAGCGATTGCAAAGCCTCCTCCTTCGGACCTCATAGCCGTCTCTTACGACCCTTGAATCTATGACCCTGTCGTCATCCTGCCCACAAAACGGGCACTTCACGGCTTAGCCCTTACCACCTCTATAGCGGCCTCCCTTAGCATCTGTTCACTTAGGTCATCGGGGTAACCTTCAAGGTAGATTACCTTTTTTATCCCCGCGTTGATCAACATCTTGGTACATATAACGCAAGGGAAATGAGTGGAATAGAGCACCGCCCCTCTGACCGAAACCCCATGGTAAGCGGCCTGTATCAAAGCATTCTGTTCCGCATGGAGGCCACGACAAAGCTCGTGTCTCTCCCCAGGGGGAACCCCCATTTTCTCCCTAAGACAGCCTACATCATAACAATGGGGGAGCTGAGAAGGGGCACCGTTGTACCCAGTGGCTAGGACGCGGTTGTCCTTGACCAAGACCGTACCCACTTGTCTGCGCACACACGTGGATCGGGATGCCACAAGTTTAGCGATTTCAAGGAAATACTCATCCCAGGTCGGCCTGGACATCAAACCCTGCCTTAAGCCATGAGGAATACACCGGGAAGGCCTCACAAAGCTCGGAGACCTTCTTAGCAACCTCTTTCTCCACCTGCTCAGAGGGATAAGCATCAATAACTCTCGTTATGAGGTCTGCAATGATGTCCATTTCCTCTTCCTTCATCCCCCTTGTGGTAACAGCAGGAGTACCTATCCTTATACCGCTTGTCACACTTGGACCCCTCTTATCGAAGGGGATCAAGTTCTTGTTTACGGTTATACCCGCCCGTTCAAGGGCCTCTTCGGCTTCCTTTCCGGTTATGCCCTTATTGGTAAGGTCCACCAAGAACATGTGGTTGTCAGTACCTCCGGAAACCACCCTAAACCCCCTCTCGGAAAGGGCCTTGGCCAGCTTTTTGGCGTTTTTGACCACTTGTTCCTGGTACTTCCTGAATTCCTCCGTCATAGCCTCTTTAAAACAAACGGCCTTGGCAGCAATCACGTGTACAAAAGGCCCCCCTTGGATCCCTGGGAAAACCGTACGGTCCAATTCCTCGGCGAATTCCTTTTTACAAAGCACAAAACCCCCTCTTGGCCCCCTAAGGGTCTTATGGGTCGTAGAGGTCACAAAATGACAATAGGGGACAGGACTCGGATGTACACCTGCAGCCACAAGCCCGGCTATATGGGCCATATCGGCCATGAGAAGCGCCCCTACGTGGTCTGCTATCTCCCTGAAGCGTTTGAAGTCTATGGTCCTCGAATAGGAGCTAGCGCCAGCCACTATCAACTTGGGCCTCCATTTTAAGGCCAGTTCCTCTAAACTGTCGTAGTTCAAGGTCTCTGTATCAGGATCCACCCCGTAGTGGACTACCTTGTAAAGGCGTCCCGAAAAGTTCACCTTCGCCCCGTGGGTAAGGTGTCCCCCATGGGCTAGGTCCATGGTCATGATGGTATCGCCGGGCTGAAGGACGGTAAAATAAACGGCCATGTTCGCCACACTGCCCGAAAGGGGTTGAACGTTTGCATGTTCTGCACCAAAAAGCTGTTTGGCCCTTTCCACTGCCAACTCTTCCACCCGATCCGCCCACTCACACCCTCCGTAATACCTCTCGCCAGGGTATCCTTCAGCATATTTGTTAGTGAAAACGCTCCCCTGGGCTTCGAGGATAGCACGGGGTACGTAGTTTTCAGAGGCGATCAGGATGAGCTTATGCTCTTCACGCCGTTGCTCACCCCGTAGGGCCTCAAACACCTCTCTGTCTACCTCGCTTAAAGATTTCCAAAAGGAATTCATCGAAGGTTCTCTTCCTCTATCTTTTGGACTTTCTCCAAGCGCAAGGCATGCCTTCCACCATCGAAACCTGCCTCAAGCCATACCTCTAGGATCGCCTTGGCTAGCTCATCTCCCAAAACCCTCGCCCCTAAGCACAGCACGTTTGCATCCAAGTGCCCCCTTGATTGCCGCGCCATGAACTCGTTTAAGGCCACTACTGCCCTTACGCCCTTGAACTTGTTGGCTACCACTGCCATTCCAAGGCCGGTACCACATATGAGGACCCCTCTGTCCACCTCCTTCTGGCCCACCTTGGAAGCCACAAGCCGGGCATAATCCGGGTAATCCACCTTCGTATCCTCATAAGGGCCAAGGTCTATAACCTCATGCCCTTTGGACCTCAAAAAGTCCACAAGCTCCACCTTGAGCCTGAAGCCTGCATGGTCTGACGCAACAGCTATCTTCACCTTTTAGCCCTCAAACTTCTTGAAAATCAAAACGGCATTTGCTCCACCAAAACCAAAGGAGTTGGAAAGGGCTACCTTAATGGGAAGGTCCCTTGCCACGTTCGGGACGTAGTCTAGGTCGCACTGAGGATCGGGGGTCTCGTAGTTGATGGTAGGAGGGACGACTCCATCCCGGATGGCGAGGACACAGAAAACTGCTTCCGTACTGCCCGCGCCTCCAAGCAAATGGCCTGTCATGGATTTGGTGGAACTTACCGGTATCTTATAGGCCCTCGGCCCAAAGACCTTCTTTATGGCCAAGGTCTCGGTGATATCGCCTGCGGGTGTACCTGTGCCATGGGCGTTTATGTAGTCCACCTCATCGGGGGATAGTCTTGCGTCCTTCAGGGCCAACATCATACACCTTGCCGCCCCGTCGCCCTCTGGATCGGGGGCCGCAAGGTGGTAAGCATCCGAGTTGTATCCATAGCCCACAAGTTCAGCGTATATTTTGGCCCCCCTCTTCTTGGCCCTCTCCAACTCCTCCAAAACCATAACGGCTCCACCCTCACCTATAACAAACCCATCCCTGTCCCTGTCAAAAGGCCGAGAGGCCTTCTCGGGTTCTTCGTTCCTCGTGGAAAGGGCCTTCATGGCATTGAAACCCGCAACCGCCAAAGGCGTAATAGTGGCCTCTACACCCCCCGCAATGGCCACATCCACGTCTTCATATTGTATGGCCCTGAAGGCCGTCCCTATGGCATGGGCCCCACTCGCACAGGCAGTAGCCACTGCCAAATTGGGACCCTTTATCTTGTACTTGATGGAGATGTGAGCCGGGGCCTCATTGGGTATTATAGCGGGTATGAAAAACGGACTTATGCGCCTTGGACCTCGATCCCTCAAGACTTGGAAGGATTGTTCAAGGGTGGCTAAACCGCCAAGGCCAACCCCTATACACACCCCTACCCTTTCGGAGTTCTCCCTATTGAAGTCCAGACCGGCATCTTCTATGGCAATGGAAGCAGCAGCCACCGCAAAGTGTATGAAGGGGTCCATCTTACGGGCCTCTTTGGGATCTATGAACTTAGTGGGATCGAAGTCCTTGACCTCGGCCGCAATCTTGGTCTCGAAATCGGTGGTGTCGAACTTGGTGATTGGGCCAACGGCAGACACCCCTTCGCAGATCTTCTTCCACACTTCATCCTTACCCACCCCTTGGGGGATGACAAGCCCTATACCCGTGACGACGACCCTCCGCTTCAAAGCCCTCACCTCTTCTTTCGCCTATGCTTTCGCAAGCCTTTCCTTGAGGTAGTTTATAGCATCACCCACTGTGACGATCTTCTCCGCATCCTCATCGGGTATCTCGATACCGTACTCGTCTTCAAGCGCCATTATCAACTCCACCAGGTCAAGGGAATCCGCCCCAAGGTCGTCTATGAACTTGGCCTCTGGAACGACAGCGCTTTCGTCCACACCTAATTGCTGTACGATCAATTCTTTTAACCTTTGTTCGATAGAAGTCGCCATCTCCCTCCTCCTTTTCAGTTTTTCCCAAAGGCCTTATTAAGCGTATCCAAGTCTTGAGGTCCTTCCAGGTTTAAGGTAACCACCCCTTCTACTGTCCTCCTTATAAGCCCTGAAAGGACCTTGTTAGGCCCTAATTCTATAAAGGTATCCACCCCAAGGGCAACCATCCTCCTGACCGACTCTTCCCATCTCACAGGGCTTTTGACCTGAAGCACAAGGAGCTTCTTGGCTTCCTCAGGGCTTGCATATGGTTCAGCGGTCACATTGCTGACAACTGGGACTGAAAAGGCCGACCACTCTATTTCTTCCAGTACCTCCCTCAGCCTTTCGGCCGCCTTCTCCATAAACGGAGAATGGAAAGGCCCACTCACATCCAAAAGGACGGCCCTCTTTGCCCCCATCTCCTTTGATAGCTCCACTGCACGTTTTACCGCCTCCAGGTGCCCTGATATCACCACTTGACCCGGACAGTTGTAATTGGCAGGAACTAATACCTCTTGGTCCTTACGGGCCCTTTTACAAAGCTCCTCCACCTTGGGTCCTTCAAGTCCCAAGATGGCAGCCATAGCCCCTTGCCCACGGGGGCAGGCCTCTTCCATGGCCTTACCCCTTTCCCTAACTACCCTCACCACGTCCCTGAAGGAAAGGGCCCCTGTGGCAAAAAGGGCGGTATACTCACCAAGGCTGTGGCCGGCTAAAAGGTCGGGCTTAAGGCCAACCTCCCTTTCCAGGACCTTTAAGGCCTGTGCGCATACAGTAAGGATGGCAGGCTGCGTATTCTCGGTACGGCGTAGTTCTTCTTCCGGTCCTTCCAAACAGAGCCTTCTCAAGTCAAACCCCAACACTTCAGAGGCCTCATCGAAAAAGGCCCTCGTGTAGGGGAAGGCCTCTTCCAAGGCCTTGCCCATCCCTACGTACTGAGCGCCCTGCCCCGGGAAGACAAAGGCCACTTTACCCATCCCTACAACCCCCTCCGGGCCGTCTCCTTGACTAACTCACGGGCGATGTTGTTCCTCTGGATCTGATTGGTCCCTTCGTAGATCTGAAGGACCTTCGCATCCCTCATCATCTTCTCCACGGGGAAGTCCCTCATATAACCATAACCTCCTAAGATCTGCACAGCGTTTTGAACCACCTCCATACATATGTCGGTAGGGAAGAGTTTGGCCATGGCCGCTTCTTTGGTAAACTCAGGCGGATGGCTGTCTATGAACCTAGCCACTGCGTAAACCAGAGCCCGCGCAGCTTCGATCTTAGTGGCCATATCAGCCAACATGTGTTGTATGGCTTGAAAGGATATGATCTTCTGGCCGAACTGGACCCTTTGCTTGGCATACTGCAAAGCCACTTCAAAGGCCGCCTGCGCAAGCCCTACGGCCTGTGCCCCCACACCAGGTCTGGTCATGTCAAAGGTCCTAAGGATAGCCATAAGGCCTATCCCCTCCCTGCCACCAAGGAGGTTCTCCTCAGGGACCCAACAGTCTTCAAAGATCAACTCGCGGGTAGCTGAAGCCCTTATGCCCATCTTTTTCTCCTTTTTACCAAAGGAAAAACCAGGGGTCCCCTTCTCGACGATAAAACCGCTTATCCCCCTTGGACCACGTCTCTTATCGGTGACTGCAAACACCACGTAGATATCCGCCTCCCCTCCATTGGTTATCCACTGCTTTGTGCCGTTGAGCCTATAGCCCCTGCCATCCTTAACGGCTTGGGTCTGCATAGAGGCTACGTCGCTTCCTGCATTGGCCTCTGTCACAGCAAAAGCACCTAACTTCCTCCCTGAGGCAAGCTCGGGGAGGTACTTGTTCTTCTGCTCCTCTGTACCGTAAAGCAATATCGGGTAGGCACAGAGGTTACTGGCTGCATAGCTCACCGAGACCCCTACACACCCTCGGGAGAGTTCCTCTACGACAAGACACGTCTCAAAAACTCCACCCCCTGACCCTCCATATTGCTCGGGTATGGAAACCCCAAACAGCCCACTTTCAGCACACACCTTCAAGATCTCGCGAGGGAACTCCTCTCTTTCATCAAGTTCTGCCCTTACCGGGATCACGTGTTCTTCCACTATCCGCCTCACCAATTCCTTTAACATCTTCTGTTCTTCGGTCAGAAAGTAATCCATCCTATCCTCCCTATTTTAGCCGTTCCCAAAACTTAAACCCCCCTGCCCCCCAACGCTTCAATTCCTGATTGGCCTCCAGCGCCTTTTCCATGGACCCGTTCACGTCCTTAAGGACGTAATCGGCAGCTGCCCTTATAGCCTGGGCAATGGCCTGAGGAGAGGAGTGCCCATGGCATATAAAGCACACCCCGTTTACACCCAAAAGCGGTACACCGCCATATGAAGTGTAATCCACCTCCTTTAAGACCTTGTGCCATAAACCCTTCGATAAAGAAAAGGCCAGCTTGGCCAAAATCCCCCTTTCTGCTTCTTTTTTTAACTTCCAACGCAAAAAATCACCTAACCCCTCTGCAGCTTTGAGCAGGGCATTGCCTACAAAGCCGTCGCAGACCACTACGTCCACATCCCCAAAGTATATGTCCCGGCCCTCCACATATCCCACGTAGTGAATCCCACACCTCTTCAGCATCTCATGGGCCTTGCGGGTCACTTCAGTGCCCTTGGTCTCCTCGGTGCCGTTGCTCAAAAGCCCTACAAGGGGCCTTTCCCTTCCTAAGGCAAGCCTTGCGTAAATCTCCCCCATTATGGCGAACTGCACCAACATGGAAGGCCTGCACTCCACGTTCCCGCCTACATCCAGTACCACTGTATACCCTCGCTTAGAAGGGTGAAGGCTTACAAGGGCAGGCCTTTCTACATAGGGTAGCTTCTTCAGCTTCAACATGGCCACCGCGAGGGCCGCACCGGAATTACCTGCCGTGACAACAGCGTCAACCCGACCTTCAGCCATAAGCTCTATCGCCTTGTGAATGGAACTGTTCGGCTTGGAACGGACCACCTTAGAAGGGCTCTCCTCCATCCCAATGGCTTCAGGGGCATGGAAGACCTTCACCTTCCTTTTGGGATAATCGAACCGCTCAAGCTCCTTCAATACTCTACCCTCTTCCCCCACAAGGACGATCTCGCCTCTGAAGCTATGGGCTGCCATCACCGCCCCTTCCACTATGGCCTGAGGGGCATAATCACCACCCATTGCATCTACGGCCACCCTCAGAGGCTTACCTTCCATGTCTTTGCACTACTGCTCGGCCACCTCCAGCACCTTTTTGCCCTTATAGGTCCCACAGTTGGGACATACATGATGGGGCAGTTTAGGCTCCTTGCATTGAGGGCAGAGCACAAGGTTAGGAGGCGATACTTTCCAATGGGTCCGTCTCTTATCCCTCCTGGATCGGGAAGTCTTCTTCTTTGGAACCGCCATGGCCTTTACCTCGTGAGCTTTAGCTTTAATGCTTTTAAGGCCTCAAACCGAGGGTCTATACGCTCCTGCCTGCATTCACACTGACCCTCGTTGAGGTCTTTCCCACATATAGGACACAAACCCTTACAGTTCTCCCGACAAAGGGGTTTCATGGGAATGGAAAGCCATACCCTTTCCGAAAGCAACTGATCTAGGTCAAAGATATCCCCTTCCAAAAAGGCCACATCCATCTCATCGCTTGAAAGCCGCACCTCTTCCTCATGGGGTGCATCCTTGGGCATAAGGTATACTAACTCAAAGCTTTCCTTTATAGGCATCTCAAACCCCTTGAGGCAGCGGGCACAATGGAGGTAAACGGCACATTCAAGATCCCCCTTCACGATAAGCCCCTTAGGCGTCACTTTTAAGAAGACCGTGCCCTTCGGACCAGAAGTGAAAGTTATATCCTCCTCAAGGCTCCCCTTGGGCGCCTCTAGTTCGCCTTCGGTTCCCTCTGCCCACGTCAAGGTCAACCCCTCAGGGGGGATATCAGTTAATGGTATCTTCATAAGCGTTTAAGCTATCGAGGACAAAATTTGCTGATCAATATATACGGCTCCTTCATGCCGGTCAAGACTCACCGTAGGTCCCTCCAAGCCTTAACCTTTCCAAAGCCATCGGCCTTCAAGATAGCTCTCCTTGTAGCCTCCATGACGGCCTCCTCTGCTAGTGTGGCCAAGTTGGTCAAGTCAAAGACCAGGTCCCCAAGGGAAGCAGCAAAGACCACATCGCCATCAAAAGGAGTACCGAAAGGCGATATCACCTTTGCCAGGGCCATGGATGCCATTTGGGCCATTTTTGTGGCCTCTACCTTCGTAAGGGACACATTTGTCGCAAGTACAGCCAGCGTTGTGTTCTCGAACAGGCCAAACCTACCCTTCGTAAACCCCTTTTTCAGGAGCTCGGAGGTCCTCTGGGGTCTGCCGTCTTCCCCTAAGGGCCCTGCCAGCTGTTCCCCAGTCCTCCAATCCATTACGTCCCCAAAGGCGTTGACCACTACCAAAGCACCCACCACGACCCCAGAAGGTCCCCTTACGCTCCAAGTACCAACACCACCTTTCATGGCCCTTTGTATGCCAAGGAGTTTTCCCACGGTAGCACCCGTACCAACCCCTACGCTCCCCTCTTGGACCTCTGTGGAGGCCTCAAGACAGGCCCTGTAACCCATCTCCGCGGTAGGCCTCACCTTTGGGTCTCCTACCCCAAGATCGAATATCACGGCAGAGGGCACAATAGGGATGCGGACAACACCGGCATCAAAACCTATCCCCCTTTCCTCCAGATAGCGCATGACCCCTGTGGCAGCATCAAGCCCAAAGGAACTCCCCCCCGTAAGGAGGATGGCATGGACCTCTTCTACAAGGTGCAGGGGCGATAGGGAGTCCAACTGCCTGGTGCCTGAAGCTGTCCCCACTACGTCAACGCCTGCCTTTGCGCCTCTTTCGAAAAGGACCACCGTACAACCGGTCAAGGCCTTGTTATCCGTAAAATGACCCACCTTTACCCCTGGGACATCTGTAAGCGAAGGCAACTCCTTTACCTCACAGCCGTCTATCGTATATCATTATGCTCCACCATGGACCCCAAAGAAAGGGCTTTACTTGAAGCCTTTGAACTCGTACCCGCCGAAGAAATAAAAAAGCGCTTGATGCTCTTCCAAGAAGCCCTTTCCAGAAAAGGGATCCAAGCCGCTTTCATCTTCCAAAACGTCGACCTCTTCTACTTCACAGGGACGTTACAGAGGGGGTTTTTGGTGGTCCCTGAACAAGACGAACCTCTCCTTTTTGTCCAGAGGGACTTCGAACGTGCAAGCTTCGAAAGCCCTCTACGGACTGTGAAGGTAAAAGGGTTAAGCGTCATCAAGGACCTCCAGGTCCTCAAAACGGCAAGGACCATCGGGCTAGAATTCGACGTGATCCCCGTGGACCTTTACTTAAGGCTCAAAGGCCTTTTAGGGGAGAAAAAGTTTTTGGACATTTCTTCGGACATCCTCTATTTAAGGTCCAAAAAAAGCCCCTTTGAACTGAAACAGATGAAAAGGGCTATGGAGATCACCGAACATATGTTTTCCCAAGCAATGTCCTCCATCAAACCGGACATGACCGAAATTGAACTTGAGGCCGTGCTCCAAGCTGAAGCAAGGAAAAGAGGTCATCAAGGGTGGCTCAGGATGAGGGGTTTGAACCAAGAGATGTGTAACGTCTCTGTCCTAAGTGGGCCAAATGGAAGCACTCCTTCTTATGTAGACGGCCCTTTGAAAGGTGCGGGATCTTGTCCGGCTATAGGGTATGGCTCTACTCATAAACCCCTCCTTTCCGGAGAACCCATAGTGATCGATTGCGGCGGGGCTCACAATGGCTACTGCACCGATGAAACCCGCACCTTTGTCATAGGGAGTCTCCCTCCAAGGATGAAGGAGGCCTATAAGGTTTCCCTTGAGGTCCTAGAACTTTTCGAAAAAGAGGCCATGGCTGGTAAGGGGGTAAGAGAACTGTACCGCAAGGCCGTTGAACTCGTAGAGTCCAGAGGGTTAGGTGACCATTTCATGGGCTACGGTGAAGGACAGGTAAAGTTCGTAGGACATGGTATAGGGCTCGAGATCAACGAATGGCCTGTCATCGCAGACCTTGACTTCGAACTCGAAGAAGGGATGGTCTTTGCCTTGGAACCCAAGTTCGTCTTCCCAGGCCAAGGGGCCGTTGGGGTTGAGGTAGACTATGTAGTTGAACCCCGTGGGATAAGGAGACTTGGTAAATTCCCCGTAGATTTGATAGAGCTTTAAAGCCCTTTCAAGGCCTTCTCTATCTGGCCTACCCCTTCGAAGACCTTGCCTTTGAAAACCAGAGCCGGTATCCCTTCAAGCCCCAACTTCCGGCTGGCCTCCTCCCAATTCCCTCGGAGGGTACTTTTGGCCTTCTCACGGTCACAGCCTCTAAAAGGGTCGTCCTTCAGCACAGAATGCAACCAAAGTAGGGCTTTGTCCTTTTCTTCTGCATAGGCCTTTTTCACAAAGTCCCAAAAAAGATCGGGTCTTGTCTGCCTCAGACATTCGATGAGTTCCTCGGTTTCGTGCTCTTGACCTAAGGGGACACCTTTGTAATAGAGGCAAATCTTCCCCGAGGAGGCCTTTTCTATCACCTTAGGGACCACCTTCCTACAATGGGGGCAATTGGGACTGCTTATTATAATTGCCCTTTCCCCTTTACCTAAGGGAGGCCCTTGGATGCTGAGCCCCTCTACCCCTACTCCTTTCGGCCCGGACACAGTGGGAAAAGACCTGAGGTGTTTTTGGGTAAGCTCTTCTCCAGTAGAGGCGTTATAGACCCTCCCTATAAACACGTACCGTCCCTCCTTATCCACGTAAAGGAGCACTTGCTTCTGTCCCTCAGTCGATAGGGCTACCACATAAAGGCCAAGGTCCTTGTCATAGTAATAACCCCTCCATGTAAGCGAGGCACCCTTGTCCGGGAAGGTCCTTTCCAGGAAGCCTTGAACCAGAGGCCTAAGCTCCTCTTCCTTTATGGGCTTTGCCGAAAGAGGAAGGACCCAAAGGAGGAGAAATACCGTACACAACCACTTGCTTTTCTCCCTCATTTGGCATAGAAGATAACACTTTTCAAGGTGAAGGCAAAGGTTTTAAAATGGCCATGGAGCAAAGGCCGTGATCGCCCTTTTCACTCCAGAAAAAGGCACAGTGGCATTACGACAGGTACCTGAACCAAGGGTGGTCAATCCCACCGATGTGGTTATAAAGGTTACGACTTCGGCCATTTGTGGTAGCGATCTCCACATAAAGGAACGCGTCATACCCCGTGTAGATCCTTCGGTCATTCTCGGACATGAGTATGTGGGGAGGATCGTAGAGGTGGGCGAGGCCATTAGGGACTTAAGGGTAGGGGACCGCGTCATAGGCGGGCCGGCCTTTTGGTGTGGACGTTGTTTTTACTGCCGCAAGGGGGCCCCTCAGTATTGCCTGAAGGGAGGCGTTTACGGCTACAGTTTGAACGGGAGTCATGCCGAATTCATGCGTTTGGTTTATGCGGAAAACTGCTTGGTAAAGGTCCCCGAGGACGTACCGGATGAGGAAGCGGTCCTTATAGGTGATGTACTTCAGACCGGTTTCCATGGGGCCAAACAGGCCGAGATAACCCCAGGGGACGTAGTGGCGGTTTTCGGCTGTGGCCCTATAGGAATAGGGGCAGTGATATCCTGCTTTTTGTTCGGTCCAAAAGAGGTCATCGCAGTGGACGTGGTTCCCTTCAGGCTCCGCCTTGCCGAGGAGTTCGGGGCCTTGGCTCTGGATGCCAACAAACACGATCCTGTACAGATCATAAGGGAACGCACAAAGGGTATGGGGGCTGATGCAGTGATAGAGGCCACAGGATCCCCTTCGGCCTTTCAAAACGCCTTGAGGTCAGTAAGGAGAGGTGGAGTGGTATCGGTAGTAGGGGTCTTCGGGAAGCCTGTGGAATTCCCCATCGACAAGTATTCGCAGTACGGGGTCACCGTGAAGATGGGATTAGGCTACTTAGGATGGATGGGTAACCTTTTGGGACTAGTGGAGTCGAGGAGGATAAGCCTTTCTAAGATCATAACCCACACCTTCCCCTTGGATAAAGCTATAGAAGCCTATAGGGTCTTCGAGACCGAAAGAGACAGCTGCTTAAAAGTGGTGCTCAAGAATTGAGCGTATACCTTTTCCGGGATTTAAGATCCCCAAAGGGTCAAAGGCCTTCTTTATATCTGCCATGAGCCTCAAGGAGGTGGGAGAAAGCTGTTTTTGTATGTAAGGCAATTTGGAAACCCCAACGCCATGTTCCCCTGAAAGGCTACCTCCGAGGGATACCACAAGTTCGAAGAGCTCTTCTACGGCCTTTTCAGCCCTTTCCCTTTCCTCTTCTGAGTGCCCCACCATGAAGTTCACGTGGATGTTCCCATCTCCCACGTGGCCAAAGCAAAGCACGTGGACCTTGTTACGTTCTGCAATCCTGTGGATCTCCTCTACTGCAAAAGGTAATTTACCACGTGGGACTACCACGTCTTCGTTTACCTTGACAGGTCCAAGGGCGTAGCTGGCTTGTGAAAGACACCGCCTTATGCGCCATATCCCCTCACTTTGTTGAAAATCCCTGGCATAGACGACGTCTATGGCCCCTCTGTGTTCAAATACCTCTTGGACCTTTTTTGTCTCCTCTTGGAGGACTTTGGTGTCACCTCCGAGCTCTACGATCAAAAGGGCTTCAGCCTCCGGCATATCGACCCCAAGGAAGGCCCTGGCGCACCTTATGGATGGACCGTCCATGAACTCAATTGCGGAAGGCAAAAGGTGCCTTTCGAAGAGCCCTAGGACCGCTTTTAAGGCCCCTTCCATGGAACTGAAAAAACCAAGTACTGTCCCCCATGCCTCTGGAAGCGGCAAGAGCTTTAAGGTTATCTCGGTAAAGATCCCCAGGGTGCCCTCTGAACCGACAAGGAGCCCCGTCAAGTCATACCCCACTACGTCCTTTACAGCCCTTGTGCCTGTCCTTAGGACCTCCCCCGTGCCGATGACCACTTCCAATCCCAGGACGTAGTCCCTGGTTACCCCATAGCGGACCGCCCTTGGACCTCCTGCGTTTTCGGCTACATTGCCCCCTATTGTCGAGTACATGTAACTGGAGGGATCAGGGGGGAAGAAAAGCCCATGACGCACAGCCTCACGCTGTAGTCTCTCGTTTATAACACCAGGCTCGACTACAGCAAGACCGTCTTCCCATGAGATTTCCTTTATTTGGTTCATCTCCACCGTACAGACCACGATCCCCTTTTCCGTGGGGACTGCCCCTCCGGTCATCCCAGTTCCAGAACCACGGGGGAAAAGGGGGACACGATCCCTCATGGCGACCTTGACTATTTCCTTGACTTCTTCGGTAGTCTTCGGGAAGACCACTGCAAGGGGAAGAAGACCCTTAACGTTAGCATCCCTCGAATAGGGCACAAGGTCCACTTCCTCTATCAAGATCCTCTCTTTTCCTACTATGTCCCGCAAGGCCTTGAGGACTTCCTTTTCGCCCACCGTTTCACCCCTTCGTACAAATACCTGATGGTCCATGAAATCCCCATGCCTATAAGGGCGCCTCCAAGGACATCCGAAGGGTAATGGACCCCTAAGTATATGCGGGAGACACCCACCAAGGCTGCTACACCCAAAAACAGCGCCCTCGCCTTTGGAAAGTAAAAGCTTAAGAAAAAGGCAACTGAAAAGCTATTGGCTACATGGGTAGAAGGAAAGGACGGTGATTTAGGGCAAAACGACATGACAAGCCTCACCCAAGGTAGCACCTGACATGGCCTCTCCCTTCTGAAAAAGGGCTTAACGAGGTCATAGCTTATAAACTCGCTTAGCATATAACATACGAGCGTAAGGCCTATTATAACAGGGGCTTCTCTCCCTTTTCTCCAAAGAATCAAAAAGGAGAGCCCTGTAAATACAGGCCACCAATACTTAAGCTCTGAAATCCCCTTCATCAAGGGATCAAAGAAAGGATGGGCCAATTTCAAGTTAAGGAGCTTGAGCAATAGCAAATCAAGGGACAAATTCAGCTCCTCAGGATACACCAAATGCCCATGAGGATGAAGATCAACCCTGAGGTGACCCTTATTACCTTTACCGGAAGTATGGTGCCTACCTTGTGACCTACAAAGAAGGCCACCGCCGTTGAGGCCAAAAGGGCCAAGGAGGCACCTCCGAAGACCGCCCAAGGGGGAAACTCCTTCCGGGTGGCATAAGTAAAGGTGGCTATTTGGGTCTTATCGCCTATTTCCGCCAAAAAGACCGAGGCAAATACGAGGAGGAAGGCCTTCCACATGCCCAAATTCAACCACACGCCTGGGTCCCTTTCAAGCCTTGACAGCCATGGAGCACGTAGAGTAATTTCCCTTTGACGTGATTGACCCGAAGCTTTTGGAAAAGGAGAACGTCTTTTACGAGGAACACGACCCGAGCTATGGGGCCGTTTACATCTACGAAGAGTACCTGGCCAGTATCCGTTCGCCTTACCAACAGATAGACGTCATACGCACCAAAGAACACGGCAAGATGCTCTTCATCGACCATTACATGATGCTCACCGAGGACTCGGAGTTCGTCTACCACGAAATGATATCCCACATACCTTTGGCAGCTCACCGGGAGGCCACAAGGGTTTTAGTGATAGGTGGAGGCGACGGAGGGGTGGTCAGGGAGGTCCTCAAGTATCCCCGTATACAAAAGGTCACCCTAGTGGAAATAGACGAGATGGTGATAGAGGTCTGCCGCAAGCACTTCCCCGAGATCTCCAAGAGCTTGGATGACCCAAGGGTGGAAGTGGTCATAGGGGATGGAGTACGCTTTGTCATGGAAAGCCCTGCGTCAAGTTATGACGTGATCATCATAGACTCCACCGATCCTTATGGTGTAGCTGAGCCCCTCATAAGCCAGGAGTTTTACCAGGCATGTAAAAAGGTACTGGGTCCACGGGGTGTTATCATCCAGCAAATGGCCTCTCCCTTCTTCATGCCTGAAGTCTTCGTAAAGGGGTTCCATAACCTCATGAAGGTCTTCCCCTGTGTCAGCCCTTTGCTTGTGGCTGCTCCTTTTTACGTAAGTTCGGACTGGGCCCTTGCCTTCGCCTCCCCTTCGCCCGAGTTCTTCAAAAAGGAACTCCCTGAAGGGTGGTGGACACCCCCTGGTAGGCTTAAGTACTACAACCCCGAAGTACACAGGGCCTCCTTCTTGTTGCCCAATTACATAAAGGAACTCCTCGAGATGGCCCAAAGGGGACCTGTCTTGGAGCGTAAGCCCTGGTTATAAGGCCATTAGACCAAGATGACCTTCCCCAAGTCCCTGAAACTGTAGCCGGGCAAAGAAAGTGTCTTCTGACTCTGTAGGACAAAGTCCAAAAAGTCCTTCACCTTCCTTGTACCCCATACCTTTTCGGATAACACAAGGTCGAAGCGCTCTTCTCTAAGGGGGAGGAAGTCCAGGCCAAAGAGGTGTGCTACATATTCAATCCCTATCCCGACATCGGCTTCTCCTAAGAGTATCCGCAAGGCCACCTCAAGGTGGGAAGAAGCCTCCTCATGGTATCCCCTCAGTTCCTCTGGCCTTATCCCCTCTTGGCTCAAGACCCAATCCACCAAAAGCCGCGTCCCGGATCCTGGTTTGCGGTTCACGAAACGGGCACCCTTTGTTTGGACGTCTTTTAAGCCCTTTATGCCCAAGGGGTTTCCCTTTTTAAGGATCAACCCTTGCCTCCTGTACCAAAGGACAATAGCCACTACTGCCCCTTCTGGAAAGCTACGTTTCAAGAAAGGGATGTTGTATTCCCCGCTTTCCACATCAAGCATATGGCAACAGCACCCGTCTGCCTTTCCTTCCCGAAGACACCTAAGCCCTGCTTCACTGCCTATGGCACTGTAAAAGATCACCGATTGAAAGTCCTTCTTTCGGGCGTATTCCCCGAGGAACCTCATGATCAAAGGGTCATCGCTCCCGACAAGAAGCAGGTCCCTTCCGAGTTCTACCCTCTCTTTCAACCATCCCATAAGCTCCTTCTTCGGAAAAAGCCACTTACCTGATACCCTTACAGAAGGGATCCCTTCCTTCCTTATGAGTTCGTAGACCTTTTTCTCATTGACCCTCAAAAGTTTAGCTACCTCTTTGGCAGTTAGGAGTTCTTCCATAGGGTAGCGCCTTCAGAGGAGACCTGTATCCCGAAGGTAGGATAAACCCTCTTTGAGTTCTTCTTTCTCCACAGGGGGATGGACTTCGAGGACCTTTTGAGTCTGAGTTAAAAAGGGCCTTAAGACCTGTAAGTCCACCTCGCCTTTGCCCAAGGGTAAGTGATCCTTGAGCCCCCTTGCGTCGTGGAGGTGTATGCCGATCAGATGGTCCTTGTAGCGTTCAAGGAGTTCTTTCTGCTTGAGGAAGCCAAGACATTCAAGCACGTGGGCATGTCCCACGTCATGCCAGTAAGCGAAAGGAGCCCCTTCGAAGGCCTCAAGGACCAAACCTATTTCCTCCATTGAAGGTATCTCGTGCGGGAAATTGCGGTTCTCTATGCCTAGAACCACCCCTAGGGCTTCAGCCCTTTTGGCTATGGGTTCGAGGGCTAAAAAGAGGGCGTCAAGGTGCTTTGGGGCCTTTTTCTCCCTTTCCTTTAAGAACTCGTCCCTCTTCTCCCCTTCTAAGACACCCTCACGGTAAAAACCGGCCTTTAGGCCCTCCAAAACGACAAACCCTAGATGCAGGACCACCACCTCGGCCTCAAGCTCGTGGGCAAGTTCTATGGTCCTTATGGTATAACGGATGGCCAACCTGCGCTCTTCCCAATCCAAGGAGGCCAGGTTGAACAGGTCCCCAGAGGCCTTTTCCGGCCTAACTCCATCTGGAACCGGGCAAAAGTTGTGTACGCTTATGACCTTTATCTCGGAATCCAAAGAAGGCTTTATCTTTTCCAGTTGCTCCGCTGTGACCCTGAAGTCCAACTCTATAGCCGAAAGCCCTAATTCCTCCAACCATCCCTTGAGACCCAAAAGGTCCTTTTTGTCCTTTGTCCAAAGCGAAGTGGAAATCCCCAACATCGTCACTCCTCCAGAGACTTGATCCAACTCTCCAAATCCTTCAAGGCCCTTTGGACCAATTTTGCCCTTCTCTCTTCTTTACTCTTAGGAGGGTCCTCAAGGGGTGGGAAAAGGCCGAAGTTCACCCCCATGGGTTGGTACTCAGGTGAATGGATGTTGGTTACATGGCTTATAAGGGCGCCCAAGGCCGTTGTCCGCGGGGGGGCAAGGGGTTCAAGTCCTCGCAAGATCCTCGAGACGTTAATACCTGCCAAAAGGCCTGTAGCCGCTGACTCTACATAGCCTTCTACGCCCGTGATCTGCCCCGCAAAGAAGATCCGCTGGTCCTTCTTCAGACGCAGGAACTCGTCAAGCAACCTCGGGGCATCTATAAAGGTGTTGAGGTGGATGCTCCCATAACGCACAAACTCCGCTCTTTCCAGGCCGGGAATGAGCCTAAAGACCCGTTCCTGTTCCGAATATTTCAACTTCGTCTGGAATCCCACCATGTTGTACAAGGTGCCTTCCCTGTTTTCAGGCCTAAGCTGAACTACTGCATACGGCCTTTTCTTCGTACGGGGGTCTATAAGGCCGGTAGGTCTAAGAGGCCCAAAGGCCAAGGTGTCCCGACCTCGCTGGGCCATGTCCTCTATAGGCATACAGCCCTCATAAGGCACCACTTTCTCGAAGTCCTTAAAGGGAACCTTTTCGGCCTTGAGGAGTTCGTCCACAAAGCGGTAATACTCCTCCTTAGTCATAGGACAATTGACGTAATCATCACCACCTTTGCCGTAGCGAGAGGCCTTAAAGGCCTTGGTGAAGTCTATGGAATCCCCTGTAACGATGGGGCTTGTGGCATCATAGAAGCGAAGTCCCTCCCGTTCGGTAAGCTTCACGATAGCTTCGTTTAGGGGCGGGGAGGTAAGCGGACCTGTGGCTATGATGACGATCCCTTCAGTAGGTATGGAGGTCACCTCTTCCCTTATGATCTTTACCTCCTTCAAAGACTCAAGCCTCTCGGTAACCCTTCTTGAGAACTCTTCACGGTCAACAGCCAGCGCCGAACCTGCAGGAACCCTGCTCTTTAAGGCCTCCTCAATTATAAGGGAGTCAAGCCTCCGCATCTCCTCCTTCAGGAGGCCATGGGCAGTAGTAAGCTCCATTGACTTCAAGGAGTTACTGCACACCAACTCGGCCAGAGCTGGCGAACGGTGGGCAGGTGAAAAGCGTTTGGGCTTCATCTCGTAAAGCAACACCTCTATGCCCCTTTTTGCCAGCTGCCAAGCTGCTTCGCAACCTGCAAGCCCACCACCTATCACTATGACCCGTTTCACATGCCTAAATTTATGGCTTTTTTCGAACGGCATCAACTCTAAAAACTTGCAGTCAAGGACCTTTCCGTGATAAAGAAGCTGGGGAGGAAAAAGATGGCGCGGTGTTTGAAATGTGGGAACACCAGCCGCTTCAACGTCTGGTGTTCCATCCAAAAGGTACTAGAAGTGGAATTGGACGAAGAGGAGGAACTCGTTGAGGTCATAGGAGAACCCGAAGACGAGTACCTCCAACAGTTAGAAGACATAAGGCTCATGGAAGGGGACCTGGCCTTTGCCATGGTCAATTGCGCTGTCTGTGGCAGCAAAGAGATCGAATTGAACAATAAGGAAGAGGTCCTCAGCCTGAGGATCCACCAGTGAGGAGGAAGAGATGAAGGAAAAGGTGGAAGAGGCCATTAAGGAAATAAGGCCCATGCTCCAAGCAGACGGAGGAGACGTGGAGCTGGTAGACGTGCAGGACGGTGTGGCAAAAGTAAGGCTAAAGGGGGCATGTATGGGATGCCCTATGGCTACCTGGACCCTTCAGGAAGGCATAAAAAGGATACTCTTACAAAAGGTCCCGGGCCTAAAGGACGTAATAGCGGTCTAAGGGAGGCTCAAGGTCCGGACTTGTCCACTTCTGCCCAAAGGGGGAAGGGGTTGTCCGTTTAATGAAATTTCTATTCCCCCTGCGTTTCCAATTTTGAGTTCAAAACCAACAGGGCTTTCCACAAGGTGGCTTTGACCTGGCTGTAAGAGCAATTCGTAGGCATTGCCCTTGTCCTTGGGCTTTATCCTGACCCAAGTGAGTTCTTTGGCCTTAAGCTCGAGGGTGTAAACCTTAACTACCCCCTCGGTCTCTTGGGGCTTTTCATCTCCCCCAAGGGCTTGCTGTGAGGTCCTATCCTCAACATCTATGTCAGCAAGTCCTTCTGGAGCGCTTTGATTGAGGCTTTGGAGATAGGGTGCAGTTGGCCTCTTCGAAGGGTTACGGCCCCTCCCTACCCACAGGGCCAAAAGCAGGCCTATAACCAGTAAAGCTATGCCAAGCATCAAACCGGGCCTTTTCGACCTAGGCCTTCTCTGTTCCTCTAAAGACAGAAGGGGTAACTCCTGGCTTTCCTCCAAGATGACCTCTTTTGGATCCATGCCCAAAAACCTAGCATAGGCCTTCACAAACCCTTTCCCTATTATCCCAGGGGGTAGATCCTGTAGGAATCCTTCTTCGATAGCACGGAGGTATTGGGGTCTTATCTTTATCGACTCCGATACCTCTTCTACGCTTAAACCCTTTTTAAGCCTTGCTTCCTTTAACAATTCCCCCCTTACCTTCATCCTATAAGCCCCAAATCCCTCAACACGAAGTCCTTATCCCTCCAATCCTCCTGCACCCTTACCCATAGTTCTAGGTACACTTTCTTGCCCCAAATTTCCTCAAGCTCCTTGCGAGCCAAACTCCCGATCCGCTTCAACATCCTCCCGCCTTTCCCTATTAGGATCCCTTTTTGGGATTCCCGCTCCACGTTTATGGTTGCTTTGACCACAATGAGGTCTTTCTGCGGTTGGTAACGGAGTTCTTCTACCACCACTGCACAACAATAAGGAACCTCTTGGTGGCAGAAGTGAAAGATCTTCTCCCTTATAATTTCGCGGGCAAAGACCCTGTCGTTTTGATCCGTAACCATGCCCTCAGGGAAATAAGGGGGGCCCTCTGGTAAAAGGGATACAAGGGCCTCCTCAAGTTCTTGGACCCCTTGCCCTGTGAGGGCAGATATAGGGATCAAACCCTCATAACGGCATTTAGACTTACAAAGTTCGGATATCCTCTCCAAATCCGAAGGGTCCCCAAGGAGGTCTATCTTGTTTAAGGCAAGGAGGACCGGGGTGGCTTTCTTCCTGATCTCCTTCCAAATAGGTTCTTCTGCCTCTGGCGAAAAGGAGGTGACATCCAGCACATGCAATATCACGTCTCCTTCCTTTATGGATTCCTTAGCCTGGCGCACCATGTGAAGGTTAAAGTTCTCTTTTGCCTCATGTATCCCAGGGGTGTCAACGAATATCAACTGTGCATCTGGACGTGTCTTTATCCCTAAGATCCTTCCCCAAGTGGTCTGGGGTTTAGGAGAGGTGATGGCCACCTTTTGACCTATTATACGGTTCAACAAGGTAGATTTACCGACGTTTGGTCGGCCCACAATAGGTACGAAACCGCTTCTAAAACCCATAAATATGACCTACCTGTAAGGACTCAGACAAGAGGCCTTGTCTTCCTAGGGAAAAGTTAGAACACCAAGAAGGCGATCTCAAGCAGACTTCCTATGAAGGCCAATAAGAAACCGAACTTACCGTGGCAAGCCCAGACCTTTTTGCCTTTGTCGTACCACCGACCGTACTTCAGATAGTGGTGGACACTAATACTAAGTCCACTAAATATCAGCGCACCCTTCATGCCCTTCCCTCCTCAGAAGGACGTGCTAAATTTAACACGTGGCCTGTATCTGCATCAAGACAAAAACGAGTTGACATGGATGTACTTATTGTGGAATAAAGGATTTCCTTTTGGGGAGGAAAGGAGGGGCTATGTTGGAGGTTAGGTTCCACGGAAGGGGAGGCCAAGGGGCCGTGACATCAGCGGAACTTTTGGCCCAGGCTGCCGTAAGGGAAGGCAAGTTCGCTGTGGCGCTTCCTAGCTTTGGTCCGGAGAGGCGAGGTGCCCCGGTAGTTGCCTTTTTGAGGATAGACCAAAGGCCTATAAGGACCAGAAGTGGCATTTACAAACCGGACGTGGTGGTCGTCCTTGACCCCAAGCTCAGAGAGACAGTGGATGTGACAAGTGGTCTCAAACCGGGAGGCATCCTCGTGCTAAACAGCCCCAGGAAGCCTGAAGGTATCCCCCAAGGCGTAAAGGTGGCATGGGTAGACGCCTCGCTTATAGCCCGTGAAGAGATTGGGCTCCCTATAACCAATACCACCATGTTGGGGGCCTTGGTAAAGGCCACGGGGGTAGTAGACCTTGAATCGCTGGTCGAGCCCTTGAGGGCAAGGTTCGGAAAGGTCGCTGATAAGAACCTCCAGGCCCTCCGAAGGGCATACCAAGAAACGAGGGTAGAAGGATGATCTTGGGATGGAAGGATATAAAGCCGGGCTTTGTCATCCTTGAGGTAGGTTCAAGCCGTTCCTTGAAGACAGGGGATTGGCGGACGGAACGGCCGGTTCTTGACAGGGATAAGTGTAACAAATGTGGCCTTTGTTACCTCTTTTGCCCTGAAGGGACCATAAGGGAAGATGAAGAAGGGTACTTTGTCTCTGACCTTTACTATTGTAAGGGCTGTGGTATATGTGCCCATGAGTGCCCCCAAAAGGCCATAACCATGGAACCGGAGGGATAGGACTATGAGGGTTGCCCTTGAAGGATCGCATGCGGTTTCGGAGGCCGTAAGGCAGGCAAATGTAGACGTAATTGCGGCTTATCCCATTACCCCTCAGACCCATATCGTAGAAAGGCTTGCGGAGATGGTGGCAGAGGGGGAGCTTGATGCAGAGTTCATCCCAGTGGAATCGGAACACTCGGCCTTGAGCGTGTGTATCGGGGCATCTGCTGTAGGTGCAAGGACCTTTACATGTACAAGCGGCCCAGGCCTTGCCCTAATGGCTGAGATCGTGTTCATAGCTTCCTCCATGCGTTTGCCCATCTTGATGGTCCTTGCCAATAGAAGCCTCTCGGCCCCCTTGAGCATATGGAACGACCACTCGGATGCCATGATGGTAAGGGATTCAGGGTGGATACAAGTGTTTGTCAACAGCGCTCAAGAGGCCTACGATCACGTCTTTATAGGTTTCCGCACCGCTGAGGACAAAAGGGTACTTTTGCCTTTTATGATACACATGGATGGCTTCTTCCTCACCCACGCGGTGGAACCTGTGGAGTTGGTCGAACAATCGGTTGTAGACAAATACCTCCCTCCACCCGACTTTCCTTATCGTCTTGACCCTGCATCCCCTTTGACCATGGGGGCCTTTGTCATGCCCGATCAATATGCGGAGGTAAAAAAGGCCCAGGACGAAGCCCTTAAGGCCTCTTATGGGCCCCTTCTTGAGGCCTGGAAGGCTTGGGGGGAATTGACCGGGCGTCATTACCTACCTATAGAGGGCTTCTACCTTGAAGATGCAGAGGTGGTCTTTTTGACCGTAGGCAGTTACGGTGAAGTAGCCCATATGGCAGTGGAGGAGTTAAGGCAGAAAGGGATGCCAGTGGGGATAGCAAAGCTTAGGCTTTGGAGGCCCTTTCCCTTTGAAGACCTCAGGAAGGCCCTAAAAGGGGTTAAATACTTAGCGGTAATAGATAGGGCTGTCTGTCCAGGCGGAGTAGGAGGACCTGTGGCCTTGGAAGTAAGGTCAGCCTTGTACGGGATGGAAGGGCCGAAGGTTGTGGACTTCATCGTAGGTATTGCTGGGAGGGATGTAACTCCTGAGGATTACCTCAAGATGGCGGAAATGACCCCCGAGGTCGCTGGGGGTGGTTCGGAAAATTACGTCTTTTATGGGGTGAAGGAATGAAGACAATAGGTGAAGTGAGGTTCACCAGGAAGAACCTACCCAAGGAAGAGTTCTTTGTGTCAGGACACACGGCCTGTCAGGGGTGTGGGGAAGCGCTTGCCGTGAGATTGGCTTTAAAGGCTTTAGGGAAGGACACCATCGTAGCCTGTGCCACGGGTTGTATAGAGATCATCTCCTCGCGTTTTCCAGAAACGGCATGGCTTGTCCCTTGGATCCACGTGGCCTTTGAGAATACGGCCGCGGTCATAAGTGGGGTAGAGGCAGGCCTTAAGGCCATGACCAGGAAGGGCAGGTTCCCCCAAAAGAGGGTTTTCTGTGTAGGAATGGCAGGAGACGGCGGAACCGCGGATATAGGCCTACAGGCCCTTTCTGGTGCCTTGGAGAGGGGACACGACATCCTATTTTTATGTTTTGACAACGAGGCTTACATGAACACTGGCATCCAGCGTTCCTCAGCTACTCCCTTTGGAGCTGTCACCACCACCTCCCCTGCAGGCAAAAGGTCCCCTGGGCAAGTCACATGGAAGAAGAACGTACCTGAGATCGCAGTCGCCCATGGGATACCGTATGTTGCCACGGCTTGTCCCAGTTTCCCCTATGACCTTATGACCAAAGTGAGAAGGGGGGCGGAGGTGAAAGGACCAGCATATGTACACATCCTCTCACCTTGTCCTACCGGATGGAGGTGTGCTCCGCATCTGGCGGTGGAGGTGGGGAGGCTTGCAGTAGAAACCGGGGTCTTCCCCCTTTACGAGGTGATAGAGGGACGATATCGGATCAATATGCCCAAGAAAGAACTCAAACCCGTTGAGGAATATCTGAACCTCCAAGGACGTTTCAGGCATCTAAGCCCCGAGATAAAGGGGTATATCCAAAAGCGCGTAACCGAAGAATGGGAGAAACTCCTCCAAAAGGCAAAGGCCTTCCCTTATGAGGAGTAACGCTTGATGACCTCTATGGCTAGCCCATAGAGGGCATCAAGCCGCATGTGTTGTGAGGCCGTGAGGTCAAAAAGGAAGTTCAAGCGCGGGGGGAATTCCTCATCGCCTCTCCAAAAGATCAAAAGCACCGGGATCCTCGGCAAGGCCCGCAATATGAAGCTTAAATCCCCATAGGATGCAGGCTCCCCCCCTAAGGCGAGCCCCTTGTCCCTGAAACCATCTGGATCGTTACCGTACCTCCTCAAGACGAGCTCCAGCGGCAAGGGGTGGCTTTGGGCAAACCCCCTTCCTCCTTTTAGGTCTTTAAGGGAGACCCACCTTCCAGAAGGCTCCAACTCTTTTGCCCCAACCAGGTACTCCAGTACTGCCACCTGTAACTCCGGCGAAACTCCCTTGCCCTTTACCGCGATGAACTCCCCTTTAAGGTCCACCAAATAAAGCTCGTCAAGGAAGGGGACGAGGTAACCCCTCTCCTTCCATTCGACTTTGGCCCTCTTTGAAACCTCATTTGGATCAAGGCCCCTCAGACGATCCCATAGGCTTTGGTGTACAAAATGGATAGGCTCTGTCATCTATCCCCTCCTTTTCGAGCAAGAGCACTTTATATATCGACCCCATTTCACTGGGCAAAAGGAGCCTCTTGAGCTCCAAATTCTCCTTCTCCCCCAAGGACACCTTTAAGCGTTTTAACATCTCCAGAAGGAAGGCCGACTGCGTCATGTAACCCTTAACCCGGAAACCAAGCTCTTGGGCCCTTTTCCTTAAAGCGGTGAAATCGACATGGGCTGTTATGTCCATTTGACCGGGGTGCTCATAAGGGCTACCTCCCAAAAGGTGCCTCTTGTAAGTCCTCAAGGTCCCTTTGGGGAAAAGGTCCGAGAGCAATACCTCGGCTTCATCTCCATAATCTATCAAAAGGAGATGGCCGTTTTCGAGTTTTCGATATGCCTCTTCGAGAAAAGCCAAGGCAAAAAGCCCAACCTCTGCATACGCCCCCTCCTCTGGCCATATCCCCAACCATTCGAAGTATCGCTTGAGCTCCTCTTTGGCCTCTTCTAGGACCTCGCAGAACCTACCGCCTCGATAGTCCACGTATACCTCAAAGAGCTCCCCTGCTTCGAATTTGACCCGGTGAAAGGGGAAAGAATCTAAAAGCTCGTTGGCTATGACACAGCCGCGTATTCCTTCGAGATCATCCCAAGAGGTCCATTGGACCTTGCCTGAGAAGCGCTTAAGGGCTTCCTTCTGCCTTTGGACCATATAGGGGTTAAGCTCCACTGAAATCACCTTTACCCTTTCAAAGACGTCAGCACAATAGGCCTCAAGGTAAGAAAGGATGTCGCTTAGGAGATAACCCTCCCCACTGCCCACTTCTACCAAGTTGAAATCCCCCTGATAGAAACTGGACAACTCCGCTATGGCTTCAGCCAAAAGCCACCCAAATACAGGCCCCACCGTGGGAGCAGTATAGTAATCACCGCTTTTCCCCCTCGGACTTTCCTTCAACATGTAGTAGCCACCTTGAGGGTGATAGAGGCAGATCTCCATATATCGCCAAAAGGGTATTCTGCCCTTTTGGGCTATTTCCCTTTGTATCACCTCCTCCACCATCTATGCGGGCTCTATCCTTATACGCTTTTGTCCCCTTTGTCCCTTCAGGGCTTGGGCCCCTTCGAGCCTCCCCACTAGGTTCACCTCGCTTGCTGGTACTGGTTCCTCACCCGTGCTCAAAGGTGTAGGGCCAAAGAAGATGGCCAAAGCACGGCCTGGGGGCCAATAACCTATGTCCCCGACCCTTACCTTATTTGTCGCTGTATGGTCCAAAGGCCAGTAAAGGTCGATGGGGAAATAGATCTCATCACCCCAAAAGGCCACCTCGGCCTCTATGGGCAATATTTTGTAAATGGCCTGGGCACAAGGTGTATCAAAGAAATCCCCGTAAAGGATCAAGTCTCCAAAGGTGACCTTGACCTTCATCCTCCATCTCCAAACGGCGTAATGTGGAAATGTTCACCATGTCCCAATCCTCCCCTTCAGGGGTCCTACCCTTTGGGGTCTCTATGATAAGGGGGAGGCCTTTAAGCCTTTCGTCTCCAAGCAACAGCCTGAACCCATCAAGCCCTATATGGCCAAGACCGATATGTTCATGTCTGTCGGCGCCTTTCCCCAGAGGGGTTTTCGAATCGTTGGCGTGGATCAACTTGACCTTTTCAAACCCGATTAGTGCCTCTAACTCCTCAAAGGTCCTTTCATACCCTCGTGGGGTATGTATGTCGTATCCAGAAGCCCAAAGGTGACAGGTATCCAGACATACACCTACCCTGTCCTCTTCCTCGATCATCTCCAAGATGGCTGCAAGGTGTTCGAACTTGGAGCCCAATGTGTGTTTACCACCTGAAGCGGTCTCCAGGAGTATCTCCACCCTGGGAACTTCGTATAGGGCGAGGTTCAAGGCCCTAGCAACCCTGTAGAAACCTTCCCTTTCGCCAATTCCCATGTGGGATCCAGGATGTAGCACATAATAGGTGACCCCTAACAACTCAGCTAACTTCATCTCTTCGAGGAAGGCCTTTAGGCTCTTCTCATAAAGGTAATCGTCTGGACTTGCGAGGTTTATCAAATAGGTACTATGGGCAACAAGGGGCCAAAGGCCCTGGCTCAGGCGCTTGAAGGCTTCCACTTCTCCTTCTTTTGGAGTCCTTGGAGCCCACGACCTGGCGTTCTTGAGGAAGAGCTGTACTGACTCACATCCCAAGGCCAAAGCCCTTTCCAAGGCCAGGTGAAGTCCTCCGGAAATAGACATGTGAGCCCCTACCCTCCTCAACAGAGCTCCTCCATGGCCTCCTTCAACAATTCCCCTATCACACCTTGGATCTCTTCAAGTCTTTCGGGGCTTTGGGCCTCAAAACGTAAAACGAGTGCCGGCTGAGTGTTTGAAGCCCTTACTAACCCCCATCCATCCCCAAAGTTCACCCTCACCCCGTCTATGTCCACATAGGGGTATTTCCCCTTTACCATCTCTTTAAACCTCTCCACCACCTTGAACTTCAACTCGTCAGGACATTCCCTCCTTATCTCAGGGGTAGCGAAGGTAGAGGGAAGTCCTTCTAGGAGTTCGGAGACCCTTTTCTTGGTCTTTGACATGATCTCCAAAAGCCTTGCAGAGGCATAAATGGCGTCGTCAAAACCGAAATAACGGTCGGCAAAGAACATATGCCCAGACATTTCGCCCGCCAAAAGGGCCCCCTCTTTCCTCATCTTGTCCTTTATCAAGGAATGCCCTGTCTTCCACATTATGGCCTTCCCACCCAACCGTTCTATCTCGTCAAAGAGCACCTGTGAACATTTAACCTCTGCTATGAACACTCCTCCTTCCCTCTCCTTCAAGATGTCACGGGCAAAGATGACCATAAGCCTATCGCCCCAAACGATCTCCCCTTTCTCATCCACTACGCCCAACCTGTCTCCGTCCCCATCGTAGCCAAAACCTACAAGAGCCCCCACTTCTTTGACCTTTTCCTTTAAATCCTTCAGGTTATCTTCCACTGTAGGATCAGGATGGTGATTGGGAAAAGTACCGTCCATCTCGCAATAAAGACCATAGACCTCAAACCCCAAACGTTCAAATAAGGGCACGGCCACAACACCGGCTGTGCCGTTACCTGCATCCAAGACCACCTTAAAGGGTTCCCCTACCTTGATCTGTGAGGCCACAAAGTCCATGTAGTCGGTCTTTATGTCGTAAAATCGGATCTCACCTGTGCCTTTTATAAAGCGTCCGCTTTCTGCCATGAGGTGGAGCTTCTTTATTTCCTCGCCATATATGGCGTCCTTACCTACACAGACCTTGAAACCGTTGAACTGAGGTGGGTTATGACTGGCGGTAATCATCACCCCACCTCCTTGCTTGAGCCATACTATCGAAAAGTAAAGAAGTGGCGTAGGGACTACCCCAAGGTCCGTTATCCTCATACCGGTGTCCAAAAGCCCTTCAACTAAGGCATCCCTTAGCTCAGGAGAACTAAGTCTACAGTCCCGCCCAAGGCTTATCTCCCTAATCCCCTTTTCCCGATAATAGGTCCCGATGGCCCTCCCCAGGACCTTCACGTTTTCCGGGTCTAAGTCTTCTCCCACTATTCCCCTTATGTCGTATTCACGGAAGATCCTAGGGTTGAACCTCATCTGTCACCTCCATGGCCTTTTGTATTCTATGTTTCTTTAAGGCTTCTTCTAGTCTCCGCAAGAAAAAACGCCTGGGGAAATCAGGATGCCGTAAATAAGGGAGGGCATTGCCCTCAAAGGACCTTAAGACAGCCTCCCTTTCCCTGCTAAGTTCTGTCTCCCGTACCCCTACCTTCACGATCTCACGCTTATAGCAAAGCTCATCCCCTATATCCAAAAGCACCTCCTCCTCCAGAGGATCTTTCAACCCCCTTTTCCATTCTGGGTCTACTTTACCCTTTGCCAGGATCACCACTTTCAAGTTCCAGAAATCCGCCCAGTAATTCTCGCTTTCGTCCCAAACCTCTACCTCAAGGCCGTTCTCTAGGCTCCACTTCTTCAATAACATCCCCATGGCCTAGCTCCAGCAGCATGGCCACCTCATCACAGTTTGGGAACTTAACACACCTGAGGCAATCCCCCCATATCTTTTGGGGCAAAAGTTCCTTAGGGACCTCTTTAAAGCCGAACCTTTCGAAAAAGGCCGGTATGTAGGTAAGTAGGAACACCCTCTTTACACCTAGAAGCCTTGCCTCCTGGAGGCATGCCCTGACGAGCTCGGCCCCTATGCCCCGTTTCCTAGAGGACTCCTCGACGGCTAGTGACCTCACCTCTGCCAGGTCATCCCAACACACATGTAGGGCACATACCCCCCTTATGGAACCGTCCTGTTCAAAGACGAAGAAATCCCGGACATTGTCGTACAATTCCCCAAGTGACCTAGGCAAAAGTAACCCCTTGGCCGCATAGGCGTTTATCAACCTCTGAATGGCCGGAACGTCCTCTACCCTTGCTTTCCTTAAGCCCATCCTGCCTTAAGGAGCTCTTCGGCCTGTCTCAAGGTGACCTCAGTTACCATCCCGCCTGCCAACATCCTAGCTATCTCCTTTTTCCTTTCTTCGCCTTCTACAGGCTCCACGACCACCGTGGTCCTCTCCCCCCTTATCTCCTTCCTCACCCTTAGGTGCCAATCGGCAAAGACAGCTATTTGGGGCAAATGGGTCACACAGAGCAATTGGTGCCTTTTAGAAAGCTCCTTCAGCTTTCTGCCCACCACCTGCGCTGTTTCCCCTCCTATGCCCGTGTCCACCTCGTCAAAGACCAGGACTTTACCCCCTTCCTTGAGGAAAAGCCCTTTTAAGGCCAGCATGGTACGGGAGAGCTCACCACCCGAAGCTATCAAGGACAAAGGCTTTGGAAGTTCACCAGGATTGGCAGAAAACACGAACTCGCCTTCTTCTGCACCCAAAGGCCCGAGTTTCACACCCTCTACTTCCACGAAATCGCTTTCAGGAGGCGAAAAGGCAAAGGCAAACTCAATAAAGCCCATGCCCAACTCTTTAAGGCTTTGTCTCATCTCATGTGAAAGCCGTACAGCCGCTTCCTTACGGGCAAGCGAAAGGCTCCGCGCAAGCTCAAGAAGTTCCTTAGCAAGTCCGGCCTTTTCCCTAAAGAGCTTTTCAATTTGCTCATCGAGGCCTTCATAGGCCCTAAGCTCTTCCCTTAGGGCCTCAAGGGCCTCCTTGAGTTCCTCTGCCTCCTTTACCCCGTATTTTTTCTTTAGTTTTTCCAGTTCGTAAAGCCTTGCTTCCACCTTTTCCAACTCCACAGGGTCAAAACGAAACCTTTCAATTTGTCTGACTATCTCGAAGGAGAGGTCCTCAAGGAGCACTTGGACCTCTTTAAGCCTTTCCCCAAAGGGCAAAACGCCTTCGAGCTTCGAAAGTTCCTTTGATGCCGAACGGAGCTCCTTCAGGCTGGTCTCCACGTTCTGCGCGGCCTTCTGCAGGATTTCCATTGTCCTTTGGAGGCCTATAAGCTCCTGCCTCTTTCGTTTCAAGGCCTCTTCTTCCCCTGTCTTTAGATCCACCCTTTCGAGTTCTTGTATTTGGTAAGTTAAAAACTCCTTCTTCCGCCAAGCCTCTGCCCTCTTTTTCTCAAGCGCCTCTATCTCCCTCTCCAAGGCCCTGTATCGCTCAAAGGCCTCTTGATAGACCCTTCTCAACCCCAGGCTTCCACCCCATTGGTCCAAGAAGTCCAAGTGGGTATGGGGATCCTTGAGGAGGTAGTGTTGGCCTTGCCCGTAAATATCTATCAGGGGCCTTGAGAGCTCTAATAACTCACTAAGGCCCACGGCTTTCCCATCCACATAAGCCCTGCTTCTTCCAACCCTTGAGATGACCCGCGTTAGGGTGACCTCCCTTCCGTCCTGAAGCCTCAGGACCGCCTCTACTAGACCTTCGTCCTGTCCAGTTCGTAGAAGCAGGGGGGCGGCTTTGGCTCCAAGGAGTAACCCCAAGGCCGTTACGACCATGGATTTACCCACCCCTGTTTCTCCTGTGAGGACGTTAAAGCCCTTGTGAAAGCCTATGGAGACCTCTTCTATCACCGCTAGGTTCTTTATCTTAAGGGAGACCAACAAGGCTCCCCCCTCCCCTTAACCTCTAAGAGGTCCCCTCCCCACTTGAGTTTCTCCCGCAAAAGTTCGAAATAACCCCTAAAAGGGCATTTAACAAGGAGGACCTCTCCTTCGGCCTTGCGTATCTCTACCTTAAGGTCTTTGGGTAGGGGAAATCCCTCTTGTCCGTCAAGTGTCAAATAGACCTCTTCGTCCCTTGAGGAATGGTATAGGGTTATGGTGGAGCTGTCTGGCACTATGAGAGGCCTGTTGGTAAGCGTATGGGGACATATAGGTACTATCACTATGGCCGATAAGAGGGGATGGACGATGGGTCCACCTGCTGCCAGACAATAGGCGGTGGATCCGGTAGGGGTACTGACTATGAGGCCATCGCCCCTGAAGGTGGTAAGATAAGTACCGTCCACATAAAGGGTGATAGGGACTATGCGCGCAAGGGCCCCTTTGTTTACCACTACGTCGTTTAAGACCTTGAAACTGCCCTCCTGACCTTCTACTTTGACCTCGAGTAACATCCTCCTTTCGGTCTCAAACTGCCCTTTGAGGATGACCTCCATGGCGGGGAAGAGCTCTTCTCGCGATATGGCCGTAAGGAAACCCAACCCCCCTATGTTCACCCCCACTATGGGCGTAGGTGAACCTGCGAGCATCCGGGCTGCCGCAAGCATGGTCCCGTCCCCTCCTAGGACCACCACTAGGTCCACCGACCTTCCGAACTCCTCCCTGCCCAAGCCCCTGAAGCCCACTTCTTGGGCCACTTCCTCCTCTACAAAGACTTCAACCCCTTGTGAGGTCAACCATAGGGCAAGCTCCGTAAGGGCTGCCAAGGCTTCTGGGCGGTTTTTCTTAACGACAATTCCTACCCTTTCCACAGCTCAAAGATTAGCACGGCCCCTTTATCTCCCACAAGGCGAAGTGATAAATAGACAGGCGTGAGGCCTAAGGTGATCGTCGTCCTTGGACCTACTGCCACTGGTAAAAGCGAACTCGGCCTCCTCTTGGCCAAGGCGTTCGGAGGGGAGATCGTAAATGCCGATTCCATGCAGGTCTATAAGCTAATGGATATAGGCACTGCCAAACCCCCACCCCATGTAAGGAAAGAAGTACCTCACCACATGATAGACCTCGTCTTCCCAGACGAACCCTTCAGCGCAGGCCAATATAAAACCCTCGGTCGGAAGGCTATAGAGGAGATCTTATCCAGGGGACATGTACCCCTGGTAGTAGGTGGGACTGGCCTTTATATAAGGGCATTGCTCGAGGGGCTTATAGAAGGCTTAAAAGGGAATGAGGGCATAAGGAAGGCCCTGTACGAAGAGGCGAAGAAGATCGGAAACCTCGGTCTCTGGAAACGGTTGGCAGAAATAGACCCTGAGGCAGCCCGCAGAATACACCCCCATGACCTCTACCGCATAGTAAGGGCCCTGGAGATATACGAAAGTACTCGCATCCCTCCCTCTCAGTTACGGCAAGCCCATGGCTTTAGGGAACGCCCTTATGAAACCCTCAAAATCGGCCTCTTTAAGCCGAGGGAAGAGCTCTACCGAAGGATAGAAGAGCGGGTTGACGAGATGATCAAGCAGGGTTTAGTAGATGAGGTGAAGGGACTCCTCGAAAAGGGGTACGGTCCTGAGTTGAATTCCATGAAGGCCATAGGTTACAGGGAGATAATAAGATACCTCATGGGGGAAATAGGCCTTGAAGGGGCGATAAGGCTTATCAAACTCCACACAAGGCACTTCGCAAAAAGGCAGATGACTTGGTTTAAAAAGGACCCAGAGGTCCAGTGGGTAAGGTATCCGGACGAAGTCGATCGGATTTTTGAACTGGTAAAGGGGTTTCTGGGGGACAGGGATGTCAGGGGAAAAGGCACCTAAGCTACAGGAGGCCTTCCTCAACAAGTTGAGGAAGGAAAGGGTATGGGTATCTTTGACCTTGCTTAACGGTGAAAGGCTTTACGGATATGTTGTGGCCTTTGACCTTTACTGTGTCCTCATAAAGGGGTATGGTGACGAGGAACATTTAGTTTATAAACACGCTATAGCCTCCATTTCCCCCCAACCTGGAGGTGAAGTATAAGTGGAACTCAAGAGGGTCCTTGAGGCCATCTTCTTCAGCCACCCCGAGCCTCTAGGTTTAAAGGACCTACAGAGGCTTTTGCCCGAATGGAAGAAGGAGGACCTCGAAGGGGCTTTGAAGGAGCTTATAAGGGATTACGAACTGTTGGGGCTTTCCTTCAAACTCCAAGAAGTGGCCGGTGGTTACCAGTTCCGGACCCTGCCCGAGTACGCCCAGTGGGTCAGAAGGGTAAAAAAGGTAACGCCCCTCAAGCTATCGAAGGCCGCTCTCGAGGTCTTGGCCATAATAGCCTATAGGCAACCTATAACCCGTGCTGAGGTAGAAACCATAAGGGGGGTGGATTCGGGGGGGGTCATAAGTTCCCTTTTGGAAAAAGGGCTCATAAAACCCCTTGGCCGGAAGGAAACGCCGGGGAGGCCTTTGCTCTACGGTACTACGAAGAAGTTCCTCGAGGTCTTTGGCTTGAAGTCCTTAAAAGACCTTCCCTCACTAAGGGAGATAGAGGCCCTTGAGGGGAAATAAATGGCCCAAGAACGCCTCCAAAAGATATTAGCGCACCATGGGGTAGCCTCACGGAGAAAGGCCGAGGAATTGATCAAGGCAGGCCGGGTAACTGTAAACGGCAAGGTAGCCAGGATCGGCCAGAAGGCCGATCCTTTAAGGGACGAAATCCTCCTTGACGGTAAACCCCTCCCTCCTCCACCAGAGCCCCTTTATTTCCTCCTCTACAAACCCTATGGGGTCATAACCTCTGTGAAGGACCCACAGGGAAGGCCTACTGTTATGGACTTCTTCAGAGGGATAAAGCAGAGGTTATTCCCCGTAGGAAGGCTCGACTGGGACTCTGAAGGCCTGGTACTGCTTACAAATGACGGGGAATTGGCCTACAGGCTCACCCATCCGAAGTTCCAGGTGCCTAGAAGTTATTTGGTGAAGGTAAAGGGACACCCTGACCCGAAGGTCCTGAAGAAGGTCTCCGAAGGGGGTCTCCCTTTGCAGGACGGTCCAAGCCCTAAAATGGAGGTAAAGGTGGTAGGCAGAACTGCCCGCTCCACTTGGCTCCATTTGACCCTTAGGGAAGGGAGGAACCGGGTGATAAGGAGGACCTTTGAGCTTATAGGACATCCCGTAAGGAAGTTAAGGAGGGTAGCCTATGGTCCCCTTACCCTTGAAGGCCTCAGACCCGGTCAACTCAGGCCCTTGACCGAAGCTGAGATCAAGGAGCTGAAAAAATGGGTCAAACTGCCCGTCTAGAGCTAAAAAGGGACCTCTTCCATTGTCTAGGTCTGGTCATCCCTATAGGGTATCTGTTGTTACCTAAGGGGGTGGTGCTTTGGGGAATAGCCCTGGCAATGGTGTTTTATGTAGGTAGCGATCTACTGAGGCTCTTCCATAAGGGTTTCAGGGTCTTCTTCTACAGGCTTGTGGGTGAACTCATAAAGCCAAGGGAAGAACGTAACCTCATCGGTTCAAGCTATTTCCTCATAGGGACCCTTGTGAGCGTCTTGTTGTTTGAAAAAGAGGCCGTTATCCCCGCTTTGTTCGTGGCCTCGGTTTCGGACATCTTAGCCTCTGTGGTTGGCTCCAGATGGGGGAAAAGACGCTTCAGAGGCTCAAGGAGCCTTGAGGGCTCCCTTGCCTTTTTTGGCTCAGCCCTTTTCCTATTGCTCGTCCTTTACCATGGACCTTGGTATTGGTCCATAGCCGTAGCAGCGGCCACAAGCCTCGTAGAGGCCTTTTCTTTCAAGGTAGACGACAACCTCTCCATACCCCTCTTTACGGCCTTCATGCTCCAATTGGGCCTTTAGATGGCTGCAGCCATCTTGAAGATAGGAAGGTACATGGATACCACAAGCCCCCCTATGAGGACCCCAAGGAAGACTATAAGTACGGGTTCTATGAGGGAGCTGAGGTTGGCCATAGCTTGGTCTACATCTGCCTCGTAGAAATCGGCCACCTTCTCCAACATACCTTCGAGGTTACCTGTGGATTCACCTACAGAAATCATATAGGTGACCATGGGTGGAAAAACCCCGCTTTTGCTTAGGGGAAGGGCAAGGCTCTGCCCTTCCTGTAACTGGCTTCGAGCCTCGAGAACCGCCTTTTCGACCTTGCGGTTGCCTGAAGTGGCAGAAACTATCTCAAGGGCCTCAAGTATGGGGACACCGCTTGTCACCAGGGTGGCCAAGGTACGGGCAAAACGGGCTATGGCCACTTTCTTAAAAAGGATCCCAAAGACTGGAAGCCTCAACAAGAGGGAGTCTATCACAAACTTCCCCTTTTCGGTCCTATAGTAGTACCTGAGTCCCAGGGCAGCTCCTATAAGCGCCAACAAGGCATAAGGGAAGTTGGCCTTGGTAAACTTACTTAGGTTTATCACCATTTGAGTGGGGAGGGGGAGCCCCATCCCTACATCTCTGAAGAGCTTCTCAAAGGTGGGTATCACAAAGACAAGCAGCACTATCGTCACCAAGATCGCCACAATCACTATTATCGAGGGGTATACCATAGCCGACCGGACTTTACGCTTGAGGTTCTCCATTTTCTCCATATGGTTTGCCACCCTTTTTAGCATGAGGTCCAGGTTTCCAGATTGTTCGCCGGCCACCACCATGTCCACATAAAGCCTGTCGAAGGCCCGGGGATGTTTCTTCAAGGCCCCAGCAAAGCTCATGCCGCCTTCGACGTCCTGCTTGACTTTTTGGATGACTTCCTTCAAGGCCTTGTTTTCCGTTTGTTGGACCAATATTTCAAGGCTTTGAAGAAGCGGTAAGCCTGCGTTTATCATGGCTGAAAGCTGCTGGGTGAATATAAGGACATCCCTCTTTTTTATCCTCCTGCCAAAAAAGGGGAGCCGTAACTCCAAAGGCTTCTTTTTGGCCTTAAGCAAAACGATCCCCTTCTGACGCAAAAGGACCTGCAAGGCCCTCTCATCGGGGACCTCGATCTCCCCCCTTTGTATTGCTCCTGAAAGCGTCCGACCTTCCCAAAGGTAAACAGGCATCCCTTAAAACCTCGCCAAGGATTCTACGCTTAAAGGACCCGTAGTACCTAACATCTTCCTCAATTCCTCTATATTGGTGGTAGCAGAGAAGGCATCTTCAAGGGTTATCAGACCTTGCTTGTAAAGGGCAACTAAGGCTTGGTTCATGGTCTGCATCCCGCTTTCAAGTTGCCCCATCTGCATGTGGGAGTATATTTGATGGACCTTGTTCTCCCTGATCAAGTTCCTTATGGCGGAATTGGGTATCAATATCTCAAGGGCAAGGACAAGTCCACTTCCGTCGGCCCGCGGCAGAAGCCTTTGACAAAGGATACCTTCAAGTACAAAGGACAACATAGTCCTTATTTGTTGCTGTTGATGGGGAGGGAAAACGTCTACGATCCTGTTTATGGTCTCTATACAGCTGTTGGTATGTAAGGTAGCAAAGGTCAGATGACCTGTCTCAGCTAAGGTCAAGGCGGTTTCTATGGTCTCTACGTCCCTCATCTCACCTATGAGGATCACATCTGGATCCTGCCTTAGGACGTGTTTTAAGGCCTCCTTAAAACCAAGGGTATCAGCCCCTACCTCCCTTTGGTTTACCAAAGACCTCTTATGAGGGTGTAAGTACTCTATAGGATCCTCGATGGTCACTATATGACAGGCCCTTTCTTCGTTTATCCGGTCTATCATGGCGGCAAGGGTGGTGGATTTCCCTGAACCGGTAGGCCCTGTGACCAAAACCAGACCTTTGGGACGCCTTATCAGCTCCTCCACTATAGGTGGGAGCCCAAGTTCTTGGAAACTCGGTATCCTATGTGGAATGGTCCTGAAGGCACCTGCTACAGCTCCCCTCTGCACGAAAAGGTTACCCCTGAAGCGGCTTAGACCCGCTATGCCGAAGGAGAAATCAAGCTCGTGTTGTTCTTCGAAGCGCTTCTTTTGGGCCTCAGTCAGCACACTGTAACAAAGCCTCTGGGTATCAGCAGGGCTCAAAGGGGGATAATCCAAAGGCACAAGTCTCTTGTTTATCCTTAAATGGGGCGGAGCACCTGCGGTGATGTGTAGATCTGTGGCCTTTTGTTCAACCATGGTCCGCAAAAGCTTTTCCATCTCGGGCCTTTCACCGCCCATCAACGCCTCCTTACTCAAAGGTAACCCTAAGGACTTCCTCCACGGTCGTCAAACCCTTTTTAGCTTTAAGGAGTCCGCTCTCCCTAAGGGTCCTCATCCCCTTGAGGAGCGCAACCCTTTTTATTTCGGTGGATGGGGCACGCCTAAGCACCAACTCCCTTATCTGATCGTCCACCTCCATGATCTCAAAAATAGCCGTCCTCCCCCTGTAACCCCTGTTATCGCACTTAGGACATCCCTTTGCCCTGTAAAACCTAAAGCCATCCTTAAGGTCTTCCTCCTTGAGGCCAAGCTCTAACATCACCTCAGGCTGTACCTCCATGGGTTCTTTACAATGGGGGCATAGGGTCCTCACCAGCCTCTGTGCCACCACTAGGATAACAGAAGAGGAAACCAAAAAGGGTTCAATGCCCATATCCAAAAGCCTTGTCATGGAACTCGGAGCGTCGTTGGTATGTAAAGTGGAAAGGACCAAATGGCCCGTCAGGGCAGCCCTTATGGCTATCTCAGCCGTCTCCACATCACGGATCTCCCCTACCATTATGATGTCCGGATCCTGCCTCAAAAAGGCCCTCAGACACGAGGCGAAGGTCAAGCCTATCTCCTCGTGGACTTGGACCTGGTTTACCCCAGGGAGGCTGATCTCTATGGGGTCTTCGGCCGTACAGATATTCACCGTGGGCTTGTTGAGCTCTGAGAGGATGCTGTAAAGGGTAGTGGACTTACCCGAACCTGTAGGCCCGGTCACTAAGATCATCCCATAGGGCTTGTTTATCGCCCTCTCAAGGACCTCTATCTGGTCCTCCTCAAGCCCCAAGCTTTCAAGTTCATATCTCACCCTCCCCTTGTCCAAAAGCCTTAACACCACCTTCTCCCCATACTGAACCGGTATCACCGAAACCCGGAAGTCTATCTCCCTGTTGCCAAACCTCACCATGAAGCGACCGTCCTGGGGAAGGCGCCTTTCAGCGATGTCAAGCTGCGACATGATCTTTATGCGTGAAACCACCGCATTCCTGATCTTAAGGGGCAATTGCATGATCTCATACAACACCCCATCGATCCTGTACCTCACCCTTACGGACTTCTCATAGGGCTCTATGTGGATGTCACTTGCGTCCTTCATTATGGCATCAGTAAGGATCCTATTCACCAACTTCACCACAGGGGCCTCATCCACTACCCTCTCGGCCTCGGTGAGGTCAAAGGTTTCCTGAGGCCTTGTCACCTCCACCTCAAGGACTTCGCCCTTCTTCAAGGTCTCGGCCAGATCACTTACAGGGCTGAAAAAGCCCTCTACTATCTGTTTTATCTGCGACTCAGGGGCCACCAGAGGCTCTACGTGAAGCCCTGTCCTGAACTTTAGGTCGTCTATCAAGGCCACGTCGAAGGGATCGGCCATAGCCACGTATAAAGTAGAACCGCGCTTGTTAACCGGGACCACAAGCCTCGTCCTCACCACATCCGGACCCACAAGCTCTACCAACTTCGGATCTAACTCCACCCCTTCGAGGTTCACAGAAGGAACCCCATACCTTGAGTGGAGGAATTCAATGAGCTTTTCCTCACTTATCAAACCGAGTTCTATAAGGATGGAAACTAGGCTTTTGCCCGTCCTTTTCTGTTCTTCTAGAGCCCGGGAAAGCTCTTGTTCGGAGACCAAGCCCGCTTTTACCAATAGATGTCCTACCCCTATAGCCCGTTGGCGTCTCTCCATCTTTATCCCAATCCCCCTAAAACGACATTATTGTGCCGATCCTGGAGTGCGTCAAGTTCAAAGGAGGACTTCTGCCAAGTGGATGACCTCAAGGGAGGCGCCTTCCCTTTTTGCCGTATGGGAAAGTTGAAGGATGCAACCAGGACAAGTGGTGAGGACAACATCAGCCCCGGTTTTTAGGAGTTCTTTCAACCTCTTTGAGGCCATCTTTTGGGACAACTCGGGATGTTCCATGGCAAAGCTCCCTCCCATACCACAGCAACCATTAGGAGACTCAAGGAACTCGAGACCTTCCATGGTCTTTATGATCTTCTCCGGTTGTCCCTCTATACCTTTTTGGGCAGCCAGATGACACGGATGGTGATAGGTCACCCTTTTGCCCGCAAGGCTGCCCCTGAGCCCTTCACCCTTATGGAGGAGGCCGACCACTAGTTCGGTGAAGTCAAGCGTTTTCCCTGCCATAAGATCTGGGTAAAATCCCTTTAAAACCTGACCGCAACTTGGACAAAGGGTCAAAAGGTAGTCGAAGTCAACGGCAGAGAAGGCCTTGAGGTTTTTCGAAACCATGAGTTGGAAACCCTTCCTGTCGCCCCACCCGTAAAAGGGCATACCGCAGCAAACCTGTCCGCGGGGTAAAACAACCTCAACCCCTCTGTTCAAGAGGAACCTGAGGAAGTTAAGGGCCGCCTTCTGGAAGACGTACTCCGTGGCACAGCCGAGGAAAAAGGCCACCTTGAGTATCCTCTTGCCCCTCGGTACAAGCCTCTCTGCTACCCTGTACCTCAAAGGGGGAAAACGTACAGGAGGAAGCCTAAGGCCCTTTAAAAAGCCAGGCAGATGCCGAAGAAAGGGCCTATTTCTTATCCAAAATCCTTGAAAAAGGGAGACCAAGGAGAGCAAAAGGCCAAAACTTCCCCTGTGGGTTATAAGATGGGGCAAGAGGGCTTTAAAAAGGGGAAGCCCTTTTTGCCTTATTGCCTCTGCCCTTAAGGCGAAGGTCACTTCTGCTGCTTTAAGGCCTGCAGGACAGCTCCGACCGCACCTATTGCATCCGAGGCACCATGAAAGGCGTTCGGCCAAAACTTGCCATTGAAAGGACCTTCCGGATAAGATCTCTTCACACACGATGTTCCTACCACGGGCAAACAAAAGTTCCCGTGGGACCTCTTCGTAAAGGGGACATACCGAAAGGCATAGCCCACATTTTACACACTTGGAAACCTCTTCCCTTACCGCCTCAAGGTAAGTACAGTCCAATTCATATGCTCCTTGCTACCGTTATCGCAAAAACCTCCTTGGCCCCTGCTTTAAGCAACACCTTGGATACTTCAGACAAGGTAGCACCAGTGGTGAAGACATCGTCCACTACTAGGACCTTCTTCCCCTTTACTGTCTCAGGCTCCTTTACCGCAAACGCACCCCTGAGGTTCTGCCTGCGCTCCTTCCCACTTAGGCCCACCTGTGGCGGTGTCTCCTTTACCTTCTCCAGGACCCCTTCGCCCAACTTCAGGGCAGACCTACGGGCAAATCCCTTGGCTAAAAGCAAACTCTGGTCAAACCCCCTCTCCTTAAGCCTACCTCGGGACAAAGGAACCGAAACCACGAGGTCCACCTCCTCCCCTAGGCCCATGTAAGCGCAAAAGAGCAAGTCGGCCAGGGCCTCCTTCAGAAAGGTCTGTCCTCCGTATTTGAAGCGACGGATAAGTTCTTCGAGGGTCCCTTGATAGAGCCCATAAGACCTATGTTTGGAAAAGGGGTACTCCCCTTCTGAACACGGACCACAGAGGTGACTTGGAGACCCAGAAGGATAGGGCAAGCCGCAGCGTGGACAAAGGGGTTCCTGACAGACGGGCATGGCTTTGAGGCATTCTCCGCAGATGCCCTCGCTTGCCTTTCCGCATAAGGGACAAACCCATGGGAAAAGGAAATTGCTGAAGAAGTCCAAAAAGGACCTTAAGACTCCAAAGAAGCTTGGAAAGTCCCCCATAGACCACAATTTGGGCAGCGGTCACTCCATTGTGGCGCTTTTTGTCCGCAATTTGAACACCTGTAGAAGAACAGGCCTCTACCCTCCAACTTAAGTCCCTGTTCGAACTCCAAAAAGGCCTTTTGCCAGTCCCCGGTTTTGGCAAAGGCCCGTGCCCTTAGGTAATGGTAAGGGGCAAACCCTTGAAGCAGTTCTCCATCCTCTTCAAGCCTTCCCAGGGCCTCTTCTGTCAGCCCCAGCCTGTAAAGCAGTCTTGCGTAGAGGAAACGTAAAAGCACATCGTCTGGCCTCTTGGCCATCGACTCCAAATAAAGCCTTATTGCCCCGCGGGGATCTCCTTTGGAGATGAAGTACTCCTCCAACCTCTCGAGGAACACCGGGTTTTGAGTCTCCTCCCAACCCCTTCTCCAAACCTCGAGGCTAGCCCTCTCCTTCCCCCTTTTCATAAGCAAATCGCCCCAAAGGACCCAACAAGGTACAAAACGCGGGTAGTCCTTACTCATACTTTTCAGTTCCTTCAAGGCCTCCTTCCTGTCCTTTTCATATAGGGCCTTTACCCTTTCGTAGCGGAGGCCCAAGAGCATCTCCTCCTTTTCAAAGCCAAGCTTAGAGAGCCTCTCTTGAAACTCATAGGCTTCATCCCAAAGCCCTTGTTTAACCTTTAGGTCCCTTAAGGCCTTTAAGGCCTCACGGTTTAAGGGGTTTTGCCTCAACAGTTCTAAGAGCGCCTTTTCAGCCCTTTGTTGGTCGCCTTTCAGAAGTGCAACCCTTGCCTCAAGCATGAGTTTTCTAGTCTCCGCTCCTTCAAAGATCCGCGCCCTCTTTAAAGCCTCCTCTGCCTTCTGCCAGTCCCCAGTCGATAGGTACAACTCACCGAGCTTCAGGTAAACAAAGGGCCTTTCCGGTAAGAGTTTCACAGCCTTCTTCAACCTCTCCTCGGCCTCCTCGAAGTCCCCTTCACAGAGGCTTTCTTCGGCTTCCTCCAGATACTCCCACAAAGCCTTCTGACGCCTTTTGAAGGCCTTGACCTCTAGGGTCCGCTTCAAGTCCTTCATGGCATCGGTAAGGCCTACGATCAGGCCACCAGCGAGAAAGGCCAGAAGGACCACCAAACCCAAGGAGGTCTCCCAATATTTACTTGGGTAGATCTGAACCTTCAACCCCTCTGGGTTCAGGAGCAAAAGGTAAAGGTAAAGGCCGAACAAAAGGGCCCCAAAGAAAACCGATGACCTTATACGCATCTATCTCACCCTCGGTCTAAGTCCTCTTCTTCTAAATCCCCCAAGGGGATCCTTTCTGCCTCTATCCAAAGCCCTTCCAGGTCGTAGTATTCCCTCACTGGGTCCTGGAAGATATGAACCACCACGTCGTCAAAATCCAACAAGACCCACCTGCCCTCAGGCAACCCTTCTACTCCCAAAGGACGTTCACCTTCTTCGGCCATCTTCTCCTCGATGTAAGAGGCTATGGTTTGGACCTGACGGTCGGAGACACCACTGCAGATGAGGAAATAGTCCGTAATAGTGGTGAGCCCTTTTAGGTTTAACAGGACCAACCTCTGGGCCTTTTTCTCCTTTGCCGCCTTCGCACAAAAAAGGGCCTTTTCCTTCCCGTCTTTGAACGCCTTGACCACCCTCCTTGCTGGATCATACCATCAAATAACTAAGATCAAAAGCCCCTTTGGGAGTGGAGGGAAATGAAAGAGGTCAATTGCCCCAATTGTGGGAAACGCGTTTATGTGTACCAAAACCCATTCCCCACTGTGGACCTCATCATCGAAAGGCAAGGTGAGGTTCTATTGATCAAACGCCTAAAGGAACCGAAGATGTGGGCCCTTCCAGGTGGCTTTTGCGAATACGGCGAAAGCCTAGAGGAAGCGGCCTTAAGGGAGGCCAAGGAGGAAACGGGCCTTGTGGTAGAACTAGTGGAACAGTTCTATACCTATTCGGAGCCTTGGAGGGATCCAAGACAACACAACATCACTACGGTATTTATCGCACGGCCAAAGGGCGGAAACCTTAAGGCAGGGGACGATGCTGAGGAAGCCAGGTTTTTCCCCTTGGAGGAACTTCCTCCCGAATTGGCCTTCGACCACAAAAGGATCCTCGAGGATTTTATCCGCTGGAAGGAAACCGGAAGAAGGCCTAAGCCAATTCCTCCAAGGCCTGCCTAATCCTCTCTACCCCTTCCCTTAGGGCCGGTTCGGGGGTGCAGAAGGAAAACCTAAGAAATCCTTCCTTACCGAACTCCGAACCCGGAATGGTGGCCACTTTGGCCCTTTCCAAAAGGTATTTACATAGCTCCTGGTCATCCTTGAGGACCTTGCCTAAAAAGGGTCTGAAGTCAGGGAAAAGGTAAAAAGCACCACTTGGCTTCACACACCTTAGGCCCAAACGGGAAACTACAAGTGTATATATCACGTCCCTCCTCCTTTGAAACTCGTCCCTTAAGGCCTTGACGAAATCCTGAGGGTTACGAAGGGCTGAAAGGGCCCCTTTTTGCACAAAAGAAGTCACATTTGAGGTACTTTGACTCTGAATGACCTCCATGGCCGATATCACCTCCCTTGGCCCAGCAGCAAAACCTACCCTCCAACCTGTCATACAATAGGTCTTCGAAAGGGCATTAACGACAACAGTCCTCTGCTTCACTTCAGGGGCTAGGGAAGCTATAGAACAGTGTTTAATCCCATCGTAAGTAAGGTGCTCATAGACTTCGTCTGAGATGATCCAAAGGTCCTTTTCCAAGGCAACCTCTGCCAAGGATGACAATTCCTCTTCGTCATAGACAACCCCCGTAGGGTTGCAAGGGGAATTTATGACCACGGCTTTTGTCTTTGGGGTTATGGCCTTTTTGAAATCTTCGGGGGCCAGTTTGAAGCCGTTGTTTTCGGTATCCACTGGTACTGGCCTTGCGCCTGAGAGCAGGGCCATAGCTATGTAGGATACCCAGTAAGGGGAAGGTATTATTACCTCGTCACCTTCTTCAAAGAGGGCCATGAAGAGGTTGTAGAGGGCCTGTTTGCCTCCGGCTGTAACGATGACCTCATCTGGAGTGTAGTTTAGACCGTTTTCCCTCCTCAGTTTTTCGCAGATGGCCTCCCTCAGCTCGGGGATACCGGCAGAGGGGGTGTACTTGGTGAATCCCTCCTCAAGGGCCTTTACCGTTGCCTCTTTGACAAAGAGAGGGGTGTCCCAATCGGGCTCTCCTGCGGCAAAGTCTATAAGGTCTACCCCTTGTGCCTTAAGGGCCTTTGCCTTTGCCGTGATGGCCAAAGTGGGGGAAGGCTTTACCGCTTTTACCCTCTTGGAAAGCTCCCTCATCCTTTACCTCCTTTTGTAGCTTTTTCGGTTGCCCAAATAATCCTTCTGAAAAGGCCTCGCAGAAGCCTGACCTCTTTGGAGTCAAGGCCTGCCCTCAACAGGATCTCCTTTAGGTCCTCGACCCCCCTTTTCGGGTTTTGGGGATCCATAAACCCTATCCTGCTCAGGGCCTCTTCCATATGGGCGAACAGGCCTTGTAGTTCCTCCCATGGGGCCAGTTTCCTCTTGGGAGCGGTAACACCCTTCAATTGACTCCTCAATTCGTAAAGGAACACCGCCACAGCATGCGAAAGGTTAAGGGAACCGTGCACGGGGTCCGCTGGGATGGTCACAAGGAGATGACAGAGGGAAAGCTCTTCGTTTGTCAATCCGCTGTCTTCACGTCCAAAGAGCACTGAAACCCTTTGGCTTTTGGCCACCTCTAATACCCGAGGGGCTGCTTCTCTTAAGGGGATGAGTTCCCTTTTTTTACGTCTCCTTCGAGTAGTCCCCACTACAAGGGCACTCCCCTTAAGGGCCTCTTCAAGGCTGTCCAATACCCTCGCTTCCCATAACACCTCCTTTGCCCCAGTTGCCATGACGAGACAATAGGGGTGAAGAGGCGGCGCCTTTGGTTTTACAAGGACCAGTTCCTTTAAACCCATGTTCTTCATAACCCTGGCCACCATCCCCACATTGAGGGGACCCTCAGGCTCAACCAATACAACCCTTATCCTTTCCAAGGGGCCCACAAAGACCTTATTATAAAGGACTGGAAGACGAAAAAGGAGATGGACGAAAACTTTGCCCTTGTCGCCTTTCCCTTGCCTATTGAACCCTTGTGGTATAAGGTCCCCCCTCACCTTTACGGACGTATAGGAATAGGGACACCGGTCATATGTCCCTTAAGGGGCAAGGAAAAGATAGGGGTAGTCATAGCCCTAAAGGAGGGAAGGCCAGCAGAGCTTGTGTCTATCCCGGACGTGAAGGAGGTCTTAGGTATCTCGGAAGGACCGCATCTGCTTTCGGAAAAGCTCCTCGAACTCTTGAAGTGGGCATCTTCCCATTACCTTTGTCCCTTTGGTTCGGCTTTGAAGTGGGCCCTGCCCCCTTCAAGTCGGAAGGTAAACTTAAAGCTAACGCAAGAGGGAGAAAGGGCCCTACGGGAAGGAAGGCTGCCGAAGTTGCCCCCAGGGCTCCATGGAAGGTCCTTGGGCCTAAAGGTTTGGGAAAAGTACCTAGGCGGAGAGGGGATAAAGGAGGCCTTAAGGGAAGGGTTACTTTCTCCCACTTTCCGTAAGGCGGCAAGGGCGTTTATGGCCTTGGGCGAAGTGGCAAAAGGAGTGATCCCCCGGGAACTCAGCTATTGGCAGAAAAGGGCCTTAAAGGAGATAAGTTCCCACAAAGGTGGGGCCTTTTTGCTTTTCGGTGTGACAGGTAGTGGCAAGACAGAAGTCTACATAAGGGCAGCGGAGGAGGTTTTGAATAGAGGCGAGGGGGTTTTGGTCTTGGTCCCTGAGATATCCCTAACGCCTCAACTTTACAGCCGTTTCAAGAGGCTAGGGGAAGGCATAGCGGTGTTACACAGTGGGATGACCGAGTCCGAAAGGTGGCATCAATGGCATAGGGTTGCAGAAGGGGAGGCCAGGCTTGTACTTGGGGCACGTTCAGCCCTTTTTGCCCCCGTTAGGAACCTGGGCCTAATAGTCGTGGACGAGGAGCACGATCCTTCCTACAAGCAACATGAAGGGGGGTTCCGTTACCATGCAAGGGACCTCGCGTTGGTAAGGGCGAAGATAGAAGGGGCAACCGTTATCCTAGGCTCAGCCACACCATCTGTAGAGACCTTCTTCAACGCAAAACGCGGTAAACTCACCCTTTTGACCTTGCCCAAAAGGGTCAACCGTAACACTATGCCGGAGGTCCAGGTTGTAGACATGCGGGGCAAAAGGGGGATATTCTCCCAGGAACTCCTTCAATCCCTAAAGGAATGCCTGTCCAGGGGAAAACAGGCCATTTTGTTTGTCAACCGCAGGGGGTATGCCCCTTTCCTCCTATGCAAGGAGTGTGGCACCTCGCTGAAGTGCAAATACTGCAGTGTATCCCTTACCTACCATGCCGACCAAGGGGTCCTTTTGTGTCATTATTGCGGCTTCAGCCTAAAGGCCCCTCAGGTATGTCCTAACTGCTCTGGGAGGCGCATGACACAAATGGGCTTTGGTACAGAAAGGGTAGCAGAGGCGCTCGAAGAGCTTTTTCCCACTAAACGCATAGCGAGGATGGACAGCGACGTAGTCTCAAGCCAAAGGGACTACGAGAAGGCCCTAATGGCCCTGGAACGGGGTGAAGTAGATGTGCTGGTGGGAACACAAATGGTCGTAAAGGGGCATGACTTCCCCCGGATAGAGCTCGTAGGGGTGGTCCTAGCAGATATCACTTTGAACCTGCCCGATTTCCGAGCAGCCGAAAGGACCTTCCAGCTTTTAAGCCAAGCAGCAGGAAGGGCTGGAAGGGGAGAAGGTCCTGGTAAGGTGGTGATACAGACCTTTGTCCCTGAGCACTACACGGTCCAAGCGGCCTCTTCCCATAATTACCTTGCCTTTTACCGACAGGAGATCCGTGAAAGGCATCTGCTCGATTACCCACCATTTTGCAGGATGGCCTCGATAAGGGTGATAAGTACGGACAGGGATAAGGCGTATAGGGCCTCAGAGGAACTTGTAAAAAAAATCCATTCCGATAACATAAAGGTCCTTGGGCCTGCTCCTGCTCCTTTGGAGCGGTTGTTTGGGAAGTGGAGATGGCAAATACTTCTAAAGGCGAAAGGGTACGGTCCCTTAAAGGAAGCCTTATCCCACCTGCCAAGACCACGGGGGGTAAGGATAGAGGTAGAAGTGGATCCTTTAAGCTTGTTGTAAGCCTTCTTTTAGGGCTTTTGCTGGCTGCCGAAGACCTTTACGGCCATGCTTACCCTTATAAGATGCCTCCTCCTGGCTGCCCATGTCCCTGCCCTTCAGCAAGGATGGTAATAGGGGTCATAAGGGAGTATCAGGTGCAAAAGAAGGACACCTTGCTTGACATCGCCCGTAAGTTCGACTTAGGTTACAACGAACTACAAATCCTTTACCCAGATTTGGACCCTTGGCTGCCTCCGGAAGGGATGATCCTGAAAATACCCACTAAGTGGGTCCTACCCGAGTTTCACCAAGAAGGGATTGTGGTAAACGTACCTGAGATGAGGCTTTACCTTTTCATGCCTAGACATGGGCTTGTCAAAACTCACCCTATTGGCATTGGAATTGAGGAATACCCTACACCCCTCGGGAGCTTCCGCGTCAAGGAAAAAAAGGTAGACCCCGTTTGGTATGTCCCACCTTCCCTTAAAGATCAATATAAGGGCATAACCGCAGTCCCGCCCGGTCCTGACAACCCTTTGGGCAGGTACTGGATAGGCTTAACAGCAAGTTCATATGGCATACACGGTACCAATAAACCTTGGGGGGTAGGACGGCTCGTCAGCCGTGGATGCATAAGGATGTACCCTGAAGATATCGAGACCTTATTCCCCTTGGTCACCATAGGTATGAGGGTTGATATCGTCTACCAACCCGTAAAGTTCGGATGCGACGCCGAAAAGATCTACATAGAGGTGCACCCCGATTTATATGGACGCATAGGAGACCTTTTTTCTTATGCCCTTTCCCTTGCTAGGTCCAAAGGCATATCCGAAAAAATTTCCCTTCCTCTCCTTTACAAAGCCGTAAAGGAGAGGAAGGGCATACCAGAACTTCTCACTCCCTGATCACTTCCCTTTCTGGAGGGACTTCTCAAAAGCCTTGGTGCACTTTTCAGCTGCAGCCTCAGCCTTGGCCGCTGCAGCCTCAGCCTTGGCC
>CAZSWV010000004.1:0-11564 GCA_964611295.1 uncultured Thermodesulfobacteriota bacterium | reverse complement strand
GCTGCAGCCTCAGCCTTGGCCGCTGCAGCCTCAGCCTTGGCCTGAGCCTCCTGGGCCTTCTTGGCAGCCTCTTCAGCCGCTACTTGGGCGTTTTGGGCCCGAGAAGCCGCAGACTCAGCTCGTGCCGCTGCGTCTTCAGCCCTCTTGGCCGCCGCTTCAGCACGAGCAGCAGCATCTTGTACTGCCTTGAGGGTAGCTTCCGGTATCTCAGCCTTTGTGGGACACGTAGGACAACATCCATATGCAGCAAGCAACATCAAACCTAGCAATCCTGCTGCTACTTTCACCCCTTTGCCCATCCTTTCACCTCCTTTCTTTGGAGTCTAGATGTGGCCTTCGGGCTAAAGGATCCTTTACTCAGTTTCTATTATAGCGTCGTTGGGACACACTTCAACACAGGTCCCGCACTCAGTGCAAAGGTCCTGGTTTATCACGTATTTGTCCTCTCCCTCTTCGATCGCCCCTGCAGGGCATTCCTCCGCACAGGTCCCACAGGCCACACAATCATCTGTGATCACATATGCCATCTCCACACCTCCTTTGTTTTTTTAGGGCTAACCCCCCTATACTTCCATTATTTCTTTTTCCTTTTGAGCTACCATCTTGTCAACCTTTTCCACATACCTGTCGGTCAATTTCTGGACTTCCCCCTCGTAGCGCTTGAGATCGTCCTTAGAAAGTTGCTTATCCTTCTCCATACGTCTCAGTTCCTCGATCGTATCCCTCCTGATGTTCCTCAAGGCCACTTTGCTTTCTTCTCCCATCTTCTTCACGAGTTTGACAAGCTCTCTACGCCTCTCTTCGCTCAGCCTCGGCAACACAAGCCTTATAACCTTACCGTCGTTTTGAGGTGTCAAACCCAAGTCCGATTTAAGTATGGCCTTTTCTATTTCCCCTAGGATGGACTTATCCCAGGGTTGGATCACGATGGTACGGCTTTCAGGGATAGAAATGCTTGCCAATTGTTGTAAGGGCGTAGGGTTCCCGTAATAGTCTACCCTTATGCCTTCAAGCAATGCCGGAGAAGCCCTTCCTGCCCTGACCTTTCCTAGATCCTTCTCCAAGACCGAAAGGGTCTTTTTCATCTTCTCCTCGCATTCCTTGATCAGGTCCTCCACCATCCTCACACCTCCGGGCTCGATATAAGGGTCCCAAAGCCTTCCTCGGTCAAGGCCCTTTTTAAACCACCAGGGCGAAGGAAGTCAAATACCAAGATCGGCAACCCGTATCGCCAAGAAAGGAAAACGGCCATTTCGTCCATGACCCCCAAGTTCAGCGAGAGGTACTCCTTATGGGTCAACCTGTCGAACCTCTTACAATGGGGAAACTTCACAGGGTCAGCTTCGTACACCCCATCCACCTTCGTCCCTTTCATCAACACCTCGCACCGCAGGTCCAAAGCCCTCAGGGCAGCCGCCGTATCGGTGCTAAACCGAGGGTTGCCGGTTCCACCCGCCAAAAGCACCACGTAGCCTTCCCCTAAAGCATGAAGGGCTTCCTCCCTCTCGTAAGGCGGTACAAGGCCCAGAACCGGCAGGGAAGAAACCAATAAGACCCTCTGCCCCTGCCTCTGCAAATAGGACCTTAAAAGGAGGGCATTTATCACTGTGGCCATCATCCCCATATAATCCGCTGTCTCCCTCTCAATCCCTTGGGCCTCCACCCCCCTGATGAGGTTCCCTCCTCCCATCACCACCGCGACCTCGATCCCCTCCCCCTTTGCCCAACAGATCTCCTCGGCTACCCTTTGGGGCTCCTTGGCCAAGATCTCCCCGCTTACCTTTAACAGGATCCTCCTGTACTTCATAGGGGTTCGTTCAGCTGGAAACGCACAAATCGCCTTACCCTTATGTTCTCCCCCAGCTTTGCTATGGCCTGGGCTATGAGCTCTTTAACAGTCATACTTTGGTCGCGGATATAAGGCTGCTCAAGAAGGCAGTTCTCCTCAAAGAACTTCTTAAGCCTACCCTCTACCACTTTCTCCACCACATGGTCGGGTTTCCCGGAGGCCTTGGCCTGTTCCCTCAGTATCTCCTTCTCCCTTTCCAACACCTCAGGGGGAACATCCTCTATTGAGACGTATTTGGGGTTCATGGCGGCTATTTGCATGGCTATTTCCTTCACCAGGTTCTGGAAGTCCGCAGTACGGGCCACGAAGTCCGTCTCACAGTTGACCTCCACAAGCACTCCGATCTTGCCTCCTGCGTGGATGTAAGAACCTATGAGCCCATCGGCTGTCTCGCGGCCAGCCTTCTTCTCGGCCTTTGCCAGCCCCTTTTTCCTCAAAAGGACAATGGCTTCCTCTATATCGCCCTTGCACTCTTCAAGGGCCTTTTTGCAGTCCATAAAGCCAGCACCAGTCCTCTCACGAAGTTCCTTCACAAGCTGTGCACTTATCTCAGCCATGGCCTTTATTCCTCCTCTTCGAAGTCTTCGTATTCATAATCCTCGTAAGAGGCCTCTTCCCCCAAGGAAACCACCTCTACCTCAGGAGGCCCGGGCCTCTTTGAGGAGATTTCTTCTACCTCCACTCCTTCATAACGGGCCTGGAGCTTTTCCCTATAAATCTCCTTGCCCTCCATTACCGCATCGGCCATCTTTGAGGCCAAAAGCTTTATAGCCCTTATGGCATCGTCATTGCCTGGGATTACGTAATCTATTAGGTCTGGATCACAATTGGTGTCCACTATTGCAACCACAGGGATGCCCAGTTTATTTGCCTCCTTTACTGCAATCTCCTCCCTCTTGGGGTCTACCACAAACAAGGCACCTGGTAGTTCTTCCATGTCCTTTATACCCTCGAAGTTGCGCCGCATCTTCTCCCGTTTCTTTATAAGCCGCATTATCTCCTTTTTGGGCAACCGCCGGAACTCCTCCCTCTCTTCGAGTTTCTCCAATCGCTTGAACTTCTCTATGCTTTGACGGATGGTCTGAAAGTTGGTAAGCGTTCCACCTAACCACCTGTGGACCACATAAAACATCCCACACCTTGTGGCCTCCTCCCTTACCGCCTCCTGGGCTTGTTTCTTCGTACCCACAAAGAGGACCTTTTTCCCTTCCGCTACCGTATTCTTTATGAAGTCATAAGCCACATCGACCATCTGTAAGGTCTTCTGCAGGTCTATTATGTGAATGCCGTTCCTTTCCCCGAAGATGTAAGGCTTCATCTTCGGGTTCCACCTGTGGACCTGATGGCCGAAATGGACCCCTGCTTCTAGTAGCTCCTTCATACTGACCACTGGCATATGTTCACCTCCTTTGGTTTTATACTTCCACCCCCTTCGCCTCCCTAGGGAACCCCTTTGAAGGGGCACCGCCCAAGGGATCCAGAGGTGTGCTTTTTACATCGGTCTCATCCTTTAACACAACCCCAAGGCCTTAGGCAAGCTCAAAACCAATCCCAAACAGGCGGTCTGAGCAAAAGGGACCTTGCCTCGGCTGCTAACTCGCTTACCTCAAGTCCCAGATCTTCTATCTCCCTTAAGAGCTCGGCCGTCTGTAGGATCAACCTCTGTAGGTCGCCTTCTTCCATCTGGGCCAATTCCACAACTTCTCCCCATTCCATCCCTTCCGCCCACGCCTTTAATACCGAAGCCCTCCTTTCGGCCTCAGCTGTACCCCTTCGACCTTGGTATGAAGCCCTGAGGCCCAAAGGCACTATGCCCCACTTATGCTCCAGGGCTTCCAATTCCCATATCACTTTCCTCATAACCCCGAGGTCCACTTTATCGATGGCCTTCCTCGGCACCCTTTCCCCTGCTAGGGATCCTACCCAGGCAGCGAACGTGGAAGGTCCTACCCCCTTACAGTACCCACGTCTGATGAGTTCTGAAAGGACAAGGGAATGCTCATGTCTTAACATGAGGACCCATCTCAGCTCATCCACCAACTTGTAGTCTTTTCCGAGATATCCCAATTCTTGGAGTAGCGAAAGCCTCTTCCTCAAACCCTTCAGCAGTAGCCCCCTTATTTTCTTCTTCCTCCTGCCGCGCATTTGGTAAAGGAGAAAGCTCTTGTCAAGGAAGGACTCGACCTCTTTGGGGCTATATTTGTCAAGGAGGTTGAGGATCTGGTGGTAATGGAGCCTGAAGGAGGAGTTCAAGGGCTCTGGTTCCTCCAGGGAAAGCCTCAGGGCATATAGGCAATCCCTGGGCCCCATACCCACCATCACCACAAACCCCACCTTGTCCTTACCACGCCTGCCAGCCCTCCCTGCCATCTGGTGGAATTCGAGGGCGGTTAGCTTACGGCCATCGCCTGTGGACAACGAGCTCATCAGGACGGTTCTTGCCGGCACATCGAGCCCAGCGGCAAGGGTAGTGGTGGCAAAGACAGCCCTAAGGAGGCCTTTGGCCAGCATCTTCTCGACAGCTACCTTCCACTTGGTGAGGTGGCCTGCATGGTGCGAGGCCACACCCCCTATGAGGAGGGCATCCAAGAGGGGATGGGACCACAAATGGGGGTCATCACCTACAACCTCTCGATAGACTTCCACCCTTTCCCCTTCTTTGGGCCAGGGGATACGGGAAAACCTTTTTGCCATGAGATCACACTGTCTCCTTTTGGGCAGAAACCATATGGCAGGCAAAAGCCCTTTCCCCTCAAGGAGTTCGAGGACCCTTTCAGGCCCTCCCTTTTTACGATAGGGGCCCACTGCCTTAAGGTACTCCACCTCCAAAGGCAAAAGCACTCCCTTGTCCCCCAAGAAGGCATAGCGCAAAGGCACAGGCCTACCCTGGGCCTTTATCACCTTGGGTGTTCTCCCCCTCACCTCCCCCATCCACCCTGAAAGTTCCCTTACGTTGGATATGGTGGCTGAAAGCAAGAGCAATTGCGTCTCCTTGGGAGAAAGTATGACTACTTCCTCCCAAGTGGTACCTCTCTCCTCATCACCTAGATAATGGGCTTCGTCCAGAACCACGAAATCAGGGGGGGAATTTGAGCCGTAAAGGGCATTCCGGAGGACTTCAGTGGTAGCCACTATTACAGGTGCTGATGGATTCTCTCGCCTCTCCCCAGTCAGCAGGCCCACATGGCGTTCCCCAAAAAGTTCCCTGAAGTTGTCGTATTTTTGGTTGGAAAGGGCCTTAAGGGGGGTCGTATACCAGGTGACCTTACCTTCGGAAAGGTATTGCTCGATGGCCTTAAGGGCTATCCAGGTCTTACCACTTCCGGTGGGGGCGACGACTATGACATCCGAACCCTTTTTGAGTTCTTCAACGGCCTTCACTTGAAAGGGCGAGGGAACAAACCCCTCCTCTTCCGGTTCGCCCACCCCCTCAAGGAGCTTCCTTTCGGCCTCTTGCAGCTTCCCTTTTACTGTGCCCTTCTTCATAACCCTTAAAAAAATCCCTCCTAAAAGGAGGGTTTTAGACAAGATAATCCCTATGGCCTGAACTTGCAACAGAAGGCACCGTACCTATATCATCACTTTTAAGGGAATGCCCTTCTGCATCCTGAAAAAGGGGAAAGAAACACCCATAAGGGAGTTCCACCCTTGGGTGTACTTGGGCGCAGTGGAAAGGACCCAAGCCGAAGCAGGCGACGTGGTGCAAGTACTCGACTACCGAGGGCGTTTCATAGCGCAAGGGCATTGGAGTCCCCATTCTCCAATAGCCATAAGGGTTTTAACTTGGAATAGGGAAAAGGTAGACAGGGCCTTTTTTGAAAGGAGGCTTAAAAGGGCCCTTGAGCTCCGCAAACCTTTGGGCCAAAGGACCAATGCCGTAAGGCTTGTCAACGCTGAGGGCGACCTCTTGCCGGGTCTCATCGTGGACCGATATGGTCCACTTTTGGCCATACAGGTCCACACCTGGGGTATGGAACGGGTAAAAGAGGAGATCCTGAGTTGCCTTGAAGCCCTCGTTGCCCCTAAGGCCATTTATGAGAAAAGCGATCCTCAAGCAAGACAACGGGAGGGCTTGAAGCCCCAGGAGGGACTGCTTAAGGGGAACCATGAGGGCCTTCAGGAAGTCGAGGAGTTCCCTTTTAGATTCCTAATAGACATCCAGGGGGGGCAAAAAACCGGTTTTTACCTCGATCAAAGGGACAACCGTCAACTCATACTGCACTTGGCAGAGGGCAAAAAGGTCCTGGATTGTTTCTGTTACACCGGAGGGTTCACCGTAGCGGCCCTAAAGGGAGGAGCAAAGTTCGTTAGGGCAGTAGACTCCTCGGCCAGCGCCCTTTCACTGGCCAAGGAGAACGTGCTCCTGAACGGGTTGGACCTGTCGCGGTGCGACTTCCATAGGGCAGATGCCTTTGAGTTCCTAAGGGAAGAACGCGAGCGCTACGACCTCGTGATACTTGATCCCCCACCTTTTGCCCGCTCTCGTGACGAGGTCCCACAGGCCTTAAGGGGCTATGAAGAGATAAATTACCTGGCTATGCGCTTATTAAAGAAAGGGGGGCTTTTGCTCAGTTGTTGTTGTACACAGAGGGTTTCCCTTGAGGACCTCAGTCAGGCTATCTATAAGGCCTCCCTGCGCTTAGGAAGGGCCATACAATTACTTTCCTCCTCACGGGCCCCTCTTGACCACCCTGTCCTCTTTTCTCACCCAGAAGGGGACTATTTTAAGGCCTTATTGATCCGCATCCTCTAGGGAAACTTCCTCAACAAGGCCGCTGTCCAAATAAAGGAGAAAGCCCTTTAAGGCCTTATTGGGGAAGATCTCCTTCAGTAGTATTAGGTATCCCTTTAGCTGTTCCCTATGGGATATTTCGGGATCACCGGTTTTGTATTCGAGCACTTCGATTTCTTCTTCGTTCACTATTACCTTATCAAGCCTGTGAAGCCTCCCATTCCCATCGACCACCTCAAGTTCCGTGAACCCCTTTTTGCACAACCAATCCTTCACCTTGGGGATGAGCATCAACCTCTCTAAAAGCCCTAAAACCTCCTCAACTGAACTTTGGTCCCAAGGCCCTTCCAAGGCGGAAAAGGCCGCCTCAACTGCCCATCTGAGACCACGGCCTGGTTCGTACAGGGAAAGGGCCTTATGGATAATTTCACCCCTCCTTTTGGAACGTAGCCTTTCTGGGGGCTCAAGCTCTGTTTGAAGGATCTTTATCCTCTTCTGAAGCCCCATGGAACCCCAACTCCTTAAGGGCAAAGGAAAGACAACCTGGGCTTTTCCTGACTGGACAGGTCAAATAGAGGTAAAGTTCTTCTTTTGCCCTAGTAGTCGCTACGTAAAGTAGGTTCAAATTCTCAAGGACTTCCTCCATCCATTTCTTTAACCTTAGGACGCGGAGGTCATAGGCTGTAGGGTTAGTCACATAGTAAATACCCCCCTGGCCGTCTTCTATGTAGGACCCCTTTTTGGCCGTCCAATCCGTAAAGGGCACATATACCACAGGGAACTCAAGCCCTTTGGCCTTATGCACAGTCATTACCCTTACAGCGCGGATCTCCTCTGGCATCCCTACCCTTTCCTCAGCACCTTTCTGGTTCCAGAATTCGAGAAAAGAGGAAACGCTGTTCACCCCAGACATCTCGGCCTTGAACACCACTTCTAGAAGCCTCCTCAACAAAGGGACCTCTTCCTGAAAGCGGTAAAAGAGCTTCAACCGTCTCATGAGTTCCCAAAGGAGCCTGTAAGGGGTTATGACCACGCCTTCCATCAGGGGTTCGAGGCACTCTTTGAACCCCTTGGGGAAGAGGGCCTTAAGGACCTCACAGGGATCTTTCCCCTTGGGAGTTTCGAGAAAGGTTTCAATGCCCTCATCGGGAAACCCCTCGAGTCCTTCGAAAAGGCCTGCTTTAAAAGCCCCCCAAAGAGATGTCCAATCCCAAGGTTGATCTATGAACCTCAAAAGGCAGATAAGCCCTTTGACGAGTTTTGAATTCTTCAGCCTTAAGGAGTTCTCGCTAACCACCGGTATTCCTACTTCAGCGATCCAAGCCGACACCTCCTCTGCTTCCTGGTTAGTACGGACAAGGACCGCTATTCCCCCGCCCCGTTCCGTCCAACAGCGCACAAGGGATGTAAGGAATTTCTCCCTTACCTTAGCCTTGAGCTCTTCTTTGTTACCCGAGATGACCACTACTTCTACCTTACCACCCGTTACACCTCTGGACCTTTGAACTACATCGGAGAAGTTCTTGATAAGGGCTTCCTTGAATTCCTCAAGGACCTCAGGAGGGGCCTCCTTTGCATCTTCATCACTAAACAGGGCCCCAAGGAACCTCTCAACCCCTTCTTGTTCGGAAAATAAACAAAAGAGTTTGTTGTTAAAGGAAACTACCTCCTCATGGGACCTGTAGTTCACGTCAAGGACTCGTTTTTGCCTGTTGCTGGCCGGTACAGAAGGGAACTCCTTCTCGAAGACCTCCTCTAACAACCTCCAATCGCCTCCCCTCCACCCATATATGGCCTGTTTGGGATCGCCCACATAAAATAGGCTTCCACCTTCAGAAAGGGCGTTTTCCACCAACGGTCTCAAAACCTCCCATTGCTCCCGGTTGGTATCCTGAAACTCATCGAGCAAAAAGTGCCTAATCGGTCCTCCTACTTTAAACAGGACGTACTCTACTCCTTCTCGCTCCATGTGCTCTCGTAAGAACCTATGCCAATCCCCTACCAGGAAGAGCCCTTCCTCCAAGCAGATCCTGTGCACTTCTTCCCTTATCCTGTCCAATAGCACAAGGTAAGGCTTAAGCCTCTCCTTGGCCTTGGCCTTGAGATACGCATCCCCTATGCGCAAATACTCCTGGCGGTACCTTTCTGCCTTTGGAGGGAGGGGGTTTTTTATTTTCGCGATCTTCCCATACAGGGAAAAGGGGTACTTGAACTCCTTTTCCCACTCTTCCTTACTTAGGAACCTGGTACTCAAAACGCCCAAAGAGGTCTTAAACCTCAGGAGTACTTCCCGGCCCTTATTTTCTAAAGCCTCTAAGTCCACCTCCTCATGCTTGACCAGAGGACTTGAGAACTCAAACAGGTCCTTGATCCTTTCCCTTATCCTCCTTTCCACCTTGAGGCTTCCGCCCTTTTCAAGCTCAAGGTAGCATTTGGTCACGTCTTCAAAGAGCTTCCTTAAGGGATCGCCCTGGTCACTCCAATCTACCTGCTGTAACAACCGGTCGAAGGCCTTCTCCACCATCACATCCCTGTCAAGCACTACCTCCAATTCCGGCCTTTGCCCTAATTCGAAGATCAGGGCCTTCAGTAACCCGAAGATAAAGCTATCGATGGTCCTGACCTGAAAGGAATCATAGTTCTCCAATATGAGCTCAAGCCATTGTGTAGCCCTCTGGGAGACCTCCCCCTTTTGCCTTAAGGCCCTTTCTTTTAGGCTCCGGATCACCCGCTCTTTCATCTCTTCTGCTGCCTTGTTGGTAAAGGTCAATGCTACTATCTGACGGAGATACTCCCTTTGGGGAGGGATTGGGGAATCCAAGAGCAACTCCAAGAACCTGCGAGTGAGCTCAAAGGTCTTGCCCGTTCCCGCAGAGGCCTTAACGCATAAAAGCCTTGGCCCTTCCGCCATCCTTTGGTCTGATCCTACCTGAAGGGGACCGTCTAGGACAAGGCCTTATTTGGGCCTTCCTCTTTTACGATCCTACCGCCCTCTAGATGGACCAGCCTCTTTTGTAGGCAAGAAGCACCATCATGGCGATGGGTGGCAATGACTACGCCTATCCCCTTTCGGATTAAGGAACCTAAAGCCTCCTCTAACCTCATGATGGAGGACAGGTCGAGATTTGCATAAGGTTCATCTAACAAAAGGACCTTGGGGATGAGGACCAAAGCCCGAGCTAAGGCCACCCTTCGCCTTTCCCCTGCTGAAAGACCCTTCGAATCCCTTGTCTCAAAACCTTTAAGGTCTAAAAGGGCCAGTACCTCCTCAGCGCGCCTAAAGGCCTCTTTGCCTTTGATGCCCCTCCACTTCAGGGGCAAAAGGAGGTTGTCCAACACCGTCCCCTTGAACAGATAGGGGTCCTGTGACACATAAACCACTTGTCCCCTGGCCCTTTTCCTTTTGCCTTCGTCTGTGACCTCCATCCCTTCAAAGAAGACCTTCCCTGAGGAGGGCTTAAGCAGCATCCCTAAGACCTTTAGAAGGGTGCTTTTGCCTGCACCATTTGGCCCCATAAGGACTACGAACTCCCCTTCTCGCAAAAGGAAATCAACCCCTAAAAGGGCCTCCCTCTTACCATAACGGTGATGTATCCCCTCAAGTCTTACCAGTTCTCCACCCATTTCCTATCGCTTCTCCCCAAAACCTTGGTAGCTAGGATGATGGACGCAGAAAAAAAGAGCAAGACAAGCCCCAGCGCAAAAGCCATGGCAAAGTCACCTTTACCAGCTTCTAAGGCCAGGGCCGTGGTGAGTACCCTGGTGTGGCCGCGTATATTTCCTCCTACCATTATCGCACAGCCCACCTCTGAAAGGGCACGACCAAGGCCCATGAGCAAGACCGAGAGAAAGGAACCTTTAGCCTCCCTGAATACCACCCACATGGCCTCAAACCTTCCGGCCCCCAACGATAAGGCCGTAAAATACGGGGATTTGCCCTGGGCTGAAAGCACTGAGTAGCTCAAACCAAGGATCAAAGGGCTAACGAACAACACCTGCCCTAGGACCATGGCCCAAGGGGTGAAAAGGAGCCCCAACCCCCCAAAAGGCCCTGACCTCGAAAGTAAGACCAAGAGCAAAAGCCCTACCAGGACTGTCGGCAAGGCGTAAAGCGTCTCGCACAGGCCTATGAGGAACCTACGCCCCGGGAAGCTGAAGAAAAAGGAAAAGAAGGCCAAAGGCAAGGCGATCAGGGCCGAAAGCAGGCATGAAAGGGAAGACACCCAGAGGGACCTGAGGCTTATCTCCACTACCTCGCGGTCAAGCCCTATTATGAGCTCAAAGGCGCCCTTTATCCCTGAAGCGAGTTCCATCACTTTCCCTCATAAGGCATAAGCAACGGCTCCCCCCCTTCTTTTAGCTTGAACCCTTTGATGAACCTTTTCCCTTCGACTGATGTCAGAAACCTCACCAATGCCTCTGCCCCAACACTGTTTACCCCTTCATGCCTTTTGGGGTTGATAAGTATTAGGCTATAGACGTTTAAAAGCCCTTCCCCTCTATCAACAAGGGGTACAAGCCTTATTTTGTCCCTGAAGGTCAAATAGGTGGCACGGTCCGAAAGGACGTACCCCCCTTTTTGATCGGCCAAGATCAGCGTCTGCCCCATCCCAAGGCCCGCCTCTACATACCACTTCTGCTGCCTAAGCCACCTGGGGTCAAGACCTGCCTCCTTCCAGAGGGCTAGTTCTCGACTGTGCGTACCCGACCCATCGCCCCGAGAGACAAAAGTTAAACCCTTTGAGGCTATACGCCGCATAGCCTCCACAGGCCCCAACCCCTTTATCCCCCCTGGATCTCCTTGAGGGCCAAGGATTACAAAGTAATTGAAGGCAAAAGGGACACGCCTAAAACCATAACCAGACCTCACAAACTCCTCTTCCCTCCTTGGATCATGGACCGCTAAAAGGTCCACTTCCCCCCTCTTTCCCAACTCCAAAACAAAACCCGTCCCCCCACAAATCACCCTCAGCTCCACCTGCC
>CAZSWV010000003.1:71423-189187 GCA_964611295.1 uncultured Thermodesulfobacteriota bacterium | reverse complement strand
AGGAACGACCCCCTGAGGACCACTGGAAAAAGCGTTTTCCAGAGTACGAACAGGAGCTTCTGACCACCTATTACCGCTACAGGGGCTGGGACGAGCAGGGAATACCCACAAAAGAGACCTTGACCAAGCTCGGACTTGAGTTCGTTTACGAGGACCTGAAGAAAAGGGGGATAGTAAGCTAGAAAGGAGGACCCAAAGTGGTGCCTAGTAGGGACTTGGCGAAAAAGGTGGCTTTGACAAAGTGGTCGGAAGGTGGAGTTGATCCTTGTTTTGCCTGTGGCTTATGTACAGCAGTATGTCCTGTGCACAACAACGTAGATTTGTCCTTTGACCCCCGGAAGTTGGTCAGGATGACCATAATGGGACAGAAGGAGGAGCTCTTGAGATCTGAACTCCTCTGGCTGTGTTTATTATGCAACTCATGTGGATACCACTGCCCACGAGGTGTTAAGTTCAGCCACGTAGTCCCCATCTTGAGGGAGATGGCCCTGCAACAGGAGTACGCAAAGGCCTCTCTCCTGAAGAAGGTGGGCTACCGTTACATCTTGCCGAGCCGCAAGCGTTTGGCCTGTGCCTCGAAGTTCATCGCCTTTTACCAGAGGAACCGAAGGCTTTTTGAAAACCTGGGGATCTCCCGACTCTTCCCCGACAGCGTGGAACTCTTGGCAAAGGTGCTACCTCCTGTGGCTTCTCCTCCTTTGAGGGAAAGGCTAGCAGAGAGGGTCCCTGCTGAGGGCAAAACTAAATACCGCGTAGCCTTCTTCTTGGGCTGTGCCGATGACCTCATTTACACTGACGTGGCCAAGGCCACCATTTCCCTGCTCACGAGCCTAGGGTGTGAGGTCCTGATACCCAAACAGATACAGTGTTGCGGGATGCCTTTTGTAGGGTACTCAGATATGAGGCTAGCCAAGCACATGGCCTTACAGAACATATCTGCCTTGGAAAAGACCGGAGCTGACTTTATAGTGGCCGACTGTGCCACATGTAGTTCTTTCCTGAAGGAATATAAACTCCTGTTCTCGGACGATCCCTCCTATGCCCATCGCGCAGCCTTTTTCGCCTCCAAGGTCCGCGATGTAACTGAAATGTTGAGCATCCTTTCGTTTGAGAACGGTCTGCTCGGTAGGTTGCGTGCGCGTTTGGTCTTCCACGATCCTTGCCACCTAAGGAAGACACAGCGCATATGGAGGGAACCCAGAGAACTGCTCAGGAAGGTGGAAGGCCTGGAGGTCCTTGAGGCCATGGAGCCCTTGCTATGTTGTGGGGGGGCTGGTACTTACAACGTCTTCCAATATGAAGCCTCCATGAAGATCCTTGAGAAGAAGCTCCAACGGCTCATGGAGACGAAACCCGATTTGATCGTAACGAGTTGTCCAGGTTGTATCACGCAGCTCAAGATGGGCATACACATGAAAGGGCTCCCCTACGGGGTAAAACACGTGGTCGAAGTAATAAAGGAAAGCTTTTTAGAAAAGACATAAAGGTGATCCGAATCGACGATAAAGGAAAGGAGCGTCAAGCCATGAAGAGGAAGGTCAAGTTGTTGAAGGTAAACCTTAACGAATGCGTGGGCTGTAGGATGTGCGAGCTGATTTGTGCTGCCTTCCACTCGGCCCCTAAATACGCAGCAGCGACACCAGAAGCCGGCAGGATCAGGGTCTTCAGGGACGAGTTAAAAGGCACCTTTGTACCCATCAAGGGCAGTTTTTACACCAAAGCCGAATGTGCGGGAAGGATCCTGTACGTCAACGACGACCTCCCTTTAAGTGAGTATAAGCCGGAGCTCTGGGTCGTCTGCAGTTTCTGCGGGGCCAGCTGTCCCTCACGGGATCTCTTCAAAGAACCCGGTACGGGACTCCCTTTGAAGTGCGACATGTGTGAAAGCGATCCCCCCCTTGAGGAACCTGTATGCGTCAGGTGGTGCTTTGTAAACGCCCTTGCTTATGAAGAGTGGGAGGAGGAAGTCCGTGAAGAAGAAAAGGTCGAGGAGCTCGAGGTAGCTGTTGAGAGCTTAATAGACAGGTACGGATGGGATAGGGTCCTTGAGGTAGTTGAGAGGTTTTACTCAGCCAGGGCTCAAAGCCTCTGACAGGAGGAAGGAGATGGGAACGTTTGGCCTTCTGCGCGGTCGTGCATTTTACGATGTCTTGGTCACTGGGGGCGGCATAAGTGGGGTGCAGGCGGCCTTAGACCTGGCCAATGCGGGCTTTAAGGTCCTTCTGGTGGACAGGGGGCCGTCCATAGGCGGACATATGGCCCAGCTTGACAAGACCTTCCCTACGAATGACTGCTCCATCTGAATACTTTCGCCCAAGCTGGTCGAGGTCGACCGGCACCCAAACGTAAAAGTGCTGAGCTACGCCGAGCTGGAGGGGCTTGAAGGCGAAGCGGGGAACTTCACGGCCAAGATCCTCAAGAAGCCCCGCTACGTCAACGAGTCGCGGTGTACGGGCTGCAGGAACTGCGTGGAGAAGTGTCCGGTTGAGGTCCCGGACGTCTTCAACCAATCCCTCTCTAAGAACAAGGCCATCCACATTTACTTCTCCCAGGCCATACCGCTTATCACTTACATAGATCCCAACTACTGCCTCTACCTTAAAGAGAAAAAATGCGGCATCTGTGCCGATATATGTAAGAACCAAGCCATAGACTTCGAACAGAGGCCTACCTTACTGGAAGTGAAGGTTGGGGCAGTTGTCCTTTCCTTAGGCTTTGAGCCGTATGACCCGAGGTCGAGGCCTGAATACGGCTATGGGACCATCCCAAACGTCATCACCAGCATGGATTTCGAGAGGATCTTGAGTTCGACCGGCCCCTACGAGGGCGAGATCCGCAGGCCCTCTGACCTCAAGCACCCGAAGAAGGTGGCATGGATCCAGTGCGTGGGCTCAAGGCAGGTGCTAGAAGGGGGACATAGTTACTGCTCAAGCGTCTGCTGCACTTATACGCAGAAGCAGGTCATCTTGGCCAAGACCCACGATCCGGACATGGAATGCGTGGTCTTCCACAACGACATAAGGGCCTTTGGAAAGGGGTTCGAGAGGTTTTACAAGCGGGCTTTAGGGCTACCGAAGGTGAGGTTCATAAGGGCATATCCTGCCATAGTGGGCGGCGATCCCCTTACAGGCAACGTCATCCTGAGGTATGCCACCTCAGAGGGCGTAAGGGAGGAGAGCTTTGACCTCGTGGTGCTATCGGTGGGGCTTTCGGCCCCCTTGGGCCTCCGAGGGATGGCCCAAAGGCTTGGCCTTGAACTGCATCCCCACGGTTTCCTCAGGCCATGGGGTTTTGAGCTCCTTGAGACCTCAAGGCCCGGGATCTTCGTAAGCGGGGCAGCCCTGGGACCTATGGACATACCTGAAGCAGTCTATACGGCAAGTGGCGCTGCCTCAAGGTGTGGGGTGGTCCTCACTTACAGGAGGGGGAAGCTCACAGTGCCCAGGGTCTATCCTGAGGAGAGAAAGGTCCAAGCTGAAGAGCCGAGGGTAGGGGTCTTCGTGTGCCACTGCGGGGCCAACATAGGCAGGGTGGTGAACGTGCCGGAACTTGTGCGCTATGCCCTGGGGCTTCCCCACGTGGTCTATGCCGAAGAAGACCTCTTCTGGTGCTCTACAGATGGGACAAAAAGGATAATGGAGGCGGTAAAGGAGAAGGGGTTGAACAGGGTCGTGGTGGCTGCCTGTACCCCTAAGACCCACGAGCCCACTTTCAAAGACTCCATCAGGATGGGAGGGATAAACCAGTACCTTGTGGACATGGCCAACATCCGTGAGCACTGCACCTGGGTCCACCCCCTTGAGAGGGAGGAGGCCCAGAGGAAGGCCGAGGACCTCATAAGGATGTCCCTGGCCAGGGCCTTGGCCCTTGAACCCCTTCAGGAGTACGAGATCCCGGTGGACAAAAGGGTCCTGGTGATAGGGGGAGGGGTAGCCGGGATGACCTGTGCCCTTGACTTGGCCGAGCAGGGGCATGAGGTCTGGCTCCTGGAGCGGGAAGCGGAGCTCGGCGGGATGGCCCGTAGGATCCATTGGACGCCCGACGGCCTTGACGTCCAGGTCTTTCTCGAGGAGTTGATCAAGAAGGTGAACCTCCATCCCTTGATCCACGTGCTGCTTGGGGCCAAGATCGTAGAGGCCACAGGCTATATGGGGAACTTCCTCACCAAGGTCAGGTCCAACGGTTTCCTTTACGAGATAAAGCACGGGGTCACCGTCATAGCCACTGGCGCAGAGGAGTACAGGCCAAAGGAATACCTCTACGGCGAGGACGAGAGGGTCCTTACAGGCCTTGAGCTCGAGGGGCTCCTCTGGCAGAGGGACCCAAGGGTCTTAGAAGCCAAGACCGTGGTGATGATCCAGTGCGTGGGCTCAAGGAACGAGGAACACAACTACTGCTCAAGGGTCTGCTGCGGGCAGTCTGTGAAAAACGCCTTAAAGCTCAAAGAGCTTAACCCCTCTTGCGACGTCTTTGTGCTCTACCGCGACATGAGGACCTACGGTTTCTTGGAAGACCTCTACAGGGAGGCGGCACAAAAAGGGGTCATCTTCATAAGGTATGAGGAGGAAAAGCCTCCACAGGTGCAGAAGGGGGCAGAGGGCCTCAAGGTGCTGGTGGAGGAGCCCATATTGGGGAGCAAGGTGGAACTTGAGGCGGATTTACTGGTCCTTGCCGTAGCTTTAGTCCCACGGGCTGACAACCCGGAGCTAGGCCAGCTGTTCAAGGTCTCCCTTGACGAAGACGGCTTCTTCAAGGAGGCCCACGTAAAACTAAGGCCCGTGGACTTCGGCACCGAAGGCATATACCTCTGCGGCACGGCCCATGGTCCCAAGTACATCCAAGAGGCCATAGCCCAGGCCCATGCGGCAGCAGGAAGGGCCATGACCGTCTTGAGCCAGGATAAACTCACCTCCTCGGGCATAGTCTGTGAGGTCAAAAGGGAGCGCTGCATAGGTTGCGGGATGTGCGTGGAGGCCTGCCTCTACGGCGCCATAACCTTGGAGGAGACCAAACAGGGGAAAAAGGCCCAGGTGATACCGGTCCTATGCAAGGGCTGTGGCCTATGCAACGCCAAGTGTCCGACAGGCGCCATCGAACTCAAACACTTCCGCGACAGGCAGATAGAAGCGGAAATAGATGCCTTGGTCTCCCTTGACTTTGTGAAAGTTTTCATAAATGATGAAGGCAAAGTGGCCTAGGAGGAGGCAAGTATGGATAAGTTTAGACCGAGGATATTGGCTTTTCTGTGCCACTGGTGAGGGTACGGTGCCGCTGATATGTCTGGGGTCTCCAGACTACAGTACCCTACCTTCATCAGGGTGATAAGGGTGATGTGCAGTGGCCGTGTGGACCCGAAGTTCGTCTTCTATGCCTTCCAGAAGGGCATAGAGGGGGTGATGATAGTAGGCTGTAGGCTCAACGAGTGTAAGTACATCACCCACGGGAACTACCACGCCCTGAACATGGTCCTTTTGAGCAAGAGGATCATGGAGTACATAGGGCTGAACCCGGAGAGGCTGATGATCGAGTTCATGAACTCGAGTGAGGGGCAGAGGTTCGCTGAGACGGTGACGAAGTTCACCTCCACCATATTAGAGCTCGGCCCGGTTGGCAAAGGCAAGGGTGAAAGGCCCGATGGACTTAAGGAGCGCATAGGGGAGGTCTTGAGGCTCCTGCCCTATATCAAGCTGCAGATGCGGGAAAAGCTCAGCGCAAGGCTTGAGGACCCTGCCCTCTGGGATGGCCACTTCACCCTTGAGGAAGTAAGGGAGCTCTTCGAGAAGGTCCCTTCCTATTGGATCGATCCGGAGGAGTGCAGGGCTTGTATGGCCTGTCTCAGACGTTGCCCTGTGGGCGCCATAGATGGCGGCAAGAAGCTCGTACACATAGTCAAACAAGACCTTTGCATAAAGTGCGGTACCTGTATGGAGGCCTGTCGATTCGGTGCCGTGAAAAAGCTTGTGGACCAACCGGTACCTCCACCTATCCCCGAGGACAGAAGGCAGGTCAAGAAGGAAGAGGCTGCCTGAAGGGGGGAGGCCCATGGGATTTGAGGAATGCGTGAAGTTCGCTAACGAGGTAGGGGTATGTTTCCTTGCCACCTGCCAGGGCGGCCAGCCCAGGGTGAGGCCCATGAGGATGTGGTTTGCCGACTCCACGGGGTTTTACTTCCAGACCCAGACGGTCAAGGCCTTGTGGAAGCAGCTCAAGGAAAACCCAAAGGTGGAACTCTGCTTCCTCAGGCCAACGGACAACCTCGTCCTCAGGGTTTACGGCGAGGTGGAATTTCTGGAGGACCTGGAACTTAAGAAGCGCTGCCTCATAGAGCGCCCCTTCCTAAAACAGATGGGGATAGAGGACCCATCAAGCCCCATCTTGGGCCTCTTCAGGGTCTCCAGAGGAGAGGCCTACTTTTGGACCATGAAAGACAGCATGAAGGAAGACCAAATACCTAGGATAAGGTTCGACAAGTGAGGATCTGCCCTTGGGAACTTGACAAGGCGTCGGAGTATGTTCTAAAAAAGCCTTGTGACAACTTTAACAAGGAGGCTTCAAGATGTCGCAGGTGAAAGAAGTGCCGGTTTTGTGGATCCAAGGGGCGACCTGTACGGGGTGTTCGGTTTCCATGTTGAACGTCGTTGCCCCTTCCATTAAGGACCTCTTGTTGGAGGAGGTGTTGCCTGGGACCCATCTGAACCTTAGGTTTCAGGCCACCATCATGGCTGGAGCAGGGGAGCCGGTCATAGAGGTCCTTGAGGACACCAAGCAGAGGAAGTCCAAGGAGTACGTCTTGGTGGTGGAGGGAGCGATCCCTACGGCTGAAGGCGGCATCTATTGCCTTTTGGGCGAAAGGGGCCAAAAGGAGGTCCCCTTTAAGGACTGGGTGGTGGAGTTGGGTAAGGAGGCCTTGGCGGTCTTGGCCCTTGGGACCTGTGCCTCCTTTGGTGGGATACCTGCTTCGAAGCCCAACCCCACAAAGGCCAAGGGGGTGATGGAGGTCTTCAAGGAGGAAGGGGTAAGGACCCCGGTGGTGAACATACCTGGTTGTCCTCCTCATCCGGACTGGTTTGTGGGGACTGTGGTGAGGATCTTGCTCTTAGGGCTTCCCGGGCCTGAGGACTTGGACGAGTGGCTTAGGCCCAAGGACTTTTACGGGGGGCTCATCCATGAGAACTGCCCGAGGAGGGCTTATTTCGACGAGGGTAAGTTCGCCAAGTCCTTTGGGGAGCCCGGTTGCCTTTACGAGTTGGGGTGCAAGGGACCTATAACCCATGCGGACTGCTTTTTGAGGAAGTGGAACGGGGGGGTGAATTGGTGTATCGATGCTGGGATGGGCTGTCAAGGTTGTACCCAGCCTGAGTTTCCGGACCTTTTCGGTCCTTTTTACGAGAAGGTAACAGACCGTGACCTTCCGAAAATAGGGGAATCCAAGCGATAGGGAGGGGTAAGATGGGCAGGATAGTGATAGATCCGGTAACGAGGATAGAAGGCCACCTGAAGGTGGAGGTAGTGGTCGACGGCGGTCAGGTGAAGGAGGCCCGTTGTTCTGGGATGCTCTTCAGGGGTTTTGAGAAGATATTGGAAGGGCGTGACCCAAGGGATGCCCAGATCATCACCGAGAGGATCTGTGGGGTGTGCAACCACTGCCACACCACGGCCTCAGCGCTTTGCCTTGACAGTGCCTTTGGGATAGCCGATAAGATCCCCCACAACGGCCGTGTGATCCGTAACCTCCTCTTAGGTTTTCACCAAGTCCAGGACCACATCCTTCACTTCTATCACCTTGCAGCCCTGGACTACGTGGACGTGACCAAGGTGGCCGATTACGAGGGGGACGACAGGGTACTCAATTCGGTCAAGGCCTTCTTACAAAGGGGTGAGCTCAGCCCCTTTGTCCCGCGGTATGAAGGCGACTATAGGCTTACGCCAGCCCTGAACAGGGAGCTTGTGGCGCATTATGTGAAGGCCCTCGAGGTGAGGAGGAAGGGACACGAGGCGGTGGCCATTTTGGGCGGCAAGGTCCCCCATGCCTGTGCCATTACCCCTGGAGGTGCTACCGAGACGGTCACCGTGGACAAGATGGCCTCCCTCTTATGGAGGGCTAAGGAGTTGAGGCAGTTTGTGGAGGACTGTTATCTGCCTGATGTGATCAAGGTGGCTGAGGCCTATAGCGATTACTTTGAGATAGGTCGGGGTTGCGGGAGATACCTATCCTATGGGGCCTTTGACCTGGATGGGAGTAATCCCGATTACGTCTCCAGGGAACGCTTCTTCAAACAGGGGACTACGACCACCGACCTGGTGTACGAGCCTTTGGACCTGTCTGCGATAACGGAGTTTGTCAAGTATTCCTGGTACGAAGACGATACCACGGGGCGCCATCCTTTCCAGGGGGAGACGAGGCCCAATCCCATGAAGGAGGGGGCCTACTCATGGCTTAAGGCCCCGAGGTACAAGGGGCAGGTTTACGAGGTAGGGCCCTTGGCGAGGGTGGCTGTGGCCTATGCCCGTGGGGATCAGCAGGTTAAGGAACTTGTGGACCAGCTCCTTGGCCACTTCAAGGCCTCCAAAGAGGCGCTTTTCAGCGTCCTCGGCCGTCACGCATCAAGGGCCATCTGTGCCCTCTTGATCGCTAGACAGCTGGAGAAGTGGGTCCTTGAGCTAAAGCCTGGGGAGCCCGCTTATGTGGACTTCCAGGTCCCGGAGGAGGCCGAAGGCGTGGGCATAGTGGATGCTGCCCGTGGGGCCCTTGGGCATTGGGTGGTCATAAAGGACCGTAAGATCGCCCGTTATCAGTGTGTGGTCCCCACCACTTGGAATGGATCGCCTAAGGACGACATGGGGAATCCTGGTCCCATCGAGCAGGCCTTAATAGGCACAAAGGTCCGCGACGAGAAGAACCCCTTTGAAGTGGTGAGGATCGTCAGGTCCTTTGACCCTTGTATAGCTTGTGCGGTCCACCTTTTGGACCACAAAGGGCGTGAGTTGAGGAGGTTTATCATCGCCTAACGGGGAGGCCGAAGATGGTGAGGTCACAACAGAAGCCTTTGGAGGAGATCCTGGGTTATCTTGAAGGGGCAAAGAGGGTCTTTCTGCTTGGCTGCGACGGCTGTGCCCAAGCGAGCAAGACAGGTGGTTGGCCTGAGCTTAAGGACATGAAGCAGAAGCTTGAGGAAAGCGGCAAAGACGTAACGGGGATGGCGGTAGTGGACTTTTTGTGTCAGAAGGCCCTTGTAGCCTCGCACTTAAGGCCCCATGAAGAGGCCATTATGGCCTCCGATGCCGTATTGGTCATGACCTGTGGGATAGGGGTTCAGGCCTCTTCGGCCATGATAAAGAAGCCTGTAGTCCCTGGGTGCAATACCATATCCCTAGGGGGCACAAGGGGCGAGTGGCGTGGTGAGGAGAGGTGTTTGGAGTGTGGGGACTGCGTCCTCTATTGGACTGGCGGCATCTGTCCCTTGACGGCCTGTTCGAAAGGCCTTTTGAACGGGGCCTGTGGCGGTGCCTCAAAGGGCAAATGCGAAGTGGACAAGAACAAGGACTGCGGCTGGGAGAGGATCTATATGAGGCTTAAGGAGCTTGGGCAACTCGAACGCTTGAAGAAGTTCATTCCGCCTAAGGATTTCAACAAGATGAGGCCTAAAGGAGATCTTCTCCTTTCGTCCCTTTGGGCCCTTGAGTACAAGGACTGAGGAGGGGAAAGATGGGGCTGAGGGAGGCGTTTCAGAGCGGGAAGTTCGTGGTGACAGCAGAGGTGGGACCCCTTAAGGGCACTGATACCCATGAAGTAAAGGAAGTGGCGCACCTGTTAAAGGGGAAGGTGGACGGTGCGAACGTCACCGACCAACAGAGCGCCGTTATGAGGCTTGGGTCCATGGTGACCTGCTACCTCCTTAAGCAGGAGGGGCTCGATCCCATATTGCAGGTGACCTGTAGGGATAGGAACCGCTTGGCCATCCAGTCCGATCTCTTGAGCGCGCATGTGCTCGGGATAAGGAACGTCCTCTGTCTTACAGGGGACTACCCGACCCTTGGGGACCATCCGGATGCCAAACCGGTATACGACCTGGACTCGGTCCAACTGGTTTGGGCTGTGAACAGGATGAACCAGGGCTATGACCTAAGCGGAAACGAGCTTCAGGGCAAGACCGACTTCTTCATCGGGGCGGTGGTCACCCCTATAACAGACACGGAGGCCGCCCTGGAGCTGCAATTGGTAAAGATGGAGAAAAAGATAGAGGCAGGGGCTAGGTTCTTCCAGACCCAGGCCATATACGATGTGGACGCCTTTGCCAAGTTCATGAAGCGAGCGGAGAAGTTCGGGGTGCCCATTTTGGCCGGCATCATCCCCCTTAAGTCCGTAGGTATGGCCCGTTACATGAACAAAAACGTGGCTGGGGTGTTCGTCCCTGAACATTTGATAGACGAGATGGCCAAGGCCGAAAAGCCGGCGCAAAAGGGCCTTGAGATAGCCGCAAGGTTGATAAAGGAAGTCAAGGACCTCTGTCAGGGGGTCCATATAATGGCCATAGGTTGGGAGAAGAAGGTCCCCGAGATCCTCGAACTGGCGGGTTTGGCATAAGAGGCCAAGGACATCCTTAGGAGAAGGGAGGAAGGCCCCCGGGGTTCCCTGGGGGCTTTGTCTATAATGGGTAAAAGGGTTATATTGGGGATAGGCAACTTGCTGCTCAGGGACGAAGGCGTTGGGGTGCACGTAGCGAGGGCCCTGGAGGAGTTGCCTCTGCCTGAAGGAGTAGAGGTGGTGGAAGGGGGAACGCTGGGGTTTGACCTCTTGGGGTATTTCGAAGGGGTGGAGAAGCTCGTGGTAGTGGACGCCTTGAAGGGTGGAGGGGAACCCGGGTCCATTTACAAGGTCAGGCCCGAGCAGCTTAAGGCCTCAAAGGACCGTCCCCTTAGCCTTCACCAAGTGGGCTTTCTGGAGGTGTGGGAAACGGCTAAGCTTTTGGGGTTTGAGCCGGAGGTGGTGATCATAGGGATAGAGCCCAAGGACCTAGGTTGGGGGATGGAACTCAGTCCGGAGGTGAGGTCCAAGCTCGATAAGGTGGTGGAGTTGGTCCTCGAGGAAGTGAAGGATGCATGAGGTGGCTATTGCACAAGGGCTCCTGGAGATAGTCAAGGAGCAGGCAGCCCTCTACAGGGCCCAGAAGGTGACGAAGGTGAAGGTGAAGGTAGGGGCTCTAACTGGGGTGCTGCCTGAGGCCCTCCGGTTTGCCTTTGAGGCCCTGAGCCGTGGGGAGGTGACCGAAGGGGCGGTCCTTGAGGTGGAGGTCATGCCTGTAAAGGTGAGGTGTGAAAGCTGTGGGGTAATGGAAGGGGTCCCCTTTTTGCTCTGCCCCAACTGTGGGGGCCTTGTGGAGATGCTCTCAGGAAGGGAGTTACAAATAGAATCCATGGAGATAGAAGATGGAGGTCAAAGTAGTTAGGGAGATCCTTGAGGCCAATGAGGTAATAGCCAAACAGAACAAAGAGCTCTTCTCCCAGAAGGGGGTATACGTGCTCAACCTCATGGGGGCACCTGGGACGGGTAAGACCACCCTTTTGGAGAAGACCATAGAGATGGTGAAGGACAGGTGGCCTCTGGCGGTGATCGAGGGGGATATAGCTACCTCGAGGGATGCGGAGAGGGTGGCCCGCTATGGGGTACAGGTAGTACAGATCAACACGGGAGGTGCTTGTCACCTTGACGGGAACATGGTCCGTGAAGGGCTCAAGGCCTTGAACCTGGATGGGATAAGGCTACTCCTTGTGGAAAACGTGGGGAACCTGGTCTGTCCGGCTGAGTTCAACATAGGCGAGGACGACAAGGTCATGGTCCTTTCGGTCACAGAGGGAGATGACAAGCCCTTGAAATACCCTTTGATGTTTCAAGTCTCAAGCCTCCTCATCCTCAACAAGGTGGACCTATTGCCCTATGTGGACTTCGACCTAGAGAAGTTCAGGGACTTCACAAGGAAGGTGAACCCAAGGCTTGAGGTCATAGAGGTCTCCTGTAAGACGGGTCAGGGCCTCCAGAGGTGGATCGAGTGGCTTCAGGGGCGTCTTGAAGGCAGGAGATGAAGCGGCTTTCGGTAAGGGTCACGGGAATCGTCCAAGGGGTGGGCTTCCGCCCTTTTGTCTACAGGCTGGCCCGAAGTCTCGGCCTCGGGGGTTGGGTATTGAACGACGAAGTGGGGGTCCTCATGGAGGTCGAGGGGCCGGAGGAGGCCCTTGAGGAGTTCCTGAGACGTCTCTGCCTTGAACCCCCTCCTTCTGCCTTCGTAGACCATGTGGAGGTCAAAGAGCTTAAGCCTTCGGGGGAAAGGGCCTTCTTTATAAGGAAGAGCCAAAGGTCCGAGCAGAGGCAGGCCCTTATCTCACCTGACATAGCCACATGTGAAGACTGCTTAAGGGAGCTATACGATCCCAAGGACAGGCGGTACCGCTATCCCTTTATAAACTGCACCAATTGCGGCCCACGGTTCACCATTGTGCGGGACATCCCTTACGACCGCCCCAACACCACCATGGCCTCCTTTGAGATGTGTCCGGATTGCCTTCATGAATACCACAACCCTGAGGACCGGAGGTTCCACGCCCAACCAAACGCTTGTCCTGTCTGCGGACCCCAGGTATCGCTCCTTGACCGCGAAGGAAGGCCCCTTGAGGTGAGGGACCCCATCGAGGAAGCGATACGGCTCTTAAAAGAGGGAAAGGTCCTTGCGGTGAAGGGGCTTGGGGGCTACCACCTTGCCTGCGACCCCTTCAGGGAGGACGTGGTCTCGCAGTTGAGGAGGCGTAAGTACCGGGAAGACAAGCCCTTCGCCCTCATGTGCAGGGACTTGGAGGTAGTGGAAAAGCTCTGTCTTCTTCCCCGAGGGGCCAAGGAGCTATTGGAATCTAAACAGAGGCCCATCGTGATCCTCCAGAGGCGGCCAGAGGCCAAGGTAGCCCCTTCTGTGGCCCCAGGTCACAGGACCCTTGGGGTGATGCTCCCCTATACGCCCTTACACCATCTGTTGTTCTCAGATGGGATAACGTGCCTGGTGATGACAAGCGGCAATATAAGCGATGAACCCATCGCCTATCGCGACGGCGAGGCCCTTGAACGCCTGAAGGGCATAGCCGATTACTTCCTCACCCACAACCGCCCTATCCACATGCGATGCGATGACTCGGTCCTTAAGGTCTTCCGGGGAAAGCCCCTGTTCATACGCCGTTCGAGGGGCTATGTACCCTTGCCCTTAAGGCTTGCCGGTGCAAGGAGGAGCGTCCTTGCCTGCGGGGCGGAACTGAAGAACACCTTCTGCTTGACCAAAGGGGAACTGGCCTTTTTGAGCCACCATATAGGGGATCTTGAGAACTTCGAGACCTTAAAGTCCTTTGAAGAGGGCATAGAGCACTTCAAACGGATCTTTAAGGTGAAGCCCGAATTGATCGCCCACGATCTACATCCCGATTACCTCTCGACCCGCTATGCCCTGGAGCAGGACCTGCCGAGGGTGGCCTTACAACACCACTACGCCCATGCCCTAAGCTGTATGGCCGAATACGGCCTGGAGGGTCCGGTTTTGGGCATCGTTATGGACGGCACAGGCTTTGGAGAAGACGAGGCCGTTTGGGGTTGTGAGTTCTTGGAGGTGACCTTGAAGGGTTATGAGAGGCTTGGACACCTCAAGTACATCCCCCTGCCCGGCGGTGATAGGGCAGTAAAGGAACCTTGGAGGATGGCCGCTGTCTATCTGTTGCGGGCCTTTGGGGAGGAAGACCCAGAGCTCTTTGACAGGTATTATCCCAAGGGATGGGAGACCTTGAAAAGGGCCGTCATCAAAGGCCTTAACTCCCCTCCCTGTTCAAGCATGGGCAGGCTTTTTGATGCGGTGAGCTCCCTTTTGGGCGTAAGGGATGTGGTCAACTACGAAGGGCAAGCGGCCATTGAGCTCGAGCAGTTAGCCGAGAGGACAGACCACTTTTACCCCTTTGAACTCAAGGATTACGTCTTCGATCCGGACCCCATGATAAGGAGTATAGTGGAGGACCTAAAGGCAGGGGTTCCCAAGCCTTTGATATCTGGGAAGTTCCATAGGACCATAGCCCAGGTGATCCTGGAGGTGGCAAGGAGGGCCAGGGCTGAAAGGGGGCTCAAAGAGGTAGTGCTTTCAGGGGGCTGCTTTCAGAACCTGTTGCTGCTTGAGTCCTGTGTCTCCTTGCTTGAAGCGGAAGGCTTTTCCGTCTTTGTGAACCACAGGGTACCACCCAACGACGGCGGGATCAGCCTGGGGCAGGCCTATTACGCCTCGAGGTTGGAGGTCTGAAGATGTGCCTTGGGATACCGGGCAAGGTCGTAAGAGTAGAGGGGGAGGTGGCAGAGGTAGATTTCTGGGGGGTAAGGAAAAAGGCAAGCCTTTTGCTTGTGCCAGAGGTGAAGGAAGGGGACTACGTCTTGGTTCACGTGGGTTTCGTGATCACAAAGCTCGAACAACAAGAAGCCCAGGAGACCATTAAGCTCTTCGAGGAGTTCTTTGGAGAAGAGGCTGCCGATGGAGCTTAAAAGGGAGGACCCCGAGGAGGCAAAGGAGCTCCTCGAACGGATAAAGGGGCTACTGAAGGGCCCTGTGCGCTTTATGGAGGTCTGCGGGACCCATACGGTTTCTATCTTCCGCTCCGGCATAAAGGCCATGTTGCCCCCTCAGATAGACCTCATCTCAGGACCTGGTTGTCCGGTCTGTGTGACACCTCCTGAGGAGATCAAAAGGGCCATGGAACTTGCCTTGAATGGGGATGTGGCCCTCGTAACCTTCGGTGACCTTATGAAGGTGCCCGTAGGGGGTAAGTCCCTCGAACACCTCAAGGCAGAAGGGGCTGATGTGAGGGTCGTCCTGAGCCCCCTTGATGCCCTCCAGATCGCCCTAAGGGAGCCCAAGAAAAGGGTGGTCTTCTTCGCTGTAGGTTTTGAGACAACTGCCCCAGCTGTGGCTGCTACTGTCCTTGAAGCAAAAAGGCAGGCCGTAAAGAACTTCTTCGTCCTCAGCGCCCAGAGGCTCATCCCCCCTGCCATAAGGGCCCTCCTCGAAGGGGGGAAGGTGTTACTTGATGGCTTCATCCTCCCCGGCCATGTAAGCGTAATAATAGGGAAGGAACCCTATGGGTTCATAGCCCGTGAGTTCCGCTTGCCTGCAGTGATAACAGGGTTTGAGCCCCTGGATGTCCTCGAGTCCATTTGGATGCTACTTGAACAGAGGCGCAGGGGTTTGTCCCAGGTCCTCATCCAATACAGAAGGGCCGTTCGTCCCGAGGGTAACCTCAGGGCATGTTCCTTGGTAGAGGAGGTGTTCTGCGCGGTCGATGCCAGGTGGAGGGGCTTGGGGGTCATCCCGCAGAGCGGCCTTAAGTTGCGCAAAGGCTTCTCTCTTTGGGACGCAGAAAGGGCCTTTGGCCTCTTGCCCCCGGAGCCCATCCCAGAACCAGCGGGCTGTAGTTGTGGGGAGGTTTTACAAGGGCTCAAAAAACCTCCTCAATGTAAGCTCTTCGGCAAGGTTTGCACCCCATCGAGTCCCATCGGCCCCTGTATGGTCTCCTCGGAAGGAAGCTGTGCCGCTTATTACAAATACGGAGGTAAGGATGGCCAGGGATAAGGTCCTACTGGCCCACGGGGCAGGTGGTAGGGCAAGCCTCGAGCTGATAAAAGGGCTTTTCCTGCCTGCATACGGGAATCCCCTCCTCGAGGTCCTCGACGACGGGGCAGTCCTTTCCCTTGACGGGGTCCGTCTGGCCTTCAGCACAGATTCCTATGTGGTCTCTCCACCCTTTTTCCCCGGTGGGGACATCGGGAAGCTCTCGGTATACGGGACCGTTAACGACCTGGCCATGATGGGTGCAAGGCCTCTGGCCCTTTCCCTGGCCTTTATCCTGGAGGAGGGGTTTGAAATGGAGGCCCTCGAAAGGGTCGTCCGTTCGGTAGCAGAGGCCTCCGAAAGGGCCAAGGTCCAAGTCGTCACAGGCGATACCAAAGTGGTGGAAAAGGGGGCAGGGAGCGGTATATTCGTGACCTCTTCCGGCATAGGCCTGCTGTGGCCCGGTGCCTCCCCAAGTGGTAGAAACGCAAGGCCAGGGGACGTGGTCCTCTTAAGCGGCCCCATAGGGGACCATGAGGTGGCCGTGCTTTTGGCAAGGGGGGAGTTCTCCCTCGAAGCCCCTGTCCTCTCGGACTGCGCTCCTTTGTGGGAACTAGTCCAGGAGCTCTTTGAAGCCCAGGTGGAAGTACACGCCATGAGGGATCCAACACGAGGGGGATTGGCCACCGCCCTTTGGGAGATCGCCCAGGGGTCCCAGATAGGGGTGGTGGTTGAGGAAGGGAAGGTCCCGGTGAGGCCGGAGGTCAAGGGCATCTGTGAACTATTGGGATACGACCCTTATTACCTCGCCTCTGAGGGGAAGTTCTTGGCCTTTGTGCCTGAGAGGGATGCCGAAAGGGCCCTTGAGGTGTTGAGGTCCCATCCTTTGGGAAAGGAGGCTTCCATAATAGGGCGCGCAACCGCAGAAAACCCCGGTACAGTCCTCCTCAGGACCCGCGTAGGTGGCCATCGCCTCCTTGAACCCTTGACAGGAAGGCAGTTTCCTAGGATCTGCTGACGCCATAGGGGAGGACCACCTTGGACCTGGGCAAAAAGACGGTAAAGGTACTGCCCTTTCCTGGCTCGCTTTGAACCTCTATGCGGCCAAGGTGGGCCTCCACGATCCCCTTGACTATGGCCAGGCCCAAACCCGTCCCCGTGATCTCCCTGGTCTGGGTTGTCCGTATGCGGTAGAACTTATCGAAGATCCTAGGCAGTTCCTCCTTAGGTATACCTACGCCTGTGTCCGAGACAGACACCTTGACGTACTCCCCCTCAAGGCCCATGGTTACCATGACCTTCCCCCCTTTAGGGGTGTACTTTATGGCGTTGGAAAGGAGATTTGTAAAAACGCCCTCTAATCCCTGTGGATCTCCCAAAACCGGCGGAAAAGAAGCCTTAAGCTCTAAGTTGAGCTCAAGCCCCTTTGCCAGTGCCTGGGGGGCCATTAACTCTACGACCTTCTGAACCACCTCCTCTACTTGTATTAGCTCGCGCCTCTGGACAGCCATGCCTGCCTCGATCCTCGAGAGCTCCAAGAGCTTATTGACCAGCTCTATCAAACCCCTGGCCCTCTCCCTCGCTCGTTCCAACAGACGCCTGTCCCTCTCTCCAAGGTCCTCTTTCAGTAGGACCGCCCCTAATATCTGCTCTATGGCCGCCACAGGGGAACGTAGCTCGTGGGAGACCATGGCTATAAACTCCCCCTTCATCCTATCCAGTTCCAATAAATAGGAGAGGTCCTCCAAGACGGTAACAGTGCCCATGTTTGACCTGTCTTCGCCCTTTACAGGGGCAGTATGGGCACGGATCAAGCGGTCCCTTAAGCGGAACTCCTGTGTGAAGACCTTATACCCCTCTTCGGCCAAGGCCTCCTGGACGGCGATCTTGAGCTCTTCTGATGAAACCACTTCTTCAAGCCTTCGCCCAAGCAACTCCTCCTCTTGACCCAAGCCGAGAAGCCTTGAGGCAGCAGGGTTAAAGAGGGCTATCCTTCCCTGGTCGTCTGTCACCAGGACCCCATCCGCCATACACTCTATCACGGTAAAGAGCCTCCCCTTCTCCCTGGCTATATCCCTTAAGGTCCTTGCAGCTTCAAGCCTTAGCCTCTCGGCCTCGCGTTCCAGTCGGAACTTCTCAGCTGCCCTTTGGACCACAAGCCTTAACTGGTCTGAGGTGAAGGGCTTGGGGATGAAATCGTAGGCGCCCTTTTTCATGGCTTCTACGGCCGCATCTACGGTCGCATAACCTGTGATCACGATCACCGGTACCTTCGGATCCGTCATTAGAAGCCTTTCCAAAACCTCCATCCCACTTATGCCCGGCATCTTAAGGTCAAGCAGTACTACCTCTAACTCCCCTCGCAAGGTCTCGGCAAACCTCAGACCTTCGTATCCGTCCGAGGCCAGAAGGACCTCCCATCCCTCCTTGGAGAGGACCCTCTCACAGCCCTCCCTTATTGCGGCCTCGTCGTCTATCACCAAGACCTTTCCCTTATGCTCCTTCACCTCTCAGGAGGCCCTCTTCAAAAGGATCTCCACGCGCCTGACGAGTTCCTCGGGCTCGACGGGCTTATCCACGTAATCATCGGCCTCGGTCTCCATCCCCTGAAGCTGTGTATAGCGGGTGGTAGGGATGTTGGCTGCAACTGCAGTGAGGAGCAACACGGGGATCTTCTCGTATTTGGGGTCTCCTTTGAGGATCTTACAGACCTTATAGCCGTCAAGCCTCGGCATCATGACGTCGAGCACAATGAGGTCAGGGGTTACCTCTTTCAGTTTCTCCAGGCATTCGTCGCCGTCGTAAAGCTTTATGACCTCATGCCCCTTTGATTCCAAGATGACAGCTGTGGCCTCCACGAAATCCGGATCGTCGTCCACCAAAAAGACCTTAGCCATGGATGCACCTCCCCTTTAAATTTGAGGACGAGGCAAAAGCCCCGCCCCCTCTACTATCTCCTTCACCTTTTCCTCCCACTCGATGGCCATGATGTGGACGCCGTGTACCCCTTCGATTTCCCGTATCTCTTGTATGATCTCTATGGCTATCTTTATCCCTTCTTCCCCCTGTTTCTCCTTAGGTACCCCCTTAAGCCTCTCGATGAGCTCATCTGGGACGTCCATTCCTGGGACCTGGGTCTTCATGTAACGGGCCATGCCCACGGACTTAAGGGGTGTGATGCCCGCAAGGATGTAGACCTTTTCGTGGAGCCCAAGGTCCACCACCCTCTTCATCCATTCCCTGAACCGCTTGACGTTAAAGATGCACTGGGTCTGGATGAAGTCGGCCCCTGCAGCTACTTTCTTGGCCAACCTCAAGTGTCTTATCTCAAAGGGGTCCGCAAAGGGGTTTTCGGCCGCCCCTATGAAGAGACGGGGCCTGACGGTGAGCTCTTCACCGTTTATGAACCTCCCTTCGTCCCTCATCCTCTTTATGGCCTGCACCATCTGGATGCTGTCCAGGTCGAAGACGTTTTTGGCTTGGGGGTGGTCGCCAGCCTTCTGGTGGTCTCCGGTCAGACAGAGGATGTTGTTTATGCCCAAGGCCGCGGCCCCGAGGACATCGCTCTGTATAGCTATGCGGTTCCGGTCCCTGGTGACCATCTGCAATATGGGGTCAAACCCCATCTCCTTGAGGATAAGACAGGAGGCAAGACTTGACATGCGAACCACCGCCGTCTGACAGTCGGTGACGTTCACCGCATCGACACACCCTATAAGGAGTTCCCCTTTCTTCCTTATGGCCTCCGGATCAGCCCCCCGGGGCGGTCCGCATTCGCCTGTTACGGCGAAATAGCCGGCCTTCAAAACCCTCTCCAGACGGCTTTGGCTCTTGTAGTCGTTCATCTCATCAAATCCTCCCTTTGGACCTTCCTTGGCCCTCCGTCACGGCTCTTGGACCAATCCTTAGGAGGTATGAGCTCTAGATACCGCTCCATCTGACCCAATTCCTTCAAACGGTCCAAGATCAACTGCCAGCCACAGGGTATCGAGGGATCTACTTCGCATTTGCCATTGGAGGAACCACCGCATGGCCCGTTCAGGAGCGATTTGGAGCAGCGTGTTATGGGACATATGCCTCCTGTCAAGTGGAGGACACAGTCCCCACAACATTGGCACCTCTCGCCCCAAACCCCTTGCTTCTCCGCACCCCCCACAAAGGTGGTGTTCACCCCTGGGAAGACGGGGATTTGTTTATAGCGCTCTGCCAGGAATTGAACCCCTACCCCACAAGCTATGGAGAGCATGGCCTGGTAATCAGAGGCAAAACCCCGGAGCTGTTCCACGTATTCGGGGTCGCATTGCCTCTCCAGGGTCACCTCCCTTATCTCTATCTTACGCCCCTCTGTCCCCCTGTGGGTCCTTATGGCAGAGGCCAAAAACCTCACCTCCCTCTCACCACCTGCGGCGCAAACGGCAACACAGCCTTTACAGCCTACAAGGATGATCCGCTCATATGGCCTTATCATCTCCAAGAGCTCTTCAAGGGGCTTCTGTTCAGCAACGACCATCTTCAGACCTCCTTGCCCTTGCCGAGCTTGACTGGACTTGGGCCAAGGGCCTTTACCTTCTCGGTCATCTCCCAAGTGATCTCGGAGAACCTCGAACCCATAGCAGCCGAGAGGTTGTACATCTGGAGCCTCTCAGGGTTTATCCCCATGGCTTGTAAAACCTTCCTCACGTACTGGACCCTCCTTTTGGCCTGAAGGTTACCGACCAAGAAGTGACACTCCCCCTCGAGACAGCCGGCTACAAAGACCCCATCCGCTCCTTTTTCAAAGGCCTTGATGAGGTAAAGGGAATCCACCCTGCCGCTGCACGGGACCCTTATGAGCCTCACATAAGGGGAACACTCAAGCCTCATCGAACCTGCCAGGTCCGCTGCCGTGTAGGCTCAGTACTCGCAACAAAAACCCACAATCAAAGGCTCAAACTCCATCTAAAGGCCTCCTAAAAGGGCGTCGAGCTTGGAAAGGACCTGTTCGTCCCTGAATCCGTCAAGTTCTATGGCCTTTTGCGGACAGACCGCTGCACAGTTGCCACAACCCCTACAGCGCGCCGGGTCTATGACAGAACGGCCCTCCTCATCTATATACGGAACCCCATAGGGACATGCCCTCACACAGATAAGACATGCGGCACATAGATCGGGGTTCACCCTGGCGACTACCCCTCCTACCTCAAGATGGTCCCTGGACAATATGGTCGAAGCACGGGAGACGACCGCCAGGGCCTGGGCCATGCTTTCTTCCATCAGTTTCGGCCAGTGGGCCAGTCCACATATGAAGATCCCGGGGGTGGCTGTCTCCACCGGTCTCAGCTTCATGTGGGCCTCTTGATAGAAGCCTTCAAGGGTCCGAGGGACCCGGAAAAGGGCTGCAAGCTCTTCGTTCTCCAAGGGGACAAGGGCGGTGCTTAAAACCAATAGGTCTGCTTTCAGGCGCAAGCTCCGCCTAAGGACCGCTTCCCAGACTTCGACCGAAAGGCCGTCCAAAAGGGGCTCGACCAAGGGGGGCCTTTCGGGCTCGTACCTGAGGAAGGCCACGCCCTTTTCCCTACAAAGGCGATAGTAGGTCTCCAAGAGCCCATACGTCCTTATGTCCCTATAGAGGACGTATACCTCCCCCTTTGGGTTCAGTTCCTTGAACTTCAAGGCGTTCTTTACCGCCATCTGGCAGCAGATCCTCGAACAATAGGGCCTTTCCTGGTTCCTCGAGCCCACACACTGGACCATCACCACGGCATTTGCCCCAAGGACCTGTGGATCCCCTTTCCAAAGGGCTTCCTCGAACTCCAACTGCGTCATGACCCTTGGGTCCTGGCCGTATGCGTATTCCTTGGGCTTTAACTCCTCAGCACCTGTAGCGAGGACCGCCACCCCGTGCTCAAACCTCATGTAAGCCATAGTAGGTGCTATGACCACCCCGGTCTGGAAATTGCCCTGAAATCCCTCGTGATCTACCACCTGGGCGTTTAAGACCACTTGGATCCTAGGGTCCCTGGAGACCTTCTCCTTTAGGTCTTCAAGTACCCTCTGAGGGTCCTTCCCCGTAAGGGTCCAACGCACCCTCTTCAGGTTCCCTCCCAGTTCCGCTTCCCTTTCCACCAGAACTGCCTCAAAACCCGCCCTGGCGAACCCCAAGGCGGCCTGCATCCCTGCAAGCCCTCCCCCTACCACAAGGGCCCGTTTCTTCACCGGAACGCGTTCCTTTTTGAGGGGCCTCAAGGCCCTTGCAGCCTTAACGGCCATGGCCACCAGGTCCTTCGCCTTTTCGGTAGCCCGAGCCTTGTCCTTCATGTGGACCCAAGAACACTGGTCACGGATGTTGGCCATCTCGAACAGATAAGGGTTGAGGCCTGCTTCCCTAAGGGTCTGCTGGAAAAGGGGCTCGTGGGTCCTCGGACTACAGGCAGCAACCACTACCCTGTTCAGACCCATCTGTTGGATGACTTCCTTTATCCTCCGCTGGGTGTTCTCCGCACAGGTAAAGAGGCTTGTCTCCACATGGACCACGTCTGGAATGCCCTTTAAGGACTCTGCCACCTCCTGTACGTCCACTACCCCTGCGATGTTTACCCCGCAGTGGCAAATGAAGACTCCGATCCTTGGAGGTTCCCCTTCTACCTCCCTTTCAGGTGGAAGGACCTTCCCCTTTACCTCCTTCCACCTCATGGGAGATATGAGGGATGAAGCCAGGGCAGCTGCCCCGGAGGCTTGACATACTGATTCAGGGATGTCCTTAGGGGATTCAAGGACCCCACATACGAAGACCCCAGGCCTTGAAGTGGAGAGGACCTCTTCTGTCACCCCTTGGAGGAAACCGTAAGGCCCTACACTTATCCCAAGCCTTTCAAGCGTAAAGAGGGCAGACTCAGAGGGCTTAAGGCCTACTGAGAGCACCAATAGGTCAAAACCCTCTTTAAAGAACCTCCCCCCTTCGTCCACGTAATGGAGGAAGACCCCTTTACCCTCCGGTCCTCCTTCCACTTTCGAGACCAGGGACCTCACAAACCTTATGCCTTCCGAACGGGCCCTTTCGTAATAGGAATCGAAGCCCTTCCCAAAGGCCCTTATGTCTATGTAAAAGATCGCTGCCTCAAGCCCAGGCGAATGCTCTTTGGCGATTATGGCTTGCTTTATGGCGTACATACAGCAGACAGAAGAACAATAACCCCTCTGCTTCTGATGGTTCCTCGAACCCACACACTGAACCCAGGCCACCTTCTTGGGGTGCGCGCCATCCGAAGGCCTTAACACCTCCCCACCCGTAGGTCCTGAGGCTGAGAGGAACCGCTCGAACTCGAGGCTTGTGACCACATCGGGCAGGTGCCCATAGCCATAGAGCCTGAGGTCTTGGTCTAAAACCTCATAGCCCATGGCTAAGATAACAGCCCCCACTTCCAGCTCGAGCTCCAAGGGGGTCTGTCCGTAATCTATCGCCCCTGCCGGGCACACCTTCTCGCAGGTCCTACACTTGCCTTTGAGGAAAAAGGTACAAACCTCCCTATCTATGACCGGGATCCTCGGGATGGCCTGGGGGTAAGGTATGTAAATGGCCTTGCGCTTACCCCTGCCTTGGTCGAATTCACTTGGGACCTTGGTGGGACACTTTTCCACACAGGTACCGCAGCCGGTACAGAGCTCTTCCCTTATGGACCTCGGTTTCTTCAACACCTTGGCCTTGAATTCCCCTGGGCCCCCTTGGAGGGAGAGGAGTTCCGAATAGGTCAAAAGCTCCACGTGGGGGTGCCTTCCGCACTCCACAAGCTTTGGCGAAAGGATACAGATGGAACAGTCGTTCGTAGGGAAGGTCTTGTCGAGCTGGGCCATGCGTCCGCCAAGGGAGGGGGATTCCTCAAGTAAATAGACCTTAAAGCCAGAATCCGCCAGGTCCAAGGAGGCTTGGAGGCCTGCTATACCTCCACCTACTACAAGCACAGCCCCGGACGCCATCAGCTCGACACCTCCTCGAGGACCATGGGGACCTTGTCCTCCCATCCGAGGGTCACGATCTCCACCCCCTGACATATCCCCTTGAGCCCTCGGATTAGCTCAGAGGCAAGCTTGACCGAGGCATACGCCCTGTCGGCGGCGTAAAGGAGCCTCTCCACCACCTCCTCGGGGATGTAAACACCAGGTACGTGTTTCTGCAGATAACGGGCCATACCAGCCGATTTCAAAAGCATCACCCCGGCCAACACCGGCACCCCTAGCTTAGAGGCCCCTTGCATGAAACGCTCCATCTTCCTCAAGTCATAGACCGAGGTGGTGAAGAAGAACTCCACACCAAGCTCCACCATCTGGGCCATAGCCTCCCACTCTCCTTCAAGGGAAGGACCGTCAAGGCTCGCATCCACCTTGGCCCCTACACAGAAGTAGACCGGGGCCTCAAGGTCACCTCCGGCCATGTCCTTCCCCCTCTTCATGGCAGCTAACCCTCCCAAGAGCTCCTTTACATGGACGTCAAACACCGGCTTTGCCTCCGGATGGTCCCCCAACTTGGGATCGTCCCCTTCGACCACCACCACGTTCTCTAGCCCCAAAAGCGCGGCCCCTAAGAGCTCCGCCTGCAAGGCCAAACGGTTCTGATGGGCACAGCTGACCTCAAAGATCACCTCATAACCCCTATCCCTCAAAGGCTTCGCTACCCCCCAAGGACTGGCCCTCATCACCGCACCTTGAAGGGACGGCAAATACACTGCATCGACAAGCCCCTTCACTGGGACTAACTTCTTTTCAAAACCTTGAAGATCAGCACCTTTTGGAGGAAGCACCTCCACAACCACCAAAAACTCACCCCTCCTCAACCTCTCAGTCCAACGCATCTTTTCCTCAATCGATGTTTTACTTTTCTAATTTTACAACAGCAAAGTGCTGTGTCAAGGTGCGCAATTTCTTGTGGTGTGAAGGAATTAACCGTGTAATTTGCGTTTATAGTCTTGACTTGTGGGTTATAAAGGATCATTGATTTAGGATGGAGGTGGATATATGGGGGGAGAAGAGCGAAATGAGAAAAGCCTTTTTATTCCTTTGACAAGGGAGGAGTTGGTTTCCCTGGTGGAGATGAGCAATGATGCCATCTTGGTCTTTTCGGAAGAAGGGGAGGTCTCCTATGCAAATCAAATGGCATCTGTGTTTTTTGGGGTGCCGAGGGGAGAACTGGTGGGGCGTGATGTCTTTTGCCTCTTTGGGGAGGGGTTGGAGGAGGTCCTTAAGGGGTTATGTGGTCAGGGTGATAAGGTCTGTTTGGAGTTTTTCTTCCCTTCGGTTCAGAAGGTGGCTTATGTCTGTTTTTTGCTTATGGAGGAGATCCCCAGGAGGAAGTACTGTGCATATTTGACGGATATCACCGTCAGGAAGGAGTTTGAGGAAAGGCTTAAGGCTTCTGAGCGCCGTTACAGGGAGCTCTTCGAAAAGGTGCAGGAAGGGGTCTTCATCAGCACCGTAGAAGGCCGCTTTGTCGATTGTAACCAGGCCTTCCTGGACATGTTGGGCTATGGCTCAAAGGAAGAGCTTTTGGGGATATATATCCCCACTGACCTTTATGTAAACCCCGAGGACAGGAAGGTCCTCCAGCGGCGTATCGAGCAGGAGGGCTTTGTCAAGAACTGGGAGGTCCAGTTCAAGAGGAAGGACGGCTCCTGTATAACGGTGCTCCACACAGCGCATGCCGTAACCGATGAAGAAGGCAGGATCATAGGCTATGAGGGTATGAGTGTCGATATAACTGACAGGAAGAAACTGGAGGAGGAGCTTAAGGCCTCAAATGAGTTCCTTAGAAGCATAATAGAGAGCTCCCCTTACGGGATCGTGGCTATAGATACAAAGGGGAATATAGTCATCTTCAACAAGGCAGCCGAGGAACTTTTGGGCTATAAGGCAGAAGAGGTGGTGGGGAAAAAACACATTTCGGAGCTTTACCCTCCAGGTATGGCCAAAGAGATCATGAAGAGGCTCAGGAGTCAGGATTTCGGTGGTCCTGGGCGTTTCAGCGGGGAGCTTGTGGTCCTTGATTCCAAAGGCAACCAGATCCCCATACACCTCTCAGCCGCCCTCGTTTACCGGGACGGCGAGGAGGTGGCATCGGTGGGGATATTCACGGACCTCAGGCCGAGGCTCGAGATGGAGAGGAAACTCCAGGAAACGCAACTTCAGCTCTTACAGTCCGAAAAGCTGCGCTCTCTTGGCGAGATGGCCGCAGGGGTCGCCCATGAGATAAACAACCCACTAGGGGGGATCCTGCTTTTCGCAAGCCTTCTACTCGAAGAAATGGAGCCGGAGGATCCCAAGAGGAAGGACCTGGAAAGGATCGTGGCTGAGGCCACGCGCTGCAAGGAAATCGTAAAGAGCCTCTTGGAGTTCGCCCGTAAGTCAAGTCCGGAAAAGGGCCCCCTTGACGTCAACCAGGCCCTGAACGAAGGCCTCTTGTTCCTGGAAAAACAGGCCACCTTTCACAACATAAGGATAGTGAAGGAACTCGACCCTGAGGTACCCCACGTCCTAGCAAATGCAGGACAGTTGAAGCAGGTCTTCACCAACATCATCTTAAACGCAGTGGACGCCATGAAGGGCGAGGGGACCCTTACCATAAGGACGCGTTACCTTAAGGAGAGCGATGAGGTCGAGATCTCCTTCACCGATACCGGCGAAGGCATCCCGAAAGAGGTCTTGCCCCGGATCTTCGACCCCTTCTTCACCACAAAGGAGGTGGGAAGGGGGACCGGACTCGGCCTTTCGGTATCCTATGGGATCGTAAAGGAGCATTCCGGAAGGATTGAGGTGGAAAGCGAACCCGGCCGCGGGGCCACCTTCAGGGTGATACTGCCTGCCATGAGGCAATAGGCAATGACCCTTTTACAGTCTTTAATGCCAGGAGCCTTTTGATGGTAGAGGAGCTAAAGGGTTTCCTCAGTCTGATCGGCGCAATATCCGGAGCCCTAGGCGCTGCAGAGTATCCCAAAAGGCTTCAGTTTTTCCAGCGAGCACGGGCCAAACGTGGCTAAGGGGGTCTCTTCCTCTCCTTGGAAGGCGGTATCCCCAAGGATTCCCTGTATTTGGCCACTGTCCTTCTTGCGATGGTCAAGCCGTAGCGTTCTTTGAGGATCTTGGCTATCTCCTGGTCGCTCAAAGGGGCCTTGGGGTCCTCTTGGGCTATGAGGTCTTCTATGAGCTTTTTCACCTTCTTTGAAGACATCTCCACGAGGCCCTCGCCCACCTTGCTTGAAAAGAAGAACTTCAAAGGGAAGATCCCTTGGGGTGTCCAGACGTATTTGCCCGCTATGGCCCTGCTGACCGTGGATTCGTGAAGTCCCGTGTCCTCAGCCACGTCCTTAAGGACCAAAGGCCTCAAGGCCTCAAGGCCCCTTTCCAGGAATTCCCTCTGGAACTTGAAAATGCTCCTTGTAATCCTCTCCAAGGTCTTTTGCCTTTGTTCGAGTCCCTTTAAAAACCACTGGGCTTCCTTGAACTTCTGCCTGAGATAGGATTGGGGTACCCCCTCCTTCTTCTCCCTCAAAAGCTCACGGTAATAAGCGCTGATCCTCAACTTAGGAAGGCCCTCCTCGTTTAAAGAAACCTCATAGTCCTCGCCCTTTTTGTAGACGAAAACGTCCGGCACCACATACTCAGACGCCTTCGAGGAGAAGGCCCTCCCTGGCTTGGTTTCCAAAAGCTTCAAGAAACACAAGGCCCTCTCTACCTCCTCGACCTCTACTCCAAGGCGCTCGCTTAACCTCTTAAGATCGCGCTTCATGAGGTCTTCGAAACCTTGGGTTAGCAGGCGCTCTAGCAACTCTGGGGCATCCTCCCTCTGCCTCACTTGGATCAAGAGGCATTCCCTCAGGTCCCTTGCCCCTACCCCTGGGGGGTCGAAGTCCTGTATCACTTTCAGTACCTCCTCCACCTCCACGACCTTTACCCCGAGGTCTTGGGCTATCTCCTCCAAGGGGACTTTTAGGTAACCGTCTTCGTCGAGGTTCCCTATGATGTAGGAACCTATACGCATCTGTTCAGGTCCTAGGTCTGACATCCTCAATTGCCAAAGGAGGTATTCCTGAAGGGTCATCTCCACCCCTACGGTTTCCTCAAGGGCTGGGAGTTCCTCATAGGGGTCTTTCCGCCTCGAGGCCCGCAGACCCGTGCCATAGGCAGAACCCTCCCATGTAGGCTCTTCCTCAACAGGGGTTTCGGCCTCTTCAAGGAAGGGGTTTGAGGCGAGCTCCTCTTGTATGGCCTCCTCTAGCTCCATCCTGTTGAGCTGTAAAAGCTTTATGGCCTGTTGGAGCTGAGGCGTGAGGATCAGCTGTTGGCTCAGACGGACCTCTTGTTTAAGGTCCACGCCCATTTATCTCCCCGCCAGCCTAAAGGATTCCCCTAAATAGACCCTCCTTACCCCTTCGTGGCCGACTATCTCCTCGGGAGCCCCCTCCTTAAGGACCTGGCCCTCGTAGAGGATATAAGCCCTGTCGCATATCTTAAGGGTCTCGTAGACGTTATGATCTGAAAGTAGAACCCCTATCCCCTTGTCCTTGAGCCCAAGGATGATCCTCTGGACTTCAGAAACCGTAAGGGGGTCTATCCCTGCAAAGGGCTCATCGAGCAAGATAAAGGAAGGCTCAAGGACCAAGGCCCTGGCTATCTCCACCTTCCTCCTTTCTCCCCCTGAGAGGGTCGAGGCCTTCTGCCTTTCGAGCTCCTTTATCCCCAGCTCCTCTAAGACCCCATAGGCCCTCTTCAGCCTCTCCCCCTTTTCCAAGGGCAGGAGTTCTAAGACCGCCAGGAGGTTTTCGAGTACCGTAAGCCTTCGGAAGACCGAGGGTTCCTGCGGTAGGTAGGTTATACCCCTTTTGGCCCTAAGGTGAACGGGAAGGTCCTTTAGGTCTTCCCCGTCAAGGAGGATCTGCCCCTGATCAGGCCTAACGAACCCGATGATCATGTAAAAAGTGGTGGTCTTACCCGCCCCGTTTGGGCCGAGGAGACCGACTACCTCTCCTGATCGTATCTTTAAGGAGACCCTCCTAACTACCTCCCTCTTCCCGTAGGACTTGGTGAGCCCTTTTGCCTCAAGGACGCGGTAGCAACCCCTTTCCATCCCCTTTCTCCACTACGGTAAGCTCTACTGGCTTCCCCGGGCCGCTTTCCACGATCGCCCTTTCCTCCTTCAGGAAAATGGTGATCCTTTTGCCCCTCAACCTGTTGTCCCCTTCCCACATTATGGGGTCCTCTTCGAGGAGGACCTTTTCTTCCTGGGCGTAGTAAACGGCCCTCCCACAGCGTGCCCGCTTCTGTCCATAGGACATGTGGACTTCCCCTGTGGCCTCGGCCCAGTCCACTTCATTTGTCCCATTTGCCGTTTTGAGGTACACGGTGAGCTTATCGCTCTGTAAGAAGAACTCCCCCTTTTTAAGGTTTACAGCCCCTGAAAAGACCAGGACCCCTTTCCCGTAATCCGCATCAAGCCTCATAGACCTTATCTCCACAGGGGGCTCCTGTTTTTGGGGTGAGGCCCCAACAAGCAGGAAAAGGGCCAAAGCCAAAAGGGAAAGGCGCTTCAAGGTCGACCTCCGAGGACGGCTTTAACCCCTCCTCCTAAGGCCAAACGCCTGCCATCCAGGTCGAAGGAGAACCCTTGACCTTGTAAGAGCAAGTCCCCCTTCCTCACCCTAACGGAGGAGGGGGACCTGAGCAGACTGTCCCTCACCTGGTAGGTCAAAGCCTCGGCCTCAAGCTCCAAGTCCTGAAACCTCACCTTTACACCCCCTTGAAGCTCCACGACCCCCTCTGTTTGCGAAGCCTTCCCTTGCCCTGCTTCTGCCTCAAGCCTCCTTCCGTCCTTAAGGTTTGCCCATAACCTCAGACCCTTGGCGATGAGCACTTCCTTTTCAGCCCAACGGCTCACCTCCTCGGCTTCAAAGCCCCAATGCGTATCCCCTGCATAGGCGGTGTAGGAGGCCTTTTGGACCTCGAGGTCCACCTTGGGGGACGGGGCCTTCTTCAAAGCGGGACCTCTGTGCCCCACAAGGCCCCAGAGGCCGTAAACGCCTATGGCCACAAATACCCCTAGGGTCATGACCTTCAGAGCCCGTAAGACCTTAAAAGTTCCTCCCATTTCCCCTGTGCCTTCAATATGAGCTCACAGACCTCCCTTACTGCCCCTTGACCGCCTGGGGCCTCGGTTACGTAAAAGGCCACTTCCTTTGCCTCCTTAACCCCATCTGCCACGACCACTGGAAGCCCCACCCTCTTGAGCAAGGGGACGTCCACAAGGTCATCGCCCACAAAGCACACTTCCTCATCCTCTATGCCAAGCTCTGCCTTAAGCTCTTCATAACACAGGACCTTATCCCTTTGCCCTTGGTATAAGTACTTCACCCCCAGTTCTTCTGCACGTCGGCGGACGGCTTCCGAGACGCGGCCGCTGAAGATGGCCACTTGGATACCCGCTACAAGGCACAACTTTATCCCATGGCCATCCCTTATGTGGAAGCTCTGCCACTCGTTGCCGTGGCCATCCAGGTAAAGCTTCCCATCGGTTAGGACGCCATCGGCATCAAGGGTCAAAAGCCTTATCTTTTTGGCGCGACGGAAGACCTCTTCCCTCATACCACCCCTGCCCTCAGGATGTCGTGAAGGTGGATGATCCCCACCGGGACCTCGTCCCCGGACCTTTCGAATACGAAAAGCGAGGTTATGGCAAACTGCTCCATCTTCCTTAAGGCCTCCACCGCCAGGGCATCTGCCTCTATGCCCTTGGGGTTACAGGTCATCACGTCCCTGGCCTGTCTCTCCAAAAGGTCCGGGAACTTCTCCAGGGCCCTCCTCAGGTCGCCATCGGTTATCACCCCTACGAGCTTTCCCCCACCGTCCATTACCCCTGTTACCCCAAGGCGTTTGGAGGTCATCTCCACCAGGACCTCCCTCATGGAGGCCCCTTCGTGGACCTTTGGGAACTCTTCGCCTGTGTGCATGAGGTCCCTGACCCTTAAAAGGAGCCTCTTGCCCAAGGACCCGCGTGGATGGATCCTGGCGAAGTCCTCCTCTCGGAACCCCCGTGACTGTAAAAGCGCCACCGCAAGGGCATCACCCATGGCAAGGGCAGCGGTTGTCGAGGCCGTAGGGGCAAGTCCCAGGGGACAGGCCTCCTCCCTCACGCTCACGTCTATAACCACATCAGCGGCCTTGGCCAGGGAAGAACGCAGGTTTCCCGTAAAGGCTATGAGGAGGTTCCCCTGCCTCTTTATCACCGGTAGGATCTGAAGGAGCTCGTCCGTCTCCCCACTCTTTGATACCGCTATGACTACGTCCTCTGGTTCGAGCAACCCCAGCTCACCGTGAAGGGCTTCAGTAGGATGGAGGAAAAGGGCTGGGGTCCCGGTCGAAGAAAGGGTAGAGGCGATCTTACGGGCTATGATGCCCGATTTGCCCACCCCTGTCACCACCACCTTGCCTTCGGACCGTAGGATCGCCTCCACGGCCTTTACGAATTCATGGTTGAGCCTATGGACAAGCTCGCTTATGGCCCGTGCCTCGACTTCGAGTACCCTTTTGGCCCACTCGAGGATCACCTTTGATACCTCCTCCTTACCGAATCTACCTCGAGGGCCATCTCCAGGAGCTCCCCCACCCTCTCAAGGGGCCAGGAAGTGTCGGGATCCGAAAGGGCCTTCTCCGGTTCGGGGTGCACCTCCAGATATAGCCCATCTACGCCAACGGCACAAGCGGCTCTGACAAGCGCGGGGATGAACTCCCTTTGGCCCCCTGAACTGCCTCCACGACCTCCAGGACGCTGTACGCTATGAGTGGCATCGTAAAGCACCGGGTAACCGAAAGAACGGAGGACCACCAAGGCCCTCATGTCGTTTATGAGGTCCCTGTAACCAAAGAAGGTCCCGCGTTCGGTCAAAATGACCCTTTCGTTACCTTGGGCAGTGACCTTCTCCAAGGCATAACGCATATCCCATGGGGACATGAACTGCCCCTTTTTCAAGTTCACAGGCAGACCGGTCCTGGCTGCCTTGACTATAAGATCGGTTTGCCTCGAGAGGAAGGCCGGTATTTGGAGACAGTCCAGGACCTCCTTGGCCTCCTCCACTTGCCACGTCTCGTGTACGTCCGAAAGGACCGCCACCCCCACTTCCTCCTTAACCCTCTTCAGTATCCTCAACCCTTCCTTTAGCCCAGGCCCTCGGAAGGAGGAAAGGGACGTCCTGTTGGCCTTGTCAAAAGAGGCCTTGAACACAAAACAAAGGCCGAGTTTCTCCTCCACCACCTCTTTAAGGGCACTGGCCACCTCCAAGGCAAAGGCCTCCCCTTCTATCACACATGGACCAGCTACTACCAAAAGGGGGTTGTCACCGCCGATTACGGCCTTGCCTACCCTAACCTCTTTGGTCATGGTCCTTCCTTTCCTTGGCTGCCCTTATGAAGTCCACAAATACTGGGTGCGGGCTGAAGACCCTCGATTTGAACTCCGGATGGAACTGACAGGCGAAAAACCATGGATGGTCCGGAAGTTCCACTACTTCCACTAGTTCTCCGTCCGGCGAGGTCCCTGAAAACCTCATCCCTGCCTTCTCCAACAGTTCGCGGTAGCGGTTGTTGAACTCGTACCTATGCCTGTGTCGCTCCATTACCTCCTGTTGTCCGTAAATCCTCCAGGCCAAACTCCCTTCGACTAGCCTACACGGATAGGCCCCAAGCCGCATGGTCCCGCCGAGGAACTCCTCCTCGTTCCTGACCTCCCTTTTACCGGTCCTGTAGTTAAACCACTCCTTCATGAGGTAGATGACCGGATGAGGGGTTTGAGGGTCGAACTCCACGCTGTGGGCCCCTTGGAGGCCTGCCACATCCCTGGCGAACTCCACAACTGCCAATTGCATCCCCAGGCATATCCCTAAGAAAGGCACCCCCTTTTCCCTAGCGTACCTTATGGCCTTCACCTTCCCTTCTATCCCCCTTGAACCGAAACCGCCAGGCACAAGGATCCCGTGCACCCCTTCGAGGAATCTCTCAGGCCCTTGGACCTCTACCTCTTCCGAATCCACGTAAAGGAGGTTGACCTTGAGGTCATTGGCAAGCCCTCCATGTACCAGGGCCTCGTTTAAGCTCTTGTAAGAATCCCTCAGGCCCACGTACTTGCCCACGATGGCAATGGTCACCTCGTCCCTCGGGTTCTTGAGCCTCCTGACGATGTCCTCCCACATAGACAGATCGGGAGCCCTGGTCCACATGTTGAGGTACTCCACTATCTTGTCGTCAAGCCCTTCTTGGTGGAAGACCAGGGGTACTTCATAAATGGATTCCACATCCTTTGCGGTGATCACGGCCTCTGGCTCAACGTTGCAGTAAAGGGCGATCTTCTTCTTTATCTCCGGAGGGAGAAAGCGATCCGTGCGGCAAAGGATTATATCCGGCTGTATACCTATCTCCCTCAGTTCCTTTACGCTGTGCTGAGTAGGCTTGGTCTTGAGTTCCCCCGCCGCCTTTACGTATGGGACGAGGGTCACATGGATATAGAGGCAGTTCTCCTTCCCCACATCCCCCCTGAACTGCCTTATGGCCTCAAGGAAGGGCAAGCTTTCTATGTCGCCCACCGTCCCCCCCACCTCTGTGATCACCACATCGACCCCATCGGCCAGTTTAAGGATGGCCTGCTTTATTTCGTCTGTCACATGGGGGATCACCTGTACTGTGGCCCCTAAGTAATCGCCACGGCGTTCCTTCTGTATGACGGAGTAATAGATCCTGCCGCTTGTGTAGTTGTTGTCCCTGCCCATTTGGGCATGGGTGTAGCGCTCGTAGTGGCCGAGGTCCAGGTCCGTCTCAGCCCCGTCCTCGGTTACATAGACCTCCCCATGTTGAAAAGGGTTCATGGTGCCGGGGTCCACGTTTATGTAGGGATCGAACTTGAGGAAGGTGACCTTCAGCCCCCTTGACTCCATAAGGGCCCCGATGGAAGCTGCGGCCAAACCCTTGCCCAGCGAAGACAAGACCCCTCCGGTTATGAAGATGAACTTGCTCTTAGTATGCCTGCCCCTCATGCCCTGCCCAACAACTTCAAGGTAAGCTCAGTTGCATCTTCCAAAAAGACCCCCTTTTGCGCCTCTGGCTCGCAAAAACCCCTAGCCCCAGAGTTGACCGTCCTCGTTGAGTCGTAAAGGACAAAGGGTACCTCCCCGCGTACATGGGTCCTTAGGCCCAAAGGGGTGGGATGGTCAGTGGCCACAAGGATCCTAAAGGGCTCTCCCTTCTCTTCAAGCCCCTTATAGACCCTGCCCACTACCTCGGCATCGAACCTCTCTATGGCCCTTATCTTCTCCTCCAAAGAACCCATATGCGAGGCCTCATCAGGAGCCTCCACGTGAAGGTAAAGGAAGTCCACCTCCTCAAGGGCCCTAAGCCCTGCCTCGGCCTTTGCACGGTAGTCGGTGTCTATAAACCCGGTGGCCCCAGGCACCCTTATCACCTTCAGCCCCAAAAGGGCCCCTATCCCCCTTATGAGGTCAACCCCTGCTACCACCGCCCCTTGAAGGCCGAAGCGGTCCTTAAAGGGCTGAAGCTTTGGCTTAAGGCCCCCTCCCCAAGGCCATATGCCATTTGCCGGATTAAGCCCCCTCCTTGCCCTCTCCCGGTTGAGGGGATGACCTTTGAGGAGTTCCTTGGCCTTCTCCATGAGTTCCAGGATCCCTTCCGCACCCCTCCCCTTCGGCAAGTGCGGGCGTATCCCCTGTCCCATTATGTCGTGAGGGGGGGTGGTCTCAGGGACCGCGCCTAGCCTTCGGACCACCAGAAGTCCCCTGAAGCCCACTCCGGAGAAGAACTCGTATTTTCTGTCCCCAAGCCGTTCCTGTAAGTAGGAGAACAGCCCCCTGGCCTCTTCAGAGCTTATGTGGCCAGCGCTATAGTCAAGTAGCACCTCCCCGTCCTCTGATAAGGTCACAAGGTTACACCTGAAGGCCACATCCCCTTCTTCCATAGGGATGCCCAAGGCAGCTGCCTCAAGGGGGCCCCTTCCGGGGTAAAAGCGCCTCGGGTCATAGCCGAAAAGGGACATGTTGGCAATGGAGCTGTCAGGCGGCATACCTTCAGGTACGGTGATGGTCCTGCCCAATTGTCCCCTCTGCGCCAATAGGTCCATCCAGGGGGTGGAAGCCGCCTCCAAAGGGGTCTTTCCTTCGAGTTCCTCCAAGGGCCAATCGGCCATCCCATCGCCCAAAAGCACCAAATACTTCATCACCTTTGACTTATATCACACCCAAAGGCACACGTCACCCAGCTTGGGCCTTTTGGAAAGGATTTTGCTAAAATGGGACAGGGGCATGAAGGGACCGGTGTTCAAGATAGCCCCTGACCTATGGGAGAAGGTAAGGGCCTTAGGGGAGGCCGCGCAGACAGAGGCCGTATCGGCCAAAAGCAGAGGGGATCTTTTACCCTTCAGGTGTTGGATTTACCCGGCCAAGGCCGGCTCAAGGCCAGTACCCCTTTTTAAGTCGCTGTTAAGCAACGTGTGTTCGAACACCTGTCTTTATTGTGCATGCCGATGGGGAAGGGACACGCGTAGGTTCAGGCTGAGCCCCGAGGAAATGGCCAGGGCCTTCTGGGAGCTATACAGGCGGGGGTTGGTGAAGGGGATCTTTTTGAGCTCCTCCATAGATGGATCAGCGGCCCGTGTAAGCGAGCAGCTCATAGCCACTGCAGAGATCCTCAGGTACCGCTACGGCTTTCAAGGCTATATACACCTCAAGGTCATGCCGGGGGCAGACGAGGCCACCATGAGGATGGCGGTGCAGTTGGCCGATAGGGTCTCGGTGAACCTCGAGGCCCCTTCGGAAAGGAGGTTAAAGGCCATATGCCCCGAAAAGGACTTCCAGGGGATCCTTTCGCAGATTAGGGCCTTAAAGGCGATCCTCCAGGAGGGCACAGGCAGGGCCAAGGACCAAACGACCCAGTTCGTGGTAGGGGCAGCTGGAGAGACGGACAAGGAGATCCTGGACCTGGTCTCGGCGCTTTACCGGGACTACGGCCTTAAGCGATGTTACTTTGAGGCCTTCTCCCCTGTATGGGCGACCCCGCTTGAGGACTTGCCTCCTGAAAGCCCCCTGCGTCAGAAGAGGCTCTACGAGGCCTCCTTCCTTCTGAGGGATTACGGCTTTGCAACCGAAGAGCTCCCCTTTGACACAAAGGGGAACCTACCCCTTGACTACGACCCAAAGATGGCCTGGGCCTTGAGACATCCGGAGTTTTTCCCAGTGGAATTGAACAGGGCTGAACCCGAGCAGCTCTTACGTGTCCCCGGCCTTGGACCGCGGTCGGTATCCAAGATCTTGGCCCTGCGCGCAAGGGGCCCTTTAAAATGGGAGGACCTAAAGGGGCTGAGGATACCCCTCAAGAGGGCTGCGCCCTTTATGACCGTTGACGGTAAGCCCTTAAGAAGGGCCTAAAAGGAAGCGCTTAAACCACTCGAGGCTCAGCAGGGCGGCGCTTTTCCTGTCTTCCAGCTCCGAAAAGCTGTGGTCTGCTTTTTCGAAGAGCACAAGTTCCTTGGGTTCCTTGGCCCTGCGGTAAAGCTCAAGGGCATCTTGAAAGGGCACTACCTCGTCCCCTTTGCCGTGAAGGAAAAGACACCCCTTAAGGCCTTCAACGGCTTGAAGGAGGTCGAACCTCCTTGCGTCTTCAAAGAAGGCCTCCTTTAAAGGGCCTTCCACCTTCCCCCTTATCCTCATAGGGGTTGCCCAAAGCACAAGGGCTTTGATCCCCGGATCCTCCTTGGCTGCAAGGACGGAGATAAAGCCACCCATGCTACTTCCAAGGAGTCCAAGCCTTGAGGCGTCAAGCAGTGGGTGCCCCCTCACGAAGGCCAAGATCCCTTTGAGGTCCTCAAGCCTCGAGGAAGGCGTAGTCTCCGATATATCCCCCTCGCTTTCCCCACAACCCCTGTGGTCGTAGCGCAAAAAGGCTATGCCCTCTTGGGAAAAGAGATCCCCTAACATGATGAACTTCTCACTGTCCTTACTGGAAAAGAGCCCGTGTGACCCCACCACCACAGGGGCGGGCACCTTTTTGGGCAAATGGATGACCCCTTGTAGCTTTTGACCACCTACCTTCAAGGAGAAGAACTCAAGGGGCATCCTTGATAAAGCCTCCCATAGTAATATATCCCCTTTGGTTCCCCAAGCTCCTTAAGGAGCTCAAGGGCCGTTTTCCCCTTTAGGGGATGGTAAGCCCAGGGCGCTACCTCTACCAAGGGGACCAGCACAAAGGCCCTTTCGTGCATATGGGGGTGGGGGACCTTCAAGTCCTCCTCTTCAAGTACCTCTTCTTCATAAAGGAGGAGGTCGAGGTCAAGGACCCTAGGCCCCCATCGGGGTCCCTCCTTTCTGCCCACCTCCCTCTCCACCTCCTTTAAGGCAGAGAGCAACTGGCGCGGTCCAAGGTCAGTAAGCCCTACGAAGGCGCCGTTGAGGAACAGGGGCTGCTCAAGATATCCCCATGGCTCCGTGAGCCAAAGGGAGGAGACCTTAAGGGCGCTGAAGATCCGCCTCTCTAGGAGCAGCTCCAACCCCCTTTCACAGTTCCTCTGTCTGGGACCCAGGTTCGAACCAAAGCCTATAAAGGCCAGCTTCACTCCGCCTTTTCTTTGGGTGGGGGTGACTCCTTGGCTTCGAGTCCTTTTTCCTTCGGCGTGACGTCTATCTCAGGGGGCTCCTTCAAGGCCCTCTTGAAGTCCCTTATGGCCTTTCCTATCCCAGACCCTATCTCCGGAAGCCTTTTGGCCCCAAAGATCAAAAGGGCGATGAACAGGATGACTAAAAGTTCTTGCATCCCTATGCCGCCGATCATCTTGACCTCCCCTTGGCGGAAGTGTACGGGAATCGAACCCGCCGCGGACCTTTCAGCCCGCCACTGGATTTGAAGTCCAGGGGGTCCACCAGGACCCAGCCACTTCCACCAAGGGTAATGTTAAAGCAGGGGGCCTAGGGTGTCAATTTCAAGGGTTGGATGTATCCCCTTTGGGGTCTTCGGAGAAATTACCGCGCCAAAACGAACGCTCGAAGGCCCTATGGAACTCCGTCCATTCTCCCTCCGCCTTCTTTATCAGCTCTATGATACCGTCCATCTTGGCGTCGAGATCGTCAAGCCTGTGTAAGAGTTCTGCTTCCAAAGTCCTTGGCTTCTTCGGTGACCCCCATTCTTCGCGGCCGTGGTGGCTTATGATGAGGTGCTTTAGGAGCATGGCCTTGTCTTCCGGAAACCCCTCTATGGCCTTTATCCGCTCCGAGATCATCTCGAGCCCTAGGACGATGTGGCCGAGGAGCTTCCCTTCGGAGCTATAGTCGTAAAGGAGCTCCCCTTCTATCTCCTTCACCTTCCCTATATCGTGTAAGATGGCCCCACAGAGCAAGAGGTCCCAGTCCACCCCTTCGTAATGCCCCCTCAGCCTTTCTACCAACTTGGCCAAAGATAGGGTGTGTTCCAACAGCCCCCCACTTCTTGCATGGTGGATCCCCCTTGAGGCAGGGGCCTTGGCGAAGGCCTCAAGGAAGGCCCTGTCCCTTAAGAAGCTCATCACAAGCCTCCTTAGGTAAGGGTCCAGGATCTTGGAGGCCAAAGCCCTCAATTCCTCCAGCATCTCCGAAGGGTGGCGCTTGGAGGTCGGGACGAAGTCCTCAAGGGACACTTCTTCCTTGGAACAAGTCCTCAGCTCCAAGATGTTCAACTGGAGGACCCCTTGGTACCTCACCGCCTCGGCCTTAACCAGGACGAAATCGCCTTTGGCGAAGACCTTGTCGTTCTCCTCCACCCTTTCCCAGATCCTGCCCTCGATCTCCCCGGTCCTGTCCCTTAGCTTTAGCCTGATGTAGCGCAAACCGGTTCGGGATTGGACGAGGGCCTTCTCGGCAACGAGGAAGGGGGCTTCCACTAGGTCCTTCTCCTTTATTTCAGCGACAAAGGTCCTCTTCATCCGAAATGGTCAAACCCCCTTTCCCCCTCGAAGGTCCAGGGTTCCCCTCCCCTGATCAGGGTAAGGCCAGAGGTCACTGTCCTTCCCACTGCCGTGATGGGTACCCCTAGCTTGGCCCCTAACTCCTGAAGGACCCCCTCGGGTAAGGGGCTTGTGAAGAGCAGTTCGTAGTCCTCACCTCCAGAGAGGGCAAGCGCTATGGGGTCCATTCCATAGGCCTTGGCCGTCTCCTTCATGGGTTCGGAAAGGGGCAACCTGTCCACATAGACCTCCGCTCCTACAGCAGAGGCCTCAAGCAGATGCCCAAGGTCTTTCAGGAAACCATCGCTTATGTCGATCATGGCAGAGGCTAGGTGGCCCTTTGCTAGTTCGATCCCAAGGGGCACCCTCGGCTCGGGCAAAAGGTGTCGACGGACAAAAGGCCCCTCCTTGTGTCCCATCTGAAGGAGCCTGAGCCCAAGGGCGGATTCCCCTAGGTAGCCCGAGACGTATATCCACTGACCCACTTCAGCCCCGTCCCTTGGGACCCATTTGTCCTCTTCCGCGATCCCTATTAAGGCTATGGTTACAGAGAGCCTATCGCCCCGGGATAGATCACCTCCTAGAAGCCCTGCTCCAAACCTATCGCCTGCCTCCTTCATGCCCCTGTAGAGCTCCTCCACAAAGCCCACCTCTTCCTCAGGGGACACGGTGAGGGCAACTAAGTAAAACAAGGGCCTTCCGCCACATGCGGCTATATCGCTCAGGTTCACCGAAAGGGCCTTAAAGCCTATATGCCATGGCGAAGCGTATTCCCTCTTGAAATGGACCCCTTCTAGCATGGTGTCGGTGGTAAAGAGGAGCACCCCTTTTTCCATGGGGAAGACGGCACAGTCCTCACCTATGGCCTTAAGTGCGCCTTCTGCCTGGAAGTCCTTAAGTCTCTCGATGAGACCGAATTCCCCGATCTCTTTAAGCCTCATCCCTGGGCTTTAAGCGGAGGTACTCGGCAATGGCATGGGGATCGGCGGGGAGCTTTACTGGCCTGTTCCTCAACTCCTCCCTGACCGCGACCTCGAACTCCGGCGGAAAGGTCCCCTCGAAGTAGGCCCTCTGGAAGTTGGAGAACTTGAGCTGGTGTGAGGTGGAATTGACCACCACCTTGCGCAACCCTTCAGGCAGGATCCCTTCCCTTGAGGCCTTCCTCAGCCCCGCTATGGCCTCACCCCCCTGTGTACATACCACGTGGCCGTTTTTGTTGGTGAAGAGCATCCCCTCCATGATCTCGGTCTCGCTTACCCTGACTGCCAGGAACCTCTCCTTAAAAGGCCCCTCCACAAGTTGCCTCACCTTGGGGAAGGAAACCGGGTTGCCGATCATCGCTGCTTGGGCAACGCTTGGGCGCACCTTCACAGGGACATACTCCCCTGTCTTCCACCACCGGTAAATGGGGTCTGCATGCTCGCTTTGGACCGCAAGTATATAGGGGAGCTCTTCTATCAGGCCGAGTTCGTGAAGGTCCAAAAAGCCCTCCATTATGGCCGTGACGTTCCCAGCGTTGCCAACAGGGACCACCACCATAAGTCCCTTGAGGTCCCATCCTACCTGCTGCGCCACCTCATAGGCGAAGGTCTTCTGCCCCTGGATCCTTAGGGGGTTTTTGGAGTTTAAGAGGCATACTTCGTACTTGGAGGCCAGTTCCTCTACGATCCTCATGCAGTCGTCAAAGACCCCAGGGACCTCTATGACCGTAGCGCCGGCCCCTAAGGGCTGTGACAGTTGGGCCTCTGTCACCTTACCCTCGGGCAAAAGCACCACCGAGTGGACCTTCTCCCGCGGCAGATAAGCTAGGTAGAGGGCAGCCGCTGCAGACGTATCGCCTGTGGATGCACAGATGCCGAGGACCTCCTTTAGTCCCTTGCGCTTTATCGCAAAGTTTATGAAGCTTACGGCCGAGGCCATCCCCCTGTCTTTAAAACTCAAAGAGGGGTTAAGGCCTTCGTATTTCACGTAAAAGGGGATGCCTACCCAATCAGAAAGGGCTTCGTTTGCCCTCACAAGGGGCGTCTGCCCTTCACCAAGGTAAAGGACGTCCTCAAGGGGTATCACCGGCAGCACGAGCTCGTAAAACAAAAAGACCCCTTTTAAGGCATCCAGCTCCAAGGTCCTCCTTCCCTTGAAGACCTCCTTCCACACCTCGGGGGGATAGGCCTTCAGGCGTTGGAATTCTAAGTCCTTGATCCGCAAAAGCCCACCACAACCAGGACACGTATATAGGAACCTGTCCAAGGGGTAATGGGCCTCGCACTGGACACACACGTAGACCAACTTGCCCTGCGGCTCAGGTATCAAAAGCCCTTCTACAGGTCCCTTTCCCATCGGAGGACCACCTCCTTTACGTCTTCACACCCTTTAAGGGGGGCCACCATGGCTTTCACAAGCCCATAAAGCATCCTCTCCACAAAGGCGTTAAGGGCCACTTCCCTTCCGTCTGCAACAAGGGTGAGCCTTTGCCGCTTGAGGGGCAGCTTCTCCATCAGGTAATCCACAAGGGCATCCACCTCGTGTGTCTTAAAGGTCGGTATCCCTTGGACCTCCACTTGGTCGCTTACAAGGGCCAGGACCCCTTTGACCTTTTGGTAAAGGAGCCCCTCCGGGCTTCCGTTGTACACCTCCACCTTTGGGTAATTCGAACCCTTAAGCCCTTCCACCAACACCAGGTCATAGCCCCATAGGTAAGGCAAAAGCCCTTGTGGATCGGGATCCAAAAGGGGTCTTGACAACTCCAAACCCCCTTGTCCGAACAACACCGCTAGGTCAGCCCCTGCCTTAAGGAACCTGGTCGTGTCCTTCCCCTCGGGGAACACATCTCCTGGATGCCCGTGGTGCTTAAGCGCCGCTACCCTCAACCCGCGGCCCTTGAAGCCCTTTATCAAACCCTCCATAAGGGCGGTCTTACCGCTTTTAGACCATCCGATGACGCAAAGGACGTTCATCCCCTTTGCGGGAATTTTATTATGTCCTACAGAGCCTCGACAACCTCTTGGCCTTGACAGAGGGGATCAACCTTCGTATGCTTTTTATGGGTGCCGAGGTAGCTCAGTCGGTAGAGCAGCGGACTGAAAATCCGCGTGTCGGCGGTTCGATTCCGTCCCTCGGCACCACCTTCCAGGAGGTAAAATCTGGTTAGAAAAAGGCCCCTTTATGGTTGGTTTGTCCTCACCTCGTTGAGGACCTTTTTTGGCTTAGGATCTTGGCGTTATACCCATGGATAACGTCTGGGCTGAAGTCCTCGACTACCTTAAGGCCACTTTGGCCTTCAGTGCCTATGAGACGTGGATCAAGCCCCTCAGAGGCAGGATCGAAGGAAACCGTCTGGTCATAACGGCTCCAAACAGGTTTTTCCGGGAGTGGATCAAGGAGAACTATCTCGAGCACATAAAGGGGGCCTTGAGGCAGATCCAAAGGGACGTAGGGGATGTGGAATTAGTAGTGGAAAAGGAGGGGATAAGTTCCGACTTTTCCACAGCCGAAGACGACGAAAGGGTGCAGCAGGCCCTACAAGCCTTTCATCCACGCTATACCTTTGAAAACTTTGTGGTGGGAAGCGGCAACCAACTTGCCCATGCGGCAGCCTTGGCAGTAGTGGAGAAACCCGGTTTGAGGTACAACCCCCTTTTCATATATGGGGGAGTTGGGCTGGGTAAGACCCATCTCCTCAACGCCATAGGTCAACAGATAATAAAGGAGCGCAAGGTAAGTGACCCGCTTAAAGTGTGTTACATATCGGCAGAAGAGTTCACAAACGAGCTCATCAACTCCATCCGTTACGAGCGCATGGATGCCTTCAGGAGCAAGTACCGGGCGATGGACGTGTTGCTCATAGACGACATCCAGTTCATCGCCGGCAAAGAGAGGACGCAGGTGGAGTTCTTCCATACCTTTAACACCCTCTATCAGAACAAAAAGCAGATCGTGATAACCAGCGACCGTTTCCCCAGGGAGATAGTGAACATCGAGGAGAGGCTGCGATCGCGCTTCGAATGGGGGCTTATTGTGGACATCCAACCTCCTGATGTGGAAACAAAGGTGGCCATCCTTAAGAAAAAGGCCGAGATCGAAAACATCGACCTCCCTGATGAAGTGGCCATGTACCTTGCTTCAAAGATCGATACCTCCAACATCCGAGTCCTGGAGGGTTGTCTGATAAGGCTTGGGGCCTACGCTTCCTTAACCAAAAGGAGGATCGACATCGCCTTGGCAAAAGAGGCCTTGAAGAACATAGTAAAGGAAGAACAGCCCCTTACCCCTGAAAAGATCCTCCAAAAGGTAGCTTCGTATTTCAACGTTAAGGTAAAGGACCTGTGTTCCCAAAGACGACTTCAGCAGATCGTTTTACCGCGCCAGGTGGCCATGTATTTGATAAAGAAGTATACAGACGCCCCACTTGTAGACATAGGAAGGCGCTTCGGTGGGAAGGACCATTCGACAGTGATCTATGGGATAAGGAAGGTGGAACAAAGGCTGGAAAAGGACCCCCTTTTCAGGAGCATGGTGGAGGAACTGGAAAAACAGCTAAAAGGTTGAAAAGGAGGAATAAGGGCACCTTTTACTCCCCAGAGGAAGGCCAAAGGGGAACTTAATGGTTTTGAGTTTTCCACAATTTCCACACCGTGAGGTGGAAAAATGAAGGTAAACATCAACAAAGAACAACTTCAAAAGGCATTAGGGAAACTTCAAGGAGTTGTTGAAAAGAGGACCTTTTACCCCATTCTGTCCCATTTTCTCCTCAACGCAGAAGGGGAGGTCCTCTCCCTTGAAGCCACCGATCTGCAGGTAAGTTTGAAGGAACAGCTTGAGGCCTTGGTGATAGAGAGAGGAAGCATATGCCTGCCGGCAAGAAAACTCTACGAGATCTTAAGGGCCTTGCCCATAGGGACCCTAGAGCTGAGTCAAACTCCCAATTTTTGGACAAGTATTTCCATAGGGAATGTGTGCATGAGCTTGCCAGGTCTTGATCCCCGTGACTTTCCAAGGTTTACCTCAGATGGGGAGCCTTTCTTTTTAGTTGACTCAAGCCTCTTGAAGAAGATGATGAAAAAGGTGGCCTTTTGTTCTTCTAATCAAGAGTCGAGTATGAACCTACACGGTATTCTATTCGAGACCGAAGGCGACAAGTTAAGGATGGTAGCCACCGATGGGCACAGGCTGGCCCTATGCGAGCAAGAGGTAGAGGTCTTAAAGGAGGCCTCTGTGGTACTGCCGAAAAAGGGCCTTCAAGAGATAAGGAGGGTCTTTCAAGAAGAGGAAAGGCTTTCGGTGAAGATCCAGCAGAGTGCAGTGGAGTTCCAAGGTAGGTCCTCTTGCCTCTCCATAAGGGCCTTGGAGGGGAGGTTCCCCGAATACCGATACGTACTGCCAAAGGGCTTTGAAAACCATTTGGTGATACAAAGGGAGATATTCCTTCAGGTGCTTAAGCGAGGGGAGGTATTTGCGGCTGAAGGCGTGCAGGGTGTGAAGTTCTCCTTTGAGGAAGGCAGGATGCACGTGAAGGCGGGCGGACCTGAAACAGGCGAGTTCAGTGAAAGCCTTGAGGTCCGCTATGAAGGGAGGCCGCTTTCGGTTACCTTTAACCCGCGTTACCTCATAGAGGCCTTAAACGCCATGGAAGGGGAATTTGTCAGGTTTGAGCTAAGGGATGCGGAAAGCGCTGGGCTCTTGAAAGAGGAGGGCTCGGAGAACTACCTTTACGTGGTCATGCCCATGAAGAGCATAGAATGAGGAGGTAGAGGTGGGAAGTAAGGCTTATACGGCCTCAAGCATCAAGGTATTGGAAGGACTTGAAGCGGTTAGGAAAACTCCGGGCATGTACATCGGTAACACGGGCTTTGAAGGCCTCCACCATCTGGTAGAGGAGCTTGTGGATAACAGCATCGACGAGGCCCAAGCGGGGTTCTGCAGTGAAGTGGAGGTAGTGCTACATATGGACAACAGCGTCACGGTGACCGACAACGGTAGGGGCATTCCCGTGGACGTTCACCCTGTTGAAGGGAAGCCTGCCCTTGAGGTGGTTTTAACCAAGCTCCATGCAGGGGGGAAGTTCGAGGAAGGGGTCTATAAGATCTCGGGGGGACTACACGGGGTTGGGCTTTCGGTGGTGAATGCCCTTTCCGAGTACTTGGAGGTGGAGGTCTACCGTGAGGGAAAGGTGTACTTTCAAAGGTACGAACGCGGAAAGCCCGTCTCTGCCTTGAAGGTGAAGGGCACGACGACGAGGACGGGTACCTCCATAAGGTTTAAACCCGACCCAGAGATCTTTGGTGACCTGGAGTTTGACTTCGAGCACCTCCTACACCGTTTGAGGGAGCTAGCGTTTCTGAACAAAGGCCTGGCGATAACGCTCATAGACGAAAGGGTTGGCAAGCGGGTGTCCTTTCTTTACGAGGGCGGGATCGTAGAGATGGTAAGGCAGCTCAATAAGGGAAGGGTCCCCATAAACGAACAACCCATTTACATTCGCGGGGAAAAGAACGGTTGTCTTGTCGAAGTTGCCATTCAGTACAACGACGGTTTCAACGAAAACATCCTCTCCTTTGCCAACTGCATAAAGACCACCGAAGGTGGAACCCATGTAGCGGGGTTCAAAGCGGCGCTGACCCGTACGCTCAACAACCTCCTCGGTGACAAAGTACAAAAGGAGTTGAAAGAAGGGCTAAGCGGTGATGACGTCCGTGAAGGTCTCACAGCGGTCATAAGCGTAAAGCTGAGGAGGCCTCAGTTTGAAGGGCAGACCAAGACAAAGCTTGGCAACAGCGAGGTCAAGGGCATAGTGGAGTCCATTGTCTCTGAAGGCCTTCTAGAGTACCTAGAGAGGAACCCAGCTGAAACCAAAAAGATCCTCGCCAAGGTCATAGATGCGGCAAGGGCCCGCATTGCTGCGCGGAAGGCCCGTGAGCTTATGAGGAAGAAAGGGGGGCTCGATGTTACCTTGCCCGGAAAGCTTGCCGACTGTCAGGAGAAGGACCCTGAGAAAAAGGAGCTCTTCATCGTGGAAGGGGAAAGCGCAGGGGGCTCTGCCAAACAGGCTCGTGACAGACGCTTTCAGGCCGTGTTGCCCATAAAGGGAAAGATAATAAACGTGGAGAAGGCAAGGATAGACAAGGTGCTTTCCAATGAGGAGATAAGGACCATATTCGCAGCCCTTGGGGTTGCCAGCCTGAAGAACGATTTTTCGCCCGAAGAGCTTAGGTACAGGAAGGTCATCATAATGACAGACGCCGATGTGGACGGATCTCACATAAGGACCTTGCTTTTGACCTTTTTCTTCAGGCAAATGGCCCCCTTGGTCGAGAGCGGCTGCCTTTACATAGCTCAACCGCCCCTTTACCGAGTAAAGGCCCAAGAGGGGACTTTTTACCTTAAGACGGAACAGGAGCTCGATAGGTTTCTGATCGAAAGGGCTTCGAAGAAGGTAAGCCTCCTCGATAAAGACGGCAGACCCCTTTCGCAGCAGGAGGTGGCCAAGGGCCTTGAGGTCCTCTTTGAGTTCCAGAGGGCAATGGAGCTTTTCGAACGGAGGGGCATCCCGAAAGAGGTGGTACTGGAGATGTTAAAAGAGGGGATACGTTCAAAGGGAGACTTCCAAAAGGAGGTCCTCCAGAGGGTGGTCATGGCCTTAAAGGAGAAAGTAGAAAGCATATACCTGGAAAGTGGCCCTGAGGGATTGACCCTTTGTTTTTCTGACCTTGAGGGGAGGATCAGGAGGATAGGGTGGGAGTTTGCAGAGTCACGGGATTACAAAAAGCTCCTATCCCTTTACGTAGGCATAAAGGGGCTCATGGAGTCCCTACCCCTTTGGTTGGTAGAGGGGGATGAAAGGGAGGAAATAGGCGACCTATTTGAGCTCGTCAGGCGTGTCTCCGAACTAGGCAGGAAGGGCCTTTACATACAGAGGTACAAAGGACTAGGTGAGATGAACCCTGAGCAACTTTGGGAGACCACTATGTGTCCGGATAGGAGGTCCTTGTTGCAGGTGAAGGTGGAGGACGCAGTGGCTGCCAATGAGATCTTTTCAGTCCTCATGGGAGAACAGGTAGAGGAGAGAAGGAGGTTCATAGAGGAGAACGCCCTTACTGTACAGAACCTAGATATATAGGTCCAGTCTCCGTATGTCGCACAAAGCTATGCGGATAGGGGTTACAGGAGGCATATGCACCGGCAAAAGCACGGTAGCGCGCCAATTGGCAGGACTTTTGGGGTTCGAACTCCTAGACCTTGACCAAGTGGCCCATGAGCTCATGAAAAGGGGAGAAGAAGGGTGGAAGAGGATAGTGGAGGCCTTTGGGACCTCCATATTGGGTCCAGACGGTGAGATCCAAAGGAAGAGGCTTGGCGCCCTTGTCTTTTACGACGCTGAAAAGCGCAAGGTCCTCGAAGGGATACTGCATCCTTTAGTGGAGATGAAGATGCAGGAGGCCTTTTCCAAGGCCAAAGGAGGGATCGTGGTGGATGCCCCCCTCTTGATAGAGAAGGGGACCTTTCGCGAGATGGATGTGGTTGTCCTCGTTTATGTAGAAGAAACGGTCCAGCTCAAGCGCCTTATGGAAAGGGACGGTTTGTCTGAAGAGGAGGCATTACGGCGCATAAGGTCCCAGATGCCCCTTTTGGAAAAGGTGGCTTATGCCCATTACCTTGTGAACAACTCCTATGACCTCCAATACACAGAGGAACAAGTCCTGAAGGTGTACAAAGCCATAAGACAAACGATAGGAGGTGCGCATGGAGGCCCTGCACCTGTCTGAACTCAAACGGATGAAGGTAAACGACCTGATAAAGTTAGCCCATGATCTTGGGGTTGAAAACCCCAGCGGTATGCGGAAAGAAGACCTCATATTCTCCATACTCCAGACGCATGCCCAGAACAACGGGGTCATCTATGGCGAGGGGGTACTTGAGGTGCTCCCGGAGGGATTCGGTTTCCTAAGATCACCAGAGAACAGTTACCTTCCAGGACCAGACGACATTTACGTTTCCCCCTCTCAGATAAGGCGTTTCAACTTGATGACCGGCGACACGGTCAGTGGGCAGGTGAGGCCTCCTAAAGAAGGTGAGAGGTATTTTGCGCTGCTCAAGGTGGAAAAGATAAACTTCGAGGACCCTGAAAAGGCAAAGGAGAGGGTCCTATTTGACAACTTGACGCCCCTTTACCCCATGGAGAAGTTCAAGTTGGAGTACGACCCTGAGGACTACTCCACTAGGGTCATGGACCTCTTGACCCCTGTGGGTAAGGGGCAGAGGGGGCTTATAGTCTCGCCTCCTCGTGCAGGAAAGACCATGCTTTTACAATCCATTGCCCATGCCCTGATGAAGAACCATCCGGAGGTGTACCTGATCGTGTTGCTGATAGACGAAAGGCCAGAAGAGGTTACCGACATGGAGCGTACCGTTAGAGGCGAGGTGATAAGCTCCACCTTTGACGAATCTCCCCAGCGGCACGTCCAGGTGGCCGAGATGGTGATAGAGCGGGCCAAGAGGCTGGTGGAGTACAAGCGCGATGTGGTCATCCTGCTTGACAGCATCACGCGCCTTGCAAGGGCTTATAACGCCATAGTCCCGTCAAGCGGAAAGGTCCTCTCCGGAGGCATAGAAGCAACAGCGCTCCAGAAGCCAAAACGTTTCTTCGGGGCAGCCAGGAACATCGAAGAAGGTGGAAGCCTCACCATTATAGGCACAGCACTTATAGAGACAGGTAGCAGGATGGATGAGGTGATCTTTGAGGAGTTCAAGGGGACGGGCAATATGGAGCTTATCCTCGACAGGAGGCTTGCCGACAGGAGGATCTTCCCTGCCATCGACATCACCCGCTCTGGGACAAGGAAAGAGGAACTCCTGCTTGACGAATGGACGCTTCACAGGGTATGGCTGTTGAGGCGCGTCCTTTTAAACATGACACCTATCGAGGCCATGGAGTTCCTCTTGGACAAGATGAGGGGCACCAGATCCAACCGCGAGTTCCTCGAAAGCATGAACCAATAAAGGCTTGTCTGGCCACGGGAAAGGTGTTATCCATAAAAGAAAAGGGAGGTGCCTTTACGATGAAAAAGGGGATCCATCCACCGCTTTACCAGATCACGGTCACCTGTGCCTGTGGGGCTACCTTCAAGACCTTGTCCACTAGGAAGGACTATAGGGTTGACGTGTGTTCTCAGTGCCATCCTTTCTTTACCGGCAAGCAGAAGCTAGTGGACATGACGGGAAAGGTGGAAAAATTCCAGAGGAAGTACAGGAAGTTCTTCGAACAACAACAACAGCAGCAGGAAAACCCCGAGGGTTAGCTCCCCCAATAGAGGTCCGTGAAGGCCCAGATATTGGCAAAATTGGAGGGATTGAGGTCGAGGTTTGAGGAACTGGAGGCCTTGTTGGCCTCCCCTGAGGTCTTAAAGGACGTTGAGCTCTATCAGAAGTACTCCAAAGAGCACGCAGAGATCAAAAGGGTCCTTGAGCCCTATAGGAACCTCAAGGCGCTCCAAGAGAGGTTGGAGTCGGCCAAGGCCCTACTCGATGACCCTGACGAAGAGATAAGGCGCATGGCCTTCGAAGAAGTGGAAAGGCTCACCGAAGAGCTTGAGCAGGCCGAGAAGGAGGTCTTGAAGGCCCTTTTGCCGAAGGATCCAAGGGATGAGAGGAACGTGATCCTGGAGATCAGGGCAGGGACCGGGGGTGAGGAAGCCGCCCTTTTTGCTGCGGACCTTTTCCGCATGTACAGCCGTTATGCTGAGAGGAAGGGTTGGAAGGTGGAAGTGCTCGACTCCCATCCAACGGGCCTTGGGGGCTTCAAGGAAGTGATCGCCCTTATCCAGGGAAAGGGTGCCTATAGCCGTCTCAAGCACGAAAGCGGGGTGCACCGGGTCCAGAGGATTCCCGTCACCGAATCGCAGGGCAGGATCCATACGTCCACAGCCACAGTAGCCGTTCTGCCTGAGGCCGAGGAGGTGGAGGTGCAGATCGATCCCAAGGACCTCAAGGTAGAAGTGTTCAGGGCCTCGGGTCCAGGCGGTCAGCACGTCAACAAGACAGAAACCGCCGTCCGTATAACCCATATCCCAACTGGGATAGTAGTCCAATGTCAGGACGAGCGCTCTCAACATCAAAACCGGGCAAAGGCCATGAAGGTCCTGATGGCCAGGTTGCTTGAGCTTAAGCGAAAGGAGCAAGAGGAGAAGATAGCCAAAGAACGGAAAAGCCAGATCGGTACGGGGGAAAGGAGCGAGAAGATCAGGACCTATAACTTCCCCCAGAACAGGGTCACCGATCACCGCATAGGTTTCACCACTTATAGGCTTCAAGAGGTCCTTGACGGAGAGCTCGACGAGATAATCGAGGCCCTCATCGCTTCAAAGGAAGCCGAGGCCATAAAGCTCATGGAGGAGGCTTGAGGACCGTGGAGAAGTGGACGGTCCTCAAGGCCCTGCAGACCCTGACCCAAGCCTTAAAGGAGGGGGGTATAGAATCCGCGAGGCTTGAGGCGGAGGTCTTCCTCTGTCATGTCCTAGGGGTTTCAAAGGCTGAGCTTTATACCCATCCCCAGAGGGAGCTTAAGCCCGAAGAACTTTTGGTCCTTAGGGAAATGACCAAGAGGCGCATCGAAAGGGAGCCCCTGGCTTACATCCTGGGGGAGAAGGAGTTTTGGTCCTTAAAGCTCAAGGTCACCCCCGATTGCCTCATACCGAGGCCTGAGACCGAACTTCTGGTGGAGGAAGGGCTCAGGCTTTTGCCAGAACTGCCAAAACCTTGGAAGTTCCTGGACATAGGGACTGGATGTGGCGCCATAGCCATAGCCCTTGCAAAGGAAGTGCCTCAGGCCGAGGTCTGGGCCACGGAGAGGTCACCTTATGCCATAAGGGTGGCAGAGGAAAACGTCAAGGCTTACGGTTTAGAAGGGAGGGTAAGGCTTTGCCTGGAGGACCTCTTCCCGCAGGAGGGGGGTTTTTCCCTCATAGCTTCCAATCCCCCCTATGTCCCTACAGAGGAGATCTTCGCTCTCCCTCCCGAGGTGAAGGATTACGAACCCATAGAGGCCCTGGACGGAGGGGCAGATGGCCTCCAGGTCATAAGGAGGATCGTCCAGGGGGCACCTTCATATCTCAGGGAAGGCGGGTGGCTGTTGATAGAGGTCGGCTACGGACAAGCCGATGTGGTCAGGGGGCTATTTGAAGGGAGGGGGTTTTCGCGGGTTGAGGTCCTTAAGGACTATGCTGGCCTTAAAAGGGTGGTGAAGGGGAAATGGGGGTAAAGCGGGCGTATCTTGTAGAAGGAGGCTATAGGCTAAGGGGCGAGATCACCATAAGCGGGGCGAAAAACGCAGCCCTTCCCATAATGGCCTCAAGCCTCCTCGTGGAGGGACCGGTGGTCCTTGAGAACGTCCCAAGGGTCAAGGACGTGGAAACCTTGATAGAGCTCTTGCAGATCCTAGGGGCAAAGGTCACGTGGTCCGAAGGGGGTTCCTTGGTGATAGACGCCTCCGAGCTCAAGGACTCCACTGCCCCCCATGAGCTTGTGAGGACGATGAGGGCCTCCATATTGGTCCTCGGTCCCTTGCTGGCTAGGACAGGCGAAGCCAAGGTCTCGCTTCCAGGGGGATGTGCCATTGGCGCTCGTCCCATAGACCTACACCTCAAGGGCCTCGAGATGATGGGGGCCGAGATAAAGGTGGAAAGGGGTTATATCCAGGCCAAGGCCAGAAAGCTAAAGGGGGCCAGGATCTACCTGGACCTGCCTACGGTCACGGGTACAGAGAACCTCCTCATGGCTGCGGCCTTGGCAGAAGGTGAAACTGTCATAGAGAACGCCGCAAGGGAACCTGAAGTGGTAGACCTGGCGAAGGCCTTAAAGGAGATGGGCGTTGAGGTAGAAGGGGAGGGAACTGGCATTATAAGGGTGCGGGGGACCAAAAGCCCCAAGTCCTTCTCCCACAGGGTAATCCCAGATAGGATAGAGGCAGGGACCTTTATGGTGGCTGCAGCCATCACCAATGGCAACGTCACCTTGAAGGGGGCAAGGGCCGATCACCTGGAGGCAGTGGTCGGCAAGTTAAGGGAAGCGGGAATAGAGGTGGACCAGCAAGGGGATTCCCTAAGGGTTTCCTCTTGGGATAGGCCTCGGGCTGTGGACGTGCGCACTGCCCCTTATCCCGGGTTCCCCACCGATATGCAGGCGCAGTTCATGGCACTTATGTCTATCGCCAGGGGCTTGTGTGTTATAACCGAAACCATATTCGAGAACAGGTTCTTACATGTAAACGAGCTGAGGCGTATGGGGGCAGATATAAGGCTACAAGGACAAAGCGCGGTGGTACAAGGGGTACCTTATCTTACAGGGGCACCTGTAATGGCCACAGACCTCAGGGCAGGTGCTTCTTTGGTCATAGCAGGCCTTGTGGCCGAGGGCGAGACGCTAGTGGGAGGGGTGCAACACCTTGAACGTGGTTACGAAAGGTTCTTGGAGAAGCTTTCCGCCCTAGGGGCGAGGGTGAAAGAGGTTGAACATGAGGTACCTGAGGACGGATAAGGCCGAATTTGAGAGCGAGTGGCAGGAGTTGTTAAGGTCAAGGCGTTGCTCCCTAGAGGAGGCCCTTGAAGTAGCACGGGTGATCCTTGAAGAGGTAAAGTCCAAAGGCGACGAGGCCGTGGTGCGTTTCACCCTCCAATTTGACCATGTGGACCTCAGAGAGAAAGGGATGGAGATCCCGGTCGAGGCCTGGGCGGGGATCTCAAAGGACGTAAGCCCTTCCTTAAAGGAGGCGCTCCTTAGGGCGCGAGAACAGATCGAGTCCTTCTGCCTCAGCACCAGGCCAAGGGATTGGTTTGAGGAAAAAGGGGGGATCCTAAGGGGCGAACTGTTCAGGCCTGTGGAAAGGGTTGGGGTCTACGTGCCCGGTGGGAAGGCCTCTTATCCCTCCTCGGTACTTATGGGCGTCATCCCTGCGAAGGTGGCGGGTGTGGAGGAAATAGTGGTGGTTAGCCCCCCACCTGTAGATCCCTTGACGGTCTGTGCCTGTGAGGTCGCAGGGGCCTCAAGGCTCTTCCAGATAGGTGGGGCCCAAGCCATCGCTGCCTTGGCCTTCGGCACCGAGTCCGTCCCTAGAGTGGACCTCATCGTAGGCCCAGGCAACAGGTTTGTGACCGCTGCAAAAAGGCTCCTTTATGGGGAAGTGGGCGTAGACATGCTGGCGGGCCCTTCAGAGCTTTTGGTCATAGCGGACAAAAGCGCCGATCCTAGATGGGTAGCCCTTGACCTCTTGAGCCAGGCTGAACACGACCAAGACGCCTGGTGTGTCCTCATGAGCCCAGAAGAGGGGCTTTTAAAGGAGGTAAAGAGGGTCCTTGAGGGCGAATTGTGGGACTTCCCCCGTAGGGAGATCGCCTCTTTGAGCCTTAACCGTTACGGATTGCTTGTACAGACCAAGGACCTCGAGGAGGCCTTTTACCTTGCCGGACAGTTCGCCCCAGAGCATTTAAGCATACAAGTCGAGGACCCCTTTGTTTGGTTGAAGAAGGTCAAGGCTGCGGGTTCGGTCTTTTTGGGCAAGGTGACCTCTGTGGTCTTTGGGGACTACTGTGGAGGTCCGAACCACGTACTGCCGACCTCGGGCTCAGCCAGGTTCAGTTCCGCCCTTGGGGTCCATACCTTTCTCAAAAGGATCCAATTTCTTTACGTAGGAGAGGAGGCCCTAGAAGGGGTTTCTAAGGTGGCCTCAGAGATAGCCTTGGCCGAAGGCTTAAATGGCCACGCCAGGGCTGCTATGGAGAGGTTATATGGGCAGAAAAGGGACCTTTGAGAGGAAGACCGCGGAGACAGAAGTCCTCTGCGTCCTGGACCTTGACGGAGAGGGGAAGGCGCAGGTGGAGACCGGAATAGGTTTTTTCGACCACATGCTCCAGTTGCTGTCACGTCACTCCTTAATGGACCTCCAAGTTAGGGCCAAAGGGGATCTCGAGGTGGACTTCCACCATACCGTAGAGGACGTGGGCATAGCCATGGGAGAGGCCCTGAAAGCCGCCTTGGGGCAAAAGGAAGGGATACGGCGCTACGGATGGGCGATTGTGCCCATGGACGAGGCCCTTGTGCTTTTGGCCCTCGACCTATCAGGTAGGCCCTACCTCGGACTTGAGGACAGGATCGAAGGTACAGTTGGGGGGTTTGACCTCGAACTCCTTGAGGTCTTCCTTTCGGCCTTTGTCACACGGGGAGAGATGACGCTACACGTCAAGGTCCTCTCGGGCAGGAACAAACACCACGTGGCTGAGGCCATCTTCAAGGGGCTCGCCTTGGCCCTGAGGGAGGCGGTCCAAAAAGACCCGCGTCAGGTAGGTATCCCTTCCACCAAGGGGGTGCTTTAGTCCGGAGATGCTCGTCATACCAGCCGTTGACATAAAGGGGGGTAGGTGCGTGAGGTTATGGCAAGGGCGGTTCGATAGGGAGACCGTTTACTCGGAGGACCCCTTATGGGTGGCCAAGAAGTGGGAGGAGGGAGGGGCCAAGTGGATCCACGTAGTGGACCTTGACGGGGCAAGGGAAGGCCATGTGGTCCATGAGGAGACGATAAGGAGGATCCTCGAGCATGTGAAGGCAAAGGTCCAACTGGGAGGGGGCATAAGGGACCTAAAGGCCGTTGAGAAATGGTTGGGCCTTGGGGCCTCGAGGGTCGTTTTGGGGACTAAGGCTATAGAGGACCCTCGCTTTTTGAGGGAGGCCCTCGAGCGGTTTGGAGAAAGGGTGGCCCTGTCGCTTGACGTAAAGGACGGACAGTTGATGCTAGAGGGGTGGACCAGGTCGAGCCGGAGACCCCTTGGAGAGCTGCTGAAGAGGTTGAAGGACATGGGCCTTTCGCTTTTGATCTACACGGACGTGAAAAGGGACGGCACAAACACAGGGCCGGGTTTCGAAGGGGCCTTGGAGGTTTCCCGTTACGGGATACCTCTGATAATCGCCGGGGGCATAAGTCGTATGGAGCACCTTGAAGAGGCCTCTAGGATCCCTGGGGTCATAGGGGTCATAATAGGGCGCGCCCTCTACGAAGGCCTTATCGACCTAGGTGAAGCGCTGAGGAGGTTTGGGGGCTGAGGTTTTGGCTACTTTTGGCCATTTGGTTTGGGGCTGGGAAGTCCCCTTTTGCCCCTGGGACAGTGGCAAGTCTTTGCGCCTTACCCTTGGCTTATCTTTTGGGAAGGGCCCCCATATGGTTTGGGGTGGGGGCTGTTGTCGCTTGTGTGCTTTTGGCCTTTAAGGCCATTGAGGTCGCCCAGAGGGTTTACGGCCCAGTAGACGACAGGAGGATAGTGGTGGACGAGGTCTCGGGGTTGCTTGTGGCCGCTTTGGGCCTTACGGAATGGGGGAACTTGTTCTTCGCCTTCCTCCTCTTCAGGGCCATGGACATCCTGAAGCCATGGCCTATAAGGCGTGTTGAGGAATGCAAAGGGCCAAAAGGGGTATTGGGTGATGATGTGCTTGCAGGCCTTTACACACAGGCGGCCTTTTTCGGCTTGAGGAACCTCATGCGGATGTTTAGCTTATAAAACGAACCGCGCTGGATCGGAGGAAGGGCCATGGAGTCAAAGGAGGAAAAGGTAGAGACCACGCCACAAGGGGCGGAGGCCGAGGCCCAAGAAGGCCCGGAGGAAATAATAGGGCGGCTGAAACGAGAACTTGAAGAGGCAAGGGCACAAGCCCAGGAGAATTACGACAAGTTCGTGAGGCTCTATGCGGAGTTTGACAACTACAGGAAGCGTGTGGCGCGGGAAAAGGCCGAGCTTATCCGTTATGGAAACGAGGAGCTCTTGAGGGAACTTTTGCCGGTTGTAGATAACCTTGAGCGCGCCCTGGAACATGCAAAAAGGGACCCTTCTAATCCCCAGGCCATCCTGGAGGGTGTAGAGCTCATACTCGAGCAGGTCAAGGGGTTGCTTAAGCGCTTCGGAGTGGAACCCATAGCTGCGATAGGTGAGAGGTTTGACCCGCTGAGGCACGAAGCAGTAGGAGAAGAGGAACGGGAAGACGTCGAGCCAGGCGAAGTGGTCCAAGAGGTTTTAAAGGGCTATATGCTCAACGACAGGCTCCTTCGGCCCGCCAAGGTCATAGTGGCCAAGGCAAAGCCTAGGGACGCTGGCGAAGGGACCTCTGACTGACGGGTTAGGCTGTGCCGCGCTGGAAGAAAGGCCTTTTGTTGATGACCATAGGCTATATGCTCTCCCCCCTTTCCTGGTGGAACGACCTATTCGTGAACCTACCCATAGCATATGGGGTGGCAGTGCTTTTCTCCTCAATAGACAAGAGGCTCTTTATGCCAGCCATGATCGGCGGATATTGGGCGACAAACGTCCTTGGACTCCTTTTGATGCACGAGGGGGTCTCCTCTCTTCGGAAGCAGGCGCCCTCACCTAGGGGATGGGTTTCTTCCATCTTATGGTCTTCCTTCTACACAGGGGTGATAATCTTGTTGATTCACCTTAAGGTTATAAGATCACCCTTTTGACTTCGAGGTGCCAGATGCCCTTCCGCGTGGAGGTATCGCTGAAAAGGGGACTTTTTGACGGTGTAGCCGAGGCGGTCAAACGGGGCTTAAGGGAACACCTCGGCCTGAAGGTCCAAGAGGTGAAGAGGGTCTTGGTGTACTTGGTAGACGCCTTCCTCAGCGAGGAGGAGGTAAGTAGGTATGCCCGAGAAGCCCTTTCGGACCCTGTAACCCAGGACTTCGCAGTGGATGAGCCTTTGGCCTCGGACTTCGACTGGCTTATAGAGGTAGGGTTCCTCCCCGGAGTGACAGACAACGTAGGCAGGACCGCCCGTGAGGCCTTGGAGGCCATGCTGGACAGGCCCCTCTCGCGTGAGGAAGGTGTCTATACGGCAGTCCTTTACGCCATAAAGGGGGAATTAAGCGAAGAAGAGGCTACAAGGGCTGCCAGGGGATACCTGGGTAACCCCTTGGTCAACCGCTTTACCGTCATACGGGGAGAGGAGTGGTGGGGGTGTAAAGCCCTGTGGGAAGTACCCAAGGTGAAGGGGCTTTTAGGGGGTAAGGTCCAGAAGTTCGACCTTGCCCTCATGGACGAGCAAGGGCTCCTTGAACTGTCCAAGGAGAGGCTTTTGGCCCTAAGCCTCGAAGAGATGAAGGCCATCTGTAATTACCTGCAGAGGTCCGAGGTGTTGGCCGAAAGGGAAAGGGTAGGGCTTGGTCGAGAGATCACCGATGTGGAGCTTGAGGCCATAGCTCAGACCTGGTCCGAGCATTGTAAGCACAAGATCTTCAGGGCGAGGATCCTCTATCGGGACGAGGAAACAGGGCAGACGGAGGTGATAGAGGGGCTTTTTGACACTTACATTCGCCGTGCTACCGAAGAGATCCGCAAGGCCCTAGGGGCTCGTGATAGGTGTGTGAAGGTCTTCACGGACAACGCCGGCATATGGGCCTTTAACGACGACTGGCTCCTCACCTTGAAGGTGGAGACCCACAATACCCCCTCTGCCCTTGACCCTTATGGTGGGGCCTTGACCGGCATCCTTGGGGTGATGCGCGACGCCTTTGGGGCGGGAAAAGGGGCCAAGTTGATCTTCAACACCGATGTGTTCTGCTTTGCCCCTCCGGACTACAAAGGCCCCTTGCCCCCCAGGGTCCTCCATCCACGTCGGATCCTTGAGGGGGTGAGGAAAGGGGTCGAGGACGGCGGGAACAAAATGGGGATACCTACGGTCAACGGCTCTTTGGTGTTCGATGAGAGGTACCTTGGGAAACCCCTCGTTTACTGTGGAAGTTGCGGCCTTATGCCCCGTGAGATCCTCGGACAGCCAGCCCATGAAAAGCGGGCCGAGCCCGGCGACCTGATAGTGATGGTAGGAGGCAGGGTGGGGAAGGATGGGATCCACGGTGCTACCTTTTCCTCACAGGAATTACATGAGGGTTCGCCTCAGAGTGCGGTCCAGATCGGCGACCCCATAACCCAAAAGAGGATGTTCGATTGCCTCCTAAGGGCAAGGGACATGGGGCTTTACAGGTCCATAACGGACAACGGGGCAGGAGGGCTTTCTTCCTCTGTGGGGGAGATGGCGCGGGATCCAGGTGGCTGTGAGATATGGCTAGAAGAGGTGCCCTTGAAGTACCCAGGACTTGACCCATGGGAGATCCTCCTCTCTGAGTCCCAAGAGAGGATGACCCTGGCAGTGCCCCCTGAGAAAGTAGAAGAGCTTTTGAGGCTTTGCCGCTTGATGCAGGTGGAGGCCACTGTCATAGGACGCTTCACCTCCTCAGGGAAGTTCCACTGCCTATGGAAGGGACAGACGGTTGCCTATCTGGATATGGGTTTCTTACACGAGGGACTCCCCAAAATGGAGCTCGAAGCCGTATGGAAGAGGCCACATCACCCTGAACCCGAATTTGAACCACCAGAAGACCTAGGGGAGGTCCTTGAGAGAGTCCTATCGAGGTGGAACGTGGCAAGCAAGGAATGGGTGGTTAGACAATACGACCACGAGGTCCAGGGGGGGAGCGTATGTAAACCCCTTATGGGGCGTTTCGATGATGGCCCACAGGATGCTGCGGTGATTAGACCCCTTTTGGACTCCTTGGAGGCGGTGGTGGTCTCCCACGGCATATGCCCTAAGTACGGAGACATAGACACGTATTGGATGGCAGCCTGTGCCCTGGAGGAGGCCATAAGGAACAACGTGGCTGCAGGCGGTGATCCGGAACAGATGGCAGCCCTTGACAACTTCTGTTGGCCTGACCCGGTTCCCTCTCCGGAAAACCCCGATGGCACATATAAATTGGCGCAGCTTGTCAGGGCGAACAAGGCCCTTTACGACTTCACCAAGGCCTTCCTTGTGCCTTGCATCTCGGGAAAGGACAGCATGAAGAACGACTATATAGGCGGAGGCATAAAGATCTCGGTCCCCCCAACCCTGCTCTTTACAGTGGTGAGCAAGATAGAGGACGCAACCAAGGCCATGACCCTAGACCCAAAGGCCCCTGGGCACCTAGTGTACGTCCTCGGCATGACTTACCCCGAACTTGGGGGTTCCGAATACTTCCGGCTTATGGGCTACATCGGCAACCACGTCCCAAAGGTGAGACCTGAGGTCTCAAGGGAACTCTTCCTGAGGCTCCATCAGGCCATAAAGGAGGGACTTGTGGCCTCATGTCACGACTGTTCAGACGGTGGCCTTGGCGTCACGCTGGCCGAAAAGGCCTTCTCAGGCGATCTGGGCATGGACGTAGACCTAAGGGCCGTCCCACAACAGGATGTGAAAAGGGACGACTACCTCCTTTTCTCCGAATCACAGGGTAGGTTCGTGGTCACAATCCCTCCAGACAGGAAAAAGGCCTTCGAAGACCTCATGGAAGGACTGCCCTTCGCAGAGATCGGCAGGACAAAAGAAGAAAAGACCCTTTCGGTCACGGGCCTGAAGGGAAAAACCATCCTCCACAAACCCCTTACAGCCCTAAAAAAGGCCTGGAAGAACCCCTTCAGAGGGTTTTAACCCCCTTGACAAGACCTGAGTCTCCATGTTAGGAACCTCATCTTCTGTATGTGAAAAAAATCTCAAGGAGGTATCTTATGAGGAACTTGTGGCGCTGGGGAGGAGTTGCGCTAATTTTCACATTATGTTTTAGTTTTTTGGCCTTTGCGGATGTGATCAAGTTGAGGCTTTCGGATCAGTTTCCTCCTTCTCACAAGAACTTTTTGAGTTTGGACCAGTGGTGTAAGGAGTTGGAGAAGAGGACCAATGGGCAGGTGAAGGTGACGCATTATCCTGCCAATGCCTTGGTGCCCATTACTAAGACCTATGATGCGGTGGTCAGTGGTACGGTGGATATTGGGACGACCTTGATTGCGTATTCACCGGGTCGTTTTCCTCTGAGTGAGTTTTTGAGTTTGCCCCTTGGGTTCAAGAGCGGCTATCAGGCAACAAAGCTTGCCAACGAGTATTATAAGAAGTTCCGTCCAAAGGAATGGGAGGAGACGAAGGTCTTGTTCTTCCATGCCTCAGGTCCTGGTGTCTTCCAGGTGAAGAAGGACATAAAGTCCCTTGATGAGATAAAGGGCTTGAGGATAAAGGCCAATGCAGAGAACGCCGACATCGTAAGGCAGTTGGGTGGTGCCCCAGTCACCTTGCCCATAACTGAGACCTATGAGGCGCTGCAGAGGGGCATTATCGATGGGGTGCTTTTGCCCATTGAGCCTATAAAGGGTTGGAAGCTCGGGGATCATCTGAAGACGGTGGTTTTGAACCACGCTGTCTCTTATACCACGGCCATGTATGTGGTCATGAACAAGAAGGTCTGGGAGTCCTTGCCCAAGGAGGTCCAGCAGGTAATCGAGAAGCTCTGTGAGGAATGGATAGAGTATCAGGGTAAGTTGTGGAACGAGCTGGACGAAGAGGCCATGGCGTATATCAAGGAGAAGGGCATAAAGGTGGTGGAGGCGACCCCTGAAGAGTACAAGAAGGTAGAGGCCTTGATGAAGCCCATCATAGATAACTACATAAAGGAGACGACCTCTAAAGGGCTTCCCGGCGACCAGGTGGTGAAGTTTGCCCAGGAGTTCATAAGGTCTACCAAGTGAGGGGCCTGTGGGCGAGAGGGGATTAAGGACCTTACACCTTGTGGCGTGTGTGGCCCTTCTGTTGATCGGCCTCCTGACCCTTAGCGACATCCTCATGAGATCGGTCGGGAGGCCGATCACAGGTTCTCTTGAATTGGTGACGCTTTTAGGTGCGTTGGTCTTCGGTTTTTCTCTCCCCTATACGAGCCTCAAGAAGGGCCATGTCTATGTAGACCTGCTGGTGGATAGGATAGGAGGGGGGAAGAAGAAGGCCTTGCTTTCTGTTACGCGTTTAATGGGAGTTGTGCTCTTTGTCTTTGTCGGGGCTAATTTCATCGGGCACGGTTTAGACAACATAAAGATAGGCGAGGTAACCCCCTCCTTCAGGATCCCCCTTTATCCCCTTCACTTCGCTTTGGCCTTTTGTTTCTTCGTGGAGGCCTTGGTCCTATTTTGGGAGATGATCTCGGTAGTGAGGGGTAAGGCATGAGCGAGACCACAGTTGGGCTGTTATCCCTAGTGATCCTTGTGCTTTTGTTCCTTAGCGGGATTGAATTGGCCTTTGGGATGGCCCTTTTGGGGTTTTTAGGTTACGCCTACCTTGTCTCCTTCAAGGCGGCCTGTAACGTATTGGTGCAGGATTTCCTTGACACCTTTACCTCTTATGGGTTCACGGTGATACCCCTTTTTGTCCTCATGGGGCAGATAGCCTCAAACACCAACATAGCCAAAAGGCTTTACGATGCCGCCCAGAGGTTCATAGGGCATGTGCCAGGTGGCCTTGCCATGACCACGGTAGTGGGGGCTACCCTTTTTAAGGCCATCTCGGGGTCTACCCTGGCCACAGCGGCCACCTTTTCCGGTATAGCCATACCAGAAATGGACCGCTACGGTTACAGCAGACGCCTCTCAAGCGGCGTTGTGGCCTCAGTGGGGACCCTTGGGGTCCTCATACCCCCGAGCATAGTGTTGATCATCTATGGGTTTGTGGTCGAACAGTCCATAGGAAGGCTCTTTCTGGCAGGCTTTGTGCCGGGGTTGTTGATAGCGGGGTTGTTCCTCCTTGTGGCATATGGATGGGCTAGGCTGAAGCCAGAAGATGCCCCAGTTGCCCCTCGGGCCAGTTGGTCTGAGAGGCTGAAGGTCTTGCCTGAGTTCCTCGGGGTGGCGGTCATCTATGTGGTGGTCATCTTTGGGCTTATGCGCGGAATATTCAGCCCGACCGAGGCCGGTACCATAGGCACCCTTGGCGTTTTCATCTTGGCCTTGCTTTACAAGGAGGTAAACCTCGGGAAGATGTTAAAGGCCTTTGACGAGTCCATAAGGACCTCCTGTATGGTGATACTGCTCATAGCAGGGTCCTCGGTATACGGCCATTTCCTGGCCATAACGGAGATACCCTTGAGGATATCGGACTGGGTCGCCTCCCTCGAGATACCGAGGGCGGCGGTGATGGTGTTGGTGATGTTCATATACCTCCTCGGCGGGTCCTTTATGGACGACCTGGCCTTCATGATCCTGGCCACCCCCATCTTTTACCCCGTGGTGATAAAGCTCGGCTATGACCCCATATGGTTTGGGATAATGATATGCGTGACCTTGATGGTGGGGGTGATAATACCGCCTGTGGCCGTATGTGTGTTTGTGGTGAGGAACATCACCGGGATACCCTTTGGGGAGATATACAAGGGGGTCCTGCCTTTCCTGATAAGCCTTTTCCTTGCAGCCCTGTTGTTGTTCCTCTTTCCTGGGCTTGCTACCATATTGCCCAATGCCCTAATGGGGCCTTCTTGAGGAAGGGGGATGGGAAGGTTTGAGTTCGGTCTGACGATGCTCATAGTGGGTATGGGAGGGACGCTTCTCACCTTGGCCTTCTGTAGTTTGGCCATGTACCTCTTGAAAAAGGCCTTCCCCTTGAAGCCAGAACAGGAGAGGTCATCGGGATGATAGAGGCGGCAAAGGCTGGCTTTGCGGTCCTGGTGCGGGGCTTCTTTGAGGTCCATTGGTCGAACCTCCTCATGATAGTTGTCGGTGCCTTTATGATCTACCTTGCGGTAAAAAAGGACGTAGAACCCATACTGCTCGTCACCATGGGCTTCAGCTGCATACTGGTCAACATACCCCTTTCTGACCTTATGGAAGAAGGGGGTTTTTTCAGGCTCATATATGAGGCTGGGATCACCACCGAGCTTTTCCCCCTTTTGATCTTCGTGGGCATAGGGGCTATGACCGACTTCGGTCCGCTTCTGGAGAGACCTTATACCTTCCTGCTCGGCGGTGCCGGCCAATGTGGGATCTTCCTCACCTTGCTTTTGGCCCTTGCGCTCGGCTTTTCCTTCAAGGAAGCAGTGGCCATAGGGGTAATAGGGGCATGTGACGGCCCAACGGCCATTTACGTCTCCTCCAAGTACGCCCCAGAGCTCCTCGGGGCTGTATCAGTGGCAGCCTATTCCTATATGTCCCTTGTCCCCATCATCCAACCCCCTATAATGCGCTTGCTGACCACCGAGAGGGAGCGGGTGACCGTGATGAAGATCGCAAAACCTACGGTCTCAAAGACCACCAAGGTCCTTTTCCCGGTGGTCATCACCTTAATAGGAGGGTTCATAGCCCCTAAGGGGCTACCGCTTATCGGTTCCCTCATGCTCGGCAACTTTTTGAAGGAATGCGGCGTGGTGGACAGGCTTTCCAAGGCTGCCCAGAACGAGATCGCCAATATAGTGACCCTACTTCTCGGAATAGCCATAGGCGGGACCATGAGCGGGCCTAATTTCGTAAGGCCCCAAACCCTCATGGTCTTAGGGCTTGGTTTTATCGCCATATGCCTTGACACGGTCTGCGGGCTCCTTTTGGGAAAGCTCATGTACGCCTTGACCGGGGGTAAGGTGAACCCCTTGATCGGGGCAGCAGGGCTTTCCGCCTTCCCTATGTCTGCAAGGGTGGTGCAACGGGAGGGCCAGAAATACAACCCCAAGAACTACCTCATCATGCACGCCATGGCCGCCAATACCGGGGGACAGGTAGGTTCGGTGATCGCAGCAGCCATAATGCTATCGGTCCTTCAAGGGATGGGGATAGGTTAAGGGGGTCAATCGTTCCCCTCTTTGGCCTCGAGGAACTTCCGCTTTACCTCCTCGGAGCAGGCCCTGTAGTCGAGAAGCAAAAGGGCCTCCCTATTGCGGTCCCCTTTGAGGAGGTAATAACGCCCGGAACCCGAGGTACAGACCTCTCCGGTCTCCAAATCCAAGATCTCCCCCTCTGTCTCCACTATCCTTTGGTTGAAACGGAGGATGCGCCCCTTGGCCCTGAAGGTATGGCCTATTAAGGCAGGACGCCGGTATCTGACAAGGAGCTCTGTAGTAAAGGAAGCCCTTCCAGTATGCCACGCCACAGCCCACCACATGACCTCATCCAGGATCCCGGCAAGCACCCCTCCGTGTACGATCCCTTCATAGCCGATGAAGGCCTCCTCAAGTTTGAACTCCGTTAAGACCTCTTCCCCCTCGGCAAACAAAACAAGCCTCAGGCCCCGTGGGTTCTCAAGGCCACAGAGAAAACACCTCCCATAGCTCGGAAGCCGCTCCATGGAGCCATTCCTATAACACGTCTCAACGGGGTCCCTCAACCCCTAGAAAAGGCTAACACCGTGTGATAAGCTCAAAAACCGATGAAGGAGGCCCTTTTCTACGAAAAGCTGCAAGACGGAAGGGTCCGCTGCGGGCTCTGCCATCATAGGTGTGTGATCGCACAAGGGAAGAGGGGCCTTTGTGCCGTTAGGGAGAACCGAGATGGGGTGTTATATAGCCTGGTGTATGGCAAGGTGGTGTCCGCCAATGTGGACCCTGTGGAGAAGAAGCCCTTTTTCCACTTCCAACCGGGCTCGAGGTCCTTCTCCATTGCCACTGTAGGGTGCAATTTTAAGTGTTTACATTGCCAAAACTGGACCATCTCCCAGCTTCCGAGGGATCGGGGCGAGGTGATAGGAGAGTGGGTTCCTCCTGAGGTCATTGTGGAGGAGGCCAAGCGGAGGGGGTGTAGGAGCATATCCTACACCTATACCGAGCCCACGGTGTTTTTCGAGTACGCCTATGAGGTCGCAAAGCTGGCCAAGGCCCAGGGGCTTAGGAACCTCTTTGTGACCAATGGCTACATGAGCCTTGAGGCCCTTGAATTCATAGCCCCTTATCTTGATGGGGCGAATGTAGACCTTAAGGCCTTCAGCGACAAGTTTTACCAAGAAATATGTGGGGCAAGGCTCGAGCCAGTACTTTCGGTCATAAGTCGTATGAGACAGTTGGGCATATGGGTAGAGGTCACCACCCTCCTCATACCGGGCTTGAACGATGACCGAGAACAGTTGCGGCAGCTGGCTTCCTTTATCAAATCGGTGGACCCTGCTATCCCCTGGCATGTCACGGCCTTTCATCCAGATTATCGCTTGTTGACCGTACCGCCAACACCTGTCACCGCCTTGGAAAAGGCAAGGGAGATAGGGCTTAGGGAAGGGTTGAGGTACGTTTACTCAGGCAACGTTCCGGGTGCTCCTGGGGAGGACACCTACTGCTATGGGTGTGGGGAGCTGCTTATAAAACGCTGGGGCTTTCGCCTTTTGGAGAACAGGGTCCAGAAGGGACGCTGTCCCCGTTGTGGGGCACTCATTGACGGGGTGGAACTCTAAGCCGTGTCTCAGGTCCTATTGGCAATAGGAGGGGGGAAAGGGGGGACGGGTAAGAGCTTCCTTGCGGCCAACTTGGGGATCGCCTTGGCGGATATGGGCAAAAGGGTGGTCTTGGTGGATTTAGACCTCACAGGAGGGGCGAACCTCCATACCCTCCTTGGGGTTTCCTTCCCAGAAAGGACCCTTGACGACCTTCTCTATGGGGAGGTGGATTACGAGGGCTTGCTCCTTGAGACCCCCATAAGGGGCCTGAAGTTCATAAGCGGGCTCATAAGGGGGATCTCCGAAAAGGCCAGGTTCAGGGTGAAAAGGAGGTTGGAAAAGGTCCTTACAGGGATAAAGGCTGATTATGTGGTTTTAGACCTTGGGGCGGGGATCTCTTCGGTTACCTTGGATTTTTTCCTTTTGGCCCACAAGAAGTTCATCGTCATCACCCCAGAAGGGACAGCGGTGGAGAACGTCTATAGGTTCATAAGGGGGGCCTATTTCCGCTATCTCAGGTCCTTGGTAGGTCCCTCCTTTAGGGACCTTGTGGACAAGGCTTATGAGGGAAGGGAAGTCTCCCTGAGGACCCCGGCTGACCTTTTGCGCGTACTTGAGTCCATGGATCCTTCGGCAGTGGAGAGGTGTAAAGAAGGGCTTTTCGACTTCTGCCTGTGTGTGGTCTTGAACCAGGTGAGGAGGAACGAGGAAAAGCAAATGGGTTATTCCTTCAAGGTGGTCTGCAAGAAGTACTTCGAGATAGAGCCCCTTTACCTCGGATATATCCCCTTTGACCCAAAGGTCCCTTTCGCGGTAAACAGAGGGCGTCCCTTCCTTAGGGAATACCCCTATACGGAGGTGTCGCAGTGTATAAGGGGGATAGCCCTGAGGCTGTTGGCAGGGAAAGAGGCCACCGTATGAAGGACCCCTACGAGGTCTTGGGTCTGAACACGGATTCCCCTATGAGCGAGGTGGAGGCCACTTACAGAAAGCTCCTTAAGGTCTTTGACCCAAAAAGTCCAGGCCTTTCAGCCCTTTGGAGCAAGGAGGAAATAGAGGCCTTAAGACAGGAGATAGAAGAGGCCTATCGGACTATAAAACTGAAAAGGCAAGAGGAAAAAAAGAAGAAAGGTCCCGCCGTGAATCCACAGACCCCAGATGTCCAAAAGGCCGAAAGGGAAGCCCCTTTAGGGTATTCCCTTAAGGAGATAAGACAGAAAATGGGCCTTTCCCTCCAAGAGGTAGCAGAGCAAATAAAGGTGAGGCCTTCTATCTTAAGGGCCATAGAGGAAGGATGCCTAAAGGACCTTCCGCCTTGGACTTACGTCAAAGGGTTCCTCAGACTTTACGCCAAGTTCCTCGGCCTTGACCCCGCAGAGGTTGTCAAGGCCTTTGAGCCCCTCTTTCAAGAGTCCCGGGACAAGAGGTAATCGGCAAGCTCCATCAGGGTGGACTTTTCGGGCCTGTCAGGAAACGAGGAGAGGCACAGCTTGGCCTCTGCCACGAATTCCTGTGCCCTCTTGAAGGTGTAGCTTATGCCGCCATATTGATGGACTAAATCCACAACCCCTCTTATGCGCTCTAAATCAGGATCCACCTCAAGGAGGGTGTCCCTTATGAAACCCTTCTCCTCAGAGCTACACCGGCCTAATGTCCATATAAGGGGAAGGGTGACCTTGCCCTCCTTTATGTCGGAGCCGACCTTTTTCCCCAAGGCCTCTTCCTTTCCTATGTAGTCTAGGCAATCGTCTACCAATTGGAAGGCGATGCCGAGCTTGAGCCCAAAGGTGGCCAGCGCCTCCTCCTGCTCTTTGCTTGCCTTGGCCAGTATAGCGCCTATGCGCGCCGAAGCCGACATAAGGCTTGCGGTCTTCTGCGCCACCATCTCCAAGTACTCCTCCTCGCTCAGGGAAAGGTCAGCGGTCTTTGTGAGTTCGAAGGTCTCCCCTTCGGCCAAAAGGGTGGTCGTTTCCGCCATCACCTCAAGGACCCTGAGGTCCTTGGCCTCTACCATCATGGAAAAGGCACGGCTCAGCAAGAAATCTCCTACCAGGACGCTTGCCACATTGCCCCATAGGATATTGGCTGTGGGGTTGCCGCGCCTCATCTCCGCGTTGTCCACTACGTCGTCGTGCAAGAGCGTAGCCGTATGTATAAGCTCTATGGCCCCAGCAAGGGGGATGTAACCCTTGCCTCTGTAGCCACAAAGCCTTGCCGAAAGGATCATGAGGGCTGGCCTTATGCGTTTGCCCCCGCTTAGGACCAGGTGCTTTGCGATCTCCGTCACAAGCGGTACACGCGAGCCAAGGCGTCTTTCGAAATCCTCTTCTACCTCTTTCAGCTCACCCGCGATCGGAAGCAGGATCTTTTCGAGCACAAAAGTTATGGTAGAGGCAAACGACCTCCAAGTAAAGGGCCTAGGCGGTGGCGAACAACTCGCGTGGCACCGAGGTCCGGAACTCGAGGCGTCCGTCCTTTAGGTCCACCACCACGTGGTCGCCCTCCTTGACCTCGCCTGAAACGATCTTATAGGCCAAGGGCGTCTCCACCTCCCTCTGGATAGCCCGCCTCAAAGGCCTTGCGCCGAAGACGGGGTCATACCCTATGTCCACAAGGTAATCCTTCGCCGCAGGCGTGAGCTCCAAGGTAATCCTCTTTTCCTCTAATCTGCCCCTGAGCCTTTCCAGCTGTAAGTCTACGATCTTCCTGAGCTCCGGCCTGGTCAGGGACCTGAAGACGATGACCTCGTCTATCCGGTTCAAGAACTCTGGTCGGAAATGGGCCCTGAGGGCCTGAAGCACCATTTCCTTAAGCCTTTGGTAAGCAGCCTCATCGGCTCCGTGGTATTCGAGGATATATTGGCTGCCGATGTTGGAGGTCATGATGATGACCGTGTTGGTGAAGTTTACGGTTCGGCCTTTGTTGTCAGTAAGCCTTCCATCGTCGAGGATCTGCAAGAGTATGTTGAAGACATCCGGATGGGCCTTCTCTATTTCGTCGAACAGGACCACCGAATAAGGCCTTCGCCTCACAGCCTCTGTGAGTTGTCCCCCCTCTTCATAACCCACATATCCAGGAGGAGCGCCTATCAGCCTGGAAACCGAATGCTTTTCCATGTACTCGGACATGTCTATGCGCACCATGTTCTTCTCGTCGTCAAAAAGGGCCTCCGCCAAGGCCTTGGCAAGCTCCGTCTTGCCCACCCCAGTCGGCCCCAGGAAGATGAAACTGCCGATCGGACGGTTCGGATCTTTGATCCCAGCCCGTGCCCTTATCACTGCATCAGCCACTGCCTCCACGGCCTCGTCCTGCCCCACAACCCTCCTGTGGAGCCTCTCTTTGAGCCTGAGGAGCTTATCCCTTTCGCCTTCAAGGAGCCTCGAAACGGGTATCCCCGTCCATTGGCTCACCACCTTGGCTATGTCCTCCTCGTCTACCTCCTCCTTGAGGAGCCTTTTGCCCTTCTGGTCAAGCTGGGCCTCAAGCTCTCTTAGCTGCCTTTCAAGCTCCATAAGGCGCCCGTACTTCAACTCCGCCACCTTGTTGAGGTCATATTGCCTTTCGGCAAGTTCGATCTCCCGCTTTGTGTCCTCTATCCTCTTCCTCAGATCCCTCACCTTCTCTATGGCACCCTTTTCGGCCTCCCATTGGGAATAAAGGAGCTGGTACTGCCCCTTTAGCTCCTCGAGCTCCCTTTCGAGCCTCTCGAGGCGCTTTTGGCTCTGTGGATCGGTCTCACGCTTTAGGCCTTGGCGTTCTATCTCAAGTTGCATGATCTTACGGTTCAGTTCGTCAAGTTCGGAGGGCATGCTATCTATCTCGGACCTGAGCCTCGCTGCCGCCTCGTCCACAAGGTCTATGGCCTTGTCCGGGAGGAACCTGTCGCTGATGTAGCGATGGCTGAGGACAGCCGCAGCCACAAGGGCCGAGTCCTTTATCCTCACCCCATGGTGGACCTCATACCTCTCCTTGAGACCCCTGAGGATGGAGATGGTCTCCTCCACGGTGGGTTCGTCCACGTAAACGGGTTGGAACCGCCTTTCCAGCGCTCGGTCCTTCTCTATGTACTTGCGGTACTCGTCAACTGTGGTGGCACCTATACAATGTAGCTCCCCCCTTGCCAGCATGGGCTTAAGGAGGTTTGAGGCATCTATAGCACCTTCAGCGGCCCCTGCCCCTACCACGGTGTGGAGCTCATCGATGAACAGGATTATCTGCCCCTGCGAATCTTGGATCTCCTTAAGGACGGCTTTCAACCTCTCCTCGAACTCACCCCTGTACTTGGTGCCGGCGATGAGGCTCCCCATGTCGAGCGCTATGATCCTCTTGTCCTTTAACCCCTCAGGGACGTCGTTCCTGACTATCCTTTGGGCCAATCCCTCCACGATGGCCGTCTTACCTACTCCAGGATCGCCGATAAGCACAGGGTTGTTCTTGGTCCTGCGGCAGAGGATCTGGATGACCCGCCTTATCTCCTCATCCCTCCCTATCACAGGGTCAAGCTTCCCCTGACGGGCAAGCTCCGTGAGATCGCGCCCAAAGCGCTCGAGTGCCTGGTACGTGTCCTCGGGGTTTGGGGAGGTAACCCTTTGAGAGCCCCTGATCCTCTTAAGGACCTCAAGGATCCTTGTCCTATCGAGCCCGAATTCCCTCAGGAGCCTTCCCGCAACCCCTTCGTCCTCCGCCATGGCCAAAAGGAGGTGTTCCACACTAATGTACTCGTCCTTTAAGGACTTGGCCTCCTCTTCGGCCTGTGCAAGGACCCTGTGGAACCTCTGAGAGGCGTAAAGCTGCCCCCCTGCTCCCCTTATGCCGGGTAAGGACCTTAAGAAGTCCTCAAGGCGCCTCCTTAAGGCTTGGGCGTCTGCCCCTGTCTGGGAGAGGATCCTCTGAGCCAGGCCTTCTGGCTGTTCCAGCAAGGCCAAAAGCACATGCTCGGGTAAAAGCTCTTGATGCCCATAACGGGCCGCTATGGTCTGCGAGTTAAAAAGGGCCTCCTGTACCCTTTGTGTGTACCTTTCTACTGCCATAACCCCTCCTCTTCCTTGTTAGAGGTTACTTCTTTTCCTCATATTCGGCGTCGATGACGTCCTCACCCTTGGAACCGCCTCCTGAACCCGAACTGCTACCGTAGGTCCCGGTTGCCTGCTGGTAGACGTAAGCCGAAATGGAATAGGCCACCTGTTGGAGGTCGTTCATGAGCTGACGTAACCTTTGGGCGTCGGGGCTCTCCTCCTTACAGAGCCTCCTTATCTCCTCGATAAGGCCCTGGGCCTTGGTCCGGTCCTGGGAAGGTACCTTATCGCCCAGGTCCTTGAGCTGTTTTTCCACCTGATATGCGAGGTTGTCGGCCTGGTTCTTGAGCTCGGCCAGTTCGCGCCTCCTGCGGTCCTCCTCGGCGTACATCTGGGCCTCTTTCATCATCCTTTCGACCTCTTCCTTGGGCAGGTTGGTGGAGCCTGTTATGGTGACCTTCTGCTCTTTACCAGTGGCCTTGTCCTTTGCGGTGACGTGGAGGATGCCGTTTGCGTCGATGTCAAAGGTCACCTCGATCTGCGGCACACCCCTTGGGGCAGGAGGGATCCCTTCCAGGTAAAAACGGCCAAGGGACCTATTGTCACGGGCCATGGGGCGTTCGCCCTGAAGCACGTGTATTTCCACCGAGGTCTGGAAGTCCTCAGCAGTGGTGAAGATCTCCGTCTTCCTCACCGGTATGGTGGTATTGCGTTCGATGATCTTGTGGAAGAGCCCTCCCTTGACCTCCACGCCCAAAGAGATGGGCACTACGTCAAGGAGCAAGATGTCCTTGAACCCACCTGCCAAGACCGCTGCCTGTATAGCCGCACCGACTGCTACCACCTCGTCTGGGTTGACGCCTTGACAGGGCTCTTTGCCGAATATCTCCCTCACAAGCCTTTGTACTGCAGGCATACGGGTGGCACCCCCTACCAAAACCACCTCGTCTATGTCCTTGGGCCTGAGTTTTGCGTCCTCAAGGGCCTGGAAGAGGGGTCCTTTCAGCCTTTCGAAAAGGTCTTGGCAAAGGGACTCAAACCTCGCCCTGGTTATGGTTATATCGAGGTGCTTTGGACCTGTAGCATCTGCCGTGATGAAGGGGAGGCTGATCCTTGTCTCCAATAAGGTGGATAGCTCGCACTTGGCCTTCTCAGCAGCCTCGTAAAGCCTCTGTAGCGCTTGTGGGTCCTTGCGAAGGTCAATACCGTGCTCCTTCATGAACTCCTCAGCCACCCAATCGACTATCCTCTTGTCGAAGTCGTCACCGCCAAGGTGCGTATCGCCTGAGGTAGCCCTCACCTCGAAGACCCCTTCCCCTACCTCCAAGATGGAGACGTCAAAGGTCCCGCCACCCAAGTCAAAGACCAGGATGGTGGCGTTGGTCCTTTTATCCAGACCATAGGCCAAAGAGGCCGCGGTGGGTTCGTTTATGATCCGCAGGACGTTGAGCCCCGCTATTTCACCTGCAGTCTTGGTAGCCTGCCTCTGAGCGTCGTTGAAGTAAGCGGGGACCGTTATCACCACATCGGTCACCCTTTCGCCCAAGTACCTTTCGGCGTCATCTACCAGCTTCTTCAAGATCATGGCCGAGATCTCCTCAGGGGCATAGAGCTTGCCCATGACCTCGACCCTTGCAGCGTTGTTAGGACCGGCTACTACCTTGTAAGGGACCCGCTTGATCTCCTCCTGGACCTCGTCGTACCGTCTACCCATGAAGCGTTTTATAGAGAAGATGGTGTTCTCGGGGTTCAATATGGCCTGTCTTTTGGCCAGCTGTCCCACAAGGCGCTGACCATCCTTGGTAAAGGCCACTACCGAGGGCGTAAGCCTTGACCCCTCTGCATTAGGGATCACCGTGGGCCTATCGCCTTCCATGATGGCCACTACCGAGTTCGTGGTCCCAAGGTCAATGCCCAGTGCTTTCTTCGCCATTTTCGGTCACCTCCTGTTTTTCGTTTTGTCCTCGATCAAGTTAAACATCCCTTGCTTTATTTCAAGCTTTATGTAATCTTTTGGTCTTCACAAGGCCTCAGGGTTCAAGGGGGTAAGAGATGAGGAGGGGTTTTTTGGAGGAGAAGCTCTCCGAAGAGGAGGTAAGGGAACTTCAGGAGATTGCCAAGGAGGCCCGTGGGGACATCCTGACCATGACCTGGCTTGCAGGTTCCGGGCACCCAGGGGGGTCCATGTCCTCTTTGGAGATGGTGTTGCTTGTCTATGCGAAGGCCAATGTGGACCCTTCTTCTCCCTTTAAAGAAGATAGGGACCGGATCGTTATAAGCCACGGTCACATTTCCCCTGCTGTCTACGCAGTGCTAGGAAGGCTCGGTTTTTTCGACGTGGAACAGGCCGTAGCCACCTTCAGGCTCGCGGGGAGCCCCTTTGAAGGCCATGTGACCTCCAAGGTCCCAGGGGTTGAGTGGTCCACCGGCAATCTGGGACAAGGGCTTTCGGCAGGCTGTGGATTTGCCCTTGCGGCCAAGATCAAGGGGATGAGTTATCACACCTTCGTCCTCATGAGCGACGGCGAACAGACCAAAGGACAAGTGGCAGAGGCTAGGCGCTTTGCTGTAAAGTACGGGCTCAAGGACTTGACGGTCTTGATAGACTACAACAAGCTCCAGATCTCAGGCCCCATCCAGGAGATCATGCCCCAAAGGATAAAAGAGGACTACTTAGCAGACGGATGGGAGGTGCTTGAGGTAGATGGACATGACCTACAGGCCCTCTATCAGGCCATAAGGGAGGCCATGAAAAAGGAGGTCCCTGTCGCCATCCTTGCCCACACCACCATGGGCAAGGGGGTGAGCTTTATGGAGGACAGAAACGAATACCACGGCCGTGCCTTAAACGACCAGGAATACGAAGCCGCCATGAGGGAATTGGGCCTGAGGAGGGACATCGAACGCTTAAAGGCCCTGAGGGATAAGAGGGACTATCCCTTCTTCTCACCCCCAAGGAGGGTCCTGCCCAAGGTGGAGGTAGGTGAACCAAGGACTTACGCCCCAAAGGAGAAAGTGGGGAACCGCAAGGCTTGGGGAAGGGTCCTCCTTGACCTGGCAGAGCTAAACATACCAAGGGGCATCCCCATCGTGGCCCTGGACTGCGACCTGGCCAGTTCCGTAAGGGTAGAGGACTTTGGGAAGCTCTATCCGGATTATTTCGTCGAAGGGGGGGTACAGGAACACAACACCGCCACTGTGGCCGGTGTCCTCTCAAAGGAGGGGATTGTGACCTTCTTTGCGGACTTCGGGGTCTTCGGGATCGATGAAGTTTACAACCAACAGCGCTTAAACGACATAAACCAGACCAACCTCAAGGTGATCGCTACCCATGTAGGCCTTGACGTAGGCCAGGACGGCCATACCCACCACTGTATAGATTACCTAGGGGTAGTTAGGAACCTCTTCGGTTTTAAGGTTATCGTCCCCGCTGACCCCAACCAGGCCGATAGGGTCATCCGTTGGGTGGCAAACCAAGAGGGGAACTTCGTTATAACCATGGGCAGGGAGGCAGAACCAGTCATAGAGGACGAGGAGGGGAGGCCCTTTTTTGGGCATGATTACAAGTTCCAATACGGAAAAGGCGACCTCTTGAGGAAGGGGACAAAAGGGGCTTTGATCACCATGGGGCCCTTGGCGCATAGGGCCGTAAAGGTATGGCAGATGCTGAGGCAAGAGGGCTATGACTTACTGGTGGTCAACATCTCGTGTCCTTTCGACCTCGATCAAGACCTCCTGGCCTTTGCTGCTTCTACAGGGCTGGTCGTCACCTATGAAGACCACCATGTGGAGACCGGCCTAGGAGCAGAAGTCGCTAAGTTCCTAGCCGAAAGCGGACTCTCCCCGAGGTTCAGAAGGCTTGGGGTGACCTCTTACGGCCTCTCGGGTACCCCTGAGGAGCTTTACAAAAGCCAGGGGCTCGATGAAGTCTCCGTTTACAAGGTCCTAAAGGAGGAGCTTAGGAGATGCAGGACCTCAAACAGATTTACCGAAGGGTCCTTTCAGATCCTTTCCCCGAACATTTGACCATCGATTTCGGAGGGCAAAAACTCATCTACAGGAAAAGGACCTGGAAGGTCTTCGACCCCGATACAGGACAATGGGAAGAAAGGGGGTTGAGGTATGGAGATAACCCCGATCAACCGGCTGCCCTTTACGAACTGGTAGGGGGGAATTTGGTCCTGGGCGACTGTAAGTTCATAGATCCGGAAAAGGGCCTCGTGAGCTCCCTTAGGGAGGAGGATTTCCTACAGTTTGGCAAACACCCAAGTAAGACCAACCTCACTGACGTTGACAGTGCCCTGAACGTGCTCAAATACCTGACCAAGAGGCCGGCTGTCTGTATAGTCAAACACGGCAACCCCTGCGGTGTAGCCCAAGGGGATGACCTCTTCGAAGCTTTCGAGAAGGCCTTTTTGGCCGACCCCATTGCGGCCTTTGGGGGCTGTGTGGCCCTGAACCGTCCCTTGGACAAAGGGACCGCTGAGGCCATCTCAAGGCATTACTTCGAGGTGGTCGTGGCCCCAGATTATGAGGAGGGTGCACTTGGACCTCTTAAGAGATGGAAGAACTTGAGGATCGTGAAGATAACGCGCATGGATAGGCTCTATGAGTACGCCCAGTTGCCCGTTGTGGAGTTCAAGGCCCTGATAGACGGAGGGTTAATCGTACAGAGGTCCTTCCTCAGCACGATACGTTCGGCCGAGGACCTCAAACCCGCCGAAGCCTTCTACCAAGGGAGGGCCTATCGCGTCCTAAGGGCGCCTTCACCTGAGGAAATAGAGGACATGCTCTTTGGATGGGCCGTGGTTCAAGGAGTTACCTCCAACTCCATCGTCTTCGTAAAGGCAGGGGTCACCGTCGCCATAGGTACAGGTGAACAGGACAGGGTCGGAGCAGTGGAACTCGCTATAAAGAAGGCCTACAGGAACTGTGCAGAAAGGTTGAGCCTTACCAAATACGGGATATCCTATAGGCAACTGGAGGAGGAAGTAAAAGCAAAAAGGAGGCCACCTGAGCACAAGGAGGAGATAGATTTAAAGGTGAAGGAGGAAAGGGGAGGACTCCGTGACGCAGTGCTTGTCTCAGACGGCTTTTTCCCCTTCCGTGACTCAGTGGATCTGGCAAAAAAGGAAGGTGTAAGGGCCATCTTGCAGCCGGGGGGATCCGAAAGGGACCATGAGGTGATCGAAGCCTGTAACGAGGCCGATCCCCCCATAGCCATGGCCTTCACTGGGCAGAGATGCTTCAGACATTGACATGTGAAGGCCAGTGTCCTTCTTCAAAGCTCTCACCCAGGGAGGCAAGGCGGAGGGCTTTCAAGGCCATGGTCGCATATGAACCAGAAGGTAGGAAGAACTCAAGGACAAGGGCCTTATAGGTGGTAAAGACCTCATCGTCAATGGCCTCCATGGCTATGCCTTTGGGCTTGACCCATAGGCGCCTCTCTCCCCCGGAAAGGTAAACCTTTTCCAACCCCCGGGCCTTTAGGTCTCGGACCGAAAGGCCCTCCTCCTTCAGGACCTCTTCTAAGAGGGCTCTAAGCCCTTCGTCCTCGATCCGCATGCGGTGTGAAGGCAAGGGAAGCTCCAAGCTCCATATGTCTTCCCTGGTTTTGTCGGGTAGGTCCCCCTTGGGGAAGACGAGTTCCTGGAAGGGGAACCTCACCGAAAGGAATCCTGCCTTAAGTTTCCCTTTCAACCACCTACTTGCCCACTGGTTCCACAAAAAGCCCTGATAAGAGGAAAGCCAAAGGGAAAGGATCCTAGGGGTGATTAGGTTCACGGCCTTTTTAAATTCGGAAGGGTGAGCGCAAAGGAAGTCCACAACGCTCCTTAGGTTCGACCTGGGGAGGTTCCCTTTCATCTCCTCCCATCGTCCCCATAGCCCTGTGAGCCTTTTCTTTAGTCGCTTGACCTCCTTGGGGTCCCCTATCATAGGGTATGTGAGATAAAACTTCAGGACTTCCTCCCATTGGCCCAAAAGGATGGCCTTGCCCGGAAAGCCCCGCTTTTTACTCCAAGAGCCGAACCTCTGGAGGTCGAAGTAATTGGGGAAACCCTCCTGTAAAACCTTGAGCCATCCCTCAAAGAGGCCTGGGAGTTCTTCGCCTCTTATCTTCCGCAAGGTTATGCGGAAGATATTCCCCTCAAGGTCTTTTGGCCCTAGCCTTCGGTCCAAAAAGCCGATGAGCTCCCCCGAGAACCCCTCGCCAGAGACCTTCTGGGGTAGGTCTCCTTTAAGGGGACCCACCGAAAGATGCTGTGTGGATACCGACCGTGAGTCCTTGAGGGCGGGAGAGCTCACCTTGGAAGGGCTTACGGATAAGATGTGGGCCAAGGATTGGAGGACCTCTGGGGTCGAAAGCCCCCTTTTGACCACCTTGTAGACCGCAAAGGGGCCTTCTCCTTTGAGGGGCGTCTTCAAGACCTCTTTTACGAGGAAATCCTCAGGGAGGTACTTTACCAGCATGGACTAAATTTAAGGAAAAGACCGCATAAATGAAAAGGCCCTCTGCAGAGGGCCTTTTCATTCCAAATTTTAAATAAAGGTTATTTCTTAATGGCTGCCTTTACCATGTTGAGCATGTCTTCATAGATCTTCCTGCCGGGGATGCCCTTTGATTCGGCCTCCTTTATCCATTTTTCGGTCACCTCGTCCTTCACTAGGGCCCGCCACTTCTCTAGGTCTGCCTGACTTACTTCTACAAAGGTGTGCTTTTTCTCCTTGCAGAAGTTGATGGCGGCATCTAGCCATTCGGTCTTCTCGATGTGGTAAAGGTAATTGGTGAACTCGTGCTGTGTCTCAAGGAAGACCTTTTGGATGTCAGCAGGGAGGGCGTTCCAGGTCTTTTCGTTCATGATTACGCCCACAGGGACCATGTTGACGCCACCGGGAAATACGGTGTGATAGGGGACAAGCTCAAGCATCCCAAAGACCTTGAGGACTGCGAAGTGGTTGAGACATCCGTCTACGACACCGCGCTCCAAAGCCGTATACCAATCGCCAATGGGAACCTCAACAGGGGTTGCCCCCATGGCCTTGACTATGGCGGTATGTTCGCCGGTGGTGAGGATCTTCAGCTTCTTTATGTCCTCAGGGGTCTTGACGACCTTGGCCCTCTTTACGGTGTGGATATGGGTTTCGGGCATCATGGAGTAAGCGAAAGGTACAACCCCAGTCCATTCCTTCCGCAATTCAGGGTACTTCTCCATCAGCTTCCTGTAAATGGCGTTTGCCTCCTCGCGCGAAGGCCATCCTATAAAGGGCAGCGTCACAACCATGTTCCCGACAAAGCCGTCACGCGCATTCACCACATAAAGGGCCATATCGGCAATGCCACTCTGTACCCCCCTCATTATGTCGGCTTCGGTCAGTAAGGCCCCACCGGTTATGACCTTGAACTGGACCTTGTTGTTGGTCTTCTTCTGCACCACCTCTGTTAGCCACCTGACCGCCGACCTACAGGGCGGAGCCACCGGAGGGTTGTGGTCGCTGTAGACTAAAAGATACGTATCCCCCTTCTTCTCCAAGGCCTGCAGATGGCCCACCGGACAAAAGAGACCCACCAAAAAGGACAACACTACCAACAATCCCAAGAGCCCAAACCTCCTTAAAACCATACCTTCACCTCCCCCAAGGCATTTTTTACCTTTTAGAGATTTGCAAGATCTGTGCCTCGGGGTCCCCCTGGATAAGGCGTGGTTAAAAAGGCTTTTTCAGAAAGAGGAGGGTTTATTCGGGCAGTATCTTGTCAAAGGGGCAGAATCTTGCCTCTACCTTCTAGTTGACGTTATTTCAGAAAGGGCCTTTATGGCGTAAAGGACCTCTTCTTCCTCGTTTAAGTAGCTAAAGGAGAACCTTACCGTGCCTTCGGGGAAGGTGCCTATAGTCCTATGGGCTGAGGGAGCGCAATGGAGGCCTGCCCTTACTAGGATGCCGTATTTTTCGTCAAGGACGGCCGCCAACTCCGAGGGCTCCATGCCCTCTACCCTGAGGGAGACGATCCCCACTTGGGAATCGTCCAAGGTCCCAAAGGGTCTTATTCCCTTCAGTCCCCTTATGCCCTCGAGGAAGGTCTTGGTCAGCTGTCTTTTCTTTGCCTCGACCCTTTCCATGCCTTCCTTCAACAGAAACCCAACTCCTGCCCCAAGGCCGGCTATCCCGGGGGTATTTGGGGTGCCGCTTTCGTATTTATCGGGTAAAAAGGACGGTTGTGACTCCTCCTCAGACCTGCTACCTGTGCCCCCGCGCATAAGGGGTTCGAGGAACTTTTCGATCCCCTCTCCTATGTACAGCCCCCCCGTCCCTTGGGGTCCGAAGAGGGCCTTATGCCCAGTGAAGGCCAAGAGGTCGACTCCCAGTTCCCTTACCTTTATCCTCACAGTCCCTGCGGATTGGGCTGCATCGACCAAAAAGAGGACCCCATATCCCTTGGCAAGGGTAGCCACTTCCTTAACGGGCATTATGGTCCCGGTTACGTTGGAGAGATGGACCAAGGCTATGAGCTTTGTGTTTGGCTTTATGGCCCTCCTTATGTCCTCTGGGTCGATCTCCCCACGCGGTGATCCCCTTATCACGGTGACCTCTACCCCCTTCTTTTCCAAGTCCCTCAAAGGACGCATGACGGAGTTGTGCTCAAAGCTTGAGGTTATCACGTGGTCTCCTGGCTTAAGGAGGCCGTAAAGCGCTATGTTAAGGGCTTCGGTTACGTTCTTAGTGAAGACGATCCTCAAAGGGTCCTCTACTCCGAAAAGTTCTGCCAGGGCCTCACGGGCCTCGTATATGAGCCTTGCTGCCTCTTGGGAGAGCCTGTGACCAGAACGGCCGGGGTTGGCACCTACCTCAAGCAGTGCCTTAAGGACCGCCTCTGAGGTCTCCTTGGGCTTAGGCCAAGAAGAGGCAGCGTTGTCCAGGTAAACCATACGTTCCGGCTTCATGGTAGTACCCTTACCCTTGAAGGATGGTCCGAGGTGAACTCGCCGATGACCGAGGCCTTTACCCCCTTTTCCTCAAGAAGCCCCATGAGCCTTTCCTCCCTTTCCTTCGGAACCGCTATGAGGAGTCCTCCCGAGGTCTGGGGATCGAACAAGAGGTCAAAGACGACCTCCTCAACCCCTTCGTTTGAAACCATGTGCTTACGATACTCACGGTTGCGATAGGCACCTCCGGGAAGAAGGCCCATTGAAGCCCATTCCAAGGCCTCCTCTAAAAAGGGGACCCTCGAGGCATAGATCCTCAAACCCACAGCGGTCCCATCTACCATCTCACAGGCATGGCCCAGTAAGCCGAAGCCCGTGACATCCGTACAGGCGCTTACCCCAACCTCCACCATGGCCTCAGAGGCCTTGCGGTTGAGCTCGGCCATAAGCAAGGTCACCCTCCTGACTGTCTCCTCTCCTGCCAATTGGGCCTTTATAGCTGTGGACACCACACCTGTACCTATGGGCTTGGTCAGGACCAAAAGGTCCCCAGGCCTTGCCCCTTGGTTCCTTATAACCCTATTAGGGTGCACAAGGCCTATTACCGCAAGTCCGTACTTCATCTCCTGGTCCTCCACGGAATGCCCTCCCACCAGGACTACACCAGCTTCTTTCAATTTCTCCAGTCCTCCTCTCAAGACCTCTTGTAGGACCTCTATTCCCAAATCCCTCACCGGGAAGCACACGATGTTCATAGCAGTAAGGGGCTTACCTCCCATGGCGTATACGTCCGAAAGGGCATTTGCCGCGGCTATCTGTCCGAACCAGTACGGGTCATCTACGATGGGGGTGAAAAAGTCCACCGTGTGTATCAGGGCTAGCTCCTCAGTGAGCTTATATACCCCTGCGTCGTCCACCCTCTCGATCCCCACGATCAAGTTGGGGTCCGAGGGGAGTTCAAGCCCCTGCAAGGCCCTTGCCAGGTCCCCTGGCCCAAGCTTTGCTGCTCAACCCGCACTCCGTGAACACTCTGTAAGCCTCTTCACCATCGGACCCCTCACACCACTATGAGCTTTGGAGCTGAAAGCAAGGCTTCGGCTATCTCATACATGTTCGAGACCCTCCCCACCATGAGCTTCTCCTTGAGGCCAAAATAACCCAAACAGGTTCCACAGGCCAAGAGCTCGACACCCCTTCCCTCAAGTGCCTTGAGGTCATCTAAGACCTCCGAACCTTCTACCGTCAGTTTGACGCCCGTGTTGAAGAAGATGACCCTTTTGGGGGGTTCCGGGAGTTCCACCAGGGTATGTAAAAAGGACCTCATCAAAAGCCTGCCCAGCTCCTCTTCACCCCGTCCCATGCCATCTGAAGAGATGACCAGTACTGCCTGAGGACTAGGGACATCGCAGGTCCCCCCTTCCTTTGTCCGTTTAAGGTGAACGTAAAAGCCATCGGGGCGTTCCTCCACTTTCACTTCACACCCCAACTGCTCCCCCATGCGTTTTACGTTCTGTGCCGCGCCCATGTCTCCTACCATGACCAAGACCTCATCGGCCTCTTCAAGGGCTTTGCGGGCGAGCACAACCGGTTGCGGGCAGCTCAATCCCCTTGCATCTACTACCTTTGACATCGTCCACCTCCTTTTTCCTCAGCGATCAAAGCGGCCCCCAAGGCCCCGGTAAAACGGGGGTCAAAGGGCAAGGGTATTAGCTCCACTCCAAGTTCTTCCTGGAGGGCCTCTTTGAAGAAGGGGATCTTGGCCACTCCCCCGACCAGGGCCACTTCCCCTTCCAAACCAAAGCCGTGGGCAAGGCTTGAGATCCTCTTGCACACGCTTTTTATGATAGCCCTGGCCACTGCCTCTTTTGGACAACCCGAGGCAAGAAGGGAGACCACCTCCGTTTCGGCGAACACGGCACAGGTACAGTTGATGACACAGGTCCGCCGTGCCCTTTTGGCCAAGGTTCCGAGTTTAGAAGGCTTCACCTTAAAAATCCTGGCCATGGCCTCCAAGAACCTACCGGTCCCAGCGGCACATCTGTCGTTCATGACGAAACCCAAGAGCCTTCCATGGTTTACCCTCAGCACCTTTGCGTCCTGTCCACCTACGTCGATCACCGTCCTCACCGAGGGCCTAAGCCTTGATACCCCCTTTGCATGACAACTCAACTCGGTGACCTTTTCGCCCCAAGGGAAGGTATCCCGTCCATAGCCTGTGACGACGATCCCTACGACTTCCTCAATCTTGACGTCCTTTTCGCTCAAAAGCCCGTAAAGGACCTTAAAGCCTGCCCCTTTGAAATCGGGTCCAGTGGACAAAGCCTTTCGGGCAAGGACCCTGCCTTCCTTTAAAAGGACCCCTTTCGTCCAACTGGACCCTATGTCGATGCCTACAAAGAAAGGCATTTCTAAGCTAGACCTTCCAAAAAGGCCTTTACCCTCGTCTTTAAAGCCTCGAGGTCTCCGTCTCCATAGTCGCTTTCGATCCTGAGCACCGGTATCCCCCTCGCCCTTAGGGCCCTCTCCACCTTGTAACCCTCGAGGATAAAAGGCTGGCAAAAGACCAGGCTATAGTAAATGACGCCATGGACCCGGTAGTCTTGGCATAGCTGTACTATCTGTTGCACCCTTTCTTCGTTAGGGGTGAAACATGCGCAATTGGCCTTGAACTGCCTTCGGGCGATGGCCTTGATCAACCCCTTCAGGTCCCCGTCGGAAGGGTCGGTCCGACCGGTAAGTAGACGAGTGCCGGTACAGGACTCCTCGCATACGACAACTCCCCCTTGTTTTTCCACAAGGGCATGGAGCTTCCAATTGGGTAAGACCATGGGGCTGCCCGCTACCAATATCCTCGGCCTGCCCTTGGGGAAAGCCCCTTGTTTGGCTTCTGCCCTCTGCTGGAGTTCCTCACACAGTTCCTCTACCTTCTGGGAGAACCTGACAGGGTCATCTAAGAAGCCGAGCTGTACGACCAACAGGGCATCAAGACCACTTATGGGAACTGGGTCGTTGCGCCTGAGGTCGAAAAGCCTCTGTAGCGCTTGCCTTTTTCGATCGAAGACCTCCATGGCCTCTCGAAGTCCCTCAGCTGTTACCTCCTTTCCCGTGACCTCCTGTACCTTTTTTAGGAACTCCCAGATTTCGCCTTCCCAAAAACCCAAGTCCCTTTCGGATTTCTTCTGGGGTAGTTCCATTACGTAAAGGGGCACGTATTCCGAAAGCAGTTCCCAGGCCTTTTTCTTACCATCACAGGTGGTCTCACCCACCACTAGGTCTGCAACCTCCACATAAGGGCAAAGCCTCTCCAGTTTGAATCCGACCGAGGACTTTATGAGGGGGCAGAGGTTCCTGGGCAGGATCCTTTCGGCAGCGGCCACGGTCATATCGACCCCACCACACAGCCCCACGCAGGCCCCTCCTGCAGCATATATCACCTCTTCAGGCACATAGATACAAAAGGCACCGAAGACCTTCCCCCCTCTTTGCTTATGCTCGACAAGCTCTCTTATCCTGAAGCCGTGGACGTCACCGGCGAACCCATCGAAATAAGCCATCCGAGAAGGCCTGCCCTCCTGGCTCAGAAAAAGGTCGCCGAAGACCTGAGGCAAGACCTCCAAGAGTTGATCGTGCTTCTTCAAATCGATGCCCAAAGACTCCCAGAGCTTGCGGTTGTCAGCCATTTGTCACCTCCTTCTTATTTTTTCCTGATCCTTAACCTTATAAGGCCCGCTTCTTCTTCCACCGAGAGGACTTCATGCCCTTGCGATTGGACAAACCTTTTGACGTTCTCCTTGGCCGGAGGATAGTCCAAGAGGACCTCCAAGACCTCGCCCTTGTCCAGGCCCTCCAGGGCCTCCTTGGTCTTTAAGACGGGTATAGGGCATACAGCCCCTCTTACGTCCAGGACCTTCTCCATCTTTCACCTCCTATCCTACTAGTGCCTTCACCAAAGGCGCCAAGAACCTATGGAAGAGGACCGCCCCGACGGCAAACCCTCCTAAGTAAGAAAGGGCACTCCAGGACCCCTCGGCCGCCATGACGTGTTGCCTGAAGGGACATCCCCCCGCCAAGACCCCCAGGAACCCCAAACCGAACCCACCTACCATGGCCAAAGCCAAATGGGCCCAAACTTTAGGCGAAAGGCTTATGGGATCACCTGGGACAGGGAGCCAAGGGCTCGGATGGGCCTCTACCCCCGCCTTCTGCCAGTTGGAAAGGAAGAAGCCCTTGCCTTTCAAAAACCAAGGGAAGGTCCCAAGGGCCTGTGACAGCCCGGAAAGCAGAAGGAAGCCCAAAAAGGCCCCAAGTAGGAAACCGAAGAGCCCGTAAAGGAGCCTCCTGTCACGTATGAGGTAAAAGTCCCTCATACCACCGATGGTGCAAAAACGGGCCCTTTGGCCAAGATAGCCGAAGAGGAAACCCAAACACAAGGTAGCCCATGCGTGTACCATTTCCGCCCTCCTAGCTTATGCGCTTTATCGTCTCAGACCCCACGATGACCCCTAAGAAGATCATCCCCAGGGCCACCATGGCCGTTAAGTCCAAATAGGCCACCTTCAAAGCCGTCCTTATGGGACACCCACCCATGATAAGCGCCGAACACATAACCCCCATCCCTATGAAGAACTCCCATAGGGGCCGTTGACTGGACACCCTCAAGGACCTCGGCCTGAATTCCCCATGGACTTTAGCAGCCACAAAGGCCCCGGCGAGGACCCCGACTATCGTTAAGACGGGGAAGGACTGCGAGACAGGAGCACCTTCAAACTTGGGAAGCCCACTCGACAAAAGCCCATAAACCGGCCAAAGCCTCACCACCACCCAGTTCACCAGATCCCTCATGTGACAGGCTATACAAACCCCATAAGCAGGAGGCGGCAACACCTTAAAAAAGGCCTGAACCACCACCGCCCCAAAACCTATAACCAAACCCACTAACCAAGGCGCCATAGGACAACCTCCCAAAAGATGATCGAGGGAAGAAAAATACCCCATAAAAGATCTATAGGTCAAATAGAATTTTTCTATGAATGTTATGTGGTGTTATAGATGTGTTTTGGTTTGTTGACATCGGTGGTGGGCTTGGATAAGTTTAGGGGCATGAAGTTCAGGGTGGTGGTTTTGGCTGCAGGGAAGGGCAGGAGGATGAGGTCGTCTGTGTCCAAGGTCTTGCATCCCCTTTTGGGGAGGCCGATGATCGAGTGGGTCTTGGGGGTGGTTCAGCAGTTGGGTCCTGAGGAGGTGGTGGTGGTTTCGAGTGGGGATGAGGCCCTTTTGGGTTTTTTGTCTTCTAAGCCGGTCAAGGTGGTGGTCCAACGGGAGCCCCTTGGTACGGGTCATGCGGTTATGGTGGCGCAGGGTGAGCTTGAAGGGTACAGGGGGCCGTTACTTTTGGTCTATGGGGATACGCCTTTGCTTAGGGTTGAGACCTTGAAGAGGCTGCTTGAGCGTCATCTTGAGCAGCAGGCGGTTTTGACCTTCCTTACGGTCATGCTCGATGAGCCCAAGGGTTATGGGAGGGTCTTAAGGGGAGAAGGGGGTAAGGTCTTGAAGGTAGTAGAGGAGGCCGACTTCAGGGGGGAAGGGGTAAAGGAGGCCAATGCAGGGGTCTACGTGGCAGAGGCCGACTTTTTGAGGGAGGCCTTAAAGGAACTCAAGCCCTTTAATGCCCAAGGGGAGTATTACCTTACGGACCTAGTGGAGATAGGGGTAAAGAAAGGGGCGAAGGTGGAGACCCTTTTGGCGGATGACCCCCAGGAGGTCATGGGGGTGAACACCCGCCATGAGCTGGTAATGGCCCAGGATGTGTTGAGGAGGAGGATCTTATGGAGGTGGCTGGAGGAAGGGGTTACGATAGAGGACCCAGACACCACTTGGATCGAGCCTGAGGTCTCCATAGGCCCTGATACGGTCATCAGGCCTTTTTGTTTTTTGAGGGGTAAGACCTCTATCGGGAGCTCCTGTAGGATAGGCCCTATGGTTGAGCTGGTGGACACGGTCTTAGGTGATGGGGTCGAGGTGCGTTTTTGTTCGTATGTGGAGGGGAGTGAGGTAGCCGAAGGCGCTGTAATTGGTCCTTTCAGCCGTCTTAGGCCGAAGAGCTTTATAGGACCTCAGGCCAAGGTGGGGAACTTCGTGGAGGTCAAGAACTCGGTCCTCGGTCCTGGGGTTAAGGCCAACCACCTGGCCTACATAGGGGATGCTGAGGTAGGAGAAGGGGCCAATATCGGTGCAGGGGCCATAACTTGTAATTACGACGGTTTGAGGAAGCATAAGACCGTCATCGGCCCAAGGGCCTTTATCGGCAGTAACGTCTCCTTGGTGGCCCCGGTTATAGTAGGCGAAGAGGCCACTGTAGGTGCGGGATCTGTGGTCACTAAGGATGTACCCCCTGGTAGCCTTGCCGTGGAGAGGTCCAAGCAGAAGGTCATAGAAGGATGGGCTAAGCGCAGGAGGAAGTGATGTGTGGGATAATGGGGTACCTTGGTCCTCGCCCCCCCTTGGAGGTGCTCCTGGATGGGCTTAAGAGGCTGGAATACAGGGGTTACGATTCGGCAGGTATAGGGGTCTTTGAAGGGCAGAAGGTCCTGGTCTTCCGGTCCGAGGGGAAGATCCGCGACTTGGAGAGGCTCCTCGAGGGGAAGTCCTTTTCTGGGCCTTCAGGGATAGGCCATACTAGGTGGGCTACCCATGGTGAGCCTTCCGAGAGGAACGCCCATCCCCACAAGGTAGGCAGGGTGGTCCTGGTCCACAACGGTATCATCGAGAACTACCTCTCTTTGAAGGAGATCTTGAGGGGAAAAGGCAGGAAGTTTTCTTCGGAGACAGACAGCGAGGTGATCGCCCATCTCATTGACCTTGGGCTTGAGGCAGGTCTCAACCCCAAAGAGGCGGTCCTTGAGGCCCTTAAGCAGCTTAAGGGTTCCTATGCCCTTGGGATCTTAATAGAGGGGATGCCCAACCTTTTGATAGGGGCAAGGAAAGAGAGCCCTCTGCTCCTTGGTATCGGTGAGGGAGAGTACTTCCTTTCCTCAGATGCCCCTGCCCTTCTGCCCTGGACCAGGGACTTGGTCTTTCTCGAGGACGGCGATGTGGTCTTCATCACCCTGGATGGGTTTGAAGTCTGTGACCTAGAGGGCAGATGCCTTTTAAGGAGCCCGAAGCGGGTGGATTGGTCCCTTGCCATGGCCGAAAAGGGCGGTTACAAGCACTTCATGCTCAAGGAAATCCATGAACAACCGCAGGTAGTGGCAGACACCCTAAGAGGCAGGATCTATGAAGAGGAAGGCGAGGTGGTGTTTGAGGAGTTCCCCTTCGGCGAGGAAGAGCTCCAGAAGGTGAAGAGGGTGGTCCTTGTCGCGTGCGGTACTTCTTGGCATGCGGCCTTGATAGGGGCCTATTGGATGGAAGAGCTGTGTCAGGTCGTGGCCCAGGCTGAGATCGCCTCCGAGTTCCGTTACAGGCGTTTTGTCGGCGGAGAAGACGTACTCTTGGTGGCCATATCCCAATCCGGGGAGACGGCTGACACCTTGGCAGCGATAAGGGAGGCGAGGAAAAAGGGGATTAAGACCCTGGGGGTATGCAACGTCCTTGGGTCAAGTCTCACGCGAGAGGTGGACGGTACCCTTTACACCCGTGCGGGCCCGGAGATAAGCGTGGCTTCCACCAAGGCCTTTGTGGCCCAACTGGCCGTCCTGTTGCTCTTGGCCCTCTTCATGGGTCGCAGGAAGGGCACTTTGGGCCAGCAAGAGGTGAGGTCCTACATAAGCCTGCTTAGGACCATTCCCGGGCTTATGGAGCGGGTGCTCCGTGAGGAGGGGAGGATCGCCGAGCTTTCTAGGAAATATGCCGAGGCCAAGGATTTCCTCTACCTAGGTAGGGGGATCTCCTACCCAGTGGCCCTAGAAGGGGCCTTAAAGCTCAAGGAGATCTCCTATATACATGCTGAAGGCTATCCCGCAGGGGAGATGAAGCACGGGCCTATAGCCCTGATTGACGAAAGGGTTCCCACGGTAGTTGTAGCCCCTAGGGACAGGACCTACGATAAGACCATGGGGAACATAAAGGAGGTAAAGAGCCGCAAAGGGAAAGTCATAGCCTTGCTCAACCAGGACGACCCCCTGTTGGAAGCGGCGGTGGATGACCTCCTGAAGGTACCCTGGACTCCCCCTTTACTCAGTCCCTTTGTGACGGTATTGCCCCTTCAGCTTTTCGCTTACCACATGGCCGATTACCTCGGCACAGACGTAGATCAACCGAGAAACCTGGCAAAGAGCGTGACTGTGGAATGAATCCGGTGGAAGAACTCCTTCGGGACCTCAACCCTCAGCAGCGGGAAGCGGTCCTGGCGGAAGAAAGGGCTGTTCTGGTTTTCGCCGGGGCAGGTAGTGGTAAGACCCGCGTTTTGACCTATAGGATCGCCTACTTGGTGTTGAGCGGCCGCGCTAGGCCGGGGGAGATCCTCGCCGTCACCTTCACCAACAAGGCCGCAGGTGAGATGAAGGGAAGGGTCGAAAGGCTCCTTGGAGGTCTAAAGGAGGGGCTTTGGATAGGGACCTTTCATGGGATATGTAACCGCATCCTCAGGGCATATGGGGACAGGATCGGCCTGCCGCGGGACTTCGTCATATACGACGAGGACGACCAGTTGAAGGTCATCGAAGGGATAATCCGCTCGATGGGCCTTGACCGGGAGGCCTTCCCACCTTCGCGGGTCTTAAAGGAGATAGAACGGGCGAAAAACCGAGGGATAGGACCCGAAAGCTATGAGGCGAACCCCTTCGACCTCTTCCAGAGGCGTACTGCCCAGGTCTATCCCCTTTATCAGGAGGTCCTCAGGCAGTCCAAGGCCTTGGACTATGGTGATCTGCTCCTTTACTGCCACAAACTCCTGGAGCTAAAGGAGATTAAGGAGATTTTCCACAGGAGGATAAGGCACATACTAGTAGACGAATATCAGGACACCAACTTCATCCAATACCTTCTCCTTAAGGACCTCATGGGGCCCGAGACCTCCATAATGGTGGTAGGAGATGACGATCAATCCATATATGCCTGGAGGGGGGCAGAGCCTTCGAACATCTTCCAGTTCCAAAAGGACTTCCCCAGGGTGAGGATCATAAAGCTTGAACAGAACTATCGCTCTACTAAGACCATCCTCAGAGGGGCAAATGCCGTAGTCTCTCACAACAGGCTTCGCACGCCCAAGACCCTTTGGACAGAGAACCCTGAAGGGAAGCCCATAACCCTATACGGGGCAGAGGACGAAAGGGAGGAAGCCCTTTGGGTTGCAAGATCCATCCTCAACTCGGGTAGGCCTTTCGGGCACTTTGCGGTCTTTTACCGCATAACCGCCCAATCGAGGGCCCTTGAGGAAGCCATGATGAGGTTGGGGATACCTTACACGGTTATAGGGGGCCTCAAGTTCTTCGAGCGCAAGGAGGTGAAGGACCTACTTGCCTATCTCAGGCTCATCTTCAACCCCTTAGATGAAGTAAGCCTCAGGCGCGTGATAAACGTCCCCCCAAGGGGCATAGGCCCCAAGGCCTTGGAGCGCCTTGAAGCCTTTTGCAAGGAGAGGGGCCTACCCCTTTGGGAAGGCTTAAAGGAGCTGTCCGAAAAGGGGCTCTTTAGGAACCATAAGGGTGTTAAGGCCTTCCTGGAACTTGTGGAGGACCTGCGTTCAAAAAGGGACCTCCTGAGGCCTTGGGAGATCCTCGAAGAGCTCCTGAAGAGGACCAGCTTCCTCGAATACCTCCAGGGGCTCCCCCAGGGTCAGGAAAGGATCGAAAACGTGGAAGAGCTGCTTTCGGCCATGAGGGAGAGGGAAGAGGGGCTCGAGGAGGTGATATCAGACTTGAGTCTCATGTCGGAGGTGGATCAGTTAAGGGAAGGGGAGAAGGTGGTCCTTATGACCCTTCACAGTGCAAAGGGCCTTGAGTTTCCAGTGGTCTTCATAGTGGGCCTTGAGGAAGGGCTCTTGCCCCATTACCTTAGGTTGAACGACAGGTCCGAGCTGGAGGAGGAAAGGAGGCTCTTCTACGTAGGGATGACAAGGGCCAAAGAGGAGCTGTACTTGAGCTATGTGAGAAGGAGGGGACTTTTCGGCCGGAGCTTCGAACGGATGCCCTCACGCTTCCTTAGCGAGCTGCCAGAGGAGGTCTTAAAGAGGGATGGGAGATACCAATTCTACAGGCCCAAGGGTTGGGCTTGGGCTGACAGGGACTTCTGAGGCTTTAAATGGAGGAGAAGGCCCTAGCGCTTTTGGTCTTCCTGTGCACCTACTTAGGTATCGCCGTAGGGGAGATACCGGGGCTACAAGTCGACAGGACCGGTATAGCCATCCTGGGGGCCACGGCCATGATGGCCCTTGGGGTTTTGCAGGCAGAGGAGGCCTTACGTTACATACACGTTCCCACCCTTCTCTTGCTTTACGGCCTCATGGTGCTTTCGGCCCAGTTCAAGATAGGGGGCTTTTACACCAGGGTGGCCCTTTACATTGCCGAACGTTTCAAAAGTCCGAAAGGCTTTTTGTGGATGTTGATATTGGCCTCTGGGGTGCTTTCTGCCCTTTTGGCCAATGACGTAGTCTGTCTGGCCTTTGTCCCAGTGGTGGTCGCTTCCACTCGGAGTTTGGGTCTTAACCCCATCCCCTTCCTTTTGGCCCTCTCTATGTCCAGTAACATCGGCTCTGCCGCTACCATAATCGGGAACCCCCAAAACATGCTGATAGGCCAATGGGGCGCCCTGCCTTTTGACGAATTCCTTTTGTGGTGCGGTCCTCCTTCGGCCTTTGGGCTGCTTTTGGCTTACCTTTTGATATCCCTCTTTTACCGCCGGAGATGGTACCAAAGGGAATGGGCAGAGGGTCTCTTGGAAGAAGACTGGCCAGCTTACAACCCTCACAGGGTGCGGAAAGGAGCTATCTTAACCCTTGTCCTTTTGGTGCTGTTTTTCACCCCTATCCCAAGGGAGGTGACGGCCATATCTGTGGCGGGCGTGCTTTTGTGTAGCCGTTACGTAACCACAAGGGAACTGCTGTCACATGTGGACTGGCACCTTTTGGCCCTCTTCATAGGTCTTTTCATAGTCGTCGGTGGGGTCTCCAAATACCAGATCCCCCAGGACCTGGTCCAGTGGCTGGAGTTGAGAGGGCTTGACCTCAAGGACCCCGCCATCCTTACGGGCTTTACCCTCCTTTTGAGCAATGCCTTCAGCAACGTCCCCGCCGTTATGCTCCTTTTGAGAAGCCTTGACCTCCCTCCTCACCAATTGTACCTCTTGGCAATAGTAAGCACTTACGCCGGAAACCTCTTGACCATCGGCAGCATAGCTAACCTCATAACCTTGGAGGGGGCACGCAGGATGGGGATAAAGGTTTCTCCTTGGCAGTACGCCAAATTGGGTATACCCCTCACGCTCTTGACAACGGCCTCGGGCTTGATCTGGTGGTTTTCCTTGAGGGGGCTCACAAACTAAGGGTCATCCCATCTTGGGCCGCTATGACCTCAAGCCCGAGTTCGGCCGAGAGCCTTTGGGCTACCGTGTGGGGGCCGAGTTTCAGCATGCTCATCCCAAAATGGGTCAGGACGGCCTTTTTAGGCCTCACTGCCTCTATGATTTCCCTAGCGTCACCTAGGGTCAAGTGGGGTACCTTATCGTCCCTCTCAGCTGCCCTGACCACGTTTAGGATAAGGACTTCTGCCCCTTTGTAGGCCTCCTTCAATTCAGGGAAAAAGAGGGTATCTGAAACGATCCCGATCCTTTCCTCGATCATGAGCCCATATGTCTCAACTGGGTGTTTGTGCTTCAAAGGTACCCGAAACCTCAAGCCATCGAGCTCGTAAAGTCCACCTTCCTTCAAGACCTCTATCCCCATCAAGAACCCCCTTAAGTACCTTAAGACCACTGGATCTTCCTCCAGGGCATCCCATGGGGCAAAGAGTACCCCTCGTTTATGCCACCCCCCTTCGGTCATGGCTTCAATCATCACGTTCACATCCGCTGAATGGTCCAAGTGCCTGTGGGTCAAAAGGATGGCGTCAAGCTTAGTAGGATCAAGTTTGGGCCTTGAGGAAAGGGCCTTGACCAAGGCGCCCGGACCAGGGTCTATCAAGACCCTTTTGCCCTTCAACTGGAGCCACATCCCTCCTGATGCCCTGAGTTGTTTGAAGACCACCACCCTTGCCCCTGCGGTCCCTAAGAACTTCACGTAATCCATCCTTTCAACCCCCGAAGAACCTCAAGGCGTTATCCCAGAGGACCTTTTCCTTCTGTGAGTCCTCGAGTCCCGCCTCCTCCATACCCTTTAGATACCTCCTCGGCCCCAAAAGGGGGTAATCGGTCCCGAAAAGCAGTTTGTCGGGTATGAGCTCCAGGGCTACCCTCCAGACCTTAGGTTCGTACAGGAAGGGGAGGGCGGCTGTGTCGTAATAGACGTGGCGACAAAGCTCCTTTACCTCCGGCATGAGTTCGTAAAAGAAAAAGCCCCCGCCCATATGGGCCAGTATGAGTTTTACCCCCTCCGCGAGGGTCAAGAGGGCCTCTATGTCCCTGAGACACACCTTCCCCTTTCCGGGGTAAGGATGCCCAACCGGTTCGTTCACGTGAATCAGAGCAGGTAAACCCAAGGACTTAAGGGTCAGGAAGAGTTCCCTAAGGTAGCCTCTATCGAGGAGCTCCTCCCCATATGTCCCTGGGGCGAGTTCCCCTGCCCCTTTTGCCCCTCCCTTTGCACAACGCTCAAGTTCCCTCAGGCCGCGTTCGTCAGCCGTAAAGGTGACAAAGGGCAAGAGCCGAGGGTGTTTCTGATGGGACTCAAGGAGGTAATCGTTCTCCCTCTTACACAGTTCGAGGTCTCCCCAGGGGAAACCACAGATCACTGCGTAGAGGATAGCCTCTTCTGCCATCTTGGACAGGAGTTCCTCAACCCCCACCATCCTTGCGCTAGGATCCGCATACAGCAAGGAGAAAAAAGGATCCCTTATAAACTGGCGGTTCTGCCTCACCCAAGGGGAAAAGATGTGGGTATGGACGTCAAAGGCCTTCACACCAAAACCTATAACAGATGTCCTCCCAAAAGCCAAGGCGCAAGACTTTGTGCTATAATTGAACCGGAGTTTGAAGGAAAGGGCGTTTTTAGTTTTTGCGTCGAATGACTTTTCTACAAGAAAAGGGGCAAAGGAGGAGAAAGATTTTTGAAGGCTTAAAGGATCAAGGAGGGTTATGGATCCACGTGTTCCAGAGGGCCCCAATAGGGGTGATTGGGCTTGATGGGGAAGGAAAGGTCTGGCTTTGGAACAAAAGGGCAGAGGATATTACAGGCGTTAAGGCAGAAGAAGCGCTTGGTCGTATCCTTCCTTGGGCAAAAGAGGAGCTCAAAGAGGTCCTAAAGGAGGCCTTTGGAGGGAAGGCGCTCCATGGCCTTGAGTTCCTCCAGCGCAAAGGTGAAGAAGAGAGGTGGATGCGTTTATCGGTATCCCCCCTTGAAGGGCCTGGTGGGGCGGTAGGTGGTGTAGTGCTATTCTTTTGGGACGTCACTGAGGAGAAGGCATTGTCCTATGCCTTGAAGCAGATCTTGGACCTCCTCTCAAGCCTTGCTGACAGTACAAGGGCAGGCCTTTTCCTCCACCGAGGTGGCCCCTTCCTTTACGTTAACAAGGCCTTTCGGGAGCTTACGGGTTTCACCTTTGAGGAACTCACGGCCATGCCCTTTTGGGAGGTCGTACACCCAGAGGACAGGCCTTTGGTAAGGGAACGGGCAAAGAAGAGGTTAAAGGGCGAAGAGGTACCTTCCTGCTATGAGGTGAGGTTCCTCTTGAAGGACGGGTCCGTGAGGTGGGCCGAGCTTGCCTTGGCGGTTGTGGATTATGGAGGGAAACCCACGATTGTCGGGACCGCCTATGACGTGACAGAACTGAAGAGGGTCCAAGAGGAGCTTTATAAGGCCAACGAAGAGCTAAAAAGACTGGTAGCTACAAAGACTGGGGAGCTGTTATCTGTCGAAAGGGAAAGGGAGGTGTTGCTTTACTCCATATCCCATGACCTCAGGGCACCTTTGAGGGCTATAGAGGGCTTTTCGGAGTTATTGTGGGAGGGGTATCGAGAGGTCCTCGACGAGAAGGGCCAGAGGTTCTTACAGAACGTCCTTCAGGCCTCAAGGAGGGCCGCAAAGATGTTTGAGGACCTATTGAAGTACGTAAGGCTTGGCAAAAAGGGGTTACAGATGTCAAGGGTTGACCTCGGAATCTTGTTCAAAGAGCTCCTTGAGGGGTTTGACCCCTCCCTTTTGGCCCAGGCCAAGGTGCTCCTTAAGGGTCCGTTTCCGTCCTTGGTTTCTGACGAGACCCTTTTGAGGCTTGTATTTTCCAACCTTTTGGACAACGCCTTTAAATATCGTAAAGAAGGTGTCCCCCTTGAAGTCGAAATAGGCTCATGGGAGGAAGAGGGGTCTTTGGTCCTTTACGTCAGGGACAACGGCAGGGGGATCCCTAGGGATTGCCTCGAGAAGGTGTTTGACCTCTTTCAAAGGCTTACGGTCCAAGGGTCGCCGGAGAGCACGGGGGTGGGGCTTGCCATCGCGAAAAAGGCCGTGGAGCTCCTAGGTGGCTCGATTTGGGTCACGTCCGAATTGGGCCAAGGGAGCACCTTTTACGTAAAACTCCCTTTGGAGGTTTGCATTGGGAGTGCTGTTGATAGAGGATGATCCCATGGATGCGGAACTTTTTACCCTGGCCTTAAGGGAGGCCAATTATGAGGAAGTCATATACGTAAAGGAGACGGCCGAAAAGGCCATGGAGTTCCTGTTGGCGCTTCCTGACGAGCTAAAGCAGCCCTACGGCATACCGAAACTTGTGGTCTTGGACCTCGTGTTGCCAGGGATAGACGGCTTTGGATTTTTGAGGTGGCTCCGTTCCCATCCCTCCTTCAAGGCCCTGCCGGTTTTGGTGCTCACGTCCTCTAAGGAGGAGGAAGATTGTAAAAGGGCCTATGAGGCTGGGGCAAACGGGTATCTGGTTAAGCCGTCGTCCTTCAAGGAGATGAGGGAAATAGCCAAGGCCATAAGGTCTTACTGGCTCACCTACAACAAGACCCCGTGGGAGTATCTATGATGAAAGTCCTTTATCTTGAGGATAACCTTTGGGACAGGGAACTAGTAGAGGAGGTGCTTGCGAAGGAGGGCTTTGAGGTCAAGTTGGTGTCATGTAGGGAGGAGTTGGAAGAAGTCCTAGAGAAGATGGATTTCTCGGTGGTCCTTACAGATCTCAACGTATTGGGTTTCGAGGGGCTTAAGGTGCTTGAGATCGTAAGGGAGAAGGACCCGTTTATGCCCGTTGTGTTACTCACTGGTACAGGGTCTGAGGAACTCGCCGTGGAGGCCTTAAAGAGGGGCGCTATGGATTACGTGGTGAAGACCCCAAAGCACATAAAGAGGCTCCCCGAGACCATCCGTAGGGCTGTGGAAAACGCAAGGCTGATAAAGGAAAACGAAGAGGCCCAAAGGGCCCTTAGGGAAAGTGAGAGGCTTCTTCACGATATACTTGAGGGCATCTCGGCAGGTATAGCCGTATATCGCGGTGAGAGGCACCTCTACGTAAACCGAGCCATGGAGAAGATAACGGGTTATTCAAAACAGGAGCTCCTTTCGAACCCTATATGGACGGTCATCGCCCCAGAGGACAGGGATAGGGTTAAAGAAAGGGCCCTTAAGCGGCAAATGGGCGAAGGGGTTCCTGACAGATACGATTTCAGGATCTTACAGAAAGGGGGCGGAAGGAGATGGGTGGAGCTTCGGAGTTCCAGGATAAGATGGGGGGATAAGCTTGTCTGGCTCGGGACCTTTTTTGACATAACCGAGCGCAAAGAGGCCGAAGAGGAACGGGAAGAGCTCCTTTCGAAATACAAGAAGCTCCTTTACCAAATCGTCAAGGCCTTCTCTTCAGCTGTAGAGATAAAGGAGCCTTACACCGCAGGTCATCAGAAGAGGGTGGCAGAGTTAAGCGAAGCTATAGCAAAAGAGATGGGGATTGATAAGGAGAGGTTGGAGGGGATAAAGGTGGCAGCCCTCTTACACGACATAGGCAAGGGCCTAGGTGTTCCCCTTGAGGTCTTGAACAAACCTGGGAAGCTCAACCCGATAGAGTTTGCCTTTGTAAAGGCCCACCCGGAGTTGGGTTACAGGATCCTCAAAGAGGTGGAGTTTCCATGGCCTGTGGCTGAAGCCATATTACAGCACCACGAAAGGCTTGACGGCTCCGGGTATCCCAGAGGGCTTAAGGGCGAACAGATCATCCTCGAGGCCCGCATCATAGCGGTAGCTGACGTAGTGGAAGCCATCACCTCCCATAGGCCTTACCGGGCCTCCCTTGGTCTGGAGAGCGCCTTGGAGGAGATCGACAAAAACAAAGGCGTCCTCTACGACCCTACGGTGGTGGCTGCCTGTCTTAAGGCCTTTCAAAAGGGTTTCAAGTTCGAGCAGGGTTATCCATCATTCTAGACCGTGCCAGAGTATGAGCTCTTGGTCAGTGACCACCTGGCCGGTAACGCCCTTGGCGTCCTGCATGGCCAAAAAGATAGCGCATTTGACCATCTTATCAGGCGGTCCCCACCCTTTCCTTTCTTCTTCTTTAACCCAGAACCGCATCCCCTCGGTATCTACAGGTTGTTTGGGTTTTAAGGCGTTCACCGCGATGTTGTATCTGCCTAACTCTGTGGCGAGGCCATAGGTAAAGCGGTCGAGGGCTGCTTTGGCTACCGCATAGGCAAGGCCTGTGAAGACCGTTCCCAGGTCTTTTTCGTCTGCCGCAAGGCTTGAGATGTTTATAATGCTGCCACCCCCGCGCCTTATCATATGAGGGACCACGGCCTTTGTGCACAAGAAGGCGCCTGTGAGGTTCACCTTCAAGGCAAGCTCCCACTGTTTAAGGGTGGTTTCGAGGATGGGTACGGGGAAAGCCACCCCGGCGTTGTTGACCAGTATGTCAATGCCTCCGAAACGGGAGACCGCCGTCTCCACCATCTTGTTCACGCTTTCCTCATCGGTCACGTCGCACTTTACAGGCAAGGCTATGCCTCCGAAGGACTCTATCTCCTTGACCGTATCGTAGATGGTCCCCTCGGGTCTTCCCTCCTTTGGGGCGTCGGTCCTTGCGGCCACCACCACAGAGGCCCCCTCTTTCGCAAAGCCTATGGCTATGGCCTTCCCTATCCCACGGCTGGCCCCGGTGACTATAGCCACCTTACCTTTGAGCTTCATCCTCTCTCCTCCTCCGGATTATACTGTTTGGGAAAGGATCTTAACCCAGTAGGTCTAAAAAGGGCAAGGGATGCTAGAGGTAGAGTTAAAGCTTAGAGCAAGACTTGACTTGGTTAGGGAAAAGCTCCTTGAGAAAGGAGCGCGGCTTTTGGAAAGGGGAGAGGAAGAGGACCTTTATTTCCGGTCACCGATAAGGGACTTTTCCGAGACCGATGAAGCGCTGAGGCTAAGGCTTAGGGGTAGCAAATGCGCCCTTACCTATAAGGGGCCAAGGCTTGATGCCCTAAGCAAGACCCGCGAAGAGATCGAGGTGGAGGTGGGGGATTGGCGCTCCATGAAGGAGATCTTGAGACGGCTAGGTTTTACGGAAATAGGCCGGGTGAGAAAACGTCGGGAGACTTACCAATTTAAGGGCTTCTTAATCTGTCTTGATGAAGTTCAAGGTCTTGGGGAGTTCATAGAGGTAGAAGCAAAGGCAGAAGGGGACTACAAGGCGTTGATGGGAGAAGCGCTTACGCTCTTGGAGGATTTAGGGGTAAAGGGCCCTTTGATACGTGAGTCCTACCTCGAGATGCTCCTTAAAGAAGGGCTTGACAGGTGAAGGGCTTAAGCTAAAATAAAAACGAGGCAAAGGAGATGGTGCAGGTAAAGGGCAAGGGTTATTGGTTTTACTTTTATTACTGGGCCGGGGGCTCCGCCCACGGCTGAGGTGGCGGAGTAAGCCAGAAGGGCCGTGGGCGGGGTAAGCGCCCACGGCCCTTCTGTTTTATAGAGGGGCCGTGAGGCAAGACACCTCACGGCCCCTTTTAATTTTGTGGGCAAGGAGGAGGAGATGGGCAAGGGGTTGCGATGGAGGAGGATCTTCAAAGGGGATCCACCGAAGACGGTCATTGTCCCCATGGATCACGGAGTTACGTCAGGTCCTGTAGAGGGTCTTGAGGACATGGCCCAGGCCCTAAGGCGTGTCCAGGAAGGGGCCGACGCCCTTGTCATCCACAAAGGAGTTCTCAAGGCCCTTGAGGGGGCATTTGAGCCTACCTGCGGGGTGATAGTGCACCTTTCGGCGAGCCATTCCTTTTCCCCTTATCCTAACGCGAAGGTGCTGGTTTCAGGGGTAGAAGAGGCCTTGAGGCTTGGGGCAGACGGGGTATCGGTGCACATAAACTTGGGCGACGACATGGACCGGGAGATGGTAAAGGACCTGGGGAGGGTTACAGAGGAGGCTTCCAAATGGGGGATTCCGGTCTTGGCCATGATCTATCCAAGGGGCAAGACGGTGAAAGACCCCTTTGATCCCGAGCTCATAGCCCATGGAGCACGTCTTGGCGCCGAACTTGGGGCAGATGTGGTGAAGGTCCCTTACACAGGAGACCCCAAGAGTTTCAGACGGGTTGTCCAAGGGTGTTTTGTCCCAGTGGTGATTGCAGGGGGGCCTAAGGTGTCAAGCGATAGGGAACTTTTGGAGATGGTCGTAGGTGCCATGGAGGCAGGTGCAGCAGGGATCTCCATCGGCAGAAATGTCTTCCAGCATGAAACCCCCCAAAGGATCCTCGAGGCCTTGAGGGCCATCGTCCATGGTGGGGCAGGCCTAAAAGAGGCCCTTGAGCTGTTAGGAGGTTGAGCCATGGGGAGGGAGATATGGGTTAGGGTTGATCCATGGGACAAAAGGCTTGTCAGCGCTGCCCTTGAGGGCGGTGCCGACGGGGTTATGGTCCCCCAAGGGTTTGAAAAGGAGGTAAAGAAGATGGGCCTTGTAACGGTGGTGGGCCCTGAGGGGGATCTCAAACTAGGGGTGGACGTGGTGGAACTTGAGATCAAGTCGCGAGAAGACGAGGAGGAGATAGTGAAGAGGGCAAAGGCCCAACTGGTCATAGTGAAGACGAAAGATTGGAAGGTCATACCCTTTGAGAACTTGGTAGCAAGGACTGAAAACGTCATCGCCGAGGTGAAGTCCAAGGAGGAGGCCTGTTTGCTCTCAGGGGTATTGGAGAAGGGGGTAAAGAGGCTACTGGTACACGTCTATGACCCCCTTGAGCTGAAGGAGATCCTCAAGGCCCTTAAGGAGGAAGGAGAAGCGGTGGACCTAGAGGAAGCAGAGGTCATCGAGGTAAAACCCCTTGGGATGGGGGATAGGGTTTGTGTGGATACTTGCTCCACCTTGAAGGAAGGCCAGGGGGTCCTTGTGGGGAATACCTCACGGGCCTTCTTCCTGGTACATGCGGAGGTCTTCGAAAACCCCTATGTCGACCCCAGGCCTTTCAGGGTCAACGCAGGGTGCGTCCACGCTTACGTGAAGGCCCCAGATGGGAGGACCAGGTACTTGAGCGAGCTTAAGGCAGGGGATGAAGTCCTTGTCACCGACTACAGGGGCAAAAGCCAAAGGGCAGTGGTTGGAAGGGTCAAAATCGAGAGGCGCCCTCTGGTTTTGGTGAAGGCCGTGGCACGTGGGGAGGTCTTTTCCACCATCTTGCAAAACGCCGAGACCATCTGTCTGACCGCCCCAGAGGGGAAAGGGCGTTCAGTGGTGGACCTTAAAAAGGGCGATGTGGTTTTGGTCCACCTCGAAGACGGTGCAAGGCATTTTGGACACAAAATAGACGAGACGATCGTGGAAAGGTGATGTTCGAAGTGACATTACCGGGCTCAAAGAGCCATACCCATAGGGCCATGATATGTGCCCTTTTGGCCCAGGGTGAAAGCCTTTTGAAGGGATGGCTTAGATCCGAAGACACCCTTTTGACCCTTGAGGCCATACAGGACCTTGGGGCCCTGGTGGAGGAAACGGAGGAAGGACTCCTGGTGAGGGGCACAGGTGGGAGGCTTAAGGTCCCCCAGAAACCCCTCTTTTTAGGGAACTCAGGTACCTCCCTTCGCCTCCTCACCGCGGTCTCGACCCTTTCAGAGGGTGAGGTCTTGCTCGTAGGGGAGAAAAGGCTTCACCAAAGGCCCATAGGTCCTTTGACAGAAGCCCTCAGACGTTGGGGGGTAAAGGTAGAGGATCGGGAAGGGTTTCCGCCTGTACTGGTAAAGGGTTCGGTGCCAAGAGGTGGTGGGAATTGGGTGGATTGTTCCCAAAGCAGCCAGTTCCTTTCGGCCCTGCTTCTAATTGCTCCTTATGCGGAAAGGGAATCCTTTATCGAACCGGAAGGCAAAAAGGTCTCTTGGCCTTACGTCCTTGTGACGCTTGAGGTAATGGAGGCCTTTGGCCTTAGGGTTATCGAAAAGGACGGGGGCTTCTTTGTACCCAAGGGAGGCTTTAAGCCTACAGTTTACCACGTACCTCCTGATCCCTCTTCTGCCACCTATGTGTTCCTTGCAGGTGCCATAACCGGGAGATGGGTGAAGGTGAGGGGACTCAACCCCCGGGGTTTTCATCCGGATCTAGGGTTCGTAGAGGTGCTTAAACGGATGGGCTGTGAGGTAGTTGAGGGAGAAGACGGGATCTCCCTTAGGGGTAGAGATCTCAAGGGGGTGGAAGTAGAGATGGGAGAGATGCCGGATGCGGTCCCTGCTTTGGCTGTGGCTGCGGCCTTTGCAGAGGGTGAGACCTTCATAAAAGGGATAGGCCACTTGCGGCTAAAGGAATCAGATCGTATAGCGGCCTTGGAAGCCAACCTGAGGGCGATGGGGGTTAAGGTTTCGTGCGCCGAAGACAGCTTAAAGATAGAGGGCCAAAAGGAGATAAGGCCATGTGTCATAGACCCCTTTGGGGACCATAGGATAGCCATGGCCTTTGCCATTGCCTCCTTGAAGGTGGAAGGGATAAGGGTTGTGGATGGGGGATGTGTGAAGAAGTCCTTCCCGGAGTTTTGGTCCCTCTTCCAAGAGCTCAAGGAGGCCCTATGCGGATAGGGATTGTAGGTGGGACAGGGAAAATGGGAAGGTGGTTCGAAGGGTTTTTCAAGCGCCAAGGCCTCGAGGTCTTGGTCTGGGACGAAACATCCGGGGTGGACCCTGGTGAAGTGGTACCGACCCTCGATGTGGTCCTCGTTTCGGTCCCCCTCTCTGCGGCAGAAGGGGTCATAAAGGAGGTTGGACCGCATCTTCGGGAAGATGCCCTTTTCATGGACCTTTGCTCCGTAAAGGCGCTCCCCATCAAATGGATGTTAGAAGCGAGTCGCTCAGAGGTAATAGGAGCCCACCCCCTCTTTGGCCCTAGGGATGGGCTTTTGGATGACCTTGCCATATGCCTTTGCCCTGCACGCACGAAGAGGTGGTTGGAGGAGATGCGCCTGTTGTTTGAAAGAGGTGGCCTAAAGGTAGTCCTTTCCACCCCTGAAGAGCACGACAAGGCCATGGCCTTAGTACAGGCGGTCCATCACCTTTCGAACCTTGTCCTCGGTTCTATGGCGATTAAGTTTGACCTACAGCGGCTTTCCCCTTTCTTCACAGTGGGCTTCCGCAAAAGGATGGGACTTTTACGGGGGATCCTAGGGGATGACCCGGAGATGTATAGACAAATGGTCCTTATGAACCCATGGGCACAAGGGTCATTGGAGGGGTTTCTTGAGGAGTTCAAGAGGGTGGTGCAGCTCATGGAGCAAAAGGAGGGGTTCCACAGCCTTTTCAGAAGCCTCAAGGACAGCTTCCATCCCAAGGGGCGACCGAGGCTTGTCTACCTTGGTCCAGAAGGGACCTTTAGCCACCTTGCGGCCCTTAGGGTAAAGGGAGAGGACTGGGAACTTGTCCCTGTTTTGAGCCTTAAAGAGGTCTTTGGGGTGGTGGAAAGAGGGGATGCCGATTATGGGATTGTGCCAGTAGAGAACTCCCTGGAGGGTATGGTCAACGAGACGCACGACCTACTTTTCGAGACGTCCTTGAAGGTCCTATTGGAAATCTCCCTTGAAGTTTCATATGTCCTTGCCAGTCCATTGGGGGATCCTTCAAAGGTGAGGAGGATCTACTCCCATTGGCAGGCCTTGGCACAGTGTAGGAGGTGGCTTGAGGCGAACTACCCGCAGGCCGAGTTGATCCAGACCGAAAGTACGGCCAAGGCCGCCCTTTTGGCCTCGAAGGATGGGGAAGGGGCTGCAGTGCTTGCGCCTCAGGCAGCCCGTATATACGGCCTCAAGGTCCTTTCAGGGTCCATAGAAACCGCAAGTGACAACGTTACGCGCTTTTTCCTGATGGGGAAAAAGCCCCTTGGAGGGGGTTTACATCCAAAGAAGGCGAGCCTTTGTTTCCTTTTGCCCCATGTCCCAGGGACGTTGCACAGGGCCCTTGAACCCTTTGCCCGTGAGGGCATAAACCTCACCAGGATAGTCTCTAGGCCTCTTAAGGGTTCGCGATGGGAATATGTGTTCTTTGTGGACCTTGAGGTCCCTGAAGAAAGGGGAAAGTTGGAGAGGGCCCTTGAGGCCTTAAGGGAAAGGGCAGCCTTGGTGAAGTCCTTAGGGGAGTATGAGGTATGGATGTGAAGGGCGTTGAGGGACTCATAAAGGAGATGAGGGCCCAGATCGAGGCCTTAGATCGCAAGGTCTTGGAACTTCTGGACAAACGCATGAGCCTTGTGGAGACGGTGGGGAGGGCAAAGGCCTTATTGGGCCTTCCTATAGAAGACAGAAGGAGGGAAGAGGAACTCCTTCAGAAACTCTGTTCTGCGCCCACTTTATGCCTTGACCCCGAGGAGATAAGGGGGTTCTTCCAGGTGGTGTTTGGCCTTTCCGTACTTAAGCAGATGAGGTTTTTCCATGCTAGTCCGAAGGGACCCTTTAAGGTATGTGTGTCCCTTCTTCCAAAGGACCAGGAGGAATTGGAAGAGGCCTTAGTCCTCTGTGAGAAGAAGAAAGTGGAGATGTTGGAGTTAAGGCTTGATAGGGCCAAAGGGTCCCTGTGCTTAGGGGATGGCAGACGTCCAGAAGGGCTTGTGTTGACCAACCGCAGAAGGGCCGAGGGTGGGTTCTTCAAAGGGGAGGAAAAGGAGCGCATATGGCTCCTTAAGGAATATATGAGGCGGCTTTCACCTGACTACGTGGACCTTGAGTGGCTTACGCCCGAAGGCCTAAAGGAAGACCTCATAGCGGAAAAGGGCAAGGCCAAGGTCATCCTTTCCTACCATCACCTCGACGGGACGCCTGATCCCCAGGTCTTGATGGAGCTTCTTTGGAGGATGTCTGAAGATGGGGCTGACGTTTACAAAGTGGTCACCATGGCCCACAAGTTGGAGGATTCCCTAAAAGTCCTGTATTTCCTCATGTGGGCTAGGTCAGAAGGGTTTGAGGTCATAGGGCATGCCATGGGCAGGTGGGGGAAACTCTCCAGGATTTTGTCCCCCCTCTTTGGGGCACCTTTTGCCTACGCCGCCCTATCCTGGGGCAAAGAAGCCGCTCCGGGCCAAATGACCCCTGAGGAGTTAAGGCTCAGCTGGACCCTGTTAGGGAGGTGGTTGGCTGATGCCTAAGAAGTTTGGGATCATAGGTTATCCCTTGACCTACACCCTTTCCCCTCTGATGCACAACCGCGCTTTTAGGGCCTTGAAGATAGACGCCATATATGAGGCCTATCCAGTGGAGGACATCCAAGAGGCCTTGAGGTTGATAAGATCCCTTCCCCTTGAGGGGGTGTCTGTTACCATGCCCCATAAGGAGTCCATCCTCAACTGGCTTGATGGCGTAGACCAAGAGGCCAAGGCCATAGGGGCGGTGAATACAGTTCTAAACGATAAGGGGAGGCTTTATGGCTTCAATACGGATTGGCTTGGGTTCCTCATGGCTTTAAGGGAATCTACCCAAGTGGAAGGGAAAAGGGTCTTGGTCCTTGGGGCAGGAGGGGCGGCAAGGGCGGCTTGCTATGCTTTGAGGTTGGAGAAGGCACAGGTGTTTGTTAGTTCGAGGACCTATGAAAGGGCGAGGACCTTAGCGGAGGAGTTTCAAGCTTCTGCCCTTCCTTGGGAAGATCGCAATAGATGGGAAGGCGAGGTCATAGTCAATGCTACTCCTTTGGGCTCAAAAGGCGAAATGCCGGTTGATCCTCATGTCCTACGCGAGGGGATGGTGGTGATGGATATGGTCTATCAGCCGAGGAAGACCCGGCTCCTTGAAGAAGCCGAAAGACGCGGGGCAAAAACGGTCGAAGGCTTAAGGATGCTCCTCTTTCAAGGGGCTAAGCAGTTAGAGATATGGCTTGGGGTTACTCCCCCTGTGGAGGCCATGTGGGAAGCCATAGCAGGAACGTGATACTCATAGGTTACAGGGGCTGTGGCAAGACCACTGTAGGCATGCTCCTTTCTCGCGAACTCGGGAGGCCCTTCGTGGACATGGACCTATCGATAGAGGGCAAATACGGCCTTCCCCTTTCGGAGATCATAAAAAGGTTCGGCTGGGAGCACTTCCGAAAGGAGGAAAAGGCCCAAGTGCTGCACCTCTCTAAAAAGTCCGGCCTTGTAGTAGCCACAGGCGGAGGTGTGGTCCTTGATCCGGTGAACGTGGATCTGCTCAGGGCCTCGGGTTGGGTCTTCCTGTTGTGGGCCTCGCCAGAGGAGATAGTAAGAAGGCTTGCTTCTGATCCCAAGCCCCTTCGGAGGCCTCCCTTAAAAGGGGACCTCCTCGGAGAGGTAAGGGAGGTTTTGAGAGAAAGGGAGGCCAGCTATAGGAAGGCGGCGCATTTCGTAGTGGAGTCAACGGGTCGTTCCCCGGAGGAGGTTGCAGGAGAGATCATGCAGAGGCTCAGGGAGGTAGGCCCAAATGGGTAACACCTTTGGTGTCCTTTTTAGGGTCACCACCTGGGGAGAATCCCATGGCAAGGCAGTGGGGGTAATCGTGGATGGTTGTCCCCCAAAGATCCCCCTTTCTGAAAGGGACATAATGGAGGAGCTGCAGAAAAGGCGCCCCGGGCGTCCTGGTACTTCTCCTCGTAAGGAAGGCGATAAAGTGGAGATCCTCTCTGGGGTGTTTGAAGGGTTGACCACAGGCACCCCTATTTCCATGGTCATATGGAACGAAGATGTGGATTCGGCCCCTTATGAGAGCTTGAGAGAGGTCTTTCGACCTGGTCATGCGGATCTTACCTACTATCTAAAATACGGTCTAAGGGACCATAGAGGGGGAGGTAGGGCCTCGGCTAGGGAGACCGTGGCGAGGGTGGCTGCAGGAGCGGTGGCCAAGAAGTTATTGGAAAGGGAGAAGATAGAGGTAAGGGCCTATACGCTAGAATTAGGAGGGATAAGGGCACAGAAGATAGATCTTGCCTTTGCAGGGTCAAACTGGCTTTTCTGCCCAGACCCCGATGTCCTTCAGCAAATGGAAAACAGGCTCTTTGAGGTCCATAGGGAAGGGGATTCCGTAGGGGGAATAGTGGAAGTGAGGGTAAGGGGATGTCCACCGGGGCTAGGAGAGCCGGTATTTGACAAACTTGACGCTGATCTGGCCAAGGCCTTGATGAGCATAGGGGCGGTAAAGGGGGTAGAGGTCGGCTCGGGTTTTAAGGCGGCAAAGATGCTCGGTTCTGAACACAATGACCAAATGGGACCCGAAGGGTTTTTGAGCAACCATGCAGGTGGGATACTAGGTGGGATCTCTACCGGCGAGGAGATAGTGTTAAGGGTGGCAGTGAAGCCCATCCCATCTATCCGTAAGCCCCAGATGACCGTGGACGTAAGGGGTGAGCCCAGGACAATAGAGATCACTGGAAGACACGACCCTTCTGCCATACCCAGGATAGTCCCAGTTTGCGAAGCGATGGTGAGGCTGGTGATCGCGGACCACCTTTTAAGGCAGAGGGCCCTGACAGGGGGCCTTTAATTGGTCAAAGAGCTCAAGCATGGCCTCTTTGCCCCTTTCAAGGGCTTCAAGAAGGGATGATCCTACTATTATCCCGTCTGAGACCTCGAGGAGGGCTCTTACTTCCCAAGGGTTCCTTATGCCGAAACCCACACATACCGGGAGGTCTACCATCTGTCTTATGGTCTTCACCCTTTCCTTTAGGCCTTCCAGGGCTTGGATCCTTGACCCCGTTACCCCTTTGAGCGAAAGACAGTAAAGGAAACCACTTGTGACCGAGGCTATCGACTTCACCCTCTCAAAAGGGGTATTGGGGGCCACAAGGAAAACGGTTTCAAGCCCCGAGGCCTCTGCTGCAGAAAGCCAACTTCTTGCCTCCTCAGGAGGCAGGTCTGGTATGATGACCCCTGCTACTCCTGCTTCCTTGGCCCTTTTAGCGAATTCCAACTCCCCCATGCGGAAAACGGGGTTATAGTAGGTCATAAGGATAAGGGGTATCCTCATTTGGCTGTGGATCTCCTTAAGGCTTTCGAGGATCATCCCAGGGTTAACTCCGTTTTCCAAGGCCTTTGCATGGGCCCTTTGGATCACAGGGCCATCGGCTACTGGGTCCGAAAAAGGGATCCCCACTTCTACAGCCGTTGCCCCGTGTTCTTGAAAGGCAAAGAGCAATTCCAAGGAACTTCGTACCTCGGGGAACCCGAAGACCATATAGGGTATGATCGCCCCTTTCCCCAAGACCTTGGCCTTACATATGGTTTCCCTTACTTTCACCTATGTACCTCCTCACCAACTCTACGTCTTTGTCCCCCCTGCCAGAAAGGCAAACCACCACAAGGTCCGAAGGTCGAAAGGCGTGTTTGTTTTCCAGTAGCCATCCGATGGCATGGGCACTCTCAAGGGCTGGTACGATCCCCTCGAGGCGTGCGAGGACCTGAAAGCCCTTAATGGCTGCCTCCCGGTTGAGGGAGAAATACGTGGCCCTTCCAGAGGCCTTGTAACGGGCATGGTCAGGGCCAACCCCTGGGTAGTCCAGACCCGCAGCTATAGCGTCTGTAGGTACGATCTGTCCCCACTGGTCCTGTATGAAGTAGGAGAGAAAGCCGTGCAATACCCCTGGTTCCCCCCTCCCAGAAAGGGTCTCAGCACCTTCGGCTTCTACACCTATGAACTCCACCGGGTCGTCCTCAAAGGGATAAAAAAGCCCAAGGGCATTGGATCCCCCTCCGACACAGGCCACAAGGTGGGTGGGAAGCCTCCCCTCAAGTTCCAGGATCTGGGCCTTTGTTTCGGTGCCTATGATGGACTGGAATTCCCTTACTATCTCCGGAAAGGGGGAAGGCCCTACTACAGAACCTATTACGTAATGGGTGTTGTCCACATTTGCTGCCCAGTCCCTCAAGGCCTCGTTTATGGCGTCCTTGAGGGTTCGACTCCCTCCATGGACTGGTATCACCTTTGCTCCAAGTAGTTCCATCCTGAAAACGTTCAAGGCCTGTCTTTTGACGTCCTCTGCTCCCATGTAGACCACGCACTGGAGCCCAAGAAGGGCCGAGGCCGTAGCGGTGGCCACGCCGTGTTGCCCAGCTCCGGTCTCGGCTATTACCCTTTCTTTCCCCATCTTCTTAGCTAATAAGCACTGTCCTAGGGTGTTGTTTATCTTATGCGCCCCGGTGTGGCAGAGGTCTTCCCTTTTCAGATAGACTTTAAACCCCAAAAGTTCACTTAACCTTTTAGCGAAATAAAGGGGGGTCGGCCTACCTACGTATTCCCTGAGAAGCCTCCTGTATTGTTCCCAAAAGACGTGGTCCTGCTTTAGAGCCTCCCAAGCCCTTTCCAGTTCCACTAGGGGCCAAAAGAGGGTCTCCGGGACGAACCTGCCGCCAAAGGCCTTCATGCTGAAAACACCTCCTTCATGAAGTCTTGGATCAAGCGGGGGTTTTTCCTACCCGGTGCCTCCTCTACACCCGAGGAAACGTCGACCCCAAAGGGTCTAACTGTCCTTATGGCCTCCTTGACGTTACGGGGGTTGAGACCCCCCGCCAAGATGAGGGGCACACCTCTTATGGCCTGTGCCAGCTTCCAATCGAAACTGCGTCCAGACCCCCCTGGTACCTCCTTGACCTTTGTGTCAAGGAGCAAGGCCGAGGCCTTGTCCTTATAAGCTTCCCAATCCTTGAGGTCATCTGCTTCGTAAACCCTTATGGCTTTTATAACCCTTAGGCCCTCCCCTTGCAGAAAATGACACACCTCCGGGGATTCTGAACCGTGTAGCTGGACTGTATTGATTCCCAGCCCTCTTGAGACCTCGAGGATCCTTTCGGGAGGTTCGTCCACAAATACACCCACCCATACGACAAGGGGAGGCGTAGACCTCACCAGTTCCCTTGCAAGTTCCAAGGGGACATAACGGGGACTCGAAGGGTAAAAGACCAATCCGAGGGCGTGTACCCCAGCTTGTAGACACCAAAGGGCCTCCTCTTTGGTGCGTATGCCACAGACCTTAACCCTTACCATATACCTAAAAGCTCCTTCAGTTTTTCCACTGGGTCACGGGCAAGGACCAAAGCTTCCCCTATGAGGAAGTTCTCCACCCCTATCTCCATGAGCCTCATTATGTCCTGCCTGTCCCTTATGCCGCTTTCGGCAAGGACTACCTTCCCTTTGGGTACCTTTGGGAAGAGGGCCTCTACAACCTTCAGATCTACCCTTAGGGTCTCGAGGTCCCTTGAGTTTATCCCTATGACCCTTGCGGGTGTCGAAAGGGCCTTTTCGAGGTCCCTTTCTGTATGGACCTCTACTACGGGTTCGAGGCCGAGGTCTAAACTACGCTTGACCATTTCCAATAACGTTTCTGCTGGCAGTATCCTTGCGATCAGCAAGATCGCCGATGCCCCAAGCCGGAGGCTTTCTTCAAGCTCAAGGGGGTCGATCAAGAAGTCTTTCCTTAAGAGGGGGAGTTCTACCGACCTTTTGACCTCAAGGAGGTCTTTGGGGCTTCCGCCAAAGGCTTCGTCAGTTAAGACCGATATGGCCTTGGCACCTCCAAGTTCGTAAGCCTTGGCTTGGGCCTTGGCGTCAAGTTCTGGCCTTAAAGGGCCGCGAGAGGGCGAAAAGCGCTTTATTTCTGCAACGATCCTCGGTGGTGTCCCTTCGGACAGGGCCTTGAGGAAGTCACAACGTGGAGGTGGAGCTTCTCCTTCAAGCACGAGTCCTTTAAGCCTCTCCCTTTTTCTCAAAAGGACCCTTTCGAGGAACCCTTCAGGCACGGTTTAAGACCTCCTTGGCCTTTTCAAGGACTTCTAGGCCCTTTTTTGACCTTAAGGCCTCCTCACACATGATGGCCCCTTCCTTCAGGTCTTGGACAAGGCCACAGAGTTTAAGACCCAAGGCCGCCTCCATTATTACCGCATTCCTACCGGGATCTTCAGACCCCTCTAGGATGGCCCTTGCCCTCCTCAGGGCTCCTTCACTTCCCTCTACCCTGAGGAAGGCGGTAGGCACCCTTTTCAGGCCGAAGTCCTCAGGGGAGATCCTCCTTTCTAACACCCCATCAGGGGACACCTCAAGCAAAAGGGTATCTGCCTCGGGGCTTACTTCGTCAAGGCCGTCAAGCCCATGTACTACAAAGGCCTTTTTACCCAAACCCTTCAAAGCCCTTGCCATCATCCAAGCCCCCTCTACGCTTGGGGCACCTATCAGCATCAATTCCGGATCTGTGGGGTTTATCAACGGGCCTAGGAAGTTGAAAAGCGTCCGTATCCCAAGCTCCCTCCTTATGGGTTGGACGTTGGCCATGCAAGGGTGATACAAAGGGGCAAAGAAAAAGCCAAAGCCCGTCTGTAGCAAGGACTGTACCATCATGTCCTTTGGGGCGTCGATCTTGAAACCCAGGCCTTCCAGTAAGTCTGCACTGCCACAGGAGCTGGAGATGGCCCTATTGCCGTGCTTGGCCACCTTCAAACCAAAGGAAGCCATGAGGAGGGCTGAAAGTGTCGACACGTTCAAGGTGTGCATCCCATCGCCACCTGTCCCTACTACGTCCACCAAGGGCCTCCGGTCTATAGGGACTTTTACTGCCTTTTTAAGCATGACCCTTACCAAGGCCTCGAGTTCCTCTGGTTTCTCCCCCCTGGCCCTCATAGCTACAAGAAAGGCCGCAGAGAGTGCTGGACCGAGCTTTCCTTCCGCCATGGAAGAAAAAACGGCTTCTATTTCATAAGTGTCAAGTGCCTCCCCTTTTATTACCTTTTCCAGAAGCTCTTTCATCTTTTGCCCTCCTTGGCTATCTGTAAGAAGTTTCGTAGAAGCTCTTTCCCCCATTGGGTGAGATAGGCCTCTGGGTGAAATTGAACTCCAAAAACAGGGTACTGTATGTGGGCTATACCCATGACTTCCCCCACCTCATCGTAAGCTACAGTTTCGAGTTCCTCGGGGAGTTCTTCCAAGACGAGCGAATGATACCTACAGGCCAAAAAAGGAGAGGGAAGGCCTTGGAATATACCCCGTTGGTTGTGATAAATAGGGGAGACCTTTCCGTGTAAGACCCTCTTTGCCCTTTTGACCTTGGCTCCGAGGGCAAGGCCTAGGGCTTGATGGCCAAGGCAAACGCCTAGCATGGGGATCCTGCCCAAGTTTTCCCTTATCACCTTGAGGGTAAAACCGGCGTTTTCGGGTCTGGAGGGGCCTGGACTTATGAGGAGGGCGTCAAAGCCTTCAAACCCAGTATTGAGCAGGGGGTGGTCGTTCCTTAACACCTCCAGTTCCACCCCTAAGCTTCCTAACATCTGTACAAGGTTGTAGGTGAAGGAGTCGTAGTTATCTATCACTAGCACCCTCATCTTCTTCCTCCATGCCCAAGGCCAAAAGGGCTGCCCTTGCTTTGGAGAGGGTTTCCATGTACTCCCTTTCGGGTATCGAATCGGCCACAATGCCTGCTCCAGCTCCTAGGTAGTAGAGGCCGTCCTTGTAAAGGAGCGACCTTATCGCTATAGCGGTGTCGAGGTTTCCGCTGAAGTCGATGTAACCTACAGCGCCACCGTAAAACCCCCTCCTTACAGGTTCCTTTTCCGATATGATCTGCATAGCCCTTACCTTCGGTGCCCCTGAAAGGGTCCCCGCCGGAAAGGTGGCCTTTATGACGTCTATCGGCCCAAGGTCCTTCTTGAGCCTGCCCTTTACGTGGGAGACAAGGTGAAAGACATGAGAATAGGTTTCAATCCTTCTGAACTCGGTCACCTCTACTGAGCCTATTTCGGAAATCCGTCCGAGGTCGTTTCTGGCCAAGTCCACGAGCATGACGTGTTCGGCTGCCTCTTTTTCGTCAGAGAGCAATTCCTCCACCATCTTCCTGTCCCTTTCCGGATCCCCCGTCCTTGGCCTTGTACCCGCTATGGGACGCGTCTCTACGATGCGGTCAGTAAGCCTCACCATCACCTCGGGTGAGGCCCCAAGGAGGGTATAACCGTCCATCTGGATAAAGAACATATAAGGAGAGGGATTGATGCGCCTTAGATGTCGGTAAACGCACAGGGGGTCACGTGAGGACTTGGCTTCAAATACCTGGGCGAGCACCACCTGTATGGCCTCGCCGTCTAGGATCATCTGGCGGGTTTCCTCAACAGCCCTGCAGAAACCAGACCGCGTAAAACTCGAACGGAGCTCTATACCCTTTGGCCCTTCAAGGGGCTGCTGTCTATAAGGAGACCTGAACAGGAGGGTTATATCCCTTACAAGTCCCTCAGATCCTGCCATCACAAGGATCTCCCCCCTCAAGTTATCGAAGACCACCAGGTCCCTTACCTCTAAGAAGGCCATCTGCGGGACCTCGTAAAGGGCCCTTTCAGGAAGGGGCACGGGTTCAAGGTGCTCCACAAGGTCATAGCTGAGATGCCCCACAAGCCCTCCTTGGAAGGGGGGCAGCCCCGGTATAGTGGGCCTTTGGTTCTCCTTTAGATAACGGTCAAGCTCCTGCCAGGCCTTCTCACAAGCCTTTGGGAAGCTCAGCGCAGGACGACCAAATCCTATGAAGGAATACCTCCCCCAGTAGCGTCCCTCTTCTAAGCTTTCGAGGAAGACGTTTGCCCCTAACTCCCTTAGTCTCAAAAAGGCATAAAGAGGGGAAAAGGTATCCGCATCGATCTTCGCTATTACCGGACTCCCTTTAGCCTGTCCCCTTTCCATGGGTGCCTCCATGTGGCCAAATAAAAAGGGGTCGTGAACCTTAAGCCCACGACCCCTTTACAGGCTAGGGCCGCGGGCACCTTCGGGTGCCACGCGGCCCTTTATCGCCTTAACCCGGTGGACCGGTGGCACCCGCTTTGTGCCACCGCCACCACCCTTTTGGACTTACCAATACCATCACGGAGGAATTTTCCCCAGAGGACAGGTGCTTGTCAAGTTTTAAAGTTCGATCAAGTTAACCCCTTCTTTTGAGGCCACTTCCACAAGCCAGGTATCTTTTGTGGCCATTAGGATCTGGAAACGTTGTGAAAGCCCCTTTAGCAGTTGGAACAACCTCAACCCCCTTTCAAGGTCGCAGGTTAAAAAGGGGTCGTCCAGGAACAGGGTGCGCGGTCCCTTCACGCTTTCCGCTATGGCGATCCTGGCACAGAGGTAAAGGGGATCGCGTGTCCCACTGCTCAGCTGGCGTGAAGACAGGGGGCGTCCATCCAAGACCACCACGATATCGTCATCAGAAAAGGTAAGCCCAGAAGCCCTTTCACCTATCACCCTTTTGAACCATTCTAAGGTCTTTCCCTCCAGGGCCTTGAGCAATTCCTTATGGACCTCCTCTTCCAGGAGCCTAAATATCCTGAAAAGCTCAAAAAGCATCTGCCTTTCCCTTTCCTTTGACGCTATTTCCTCTCTCAAACGTTCGATTTCGAAGAACAACCTCTCTTCGTCCATACCTATGATCTTTTCCTTTTCCTTAAGTTCCCCTTCGAGGACCTTCATTTGTTCCAGACATTCCCTTAAGGCCTCCCTCTTGGCCTTGAGTTCTTCTTCAACATCCACCTCTAGTACGCTCAAAGGGACGTCCTGCAGTTCTTTAAGCCTTATCTCTATTTCCCTCAGTTCGGATTCTATCTCCTTAAGAGGTCTAAGGGCCTTGGATTCGAGGAGCCTTATCTTCCCTTCGATTTCCTTAAGTTCCAGGGCCTTTTTGTTTGCTTCTTGAAGGGAAGAAACCCCCAAAAGCTCCAAGGTTTTAAGGATTTCTTCTTCTCCCCTTCTCAATTCCTCTTCTAAGGTGCGTAGTTCATCTCTTTTGTACTTTATTTCCTCCTTAAGCCTATTGACCTCCTGTTTGAGCTTCCCTTCCCTTTCCTCAAGGACCTTAAGGTCCGTCTGTACCTCCTTTAAATGGTCTTGAAGTCCTGAGAGTTCCCTTAAGCGCTGCTCAAGGGCCATAGAGTCCATGCCCATCGCACTAAACGTTTTCCTTTCCTCTTCCTCTAGGGCCAAGAGTTCCTGAAGGAGCTTCTCCCTTTCCACGCTGAGGGAGGAGAGCCTCTCTTCTAGCTCCTCTTTTTCCTTTAAGCCCTTGTGGATTATCTTTTCCTTTCCCATAACTTCCCGCTTGGCCTTTATGGCTAAGGCCAAGCCAAGGGCTAGACCCCCTATACCCAAAGCAGAAAACCATGGGGAATGTTGGAGACCAAGTATAAACACCACAAGGCCGAAGGAAGCCAATGCCACCATAGCCCATCCCTTTGTCTTCAAACGGTGGATCCGAAGGATCATCTCCCGATGGGCTTCTTCGAGGTGTCTTATCCGTTGCTGCAGTTCGATTAGGCCTTCCTGTAAGGTGTGGACTTTTCCTCGAATTTCCCCTTTTTTCTCCTCTAGGTCCTTCTTTTTCTCCTCAAGGGACTTTATGTCCTTTAAGGCTTCGTACTTGAGCCTTGCTTTTTCCTCTTGGAGGATGAGGTCTCTACGGGCTTCGGCCACTTTTAGATACTCCCCTTCTTTTTCCTCAAGCCCTTGTTCCAAACGGTTGAGTTCCTCCCGTATGGTCCTCATGCGTTCCCTTTTCCTTTCCAATTCCCTTTCAGAAGCGCGTATTTCTTCGATCCTTTGAGGGGTAAAAGTCGAGAGTTCTTCCTTTCTTGCCAAAAAGCCTTCAAGTGCCCTTCTCTGGTTCATTTCTTCAAGGAGGGCCTTATAGCGTTCTCTCAGGTATTGTTTTTCTTTGGCCTTCTTGTAAAGGGAACTCTTGCGTTCTAAGGCCTCAAGGTCCCTTTCGAGCTCTTCCCTTTGTAGTAAAAAGGCGCGAAGCCTTACGAAACCTTGGGCCCTTTCTTCAAAAAGCACTTTTTTCTTCTCGAGCTCGGCTAGTTCCCTTCTCATTCGCTCTATCTCAAATACAAGGCTTCCTACCTTGCGTTTTTCCTTTAAGTCCTTGCCGAGCCTCTCCCCTATAAAGTCCAAGGCCTTATAGAGGCGCTCTACATCCAGGAGCCTCCCTTTTAAATCCCTCATGAAATCCTTGGGTTCTTTAAAACCCAGTTCCCCTGTTCTTACGAAGAAGACGCTTTCGAAGAAGGATTTACTCATATTTAACAGCTTTTTACCTTTAGTTCCGGTCCATATCTCCCCCTTTTCTGTGACCAAAAGGACTTCGGCACTCCCTTGGTAGTCCCTCACAAACCTCGGTCTTTCCAAGAGGGCCTCCTCAATGGCCTCAAAGAGGGTGGTCTTGCCTGCTTCGTTTGGCCCGTATATGAGGTTGAGGCCGTTTACGAACTCAAAGTCCCTGTTCCCGAGGCAACCGAAGCCCTTTGTCCTAAGCCTTTTAATCCACATGTCCTTCTAAGAGCTTCAGCCCGTAAGAGATGAGGAGGTGGGCCTCCTCAGGAGGGTAACGATCCCTGACCACCTGGACGAACTTTTCGAGGAGTAGATCGCCTTTGGTCATGCTGAGGTCAACTGTTGTCCATTCCACCTTTACCCTTTCGGGGATTTCCCCCACTTGGAACTTTAACCTGTCTAAGTCCTCGCAGAAGCCCGTTATCCTCACCCTGAAAAACCCCCTCTGTTCGGCGAGTTCCCTTAACTTATTGCGGAGTTCTCCTTCTGTTACGTCCACCCCCAGACACCACTCAAAGGAGACAAAGGGAGTTTCGCAACCGAGGTCCACTGTTTCCACCTTTAGTTCTTTGTCCCAGGTGAGTAGATAAGCCTTTCTCGGACCGCTTTCCTTAAAGGATAGGGGTTCAATGGTCCCAGGGTAGGCACAGATGGTTTCCCCCTCTTTCCAGAGCAAAGGGTTGTGGTAGTGGCCCAGGGCTAGGTAATCAATAGGTAGGCCTCTTATCTGTTCGGGGATTATCGGCCAATAAAGGGCTTGGTCCTCCATCAGTTCCTTTTTGATCTGTGCCGTACCAGGAGGTATGAAGGAACCGTGGCAGACAACCACTTGGCAAGGGGCTTCTTTTTCCAGAGGTAAAGAAGCCATGGCCTTCTGCCAGGATCCTTGGGGGTCAAAGGGGAAGAGGTAAAAGATGAGGTCACCGATGGCTATCCTATGGGGTTCCTGGAAAAAGGGGAAGCCTTCCAACCCTCCGACGCCCCTGTCGTGGTTTCCGCATATGGCAAGGACCTTTATCCCTTCGCGTAAGAGGGGTGAGATGGTCTTTAAGAAAGCCTCCTTTTGGTCCAGCGGCAAATCCGGACGGTCAAAAAGGTCTCCCGATATGAGGAGGACTTTTACCTCCATTTGTAGGCAGAGGTTAACCACCTTTTCAAGTTGCTTGAGTATGTCCCTTTCGCGTCCTCTTTTGCCGAAGTGGACATCAGCTATATGTAAGATCCTCAAGACGCCCTGCACCTCACAGGTTCTTTAACGTCAAAACATAGGTTACAGGACCTACACCTAGATGGCCTGGTATCCCCTTCTTTCCACCTCTTTGGTAGGTCTGGTTCAGCTATAAGGGGCCTTGAGAAAGCCACGGCTTCTATTCCTAGTTTTACAACCTCCTCAGCCTTTTCGAAGGTCCTTATCCCCCCGACCAGTATTAAGGGAAGCCCCTCGTTTTTCCTTTTTACCTCAAGGGCACAAGGGAGGTTATAAGCCTCATCCTTTCCTGGTCCTACTTTTGGCCGGATGATGTCTTCCGTTGGTGATATGCCTTTGCTTACCTCCAAGGCGTCAAGCCCCTTTTTAGCGAGTTCAAAGGCTATCGCGGCTACGTCCTCTTCGGTATTACCGTCCTTGAAGCTGTCTGGACCAAGCTTCACAAGGACGGGAAAGTCATCCCCTAAATGGTGCTTTATCTCTTGGATGATCCAACCCAAGAGCCTGACCCCACCTTCTCTACCTCCAAATCTATCCTTCCTCACATTGGTCTTAGGCGAAAGGAAACTAGAAAGGAGATACCCATGGGCGGCATGGAGCTGAACACCATCGAACCCTGCTTCCTTGGCCCTCATGGCGCCTTGGAGGAAGGCCTTTACCAAATCTTCTATCTCCCTTTCCTCAAGGGGCCTTGCCCCCTTTAGAGGGCTTGGGGCCACGCGCTCTCCTGAAGCAGCATAAGCCAAAGGCCCACCGTGGGCAAGTTGCACTATGGCCTTTGCACCATGTTCCTGTACGGCCTGAGAAAGGGCCTTAAGGCCTGGGATAAGCCTATCGGACCAAATCCCAAGTTGCCCTGGGCCTACTTTTCCTTGAGGGGTTACATAGGCATGTCCTGTTATTATCAGGCCTACTCCCCCTTTGGCCAGCTTTCTGTAGACTTCGATCAACTCCTTGGTCACCTCACCTGAAGGACCAGCGAGCCTCATGTTGGTAGCCGAGCGCACCATCCTGTTGGAGACCTCCAGGGGGCCTATTTTAAAACTCTCAAAAAGCCTCGACATACGTACGCCCTCAGTTTGCTATCCTGAGGAGCACCTCTTTTACCACCTTGGCTGCGACAAGGGCAGATATACCCCCTGGGTCATAGGGAGGGCTGAGCTCCACTAAATCTACCCCTACGACCCTCTCCCAAGGGATGAGGTCAAGGAAGGATACTAGCTCTTTGAAACTCCACCCACCAGGTTCAGGGGTACTTACCCCAGGACATACCGATGGATCGAGTACGTCCAAGTCAAGGCTGAGGTAGAGACACGACCTCGTATCGGGAAGGCTTCCAGGGGGAGTTTCTCCTAGGAACTTCACCTTCCCTAAGGCTTGTTCCCTTTCCTTCTTGTCCCACGACCTGACCCCTACCTGTATCAACTTACCTTCCCCGAGCTCCTCGAAGATCCTCCGGGCAACCGTAGCATGAGACAGGGAGGCGTTGAGATAACTTTCCCGAAAGTCAGAATGGGCATCTACCTGTAAGAAGACGAGGTCAGGGTAAAAGGCCTTAAGGGCCCTTACGGCAGGAAGCGACAATAGGTGTTCACCTCCCAAAAGAAAGGGTATTTTCTTATTCGAAGAGATCTTGCTTACAGATCCCTCTATCTCCCTCAGGGCTTCTTCAAGCGATAAGGGCAAACTGATGTCGCCCAGGTCACATATCGGGAGTTCTTCCAGGTCTTTATCGAGTGTGTGACTGTAACTTTCTAGGTTCCAAGAAGCTTCCCTTATGGCATTTGGGCCAAAACGGGTTCCAGGTCGGAAGCTCGAGGTCATGTCCAAGGGGCAACCTACTAATATCACCCTTGCGCTTTCGTAAGGGGTTTTCGTGCTCAGGAAGTGGAGCAAATCCCCTTTTGGAGGGTCATGGGGCAAAGACAACCGCGGCAAAAACAGCTCCTATCCTTTCGACCTTTTTCTCGACTGCGCAACTTTTAATCTCCTTTATCTTCCTGCCCCGTAGCCTCATGCCTTCTTCCACCATCTTCTTTACAATGGCCTCGGCCTCTTCCTTGGGTCCCTTGGTAGAATACTCCATGATCAGACCAGCCTGAGTGGGGTCTTCTGGGACCCCCACTGCTACCGCAGCGGATATCGTCTCACCGGCTACTTCACTCCACGTATAAGCATAAGCCACCGGCACTATACTACCTGGTTCAAGTACCGCTGGCTCTTCCTTACAGCCCGGGGGCAAGATGCTTGAGACCTTGACCAAATTGAGATCTCCAACGCCTGCATCCCACAGGGCCGCATCAAAGGCACTAAGGGGTGTAAACCCCTCTCCTCTGCCGCAGGTTAAGAAGAACCTCGTAGGCCGTGCGAAAACCACTTCATGCCCTCCCTTGTAGAAGGTTACTTTGGGAATGAAGGTTTTTCTTTTCGCTATCCAATTCTCCTCGCAACATTTCTATTGTGGCGTGGTGCTGTGCCTTAAGTTCGCGTTTTATGCACTCATATGCCTTCCATGGGTCCACCTTGCTACCACAAGTGAAGACGTCAACAGCTGCATATCCATATTCAGGCCATGTATGGATAGCGAGGTGAGATTCAGCGATGACGACCACTCCGCTCACCCCATGGGGGTTGAACATGTGGAAGACCTTTTGCACGATAGTGGCACCCGATTCTTCAGCTGCCCGTGTCATTATCTCTTCTATCTTGGCCTTGTCGTTTAAAACCTCAGGATCACACCCATAAAACTCAACCACCAAATGCCTCCCTAACGCCCTCAATTTCAACCCCCTTTAAGGTTTTTTTAAATCCCCAAGGATATCACCCTCCCTTCCCTTAAAGGGCCCTTATTATAAAGAACCCCCGCTTCAGCTCCCAAAATCGCGGAACCGACCGGAGGTCCTTTTGAGTAAAAATTAAAAAGCAACCACCCCTTTGGGTAATTGCCTGTGCGAAAGTATAGTCATCCCCCCAAAAAAGTCAACCCCCTTTGTTCCCCTTGTCAAAGTTTGACTTTATTAAATACTTTTTGTCCTTAATCAGGAGGCTTTTGGATTTAAAAGTAAAGGGCAAAAGTTCCTTGGAGGGATAACTCTAGGAATTAAAGCAAGCATTAAAGGAATGGTGGTCCTATATGTGCAGGCTCAACACTATCGCCGTTTCTTCTTCGGAAAGTACTTTTCACAACCTGCGCTTACCATTAAATTTCATGCACTTGACAGAAGGCGAAAATTAGTATAATGAAAACAAATA
>CAZSWV010000003.1:0-71323 GCA_964611295.1 uncultured Thermodesulfobacteriota bacterium | reverse complement strand
TTTTTTCAAAAGGAGGGTGTGTAATGACAGCAATAAAGGGACAGAGGGGATTGGTATATTGTTGTATTTTGATATTTTGGTTTGTATTTGGGCTAAAGGTAACTTATCCGAAAGAAGAAGTGCGTCTTAAAGTCGCCCATTATATGCCTCCTACGGCACCCCAATCCATGTTAATAGAGGACTTTTGTAAAGAGTTAGAAAAAAGAACTGGCGGGCGCATAAAGGTGGACTATTATCCTGCTGGTTCTCTTTTGAAAGCCCCTGCGATTTTTGAAGGTGTTGCAACGGGATTAGCGGATATTGGGTATTCTCATATTTACTATACTCCAGGGAAGATGCCTGTTACAGAGGTAGTTGGTTTACCGTTGGGCTATACGAGTGTATGGGTTAGTAGCCATGTGCTTAACGACTTTTACAACAGGTTTAGACCAAAGGAATTTGATGCCGTTAAGGTCTTGTTTATGAACACTTCTTCTCCAAGTGCTATCTTGACTACCAAGAAGCAGATCAAAAGGTTAGAGGACCTAAAGGGCTTGACCTTACGGGCACCTGGAATTGCAGGTGAAGTGGTAAAGGCTTTGGGGGCAACACCTGCGCCTACCCCTATGCCTGAGGTATATGACGCTTTGTCCAAAGGTGTACTGGATGGCGATGTTTCGAACTTCGAGACCCTAAGGTCTTTCCGTTTAGGTGAGGTGGTTAAGTATGTGACTTCCATTTGGCAGGTTACTCATCCTTATCCTTTTTATTTCATAATGAACAAAGCCAGTTATGAACGCCTTCCAAAGGACCTGAAACCGGTCTTTGATCAATTGGTTGGTGAATACAACGAATTGTTTATGTTAAGGTGGAATTCGAATGAATTTGCAGGGATGAAGTTTGCTAGAGAACGCGGTGTGCAATTTTATTGGCTACCAGACACTGAAGCTAAAAGGTGGGTCGAAGCCGTGCAGCCTGTGATAGAAAGTTACGTGAAACGCATGGTGGAAAAAGGTTACAAAGAAAGCGAAGTAAGAGGATGGATAGATTTTATTAAACAACGAATTGACTACTGGACTAAACAGCAAATAGAACTGCACATACCTTCTCCTGCAGGGCCAGAAGCAATCCTCCCAGAGAACTTGGTAGTTGTGAAATGAGAGGTCCAGAGCAGTAGAAAGAGGTTTTTCTGTAATGCGGAGGTTGTGTTCTTTAGGAGAAAAAGAGGGGAAGTTTGTGCAGTATATTTCGCACCAACTTGAAAGTATAGGAGCTGTAGCTATCCTTGTGATAATGTGTGTGACATGTGTAGATATTGTTGGAGCTAAACTTTTAAAGTGGAGGCTATTTGGTGCAATAGATATTGTAATGTTATCTCAGGTTGTTGCTATTTCGTTGTCTGCAGGTGCTACGTTATTAGCGGGCAGACATATTACGGTAGAGTTCTTCTTAAGAAGACTATCCAGAAAATCTCAAAAAGTCATAAACCTTTGTGTGTATTTTGTACTCATAGCTTTTACCTCTATAGCTATATGGCGGTTGGCACTATTAGGTTATTCTTTTTACAAAAGCGGAGAACATAGTGCTACCGCCAAAATTCCTTTGTTCCCTTTCCCTTTGGTTATATCTATTGGGTTGTTGCCTTTTGTTTTAAAGTATTTAGAAAGAATTTCGGAAGAATTACGTAAGACATAAACAAAGGATTAGGGGTATTTTGATGAGTCCGGGAGATATAGGAGTTATAGGGATATGTTGTCTGATATTGTTATTTCTTTTAGGGATGCCTGTTGCATTTGCGATGGGCGTTGTGGGCTTTTGTGGGCTTATTTGGTTGACAAACTTAGATGGTGCTTTGCTGATGATATCTCGGGTTTTTTTTGAAGAGCTTTCTTCCTATCCCCTTAGTGTAATACCAATGTTCGTGTTAATGGGTACATTTGCATCGGCTTCAGGTATAAGTGAGAGACTTTATAGGGCTGCTTACACGTGGTTAGGCCACTGGCGAGGTGGGTTAGGCATAGCTACGATTTTTGCATGTGCTAGTTTTGGCGCAATATGTGGTTCAAGTACAGCTACAACTGCAGCAATGGGGCAGATTGCTTTACCCGAGATGAGAAAGTACGGTTACGATGATTCTTTTGCAAGTGGAACAGTTGCTGCAGGTGGAACATTGGGGATATTGATTCCCCCTAGTACAGTGCTCATAATCTATGGGATATTAACGGAACAATCTATTGGCAAACTTTTCGTGGCAGGGATCCTACCAGGGATTTTGGTGAGTTTGCTTTTTGCTTTGACGGTTTACTTAACGTGTTTGAAACGACCTGAAGTAGCACCTAGGGGGAAGAACTTTACCTTTAAGGAAAAGGTAAAGGTCCTTGTCAACGTTACAGAAGTAGCAATATTGTTTGCATTGGCATTGGGAGGTCTTTTCTTAGGATGGTTTAGCCCGACACAAGCAGGAGCAGTAGGGGCTGCTGGCGCGTTAGTGATAGGCTTAGCCAGAGGGAAATTGAACAAAAAGGCCTTGCTTTGGGCCTGTCGAGAAGGCCTAAGGACTTCGTGTATGGTGTTCTTCATCATCGTAGGTGCTACCCTTTTCGGTTACTTCATCGCGGTTACGAGGATTCCCTTTGAATTGATAGAATTTGTGAAATCCCTCAATGTCCCTTCTATAGTTGTGATGGTGATCATAATGCTCACCTACTTTTTCGGAGGGTTTTTTATGGATTCAATGGCTTTGATAGTATTAACTGTACCTATATTTTACCCTCTTGTAACAGAATTAGGATTTGATCCAATTTGGTTCGGTGTCATTATAGTGCTACTGGGAGAAATGGGCGTTTTGACACCACCTGTAGGTGTTAACGTGTTTGTAGTAAAAGGAATTGTTCAGGATGTTCCAATAGAGCAAATATTTAAAGGCATTATTCCTTTTGTAGTTGCCCTTATCATTGCGACAGTTATTATAACTGTTTTCCCAATCATCGTAACATTTCTTCCAGCTTATATCACCTATTGAACGCTAACCTTTATATTCCCTGCATATTTCAATCATAGCCTTTATGTTTTCTGGCCTGGCTTCGTCAAGAGTTGAAGCGGGGGATAGAATAAAGCCACCACCAGCTGCGCAGGTATCTATAAGTCTTTTGCAATAATCCTTCACTTCTTGGGGACTGCCATGCATTAGTATGGCAGGGGGTACGTTACCTGAAATACAGACCCAATCGCCCACTTTCTTTTTGGCCTCTGCCATGTCTGTCCTCTCAAACCTCCAAAAACAGGAAGCTTTGGGCAGTTCTTTAAGGTAATCCAAACGACTGTTAAAAGAGCCTTCCGCGAATACGTAAGGTATGCAACCTTCTTCCACAAGTCCCTCGATAAGGGTCCTTAAGGTTGGCCAATAGAACGTCTTAAATTGCCTATCAGACATAAATTCGTCGCTGCCCTTATGAAGGGGTATAAATACCACAGGATTACCACTAGCTCTTGCCCCTCTTATTCCTTGCAAAATGGCTATGGGAGTAAGCCGCTCCAATGCTTTTTGTAATAGGTCTGGCCTCTTGTACATATCAATTAAAGCACCTTTGGTTCCCCTCAACGTGTCAGCAATTAAATCGAAGGGCGCCTTCGTGGTCCCGCCAACTAGCACAGGATATCCTAAGGCTTTGGCTTCTAAAGAGAAGGACTTGACTTTCTCTACCCAAGACTTCGCCTCCTTTCCTGCTTCTGAAAGCTTGTTTAAGGCCTTCTGGACCTCATCTATACCGAAGGCAGAAAAAAAGGGGGTATAGTTGATAATCTCCCATAGGTCTGTTAAGGGCGGTATTTTGGCAAAGGGTTCAAAAACTTCACACACCCTGGGGAGATAACATCTCAACCAAAAATCCGAGGGATCATTGATAAGGATCTCGTATTCGTGGTCTTCCATATAGGGTCTTTCTACGTATTGGTAGACAGAAGTCGAAGGAACCCCATGGCCCGGCCATCTATACTGTTTGAAACCTATGATTTCAAGGACCTTACCTGATCCTATGGTGGTTGGGGTAAGGGCATAGTCCGGGTCAAAATCCCTTAAAAACCTGATGTGGGCTTCGATCACAGCCTCGTAGTCGTACATAGCCTCGTAAGGACTCAAGCCATAAAGGTTCGGGACAAGAAAGGTACCCGTTATGAATACAGGGACCCTATCAGGTTGTTTCTCCAAAAAGACCGAGTCGACAAACCTCTGCAAATATGTTTGGTACCTTTTCTTTGCGTGATTGTCTTTAAAAATGAAGTCTTCAGCCAAAATCCACTTTTCCACCGCTTCTTTCTGCCTTTGGGATGCCAAGGCTTAACCCCCTTAGTTCTGTATTTAAAAGTTGCCTTTTTTATAGAATACTCAGCAAGAACTTGGCAACATGCCCTTAAAAACTATTGGAGGAGAAGAGGTTGAAGATAGTCAGGGTCTATTTGAGAAACGGGAGATGTTGCTTTGGGGTCATTGAAGGTGGAGTTATAGAACTCCAGGAAGGGGATCCATTTAAAGGGATGAGGCCTCTGAGGGTCAAAACCGAACTATCCGAGGTAAAACTTCTCCCTCCGGTCCTACCCACTAAGGTAGTTGGGGTGGGGTTGAACTACAAGGATCATGCCGAGGAGGTAGGACTAGAGGTGCCCAAAGAACCAGTGATATTCCTTAAACCCCCTTCGGCCGTCATAGGGCCTGATGAACCTATATTCCTACCCCCCGATTCTCAAAGGGTAGATTACGAGGGAGAACTTGCCCTAGTGGTGGCTAAGCCCTGTAGAGATGTGCGTTTAGAAGAAGCCCACAAATACGTACTTGGATATTGTTGTTTCAACGACGTTACAGCCCGAGACCTCCAGCTACGCGATGGCCAATGGACAAGGGCAAAAGGATTTGACACCTTTGCCCCTTTAGGACCATGGATAGTCACCGATATAGACCCATCGGACCTGAAGATAGAAACCCTGGTAAACGGCCAACTTAAACAATCGAGCCGTACCTCGAAGATGGTCTTTAGCCCCCTTGAGCTGCTGTGTTTCGTATCAAAGGTGATGACCCTTATGCCTGGAGATGTCATCGCAACAGGCACCCCTTCAGGCATAGGTCCCCTTAAGGAAGGCGACGTAGTAGAAATACGGATCGAAGGGATAGGTACCTTAAGGAACCCCGTAAAGAGCTATGGTTCCCCTTGAAGCCCTTTTTCTTTAAGCCTTTCTTGGTACTGCCTCACTTGATACATAAAGGCCTCAAGGCGCGTCAAGACGTCTCCCTGTTCTTGCCCATCATAAGAGATGTTGAGAACAGGGAAATTGCCGTTTAGCTCCTTGTATCGCTTCAAGATAGCCGTAGTAATGGTTCCAGGCATACAAGTGAAGGGCATGACGTTAACTACCCCCGAGGCCCCCTTCAAGGCGTAATCGATGGTCTTACCGATGGTTAGAATGGCCTCGCCTTCAAAGGAATCATGGACATAGGGACTTGCCAAGTTAAGGATCCACTCTGTCGGTGGTTCAAGCGGCTCTTCTATAGAACCATAGAAGGCCTCGGCAAGTTTCCTCTCGTCCTTGTGTTGGTAAAACTCCCTTATGAGGATACCCATTAGGTTTTTCCAGTGCTTTCTCTTTGAAGCCCTTCGCTTGGCCATTTTGTTTATGTAATGCACCCATTCAGTTAACGGGGCAAGCCTCGCTTCACCCCCGAGCTGCTCTATCTTCTTTATGACGTCTTCGTTCCCAAAACGGTTAAGCCGAATGTAAATCTCCCCAACTACCCCTATTTTGGGTTTGCTCCCTTTGTCCTTTAGAGGGATAGCGTCCATGCGGTTCCTGCAGGAGATGAGGTATTGAACCACCTCCTCTATGTCAGGGTCCCTTCGTAAGAGCTCACAGAACCCATTCAAACACTCCCAATAGGTCCTTTCGGCCTCACCGGGGTTCACCTCATAGGGACGGGTCTCTAGAAGCTTCTTCTGCAGTAAATCTACCCCCACTATGGCCCACCAGCCGAGCCTGGAGAACTTAGACCCCAAGATGCCAAGGTCCCTGTAAAGGGTTTCGTCCTGATTGGGTGAATAGATAGGGACGTCCTCAAAGCCCAGTTCGTCCAGGACCTTCCTATGAAAGCGATGGTATTGGCCGAATCGGCACGGACCGTTTCCCGAAGGCATGAAAAAGGCCGCTTTCTTTGGGTCAAACCCTGGGCTTTTCACAATGCGCACCATGTCACCAGTGGTCAAGACACAAGGCAGGCACTCCTTCCCCGAAGTGTATTTCCTTCCCCAGAAGAGGGTCTCTTGGTCAGATTCAGGGAAGACCTCGGCCTTCACCCCACAGGCCTCAAAGGCTGCCTTAAAGGCAAAGGCATGGTCGCACATATAAGGTATGTATATGACCCTTTCTGGGTCACCCCCTATCCTACCACGTCTTTGGAAGACCGAACCTTTGGGTTTGGCGTTCTTAAGGCTGTCCATAAAGGCCTCAAGCCTCGTTATAATCCCTGCATCTGCGCTGTGTTCATCTATCTCTAAGATCAAGGCGGGTTTGTCGCCCATTATCTCCCTAAAGAAGTGGATGATAAAGGAGTCAGGACCACAGCCGAAGTTGGATATGTAAATGGGGTATAGCCTCTTGTCCTCCCGGATGAAATGGGCACAGGCCAGGATCCTCTGGCCATAGCGCCAGTACATCTCCTTCACACCCTCCCTGTTCGCCTTTTCTTCCAAAGGCAAAAAGTCCATGGGGATTGCCAAAACGCCCATCTCCCTCAGCTTCTTGGGTATCTCAAGGCTTACCTCTGGATCACAGGTGTTGTAAGGCCTTCCCACTATCACCATGGCCCTTTCCCAACCCTTCAGCTCTTCCAAAACCTCACGCCCCTTGGCCTTGCAGGCCTTGAGGAACCTCTGGTAGAAATCCCATGCGCACCTTAGGGCCCATCTAACCTCTGAAGGGCTTTTGCCCAGGGAGCATCCGAATTCTATCAGGGCCTCCTCTACTTCTTTTTCGCCCCACCCGAAGGGCACCACCGGGCTAAGCAACTCCACCCCATAGTCCTCAAAGGGAATGGCTGACCTGATCACATAGGGGAAGGATTGTACATACGGGCAGTTTTGCGAGTGCTCCATATCTGGGTGGAACTTGGGCATCCCCACGATGCTCGGGACAAAGATCCGTTTAAGCCCCTTCTGAAGGAGGTTTAACACATGGCCGTGACCCACCTTGACGGGGAAACAGGTTTCGGCCACCACGGCCTCCACCCCTTGGCGTATGAGTTCTTTGTTAGTCCTGTCCGAAAGGACCACTTTGAATCCAAGTTCTGTGAAAAAGGCCTTAAAAAAGGGCAAAAGTTCCATGAAGGCCAAACACCTTGGTATCCCTACCTGAGGGGCCTCCTCCGGAAGCCTATCTTCTCCAGGGTAGGGGGCCAAAAGCAACCTCTCCCTTTCACGGAATAGGTCAGGTATCTCTGACTTCTTACGCCGCCTCAACACATCGTACTTTTCACAACGGCTCCCGTAATATAGAGGATCCCTCTCGCCTTCAATGGTGACCTTCCTGATCAGGCACATATTGGGGCAACCTTTGCATTCGAAGGTGTTTATCTCATAGCGGCGGTTCGAGAGGTCAAAACCCTTGAAGTTGGATTTCTCCCAGGTCCTTTCCTTCATGGCCAAAAGGGCAGCCCCTATCGCTCCAGTGACCTCATGATGTGGAGGTACCGTAATGGGACGTCCCAAGACCTTCTCGAAGGCCGCCACCACCCCTTTGTTGAAGGCGGTTCCTCCTTGGAAGAAGATCTTCTGGCCGATCCTCCTGTCACCAACTACCTTGTTCAAGTAGTTCAGCACGATGGAATAGCAGAGACCAGCCACGAGGTCGTCTAACCTTGCCCCGCGCTGTTGGTGGTGTATGAGGTCTGATTCGATGAAGACAGTACAACGGTCCCCCATCTTCACCGGCGCAGGGGCCTTAAGGGCCAATTCCTGGAAATTGGATTTCACGTCAAGGCCCAGCCTTTCGGCCTGTTCCTCAAGGAAACTGCCGGTTCCGGCTGCGCAAACCTTGTTCATCTCAAAGTCCACTATCACCCCGCGGTCGATGCTTATGTATTTGGAGTCCTGTCCCCCTATCTCGAAAATGGTGTCTACCTCTGGGTCTATGTGGATGGCAGCTGTCGCCTGTGCGGTGATCTCGTTCCTCACCACATCAGCCCCCACGAAGTCCCCTGTGAGGTAGCGCCCTGAACCAGTGGTCCCCACCCCTTTTATCTCCACGAGGTGGCCTATCTCTTCGCCTATCTCCTTTAAACCTTGGCGCACCGCTTCCAAGGGCCTTCCCGCTGTCATGAGGTAACGCTTCGCGAGGACCCTCCCTTGTTCGTCTATCACCACCAAGTTGGTGGATATGGACCCCACATCTATACCGAGGTAGGCTGGGATCTTCTTGCCCACTTCGGGTTTTGAGACCCAAACATGGGCCTTTGGTTTAAGGTGCGATTCGCTTAGGCTTAGGGGTTCCCAGGAGCTGTACTCCTGTTTATAAGAGCTGAGGAAGGTCTCAAGGGGTTTAAGACCTCCAAGACCCCTCATCGCCCCTTCTTCAAGGGCCAAAAGCACTGCGCCTATTGCCCCCATTGAGGCAAAATGGGTAGGTACAAGGAACTCGTGGTCCTCAAGCTCAAGGACCTCCTTTAGGGCCTTTCGCATGCCCAAATTGGCTGCTACCCCTCCTTGGAAGACCACCACAGGCCTGAGTTCTGCCCCCCTTGCTATGTTGCTCTTAAAGTTACGTGCAAGGGCATAACAGAGCCCGGCTACTATGTCGTAGTCCGGAGTAGCTATCTGTTGTAAGTGGATCATGTCACTTTTGGCAAAAACGCTACAACGACCTGCGATACGAGGCGGGTTCTTGGACTTCAGTGCAAGGAGCGAAAACTCCTCGATGGTCAACCCGAGACGGCTCGCCTGTTGGTCCAAGAAGCTGCCGGTTCCTGCGGCACACAGGGTGTTCATACCAAAGTCCTTTATCCTGAGTTTGCCCCCTTCTTGTTCTAATAAAATGAACTTAGAGTCCTGACCCCCGATGTCTATAATGGTGCGTGCCTCCGGATAAAACCGTTCCACGGCTTTGGTTTGGGCTATTACCTCGTTGTAAAAGGGTGCTTCAAGGATCTCAGCCAAAAGCTTGCTGCCTTTCCCAGTGAAGGCAAGGCCGGAGATCTCCTCAAGGGGTATTCGGCTCAAGATCTCCTCAAGTCTCCCCTTTACGACCTCAAGGGGCCTTCCCTTTATCCTGTCGTAATGTTCTTCGAGCACCTCAAGGGCTTCGTCCATCACCACGGTGTTGGCACTAACGGAACCGATATCCACACCTATGAAGAACCGACCCATCCTTTTTCCTCCCCTGATGTAAGGCCTTGTATAATACCCTATTATAATAGAGCAGCTATCCCTTTAAACCAAGGAGGAAGCCATGGCAAGAGATCCAGGGATAGGATATAAGGTCATAGCGGAAGTCATTTCCGTTAGGGGAAACTGTAGCGCCGGCCATCATGTGGGAGAAAAGTTCGAAATAAGTTGTCACAACCCTGGGGGGCTTTGCGGTTTCTTCTATCATGCCATCTTCCCCACCCTTGCGACCTTGCAATTTGGGGGATCGATGCCTTGGTGGGAGGGAGACGAAGTGGTCGTGCAATGTCCCGATCCCGAAAACCTTGTAGAGGTGCGGCTCCGGCGACAAAGGCCTGAGGCCCCTTAGCGGTTCTGCTTGCGAAAAAAAGCCCCAAGTGGTATTTCGATTGCCATAGACCCAAGGGGAGGAGGGTTCTTATGGACCTAAGGGAAGAAATCTTAAAGATGGCCAAGGCAGCAAAGGCTGTAGCACCAAAGCTTGCCACCCTTTCTTCGGCCGTGAAGGACCAAGCACTCCTTAAGATGGCTGAGGGGCTGTTGAAGGCCGCTACTTACCTGATGGAGGAGAACAAAAAGGACTTGGAATACGCCCAAAGGAAAGGGCTGTCGCGTGCCATGATTGACCGCTTGACGCTCACAGAGAAGGTAATCGAAGGGATGGCTCAGAGCTTGAGGGAGATAGCTGCACAGCCCGATCCCGTAGGGGAAGTGGTGAAGATGTGGAGGAGGCCGAACGGGCTTTGGGTGGGCAAGATGAGGATCCCCTTAGGGGTCATTGGGGTCATCTATGAATCAAGGCCCAACGTGACCTCGGATGCAGCAGGCCTCTGTCTTAAGGCAGGCAATGCCGTTATATTGCGTGGGGGCTCAGAGGCCATAAATTCAAACCTCGCCATAGCCAAAGTCATACAAGAAGCCCTTGAGGCCTCAGGGATACCGAAGGAGGCCGTCCAAGTAGTCCCCTTCACCGACAGGGAAGCGGTAAGGGAGATGTTGAAACTGGAAGACTACATCGACCTCATAATCCCTCGCGGTGGTGAAGAGTTGATAAGGTTTGTCACGGAGAATTCGAGGATACCCGTCATAAAGCATTACAAGGGCGTATGCCATATATTCGTGGATGCCTCAGCAGACCTGAAGATGGCTCTTGAAGTATGCTTCAACGCCAAGGTGCAGAGGCCAGGTGTCTGTAACGCCATGGAGACCCTTTTGGTCCACAAGGACATAGCCCCTGTCTTCTTACCCGTTATGGGGGAGAAGTTCCGTGAGGCAGGGGTCGAACTCAGGGGTTGTCCGAGGACAAGGGAGATCCTCCCATGGGCGAAGGAGGCCACAGAGGAGGATTGGTATGCCGAGTACCTTGACCTTATCTTGGCAGTAAGGGTTGTAGACAGCATAGATGAGGCCATCGATCACATCCTACGTTACGGTTCTAAACACACCGACGCCATCATCACCTCTGATTACCGTAACGCCCAGAGGTTCATAAGGGAGGTAGATTCCTCTACGGTCTTGGTGAACGCCTCTACTCGCTTCAGTGACGGTTATCAGTTCGGCCTTGGGGCCGAAATAGGGATAAGTACCACTAAACTCCATGCTTTCGGTCCTATGGGGGCAGAGGACCTGACCACCACCAAATACATCGTTTACGGCGATGGGCAGATCAGGACTTGAGATAGGCGTCTTCGGAGGGACCTTTGACCCTATTCACATCGGACACCTCAGGGCAGTCGAAGAGGTGAGGGAAGCCCTAGGGTTGAAAAAGGTCCTATTTGTCCTCTCGGCCCGTCCGCCCCACAAAGGCGGATTAGCCCACGCCCCTGCAGAGGACCGTTGGCATATGCTCCTAAAAGCCCTTGAAGGCAACCCCTATTTTGAGGCAAGCGACGTAGAACTCAACAGGGAGGGGTTTTCCTACACCGTGGACACTATAAGGGAACTCCTGCTTGTTTACGGCAAGCGACTTTGCTTCATCATTGGAGAAGACGCCTTCAGGGCCATTAAGACGTGGAAGGAATGGGACGTGTTATTGGGGCTGTGCCCTTTTGTGGTGATGAAAAGGACCGATGAAGACCTCCAGGGGTTCCTAAAGGAACTGGGCTTTGAACCCAATGGTCCGTCTCTCTACCTTTCCCAAAAAGGCGTCCCTTTGTTCTTGATCCCAGTTACCTCCATTAAGGTCTCTGCCACCCAGATAAGGGAATTAGTAAAGACAGGTAAATCCATAAAATACCTCGTTCCCGCACCTGTAGAAGAACACATCCTCAAAAGGGGTCTCTACAGGTCACCTTGAAGGTTATGACATACGAAGATCCGGAAACCCACAGTCCTTTCACCCCCTTGGAAGACGTAAAAGTCCTTATAGAGCTTACAACTCTCAAAGGCTTCCCGTAAGGCTTGTGGTAGTTCCTTGCCCTCCTTGAGGACTACGATGGCATTTTCCCCCTTTTCCCCTTCAAGGCCTCCCCATAGGTCGAATTGGCTACTAGGGACTTTCGAGGGGTTGAAGGCATAGGTCCTGGGGAAGGCCTTGGCGTAAAAGGCAAGCTCTGAGGCTATCTTCCTGTCTGGAGAAAGCAAAAAGGGCTCCTTCTCAAAGGAGGTCATAAGGGACATGACCTCTGCCCCAAGCTCTTTCCACCCGGTGACCTTGGAGGTGGGATTTACCCCTTTTGGAAGGAGGGGTTTGAAGGCCTCAAGGCTGTAAGAGAGGGCCAAAAAGAGGGCACCGACCCCTAAGGCTGTTCGGTAAAGGATCTCCCTCACCTTTGGGCGAAGTCCCAGGTCCTCAAGGGCCGCCTGTGCCATTATGAGTCCGCTCAAGTAAGCTGGGGCTGGCCAATTCGCGTAACACGGACCCTTTAGGCTCAAAAGTAGGCATATTCCAAAGGGGAAAAGATAGGGGAAAAGGAGAAAACCGTATCGTTCATCACCCAAAAGGGCCTTTTTCAGGCCAAAGGCTGACCCGAGCTGTACCAACAAAAAGGTCAAGGGTGTAAGGAGTAGGGCCTGTCCTCCCAGGAACTCCCAAAGATGCCGCAGGTCTTCTCCTTTTTTGGAGACTAAGGAGGCTGTGTGTTTAAAGGCGATAAGACCGTGCCTCCACTCCCATAGGAGATGGGGGAAAAAGAAGATGAAGGCTATTAGGAGGAACAGGTAAGGTTCTTTCCGCTTAAGCCAAGGTCTCTGGGATTTATAGCTCAAGAGGTAAAGGAAAAAGGACAAAGGGAGAAGGGCCATGGTGTATTTGCTAAGGAGCCCAAGTCCTAAGGTCACCCCTCCGAGATACCAGTAAGGTCGGTTACCCTGTAAGGCCCTGAAGAGGAAAAGGAGCGTAAGTCCCCAAAAGGCCATAAGAGGCGGGTCGATGGTCATGAGAAATCCCCCTAAAGGTGTCCAGAGAGTGAAAAGCCCTAGCAAAAAGGCCCTAATGGCGGATTTTGGGCCGAGGAGGCCCTGTGAGAGTCTGTAAAGGGCAAAGGCCGTTATGGTCCAAAGCAAGGGTGCCCCAAGCCTCACAAAGAAGGGGGTGTCTCCCCCTAAGGAAGTGGTCGCCCAAATTATCAGGGCTACAAGAGGGGGTTTGCTGTAATAACCCCAGGCCAGCCTTTTCGACCAGGTCCAATAATAGGCCTCGTCAGGTGAAAGGTCATAAGGGGTTACATATAAATATAGGACTAGCCATAAGGACACTCCCCCAAGGAGTGCCCAAAAGGTCCATTCCTTTCCCTTGAGGCCGATTTTTTCCTTTTGGTCCCTCTCCTTCAAAAAAACGCCTCGAGATCTCCCGTACCTCTTTTTAGTAACCCCAAGGGGTCCTTGACCACGATCCTCTTGGGTTCAACTGAAATTAGGCCCTCTTCGCTTAGACGTTTCAAGGCGCGGGACAAGGTCTCCGGGACCGTACCCAAAAGCCCTGCCAGTTGGGTCTTAGAGAACTCAAGGTGTAAGTCCTTTTTCCCCTCCCTCTGATAGGCGTAAAAGAGGAAGCTAGCAAGACGTGCTGTTACCTCCTTCAGCGACAGGTCCTCAACCAGAGACACCATCTCCTTAAGCCTACGGGCCATTACAGCAAGCATCCTCAGAGCGATTTCAGGCCTCTCCCTGACGAGCTTTAAAAAACTTTCCTTGGGGAAATAAAGGACTTCGCTTTGTCTCAAAGACAAAGCATGGGCAGGGAACTTCCCCCCCTCGAACACGGCTGCTTCACCGAAAGGCTCTCCAGGACCAAGGATATGTAAGATCTGCTTTTTGCCTTCGCTTGAAAGCTTAAAGACCTCAACTAAACCCCGAAGGACCACAAAGAATCCATGCCCTTCCTCCCCTTCATAGAAGATGACCTCTTTGGGCCTGAAGGATTTAAAGAGAAAAGTTTCGGAAAGGGCCTCAAGGTCCTCATCGCTCAGGCCTGAAAAAAGCGGGATCTGTCGCAGTTTTTCCTTTGATACCCGAAACACACACCATCCCTATCAAAAAGCCATTTTCAAGACAAGGGGGCTTTTGACCTAAGTCAAGGTTTCCAAAATAGGGTATGGGTTATAGTTAGGAAAAAACAAAAGGAGGTATGAAAGATGTTATGCCTTCAATGCGAAGAGACGGCGAAGGGACAAGGGTGTGTTAAATTAGGGGTCTGTGGGAAACCCCCAGAAGTGGCTTACCTTCAGGACCTCCTGGTATACGTCCTGGGCGGATTGGCCCTTTGTCTCCAGGAGGCCAGGGAAACGGGGATTGACTTGAATCAGATAAACGCCTTTTTGTGCGAGGCCCTTTTCTCCACTAAGACCAACGTGAATTTCGACAAGGAACGTATGAGGGAATACCTCAAGAGAACCATAGATTATAGGGATGAGTTGAAGTGGAGGCTTTCAGAGAAATCGAGGACTGTGCCCTCGCATGAGGCTGTAGACTTTGTACCGGCTCAAGATGAAGGTACGCTCCTTGAACAGGCAAAGAGGGTTAGTCCGGAAACGAGGAAAGAGGTTTTGGATCCTGAGGTCTTCTATCTCAGCTACACGTTACTTGTCGCGCTTAAGGGTATAGCGGCTTATGCCTATCATGCCCAGAGGCTCGGCAAGGAGGACCAGGCCATTTATGACTTCCTTTACAAAGGACTTGCCGCTTATCTTGAGCCCCAAAAGGTGGATGTGGCCTCCTGGTTGGGACTTCTTCTTGAGGCGGGCAAGGTCAATCTGAGGACTATGGAGCTTCTGGACGAAGCAAATACGTCTGCTTATGGTCATCCGAAGCCTACGGTGGTCCCCTTGGGGCATAAGGCTGGCAAGGCCGTTTTGATCTCTGGGCACGACCTAAGGGATCTCGAACTACTTTTGCGTCAGACAGCAGACAAGGGCGTTTACGTTTACACCCACGGTGAGATGCTTCCTGCCCATGGTTACCCCAAACTCAAGGAGTTCGGCCACTTATACGGCCATTACGGTACCTCTTGGGCGAACCAACAGAAGGAGTTCCCCCTTTTCCCTGGTCCTATCCTTATGACTACTAACTGCCTTGTGCCGCCTAAGGAGGACTACAAAGGAAGGCTGTTCACCTGCGGTCCTGTGGGCTACCCTGGCGTGAAACACGTAAGAGGCGAGGACTTCTCGGAGGTCATAAAGACGGCCTTTGAGCTACCCGGGTTTGATACCGAGGAGGAAAAGGGACAGGTCATGGTGGGTTTTGCAAGAAACGCGGTGATGGAGTTAGCAGACAAGGTCCTAGATGCGGTGCGCGAGGGCAAAATCAGGCACTTTTTCCTTGTAGGCGGATGTGATGGCAGGAAGAAAGAAAGGGACTATTACCGAGAGTTCGTCCTCAGGGCCCCAAAAGACACAGTGGTATTGACCCTTGCGTGCGGGAAGTTCCGCTTCTTTGCCGAGGACCTAGGCACGATAGAGGGTATTCCCCGTATCCTTGATATGGGTCAATGCAACGACGCCTACTCTGCCATAAAGGTGGCCCAGGCCTTAGCAGATGCCCTGGGTGTAGAGGTAAACCAACTCCCCTTGACGCTTGTCGTCTCCTGGTATGAGCAAAAGGCCCTGGCCATACTGCTCACCCTCCTTTACCTCGGTATAAAGGGGATAATGATCGGCCCAAGCCTTCCTGCCTTCTTAACGCCTAAGGTCCTTGAACTTCTAAGGAGGGATTACGACATAAGGACCGTGACAGACCCTCTAAAGGACCTAGCCCAGGCACTCTCCAGGGAAAGTTAACGTGTGGCCTTTACGAAGCCTATGGAGAGTTGCGGAGGCAGAGGGCATCTTTCAATGTGTCAGGAGATGATGTAGGATGAAAGATAGCAAGAGGCAATGGAAAAGGATAAACCCATCTGTACCTGTTGTACGGGGGCTGTTCAAGAAGACTTAAAGATGCTCCAGATAAAAGGCGTATTGGTTGGAGTTATAGGCCTTGAAGAGGCCTTTCTTAACGTAATGCAAAGGGGCATAAAGGACGAGGAGGAAGTAAAAGAAGCCCTCTTAGAGGAAGTATCCAAGAGGAATTACGTGCCTCAAAACTACGAGGTGGATTACAAAGAGGCCCTCTTTAGAGCCTATTGCTCTTTTTTGTCTGAAAAGGAGCGGGAAAAGACATAGGAGATGGTAGAACTAACCCCCTATGACCTTGAGCGCTACAGTAGGCAGATCCTCTGGCCTTCTTTCGGGGAGGAAGGGCAAAGGAAGTTAAAAGGGGCTCACGTGGTTGTGGCAGGCGTGGGAGGGTTGGGATCCACGGCTTCCATGTTGCTTGCGGCAGCTGGTGTGGGGAGGATCACCATAATAGACTGCGACAAGGTCGAGCTGTCAAACCTCAACCGCCAGCTCCTGCACTGGGACGAGGACATCGGGAGGATGAAGGTAGAATCTGCCTTGAGGAAATTACAGAGGCTAAACCCTACGGTCCAATTCAAGGCTTTTGAGGAAAGGATAACAGAGGAGAACGTTTTTGAACTTTTAAATGGGGCTCAGCTTGTGGTCGATGCCATGGACAACATGGCTACGCGTTTTGTACTCAACAAGGCCTGTATAGAGCTTGGCATACCTTTCGTACACGGGGGGATCTATGGTTTTATGGGTCAGGTGACCACTGTCTTGCCCGGACAAGGTCCTTGTTTACGGTGTGTTTTCCCAAAAGACATAGAAGGCCCAAGACCCTTCCCTGTCTTTGGATTTACGCCTGTGGTAGTGTCTAGCCTTGAAGTTGCAGAAGCCATAAAGGTACTTGCTGGGATAGGGGAACCGCTTATAGGTAGGTTGTTGCTGATAAATGCCGAGACCATGGAGTTTACGGTGGTAAAGGTAGAAAGGAACCCCCTTTGTCCAGTGTGTGGAGGTAAGGCGTGAAACTGAAGGGAGAGGTATTGGCAGTGTGTCTCAGCCCCGAAAAGGGGACGAAGAAGAGGCCTGTTGAGGTGGGTTCCTTTGAAGTAGATTACGGGCTTATAGGAGATGGCCATGCCGAAAAAGGGGGGTCGAGACAAGTGAGCCTCCTTTCCGAAGAGAGTATCCTCTACATGAGAAGCCTTGGGCTTGAGGTGGGTCCAGGGGACTTTGCCGAAAACCTCACTATCAGGGGTATAAGGTTATCGGACCTCAAACCGGGGACAAGGCTCAGGGTAGGTGAGGTCATTCTGGAGGTGACCCAGATAGGCAAGGAATGCCACTCGAGGTGTGCCATCTACCGGCAGGTGGGTGATTGTATAATGCCGCGTGAGGGCGTCTTTGCCAGGGTCATAAGGGGTGGGCAAGTTAGGGCAGGAGACGAAGTAGAGGTCCTTTCCGGATGAATTACCTTTACGAGCTAGTAAAAGGCTCTACGAGGCTATGGGTGGAGATGAGCCCATACCTCCTTTTAGGGATGTTAATGGGGGGTATAATCCATGCCTTTTTACGCGAGGGGTTCATTACCAAGCATCTAGGTAACCCTTCCTTTTCTTCGGTGTGGAAGGCCACCTTGTTTGGAATACCTTTGCCCCTTTGTTCATGTGGGGTGATTCCAGTTGCTGCCACCTTGCACCAACAAGGGGCCTCCAAAGGGGCGGTCCTTGCCTTCATGACCTCGACCCCGACTACAGGTGTCGATTCCATTTTGGCTACTTATTCCCTACTCGGTCCTCTCTTTGCCATCTTCAGACCCCTTGCCTCCATGCTGTCTGGGCTTGCCGTGGGCCTTTTATCTTTTCTATTTCCGGAGGAAAGGGACAAGGGGGCCAAATGCCACCTTTCCCAAAGGCCTTATGCCAATAGGTTTTTAGAGACTTTCCGTTACGGTTTTGTAGAGCTTCCAAAGGACATAGGGAAATGGCTGGTTTTGGGAGTCCTTGTAGGCGGTGCCTTAGGTGCCTTTGTTCCCCAAGGGGCCTTTGAACCCCTCAGGGAACGTCAATTACTGGAGTTCTTAGCGATATTAGGCGTATCGGTTCCCCTTTACGTATGCGCTACAGGGTCTATCCCCATCGCCTTCGCCTTGATGGCAAAGGGGATGTCCCCAGGGGCTGCCCTGGTGTTTCTCATAGCCGGCCCTGCCACAAACGCTGTGACCGTAGGCTTTGTGTACTCGCGCCTCGGCAAGAAGGCGGTTTCCACTTATTTGCTCTCGGTCATAGGTTCGGCCTTCCTCTTGGGTTGGGTTATGAATCTGTTATGGGGATGGGCAGAGGGGGTTCCGGAGTTCTTCAAACCGGGTGGCGAGTTCTTACCTCCTTGGTTAAAAGGGATCACAGGGGCTTTGCTCGTTCTCGTTATAGGAGGGGCTTTTTTGAGGGAACGTCTGTCCAAGGCAAGTAGAGGGGAGGTAGAGGTTATGAGATACACATTTCGAGTACCTACTATGAGCTGCGAGGGTTGTAAGGCCCGTATAGAGGAGACCTTGAAGCAGTTAGAAGGGGTAGAACGCGTGGTAGTGGACCTGAAGGAGAAAAAGGTGGGGGTTGAAGGCCAAGTCCCTAAAGAAGCCCTTGAGGAAGCCTTACGTAAGGCAGGTTACCCGCCAACTCCAGAATCGCCCTGATGTGATATAAGGGGCCTGTTTCCAAAAGGCGTCTTTTTAAGGCTTGGGGTTTGTGGTAGATTGTCTTTGCCTTCCATGGGTTTTGAGGTGCTAAAAGGAGTACAGGGGGAAGAACTCACCCCCGCAATGAGGCAGTACCTAGAGCTTAAGGCCCGCTTTCCCGATTGTATCCTCTTTTTCCAGATGGGTGATTTCTACGAAATGTTCTTCGAAGACGCTATTACGGCCTCCCGTGTCTTGGACATAGCCTTGACCACCCGCGAAAAGGGCAAGGAAAACCCCATCCCCATGTGCGGGGTACCTATGAAGGCGGCTGCTTCTTACATATCCAAACTTCTGGACCATGGGTATAAGGTAGCTATATGCGAACAGGTAGAGGATCCTCGACAGGCAAAGGGAATTGTGAAAAGGGAGGTAGTGAGGGTTATAACCCCGGGGATGGTGGTAGAAGAGGAGAACCTGCCAGAAGGTAACAACTACCTTGCTTCCCTTTACCCCCAAGGCGGCAAATACGGACTTGTGTTCTTCGACCTTTCCACAGGTGAGTTCCGTGGGACCCTTATAGAAGAGGAAGGGCTTCTTCTGGCGGAGTTGAAGAGAAACTCGCCAAGGGAGATCTTACTGCCAGAAGGCGAGGAGTTACTAAGGGGGTGGTTGTCAAAGGAGCTCGAGCGGGTCCTTATAGAATTTCTGCCAGAAGGGGATTTTTCAGAACTCGAGGACCCTTTCCTACCTGAGGCTATACCTTCAGGGCTTAAACGTGCGGCTTCTGCGGTCCTAAGGTATGTCCAAACCACACAAGGGGGCGAGCCTTTACACATAAGGCCTTTTGAGTCCTATGAGCTCAGGGAATTTCTGGTGATAGATGAGACTACGCAGAGGAATCTAGAGCTAGTGCAATCCCAAAGAGGAGCCCCGACCCTCCTTTCGGTCCTGGACTTTACGGTGACATCCATAGGCAAGAGGAAGTTAAGGCATTGGCTCCTTTATCCGCTTTTGGACCTCGGGGCGATAAGGGAGAGGCAAGAGGCCGTTGAGGAGTTGAAGGAAAGCCCTTGGGAACGATCCAAGTTGAGGGAAGCGCTCAAGGGCTTAGTGGACCTCGAAAGGCTTTGTTCGCGATTGGCCTTAAACAGGACAACCCCAAGGGATCTTGGCTTGCTTAGGGAAGCCCTCAGCAAGATACCCGAAATCGCCCGGCTATTGGAGGGGTTTTCCTCACCCCTTTTGGTAAGGACGAGGTCTTCCCTAAAAGTCCCTCAGGAGCTCCTTGAGCTTCTACAGAAGGCCCTTGTGGACGATCCGCCCCAATCCCTATCAGAGGGAGGGATAATAAGGGAAGGGTATAACCAAGAGCTTGATGAACTGCGGAACCTGAGCCGCAATGCCAAAAGGTGGATAGCCGAACTGGAAGAAAGGGAAAGACAAAGGACTGGCATTCAAAACCTTCGCGTGGGGTATAACCAGGTCTTCGGTTACTACATAGAGGTGACCAGGTCAAACCTCCATCTTGTGCCCAAGGACTACGTAAGGAAACAGACCTTAGTAGGTGCTGAGCGCTTCGTTACAGCCGAACTGAAGGAATACGAGGAGAAAGTCTTGAGCGCTGAAGAAAGGATCAGGGGGCTTGAGCGTGAGCTTTTTTCCGAGATACGGGAACGTGCTTTGGGCTACCTCAGGCAACTACAACTCATCGCCCAGGGGATAGGGGTGATTGACGCACTTCAATCCCTGGCAGAAGCGGCTTCAAGGAACCATTACGTTAGGCCCGAAGTGCACGAAGGCGATGAGATCGTGATAATCGAGGGAAGGCATCCTGTGATCGAAAGGTCCATCTCTGAGCCTTTTGTACCGAATGACGCAAGGCTTGACCTCAGGGATAACCAGGTCCTAATAATCACCGGGCCGAACATGGCGGGGAAATCCACATATATCCGACAAGTAGCCTTGATCGTCTTGATGGCCCACATGGGGTCTTTTGTCCCCGCTAAAGAGGCCAAAATTGCCTTGACCGATAGGATCTTCTCACGGATAGGGGCTTCGGACGACATCGCCCGAGGACAAAGCACCTTCATGGTGGAGATGAAGGAGACGGCCACTATCTTAAGGGAGGCCACGTGCCGTAGCCTTGTGGTCCTTGATGAAATAGGACGAGGCACAAGTACTTACGATGGCATTTCGATAGCCTGGGCGGTTGTGGAACATCTACACAACGTCAACCGCTCAAAGACCTTGTTTGCCACCCATTACCACGAGCTTGTGGAGTTGGAATCGTTATTGCCCAGGGTCAAGAACTACCATATTGCCGTCAAGGAATATCGGGGCGAGGTCGTCTTCCTTAGGGAACTGAGGCCAGGGGGGATGAGCAAGAGCTATGGGATCCAGGTGGCCAAACTGGCCGGTTTGCCGGAGGTTGTCCTCCAAAGGGCAAAGGAAGTCCTCAAGGAACTCGAAAGGAGGGCCCAGGAAGGGACACTGATGGGCAAAAAGGACCTCCAGCTTTCCCTTTTCCACCAGCCTCGCTCGAAGGTCCTGGAGGAGTTAAGGTCTATAGATCCCAATTATCTAACGCCTCTTGAGGCCCTGAAACTCCTTTTCAGATGGAAACAGCTTGAGGGATGAGGGGACCGCTCAGGAGGATGGTACAAGAGCAGCTCCTATCCAGAGGGATCAAGGATTGGAGGGTAATAAAAGCTATGTCTAAGGTACCGAGGCATCTGTTTGTGCCCGAGGCCTTGGCCGATAAAGCATATCTCGATTTGGCCTTGCCCATAGGATATGGTCAAACCATATCCCAGCCCTATACTGTAGCCTTGATGCTTGAGGCCTTAGAGCTCGAGGAGGGGAATAAGGTCCTCGAAATAGGGACGGGTTCAGGCTATATGACTGCCCTTTTGGCCGAACTTTGTCAGAGGGTCTTTTCTGTAGAAAGGATCCCCGAGTTGGCACAAAGGGCTAGGAGGCTTTTGGATGCCCTTGGATATGAGAAAGTCCTGATAAAGGTAGGGGATGGGAGCGTGGGGTGGCCTGAAGAGGCCCCTTTTGATAAGATCGTGGTTAGCGCTTCAGCCCCTCAAGTTCCTTCGCCTCTGCTGAGCCAGCTCAAAGAAGGCGGCAAGATGGTGATACCTGTGATCGTAAATGGACAGGAGAGGCTTTTCCGTATAACCGCCTTAAGCAATGGGTACAAGCGCGAAGACCTCGGACCTTGTAGGTTTGTCAAACTCATAGGGAAGGAAGGATGGAAAGACGACAAATAGGGGTTATAGGGGCTGGAAGTTGTTCGGAGGAGATCTACGAACTTGCCTTAAGGGTGGGGAGGGAAATAGCCCGATTGGGGCACATTTTGGTCTGCGGAGGGCTTGGTGGTGTGATGGAGGCCGCCTGTAGGGGGGCAAAGGAAGCCGGTGGGTTGACAGTGGGGATACTGCCAGGGCCTTCCAAGGATGCAGCTAATAGGTGGGTGGATGTGGTCATTGCCACCGATATGGGTCACGCGAGAAACGTCATAATCGTCCACAGTTCCGATGGCCTCATTGCCATATCAGGAGGACCGGGGACCCTTTCGGAGATCGCCATCGCCTTGAAGACCTCAAAGCCCGTCGTGTCCCTTAAGAGCTTCGCTTTGGACGGTCTCCTTCCTCAGGCCCAAGGTCCGGAAGAGGCAGTGCAGATGCTTCTAAAGATGTTGGAGGGCAGATGACCTTTTATCTGGTCTTTTTGCTCCTTGCCCTATTAGCCTGTGCCCCAAGGGTTATAAAGGTTGAACCAAGAGGGGTATATCATACGGTTAAACCGGGTGAGACCCTTTGGCGCATATGTAAGGCTTATGGGGTCAACTTGGAAGAGGTAGCCAGGCTAAACGGTCTCCATGATCCAACCAAGGTCCATGTGGGCCAGAGGATCTTTATACCAGGGGCCAAAGAGGTGTTAGAGGTAGCCCTCCCTCCGTCTCGTGTCCTTGAAGAGGAGCCTCAGTTCCTTTGGCCTGTTTTGGGCATGATAAGTCGCGGTTTTTCAGAGGGGGAAGCAAGACATTGCGGGGTCGACATTTTGGCCCCCCTTGGGACCCCCATAAGGGCTGCTATGAAGGGGAAGGTGGTCTTCAGCGGCGTCCTCAGAGGGTATGGCAATGTGGTGGTCCTTGAGCATTCTGGGGGGTTTTACACAGTTTACGCCCATAACTTAGTAAACCTTGTGAGGGAGGGGCAGTGGGTAGAAAGGGGCGAAGTGATCGCCCGGGTGGGAAGGACGGGGAACGCTACGACTCCTCATTTACACTTCGAGATCCGGAATGGGGCGAAGGCCATAGATCCGATGAAGATGCTAGGTACGATGACCGCTTATTGAAGCTTTACCTGGAACAGGTCAGGCGCTACCCCCTCCTGACCCCTGAGGAGGAAAAGGAATTGGCCGAAAGGGCCTCCCGAGGCGACCAACAGGCCCGGCGGAGGATTATAGAGGCAAACCTCCGACTTGTCCTGACCATAGCAAAAAGATATGTAGGGCAGGGGCTTCCTCTACTGGACCTTATAGAGGAAGGTAACATTGGCCTCATAAAGGCGGTGGAAAAGTTCGATCCCCACAAGGGTTGTCGTTTTTCCACTTATGCCACCTTGTGGATCCGCCAGGCCATAGAGAGGGCGATTGTGAGCCAGAGCAAGTCCGTACGGGTACCTACACATGTCTCCAGTGAACTGAGGAGGGTCCTCAGGGCTATAAGGCACTTGGGGCAGGACTTACAGAGGGAACCCACCCCTGAAGAGGTAGCAGCCGAAGTAGGGATGAGCCGCGAAGAGGTGGAACGTTTGATGCAAGCCGTCTTAAGGGTTAGCTCAATAGAAGCCCCTTTAGCAGAAGATGAGGGGGAAACTTTTTCCATAAAGGACGTACTGAGATCAGAGACGAGGAGTCCTTTTTCCCTTACCGAATACATGGAACTCGTAAAACTATTGGATTCTTGGCTTAAGCTACTTACACCCCAACAGCGTAGGGTCATAGAGCTACGTTTTGGGCTCCTGGATGGAGAACCAAAGACACTTGAAGCCATCGGTAGGGCCTATGGTATAACCCGGGAGCGTATAAGGCAGATAGAAGCCGAGGCCATCGAGAGGCTGAGGACCCTCATACGCTCAAAGGATATCTTGCTTTTCGAAGAGATAAGGCCGAAACTGAAGAGGGGTAAAAGGGCCAAGAACAGATGAGGATCCACCTGTCCATACCTTACTTCCTCCTAAAGGAACGCATTGAGGAGGTCCTATCACATGGGATAAGTCCAGAGGTGTACTTTGATGCTGAGACCCTCGAAGGGCTAGACCTTAAGGAGCTGAAACCCCTTTGTAGGGCCCTTTTTAAAAAAGGGCTAACCTGTACGGTCCATGCCCCCTATTCAGACCTCTCACCAGGGGCTATTGACCCAGAGGTAAGGCGTTTGACCCTTAGGCGTTTTTACAAACTCCTGGAAACGGCGGTGTGGTTTTCCCCCCTTAACGTGGTCTTCCATCCTGGTTATATGCCCGTGGTCCATAAAGAGTACCTTGAAGAATGGGTGAAAAGGGCCCAGGAGACCTGGTACTTAGTGGGAAGGAGGGCAGAGCAACTCGGCCTAGTGATTTCCCTTGAGAACGTATTCGAGGAAGGCCCTGAGGTCTTAAAGGGGCTTTTTGAGGGCATCGGTCTTCCCTTTGGTTTTTGTTTCGACTTAGGGCACTGGTTTACCTTTGCAAATTCCGATTTGGGAAATTGGATGGAGGCCTTCTCCGATAGGCTTCTTGAGGTGCACTTACATGACAACCACGGCTCAAAAGACGAACATCTCCCTCCAGGAGAAGGGAGGATTGACTTCCTGGGACTTTTACCCCTTTTACCCGGAAAGGACGCCCTGATCTTCACTGTGGAGGTCTATGAGGAGGCAAAGGCGCTTAAGGCCTTGGAGGCCGCTAAATCCTTATTGGAGGGCTTCAAGTGCAAGCAGGAGAATTAGTTAAGGATGGGACCTGCTTTGTTTGCGGTCAAGAGAATCCACGAGGCTTTAGGCTTTCGGTCAGACGATGGGATAAAGGGGCGGAGTTTGAGTTCGTGGCAGAAGGAACCTTCAGGGGGTGGAATAAGTACCTCCATGGAGGGGTCATCAGCCTCCTGTTTGATGAACTCTTGGGCTGGACCTCGCGGTTTTTAGGTTACAAGGCCCTAACCGCCAGGCTCGAGGTAAGGTATAGGAAGCCTGTACCTATTGGTACGCCCTTGCTTTTCAAAGGGGAACTCGAGGGGCAGAGAAAGGGGCTCTTGTTCATAAAGACCATGGCCCTTCTGCCTGATGGTACCGTTGCTGCCGAAGGAAAAGGGACGATGATGATAGTGGGAAAGGAGTCCCCTTCTCCTTAATCCTCTAAAAGAAAGACGACCTCCAACTCGACCCTGTATTCAGCGATCTTATCGCCATCGACCACCACCTCGAGCTCTTTAACCCTAAGGCCGGTGATCCCCCTTAGGGTTTTTATAGCCCTCTTGAACCCTACCTGTATGGCGTCCTCAAAGCCCTTAGGGGAGCTCGCGATGATATGCGTCACCCTAGCCACCTTGCCTTCTGGCATTCTTTGCCTCCTTCCTTTTTGCTTGACACTATAGCCTTAGTTTCCGCCTTTTCAACCCTTAGATACACGGCAAAAAGGACGTTCACTTGAAGGGGTGGGTTCCACTGTTTAATTTCTAAAAAGGTGTCCTATGATTAGTCTGCAGTTTGCCATCCGTTCTCTCTATCCTTTTGTCTTGTAAAAAGGGGGATGTCATGCGCCATGTGGTATTGGTGTGTGTGGCCATCTTTCCCTTACTTGTCTGTTCTGGGATCGTTTACACAATTCTCTCCCTTTACATGGCCGATCTTGGATTCAAGAAGAGCCAGATAGGTCTCCTTTATACAGTAGGGGCTTTGGCTGGTGCTATAGCTTCGCCTTTGTTTGGGAGGTTGGCCGACCGCATAGGAAGGAAACCCGTGCTTTTGGGGGCCATGTCTGCCTTTGTGTTGGTTTTTAGTGGCTTTGCCTTCGTGGCCAAAGCGGAGCACATGTTCTTAGTGATGTTGCTTGAAGGGACCGCTTGGGGTGCAATGGGGACGTCTGCAAACGCCTTGGTGGCGGACCTTGTGCCGCAGGAAAAAAGAGGAGCGGCCCTTGGGGTTTATAACACCGCTTGGAATTTGGGGTGGATCATAGGTCCGGTGACCGGCGGCATGCTTTCCGATGTCTTCGGTTTCAGGAAGACCTTCTTGCTGGCTGCAGCCTTTATCGTCTGCGGGGTCCTACTGGGCCTGGGGCTTCTGCCTTCAGAAAAAGGGCTTTCGACATCTGAGCAAGCTGATGAGCCATTCTGATGGGTTCGGGCAACCTTGCCCCCCTTGTGCTTTCCAAGGTCCACCTAATGGATCCCCAAAGGTCTATCCTATGGCCAGGTGAAACGCATATAGGTTTCACACTCTCCTTTGTCCTCAAAAGCACACCGATGGTCTTCCCTTCAAAGACTAGTGGGGAATAAGCCCCCCTTTTTCTCCCAGGAGGGTTTGCCTTTCCTATGAGGACCTCCTTAGCGCAACCTATTGTCCTGATCCCAAGCATCACCCCCAAATGGCTCGCCAAGCCTATCCCACGAGGGTGGGCTATCCCCTGTCCGTCGACAAGGAGCAACTCGGGCCGCTTAACTGTCGCATAGTAGGCCTCCACCAGAACAGATACCTCCCTGAAGGAGAGGAAGCCGGGCACATAGGGAAAGGATACAAGCTCAACAGCCCTTCCCATGTCTATTAATTGGAGATCTGGCCACCGCATTACCACGACCACACCGATGGCCCACGGACCCACATAGGCCACATCGGCCCCGCCGATGAAACCCAACGGTCCGCTGAAGGGTTCAAGCCTCACCTTTGAGGCCAATTGTCGTTGAAGGGCCTTTAGCTTATCAACGTAGCTCGAGGGCAGATCCACGGGTGACCTTCAGCAGGAAGGGATCCTCCAAAGGGGACCGAAAGCTAGGATCAAGGGCCTTGATGACCTCGAAATACCCCAGGGCCGCTTGGAAAGATGGGGATTCGCCATATACGGAACGATACCCCTGGACGAATTCCCTTACCCCATCCCTTGTGCTACTTTCCCAAAAAGGACAGGCCAAAAAGGCCCCTTCCATATATCGACCGCAAACCCTAAGAAGCCCCGAAGGATCCTTGGGCAATAAGACGAAGACCTTAGGCCCCTTTCCCTCGCCTTGGGCGAGGACAGAACAGATGTCCTTTTCCTCGCCCACCAAAAGCAAACCCTTGGCCTTTTCCTTTTTATCCTTGTCATCGGGCCCAAGACGTAAAACCTCAAGCCCTTGGGCCTTTGCTGCCTTGGAAACCACTTCCTTCAAACGTTCTCCTCCAGGGCCAATTAGCGCTAACTCGGTAAGTCCTTCCCTTTTGGCTAGTTCAAGGAGACCCTTTATCCCTTTCTCAAAGCCGTAAACGCCGAAAAGGAGGGTACCTGATGTATCCTCAGGTGACCTTTCGAACTTAAGCCGCATCTTCCACGGTACCCTTTCTCCGAAAACCCCACCTGCCAAAAAGGCCCCTTTCAAGAAATCTAGCCCCCTTTTCCCATCTGGAAACATACGCACCCTCAACACCTGTGACTTCACCTCTGTCCTTACGTCGTTCCAGGCCTTTTGCCATTGGTTGAGCACCCCTTTTTCTTTGGCCTTGTCCCTTAGGGTTTCCAAAGCGAAGAAGGCCTTTGCCGGTTGTCCCTCTTTTAAGTGCAATCGGGCAAGGGTAATCCTTGCCAAGACCCCATAGGGATGATTTGAAAAGGCCTTTTCTACTTCTATGAGCTGTTCCCTACTACATTCCTCTATGAGAGAGAAAGCCTCTTGCCGCGCTTCCGATACCCCTTCCTTTTGGAGCAGCTCGTAGTTCTTGAGGGCCTTAACGGGGTTGATACGGCCCAGAGACTTGGCGAGGATCTTTAGGACTTCCTTTTTTTCCTCCGAGGACAAGGGCGTTTTCAAGAGGCCTTCGGCAAGGGGAGGGATCTTATGGGTTTCGCCTGCTTTTTCAAAGGACCTGATGGCCTGGAGGGTTATGGACTTATCCCTACCCGATTCAGGAAAGGACCCCAGTAGCTCCTGGAAGTAAAGAGAGGATTTCTCATATCGCTTCAGGCTGAAATAGGAAAAGGCCAAGAGCTTTAGGGCCTCCTTTTTAAGAGGGCCTTGAGGGAAGCGATCGATCAAAGGTTCAAGCATCGAAACGACTTCTGTCGCTTTACCTTCTCCATATGCCTTGTTTGAAGCAAAAAGGACTTCCTTTAACTGTTGTTCGGAAAGCGGAGGGTAAAAGACCCTTTTTTCGGGCATACAGGAAAGGACCAGTGCCAGAAGGGGTAAAAACAGTTCAAGGGGCCTCTTCAAGGACATAGATATCGGGAAGCTCCCTGTAGCGCTCGTTGTAGTCTATACCGTAACCCACTACAAACCCTTTGTCTACCACAAAGCCCACGTAATGTAAGGGGACGTCCACCTTTCGCCTCTGCCTTTTGTCCAAAAGGGCACAGACCTTGACGCTTTTAGGACCGCGGGCCAAAAGCTCCTCTATCAGGAACTTCAAACTAAGGCCCGTATCCACTATGTCTTCCACGATGAGGACATCCTTGTCCCTCGGATCACATTCAAGCCCCTTGGTCATCTTTATATCACCTGAGGTTTCAGTCCTGTGACCGTAACTAGAAAGCCTGACGAAATCCACCTGTACAGGGATGGACAAAACCCTTACCAAGTCAGCCAAAAATACGAAAGCCCCTTTCAAAACCCCGATCATTAAGAGGGACTTATCCCTGTAGTCGCGCGATATTTCTTCCCCAAGGCGCCTTACAGCCTCCTGTATCTCCTCGCGGGAAAAGAGGAGCCTGATGCCTTCAGCCATCTCCGTCTAGAGGCCGGGTTCTAACACTATGATCTCTGGACCTTCCCCTTTGAAGTCCTCTGGTCCAAGGGAGATAACACTTGACCCCACCCTCTGTACGCGTTCCTTATCCTTTAAGAAATCCTCAACAGGGGAGATGGGGAAACCACACTTAGGGGTTTTGAAATGCATGGGTATGGCCTTCTTAGGCCTTATCTGTGAAAGGACCTGTGTGGCCTCTTTCGCATCTATGGTGTAATACCCACCTACAGGAATAAGCAAGAGATCAACTTCCCCTATTTCCCTCAGGTGATCGTCCGAAAGTACATGTCCTAGGTCACCCAGATGGCATATCCTTATGCCATCCACTGTGAAACAGAAGACCGTGTTTTTACCCCTTTCCTTTCCCCCTGATGGGTCGTGAAAGGTAGCTATGCCCTTGAAGGTCCTGCCACGTACCTCGTGGACCCCAGCCCCTTTTAGGACGACCGGTGAGCCCTTAATGTCTGAAACCCAATTGTGATCTTCGTGATCGTGGCTGACGGTCACGACATCCGCTTCTTCTTTAATGGCCCCATAAGCTATTCCCCCTCCGTAAGCCCCGGGTTTATAGGGATCAGTGATGACCCTAAAACCATCGCTTCCCTTTATCAAAAAGGCCGCATGCCCCAACCACTTTACCTCCATGCCGCCCCTCCTTTCCCTTTTTCGCCTAACAAAAATAACATACCGTGATAGAATGGAAAAGGTTCTTGGAGGTTTATAAGGAAAGGAGGAGGTCAGATGGTCTTTTCAAAGAAGTTCTTCTTGTCTTTGTCCTTCATAGGGTGTTTGATACTGGGGTATAAAACGGCCTGCTGGCCTTTCCGTTTTGCGGTGGAGTATAACGCCCATTCTGCACCCTTTTGGGTTGCCCTTGAAAAGGGTTGGTTTCAAGAGGCTGCGATAGAGGTCGAATCCTATGAGGCCTTTCTGACCGGTACGGCCCTTGCAGCTGCCTTACAGAGGAAGAAGATCGAAGTGGCCTATATGTGCCTTGCCCCTGCACTTTTGGCCTTTTGTAACGCCAATGTGCCCCTCAGGTGTCTTACGCTAACCCATAGGTACGGCTATGGACTTGTGGTCGATCCTTCAAAGGTGAAGGCCGTAGAGGATCTCTCCAAGGTTAAGGTTGGCTGTCTGAGGGAGGGGACGACAGTGGACCTTTTTATGAAAGGGGTTTACGAACGCTACGGAGGCCTTCAGGGACACAGAAAGGAAGAGGTTTTACGGATGAACCCCTTTTTGACGGTCTTGGCCCTTTCACGAGGACAGATCGGGGCTGCTTTTTTGCCCGAGCACTGGGTAAGTCTGGCCGAACAGATGGGTTTCAAGGTATTGCTTTCCGCAAGCGACGTATTTCCTAAAATGCCCGGGAGCGTCCTGGTGGTGACCGAGGGGCTTCCTGCGGCTTCGGCCTTAAAGCTTAAAGAAATCACTGAGCGCGCTACCAGGTGGCTTAGGGATCACCCTGAAGAGGGGGCAAGGATCCTTTCGCGTCATTTTGCCATGAACCTCCCGGTGGATATAGGAGGGGAAATGCCTTTACCTAAACCAAACGAAGGGGTTTTCCTCCGGGCCTTTTCGAGGATGGCCTTCGATTCCACCCTTACAGAAGAAGACGTCAAATGGACCTTGGAATTGCTCTTGCGTTATGGCTACGTTTCTAAATCCATAGACCCCAAAGAGGTCCTTTGGAGGCCATGAGGAGGTTAAAGGCCCCTAACGCCTTTATACCGGTAATTGTGGCCTTTTCCGCCTGGGAGGTTGCCTCAAGGGTAGGCCTAAAGGAGGCAATCCTTTTGCCTCCGCCTTCAGACCTCCTTTGGACCTTTTTATGGCTTCTGAAAGGGAAGGAGTTCCTGTGGGCGTTGGTTAAAAGCTCCCTGAGGGTTTTGATCGGGCTTTCACTTGGGGCTTCAGTGGGCTTTGCCTTCGGCGTGCTTATGGGGCTAAAGGAGACATTGGACCGGTGGCTTTCCCCCATCTTTTCCCTCCTTTACCCCATACCCTCTTTGGGGTGGCTTCCCCTTTTACTTATATGGTTAGGACCAGGGGAGGGGCTCTCTGTGGCTTTGATCTTCATCTGTTCCATGTTCCCGGTCCTTTACAACACCTTGACAGGTATAAGGGGTGTGCCTAGAGAGCTCCTTTACGCTTCCAAAGTCCTAGGGGCATCCCCCTTGAGGACGCTAAAGGAGGTGCTCCTTCCCTTGGCCCTGCCCCAGATCTTGACGGGCTTGAGACTTGAAGCCGGTATGGCTTGGAGAGTGCTACTTGCAGCTGAGATGATAGCCATACCCACCGGGATTGGAGCCCTCATGTGGAAGGCCGAAAGCTTGATGAGGGTGGACGTCATATTGGTGTGCTTAGGGGTGTTGAGCTTTCTGTGTTTTGCCTTCGAGAGGTCCTTCCTTTGGCTTGAACGGAGGTTTACCAGGTGGAGGTAAGGGTCGAGGGCCTTGAGAACTTCGCCCTAAAAGGGGTCGATTTAACGGTGGGGGAAGGAGAGGTAGTTGCCCTTGTAGGTCCTACAGGGGCAGGGAAGACCACCCTCCTTAACGCCATAGCCGGCCTTGTACCCTATAAGGGGAAGGTGAAGATAGGCCAAAATCCAATTGACCACTTGCCGCCTGAAAGACGTCAAGTGGGTTACCTTTTCCAAGGCTTGGCCCTGTTTCCACACATGACCGTTTGGGAAAACGTCGCTTTTGGCCTTAAGGCAAAAGGGCTAAAGGGGCAGGCCCTTGAGCAGAGGGTAGAGGAGGTGTTGGAACTCCTCAGGATCTCCCATTTGAGGGGCAGATACCCAAAAGACCTAAGCGGTGGTGAGGCCCAAAGGGTGGCCTTGGGCAGGACCTTGGCACCGTGGCCAAGGGTGCTCCTTCTAGATGAGCCCTTTTCTAAGCTTGACCTTCGGACCTCAAAATACCTGAGGACGGAATTCAAGAGGCTACAGCGTTCCCTCAAAATAACCACCATATTTGTGACACATAATGTTACCGAGGCCTTCGAGATGGGGGACCGCGTGGCCTTGATGGCCGAAGGCAAGATACAACAAGTAGGTATACCCGAAGAGCTCATGTTCAAGCCCTCCAACGACCTAGTTTCCCGCTATTTCGGAGGGCCAAACGTCTTCGAATGCCGTTCCTTTACGCCTCTGGACTCCGGTCTTGCACAGGTGGACGTAGGGGGGTTATTGCTCTTGGTCCCCTATACAGGGAAGAAGATAACGAGGATTTCCTTTCTACCATGGAATGTGCACCTCTCAAAAGACCCTCCTCCCGGACCTAACGTCAATCGGCTTATGGGAGCCGTGGAAAAGGTAGAACACGACCCTCCTTTCGTAAGGGTAGAACTAACCGTAGGCCCAAAGAGGATCTTGGTGGAAATGGAAGAGGAAACTTATAACCACTTAGGCCTTAGGCCAAAAGACCACGCATACGTGGTTTTACCTCTCCGCGCCATTCGCACCTTAGAAAGCGAACTTTAATAGAATTTGCCACTATAAAAAGACAACGCCATGGCTTTCATCTTTAAGGCCATTGACAAATTTAATTTTATAAAACAGAATTAAGTCACCACTATGTGGAGGGCTTAGATGTTGAGGTTAAAGGTGAACGGTAAGGTATATAAAGTGGATGTTTCTCCTGATACGCCCCTTTTGTGGGTTTTAAGGGATCATTTGAAACTTACGGGTACCAAGTATGCATGTGGGGTAGGGGAATGTGGTGCTTGTACGGTTCACGTGGACGGGGCGGCGCAGAGGTCTTGTGTGCTTCCTGTGGGGGAAGTTGAAGGTAAGGAAGTGGTGACGATAGAAGGGCTTCCTGCGGACCATCCTGTAAAAAGGGCTTGGTTGATAGAGCAAGTTCCCCAATGTGGGTATTGTCAGCCGGGGATAATCATGCAGGTGGCATACCTTTTGTCCAAGAGGCCTTTGCCAAACCATGAAGAGGTCATACGGCAACTCGATGACGTGATTTGTAGGTGTGGGACCTATCCGCGGATAAAGAAGGCGGTAAGGCTAGCCATTGAACTCATGAAGAAGGAGGTTAAAGGATGAATGAGCTCAAGATGTCAAGGCGCGAATTTTTGAAAACAGCCGGTCTGGTCATCGCAGCCTCCATTACCCCTTTGGGTGTGAAAGTGGTAAATGCCTCTACTGACAAGGAGGCCCTCAGGGCCTTTAAACCCACTGTTTGGTACGAGGTCCTTCCAGATGACAGCGTCTTCATTTACTTCGGCAATTCAGAGATGGGGCAAGGTTCCATGACGGCCTTGGCCATGATAATAGCGGATGAGCTTGAAGTAGACTGGAAGCGAGTGGTTGTCAAACAAGTAGGGGCTGACGATGCCTTTAAAAATCCCCTGCTTGGTGCGCAGGTTACAGTTGCAAGTGCGAGCGTAAGGGGGTTTTTCGAACCCTTGAGGAAGGCTGGTGCTGTAGGAAGGGTCCTCTTTGTGAAGGCAGCTGCCCAGTTGTGGAAAGTCCCTGAGCAGGAGTGTGTGGCCCAATTGGGTACGGTTAGGCACACACGGTCAAACAAGAAGATAAGTTACGGGAAGTTAGTAGGGGTGGCTTCTCAATTACCGGTCCCGGCAGAGGTCCCCCTCAAGGCAGAGAGGGAATTCAGGTACATCGGCAAGCCCATGAAACGTCTTGATATACCTCAAAAGATAGAGGGTAAAGCAATTTTTGGCATGGACGTAGAAGTACCCGGCATGCTTTACGCCGTGGTTGCGCATCCGCCTTCATATAATGCAAAACCTCTCTCTTACGATGAACAGGCCGCTTTGGCCGTCAAGGGCGTAAGGAAGGTGGTCCGTATACCACAAGGGATCGCTGTGGTTGCGGATTCTTTCTTTTCTGCTTACAAGGGGAGGGAAGCTTTAAAGGTTAAATGGGACAGGGGATCTCATCCATACATGGATAGCCAATATATCGAAAAGTACTTCTTAGAGTGTTTGGATAAACCTGGGGCCGTAGCCAAACATGTAGGGGATGTGCAAAAGGCCCTTTCAGCAGCCGACAAGGTCTACGAGGCTGTTTACTACGTGCCACATGTGGCCCACGTCACAATGGAACCTATGAACTGCACGGTTTATGTCCAAAAGGACAGGTGCGACATATGGGTTCCCACACAAGCCCAGACGCTGACAAGGCTTGTGGCTTCGAGGATCACGGGTTTGCCTCCAGAAAAGGTCCACGTTCATACCACCTTTTTGGGGTGTGGCCTTGGGAGGCGTTCACAGGCCGATTTTGTGATGGAGGCATGTGAGATTGCAAAACAAGTGGACGGCCCTGTAAAGCTCGTGTGGACACGTGAGGATGACATTAAATGCGACCGTTTCAGGGCGGCGACATGCCAAAGGATCAAGGCAGGGCTTGATAAGGAAGGGAAGGTCATTGCTTGGCATCACAAAGTGGTCTGTACTTCCATTTTGAAGTTTTACAACCCCGCGTGGATAAAGGACGGTGTCGATTACTTCTGCCTATGGGGGATCGTCGACTCTCCTCCCCCGCCGGTTTATTCCACTACCGCTTATGAATTTCCGAACTTTTACGTTGAGCAATACCTTTCAGAACTACCCATCCCTGCTGCCCCGTGGAGATCCGTTCAAAATGCCCCGAATGCCTTTGTGGTGGAATGCTTTATAGATGAACTGGCTCGTTTTGTGGGTAAGGACCCTTTGGAGTTTCGCATGCATCTATTGAGGAATAAGCCCCGCGCAGTTAAGGTATTGGAAACGGTTGCGGAGATGTCCGGGTGGGGTAAACCTCTAGGGAGAGGCAGGGGTCGTGGCATAGCCTTCCATACGTGTTTCGGCACTTATGTGGCGCAGGTGGCTGAGGTGACCGTAGATGAAAGTTCGGGCAACATAAGGGTGGACAAGGTCTTTTGTGCTGTCGACTGTGGTATATGTGTAAACCCAGATACGGTAGTGGCCCAGATGGAAGGTGCCATCACATTAGGGGTTAGCACTGCGCTTAAGGAAGAAGTCCTTTTTGAATCAGGAGGCGTTAAGTCATCCAACTTCGATGATTACAAGGTCATAAGGATGAGTGAGGTTCCTGAAATAGAGGTGAAGATAATAGAGAGCGGTAAAGAAAACATAGGGGGCATTGGCGAACCCGGGGTTACACCTACTGCCCCAGCCATTGCCAATGCGGTTTTCGATGCCATAGGCAAGAGGATCAGACGGCTGCCTTTGACACCAAAAGTTCTCCTTGAGGGCTCTTAAAAGGGGTTGAAGCAAAGGCATCGTTTGCCCTATTCCTTGGGTTGTGCTAAATAGACAGCGACCCGCAAGTCCTTAAGGAGGTTGCCCTATGGAGTGTAAGCTGGAAAACAACCTGAAGGCCTGTACGTGTACTTATGAACCATGCCCTAGGAAAGGAAAGTGTTGTGAGTGCCTTAGTTATCACTGGTCCAAACGCCAATTGCCCGGGTGTCTTTTCCCACCAGAGGTGGAAAAGACCTACGATCGTTCCCTTAAGAGGTTTATAGAAAGCTGGAGTAGTCGTCTTTGAGCTTTCATCGCTTGAGGTTCCTCTCATAAATGATCCTAAGCCCTTTAAGGGTGAGGAACTCATCCACTACGTCTATGGCCTTGGTCTCCGGGGCGATGAGGGGTGCGTAGCCGCCGGTGGCGATCACCAAGGGCCGACTTTGCCTCTCCTGTGCCATTCTCCTAACCAGGGCCTCGACAAGTCCTACGTATCCGTAAAAGACCCCAGATTGGATGCTCCAGACGGTGTTCCTACCTATTACCCCTTTGGGTTTAGAGAACTCTACGCGTGGTAATTTCGACGTCCTCTGGAATAGGGCTTCTAGGGATACCCCTATCCCTGGGGCTATGGCTCCTCCAAGGTATTCGCCCTTGGCGGTGACGTAGTCAAAGGTCGTAGCTGTACCGAAGTCGACGACTATGAGCTCCCTTCGGTACTGTTCGTAAGCAGCTACTGCGTTCACTATACGGTCTGCTCCAACTTCATGGGGGTTTTCATAAAGGATGGGCATACCTGTTTTCACCCCAGGGCCCACTATAAGGGGTTTTACCCCAAACAACTTCCTTGAAGCCTCCTCGAAGATGGGCGTAAGAGGGGGCACAACGCTTGAGATAGAAACCCCTTCCACCTCCTTTGACCTTATGGCCTCAAGTAAGAGGAGTTCTTTAAGCAACACGGACACTTCATCCACGGTCCTTTCCACTAAAGTCGCTATCCTCCAATGACAGACTAATTCTTCTCCATCGAAGATGCCTATAACGGTATTGGTGTTCCCTATGTCTATCACCAGGAGTTTGCCCACTTTTTTACCCTCACATCCCCAGCGAAGACCTTCTTTGGGCCTTGGAGGGTCCTTAAGATGAGGGCTCCTTCCTCATCAAGGCCCTCAACCACCCCTTCTATGACATGTCCAAACTCCTCTACCAAAACCTCAGAACCTTCCATGTGAAAATAAGCCTTATAGCGGTCAAGGAGCTCCTTTTCTTTCCCAAGGCCCAGATCAAGGTAAAGGGGTTCAAAGGCCTCAAGCACCTTTTTTACCAATTCGTTGCGTGAGACCTCATGCCCCAATTCCTCAGCGAGAGATGTGGCAATTTCTTGAAGCTCGGCTGGCAGGTCCATCCTCTTGACGTTTACGTTTATACCTATTCCCAACACCACAAAGGAGGTCATTTCTGCCTCCCCGTAGGCCTCGGCCAATATCCCGCAGATCTTCTTCCCCTTCACCAAGACGTCATTTGGCCACTTAAGAAAGGGGTTTAACCCGTAACTGTGCTTCAACACCTCGGCTACTGCCAGAGAGGCTAATAGCCCCAATAAAGGTACCTTTCGAGGTGGAAGTTTAGGCCTGAGTATCAGGGACATATAGATGTTCCTATGGGGAGGGGAGAACCACACCCTACCCAGGCGTCCTTTTCCATGGGTCTGTGCTTCGGCTAAAAACACTTCCCCCTCTTCAGCCCCTTTTAAGGCTTCCTCAAAGGCCCAAGTGTTCGTGGAGTTCACTTCCTGGGCGATGTGGACTTTTTTGCCAAAGAACGTACAACTAAGTCCCTCTCTTATGGCCAACTCGTTTAAGGCTTCTGGTTCCCTTAGTAAGGCATATCCCATTTTGGGCTTTGAGGCTATGGTATATCCTTTTTCCTTGAGCTTTTTTACCATTTTCCATATGGAAGCCCTAGTTAGGCCGAGTTTTTCCCCTAATCTCTCCCCTGAGACGAATCCTTTTTCTTCCCTTAGGGCCTTCAAGAGTTTCTCCAACCTAGGGCCTTTATTGGAACTTGTCATAACGCAAAAACCTCGCCGAAAAGCTACCTCTTCCCTGGGTGAGGGACCTTAAATCCGTCGAATACCCGAAAAGGCGCGTGAGGGGGACAAGCGCGCGGATTATGGCTATCTTCCCTTTAGTGGTTATGCCCTCTATTTGCCCCTTACGTGCTTGAAGGTCCCCTATGACCTCTCCCATGAACTCAAGGGGGACTACGACGTTAAGTTCCATTATGGGTTCAAGAAGGATGGGTTTGGCCTTCTCGGAGGCCTCTTGGATGGCTTGGGAAAGCGCCGCCTTAAGCACCAACGGTGCCCATTCGTCCTTGCTGTAAGAGACTTCCTTCAGAAGGACTTTCACGTCCGTCAAGGGATAGCCGAGGACCCCTATGGTAGTGGCCTCCCTTACCCCTTCCTCTATGGACTTTAGGTGTTCCTCAGGTAATCCTTCGGGTAGTAAGGGGATGAATTCCACTCCCTTGCCCCTTTCGTTTGGGATCAGCTCTAATGTGACCTCTGCAAACCTTTGGGCCCCTTCTATAAGACGGGAGAATTGGACCTTGACTTCTGCCCCTTGGGATATGGTCTCGCGGTAGACCACTTGAGGTTTGCCCACGTTGACCTCAAGGCCATACTCGTCCTTGAGTCTCCTGATTATGACGTCCAGGTGTAGTTCGCCCATCCCAGATATTACGGTCTGACCGGTTTCCTCGTCATACTTGACCTTGAAGGTAGGGTCTTCCTCCATGATCTTCTCCAAGGCCATGGACAACTTATCCTGGTCTTGGCTTGTTTTCGGTTCGACAGCCACTGAAATGACGGGTTCATAGCCCTGTATGGGTTCAAGTAAGATGGGATGGGATTCGTCACAGAGCGTGTGCCCTGTAAGGGTGTCCTTTAGACCAGCTACGGCTACGATTTCCCCAGCCCTGGCCACCTCAAGTCTCTTTTTGTAATTGGCATGCATTTCAAAGATACGGGCAATGCGTTCCTTTTTGCCCAAAGTGGCGTTGTAGACTTCCTGGCCTTCGTGCATTACACCGGAATAAACCCGCAGATAGGTAAGCTTTCTCCCTTGGTCCATCATCACCTTGAAGGCCAGGGCACACAAGGGCGCTGCCTCATCGCTTGGCCTTTCCTCCTCTTTTTGGGTCCTTGGGTTTAAGCCTTTGATAGGTGGTATGTCCAAAGGTGAAGGCAAATAGTCCACTATGGCGTCAAGCAGGGGCTGGATGCCCTTGTTCTTAAGGGCCGACCCACATAAAGTAGGCTGTAATTTGAGGGCAATGGTGGCCTTCCTTATGGCTTCCTTTAACTCCCTTTCGGTTATAGGCTGTCCGTCAAGGTATTTTTCCAGCAACAGTTCATCGGTCTCGGCCACCTGTTCGAGCATCTTTTCTCTGAAGCGTTCAGCTAAGGGCATGAGTTCTTGGGGTATTTCGGTTTCCACAGGTCTTTCCCCTAATTCGTCCTCCCAAAAGATCCCTTTCATCTTTATGAGGTCGATGACGCCCACAAATTCGGCCTCTGTCCCCCAAGGGATCTGTACGATCAAAGGATTAGCCCCCAACTTTTCCCTCATCTGGTTCACGGTCTCAAAGAAATCGGCCCCTACACGGTCCATCTTGTTTACAAAGGCAATCCTAGGTACACGGTAACGCGATGCTTGGTGCCATACGGTCTCAGATTGGGGTTCGACCCCTTCCACAGCGGAAAATATAACGATGGCCCCGTCCAAGACCCTCAAGGCGCGTTCCACTTCGATGGTGAAGTCCACATGACCAGGGGTGTCGATGATTTGTATTATGTGGTCGCGCCAATAACAGGTTGTTACAGCTGAAGTAATGGTAATGCCCCTCTCCTGCTCCTGGGGCATCCAATCCATAGTAGCTGTCCCTTCGTCCACTTCCCCCATGCGGTGGATTTTGCCTGTATAGTAGAGGACCCGCTCGGTAACAGTGGTCTTACCAGCGTCAATATGCGCCATGAACCCTATGTTTCGGGTCTTTTTGAGACGCTTTTCTCCAGCCATGTCGAGGGAAATTTTATAACTGCCCCAGAGGCCTAGTAAAGCCAGGCCCTCCGGGCTGCCTTGCCCTTGGGGAAAGGGCAAACATATAATAGTGTTGTAATGCAAAAGGTCCTCAGCGCTCGCTTTCTCTCCCTTTGGGATGACCTGATAAACGAAGCTCCTATAGGAATTTTCCTTTCCACTGAAGACGGTTCTATAAGGTACGTGAACAACACGATGGCCCGTATCTTCGGCTACAAAGACCGCCAAGCCATGCTCTCAGAAGTAACCCATATGTCCCAATTGTTATCTGAAGGGGGATTCCTTTCGCTTCTTGAGGAACTCAAGGATCGCGGGGAGGTCCTTTCCAAAGAGTTGCGCTCCAAAAGGGTCAGTGGCGATCCCCTTTGGATCTGTTTACATGCCCGAAGGGTTTCAGATGAAAACCCCTTTATAGAGGGGTTCATAGCCGACATAACCGACAAAAAAGATGCGAACTTGAAGCTTCAAAAAAACGAGTTACAGCTTCGGATGTTGATAGAACAAGCAGGGGATGCCTTCTTTGTGCATGACTACGAAGGACAAATCCTTGAGGTAAACCGCAGGGCTTGTGAGACCTTAGGTTACAGTAGGGAAGAACTCCTGCGCATGAACATAAGCGATATCGACATAGAGGTAAGGTCCAAAAGGCATAAAGACCGCTTTTGGCATAAGTTGAGGCCAGGCGAATACATCACCTTTGAAGGGGTCCATAGGAGGAAGGATGGTTCCACCTTCCCTGTAGAGGTGACCCTGGGAAGGGTTGATTTTGAGGGGCAGAGCCTCTTGTTGTCCATAACTAGGGACATAACGGCTAGGAAAGAGGCTGAGGAGAAATTGCGTCAGGCCTATGCAGAGATAAAGGCCTTAAAGGAACGTTTGGAGAACGAAAACATATACCTGAGGCAGGAGATCGAAGCGCGTTTTGGAAGGCTTGAGTTCATCGGCCAAAGCGAGGCGATAAGGCGGGTTTTACAACTGGCTGAGAAAGTGGCCAAAGAAGACACCTGTGTCCTGATAATTGGCGAAACTGGTACAGGGAAAGAGCTCCTTGCACGTCTCATACACAACATGAGCCCGAGAAGGGACAGACCTATGGTCACGGTGAACTGTGCGGCCTTGCCTCCGACCCTAATAGAGGCAGAGCTTTTCGGCGTGGAAAAAGGGGCATATACAGGGGCTGTGAGGTCGAGGGTCGGTCGATTCGAGGCCGCTGACGGTTCTACCCTCTTTTTGGACGAGGTATCCGAACTCCCCTTGGAGCTTCAAGCGAAGCTCTTACGGGTATTGGAGTACAAGCAATTTGAAAGGGTAGGGAGTTCAAAAACGGTTACAGTAGACGTCAGGGTCATAGCTGCTACAAACCAAGACCTTTTGCAATTGGTAAGGGAGAAGCGGTTCCGTCAAGACCTCTATTACCGCCTGAGCGTCTTTCCCATCTACATACCCCCTTTGAGGGACAGAAGGGAGGATATCCCCCTGCTTGTGGAGTACTTCGTCAAAAGGATAGGCCAAGGTATGGGCAAAAGGGACGTTCGCGTTCCTGAGCAGACCCTAAAGAAGCTCATGGAGTATCACTGGCCTGGGAACGTAAGGGAACTCCGAAACGTCATCGAAAGGGCTATGATCATCTCCGATGGCCCTTACCTTGTGATCGAGGACCTTGAACCGCAAAAGCCGCCTTTGCCTCCAGAGCCCCTTTCTCAAAGCCTAGAGGAGGTGGAAAGGGCACATATCTTGAAGGTTTTGGAGAGCACCAATTGGCGCGTAAGCGGCAAGGGAGGAGCTGCCGAGATCTTAGGGCTGAAGGAATCTACCCTACGGGCCAGGATGAAGAAATTGGGGATAAAGAGGCCACCCGAACGTTCCTTCAGGAGGACCTCTTTATCCCCATGAGGGCTTAGAGGGTCCCGTACTTATAGGTGAAATCAGGTGCGTCGTTGAGTTCTTCCTCGTCTATGATGGCTACAAGCCTGACAATGGAGCCATCTCCCCTGTACCACCTTATGGGGAAACCTATGATCTTACATCTCTTACCGACCACCTTGTCTATGTCGCCTCCTACGTTTTCCCAACCTACGATTCCTGCACGCAGGATGATGTTATGGCAAGGTTCCCATTCAGGGAAATCCTCCAAGACGTCCCTTCCTGTCAGCCGTTTGTATTCCTCACATATGTCGGGACGTAAAGGGCCAGGCCCATGGGGACCTATGGCGGTGTGTAAGGGGTGGTCAAGGGCTTGGTTGTCTATCCCGACGGCCTTCACCTTATGATCCACGAACCATTCTCCTGCCTCCCGGCCGAGTCCAGGGGAGTAACAGAAATACATGGTCGTGTCGCCCCAATAATGGTGCCATCCCGTATGTATGATCACGATATCGCCTGGCTTGATGGGCAATTTACGGTTGGCTTCCTCCAAGTCCTTGGCTGTTATGAGCTCCCATTTTCCCTTTGGTATGTCCCAAACCACTGCGTCCCCGTAGCAAGAATCGAGGGGTATTTCGTGGATATACCTCCCACCCTCAAATACATGTGCTGGGGCGTCCATATGGGTGGTACAGTGCATGACTGTGGTTATCTTCTGGGAGAGGACCCCTGATTTAGCGAAATAGTGCATCCTCTCTATCTTCACGTCTTCAAAATAGGGCCAAAGGGGACATCCAGCCCCAAAGGGGTGGCTTAAGTCTACAAGGACTTCCCTGCCCATCTGCTCACCTCCTAAGTTTTTTTCACCAGGTAGTGACCCCACCGTCTACATAGATGACCTGTCCGGTGATGAAATCCGAGGCCCTTGAGGCCAAAAAGACCGTCAGGCCGACTATGTCATCCGGCATAGCCCATCTTCCAAGGGGTATGCGCGCCTTCATAGTTTGGGCGAAGTTTGGATCCGAAAGTGCAGGGCGTGTCAGCTCTGTTTCCACGATGGTGGGCGCTATGGCGTTGACAAGGACGTTGTACTTTGCCCACTCGCAAGCCAGGGTCCTTGTCAGGGTGTCCACTGCTCCCTTACTTGCACAATAAGCGGTATAGTTGGCAGGAAGCCCGTACCTCCCCCTTACCGAGGACATATTGATTATCTTTCCCTTCCTCTGGTCTATCATGACACGCCCCACCTTTTGGCAACATATGAAAAGCCCCACTACGTTTACCTCTATGACCTGACGCCATTCATCGATAGGGAAAGACTCCGCAGGTTTACGTATGGCAATCCCGTGGGAATTCACCAAGATGTCGATTTTCCCGAATTCCTTAAGGACCTTTTCCACCATGGCCTCTACAGACCTTTCGTCCACCACGTCTACGCTCACGGCCAATCCCTTACGGCCCATGGCCTTGATCTGCTCGACTACGGGTTCGAGTTTTTCCATCCTTCGAGCGGCTACCACCACATGGGCCCCGGCTTCCGCAAGTCCTAGCGCTTGAGCCTGCCCGAGGCCACCAGAACCTCCGACCACTATGGCCACTTCCCCTGTCAAGTCAAAAAGCCCGCCCATCCTCTTACCTCCTCTTGGCTAAAAGTTCACCTTGTCCTTACCTTTCAAGCCCAAGGTCTTACGCACTTCCTCAGGCGAGGCGATATCCCTACCCAACTCCCTTGCAAGCCTTACCACCTTCTCCACCAATTCGGCGTTGCTCTTAGCCAGTACCCCGCTGCTTATGTAGATGTTGTCCTCAAAACCTACCCTCACATGTCCCCCCATCACTATAGCAAGGGCAGCGAGGTGGAATTCTGCAGGGTACCCAACCCCTATGACAGACCAGCGATAGTTATCAGGGCCGATGAGCTTGTCAGCCCTTTGTTTTAAAAAGATGACGTTTTCAGGATCAGCACCTATACCCCCCAGGACGCCAGTCACGAACTGCATCCATATGGGTTTCCTCAACAACCCCTTCCTTATTAGGAAGTTCATGTTGTAGAGGTGTCCTACATCGTAGACCTCACACTCAGGTACAGTGCCGTTTTCGTACATGGTCTTACAGTACTTTTCCATGTCGCCGAAGGTGTTCCTGAAGATGAAGTCCTTTGTACTTTCGGCAAACTCCTTCTCCCAGGGGTACTTCCATTCCTCGTCTTTGAACCTATCGGCTATGGGATGGATGGAGAAGTTGATGGAACCCATGTTAAAGGTAGCGAGCTCAGGCTTCAGGAGTGGGACAACCCTTAACCTCTCCTCCGGGGTCATGTACATGGTACCACCAGTGGTTATGCATATTATGGCGTCGGTCCTTTCCTTGATCTTTACCGCAATTTCCCTGTAGACTTCAGGGTCTGTAGTAGGCCTTCCCGTTTTGGGATCCCGTGCATGTATGTGGACTATGGCCGCCCCTGCCTCTGCCGCTCTTCTGGCTTCTTCGGCTATCTCTTCTGGGGTTATTGGTAAATAAGGGGTCTGAGTCGGTAGGGTGATGTTCCCTGTTAAAGCGGCGCTAATTATGAGCTTTTCCATCTTCACCTCCTTGGCCTTTTTGCGAAAGATGCCATCTCACCAAGTGTTCTAAGAGTTCTTCCCTCTTCTGCTTTGCCTTTTGCTCGGTCCATGTGTAGAAGCCCTTCTGGGACTTAAAGCCTAGCTCGCCTTTTTCCACCTTCTCCCTTAAAAGGGGTGAGGCTTCCTTTGAAGCATCGAGATACTTGAAGATGTAATCGTGTATGGACAATACCAGGTCCAGCCCAACCATATCAGCGTTCTCCAAAGGACCCAGGACGGGGAGCCTCAAGCCAAAGCTCAACTTTATGGCCTCGTCCACCGTCTCGGGATCGGCTATACCCTTTTCCACCAAAGAGACTGCCTCGCGCCAAAGGGCATGCTGGAGCCTATTGGCTATGAATCCAGGTACATCCCTTAAGCACTTTATGGGCCTTTTGCCTACGGCCAAAAGCACCTCGTAAGCGAAGTCGAAGACCTCCTCCGAAGTGTGCTCTGTCTTTACAACCTCCACAAGGGGTACAAGGAAGGGAGGATTCCAAAAGTGGGTCCCAAGGACCCTCTCCTTCCTTCGGCACCTTTGAGCTATCTCAGTGATGCTAATGACCGAAGTGTTGGAGGCCAAGGCGGTCTGAGGCCTACACAAACGGTCAAGTTCGAAGAAGAGATCCTGTTTTAACTTGAGGTCCTCATAGACGGATTCAACCACTAAGTCAGCCTCCTTCAGGGGATCAAGGGCCGTGGAGGGTTCAATCCTCCTGAGGACCTCTTCGCGCCTTCCCCTGAAGAGCCCTTTTTCGGCCAAAAAGGCGAGGTTTTCCTCTATAAGCCGAAGGGCCTTCTTCAACCTCTCCATGTCCACGTCCACCATCACCACCCCTGAGCCAGCACAGGCAAAGACCTGTGCTATCCCATGGCCCATCTGCCCAGCCCCTACAACCCCTATTTTCAGCTTTGAGGGATCCACCACGGGATTTCCCTTAGCAAGCGCTATGCCTTTAATTCGGCATCGGGAGGATGACCTAGGGCCTTTAAGGTCCTTCAGAGTTCTCGTAAATTTCCAAGCCCCTTTCGCAAAATGCTACGAACTGTGAAAGGTCCTTTCCAAGGTGGCCTTTTCATAGTATCAATGGCATAAAGGTTGTTAACTTTTCCGTTAAAGGGGAAATGGTCAAGAAGGTCAGGACCACGTGTAAAGGCTGTCACGGAGGGTGTAGGGTCCTTGTGACCGTGGTAAACGGGAAGGCCTCTCATATAGAGGGGGAGAAGGACTCTCTAACCTTTGGGACCATGTGTCCCAAAGGCATCGCTAGCATCCTTGAGACCGTAAACCCCAATAGGTTGACCAAACCCTTAAAAAGGGTCGGTGAAAGGGGAAGTGGCAAGTGGGTTGAAATCCCTTGGCAAGAAGCCCTTGACCTTATTGCGGACAAGATAAGGGAAGCTCAAAGGCGTTACGGTCCCAGTTCTGTCCTTGTGGGCCAGGGTACAGGCAGGGGGTATAACCGTTATACCTTACGTTTTGCCCGGTCCATCGGTACGCCCAATGTACTTTTCCCTGCCCATTTCTGTTTTGCACCGAGGATGGCCGCCTTTGGCCTAACAGTGGGAGGGAGGCTTTTCTGTGACTACCATGGATGGGGTGGGGTTCATCCAAAGACCATCGTCCATTGGGGAAAACAACTAGAATACAGCAATGCCGATGGCGAAATGGGCGTTTGGTTCCTGAGGGCCTTGGAGAAGGCCCAAAACTTCATCCTTGTCGACCCAAGGGCTACTGCTTTGGCTCATAGAGCGACCCTTTGGGTCCCCATAAGGCCAGGTACAGATGCAGCCTTGGCCCTGGGGGTCCTGAGGGTCATAATAGAAGAAAAGCTCTACGACAGGGAGTTTGTGGAAAAATGGACTTATGGTTTTGAGGCCTTGGCGGAAAGGGTCAGGCAATATGACCTAAAGTGGGTCAGCCACATCACCTGGGTGCCGGAAGAGAAGATCAAGGCCATGGCGAGGGCTATAGCATGTGAGGGTCCCGCCTGCATCCAAATAGGTCAAGCCCTTGAGGCGAGCAATAATTCCATCCAGACCCTAAGGGCCATAATTTGCATCTTGGCCATAACGGGCAACATCGAGAGGCCCGGCAGTATGGTCCAGTGGGTGCCTTCACCGGCAGGTCCTATGGAAGACTTCGCCCTGGAGGTGCCTGCGCCGGAGGAGCTGCCCATAGGGGCCAACGAACATAAACTCCTGGCGATGCCCCCCTTTGCCATGTGTCATTGGGACTCAGTCTGTAAAGACCTCCTCTATGGCGAAAAGAAGGTAAAAGTGATGCACCTTGTGGGGACCAATCCAGTACTGGCTTACGCAAACGCCAAGGAGGTATTCCAGGCCCTTTCAGAGGTGGAGTTCATCTCGGTTGTGGACCTTTACATGGGGCCTTCGGCGCGTTTTGCAGACTTGGTCTTACCGGCTGCCCACTGGCTTGAGACCGACGACATATACGACATGCATCCTAGGTTCTTCGTTTCAGCAATAGTCAAGGCTGTAGAACCTCCGGGTGAGGCCTGGCCAGACAACAGGATATTCCTCGAATTGGGTAAGCGGCTTGCCCCCATCTATTGGCCCTTTGAGGACGTAGAGGAAATGCTTGATTACCAACTGAGGAAAGCCGGAATCAGATGGGAGGAGTTCAAAGAAGTAGGCGTATTGGCCACAACAGGGGAGGTACATTACAACAAGCACGAAAGGGGATATTGGCGCAAAGGAGGAGGATTCCCCACGCCAACAGGGAAGGTGGAGCTTTATTCTACGACTTTGGAAAAGTTAGGCTATGATCCATTGCCCCATTATAAGGAACCCAACGAAAGCCCCCTTGATGGCTCCCTGAGCGGAGTCTACCCCTTGATCTTAACTACAGGTGGGCGTGTCCCGTATTACTTCCATTCGCAGTACAGGGAAAACCCATGGCTTAGGGAGCTCCAACCTTATCCCGTCGTTCAGATCCACCCCGAAACAGCTTCCAAGTACGGCATAAAAGAGGGCGATTGGGTGTGGATTGAGACCCCAAGGGGTAGGATAAAGCAAAAGGCCAAGCTCTTCTCAGGAATGGATCCGAGGATCGTTGTGGTTCAGAGTTCCTGGTACTATCCAGAGGACCCATCTGTCCAGAGCCTTTTCATAAGCAACGCCAATGTACTTACTAGCAATGACCCCCCTTATGACCCATGTATAGGGTCTACTACCTTCAGGGCTTTGTTATGTCGCATCTCCAAGGCAGAGGTTGAGGATGAGGCTTAAGCTCCAGGTAGATCCAAGGAAATGTATAGGATGTCGCGCGTGTACAGTTGCCTGCAAGATGGAACACCAATTCCCCCCTTATCCCACTTCCCCTCCCCAGGCCGAACCCAAGGGACCGTCCTTCATAAGGGTATTTGAAGGAGGCCCCTTTATTGTAGATGGAAAGGTGGGGCAGTCCTTTAGAGTTGTGGTGTGTAGGCAATGTACGCACCCTCTTTGTAAGGAGGCATGTCCGCTTGGGGCCATATTCCAAACCCAAGAAGGCGTCCTTGAAGTGGACAGGGATATCTGTACAGGGTGCGGTCTATGTAAAGAGGCTTGTCCCATAGGGGCCCCCGAGTTCTTGCCAGACGGGACAGTGGCCATGTGTGACCTATGCCTCCATAGGGTCCGCGATGGGAAAGAGCCCATATGCGTTGCAGTCTGCCCTTCCCGGTGCCTTCAAGTCTTGGAGATCCCCTGGGTAGGATAGAGGGCCTTAACCCTTTACGTAAAAAGAGGCATTTTCGCCAGCAATTCGTCCGCTGTTGACGGCAAAGCCCATGGTGTTGCCGGGCAATAAGAACATGTAGCTATCCCCATAGATGGAACAGGCATCGGTGCCAGCAGCGTAAAGCCCAGGGATGGATCCCCACTGTTCGTTGAGGACCTCACACCGGTGGTTGATCTTTATCCCCCCTAATGTGCCGTATGCACTCGGATAGACCTTCGCTGCAAAGAACCTCGGTCCCTTAAGGGGGAAGAGGTATTTAGGGCTTTTACCAAGCTCTTTGTCCACTCCCCTCTCGCAAAAGGCATTGTAAGCCTCAAAGGTCCTAAGGAGCCCTTTTACATCCATTCCGGTGAGGCTTGCTAGTTCCTGGAGGTTATTGGCCATGAAGAGGTCTTTTACGCCCTTGGATACGGCGGATTTAAACTCATCCTCAAAAGAGGCGGCATCTTTCACGGGAAAGACCATGGAAAAGACCTCAAGGCCTTTCTTCAAACGTTCCAATATGTGGTCATCCAGTACGGCGAAGGCACAGCGTTCCTTTTGCCTTGCTACGGCATTGCCTGTAAAGGTGGTGTTGGGGAGTATCTCCTCGTTTATGAAACGTTCCCCGAGAAGGTTCAGCATGAGGACAAAGGGTTGGCGGAAGACCTCTCTTAGGGTAGGGAACTCATCTAGCCCAGGAGTGCCGTATATCAGCTCCAAGTTCATTTCCGAACGCGCGGCGCCAACATCCCATGCCATCCTTATCCCATCTCCGTTAAGCCCTGGTATCCTAAAGGAGAAGAGGTCGACCCCCCACTGGAAACCGGTGAAGCGCTTTATCCATTCGGGGTTGTCGCCGAATCCTCCTGTGGCGATGACTACGGCTTTCGCTTTGACATAAAGTTCCTCGCCAGCCCTATCTTCAGCAAGGACCCCCTCTATCCCCTCTTCAGATCCTAAGAGCTTTTTAGCTGGGCACTGCAAGAAGAACGTGACCCCCAAGGCTTGTGCCCGTTTGGTCATGAGCTTAGTCATGGTGGCAGCACAACCGGGGCCGGGTCTCCCTCCGCCTTCAGGCTTCACTATGTGCCAAGTGAAGTGGGCCCCAGGGAAATAGGCCGCTACATCGTAAAACTCCACCCCCATTGCCTCAAGCCAGGATATGGTCTCAGGGGACTTGTCGATATAAGACTTCACGAGCTTCGCATCGGTTCGCCAATGGGTGTAATCCATGAAAAGCCGAAAGGCTTCTTCCTTAGTCAAGGCTATCTGCTTTTCCTTTTGTATCCTACTTTCTACAGCGAAAAGGCCCATTCCCATGTTTGCCGTTCCGCCTGTAGTGGCCCCTTTTTCAAGTACCACTACTTGGCTGCCTCGCTCAGCAGCCGATATGGCTGCTGCCAGACCCGCAGGTCCTGCCCCTATAACTGCGATCTCTGTCTCAAGGTGTCTCATCTCGTCCCTCCTATTTTGAACCGTGGCCTTTTGTCGTGGACCATAAAATAAAGCCTATCCCACCTTACATCCTCCCATTTCACCAAAAGCCTTAAACGGCCTTCCTCGACCAGCTTTCTTGCTGCCTCTTCGAGAGGATTGAAGTCAAAGACGGAAAGCAGTTCCTTGCTCTCTTCAAGAAAGGCCTCCCAGTCACAGTAAATGGCCCCCGTTGGACATATCATCTCGCAGAAGGTGCAACCAAGCCACATATCGCATTCGGTACCCTTTGAGCCAAACCTCCGTGGTTGTTGAGAGAAGTCAATATAACCCATGGGGCAGTTCTCCATGCACAGCCTGCACTGGGGATACCTACACTTCTCTGGATCATAACTTATACGCCCATGGGGGTTATGGCCATACCTGTAAAACTCGGCTAATACCCAAAGTTGCGGTGTGTATAGGTAAGGGGGCAAGGGTGGTATTAAATCGGAATGGCCATTGGCTATCCTTCGGCTTTTGTAGACCATTTCCCTTCCGAACTCCCGCGCTTCCCTTAGGTCCAATTCGTCTGGGTGCCCTTCTGTATAATACGGCGAAGGCGCTATTTGGAAATGGACGCTGCCGAACCATCCCTTGAAGCCTATTACCGTAAAGCCCTTGCCCTTTAGCCTCCTTGTGACCACGGGGAAGTAATGCTCGGGCATGACCCCGTGGGTGCAAAAACAAAAGGCGTGTCGTCCCCTTTGCCCTGGAAGTCTCAGGATGAACTCCCTTACGTTTGGGGGCTCTGCTCCACACCAAACCGGGCTCCCAATCCCAACCAATTGGTACCCATCAAGGGAGGTTCCAGAAGCCTCCTTTATGGATAAGAGGTCACATTCGGCCCCTGTATCCCTTATGCCTTCCACTATGGATTCTGCTATCTTCTTGGTGTTCCCCGTTTGGGAGAAATATATGACACAGACCTTCATTTGAGTCCTCCTTGGGCGAAATCGGCCCAAAACCTTGGTGGCCTTATGCGGAGACGCAGATCGCACTGTAAGCACCTCATGGCTTCGCAGGCGGCCTCTTTTGCAGAACGGGCCTTCCCCTTCAAGCGCTCGAGCTTATAGAAACCGGCCAGGGGCTCAATGCGGACTTCTACCTCCCTTGGGGGCTCATCTTCTAAGCCTTGCCCACCTAGGAACCTATCCACTGCGTCTGCTGCCCTTCTTCCGGAGGCCATGGCCTCGGCTACCGTCCTGGTACCAGTTAGGACGTCCCCTGCGGCAAAGACCCCTCTGCGCGAGGTCATCAAGGTGAAAGGGTCGACCCAGAGGGTAGCGTCTCTGGTCAGCTTTAATCCAAACCCTTCAGGGACAGAAGGCCTCTGCCCCACTGCATATATCACCGTGTCTAAAGAAAGTTCTCCAAAGACCCCCTCTTCAAGTTCCACATTCAGCCCGCCTTTTCGGTCCAACTCAAAGGCTTTGACCCTTCCATAGCGGAGGCTTTTACCCCTTGGTCCTTCCTTTAGTTCCGTCACATGGGCAGAGTCGATAAACCTTACCCCTTCGCCCTCGGCTTCCTCGATTTCCCTCCTGCCAGCTGGCATCTGGTCTTTCCGTTCGAGACATATCACCCAGACCTCAGAGGCCCCAAGCCTTATGGCGCTTCTGGCGCAATCCAGGGCAACCGCACCTCCCCCTATGACAGCGACCCTTTTTCCGATCTCAGGGACAAGGCCCTGGTTGACCATCTTCATAAAGTCAACACCTGTGTAAATCCCGGAACGGCTTCCCATGTCTTGGAAGGGAGAGACCCCTTTTTGGGCCCCAATGGCCACTATTACCGCATTGTACTCCCCAAGGAGGGGATCGAGGTCCTCAATGGGGCTTGAGGTCTTGAGCACCACTCCACAGGCCAAAAGCTCCTGTAGTTCCTTCTGTAGGACCTCTTCAGGGAGCCTGTACCTAGGTATCCCATACCTCAACATCCCCCCAGGTTCGGGCATGGCTTCAAAGACTGTCACCTGATGGCCCATTTGCCTCAAATAATAGGCTGCTACCAGACCTGCGGGTCCTGATCCTATTACGGCTATTTTCCCCGTCCCTTCAGAAGTAGGCTTACCCCTTCTGAGACCAAAAGGGGATAATTCCTCCAACACAAACCTCTTAAGTTCCCTTATAGCCATAGGGGCGTTCACAAGGCCCCTTCGGCATACTTCCTCGCATGGCGCTTGGCATACGTAAGTCAAGGTCAAAGGCATGGGAGTTCGCCTTTCCAAGAGGGAACGAGCCAGGAGGCCTTCGCCCTTTTTTACGGCCCTGAGAAAAGAGGGTATGTCTATTTCCAAAGGACAGGTCGTGGCACAGGGCAAAAGGGCTGCCCTTTTGCCCTTCCCCTTCAACAAACCTTCTTTGTCCCTAAAGGCACCTGTAGGGCAGACTTCAACGCAGCTGCCGCAAAACATACACCCTTCTTCCCCTAGGGGCTTACCTGAACGTGTCCCGACAAAAGACCAGCCGTCCTTTTCCTTAACCTCTAGGATCCCTATTCCCCTTAGGTCCTTACAGGCCCGTATACACCTTTTGCAAAGGACACACCTAGAGGGATCGAGGACAAAGAGGGGGTTGGTTTCATCCAAAGGAAGGGCTTTGACGCCCTCCATGGGAAGATCCCCAACCCCCAAGTACTGTTTTAACGACTGAAGTTCGCACCTCATGTACTTGGGACAAGAAGTACAGTCCGGCGGATGCCCTCGCAAAATCTTCTTCAGGTTTTCCCGTCGCAACTCCCTTAAGAGCGGGGAATCGGTTTTCACGTTGACCTCTTCTTGCACCTCAAAGGTACAGGCCTCCACGGGCTTGTCCAGGCCTTGTACTTCGATTAGACAAAGGCCGCATTCCCCAAGGGGCGGTAGGTCAGGATGGTGACAGAGGTGGGGGATGTAAATACCGTTCTGGAGGGCCACCTCTATGAGCAAGCTGCCCCTCGGTACCTCAAAGACCTGGTCGTCTACGGTAACCCTTACCAAGTCCTCCAAACTCAAGCCTCCGGTTTTAGGACTTTGCCCCAGGTTTCGTACTTGGCCTTTTCCGCTTTGACCCTTTCAAGGTTGCTGTAATACTGTCTTTGTAAGTCCTTTATCAGTTCGACGTGCGTCGCTACCCCCTTAGGGGAAAACCGCGGGTTTTGTACGGTTTCCTCATCCCAGTGGACCGAGAGCTTACCCTCCTCCAAGGAGACTTGCCCCCTTGTCCAACATATGGGACAGAATATCTCCGGATGCGCACTAGGGACCTTGAAGACGTTTCCGTGGCAGACAGGGCATGAGACTTCAGTTTCCTCCCCCATGTACTTTACCTCCTCTATGGGAAGCCTCATTGCCCTGGCCACGTTCCTTCCGAGCTCCCTTGCCCTTTCGAGGTAATGGGGGTGCAAGAGCACTGACCCAGGACGGCCGCAGAAGTTCACCTGCATTTGGTCTACCAGTTTCCAACAGTGCTGTATGAAGATGTTGGCAGAAGTCACCCCAAGAGGTGTCCATTCTGGCTCTCCACCTCCTACAGCTATTAGACCTGCTACTTTCCTCTTTTCCAATATCTCAGGATGCCCGAAGACAAAGGGCAACATCCTTTCGTGGATGCACTCGAAGTAACCATTGGCCCGAAGGTGGTAGACGGGGACCGCCAAGATAAAGGCCGCATCTGTCATAAGTACCTTTTCTAGAATCCAGGGCACATCATCATCGGTTATGGCACACTTGGGTTCCTTCCCCTGGGCCATAAGGAGGGTGCATGTCTCGCACCCCTTACATGGTTTAACCCTAAGCTCCATGGCCCTTATGATTTCTCCTTTCACTCCGAGTTCCTCTGCCCCCATGAGGGCCTCTTTTAGAAGGATCTCACAGTTCCCACCGATCCTTCCGCAGGAAAGGCCTATGATCCTGTCCATCTATGACCTCCTCCGTGAGGTTTTACTTGCCTTCTATCATACGGATCATTTCCTCGTAGACCTTCTTGCCAGGCAGCCCCTTTTTCTCACAGTCCTTTATCCATTGTTCGACGATGGGCTTCTGCACCAGCTTCTGCCATGCGGTGATCTCAGCAGGCGAAAGCTCAACGAAAGTGTGCCCACGTGTCTTGCAGTGCTCTATGGCAGCCTGGAGGTATTGGGTTTCCTCTATCTCGTAAAGCTTACGAGTGTATTCCCTTTGGGTCTGCACGAAGACCTCTTGTACGTCCTTGGGGAGGCTTTCCCAGGCCTTTTCGTTCATGATTATCCCCAAGGCCCCCATGTTCACTCCGCCGGGACCGAAGAGGGTGTGCGTGTTCACCAGGTCAAGGAGCTGGAAAACCTTGAGGACCGCAAAATGGTTGAGGCAACCGTCCACAACCCCCCGCTCAAGGGCGTAATACCAATCCTGAATGGGGACCTCCACCGGGATTGCCCCTAAGGCCTTAAGGAGGGAGGCATATTTACCGGTCACAGCGATCTTTTGCCCCTTGAGGTCCGCGGGGGTCCTTACCTGTTTTTTCCTCATATGGATATGGTTTGGTGGCATCATGGAGAGGGCAAAGGGCAACACCCCCCTCCATTCGGCCTTTACCTCTGGGATCCTTTGGATCAGCGTCTCGTAGATCTCATTGGCCTTTTCCCTCGAAGGCCACTTCAAGAAGGGAAGGGTTATAACGCTATTGAGGACAAAGCCATCGCGCTCGTCCACTATGTAAGTGGCTATGTCTGCCACCCCACTTTGTATCCCCCTGAAGACCTCTTGTTCTGTAAGCAGTGCACCACCTGTGACGACCTTGAATTGGACCTTACCCTTGGTCTCTTTCTTGACTACCTCAAACCAGTGAAGGGCAGATTGCACAATGGGGGCAACAGGCGGGTTCGAACTGCTGAAGACAAGCTCGATGACCTCCCCTTTCTTCTCCAGGGCCATAACCCCCTTGATGGGGAAGGCCAACCAGGTTAAGGACATGGAAAACAAAATCGCCAAAAACCTCTTCATCTTACACCTCCTTTTCTTTTTTCAAATCCTCCTAAGGGGCAAGTAAAGGTGGGAAGGGAACTTGCCCCCTGTGTGAACCCTGTGTATCCCCTTGTTTCTCAGCTTAGGCCCCGGGACGTTGGGCAAGTGGAAGGGGACGGGGTTGTAACCGCAGATAGTCAACCGGAGCCTCTCACCTTTTCGCCACTTCATGCCTGTGGGCCAGAGGGGTATCCTACATGAGACGATCTCGCCTTCCTTTAGCGGGAGTTCTCGCCTATGGGCGTGAACCGGCAGTCCCTCAACTGAAGGGCCCTCTTCCAGTTCCCTATGTGATACCCTCAACCTCCCATGGGGGCCAAAGTAAGGGAAGATGCCAGCCTTATGCCTAAGGGGATTGCCTTGGGCATCGCACTTTTCAAGCAGCACAAACAAATCCATGTCGTCAGCCCCTTTTGACTCCACGTAAAGGCATAGTTCTATGTAACCTATTACCTCTACGTCTTCCTCGAAGGCCATCTCGAAAACGGCCTTCCCTTGGCCGTCGTCCGCCTTGTATTCCAAAAAGGCCTCTGAAGGGGGTAAACGCCTTGAAAGGCCCTTTGTCCCCGCGTCAAGGTAAAACCTTTCACGGTCTGCTCTCACAGGCCAGGAGCTCTCCTCGACGCCGGTACGGTCTACCCCCCCAGGGTCAAGGATTGAGAGCCTCACTTTTGGCGTTTCCTCCCATCCGTTTTTTACCCCTTTCAAGAAGAAGTCGAAGAACCTCCGAAGGTCTTCCACGTTTTCAGGGTGGTAGTAATCGTGCCACTCATGCGTATTGTGGACCCTAAGCCATTTGTGCTCTGAAGCTATGCGCCTGAAGCCCTCCAAGGTCCCCAGCGTATGGAGGTCATTTGTCCAACTTGCCACTACATATGCTGGGACCTTCACCTTTTCAAGGGGGGCGGCCTTCTGATGCCAGTACTCGTTGAAAAGCGGGTATTGTTCCACCATGGCCGGGATGTCTTCTACCAAGTTATGGCCCCTCAAGGAACGGATGATGAGCTCGTTGAAGCCCGTATTGGGGATGCCGCCGCGGAGGACGTCATGCCTGTAAAGGTCTGTTAGGCCTTCCCAAGGTGCTATGGCAGCTAGGTGGGGAGGAGCTTGGGCAGCTATGAACCACTGGGCTATGGCAAGCCAGGAGTTCCCTGACAGTGCCACCCTACCGTTACACCAAGGCTGAGAAGCCACCCATTCTATGACCTCGTAACCGTCTTGGGCGTCTATTGGCCCCCAGAAGTGGATGTCCCCTTCAGAATTGAAGGCACCCCGGGTGTCCACGTTTACGACCGCATAACCGTGCTGACACCAATAGGCGGGGTCTGGCCCTTCGAACTTCTGAAGCCCTGAAACCCATTCGGTTGGAACCCCGGGAGGTGGAGGTTGGGGTACACCCTTGCCGTAAGGACTCCAGGAGACGATGGCCGGTACAGGACCATCGACCTCTAAAGGACGGAAAACGTCAAGGTAAAGCCTGACCCCATCCCTCAAGGTAACAGTAAGGTCCCTCTCCCAGAGGAGATCACAAGCCAAAGGCCTTCCTCCTTCGAGGAAGACACGCCCCTTTTTCAAGATCTCCACCCCAGGCATAGGTCTGGTAAAAGGAGGACCTAGGAATTCAAGGGCAGGTTTCTCCTCCGGGCCTATCGCCTTCCTGAAGCGAACCTCCACCCTGCGCCTCCTTGGCCTTTTGGCCCAAAAGGAGCAATCTACGTGCCATTCCCTTTCGAACCCTAAGCCCTGTCTCCTCAAGGCCTCCCTTGAAGGGGACTTTCGCATTTTTTTGCGACCTCGCACCATAACGCGCGTTTGGTTTTCGGCATCAAGCTGTAAGTAGAGGCGGAGGGCTTCATCATGGGTTCAGGTATGTTTCTTGCAAAATTGGATTTGACTAATCCAAGGGTGGAGGTGGGGGATGAAGGCCTTGGGGTTGATAAAGGGTTTGGTGGGTGTTTTGGGGTTTCTTTTTATAGGGGCCTTGCTTTATGCCCAGGCCCCTAAGGCGCCGGAGGCCATCCTCATAGGAGCTCCCTTACCCCTTACGGGGATGTATGCCGGTTTCGGTGAAGGGGCGCATTTTGGGATAAAGGCGGCCATAGATGATGTTAACCGTTTAGGTGGTGTGTTTGTTAAGGAGTTCAACCGCAGGATACCTTTGAAGCTTATCGTGGTAAACACGGAAAGCGACCCTGTAAAAGCGGGTTCTCTGGCGGAGGACCTTATAGTAAGGAGTAAGGTTCACTTCTTGCTCTCAGGGGACCAACCACCTCCCATGCATGCTGGGGTGGCCACGGTGGCCGATCGTTACAAGGTCCCATACGTGTGCTCTTCGGGGCCTTTGGAAGCATGGGCTGAGATGCGGTCAAAGGGAAAATGGGAGTATTCCTGGGCAACAGGCCTTTTTGCCATCTCGACACCTGCCCCAGCAGGTGACTTCAGGTCAAAGCCCGGTTACACCATAGTGGATACCTGGTACGAGATGCTTGCCCTTTATGGTGATAAGACCAATAAGAAAGTGGCGGTTTTTGCTGCGGATGACCCTGACGGGGTGGCTTGGTATGCCTTGTTCCCGGTCTTTTTGAAGGAAAAGGGCTTTGAGGTATACGGGGTGGAGCAAAAGGTGGGGCTTTTGCCCCTTGAGACTACGGATTTTTCATCGGTTATAAGGGCCTGGAAGAAGTTCGGGGCTGAGATCCTTTGGGGCAATGCGCCTGCGCCCTTCGTTGGGACGCTCCTGAGGCAGGCCAAGACCTTGGGATTTAAACCGAAGATCATCTCCATAGGTAGGGCCCCGCTCTTTTACGAAGACGTGAAGGCCTGGGGTGGTGATCTTCCCCTTGGGGTTGGATGTGAAATATGGTGGGATCCCTCCTTTGAGGAGTCGCCAGGCATAGGTGGAACCACCCCGAAATCGCTTGCTGAAAGGTGGCAAAAGGAAAAGAATAAGCCCTTGAACAGGGGGATAGGTCCTGGTTACAGGAGCGTTCAAGTCCTAATCGATGCCATAGAAAGGGCAGGTACCCTGAAGGGCGAGGAAGTTAACAAGGCCCTTGCCCAGACCGACCTCATGACCATAGGGCATAGGGTGAAGTTTGACGAAAACCATTTCAGCCGCGGTCCTATCGTGTATGGGCAGTGGATGAAGACGAAAAGCAAATGGGTATGGGACTGTCCGGTGGTCTTCTCAAAACACCCCTTCATCAAGGCGACCGCTAAGCCCCTCTTCCCTATACCCTAAGGGAGAGGAAGGCGTTGGAGGTATTGTTACGGCTTGAAGGGGTATCCAAGAGGTTTGGGGGCGTTGTGGCAATAGATGGTTTTTCCCTTCAGCTTAACGAGGGGGAGATCCTTGGGATCATGGGGCCCAACGGGGCGGGTAAAACCACCCTGCTTAACGTGATCTCAGGGGAACTCAAGCCGGATTCAGGGAAGGTGTGGTTCAGGGGTAAAGACATAACCTCTTGTCCGCCTCATAAGGTGGTCAAAGCGGGCATAAGCCGTACCTATCAGATCCCCCAACCCTTTGTGAAGCTTACATGCCTTCAAAACGTGGCCGTCCCCCTCATATACGTGAAGGGGTTGCCCAAAAAGAAGGCCCTGGAGGAGGCCGAAAAAGTGCTTGACTTTGTGGGGTTTTGGAAGGGGAAGGGGGATTGTGCAGGGGATTTGGACGAAATCTCCTTGAAAAGGCTCGAACTGGCAAGGGCTTTGGCCACCGCCCCCAAGCTTCTTTTGGTAGACGAGATCGCCGCAGGACTCACCGAAAGGGAGATACCTGAGCTCTTGGAAATCCTCAGGCGGATCCATGGGGAGATGGGGGTCACGCTCATGATAATAGAGCACGTGATAAGGGTACTGACCAGCATAGCACACCGCGTGGTGGTGATGGATCGGGGTAAGAAGATCTTCGAAGGAAAGCCGTCTGAGGCCTTATGCGATAAGGCTGTAATTGAGGCGTACCTGGGGTGATGCTGTCAATAGAAGGACTCTGTGTAAGTTACGGAAGACTAAGGGTACTTACCGAGGTGACCCTTCACGTGTCCCAGGGGGAGATAGTGGCTCTAATAGGCGCCAACGGTGCGGGTAAGTCCACCCTGTTGAATGCCATTTCAGGGTTCTTGCGTCCAGAAAGCGGTAGGATCCTCTTCAAGGGTACGGAGCTCTCTGGGCTTTCGCCATACGAGATAGTGGAACTGGGTATAGCGCATGTGCCTGAGGGGAGGCGCGTGTTCCCTGAGCTTACCGTCATGGACAACTTGCTTCTTGGGGCCTATACCAAAAGGGCTCGCAAAAGGTTAAAGGAGAACCTCGACTTCGTCTTCGGGCTTTTCCCGAGGTTGGCCGAAAGGCGGTTCCAAATAGCCAAGACCCTAAGCGGGGGTGAGCAACAGATGCTGGCCATAGGCCGAGGCCTTATGTCAGACCCTCAAGTGTTGCTTTTGGACGAGGTTTCCCTCGGTTTGGCCCCTGTAGTGGTCAACGCCATTTACCTGGCCTTAAAGAGGATAAGGGAGAGGGGCATAGCCGTCCTGTTCGTAGAACAAAGCGTGAAGAAGAGCTTGGAGGAGGCCGATAGGGCCTATTTACTTGAAGCAGGGAAGGTGGTCCTGTCTGGGTCCTGTGAGGAGTTGAAGGCATATCCGGCCATAAAGGAGGCCTACTTCGGGGTATGTGAGACATGATGGAACCGACTCCCTTTTTGATGGGGGCCCTCCTCGGGGGCCTTTATGCCTTATTGGCCTTGGGGTTATCCTTGGTCTTTGGGGTCATGAGGATAATAAACGTGGCGCATGGGGACTTCGTCCTTTTGGCTACCTATTTGGCCTATGCCCTTTTCACTTATGCGGGTGTGGATCCTTTCCTTTCCTTATGCCTCCTTGTACCGGCGATGTTCCTGTTTGGTTTTATCGTACAACGGTACCTTTTCTCCAGGTTCCTTTTGAGGTCTGCCGAAGCGGCCCTGATAGTGGCCTTTGGAATGTCCCTGGTGATCCAGAACCTCCACCAGATCCTCTGGTCGCCCATGTCAAGGGGGTTGACGACGCCCTATAGCCTCAAGGCCTTGGACCTGGGGCAGGTCTTCATACCCTTTACCTATTTATTGGACTTCCTTGTATCCCTCGGCGCCATGGTGGCATTACACGCCTTTTTGAGCAAGACCTTTTTGGGCAAGGCAATAAGGGCAGCCTCTCAGGACCTTAAGGCAGCTCAGATGGTGGGTATTAACTACCGGACGGTCTTTGCCGTGTCCTTTGGCATTGCCATGGTCACAGCTGCCATGGCCGGTATATGCTTAGGCCTCACCTTCCCCTTTAACCCCCAATCTGGCGTCTCCTTCCTGATAATAGCCTTTGGAGTGGTCATCATAGGGGGACTCGGGAGTATGATCGGTACCTTCTTGGGAGGGGTGATCCTTGGTGTGGCACAGGTGGTCAGTGCAGAACTCCTGGGCAGTGCCGCCCAAATGCTTGTGGTATACGCCTTGGTCTTACTGATCCTAGCTCTTAGGCCACAGGGGCTTTTTGGGGTGAGATGAGGAAAGCCTTTGATACATTGGTCCTTATCTTCATATGGCTTGGTGTCTGCCTAGTCCTACCTTTTTTAGGGATACCTCCCAAGGTGAGCCTTTACCTTTTCCTCTTCTTCGTATACTTGGCCCTTGCTAATTCTTGGAACCTGTTGGCTGGTTTCTCCGGTTTGGTGTCGTTGTGTACCTCTGCCTTCTTCGGACTTGCAGGATACTGCCTTATACTGCTCTCGCTCCTCAAGGTCCCCCTATGGATCGGTTTTATCGTAGGGCTTATTTCTAACTGCCTCCTTGCGACCTTGATAGCCATCCCTACCTTTAGGCTGAGCGGCATTTACTTTTCCATAGGCACCCTCGTCATACCCGAGGCCATGCGCATCATCTTCTTCCTCTGGCGTCCTATAAAAGGGACAGTTCACGGTGGGGGAGCTGGCTATATGCTAGTAGGCAAGGTGGGGATGCAAAGCGTGTACCTCCTTTCGGCCCTAGTTGGCATACTTTCGGTGGCTGTACTCTATTGGATTGTCAATTCGGAGTTCGGTCTGGGGCTTGCTGCCATAAGGGATAACCAGAGGACAGCGGAGGCCTCAGGGATAAACGTATATACCTTGAAGTTAAGGTCTTTTATGATAAGCGCCTGTATCGCTTCGGTGGCAGGAAGCACCTTTTACCTCTACCAAGGCTACATCGAACCAGCAAGCGCCTTTAACGTCAAATGGACGATGATAGCCATGTTGTCCACTGTCATAGGCGGTATAGGGACGATCAAAGGGCCGATAGTCGGGAGCGCTTTCGTGACCTTCCTCCACTTCCTCCTTGCCCGCTACGGTACCCTGAGTCTTATGGTCCAAGGCCTAGTCCTTATAGCCGTCATGCTCCTGGCCCCCCAAGGACTAGTAGGCCTTTTGGGCCAAAGATTTTGGCCCAAGGTCCTTGAAGACAAACACTAGGCTTAAAAGCCCCTTGCTGAAATGTTCCCTTGTAAAAACCCATCGAAAAACTTAAACTAAAAGAAAACTTTCACAAAGGGAGGAGTAAGGCCTTGAGGCAACCAAAGATCCCTGAGGTTACCATAAGGCGTTTATCCATGTACCTGAGGTACTTAAAGGACCTTGCCGAGAAGGGGGAGAAGGTGGTGTCCTCGGCGCAGCTTGCCAAGGCCTGTGGTCTTAATGCCGCGCAGGTGCGTAAGGATTTGGCGTATTTTGGGGAGTTTGGGATAAGGGGTGTGGGTTACTATGTAAAGGATCTGCTTGAGCACATAAAGAAGAGCCTTGGGCTCAACCGGGAGTGGCGTCTTGCCGTAATCGGTATAGGGAACTTGGGCACAGCCGTTTTGAATTACAGGGACTTCTTAACGGAGAACTATAGGATCGTAGCTGCCTTTGATAGGAATCCGGAGAAGGTAGTGGGACGCCTGGCAGAAAGAAGTGGGAGACCTGTTGAGGTCTTTCACATCGACCAGTTAAGGGAAGTCGCCAGAGAGAGGAAGATAGACATAGCCATCATTACCGTTCCCCCTTCTGAGGCCCAAAAGGTGGCCGATAAGGTTGTGGAGGCCAACATTCGGGGTATATTGAACTTCACCCCTGTGCAGTTGAAGGTACCAAGGGGAGTTATAGTGAAAAACGCCTATTTCACCACAGTCCTTGATAACTTGGTGTATCTGTTGCAATTTAAGAAAAGATGACGGAGGAACTGGTAAGGGCAAGGGTTAAGGTCTTTGGACTTGTACAAGGTGTCTTTTTCCGTCACAACACCAGGATGATGGCCCAAAGGTTGGGGCTGAGGGGATGGGTGAGGAACGCCCCTGACGGGACTGTGGAGGCCCTTTTTGAAGGGCCAAAGGAAAAGGTGGAGGAGATGATAAAGTGGTGTCACAAAGGGCCACCGGCTGCAGTAGTGGAAAAAGTCCAAGTAAAGTGGGAAGAGTACTTAGGGGAGTTCAACGACTTTTCCATCCGTTATTGACGGGTTTGGTTATTGGAAGGGAAGGTCTCTTTCAAGAGCCTTTCGTACCTTTCCATCCTTTCACCCCAACGTGTGGCCTTTTCACCGAAACGCTTGAGGAACCTTGGGCCGCCCAACTGTAAAAACAAAAGGGTAAGCATTACTCCCACTATTACGCCAAGGAGGAATCGCATTAGCAACCTACAAATACGTATACGACCCTTTCCTTAGGGCCATCGAACTCGTAAAAGAAGATCCTTTGCTCAGGTCCTAGTACCATCTTGCCCCCTTCGACGACTCCGACCTCTGTAGGTGCCACAAAGGCAGCCTTGGTCTCACCTGATGCCTTCTGGGACGCCTTTAAGGCCTCTAGCATCTGCTGCCACTTAGGGGTCTCTTCCTCCTTTAGGGCACTGTGTATGCTCACTGCGGCTGTCTCGTGGGGCACATAGATGATGACGAAACCTTCGTTTATCCCAGACGACCTTATGATTTCCTGGACTTTGTCCGTTATATCTACTACCTCTTCCTTTGCCTGCGTCTTTAAGAAGACCTTCCCCAGCATGGCATTGTGGTAATTAACATTAAATTGCACCTTCAGGCAATAGCCTAAATGGTCCTCCCGAGGTTGAAGCCAGCCGCTATTGCGTCAACTATAAGTTGCGGCTCTTTACAGTCGCCTATGGCATAAACCTCTGGCGCAAGGCCTTCAAACTCCTTAACGGCCCTTTCGTTTGGCAAAAGGGGCAAGGCCGTGATCACCGTGTCGACCTCGATGAACTCATCCCTCAGACCTTCTATGCTTACCTCAACCCCTTTTTCATGGATCCTTTTGACCTTTGCCTCAGATAGGATCCGGACGCCTTTTGCCTCAAGCCAGTCCAAAAGCCTCGGCTTGATCAGGACCTCGGGGAGGCCCTTCCCTACTTCGGTGGTCTCCTCAAGGACCCACACCTTCCTTCCCCTTTTCACCAAGAACTCCGCTAGTTGACATCCCTGTATTTGGCCTCCGATTATGGCCACCCTTTTGCCAATGGGCATCCAGATATGGCTCAAGGAGATGAGGGCCTTAGGGCCAAAGAACCTGAGGAAAAAGCGGAGCTTTTCCTGTAAGGCCTTGCCCGTGAGGACCTTTTTGCCTCCTATGCCTGGGACAGAGGGAATTTGGTGTGCCCCGCCTACAGCCACGATTAAGACGTCAGGGGCCACCTTTTCCACAAAGGACCGATCGACTGTAAGGTTGAGCCTTATTTCTACCTTGAGTTTTTTAAGTTGTCTTTCGTAATAGCTTATAAGCTTGAGGTGGTCCTCACGTTCAAGGCCTTTTACTATGGAGGCAAGGAGCATGGAACCGCCAAGCCTTGGGGATTTATCGCATAGCAGCACTTGGTGTCCCCTTAGGGCTGCCATGCGTGCGGCTTCCATACCGGCAGGTCCACCTCCTATCACTAAGACCTTCTTCCGTTTGGTTGCGATCCATACTTCAAGGGCCTTCTCCTTTCCAAGCGTGGGGTTCACCTGACAGAGAGGGGGGTTACCCCTTTCGTTGTTGTCAAAACAGGTCAGGCAGCCCGTACAGGGACGTACATCCTCAAAGCGTCCTTCGAGGAGCTTTTTCGGCAACTCCGGGTCGGCCATGAGCGCCCGGTTAAGGTAGACGAAATCCACAAACCCCTTTTCAAGCACCTCCTCGGCCAAAAGGGGGTCAAGCCTTCCAGCTACTATGACCGGTATGGAGACCCCTTTCTTCACGTTGTGGGCCAACGGGACCCACCCGCCCCTGCCGTAGCGACGTTCGTCCATTAACCCCTTCACCGGGAAAGGTGGTTCAGGGTAAAGGGCTACATCAGGGAAATGGGTACTGTCCTTCCTTGAGGGATCCCTTGCAGGGAAATAAAACTCAGCCCTTATGTTTATGGCATCTGCCCCTGCCTTTTCTAATACCTGTGCTATCCCTCTGCTTTCCTCAGGGGTAATGCCGTCCTTGAGGCCGATTTCTGCCCCGTTTATGAGGACCACTATTAGGAAGTCCCTCCCGTTTTCCGACCTTATACCTTCGAGGATCTCAGTAAGGATCCTGGCACGGTTTTCGATATTTTGAGGACCATACTCGTCATCCCTTTTGTTCCAGGCGCGTGAGAGGAAGGTGTTCAAGAAGTGGTTACAAGCGGCATTTATCTCTATCCCTTGAAATCCAGCCTTTTTTGCCCTTACGGCCAAGGATACGAAGTCCTCGATTATCCGCTTTATCTCCCCTTTTTCCAAGCCTCTAGGGGGTGAAAGGAAAGGCAGAGGCAGTTCCTCCTTGCGCAACGAAGAGGCAGCCACCGGTTCAAGTTTTTCCGAACGCAAAAAAGGAGGTAACATCGGCCCTATGTGAAAGGCTTGCACCAAGGCAATACAGTCGTGTTTCCTTATAGCCTCGGCAAGACGCGCCATGTCGGGCAAAAAACGGTCGTCGTCCATAAGGTAACCCCTGCCAGGCGGTACGCCAAAGGGAGCGGCCCCTACGGTTACAAGCGCTACACCTCCTTTTGCTAAGTTCTCGTAGGCATCTATCACCTCTTGCTGGATGTGCCCATCTTGCCACGGATAAAACCCCAAGGTGGAGCCCATCTTCAGTATGCGGTTCTTCAAACGAAAAGGACCTATGAAACCCGGCTCAAGCAGTTTCTTAAAATGCGGCATTTCCCCCTCCTTTTGATCCCTTAAAGACCTAACTTTTTATACCTTATTTGAACTCCATAAGCGAAGGGTTTTTGCACCTATTGGTTTTTCATCTCCCCTTGGAAAGTTTGTATGTCCTCCAGGCGATGGGATTTTCACACCAGAAAGGGTGCTATTTGTGATAGGCTCAATAGGTAAAAACTTGACCGCAGGACCAAGAGGTGTTAATACCTAAAAAGAAGGGACGGAGCGCCCGTAGCTCAGCTGGAAAGAGCGTCGGACTTCGAATCCGAAGGCCGGGCGTTCAAGTCGCCCCGGGCGTGCCAAAGGTGGGCCGTTAGCTCAACCGGTAGAGCAACGGACTCTTAATCCGTAGGTTCTGGGTTCGAGTCCCGGACGGCCCACCAGTGGATGGTGAAAACAGGCGAGAGTGGCGGAATTGGTAGACGCGCTGGACTTAGGATCCAGTCCGTTTAAACGGGTGGGGGTTCGAGTCCCCCCTCTCGCACCAATATGGCCTTGAGGAGCATGGGTGAAGGTACAATTAGAAGAGCTTTCTTCCACCAGGCGCAGGCTAGAGGTAGAGGTTCCTCCCGAACGTGTAAGGGAGGTATTAGAGGGTATTTATAAAGAGCTCCGACAAAAGGCTGTCCTCAGAGGGTTCAGGAAGGGGAGGGCTCCGCTCTCTTTGGTAAAGGCCCTTTACAAGGACTGGATCCAGAAGGAAGCCACCTCGAGGCTTATAGAACAGACCTTGCCTGAGGTCCTAAAGCAAGAGGCCCTGGAACCTGTGGTTTATCCGGAGGTAAGGCCAGGGTCATTAAAGGAAGAGGCCCCCTTTGTCTACACGGCCTTAGTGGAAGTAAGGCCGGAAGTAAAGCTTAACCGTTACAAAGGATTTGTGCTTCAGGTGAAAAGGCCTAAGGAGTTGTCAGAAGAGGACGTCCAGAGGGAAATCGAGAGGATGCGCGAATATATGGCTCAGATAAAGCCCCTTGAGGAACAGAGGGAGATCAGGGAGGGCGATTGGGTTTTGTTGGACTTTGAGGCCTATAAGGACGGCAAGCTCGTGGAAGGGGGGAAGGTGGAGAACCACTTAGTGGAAGTGGGCAGTGGAAGGATGGTGCCTGGGTTTGAGGAGGCCTTGATTGGTATGACCTCAGGGCAGGAGAAGGAGTTTCAGTTAAAGATGCCTGAGGATCATCCTCGTAAGGACCTTGCTGGGCAGGAGCTTACCTTTAGGGTGAAGGTGAAGGAGTTAAAGCAGAAGGTATTGCCTACCCTCGGAGATGAGTTTGCCAAGGAGATGGGGTTTCAAGGGCTTGAGGAGCTCAAGCAGAAGGTAAGAGAGGACCTGAAGAAGCGATTTGAAGAGGAGTATCAAGGCCTTTTGAGGCAGAAGGCCCTTGAGACCCTGTTGGAAGAAAACCCTGTTGAAGTACCTGAGTCCCTTGTGAGGTTGAGAGCAGGGGAGCTTTTCGAAAGGATAAGGGTACGTGTAGGGGGTATCCCTGAGGAGAAGGTGAAGGAGGTGTTCGGGCAGTGTCTTTCCATCGCCGAAAGGGAGCTAAAGGTGGCTTATTTGGTTGAAGAGATCGCCAAACTCGAAGGCATCGAGGTAAGGGAAGAGGAGGTAGAGGCGCAACTTGAGGCTTCGGGGGTGCCTGAGGCTATGAGGAGTTCTCCTTCCCTTAGGGCGCAGGTCAAAGGTGATCTCTTAAGGCAGAAGGTCTTCGATTTAATTATCAGGGAATCCGAGGTGGTCCATGAGGACTAAGGCCCTTTATGTGCCCATAGTGATCGAGAGGGATGGAAGGACCGAGAGGGCCTATGACATATATTCCCGTCTCCTAAAGGAGAGGATCATATTCCTTGGGGCGCCGATAACCGATGAGCTTGCCAATTTGGTCATCGCGCAGATGTTGTACCTTGAAGCTGAGGACCCTGACAAGGACATCTACCTATACATCAACACGCCTGGAGGGTTGGTCACAGCCGGTTTGGCCATATATGACACCATGCAGTACATAAAGCCCGATGTAGTGACCATATGCATAGGACAAGCTGCCAGTATGGGAGCGGTGCTCTTGGCGGCTGGGACCAAGGGCAAGAGGTATGCCTTACCTCATAGCCGTGTATTGTTGCACCAGCCGATAGGGGGGTTTGAGGGACCTGCATCGGATGTGGATATCCATGCCAGGGAGATCTTAAGGTTAAGGGAAGAGTTGAACCAGATACTGGCCAAGCACACAGGGCAGCCTTTGGAGAAGATAAGGCAAGACACCGACAGGGACTTTTACATGACCGGGGAACAAGCAAAGGCCTATGGGATTGTAGATGAAGTGGTTGCTCATCGCAAGGGCAGGTAGGGGGTGATAGATGGAGGGCAGGCGTAGGGGAAAGGTCTTTTGTTCCTTTTGCGGTAAAGGTGAGGACCAAGTGAGGAAGCTCATAGCAGGTCCGCAGGTTTACATTTGCGACGAGTGCGTGCAGCTCTGTAACGAGATCCTTGAGGAGGAGTTTGAGCGTGAAAGCCGTGTATCAGTGCCTTTGCCCACGCCGGCCGAGATAAAGAGGAAGCTTGACGAATACGTTATAGGTCAAGAAAGGGCGAAGAAGATCCTGGCAGTTGCCGTTCACAACCACTACAAACGCGTTTATATGGGGCACAAAGCAGGGGATGTGGAGTTACAGAAGAGCAATATCCTCCTTATCGGCCCTACGGGAGTAGGGAAGACCCTCTTGGCCCAGACCCTGGCCAAGATCCTCGACGTCCCCTTTACCATAGCCGATGCCACAACGCTCACTGAAGCGGGTTATGTGGGAGAGGATGTGGAGAACATCTTGCTTTATCTCCTTCAAGCTGCGGACTTTGACCTCAGCCGTGCCGAAAAGGGCATCGTCTATATAGACGAGATAGACAAGATAGCCCGTAAAAGCGGTGACAGTCCTTCCATCACCCGAGATGTCTCTGGGGAAGGGGTCCAGCAGGCCCTTTTGAAGATCCTCGAAGGCACCATAGCCCATGTCCCTCCTAAAGGCGGTAGGAAGCACCCGCATCAGGAGTTCATCCCTATGGACACTACGAATATCCTCTTCATCTGTGGTGGGGCCTTTGTAGGCCTGGAGAAGATAATCGAGGCGAGGCTCAAAGGGGGTGGTATGGGGTTTGGGGCCGATGTAAAGAAGAAGGAGGAGAAAAACATCGGCGAGATCTTAAAAGAAGTCCAGCCCGAGGACCTTCTCCGCTTTGGCCTTATCCCAGAATTTGTAGGCAGGCTCCCCATAATAGCCACCTTGGATGACCTAGATGAAGAGGCCTTGGTTCAGATCCTAAAGGAGCCCAAAAACGCCCTTGTCAAACAGTACCAGAAGCTCTTCGAGATGGACGGAGTGAAGCTACAGTTCACCGAAGGGGCCCTACGGGCGGTGGCCCGAGAGGCCTTGAGGCGAGGTACAGGAGCAAGGGGCCTCAGGGCCATCCTGGAAGAGGTGATGATCGACGTCATGTACGAGATCCCTTCAAAGGGAAACGTAAAGGAGTGCATCATAAACGAGGACGTAATCCTTAAAAAGGAAAGGCCGATCCTTATCTACGAGGACAAGGCCGACGTAGCTTGACAATATAGCCCCTGGGCGAATAAAATCCAAATAAGAGGGCGGATAGCTCAGTGGGAGAGCGTCGGCCTTACAAGCCGAAGGTCACAGGTTCGAGTCCTGTTCCGCCTACCATGTGAGGGCGGGGGCGTAGTTCAGCCAGGTTAGAACGCCGGCCTGTCACGCCGGAGGTCGCGAGTTCAAATCTCGTCGCTCCCGCCATTTTGATTTCTCATTTTCTTTGGGGGCTTGAGAGATGAAGTATGCCATAGTGATGACGGGCGGGAAGCAGTACAGGGTTGAAGAGGGCAAGGTCATCAGGGTGGAGAAGTTAGAGGGTCAGATAGGGGATGAGGTGGAGTTCCCTGTTTTGTTATACAGGGAGGACGGAAGGGTTGAGGTAGGGAGGCCCTTTTTGGAAGGTTTCAAGGTCCTTGGGCGCATAGTGAACCAGGGGCGTGGGGAGAAGATCATAGTCTTCAAGTATAAGAGGCGTAAGAACTACAAACGCACAAAAGGGCACAGGCAGTACTATACCTGGGTGAGGATAGAGGCCATAAAGGAGGTGGGGACCGATGGCGCATAAGAAGTCAGGGGGTGTTGCCCGTAATGGGCGTGACAGCATAAGCAAGCGCTTGGGGGTGAAGAGGTTTGACGGTCAGTTCGTTCGCGCTGGTAACATCCTGGTGAGGCAGAGGGGTACTAAGTTTTATCCTGGTAAAAACGTAGGGGTAGGTCGCGACTGGACGTTGTTTGCCAAAATAGACGGTATTGTGAAGTTCGAAACCTTCGGTAAGGACAAAAAGAGGGTGAGCGTCTATCCTCTTGAGGCCCTTGCCTCTGCTTGAGTTTTTTGAGGGTCCCTTTCGGCTCTAAGGCCATCTTCAGGTGTTCGTAGACGAAGTTGAAATCTGGGTGAAGGCCGGAGACGGAGGCAATGGCTGTGTAAGCTTCCGCAGGGAGAAATACGTGCCCAAAGGTGGACCTGATGGAGGCGATGGGGGGAAGGGTGGGGACGTGATCCTTGAGGCAGATCCCCATCTCAGGACCCTCCTGGACTATAAGTACAAAAGCAACTATAGGGCCCAAAACGGCGAACACGGCAAAGGCAAGAGGCAACACGGTAAAGACGGCGAAGACCTCCTTTTGAAGGTCCCTGTCGGCACAGTCGTAAAGGATGCAGACACTGGGGCTTTGATCGCTGACCTATGTGAACCCTACCAGAGGGTAGTGGTAGCCAGGGGTGGTAGGGGTGGAAGGGGTAATGCCCATTTCGCTACCCCTACGAGACAGGCTCCGCGTTTTGCAGAACCGGGGCAGAAGGGTGAGGAGAGGCGTTTGAGACTTGAGCTCAAGGTCCTTGCGGACGTCGGGATAATCGGGTACCCAAACGTAGGCAAGTCCACCTTTTTGAGCCGCATAAGTCGTGCCCGTCCTAAGATCGCCCCTTATCCTTTCACTACCCTTGTACCAGAGCTAGGGGTGGTGAGGCTTGGGGAGGAAGAATTGGTATTTGCTGACATTCCGGGGCTAATAGAGGGTGCCCATAAGGGGGCAGGGCTTGGGAGCCAGTTTTTAAGGCACGTTGAGAGGACGAAGTTGCTTTTACACATAATCGACGCAAGTGATCAGGGGGACCCCTTGAAGAGATATGAACAGATAAGGCAGGAGTTAGGACTTTATGATCCCAAGCTCTTGGAGAAGCCCGAGCTCGTAGTGTTGAATAAGATAGACCTCCCCGAGGTAAAGGAGAGAATGGAAGGGATAAAAGAGGAGTTCGAAAGGAGGCGCAAGCCCTTTTTTGCCATATCTGCCCTTACAGGAGAAGGGGTAGAAGAGCTTTTGAAAACGGTTTTCAGGCTTTCAAAAGGGAAGCCATGGGCGAACGCGAATTGAGGGAGAAGCTCCTTAAGGAAGTCAAGCGGGTTGTAGTCAAGATAGGGTCGAGCCTTTTAGTCGAGCCCCGCGTGGGTTTGAAAAGGGGATATATCAAAGACCTAGCCCGTGAGGTGGTGGTTTTAAGACAGAAGGGCTTTGAGATCCTTATAGTTTCCTCTGGGGCAATTGCTGCGGGGATGGAACTTCTGGGGTTGAGGAGCCGCCCTTCTTCCATTTCAGAGCTCCAAGCCGTTGCGGCCGTTGGACAAGGGTATCTCATGCGCCTTTATGCGGAGGCCTTTGAACCCCATGGGCTACGGGTGGGACAGGTCCTTTTGACCCATGAGGACGTAAAGGACAGGAGGAGGTACCTGAATGCCCGTAGTACGCTCCTGACCATGTTGTCCCTTGGGGTTTTGCCCATTATCAACGAGAACGACTCCGTAGCCGTAGAGGAGATACGGTTTGGCGACAACGACACCTTGGCAGCGCTCGTTGCTGTCCTTGTAGAGGCCGGCTTATTGGTGATACTGACCGATGTGGAGGGTTTCTTCCTCGGGGGGCCTGAGGGGGGAAAGCTCCTTACCCTTGTTGAAAGGGTGGACAAGGAGATCCGCAAGGAGGCCCTTGGTCCCAAAGGGCCTCTAGGGACCGGAGGGATGGCCACTAAGGTAAGGGCGGCCTTTATGGCCTCCAAGGCTGGGATCCACACCCTTGTTACAAAAGGGGTCGATCCAGTGGTCTTGGATAGGCTTCTAAGGGGTGAAGTGGTGGGGACGCTCTTTTTAGCAGGGCCTTCGAGATTAACGGGTAAGAAGCGATGGATAGGCTTCAGCCTCAAACCCAAGGGGACATTGCTTGTCGACCAAGGGGCCAAAGAAGCCATCTTGGAGAAGGGGAAGAGCCTTTTGCCCTCAGGGGTTATGGAGGTTATAGGGAAGTTCGAAAGAGGGGATGCAGTTTTATGTGTAGGGCCAGATGGGCAAGAGTTCGCCAAGGGATTGGTGAACTACAGTTCAGAGGAACTCCAGATGATAAAGGGCAGAAAGACCTATGAGATAGAGGAAATATTGGGCTATAAATATGCAGACGAGGTCATCCACCGGGATAACCTTGTAGTGTTCTAATGGTCGCGATAGTAGGTGCCTCGATAAGTGGCCTTTACCTAGCGTGGAGGCTTTCACCCTTCAAAGAGGTAAAGGTCTTTGAAGCGGGAGGAGGTCCAGAAGTTTCACGGAGGTTGATCGTCACTTCTAGTTTTTTCCGCTATTGGAAGGCCCCTTTGCCCCCAGTCCTAAACGAAGTGAGGGCCTATCGATTTGTCACATACCAAGGTGAGGCCTTTTTACCTCTGAGAGAACCTGACCTTGTGATAGAGCGGAGAGATCTCATAAGGATATTGCTTTCCTGCCTTCACCTAAAGGGGGTCGGCCTTTTGGAGGGATGGGCCTTTAAGGGGTTCGAAGGGCAGGCTTTGCTCTTCCATACCCCTCGAGGGGAAGGGGCTATCGAGGCTGATTGGGTGATAGGGGCAGATGGAGCCTTAAGTAGAGTAAGGACAGCTGCTGGAGGTCTTTTGCCTTACGTATACCTAGTCCAGGCAAAAGTTACCCTTAAGGAGTGTTGGGAGGCCCAGACCTCCATTATATGGCTTTATCCGGATCTAACCCCCTACTTCCTTTGGCTTTTCCCAGACTCACCAAAGACGGCCGTCTTAGGCTTAATAGCCTCTGACCCTTTCCATGCCCATAGGGCTTTGAAAGAAATGCTCATGCGGGAGGGACTTGAGCCCTTAGGGTATGAGGACGGATGGGTCAGCCTGTTTGAGCCACGGTTCCAACCCGAAAGGGGGAAGGTATTGCTTATAGGTGATGCCGCTGGACAGGTGAAGGTCACCACTGTAGGGGGGACGGTAAGCGGTCTTAGGGGGGCACTGGCTTGTGAGAGGGCCCTGCTCAAAGGGCGATCGTATAAAAGGGAACTCTTACCCCTCTGGCTTGAGCTCTTTTCACATTACTGGTTGCGAAAATGGCTTGATCTAACAGGACCATGCTTCATAGGGGGAATCCTTCCGTGGATAAGGAAGGGGTTCTTCGAACCTATAAACAGGGACCGACTCTTTTACTCCCTCCCCCTTTTGGGCCTGAAGAGGCCGCCTTTTGCCCTAGCGGTCTTCTTTCAGGCCTTGCGTTGCCTAAAGAACCTCAATAAAAAGCACCTTTCCAAGGCTTGACAAGTCCCGCCGTTTGGTCCATTTATGTATTAAGGAGGGCGGTGTAGCTCAGTTGGTAGAGCATGCGGCTCATATCCGCAGAGTCCGGGGTTCGAGTCCCTGCACCGCCACCA
>CAZSWV010000002.1:0-210581 GCA_964611295.1 uncultured Thermodesulfobacteriota bacterium | reverse complement strand
AGGGCTTCTTCTGCTGCAGCGGTTGCATGTCTTACGACCCAAAAAGGGTTTTCCACCTTGGTGCTTCAACCTTATTACTACCCCAAGTTTGAAAGCCAGCAAGGGGAGAGAGGCTGGCTTGGGTTCTTCAAGGCCTTTTGGGTCGATTTGGGGAAAAAGGTCGGTCTAAGGGAGGATACGGTCGTAAGTAAGGTCTTAAACCTCATGGGGGATTTAGTAGATAAGGTGATCAAGTTCGTCTCGGGTCCAAACGAGGTGAAAATAGCGGTGCTTAAAGGGTCAGAGGACGAATGCAGCCTTGAGGCCTTTAAAGACATAAACCAAGTTTTACCTGTCTTTGACAGCGGTTGTCTTTTAGCAGAGACAAACCCCTCCCAAAGACGGATACTCGTGAATTTAGGAAATGTTACAGCAGAGTTCCAAAGTTCAAATGCTACTTTATTAAGCGAGTTACAGCAGATATGGAAAACAGTTGATCCTAACGTAAATGAAACAGTGGTGAAGTGTGTCATAGAGTACTTGAGGGGGAATGATGCTCCTATAGGCTGTTCTGGTGTGAGGTATGTCCAGCGTCCCCGTACCGTCCTTAAATCGGAGGTCTGTCGTGAGGGACAGGGAACTATTGTTTGGAGGCTTGGTGATATAATCGCTTCAACCCCTTCGGTTGTGAGCGATAAGCCTACAAATATTTACCACTTAAAATATGGCGATAGTAGCTACCGAGACTTTGTGAATAGTCCTGCCTACAGAAACAGGCCGAGTCTTGCTTTTGTGGGTGCCAATGACGGTATGCTACATGCCTTCAGGATCGGTTACCTCCAAATGACTCAAGACCCCCGTGCCCCAGCCAAACTGTTGGATGCTCCTGGAGCCGAAACCAATGGATACGTGGGACGTGAGGAATGGGCCTTTATCCCTAAAAATGCCATACCTTACCTACTTTGGTATGGAGATACGGCTTACTGCCATGTGCCTACGGTGGACTACAGGACCCTGGTAGTGGATGTAAAGCTTGACGATCAATGGAAGACAGTCCTTGTGGGTGCCATGGGATTTGGCGGAAAGGAACTAGGTGGTTTTTCTTCTTCAGTTTTTGTTCTTGATATCACCGATCCCCTTAACCCTCAGGTCCTTTGGGAGAGACCATTGCCCGATAAAACCTTGACGCTCTCTATGCCTGCAGTGATAAAGGTCAGGGACAAATGGTATGTGGTTTTAGGAACTGGGCCAAAGGACCCTCACGGTGCTACATTTTCAGCGACTTCCATTTACTTCTTCCAGCTTAAAGATGGGTTGCTGGTCAGGGAAATTCCGTTTACTGAGGCAAATGTCGCCGTTGGTGACCTTATGCCTGTTGACGTAGACGAAGACTATTCAGATGATGCCATTTACTTCGGTACGTATGGGGGTCCCACGGATCCTAAGGGGAGTTTTTGGAGATTGAGGTTACGGAATGGGCAGCGTTATCTTGAGGTATCGGAACTTGGATCAAGTGACCTTTCCAAGGCTATGGACCTTTCGGGCTTCTGGCCAAAAGGGGATAAGTCCTTGCCTGTTTTTGCCGCTCCTGCCTTTGCCAGGGGTCAAGGGGATGCCCTTTGGGTTTATTTTGGGACGGGGAGGTTTTTGACAGGGGATGATAAGGCCTTTGGTTACGATAACTACCTTATTGGATTTAAAGACGGTGCATGGGACACAAAGTACAACAGCTCTCCCACCTATGGGAAAAGCGATTTGGTAGATACTACAAGTAGTCAAGTTATAGCCCAAGTGTTGTTGCGTAAGCCTGTTTGCATATGTGATATCGGAGGATGTAAGACCGAATGGGTGGTTTACGAGACTACAGGATCTATGGGTCCTGGAGTTTCTCGGGGTTGGTATTTCAACTTAGGGCGTGAGATCCTCTTCTCGCAACCTGCGGTAATGGGGAAAACGGTTGAGGCTTTAAGTTATGTGCCTTCCAATGATATCTGTGAGTTTACCGGTCGTACGAACCTCATTTCGCTATACTATGAAAGCGGAACGGCCTATTTCAGACCCGTGGTGCTCTCGCCTCTTGCCACCGAAGAGGTCCAAGGGCAACCGGGCAAGGTAGTGTTGCTTCCTAAGGTGTCCTTGGGGTACGGTAGCCCTCCATATGGGAATCCCTTCCAAACCGTCTCTGGGGTGAACCCAAGGGAATACTCGAAGCTAGTTCAGGTTTCTGGTACGTTAGTACAAGTACGTCAACAGGTAGCCTATAAGTTCCGCGGAAGGGTCCTCGCCTGGGTTGAGCGGTGAGAGGTCTTACACTCCTTGAGGTCCTTGTGGTTATGGTCATCCTGGGGGTTTTGTCCCTTTTGGTGATCCCAGGCCTGAGGGATTGGAAGGTAAAAAAGGATGTGGAAAACACGATAAAAGAACTCTATTCGGCCTTGAACGAAGCCAGGATTTTAGCTCTTACAGAAAAAAGGGCATGTGGCCTTATATGGAATGGGGAAGAGCTTGGAAAAATCAAGATAATATGTGACCTAAACGAAGACGAAGACATCGTAGACGAGGGGGATGAGCTGAAACAAGAAAGGGTTTTAGGGATAAAGGTGAAGAAGAACTTCGCATCCAATTACGTCCTTTTTAACCCCCGCGGTTTCGCTGTGACTCTAGGTAGTTTTTACGTCCAAAACACAAAGGCGGACTACGACTGTATAACCATTTCTCGTACAAGGATAAAAATGGGTAAATGGCAAAATGACACGTGTATCCCGAAATAGCAAAGGGTTTACTTTACTTGAGGTCCTTGTATCCCTATTAGTCCTTGCAGTGGTCCTTTTAGGAAACCTTGCAGTACTAAACCTTGCCCAAAGGTGGAATTTAAAGAACGTACTTAGAAACGAAGCCCTTGCCCTCGCAAAAAGGTGCTTATATAGCAGTTGTAGCAATACAAATGTGACAGTTAGGGGTATGAATGTCGAATACTCTATAAATATAACGTCGTGCTCGGAAAATTCTACGCTCTTGAATGATCTTGGGCTTAATTGTAAAAGGATAGTTGTAAGGTGGAATGATCCTTATGGAGAGAGTCACAGTGTCAACCTTACTGCTTACGTTCCATAAGATATTGAAGAAAAATGGGTTAAGCCTCATTGAGTTACTGATAGCTATTTTTATAATGGTCCTTGTAGTAGGAGCAGCCTTTAGTGTTTATGTATTAGTGGTAAAAGGATATAAGGGCGAAAGCAAAGTAAGTGAGACAGTGATGAGCCTGCAATGGGCAGAAGAGATAATAAGGCGGGACGTAGAACATGCTGGATGTGGTCTTTTTACAAAACTTACCAGTAATATAACATATTCTGAAGCTGACTACACTGCAAATGGCATAAGTGCTTCTTCCTTCAATGATGCGCCATCTGGTGTCCCGCGTGCCTTGATCTTAAGTGATGAAGCCTACACGTGGTCTTCAAACTTCACAAGCGATTGGCTCGTTATAAAGTCTACCCGAGTGGCTGATAATGAGGCTACTAGGGTTTGGGGAGTTTATGATGCGGAAAGGGAAGCTTATACCCCCATAGGTGAGGGGAAGGAAGAAAGAGTATGGGGTGTTCTCTTACAGATTGAGGGAGAAGGGCTTAAGCTTTTTGTAAGCGGAGAGGATTGGTGTTGGAGGGTTAAGGTATCTGGAGGAAGTATTTCGGACTTACCTTCCGGACTTCCCTCGGCCCTTTTTTTGTTCTTTGGGCTAAGGCCTGAGTCGGATAGGCCAGCCCGTCCTTTTCACAGGGTGGATTACTTTGTAAGCGTTCCAAATGGTGGCTTACCGGAAAAGTGCGCACCAGCTACAGGGATCCTTTACAGGGTTTTACTTCGAAATGACGGAAAGGCCGATTACCAGCCTCTTGTGGACTGCGTCAAAGACTTTCAAGTGGCGGTCAAGTTTGGGAACAGTTGGGTCAGAAGTCTTATAGTTCCCCCTGAGCAATTGAGGGGTAAGGTTTCTGAAGTAAGGGCTTTCATATTGGCTCAGGAAGGTCAGAAATTTGAGCAAAAGCTAACGGATATAGATAAGATCTCCATAGGAGATGAAGACGTAGGGATCCTCAAAGAGGTTGGACTATCTGAAGAGGATAAGTATTACAGGTGGCGGGTCTTAAAGATAGTAGCTCGACCTGTGTTGTTAAAGGGGGAAAAATGAACCTATTGAGTGACCAAAAAGGGGTTTCTTTGGTGATGGTATTGGTGCTTGGGGTTATCTCTGCCGCCTTGGTAGTCACAATTTACCTTATGGTGGGTAGTGGTGCCAAAGTTTCAGGTAGTGTTATACGTTATAGCAGCGCACTTGAGGCAGCTAAAAGCCAATCCTTACTTACACAGAAATTAATAGAGGGTTACTTAAACCAGACCCTTACTGAAGACCTTTCCAGCTTCAACGACACGAAGGTGGAGTTTCCCAATGTCTCTTGCCTTAAGGCAAAACTAGAAAGGGAAACTTCTTCTTGGTCAGAGAGTACTTATAGTGACGTCTGTGAGTCCCTCCAGGAGGCTACTTCAGCTAACTCGGCGCAAGATATAAAAAACCATGCTGACATCGTTATTGACCTAGGGGAGTATAAGGCCTATGCTAAGATCGTTGACACAAAGCTTCTAAGTGTAAGCAAAAGGCCAGGGATTGCCCTTTCGGGGGTAGCTTATTCGAAAGAAACGGCTACTGAATGGGAAAGGGTTTATACAGTACATGTGGTGGCAGAGGAAAAGGCCCTTTTTAACAAGGAAAGGGCATGGGTAAGCTTCGTTTACTCAGTCGGTCCTGCCGAGTAAAATAAAGACTTCTGTTAAAGGAGAAGGGAGAGATGCTTTACAAGGTTGAAGTTTTTGACCGTTTTGAGAACTACTACCGTGGAGTAGTGGTAGCAAGGGGTATAAGGAACCGTGCTGGAGATGAAAGGCTTCGGAAGCTACTTGAGGAGGCGGTCCTTTTGGTCAGGCAGAGACTGGATCCAGAAGGGTATCGTGAAGAGCCGCGCATTCGAGCTTGGAGGGAGGCCTATAGGGCTTTTGGGGTGAATCCAAATAAGTTCCCTCCTTCAGTGGAGGCCTTGGTGAGACAAGTGCTCAAAGGCAGAGACATTAGGTCTGTCAATCCAGTGGTGGATATCTTCAACTACATCTCCTTGAAGTACCTCTTGCCAAGTGGGGCCGATGATCTGAAGAAAGTAAAGGGGGATCTACGCTTAACCTATGCTAGAGGGGGAGAGATTTTTGTCCCCTTTGATCGCGATGAGGTGGACCCTCCAAAACCAGGTGAAGTCATATACAGGGACGACGAGAAGGTACTTTGTAGATGTTGGAATTGGAGGCAGGGGGTTCATACAAAGATAGAAGAAACTACCGAAGAAGTTGCCATTAACGTCGATGGCCTACCTCCCTTAAGCCCGGATGAGGTTTGGAGTATTACTGAAGAAACAGGTAGGCTTGTGAAGGAATTCTGTGGTGGCGAGGTCCTTTGTTTTTTGCTTTATAAAGAGAGGCCAGAAGTAGAGATTTTAAGGGAGGACAAACCATGAAGGTAAAGAGGGCGCTTATAAGCGTTTCAAATAAACAAGGGATCGTTGAGTTTGCCAAGTCGCTCAGCAGATTGGGCATTGAAATTTTGTCCTCGGGTGGAACGGCCAAGGTACTTCGTGAAGCAGCAATAGCAGTTCAGGAGGTCTCCCAGTACACAGGCTTTCCAGAAATATTGGGCGGAAGGGTTAAGACCCTTCACCCCTTTGTACATGGGGGTATCCTTGCGGATAGGTCGAATACCTCCCATATGGAAGAACTAGAAAGGCTCGGCATAAAGCCCATAGACCTCGTGGTTGTAAACCTTTACCCTTTTGAGGAAACGATAAAAAAGGGGGCGACCTTACAAGAGGCAATAGAACAGATTGACATAGGGGGACCGGCCCTTATTAGGGCTTCGGCCAAGAACTTCAAATATGTGACCGTTGTGGTGGATCCTTTAGATTACCCACGCGTTGTGGAAGAGCTCGAACGTTCAGGCGAGGTTCCTTTAAAGATGCGACTTGAACTTGCAAGGAAGGCCTTCTGGCATACCCATAACTACGATAAGGCCATAGCCCAATACTTGGAAAGGGTGGAGGTTTAAAGGTGAGAGTACTCGTTGTAGGAGGAGGTGGCAGGGAACATGCCCTCTGCTGGAAAATAGCCCAGAGTCCTAAGGTTTCGGAACTTTACTGTGCTCCTGGTAACGGAGGGATCGCAGAGGTTGCCAAAGTGGTCGACATAAAGGCTGAGGACCTTGAAGGACTTTTGCGCTTTGCAAGGGACCAAAGGATAGACCTTACGGTGGTCGGACCTGAAGCCCCTTTGGTATCAGGGATTGTGGACCTTTTTGAACAGGCGGGATTGAAGGCCTTTGGTCCCAGCCTCAAGGCAGCTGAGATAGAAGGTAGCAAGGCTTTTGCCAAGGAGTTCATGAAGCGACATGGGATCCCAACAGCTCCCTTTAAGGTTTTTACTGACCCAGAAGAAGCCAAGGTTTGGGTAAAGGCCCAGGAGAGGCCCCTTGTGGTCAAGGCATCGGGGCTTGCAGCAGGCAAGGGCTCCATTGTCTGCGAGAGGAAAGAAGAAGCCCTTCAAGCCATAGACCTGATAATGGTAGAAAAGGCCTTTGGACAGGCAGGGGAAAAGGTAGTTGTAGAGGAAAGGCTCTTTGGCCAGGAAGTCTCTTTGCTTTGTTTCTGTGATGGTGAGGACATACTGCCCCTTTCTGCATCCCAAGACCACAAGCCCCTGCTTGACGGGGACAAAGGCCCAAACACAGGCGGGATGGGTGCCTACAGTCCTGTACCCTTCTTTGACCACGAATTGGAAAAGAAGGTGATGGAACGCGTCATAGTGCCCACTGTCAAAGGCTTAAAGGAGGAGGGTAGGCCTTATAAGGGGGTACTTTACGTAGGGCTTATGGTGGATGAGAGGAAAGAACCTTGGGTATTGGAGTTTAACTGTAGGTTCGGCGACCCAGAGACCCAGCCTTTGATGGTACGCATGAAAGGAGACTTAGTAGATATTGCCCTTGCGTGTATAGAAGGAAGGCTTAGGGAAGTCGCAATCGACTGGGACCCTAGACCTTCGGTATGCGTAGTCATGGCTCAGGAAGGTTACCCTGGTCCTTACGAAAAGGGCAAAGAGATCAAAGGACTTGAAGAAGTGAAGGACATGGAAGACGTTTGGGTTTTCCATGCAGGTACAACAGTAAAGGACGGAAAGTTTTACACTTCAGGGGGGAGAGTCCTCGGAGTCACAGCCATTGGTAGAACCTACAAGGAGGCAATCGAGAGGGCTTATAAGGCGTGTTCGAAGATACAATGGGAAGGGGTATATTACAGGAAGGATATAGGGCTTAAAGCCCTGAAATACCTCGAGCAATCCTTATGACCTGCCCATCCGGTGTGTCAAGTACTTCAAACCCTAGGGCACATAGCTCGCCCCTTAAGGCATCAGCAAGGGCAAAATCCCTTTTCAAACGCGCCTCACGCCTCCTATGGAGTAGTCCCAAAACCCTTACCCTGATGGATCCATCGGGGATTTCGAGAATTTGTAAAACATCATTGGCTCTTTTTATGGCCTCAAGGCATCTTTTACGGTCTTCGGGTGCTATGCCCTTTATGAGGAAGGGCTGGATGCTTTTTAAGAAGACGAAGACCTCGGCTATGGCCTTAGGGGTGTTTAAGTCTTCCTCTAGTGCTTTTTGGAAGGCTTCTTCAAAGGATTCGGATTTTTCGTACAGGGACTCATGGGTAGGACCGTCTTCGGAGAAGACCAACTGGGCTAAATAATCGTGGAGTTTAAACCACGCCCTTTGGATTTCTAACAATTTCCTGAACGAATAACGGAGAGGGCGTCTATAGTGAACTGAAAGCAAAAAATGGCGTACCTGGACCCCTTTGAAACCCTTCTCCAACAATTCCTTCAAGGTCACAGTTCCTTCGATTCCGTAAGTCATACCTTCGCCATCTTTGAGTACTTGTTCAACGTGAAGCCAATGTTTGACAAAGGGCCTTCCGGTCAACGCTTCAGCTATGGCTATTTCGTTTTCGTTGTGTGGAAAGATCAGGTCTGTGGAAGAAGTATGGAGGTCTATGGAATCTCCTAAAAAGAGGAGGGCCATCGTAGCACACTCTATGTGCCAGCTGGGTCTGGCTTTCCCCCAAGGGGTTTCATAGAAGATGCCTGCCTTAAGTTCCGAAAGGCTTGACCTTTTAAAGAGCGTGAAGTCCTGGGGATGCTGTTTATCGTAAAGGTCCTGATCGGTACGACCAGGTTTTAACTTATTGGGATCGATCCCGGACAGCTTCCCGTATCCTTTAAAGCGCTCAAGGGAGAAATAAAGGGACCTATGGCGTTCGTACGCAAAACCCTTTTTCAAAAGGCCTTCGGCCGCGTTTACCATCTCCTGGATATAACGGCTTGCCCGTGGGAAGTGAGCCTGAAGGTCCAACTTCAAGACCTCTGCCTCTTTAAAGAACTCTTCCACATAAGTGGAAGTGAAGTCTTCCAAGGACCTTGAGGCCTCAATGGCCATCCTAACAGTACGGTCGTCTATATCGGTGATGTTGACTACGTGTTTAACGTCTATCTCCTTTGAACGGAGGTATCTCTTTAGGACATCTACCACTACCAACCTACGCCACACACCCAGGTGTATCGGCCCCGATGCCGTGGGACCACATGTGTATATCCTGACCTTCTTCGGCTCCTCAGGATAGAGGGGTTCTACCTTACGCGTTAAAGTATTATACAGCCTAAGGCTTAAAGCGGCCTTTTCCACAAACAAGGAAGTGGAAAGGTACCTTTGACCTGTATCAGGCAATATGACCACGATCGTTCCCTTTTCCATCCTTTGGGCCAAAAGGAGGGCCCCATACATAGCAGCTCCAGAGCTCATCCCAACTAGGAGGCCCTCCTCACGGGCAAGCTTCCTCGCTGTTTCAAAGGCGTCCTCGTCGCGTACCTGGATCTTCTCGTCCATTACCGAAGGGTCGAATATCCCAGGTACATAGGATTCAGTTAGGTTCTTTAGACCTTGGATCCTATGACCTACGGTGGGTTCAACAGCCACTACCCGTATCCTGGGGTTGTATTCCTTTAGACGCCTTCCTACGCCTACAAGGGTACCTGTTGTACCAATACTTATGACGACAGCATCTATTGCTCCTCCTGTCTGACGCCATATTTCCTCGGCCGTGCCATAGTAATGGGCAAGGGGGTTAGAAGGGTTGTTATACTGGTCGACCAAAAAATACCTTTCAGGGTCTTCCCTGGCTAGCCTATAAGCCTCTTCAATAGCACCATCTATCCCCTTTTCTGCAGGGGTAAGCAAGATTTCAGCCCCGTAGGCCCTGAGGATCCTCTTCCTCTCTTCACTTACGGATTCGGGCATGACGAGGAGGACCTTATAGCCTTTTACCGCCCCCACAAGGGCCAACCCTATCCCAGTGTTCCCACTTGTGGCCTCAAGGATCACCTTACCAGGATGCAATTGGCCCGAGGCCTCTGCATCCTCTATCATCCGCAAGGCGATCCTGTCCTTCACAGACCCCCCGGGGTTGAAAGACTCGAGTTTGGCCAAAATGCGCACCTTCGGGTTTGGATTCAAGCGGCGGATCTCAACAAGGGGGGTATTACCAATTAACTCCAGTATAGACTTATACACTTCCATTTCAGGCCAAAGGATATAAACAAACATAGCACTTGACAAGCGTGATGCTCCCCAAGAAAAACTTGACTCCCCTAAAAGGGGTAAGTTAAAATTTAAAAACTTATTGGCAAAAAGGTAAAAAGGAGGACTAGTTCTATGGAGAAGAGGTTAGGCATTATTGAGCGCCTTCTGACGCTTTGGGTGTTTATGGCCATGTTCTTTGGCATATCGATTGGTTACTTTTGGTCTGGGATCGTTGACTTCTGGGGCAAGTTTCAAGTTGGTACTACGAATGTCTTAATAGCAGTAGGCCTTATATCCATGATGTATCCTCCTTTAGCTAAGGTGAAATATGAAGAAATGGGGAGGATCTTCCGCGACAAAAAAGTCCTTTTGCTTTCCTTTATGCAGAATTACGTAATAGGCCCTTTTTTGATGTTCCTTTTGGCAGTGACCTTGTTGAGGGGATATCCTGAATATATGATGGGTGTCATCCTAATAGGACTTGCCCGCTGCATAGCCATGGTCATAGTGTGGAACGACCTTGCTGACGGAGATAGGGAATACGCTGCTGCGCTTGTGGCTTTCAACAGTTTCTTCCAGGTGCTTTTTTATTCTCCTTATGCGTGGTTTTTCCTTACGTTTCTTCCACCCATATTGGGCTTAAAAGGTGAATTGGTTCAGATTTCCATAAAAGAGATAGCTAAAAGCGTCTTCATATACCTTGGGATTCCCTTTATAGCTGGAGTAGTCACACGGTTTGCCTGCCTAAAGACAAAAGGGGTAAAGTGGTATGAGGAAAAGGTCTTGCCGAAGATAAGCCCTATTACCCTAATAGCCCTTCTGTTCACCATCGTTGTGATGTTTTCCTTCAAAGGTGAGTACATACTGCAGTTGCCCTTAGATGTGGCAAAAGTGGCTTTGCCTTTGGTCCTTTATTTTTTGATAATGTTCTTCGTCTCCTTTTTTATGGCCAAAAAGATCGGTGCTCCTTATCCCGTTGTCACTTCAATAGCCTTCACGGCGGCAAGTAACAACTTCGAACTGGCGATAGCTGTGGCAGTGGCGGTCTTCGGCATCGATTCTGGACAGGCCTTTGCCACGGTCATAGGACCTTTATTGGAGGTACCTGTGCTCATCAGTCTTGTCAACGTAGCCCTTTACTTTCGTCGACGCTACTTCTGAAAGAGTTGCTTGACAGGGATAGGGATGGCTATTAAAATCCATAATAGGTGTGGGGCTGTAGCTCAGATGGGAGAGCGCGTGAATGGCATTCACGAGGTCACGGGTTCGAATCCCGTCAGCTCCACCAAGTATACAGGTTAATGAGCGGGCATAGCTCAGGTGGTAGAGCACAAGCTTCCCAAGCTTGGGGTCGCGGGTTCGAGTCCCGTTGCCCGCTCCAAGGTATACAGGCACGTAGCTCAGGGGGAGAGCGCTACCTTGACGCGGTAGAGGTCGGCGGTTCAAAGCCGCCCGTGCCTACCATGGTTCTTGCCTCTTGAGAGGTGTATTGGTTAAAACAAAGGGGGGTACCTCAAGGAAGGTACCTCCCTTTTAATTATCTGCTTTATGGGATTGACGATGGTGGATGAGAAAGAAGCGTTAAGCATCTTGAGGCATAGTACAGCCCATGTAATGGCCCAGGCTGTTAAGGAGCTTTATCCACTGGCTAAGCTTGCCATAGGACCTGCCACAGAGGAAGGTTTTTACTACGACTTTGACCTTGATTCTCCTTTAGGTGAAGAGGACCTGCAGAAAATTGAGGCGAAGATGTATGAGATCATATCTCGCAATCTGCCTTTCAGGAGGGAGGAGGTAAGTAAAGAGGAGGCCCAGAGGATATTTAAGGAAAGGGGTGAAAGTTACAAACTTGAGATCCTCGATCAGATAGAGGACGAAAAGGTAAGCCTTTATTGGCAAGGGGACTTTGTGGACCTTTGTCGTGGTCCGCACCTGAGGTCAACAGGTGAGATAAAGGCCTTTAAACTGTTGAGCGTTTCAGGAGCTTATTGGCGTGGGGATGAGCGCAATAAGATGCTGCAACGCATATATGGTACGGCCTTTTTCACCCAAAAAGAGCTTCAAGATTACCTTCAAAGGCTTGAGGAAGCCAAGAGGAGGGACCATCGTAAACTTGGTAGGGAACTTGAACTTTTTTCCACTCACGAGGAAGTAGGAGCAGGCCTTGTCATCTGGCATCACAAAGGGGTGATAATAAGGTGGTTGCTTGAGGAGTTTGAAAGGCAAGAACATTTGAAAAGAGGGTACCAGTTTGTAATGGGTCCTCAAATATTAAGGGCTGAACTTTGGAAGCAATCGGGACACTTCGACTTTTACCGCGAGCACATGTACTTTACCGAGGCTGATGGCCAGCTCTATGCTTTGAAGCCTATGAACTGTTTAGCACACATTTTGGTCTATAAGTCCAAACAAAGAAGTTACAGGGACCTGCCTCTGAGGTTCTTCGAACTCGGTAAAGTCCATAGACATGAGCGTTCAGGGGTATTACACGGACTTTTGAGGGTTAGGGAATTTACCCAGGATGATGCGCATATCTTTTGCCGACCAGATCAACTCCAGGGGGAGATAAAGGAGGTTTTGCGTTTCGTGCAAGAGGTGATGGACCTGTTCGGCTTTACCTATGAAGCTGAACTGAGCACAAGGCCGGAGAAATTCATCGGCACAGAAGAAACGTGGGAAAGGGCAACTGGGGCCTTAAAGGAAGTCTTAGAAGAAGAAGGGATAACTTACGAAGTAAACGAAGGCGAAGGTGCCTTTTACGGACCGAAGATCGACATAAAACTAAAGGACGCATTGGGGAGGAAGTGGCAGTGCGCTACCATACAGTGTGACTTTTCTCTGCCTGAGAGGTTTGACCTCGTATATATAGGACCTGATGGTTCAAGGCAAAGGCCGGTAATGGTCCACAGGGTGATCTTGGGCGCCTTGGAGCGGTTCATAGGCATATTGATAGAACATTACGGAGGTGCCCTTCCTCTGTGGCTTGCGCCAGAGCAGATGAGGGTTATGAGCATCACTGATAGACATATACCCTATGCAAAAGAAGTGTTACAAAAGCTCCGTGACCATGGTATAAGGGCTGAAGGGGACTTTCGGAATGAGAAGTTAGGTTATAAGATAAGGCAGGCCCAGCTAGAAAAGGTCCCTTATATGCTGATAATAGGTGATAAAGAGATGCAAGAGGGAAAGGTCGCGGTAAGGAGCCGTGAAAAAGGGGACCTCGGTAGCATGGATCTAAAGGCCTTCTTGGAAGAAGTCCTTCCACATTGTAAAATCCCAACTTTGAAGGGGGTGATAGAAGATAGAGAGGGAATACAGGGTTAATTGGAAGATCAGGGCCAAGACGGTTAGGGTGATAGATCCTGAAGGGAAACAGATTGGGGTTATGAGCTTAAGGGATGCTATAAGAAAGGCAGAGGAGTTTGGTCTTGACCTTGTAGAGGTGGCGCCCCATGTGGATCCGCCTGTATGTCGCATCATGGATTACGGAAAGTTCAAATACCTTCAAAATAAGAAGGCCCAAGAGGCAAAGAAGAAACAGCAAGCTGCATCTCAGGTAAAGGAGATAAAGTTGCGACCGACTACTGATCCTCACGATCTCCAGATAAAGCTGAGAAAGATCCGAGAATTTTTGGAGGAAGGGCATAAGACCAAGGTGAGGATGATGTTCCGGGGCAGGGAACTTGCTCACAAGGAAATGGGTGAGGGATTGATGCAAAGGATCTTAGAAGAGCTTAAAGATTGCGGTAAGCCGGATTATCAGCCTAAGTTTGAGGGTAACCAAATAGTAGTTATGATAAGTCCGGTTAAACATTAAAGAGCGTACGTAATGGAGGTTTAAAGTATGCCGAAGATGAAGACCAACAGATCTGCAGCCAAAAGGTTTAAGGTAACCGCAAATGGCAAGATAAGGCGCTTTAAGGCATGGGCTAGCCATTTAATGAGGAAGAAGAGCTCTAAGAGGAAAAGACGTTTAAAGAAACCGGCCTTGGTTGACAGTGCAAATCTCAAGGCTGTGAAGCGTTTGATCCCTTATGGTTTAAAGTAACCTTATGGGGAAGGAGGTTTAAGAGATGAGGGTCAAAGGTGGTCCGAGGAGGGCTCGGAGGAGGAAGAAGATCCTTAAGTTGGCAGAGGGCTATTGGGGAAGAAGGGGGACCTGTTTTAGACTAGCCAGGTTGACGGTCCAAAAAGCCCTCCAATATGCCTATAGGGACCGTAAGAACAAGAAAAGGGAGTTTCGTAGGCTCTGGATTACGAGGATAAACGCGGCTGCTAGGCTTCATGGGATCTCTTACAGTCGGTTTATGGAAGGCTTAAGAAAGGCCAACGTTTCGGTTGACCGGAAAGTCCTGGCAGATATGGCAGTGAGGGATATGGAGGGGTTTGCGAAGCTTGTGGAGATAGCGAAGGCCCATGTCTCTGCAGGTGTTTGAAGAGCAACTTGAAGCGATAAAAGAGGAGGCTTTAAAGGCCCTTGAAGAAGTCGAGGATTTGAAGGCCCTCGAAGAGGTAGAGGTTTTTTTCCTCGGACGTAAAGGGCGTTTGACGCAGCTTTTGCGTTGCCTTAAGGACCTTCCCCCTGACGCAAGGCCTAAGGCCGGTGAAAGCGCCAATCGCTTAAAGGAGTGGCTTGAAAGTGAGCTCGAAAGGCGCCGTAGCCAGTTGAAGGAAGAGGAACTCAAAAAGGTCCTCCTTAAAGAGAAGTTGGACGTCACCTTGCCAGGCATGCCCTTTCCTAGGGGTAAATTACACCCTATCACGCAAGTACTGGAGGAGATGATTGAGATATTTACCTACCTAGGTTTTCAAGTGGTGGAAGGCCCCGAAGTTGAGCTCGACTATTATAACTTTGAGGCCCTGAACATCCCTAAGGACCATCCTGCGCGTGACATGCATGATACTTTTTATATTTCTGACGAACTCCTCCTCCGTACTCATACTTCACCGGTCCAGGTAAGGGTAATGGAGAAGATGAAACCTCCTGTACAGATTATCTCACCAGGTGTGGTGTACAGGAGGGATGCCGACGTTTCCCATAGCCCAATGTTCCATCAGATTGAAGGGTTACTTGTAGATGAAGGGGTATCCTTTTCGCACCTCAAGGGAACGCTTGCTTTCTTTGTCAGGGAGTTCTTTGGAAAAGACACGAGGATGCGTTTCCGTCCCAGTTTTTTCCCTTTTACAGAACCTAGTGCAGAGTTGGACATAGGTTGTTTTATCTGCCAGGGGAAGGGATGCGGTGTCTGTAAGGGTACTGGTTGGCTTGAGATCTTGGGATGTGGGATGGTCCATCCAGAGGTCTTCAAGGCTGTGGGTTACGAATTTGGGCGTTTGACCGGTTACGCCTTCGGCCTCGGTGTGGAGAGGATAGCTATGTTGAGGTATGGCGTAACTGACATAAGGCTATTTTTCCAAAACGACATGAGGTTTTTGAGCCAATTCTGAAGCAGGTGGATGATGAAGGTCCTGTATTCTTGGCTCAGAGAATTTCTCCCCCTTGAGGAAGATCCTTATCGGCTAGCAGAGCTCCTTACCTTGAGGTCTATCGAAGTCGATTCTGTTGAGAAAGTCAAAGTCGACTTCGAAAAGGTGGTTGTAGGTGAGGTCTTGACGGTAAGACCCCATCCCCATGCGCAAAGGCTTCTGGTATGTCAAGTGAGTACGTCGCAAAATACTTACGAGGTAGTCTGTGGGGCTCCGAATGTGAAGGAAGGCATAAAGGTGGCCTTTGCCTTACCAGGTGCAAGGCTTGGTTCAAATGAGATCAAGATCAAGGAGATAAGGGGGATAAGGTCTGAAGGGATGATCTGTTCAGAAAGGGAGTTAGGGTTATCCGAGGAAGCTTCTGGGATCTTAGTGCTTGAGGAAGATGCCCCTCTGGGAATAGAGTTAGGGACTTATTTGGGTCTATCTGGAGATTACATCCTTGATGTCTCTCCTACGCCAAACAGGGGCGATTGCCTCAGCATAATGGGTTTGGCAAGGGAGATATCTGCCCTTTTAGGGCTTCCGCTCAGATGGCCTTCAGTAAACTTGAAGGAGGAAGAAATAGGGGTTGAGGAGTTCGTGAAGGTTGAAGTGAGGGATCCGGAGCACTGTCCGCGTTATACAGCAAGGTTCCTTTGGGATGTGGAGATCAAACCTTCCCCTCTGTGGATGCGTTTACGGCTTCAGCTTTCTGGCATGAGGCCCATAAACAACGTGGTTGACGTAACCAATTACGTGATGCTTGAGCTCGGTCAACCGCTTCATGCTTTTGACTACGACAGGTTGGCTCAAGGGACGATAGTGGTAAGGCTTGCTAAGAAGGGTGAGGTGATAGTTACTTTAGACGGTAAGGAAAGGACCCTAGACGAAGAGACCTTATTGATATGCGATGCTGAGGGACCGGTAGCCATCGGGGGTATCATAGGTGGGATGGATTCGGAAATCCGCGAGGATACTAAAAGGGTCCTTTTGGAGAGTGCTTTCTTTTCTCCTGCTTCGATAAGGCGTACCTCGCGTACTTTAAAGGTCGATACAGAGGCCTCTTACCGATTTTCCCGAGGGGTAGACCCAGAAGGGGTGGTTTTCGCTTCTCAAAGGGCAGCCCAACTGATACAGAGGCTTTCTGGGGCAAAGGTGGCAAGAGGCATCCTTGACGTTTATCCCGTTAGAGTGTTTCCTAAAGAGGTCACTTTTGACCTAGAGTGGGTCAAGGGTTTCCTTGGAATGGAAGTGGATGAAGAGGAAGCACGGCAATTTTTGGAGCGTCTGAACTTTCGCATATTGAGTCGCAGAGGCAAGGTATGGACTGTATGTCCTCCTTCCTATAGGTTTGACATCTCCAGAGAAGTTGACATAGCAGAGGAGTTTGGAAGGCTTAAGGGATATGATGCGCTTCCAGAAAGTCTTCCACGGTTATCCCCCACTCCCAGGGAAAAGAAGAAGGACTTGAGGAAAGTCTTAAAGGAATTAATGGTCGGTTTGGGTTTCCAAGAGGTGATAACCTATAGTTTTGTCTCTCCCCGTTTGCTCAAGGTTTTGGGATTGGGAAAAGAGGCCTTGAAGTTGCTCAATCCCCTTTCGGAGGACCAATCCATTATGAGGACTAGCCTTATACCGGGCTTAATAGAAGTGGCAAGGACCAATTACCAACGGGGTAATAAAGACCTGAAAGTATTCGAATTGAGGCGTGTTTTTCTACCAGATTCGGACAAGTTGCCGAGGGAAGAAGAAAGGCTTGGGGCCTTAGCGATGGGTGAATTTTTGCCTTCGTGGTGGCGTGAAAAGGGAAAAAAGGCGGACTTTTTCTTGATGAAAGGCTGTCTAGAGAGGCTTTTTGAAGAGCTTGGGATCGAAGACTTTAAGTTCCTCCCACAGAGTATTCCACCCTTTCATCCTGTTCAGAGTGCTTCCATAAGTATAAAGGGAGAGGAAATAGGCGTCTTAGGGAAATTAGACCCACGAATAGCGGAAGGACTTGAACTTGAGGAGGTATTTTTGTTTGAACTTCGACTCGAGCCCCTGTTAAAGCATGTGAGGCTCAAGAAGGCCTTTGTGCCTTTACCGAAGTTCCCCGGGACCTATCGTGACATAGCCTTGGTTTTGGACCAAGAAGTACCCTTTTCCTCGTTGCTCGATGAAGTTTGGAAGTTGCCATTGCCTTATTTAGAGCGAATAGAGCTCATCGATTGTTATAGTGGTCCTCCTATTCCAGAGGGGAAGAAGAATATAACCATAAGGCTCCATTTGAGAGCTGAAGATCACACCCTTACAGATGAGGAGGCCAACAGCATACGGGACGAGGTAGTCAAACACTTTATAAATATGGGGTTCACCCTTAGGTGACCTTAAATGGTGAAAGCAGACCTTGTAGAAAGGGTCTTTGAACGCACTGGTTTTCCCAAAAAAGAAGTGGCAAAAGCAATAGATGTTTTGTTTGAAATAATAAAAGAAGCAGTCAAAAGAGGCGAAAAGGTCCGCGTACATGGTTTTGGCTCCTTTTGGGTCAAAGAAGTAGCCTCGAGGAAAAGGAGACACCCCAGGACAGGGCAAGAGATAGAGACGACCTCTCGCAAGGCTATGGTCTTTAAGCCAAGTTATTCGTTAAGGGTCCTTTTGAACCGATCGCTCAGATGAAGGGTAAGAAAAAGCCGTATTACAGGATAGGTGAGTTAAGTCAGATGCTGGGACTAAAGCCGTATGTCATAAGGTATTGGGAACAAGAATTTGGTTTAACCCCTAAAAGGGGGCTAGGGTACCAAAGACAATATACAGATGAAGACCTAAGGATCTTCCAAGAGATCAAAAGGTTGCTTTACGAAGAAGGATACACCATAGCCGGTGCCAAAAAGAAACTAAAAGGAGAAGAAGACTCCAACCTAGACTACAAAGGCCTCCTAAAGGAGACATACCTCGCCCTTAAAGAAGTCCTTAAAATCTTAAAAAGTTGACAACCGCCAAACGCTTTTCCCTAATTACCCGAAAGGCGTTTTATGTTAATTGACAAAAAACGCTATTTATGATAGAAAAAAACTAAAATCATAGCTTTTGAAAAAGGAGGTGTGTAATGGATCTGATGAAGCCTTTTTGGGCTTGGCTTACGGTGGTGATAGGTACAAGTCTAATGAGTTTAATTGGAACATGGGTTGTTATAAAGAAATCAAGGTATTTAAAGTAAACTTGTTTTGTGGGAGGTGACAAATGCAGTTCCTTGAGGTCCCAAAGCCTAGTTTAGCCTCAGGCATATGGGCTACCATTGCGGTAGCCCTTATGTTGCTTTTCAGCCTTTGGATAGGGATGTTAGGCAGGAGGCGATGGGCCACTTTTGATGAGTACATGGTTGGTCAGAGGACGTTGGGGCCAATTGTCACAGGTTGTGCTGTGGCTGCTGCCTATTTAAGCGGATGGGCTTTTTGTGGTAGTGCTGGGGTAGTGTACGCGGTTGGTTGGGCAGGGATGTGGTTTGCAGGGGTATGGACCCTTGTGGGGATTATGCCTTGTGTGTGGTTTACGGCTTTGAAGACCCGTGAGCTTTCGAGGGCCTATGGCGCTACTACCCTACCTGAGCTCTTGGGCAGGAGGTTTGACAGCAAGCTTGTCCAAACCGTTATTAGCGTAGTCCTTTTGATATTTTTGTTCATGTACTCCATCGGACAGCTTAAAGCAGCAGGTGGTGTTTGGTATGTGGCCACAGGGTGGAATCCATTGGCCTGCCTCCTTGTGGCGGTTCTTGTCACATGGCTTTACATGATGCTTGGAGGATATACATCCACCCAATGGGCACTTGGTTTCCAAGGTGCTGTTATCGGGGCTGTTGGGACTATTTTGGCGATAGCGGCCATCGTGAAGATCGGGGGGGCGGTTGGGCTTAACGAAAGATTGGCAGCCGAAAACCCTGCCTTGATAAGCCTCATAAGGCCTGATTTGCCAAAAGTGGGAGCAACACAGCTGTTTTCCAGTTATGTAGGAATAGTGGCCACAGCTTTCCTTTTCTTCAGCATGGCCATTGGTTTTCCTCACAACGTAAGTCGTTTCTTGGGCATGAGAGAGCTTACAAAAAGGGACTATGCGATCATGTGCTTTTTCGTGTGGCTTATCGCTGGGGTGCCCATAATGCTTGACTGTGCCTGGAACGGGGCTGTAGCTAGGGCTTTGTATGGTCCACAGCTTCTCAAGATCGAGCCATGGAAGGGAGATCTTGCAAACCCCATGCTTTCCTGGGCTGTAGGAGGCATACCTTTGCTTGCGGCCTACACGGCAGGACTGTTTGCAGCGGCCCTTTCGACCCTTTCGGCCATGGTGTTCATCATGGCTGGGAACGTCACCCGTGACCTCTTGAAACTTTGGCGTCCTCAGACCTCTGATAGGACAGCTATATTGCTTTTAAGGATCCTACTTGGGGTGTTCCTCTTTTTCCCCTTCCTTTACACCTTTTACAGGCCACCGGCCCTTTTAGCTATCTTTATGGGACAGGCAGCTATTGCCTTAGGTAGCATATTCCTCTGGGTTACCGTGGGGTCTTACTACTGGAAAAGGGCTACCAAATGGGGTGTGGTCGCTGCCTGTATCTACGGTACGGTTGTAGTCCTATGGGGAGCAAAGATGATAGCCGCTGGAAAATTGGGGATGGGGACTTTGTTCTGGCTCTCGTGGATAGGTTGTGGCATATGTTACTTTGTGGGGAGTCTGTTGACAAAACCTCCACGGGAAGAAGTCCTCGCTAAGGCTTTTCCTCAAACTTAGCCTCAATTTATAAGGTACCCAAAGGGGAGGAGGCTGGAGTTTCCTCCCCTTTTTCTTTTTTAAGTTCCGCAAGGAACTCCTGCGAGGTCATGACTCGCAAAAGGGGCCATAAGGCGGAATTGCGATAAAGTTCAAGGGTAGCCTCATGTACTTCCTTTTTATGGGCTGCACAACAGTCTTCAAGCCACACGACTTTGAAATCGTGGCATATCGCATCCATAACGGTCATGAGCACACAGACGTTCGTGGTTATACCTCCTACCGCTACTGTGTCCACCCCCCAAGTACGGAGGGTTTGATCTAAATCGGTTTTAAAAAAGGCACTAAACCTCCTCTTGGGCAAAAAATGGTCACCAGGCCTTATATGCAACTTCTCTGTGACCATAGCCCCTTCTGTTCCGCGAAGGGAATGAGGTTTAAGCCTTCCCTTGAAGATGAAATCCTCAGGTAAAAAGGAATCACAGGCGAATATGACCGGTACTCCATATCCTCTCACAGCATCAAGTAATTTATTGATATTAGGTATTATCAGCTCAGCCTCTTTTGCTATCGGGTATTTAGGATCAAGGTTATCCTTTACCATATCAACGATAATCACTGCGGGTCTCATCTCTTACACCCTATCAGCTAATTTTCTCAAGGTCATCTTTTCTTCCTAACACATAAAGTATATCACTGTCCTTAATTATGAAATCTGCGTTTGGGTTTATAATTAATTTTTCAGGTATAAGTTGCTTTACAGCTAGTACATTTATCCCAAAACGGCTTCTTAGTTTTAATTCACCAAGACTTTTACCAACGAAGTCTTTTGGAGGTGCCAATTCGATTATAGCATAATCAGGCGACAGAGGGAGGAAATCCATTATATTAGGGGCAGTTAATGCCTGGGCCAGTCTTATAGCAGTGTCCTTTTCAGGGAATACGATTTCTGTTGCTCCAATCTTTTCGATGATCCTCCCATGGTCCTCACTGGTTATCTTCACGATGATCTTTTTTACCTTCAGGTCCTTAAGGTAAAGGGTTATCAGAACGCTTGCCCCTAAGTCCTTGCCCGTGCTCACTATGACAGCGTCCATCTTTTCTAGCCCGAGTTCTTCCAAGACCTTCTTCTGAGTAACATCAGCTACAATAGCCTGGACCGTGTAACTTTGTACTTCTTGGACCTTTTCTTTGTCTTTGTCTATTGCAATTACCTCGTGGCCTTCTTCAGCTAAGGCCTGTACCAAAGTCCTTCCGAACTTCCCCAATCCTATGACGGCAAACTTCATCGCCTTTTTTATACCATAATGTTCTCTTCAGCGTATCTGAACAAGGGTTCAGCCCTTTTCCTGGCCAAGGAGAAGGTGGCTGTAATAAGCCCTACTCGTCCTACGAACATGACGATTATGAACAACAACTTTTGGAGGTCAGACAGCTTTTGTGTAAGCCCTACTGAGAGCCCTACTGTCCCGAAAGCAGAAGTCAATTCGAATAAGACCCTAATGAAACTCCATCCTTCCTTTTCAAGGGCTGGAGGAACCGAAAAAAGGATTAACCCCAACACAAAGGCCAAAAAAAGCGAAGAACCGATCGTTATACTCAAGGACCTTACCACTGTCTCAGAAGGTATAGTACGACGCCATGCCACTGTCTCTACACGGCCTTTTAAGCGATTGTAGATCAAAAACCATAAAATGGCGAGGTTGGTTGTTTTTATCCCCCCACCACAAGACCCGGGCGAAGCCCCTACAAACATCAAAAAGACCAAAATATAAAGCGAAGCATCCCTAAAGGATGCCAAGTCAAAAGTAGAAAAACCAGCTGTGCGCGCAGATATGGAATGAAATAACGCTACCATAACCTGCTCTTTTAAAGCAAGCCCTTTTAAAGCATGTCCTCCTTCAGATAACCACAACAAAACAGCACCTCCTACTATCAACCAAAAAGTTGTAACTAAAACAACTTTCGAATGCAAAGTCAATTTTTGTCTTTTTTTTATGAATTTTAACATATCGTCGATTACTAAAAATCCAATTCCGCCTGAAATTATCAATAAACAAACGGTTATATTTATAAAAATGTCTCCTCGAAATTTAGCTAATGAATCACTAAAAGGAGAAAAACCAGCATTGCAGAAGGCAGATATCGAATGAAATAAGGCTAAAAAGAAAGAAAAGGTTACTCCCCAAAAATTTTTCCAGTATAACCAAAGGGCTAACATCCCTAATAATTCTATAACAACTGCAATGGTGACAATGCGCTTTGCGTAATTATAAAAATCCTTTAGAGGATTAACAGTGAAAGCGCTTTCAAATGCTAATTTTGCACTCCAAGGCATATTGCCTTTCAAGATATGGAATAGTAATATCGAAAAAGTCAAGGTTCCCAATCCGCCTATTTGTATTAAGCAAAGGATGACGGTCTGTCCTATTAAAGTGAAGTCCTTCCCTGTATCAAGCACTGTGAGACCGGTAACACATGTGGCAGATGTCGCAGTGAATAAGGCATCTATCAAGGAAATGTGGCCCTTATTTGTAGAGAAGGGCATTTTTAATAAAAGGGTACCTACCGAAATTGCCAATAAAAAAGTTCCAGTTACAAGTCTTTCGGGTAGTGTAATCACTTTTAATAGTCGTATCATCTTGTCGGTGCCTCTTTTCATTTTCTCATGAAGGGAATAAAAAGGGAAGGCTGTAAAGGCAATTCCTTGGTATCTGAGGCTTATAGCGGTTATTGCAAAATTGATAAAAAGTAAAAATTGGTTTTAAATAGTTACAGAAAGTGTAATTTAGGAGAACTTCCTGTGATGTTATAATAGAAAAGCTTCATGTTAGAGGAGGGGGGTATGTCGAACGTTCTTCCGGTTAGTATCGAAGAAGAGATGAAGCGTTCTTATCTAGAGTACGCCATGAGCGTGATAGTGGGGAGGGCTTTGCCGGACGTAAGGGATGGTCTTAAACCCGTACAAAGGAGGATTCTTTATGCCATGTATGAAATGGGGCTTGGGCCGGATAAGCCTTATCGCAAAAGCGCTAGAATTGTGGGGGAGGTCCTAGGAAAGTATCATCCCCACGGGGACATGGCAGTATATGAGGCCTTAGTAAGGATGGCACAAGGGTTTACCTTGAGATATCCCCTTATAGATGGGCAAGGGAACTTTGGGTCCGTTGACGGAGACCCTCCAGCTGCTATGAGGTATACCGAAGCGAGGCTTACCCCCATAGCGCTTGAGCTTTTGGCCGATATAGAAAAGGGTACGGTGGACTTTACCCCTAATTTCGATGGTTCCATGGAAGAACCCGTGGTATTGCCTTCCCGTATTCCAAACCTTCTGATTAACGGCGCATCGGGTATTGCAGTAGGTATGGCCACAAACATCCCTCCGCATAACCTTGGGGAGGTAATTCGTGCTTGTTTGGCTTTATTGGAAAATCCAGGACTCAGGGTAGAAGAGCTGATGAAATACATACCCGGGCCTGATTTTCCTACTGGTGGGATCATAGTGGGCCAGGAAGGGATAAAAAACGCTTATCTTACAGGGAAAGGCATCCTACAGATAAAGGGAAAGGCCAGGATAGAAAAGGCCAAAGACAGACACAGGATCGTTATATATGAACTCCCTTACCAGGTGAACAAGGCTCAGCTTGTCCAGAAAATAGCCGAATTGGCCGAAGAGAAAAAGGTGGAAGGAATAATGGAGGTCAGGGACGAATCAGACAGGGAAGGGATAAGGGTGGTAGTGGAAGTCAAGAAGGACCAAGACCCCAAAAAGGTGCTCGATGTGCTTTATAAGCTTACTCCCCTTCAGTCCTCCTTTGGCGTGATCCTTTTAGCCCTTGTGGGTGGACAGCCTATGTTGCTCGACCTAAAAAGGATACTTGAGCTATTTTTGGAACATCGAAAGGAAGTCATTAGGCGAAGGTCTCGCCATGACCTACAAGAAGCCGAAAAAAAGGCCCATATATTAGAAGGGTTCCTCAAAGCCCTTGACCGTATTGATGAGATCATCTCCTTGATAAGGGCCTCAGAAACCCCAAAGGAGGCAAAAGAAGGGCTTATCAAGAAATTTGGTTTTACCGAACTTCAAGCACAGGCCATTTTGGACATGAAACTGCAGAGACTTACAGGGCTTGAGAGGGATAAGATAGCCGAAGAGTTCGAACAAGTGAGCAAGAAAATCCTCTGGCTAAAAGAGATCCTTTCTTCTGAGGAAAAGTTAAAGGATGAACTTGCAAGGGAATTGAAGGAGGTTTCTGAGCTTTATTCTGATAGAAGGAGGACCACTATAGAAGATGCTCTCCCCAAGGAAGTGGAAGAGGAGGTACCGGATGAACCAGTTGTAGTGCTCCTTACTTCTTCTGACTACATTAAGGTTACTCCTTTGGACCATTACAAAAACCAAGGACGGGGAAGCAAGGGTAAGGTGGCAATATCGTTGAAGGAAGGCGACTGGCTTAAAGGGGTCCTTGTTGCCTCAATGAGGGATTTTGTGCTGGTTTTTGACAACGAAGGGAAAGTCTATAGCATTAGGGTTTCCGAACTACCTGTACTTCCCCCTAACGCTAAAGGGAAGCACCTATCGACTTTGCTTCGTTTAGAGCAAGGCGAAAAGGTTGCAGCCTTGGCTGTTGTAAAGGATTTCTCAAAAGGAGATGTCTTGATGGTAACACGCCAAGGAGTAATTAAAAAGACATCCCTTGAGGAGTTCAAGAACATACGTTCAAGTGGGATAAAAGCCCTTTCCCTCAAGAAGGACGATCAGCTTGTTGGGGTGGATATAGTTGAAAGCCAAGAACTTCTAATAGCCACAAGAGGGGGATATGCAACCTTGATCTCCCCTGCTGAAATAAGGACTATGGGACGAACAGCCCAAGGCGTTCGCGGACTTAGACTGAAAAAGGGAGACGAAGTTGTAAGCGCGGTGAAGCTGGAGGGTGGAACTCATTTGCTTTTCGTCACAGAGAAGGGTTATGGTAAAAGGGTGAAACTTGAAGAGTTTAAACTCCAAAAAAGGGGAGGGCAGGGGGTAATCGCCCTTAGGCTTACGGAAAAAAGCGGAAGGCTTGTGGGAGTTCTATGTGTCTCAGATGAAGACGAGGTCTTGCTAAGCTCCTCAAAAGGGAGGGTGTTAAGGATACGGGCTAAACTCATACCACAGCAAGGCCGTTATTCGACAGGGGCCCGACTTATGAGGTTAGAAACAGATGAAACGATAGCAGGTGTAGCTTCCTTGGGTGCAGTTGTAGTAAAATAAGGCAAAATAAAGCTAAGGGGTTTAAAAGATGGCACAAGTCTGCGCTATATGCGGAAAAAGACCGATGAAAGGGCACAACGTAAGCCACGCTGGAAACCGAACCAAGAGGGTTTTTAACCCCAACCTCCAACGGGTAAAGGCCCTGGTTGGTGGTCAAGTAAGGCGTATAAGGGTTTGTACTAAATGTCTTAAAGCAGGTAAAGTGGTCAAGCCTCCACTGGCCACTTCTTGATCCTTTCTACTTTTTTGACGCCTTTTATCTTACGTATGGCGTTCATCAACTTTTCGAGTTGTTTAACTCCTGAGACCTCTATTTCAAAATAATTGATCGCTTCTTTAAAAGAAGTAGTGCTTACATACGCTTTTGTTATGTTGACCCCATGATTGGATATAGAAGTACTAAGCGAGGCAAGAAGGCCCTTCCGGTCTTCAGCAACTACTTTTATCTTTACAGGGAACAGAGAGAACTTTTCGGTTTTCCATTCGACTTCAAGACATCTTTCTTGAGGAACTGTTAACAAATTGGGACAATCCAGGGTATGTATGGTGATTCCCTTACCTCTTGTCACAAAGCCTATCACTCTGTCGCCAGGCAAAGGGTTACAACAACGAGCAAAACGCACCAAAAGATCTTCCATGCCGTCGACTTTTATAAGGTCGCTTGTCCCGAAGAATTTCTTCTTTGCCTTTTCAACTTTGTCTACTTTAGGTTGTCTTTGTGGCAAAAGTTCAGGAGAGACTTTACTTAAAACTTGTTGGACTGTTATGTTGCCGAAACCTATAGCAGCTAGGAGGTCATCTGTGGACCTAAAACTTAAGGATTGGGCTACGCGTTCCAATTCTCCTTTATTGAGGAAATCGTTAAATACCAGACCTACTTTTTTGAATTCCCTTTCACATATCTCACGTCCCAAATTTATGGCTTGGATCCTCTCTTGTTCACGGATGTAGCGGAGGATCTTTGCACGTGCACGGGAAGTTTTCACAAACTTAAGCCAATCTCTGCTGGGATGAGCTTTTGGAGAAGTTATAATTTCAACGGTCTCGCCACTGTGAAGCTCGTAATCTAAAGGGACCCATTTCCCGTTAACTTTTGCTCCTATACAGTGGTGTCCAATGTCGGTATGGATGCTATAAGCAAAATCCACAGGTGTAGCACCGCGTGGAAGTACTTTAACTTCCCCCTTAGGAGTAAACACATATACTTCATTTGGATAAAGGTCGATTTTGAAATTCCTCACAAACTCACGGCTGTCTTCGACTTCTTTTTGTAACTCCAATATTTGTCGTAACCAACCAAAACGCTTTATATCTTCTTCCGATAGCTTCTTCCCACCTTTGTAATGCCAGTGTGCAGCAATTCCTTCTTCAGCTACTTTATGCATCTCCCAAGTGCGTATCTGTATTTCCATCCTTTCCCCATGAGGTCCTATCACAGTTGTATGTAGAGATTGATAGAGGTTTGACTTCGGAAGCGCTATATAGTCCTTAAACCTACCAGGGACAGGAGTCCAAAGGGAATGGATGATGCCTAAAGCTTGATAGCAATCTTTTTCACTATCAACCAAAACTCTAAAGGCTATGAGATCATATATTTGATCGAACTCAACCCCTAATTTTTCCATTTTTGTATATACACTATATGGTTCCTTAATACGTCCCTGTACTTCAGCCTTTATGCCGTGTAAGGAGAGGGTATCTTTAATGAGCTTTTTGGCTTCCTCAATATATGTTTCCTTTTCCTTCTCGAATTTCTTAAGCCTCCTCTTTATGTCTTCATATGCTTCTGGTTTTAAGTATCTAAAGGAAAGGTCTTCTAGTTCATTTTTTATCCATTCTATACCTAACCGATGAGCAATTGGTGCATATATTTCAAGGGTTTCTTGAGCGATAATTTTCTGTTTATCAGGTGGTTGGAAATTAAGGGTACGCATATTGTGTAGCCTATCTGCAAGTTTTATCAGGATTACTCGTATGTCCTTAACCATTGCCATGATCATCTTTCTGTAATTTTCTGCTTGTTCTTCCTCTTTATTTGGAAAAGGAATTCTGCTGATTTTAGTAACTCCGTCTACCAATTGCGCAATTTCTTCTCCGAAGTTTTCCTTAAGCTCTTCGTAGGAAGTAAGAGTGTCTTCCAAAACGTCATGTAGGAGTCCTGCACACACAGAGGGTAGGTCCAACTTCATTTTTGCCAATATCAACGACACTTCGAGAGGATGTACAAGATATGGTTCTCCAGAAAGACGCGATTGTCCTTTATGGACTTTAGCAGAAAAGATATAGGCCTTTTCCAGAAGGCTTAGGTCAGTGTCGGGAAGGTAGCTTTCTACTTCTTCTTTTACGTCAAGGAACCTTATGAGATTACGCCTAAAGATCATCTTACTTTAATGGTATAACCCTTTTGGGCAAATTCCAAGGAAAGATTAAGGAAGGCCTCGGGACCTTTATATCCTTTTATTTACCTTAAACCTTTCATAGGTTACGGCCGGCCCTGAAGGCCTGTATGTTCAATTCTTGAAAGCGCTTCGGTACATGTTCTTTAAGGCTCTCTTCCCAAAGTTCCTGCGGTATGTCGAGAAAAGAGCTGAATTTCCCTAACAAAACTACGTTTGCTGCCCTTGGGTTACCGAGTTCTTTGGCCACTTGTGTAGCTGGTAGGAAATAGGCCTTTTTGAAGTGGGCCTTGAAAAACCCCTCGATGTCCTTGGGGTAGTCCATGGTCCCAAGGTTAACTGCAGGAGGCGGAATTTCAATTTGATCGCATATGACCACGGTTTCAGGAGTACACCAAGTTATCCACCTTAAGGCCTCAAGTTTCTCGGTGGAAAACAAAAAATCCACTTCCCCCATCTTGGGGATAGGCGAGAAAACCTGAGGGCCAAATCTTACGAAACTGATCACAGCCCCTCCACGTTGGGCCATGCCATGTACTTCTCCTTGTTTTACATCGTAACCCGCCCTGAGGAAAGTGTCGGCCATCACTGCACTTGCTAAAATTATACCTTGACCTCCAACACCACACACCAATATGCTGGTCACTTTATTGTCCATCTTTTACCTCCCTTACATCTTATTCAAGAGGTATTACTTCAAATCCAATGGGGACCTTTTCAGTTTGTCCTCTTATTGCTTCAAACTTACAAATTTGATAACACAATCCACACCCTACACAAAGCAATTCGTTAATTTTGACAACTCCCTTCCGCTTTTTGATCTTCCCTTCAGTTGTGCGGTATTCTCCAGCTTTTGAAGCATCCCAAAATAGGGCAGGGCATCCGCTTTCTAAACATTGCTTACACCCAGTACAGCGTTCCTCATCCACAACTAGAGGTGGGTTATAGTTTTTGATAGCCCTCCTTAACAGTACGCAAGGACTATCCTTAGTCACGATGAAGGATGGTTCATCCTTAAAGACTTCTTCTTTGATGACTTTTTGGAGTTCTTCTAACTTATAAGGGTTAACCTCTTTTATGTTTTCCTCCTTTACCCCAAGTGCTTTAGCTAACTCCACATAGTTGACAGCAAATGTCCTTTCCCCTTTAGCAGTATAACCTGAACCAGGATGTTCTTGGGCACCAGTCATAGCTGTAGTCCAGTTGTTCAAAACTATTATCGTCCCGTTCGACTTATTATAGGTATGGTTTAAGAGAGCAGGTATCCCGGCATGGAGGAAGGTGGATTCACCTATAACGCATATCGTTTTTCCTAAGGCTTTTTCCTTTAGGATCTGAACCGCTCCTTCCAGCATTCCGACACTTGACCCCATACAGACACAGGTATGTATGGATTCCAAAGGTGGAAGGGTTGCAAGCGTATAGCAGCCTATGTCGCCAAAGACAAAAAGTTTCAACTTTTTCAAAACATAAAAAACACCTCTGTGAGGACACCCTGGACAAAGGTTGGGTGGGCGACCTGGTATGGTACCTTTGTATTCTACTTTGGGTATGAAGCTTTTGCCTTCTATGGCTTCGAGGATCCTTGTAGGGGAGAGTTCTCCACACAAGGGTATTTTGTCCTTCCCTAGGTCGACACGGATTCCCATTGCCCTTACATGTTCCTCAATGAAGGGGTCGAGCTCCTCTATTATCCAGAGCCTGTCCACCTGACTTGCAAATTCCCTTATCTTCTTTTCAGGTAAAGGCCATATCATGCCTAACTTCAGAAAGCTGTAATTGGGAAACACCTCTTTGGCATAGGTGTAAGCAACACCACTGGAAATGATCCCAACAGACTTATCACCCCATTCTATTCGATTGTGTTCAAAGGTTTCTGCAAAGGCCTTGAGCCTTTCTATCCGTTCCTCCACAACTACGTGCCTCGGCCCCGCATATGCTGGGATCATCGTATATTTTTTGGGATTAGGACGAAGCACATATTCCCTCTTGGGTTCCTGCCTTTCTCCGAGTTCTACTACCCCTCGGGTATGTGATACCCTTGTGGTTGTACGAACCATCACAGGCGTATCGAAAAGCTCAGAAATTTCAAAGGCGATTTTTGTAAATTCTTTTGCCTCACGGGCATCCGAAGGTTCGAGCATAGGGACCTTAGCGAATTTAGCATAGTGCCTGTTGTCTTGTTCATTTTGGGAGCTATGGAGTGAAGGGTCATCAGCTGTCACAAGGACTAGCCCTCCTTCTATGCCAGTATAAGAAAGGGTCATAAGGGCATCAGCTGCCACGTTTACCCCCACGTGTTTCATAGAGGCCATAGCCCTTGCCCCTGTGAGGGAGGCACCGGCTGCTGCAAGCAGGGCGTCCATCTCGTTAGGGGCCCATTCTGCCCTCACTTCCTTATATTGGACCAAGCTTTCCAAAATTTCTGTACTAGGAGTTCCCGGATAAGCTGAAGCGAACATAACCCCTGCCTCCCATGCACCTCGAGCTATGGCTTCATTGCCTAAAAGCACTTTCTTCTCCATCGGAATTCCTCCTCTGTTATTTGTCCCTTTTCCATTGAATCCTCAAAAACTTATCGCCTTCGGCATATTGAAGTTCCAAAGTTCCTTTATGAGCCCTGTAAAGGGCTTCGCCAATCCTCCTTACCAAATGATCGTCGGTAAAGCTCATGCGCATAAATCCTTTTCCTTCTTCAACTTTAATGACCCTCTTTAACGGCGAACGCTCCTTTTCTTGCTCCAGGACATTATAAACGATATTAAGTATCTCTTCCCTATGATCCAGGAAATAGGTCCCTGAGATAACTATTTCACCTGCAGGATAATCATCCCTTATGCGCCTACATGCAGGACATATCGAAGGCGTTTTCCCTTCCAATTCCTCAAAAGGCCATGTCCACCGTCCCTTTACGTAGACAGCCCCACACTCCTTACAAAAGGTGCCCTCCTGAAGTTTTCGAGATTCGGAATAAGGATCGTGTTCAAAATCCTTAAGAAACTTATCCTTTCGCACCCCTTCTGTTCCTCCTTGTTCGTATTGGTCTTGATGAATTAAGGGTAAAATTTCGTTTATCGGCAAGGATTAGGTAAGGGCAAGTACAGACTAAATTTCTTGGAATCAAATAAACCACTCGATTTATAAACATCTTTTCCAATTGAAAAAAATACTACACGAGTTTTTCGGCTACTGTCAAGGGTACCCCAAAGGGGTATTGAGATTGGTTTTTTAAAATTAGTCCTTGTCTTCTGAGGATCAAAATGATAGCTATACTATTGCCATGTTAGCCCAAGTTTTTAAGACCAGGTTTGACCCCTTGTTCTTCAAAGTGGCTAAGGCTTTACGTTTGTCTTCTTTGAGTCCCAATGTGTTAACTTTATTAGGAGTAATTGTCAATGCAGTAGCTTCTTTTTTCATAGCTTACGGTAAATGGCGGTGGGCAGGGCTTTTAGTGCTTATAGGTGGCATGTTCGATGTGCTCGATGGTGCTGTAGCCCGTATAAACGGAAAAGCCACCTCTTTTGGAGTTTTTTTTGATTCAGTAATGGATCGTTTTTCTGATTTTCTTTTGTTTATTGCCTTTGTATTTTATTATGCCACAAAAGGTGATATAGACAACATGCTGTTATCGTTATTCTCGATGATGGGTAGCATAATGGTTCCTTTTTGTAGAGCACGTGCTGAAGTGTTCCTTTCTTCTTGTAAAGTAGGATGGTTAGAGCGTCCGGAGAGGATAATTCTGATTTCGATAGCTTTATTCAGTGGATGGGTGGTGCCAATACTTTGGGTAATTTTAGTTTTTAGTTTCATCACAGTACTTCAGAGGATTCGTTATACTTATCAGATGCTTTCAGAAGGGCGTTGATTTCTTCAAGAAGCCTATCTATCCACCTTTCGGGTGGAAGTTTATCTATTATCCTGCCTTTACGGAACAATACACCTGATTTTTTCCCGGCTGCAATTCCCACGTCTGCATGACGTGCTTCTGTAGGGCCATTTACCACGCATCCCATGACAGCTACCGTAAGCGGTTCTGTTATATGTTCGAGTTTCTTTTCAAGTTCCGTGACAATAGGGATCAGATCCACCTTACACCTACCGCAAGTAGGGCAAGAGATGATGTCCACCCCGCGTTTTCTCAGTCCTAAGGCACTTAAGATCTTATATGCAACTCTTACCTCCCACACGGGGGGACCCGTCAAGGACACCCTGATGGTGTCGCCTATCCCCTCTGAAAGCAATACGCCCAATGTCACTGCGGATTTCACAGTTCCGCTAAACAAAGGTCCTGCTTCAGTGAGACCGAGGTGGATAGGGTAATCTGTAAGGGTTGCGAAACGCCTATTGGCCTCCAGTGTCTCTACCACATCGCTTGCCTTAAGGGAGAACTTCATCTCATATAACCCTACTGATTCGCCTAGTTCTAATGCATCCAAGGCACAGGCTACTAGGGCTTCTGACAGCTTTTCAAACCTATGGTATTCCTGAGGAAGGGATCCGGAATTTACCCCTATCCGTACGGTTACTTTTTTTTCCCTAGCAGCACTTAGTATTTCCTTAAGTGCTTCCTTAGGCATCGTTCCAGGGTTGAGCCTTATCCCCTCAACCGCAGTGTCAAAGACCATCATAGCCAATTTAGGACTGAAGTGTAGATCGGCTATGATAGGGATGGGGGACCTAGCTTTTATCTCTTTGAGGGCTTCTACCGCCTTTCTATCTGGTACGGCAATCCTTATAGCCTCGCACCCTGCCTTATAAGCTTCATCTATCTGGAACAGAGTCCCTTCAATATCTTCAGGATGGACCTTAGTCATGGATTGTACAACAATAGGAGCATCTCCTCCTATCTTCAGTTCCCCAAGCTTAATCTGTTTGGTTTTTCTCCTTTTCATTTGCCCTTAAATTTCTCCTTCAATTTCTTGGCAACAATGGGAGGAACAAAATCCGATACCTCACCACCAAGGCTTGCAATTTCCTTGATTGTACGCGAACTGATGAAGAAATAGTCTTTAGCTGTAACCATGAATATGGTGTCTACCTCGGGGTAAAGGCTTCTGTTCATGGAAGCCATATGGTATTCGTATTCGAAATCAGATGTAGCCCTTAGTCCCCTTATAATGATCTTAATATCTTTTTTCTTCATGTAATCCACAAGCAACCCTTCGAAACTTTCTACTTCAACTCGTGGTTCGTCTTTAAATACCTCTTTTATCATCTCAACTCTTTCCTCAGGAGAAAATAAGGGTTGTTTTTGGTAATTTGTAGCTACAGCCACTATTACCTTGTCGAAGATCTTAAGTGCCCTCTCTATGATGTTAACGTGTCCGTACGTCAATGGATCGAAAGAGCCTGCGTATACCGCTACTTTTTCTCCCATGTTTCCCCCTTTGTGAGAAAATTTTGTTTTACGAATTCCATGGCCTCTTCTTTTGTCTTTAAAACCCCATCCAGGTGGAGTTCATGGACTTTTTGTAGTATTTGTCCAATAATAGGTCCTGGAGGAAATCCAAGGTCGAGCAGGTCCCGTCCTTTGATAAGCGGTTGAAAGGCCTTGAGTTCCCTTTTCAACGCAATCACCCTGCTTAGGAACTGGCGATAAGCGTCTTCGTCTTTTCCTTTTTCTCTCCATTCCGCCCAAGCGAGGATCAGTGCCAATTCGAGTTCCTCACCTATTCGGCTTATAAACCTCCTTATAGCCCTATCAGTAGGATTGGATTGGGAAAGGTTCAACACGTACATGTGATTTTCTACTAAACAGACGATCTTTTGAGAAAGTCCTCTCGAGAAGGGGTACCTTTCTATTATCTTCAGGGCTTTTTCTTTTGAAGCGACTTCGTGGCCGTAAAAATGATGTACCCCTTCACTATCAGTTGATAAAGTTTCCCTTTTCCCCAAGTCGTGAAATAGGGCGCTATAAGCCAAGGCTAATTTGTCCTCTTTGTTGTACAAAGGTTCTAAAGGGGTAGGGTCTTTGGCAATCTTAAGCACTTCTACTGTGACCAAGACCGAGTGCCAGAAGGCATCTTTTGTGTGAAATGGTCCCTGTTCAAGGCCCCTTAAAAAAGAGAGTTCGGGGAAAAGGGCTTCCATGACCTTGCTGTCTGCCATCTCAACTATAGCTTCGTATGGCGACTCCGAAAGGAAGATCTCTTCGAGTTCAGTCAATATCCTTTCGGGCGCGACGTTTGACAACATATGGGCGTTTTTTAAGATCTTTTGTTTTAGTTCAAAAGGAACAGTGAACCCGAGGGTTGCCATATACCTGAAGGCCCTTAAAATCCGCAAAGGGTCAAAAAGGAAAGCTTCAGGTGATGCTAGGCGCAGCTTCTTTTCCTCTAAGTCTCTTAAGGAATCTGGGTGTAAGTAGAAGCGCCTCTGGCTAAGAGAATACGCTATAGCATTTACGGTGAAATCGCGCCTTTTGAGGTTTTCTTCAATACTTCCTTCCCAAAGGAGGGTAAAATCTAAGACCTTTTGGTCTATTACCATTCTATACAACATGTGGTCCTTTTTACCGAGTAAAAAATAAGAAGCCCTGAGTTTTCTGCTCAAGGTCCTGAGGAATGTTTCAAGTCCCTCACGACTACCCTCAAACAAGAAGTCGAAATCCCTTGGCCTAAGGTCTAAGAAGTAGTCCCTTAAGGCCCCCCCTACAAGATAAAGGTTCAAACCCTCTTTCTGGACCTCTTCAGAGATCAGCTTTAAAATCGGCTCGTTCAACACCTGCAATTCAATTTTTTTTAGGTCCATGGCCTTTTCGTGTTATAACATATCTTGAAATGATACCTCAAAAGGTGCTTTCATTTAAAAATTAACAAAGGGGGTGAAAGTGGTGTTTCTTTCTTTTGTAAAGATAGGGAAGGAACTCGGTCGTTTGGGGCTTATATCCTCCCATAGCGGGAATATGAGTGTGAAGTGTAATGATGGGATTTTAATTACCAGACATAAAGCTATGCTCGCATGCCTTGAGGAAAGGGACCTAGTCATGGCTCCTTTTGAAGGTCCTTGCCCCGGAGCTTCGAGTGAACTACTTGTCCATCAGGCTATTTACGGTCAAACGAACGCAAAGGCGATTTTACATTGTCACCCCCCTTATGCCGTGTTGCTTTCCCTTTATCTCGACGAGATATCGCCTGTGGACCTTGAAGGCAGGCTTATTTTAAAGAAGGTACCGGTTGTGGAAGTAAGAGATCCGGTTGGATCTGAGGGAGTGGCCCGGGCTATAATTCCTTGCCTTCAAGAGGCCAAAGTGGCTATAATTCGCGGGCACGGTTCCTTTGCCATTGGTGAAGATCTAGAAGAGGCGCTCATGTTAAGTTCAGCACTTGAGTCTTCATGTAAACTTTTATATTTAGCCATGTTGTTACAAGGACTGGTTTATAAACCGAAGGCTGGAGGTTGAGCCATGAAGTTCTTTTTAGATACCGCCAATTTGGACGAAATAAAAAGAGGGCTGGAAATGGGATTGGTGGAGGGAGTGACGACCAATCCTACGCTTATATCCAAAGAAGGCTTGGAGTTTTGGGAGCTTGTCCAAGAAATTTGTAAAATAGTACCTGGTCCTGTTAGCCTTGAGCTTACCGCAAAAGACGCAGAGGGTATGTTGAAGGAAGCGAAAGAACTTGCCAAGTTGGGGGATAACGTAGTGGTCAAGATTCCCATGACGCCCGAAGGGATTAAAGCTGTCAAAAGGATCGAAGCCGAAGGGATAAGGACAAACGTGACCTTGGTTTTTTCACCTCTTCAAGCCTTGATCGCTGCAAAGGCTGGTGCTACTTATGTAAGCCCCTTTGTTGGACGTTTGGATGATATCGCTTCAGAAGGTATGCGCTTGGTTGAACAGATTTTAGAAATTTATTCCAATTACGACTTGTTCACACAAGTTATAGTAGCAAGTGTCAGACACCCCATGCACGTGCTTGAAGCTGCCCTTTTGGGAGCGGATATCGTCACTATGCCTTTTAAGGTTTTAGAGCAACTGTTTTCGCATCCTTTGACGGATATAGGGATTGAGCGTTTTTCAAAAGATTGGGAAAAAGTCCCCCGTAAAAGGTAAAGTTTTTCAACGTCCAGAAAGTGCTTTGACGTATAAGAACCTAAGCTCAGTAAGTGCGCTTTTCAAAAGGGAGTCCTCTTCAGGCGTAAGGTTCCCTTTTGTCTTTTCTGCTAGTATTTCGAGCAGATCGATGGTCTGCTTAGCTAACGTCAGGTTTTTTTCAATTTTTTGAGAAGAAGGATTGGGGATCTCACCCAAGTGCATAAGGCACGTAGTGCTAAGGGAATAGATAAATCCCGAAAAAGTGATAGGTGGAACTTGTTCATATGGCATTTCCTTAAGGTCTTTAGCTTCTTGTTCTTTTCCCTTTGGACTTTGACCTTCGATAGCGTCCTTTTGGGCGAAGAAGCGTTTATCGATCACCTTAAAACTACGCCTTTCCTCTGTCCTTTCCTCTCCCATAGACCTAGCCCCCTTTAAAGCATTTTCTTCCGCCTAAACTTCTTTGCCTGCTCTTTCCAACTTTTACCACGTATCACCTCAAAGGAAGGTTCCAATGCCTTTACCGGTTTGGGTTTAGAGGCTTGCAGTACTTCTTCTCTAACATATGGTCCTTTTACGTATTCTTTCGGTACGTGATAAGTTGCGAATATAAGGGGGAAGACCTTAAAAAACTCAAATCCTGCTTGGGAGGCCTCTGAAGCGAGAACTTCCAAAAGGACTGGACGTTCATACCTGCGCTTTGCGACTCTCTCTGCTAGCGTTTTTTCAGCAAAAAGGTAAATATAACTTTGCCCCCGTGGCGGCAACAACCCCCTGTGAAGCACAGATAAATAGCCTTCTTCCTTGATACCTAAGAACAGTAACCTAGGAGGCACAACCTTCTCAAAATATCCGTACTCAAGACCTTTTATATCTGTAAACCTTATCTTTCCTTCCTTTAATTCAAAGCGCCTTTCTGCATCGGTAACCGCTGCTTCTACTATATCTTTTTCACTTACGTAAGACCAACCTTCTTCTTTTAAAACTTTACATAATTCACTTATCTTTGCAAAGCCGTTATCGTCTAGAATCAGGCCAAATTCATCAGGTCTGCATCCTAAAATATAAGCTAACGTTTTCTGTAAAGACTTTACTTGATAAGCGTGTGCCATTAATTGATTCTTTCTTTTATTGTTTCTTTGAATTTAGTGATCTCTTCGATAAACTTGTCTATTTCTTTTATGGCTCTTTGTTTGTAATAATAATCGCCTGTAGACGCGTACATATAAAGGTAACGCATTACATTTTGATAGAAACCATTAGGGTCTCTACACCATTGTTTAATTATGCAAAGACTACATTGTTGATTAAACTCTAAACAAAAAGGCCCTCCTGTTCGCGCGTTGTCTAAGATAATTGGGACTACCTCTTTCCCTTTTTCCTTTAAAAAGTTCCTTATCCTGCGCCATTTTTCAATCGTTATATCGAAAAGGTTTTCGCCTTTTTGAAATTTTTCCACTATCTCTTGTAAAGAGAGAAGTTTTTCCACTCCCCTCTCACCCCCTTTTTGCACCTAGTCCCGCTAAAAACTTAAGGCTTTCAAGGGGAGGCTTCAAGAGGAGGGTGACCTTTGATGACCTTTATGATCCTGTTTTCTTCGTCCACGTAGACCAAATTGGGATGATGTGATTTCACTTCTTCCTCAGAAAATATCCCGTAGGAAGCGATGATCACTATATCCCCGGTTTTAGCTAAATGAGCTGCTGCTCCGTTTACACAAATAATGCCACTACTTCTCTTACCTTTGATGACATAGGTTTCAAAACGATTGCCATTGCTTACGTTGTACACCTGCACCTGTTCAAAGGGTAATATACCTGCTGCTTCCATCAACGCTTCGTCGATAGTTATGCTACCTTCATAGTCTAAGTTATGTTCTGTAACCCGTGCCCTATGGATCTTAGCCTTCAGCATGATCCTCTGCACGGTAATCCTCCCCTAAAAGCATGTTGTCGATAAGGCGGGTATTACCTACCCATGCGGCTAAAGCTATGAGTCCCCTTTCAACTTCTCCCTCTAGAGGCCGAAGATCATCTGGATCACGCAACTCAAGGTATTCCAACCTGACAAGAGGTTCAGACTCTATGACAGATCTTGCTATTTTCAACAATCGATTTGCATCCTTTTCACCTGCCAAAAAGGCCTTCTTTGCTTCACTTAAGCCCTTAAACAAACACAACGCAGCTTTCCTTTCTTCAGAATTAAGATATGCGTTGCGTGAGCTAGCTGCTAAGCCGTCTTTTTCCCTGACAGTTGGCATTCCAACTATTTCAATATCCATATTTAAATCTTCCACCATCTTTTTGATGATGAGATACTGTTGGTAATCCTTAAGTCCGAAAATAGCAACGTGAGGTTTAACTATGTTAAAAAGTTTAGCTACTACTGTAGCAACACCCTTAAAATGTCCAGGACGTTTTTCACCACAGAGAGGTTTTTGCAATTCTGTTACTTCAACAAAAGTTTGAAAATTTAGTCCATACATGTCTTCAACTTCAGGAGCGAATACTACATCTACCCCTTCTTTTTGAGCCAATTGGAGATCACGTTGTAAATCACGAGGATAACGTGCGTAGTCTTCAGAGGGACCAAATTGTAATGGATTAACAAAGATGCTTACGACGAGGACGTCGCCCCTTTTCTTGCCTTCTCTCATCAACGAAAGGTGACCTTCATGGAAATATCCCATGGTCGGCACAAAAGCGATTCGAAGCCCGCTCTTGCGCCATTCTTCTGCCTTTGTTTGCATTTCTTTTGGTTTTTTTACAACCTCCACAATTTCCTCCTTTAAAGCCTAAAGATGTGTTCCTCAGATGGAAATCTTCCGGTTTTCACATCCTCTATGAACTCCTTGACTGCGTTGGAAATTATGCTCCTTAGGTCCACATATCTTTTTACGAACTTCGGTCTGAAATCCCCTAATAATCCCAAAAGATCGTGGATCACCAACACTTGACCATCGCAATACCTTCCAGCCCCTATACCGATGGTGGGTATTGATAGGCTTTCGGTGATCTCTTTAGCAATCTCTTCAGGGACGCACTCCAAAACAATAGCAAAGGCCCCTGCTTCTTCTACAGCTTTTGCATCTTCGATGAGTTTTTCGCGGTGTTTTTGGATCTTATATCCTCCAAATTTATGGATAGATTGCGGTGTGAGACCTATATGTCCCATAACAGGGATATCTATGTCCACAATGGCCTTTATAGTATCGGCTATGGCTTTCCCTCCTTCTATTTTTACAGCTTCTGCTCCGCTTTCTTTTATCATGCGTCCTGCATTTTTTTTGGCATCTTCAATACTCACTTGATAAGACATAAAAGGCATGTCTATTACTACTAAGGCCCTCCTCACTTTTCGCGTTACAGCTTTTGTGTGATATATCATCTCCTCCACAGTCACTGGAAGGGTGTTTGGATACGCTAATAGCACAGTACCCACTGAATCGCCAACTAAAATGATATCAATTCCACTTTCGTCAAGTATTTCAGCCATAGGCGCATCATAGGCGGTAAGCATAGTAATCTTTTCACCTGTTCCCTTCTTCTTTTGTATTTCAGGAACCGTCAGTTTTTTTGACATACTCTCCTCCTTTCAAGCACAAAAAAACCTTCTGGACCTTCCAGAAGGTTTTCCCTTCCGTCTCAGTCCAGACATCGCTGGATCCAAGCGGCATATGCCACCTTCTTCCTTTCCTGTGCCCTGCCCCTTTTAAAAGAGGCTCAGGCCAAAAACTTCCTTTTACCAGGATAAAAAAAGTAAATCCAAAGGTCAAGTACCTTTGAGAATACCGATTTTTGTGTCAAAAACGTTTCTTGAAGGCAACTGCTTAAGGTTTTAATTTTAAAAATGCAAAAGAACAACTTTTCAAGCGATGGGAAGGGAATTTTACGAAAAAGGGGAAATCAACCTTAATGACGTTTACAGTGGCAGTGAGGCATATAAGAAAGCACCTGTACTCAGAGGCATTCCTACAGGCATACCTGGGCTTGATTCCCTTTTCTATACAGTGGAAAACGAGAACGGGAAAATAACGAAAAAGTCACTAAATGGGATTCCTGCCTATTCAGTGTTTAACATTACCGGGATTTCAGATACCGGTAAATCTTTGATGGTGGAACAATTTGCAGTCAAACAGGCTTATGAAAATCATAAAGTTATATTTGTAACAGTAGAGACGCCAGCCGATTTCATTGCCGCTTCTCTTTCGCTTAGGGCTACTGCCATGGGTTTGGATTTCAACAAATTTGGAGACAACATAATAATTGTCGATGCAGCTAGTTCCACAAGGTTCAGAGAAAATCTTCCTGATTTACTTGCGACAATGGCCCATTTGATCAAAAAATATAAAACAGAGTTTGTTATTGTAGATTCGGTTACAGGACTTTTTGAGACAAAAGAAATGCTGGCTAGGGCTGTAGTTAGGCAACTCTTCGGCTTTCTAAAAAAATGGCATCAGACAGCCTTACTGGTTTCGCAAAAGAGGAGTGGGCATGAGGAATTGACAGCAGAAGCTGCCGGTGGTTATGCCGTTGGGCACATTGTTGATGGGACCATGGTTTTATCTAAAGAACTTATAAATTCGCCTTTTAAAGCTAAACTATATAAAAAAGAAATAGGAGATGTAATAAGGTTGTTTAGGATTGATGGATGTAGAATGTGCGGACACGATACGAGGACTTATTTATTGGAAATTACTGATGAAGGACTTGTAATGATAAAAGAACCTATTTCAAAGCTTGTGAAAGGAGGATGAACATGCCAGTAGTGACAATGCCTTTTGTTTCGGAGATGGAAATCGAACAACTTATAGGTCGTGTCTTCATGAAGGCGATCGATTTATTAGGGGGATTAAATAAGCTGGCAGAATTTAGAAGCTTGACATGGTTGCCATCTCTTGCAAGGGCTTGTTTTGTGGTGGTGCTTAAAGAGGAGTATTTAAAAAGCCACGAAGAAATTGCTCAAAAAGTGGGAATTACTAAGAATACTGTGAAAAACATACTTTATTCAGATCCACATTTGGTGTTACAGAGGATAGAAAATATAGAAAATCTTGCTAAAGAGGAACCCAAAAATCTTAAAACGCATATAGCAGGTGCTATTGCAAAACTTGCTTACAGAGAAATAAAGCAAGGTCGTGAAGCACAGACGTTATTACATTATTGTTCGTCAATGATTGAACGGGTAGCAGAAATGTTGGAAATACCATGGGTATATATCGTACTTAGGCATACAAAAGGAGTAAAATATCCTATTCATAATTCAGAAGAGTTAGAGGAAAAGTTTAGAGAAGTTGTCATCAAAGGTGTGCGAGCTACCGATATTATTAGAAATTTACATTATCCCATTGAAAGTCCTGCTGCCTTGTTGCATGAAATTAAGGAATATTTGAAAACGCATTCTATAGCATAAAGGACTAATATCCTGTATCAACTTTAGGATATCAGGATATTTCTCATTTAATCCTTTTTATCCATCGCGTTATTATAGTTGTCATAGGAAGGAGTATACCGTTTGGAAGGTACATTACAGTTAAAATCAAGATAACCCGTTATAGAGTAATAAATTGACGTTAAAAGCTATGTATAGCTCGAAGGATTGCTCTTGTCGTCATATTGGATTCTCACAATTGGCAAACGTCTACCATATTCCTTCACGTAAATACTACCTTTCGCGTTTACTTCCTCTATCCATAGTTGTTGTGTCTGTTCCGGACCTGATAAATGCACCATAGCCATAGGGCCTGTTAGCGAAACTGCTTGTCCTATTACTATTTTGTCCTTCATTTTTTTCTGTGTAGGGTTTTCTTGCTTGGTTTCGAGGGATAATAAGGATTTAAGTCAAGGGCTTTTAGTTGTGTTGAAATTGAAAAAAGGCCAGAGGTATATTTAAGCAGATGGTGAAGGGGATTGGTGTAGATATAGTAGATGTAAGGCGTATCAAAGGGCTTTTTGAAAAATGGGGTGAAAAATTTTTGGATAAGGTTTTTTCGAAGGGCGAAAGGGAAGCATTGCAAAGGGAGAAGGGGGTGGAACGCCTTGCCGGACGTTTTGCAGCTAAGGAGGCTTTTCTCAAGGCTTTAGGTAAGGGGATGTTTCAAATCCCCCTGAAGGAGATTGAAATTATCAGAGGAGGAAAAGGGGAACCTCGGATAGTGTTAAGCGGTAATACCGCGAAGTTATGTGAAGGGCTGAAAGTTCATGTATCCATTTCGCATGAGGGTAATTATGCCATAGCTTTTGTCGTTTTGGAGGATCAAGCGTGAGGGTTCTTACGGCAGGACAGATGCGAGAAATTGACGAATTGGCCATAAGAGAGATAGGTATCCCAAGCGTAGTATTAATGGAGAACGCAGGACGGGGAGCAGCGGAGGTTATAAAGAAACGATATGGGCTTGAAAGGAAAAGAATCCTTGTCCTCTGTGGGAGGGGGAACAACGGCGGTGATGGTCTTGTGGTAGCAAGGTATTTGAAAAATTGGGGGGCGGAGGTCAAGGTTTGTCTTCTTGCGGAAAAGGAATCCATAAAAGGAGATGCCGAACTGAACCTCAGGATATGGACCAAAATAGGTGGTGAACTTATCGAAATAAAAGAGGCTCAAAATATAAGATGGGTTAAAGAATCCATAGAATGGGCGCATCTTATCGTAGACGCCATTTTAGGAACAGGGGCAAAAAAGGGGCTTAGCCCTCTGTTTAAGGAAGTCATAGAACTGGTGAACTCCTCGAGGAAACCAGTAGTAGCCCTGGATTTACCTTCAGGTGTTGATCCGACAACAGGGGAAGTGGAAGAAACTGCCATAAAGGCTGACTGTACTATTACCTTTGGTATGCCAAAGGTAGGTTTGGTGGTTTACCCTGGTGCTGCATATGTGGGAGACCTTGAAGTGGTTGACATAGGCATCCCAAAGACGTTGTTGGAACAGAAGCCGGGTGACCATTTTTTACTTGATCCTTACGAACTTTACGTTAAAGTCCTCGGCCCAAGGGAAAAGGACACGCATAAAGGCACTTACGGCCACCTCTTAGTGGTGGCTGGTTCTAGAGGTAAAACAGGGGCAGCAGCCATGGTCGGGGAAGCTGCCCTTAAGATAGGAGCAGGGCTTGTGACGGTTGCAATACCTGAAAGCCTTAACCCCATCCTCGAAGTCAAACTTACTGAGGTTATGACAGAACCCCTTCCAGAAGAGGAAGGTTTCCTAGCAAAAGAGGCCTTGGGCAAGGTCCTTCACCTTATGGAAGGTAAAAAGGCGCTAGCCGTGGGTCCAGGCCTTGGCGTTAGCGAAGCCACAAGGGAACTCATCTATGGGCTTTTGAGGGAAAGCACTATACCCATGGTGTTCGACGCAGATGCTATCAATTGCCTTGCAGGTAATTTGGAACCTCTTAAAGCAAAAAAGGCCCCCTTGATCCTTACACCTCATCCAGGTGAAATGGGGAGATTGGTTGGCATGGCACCATCGGAAGTAAAGGCAAGAAAACTCGAACTAGTTAGGACATTGACAAGGCAATACGAAGTCATCGTGGTCCTAAAAGGAGCAGGCACCATCATAGGGGATCCATCCGGCACTGTCTACATAAACCCTACTGGAAACCCTGGAATGGCCTCTGGCGGTATGGGCGATGTCCTCACCGGGTTAATAGGAGGGCTTTTGGCCCAAGGAGTAGAACCTCTGGAGGCCGCAAAGTTAGGGGTTTACCTCCACGGGCTCGCAGGAGACCTTGCCTGTGAAGAATTAGGTGAGTTATCTTTAGTGGCAACGGATTTGTTAAGGTTTTTACCAAAGGCCATAACTCGTTTGAAGGAATGGAAGTCTGCTTTGTGAGCTCAAGCGCTTGGGAGACAGAGAGGCTTGGCGAGGAATTGGGGAAGGTACTTTCAGGGGGTCAAATCCTAGCTTTATGTGGAGAACTGGGGGCGGGAAAAACTACCTTTGTGCGAGGCCTAGCAAAGGGGCTGGGCATACCACCTGAGACGGTCAGTAGCCCTAGTTTTGTTTTAATTCAGGAATACACTGGAAGGCTCACTCTGTACCACGTCGATTTCTATCGCTTGGAGTCTTTGCTTGATATAGAACTGATAGGTCTCAGAGACCTGTGGAGGGAGGATACGATAGTGGCTATCGAATGGGCGGATAAGATACCCCAAGCGATACCAGAGGATGCTTTATGGTTTCAATTTTTCTTTTTGGACCAGCACAGGAGGAAGATAAAGTTCAAAGGAGGACAGAATGAGGTAAAATTGGTCCACTTTGTTTTTGAAAAAGTAAGGAGGCAAGGAGAAGGGGAAAATGGCGCTCATAGTTCAAAAGTTTGGGGGGACTTCAGTAGCTAACATCGAAAGGTTGAAAAACGTAGCAAAGAGGGTAATAAGGACCAAAGAAGAAGGGCATGACGTAGTCGTTGTCGTCTCAGCGATGGCCGGTGAAACAGATAGCTTATTGGAACTAGCCCACTCTGCTGCAAAGAGGCCTTCGGAGCGCGAAGTAGACGTAATATTAGCTACGGGTGAACAGAAGACAGCCGCCCTTCTGGCCATTATCCTTTCTGATATGGGCTATAAGGCCAGGAGTTACCTGGGGCATCAAGTTCGGATAGTTACCGATAACCTTTATGGCAGGGCGAGGATAAAGACAGTGGAATCCTGGAGGTTGATAAAGGACCTCAAAGACGGTGTGATTCCAGTAGTAGCGGGTTTCCAAGGCGTAGATGAAGACGGAAACATTACTACCTTGGGCAGGGGTGGATCGGATACCACTGCAGTAGCCCTAGCTGTGGCTTTGCGGGCTGACCTATGTGAGATCTTTACAGACGTGGATGGTGTGTACACTACGGACCCTAATATATACCCAAAAGCTAGAAAGCTAAAGCGCATAAGTTACGAAGAAATGTTAGAGATGGCAAGTTTAGGGGCAAAGGTCCTTCAAATACGTTCTGTGGAATTCGCAGCCAAATATAAAATGCCCATCCACGTCCGGTCTTCTTTTAGCGAGGAAGAAGGTACCCTTGTATGCGAGGAGGTGAAGGAAATGGAAAAAGCCGTGGTTTCTGGCATAACATACGATAAGAACCAATCAAGAATTGAACTTGTAAAAATCCCGGATAGGCCAGGTGTAGCTGCTAGGCTATTTGAAGTTCTAAGTGAAGCGGCTATTCCCGTGGACATGATAATACAGACGTCAAGCGCAGAAGGTGCCTACGCCAATTTGGCTTTCACGGTTTCGAGGTCTGATTTTGCCAAGGCACTGGAACTTACGGAAAAAATAGCGCAAGAACTTGGGGCTTCAGACGTGTTGGCAGAAGAAGAAGTGGCTAAGGTTTCCATAATAGGACTCGGAATGAGGAGCCAACCCGGAGTTGCTTTTAAGATGTTCAAAACACTGGCCAACGAAGGCATAAACATAAAGATGATCTCTACCTCTGAAATCAAGATATCCTGTGTTATAGACCCGAAGTATATAGAACTTGCAGTAAGATCCCTTCATGATGCTTTTGGGTTGGAGAAAGAACCTTTATGACCATGGTGAAGCTATACGACACTACTCTAAGGGATGGCTCGCAGTCAGAAGACATCACCTTTTCCCTGGAGGACAAAATCCGCATAACGGAAAAACTTGACGAGTTGGGGGTTCACTATATTGAGGGTGGATGGCCTGCTTCTAATCCTAAGGACCTCAACTATTTCAAAGCTGTAAAGAAGCTCTCACTGAAAAGGGCAAAGATAGTAGCCTTTGGCTCCACTTGCAGAAAGGGCTTTCCTCCTTCCCAAGACGAAAACATCACGAAGCTTCTAGAGGCTGGCACAGATGTAGTCGCTATCTTCGGAAAATCATGGGACATCCACCCCCTTGTAGCCCTTGAGGTTAGCCTGGAGGAGAACCTCGAACTTATACGTAAGTCAGTGGCTTATCTCAAGGAGAGAGGAAAAGAGGTGATCTATGATGCAGAACACTTTTTCGATGGTTTTAAGTCAAATCCAGATTATGCAATTGCCACTATAAAAGCAGCAGAAGAAGCAGGAGCAGATACAATTGTCCTATGTGACACAAATGGAGGTACGCTTCCTCATGAACTTGTTGAAATAATAAAGACAGTTAAAAAGAACGTCAAAAAACCACTTGGAATTCATTGTCATAACGATTCTGGGGTAGCTGTAGCTAACAGTCTATTGGCTGTAAGAGAAGGTATAGCTCATGTGCAGGGGACAATAAACGGATACGGTGAGAGGTGTGGAAACGCTGATTTGTGTACTATCATCGCTAACTTAGAGTTGAAAATGGGGATAAAATGTTTACCTGATGGACATCTAAAGAAGTTGAAAGAGGTATCTCGATTTGTAAGTGAACTTGCCAACCTACCACCTGATAAAAGGCAGCCTTTTGTAGGTGATAGTGCTTTTGCCCATAAGGCCGGTGTTCATGTAAGTGCGGTACTTAAATCTCCTCATACCTATGAACATATAGATCCAGGTTTAGTGGGAAACAGCAGGAGGTTTTTGATTTCAGATCTTTCCGGTGTAAGCAACATTTTGGCTAAGGCTAAAGAGTTAGGCATTCCTTTAAAGAAAGGGGATGCTAAGACGAAGCGCATTTTGAACCGTTTAAAGCATCTTGAGTTTGAAGGTTATCAATTTGAGGCAGCTGAAGCGTCCTTTGAGCTGTTGGTGAAAAAGGAGTTGGGGTTACATAAGCGCTTCTTTGAGTTACTGGGGTTTAGGGTGATAGTGTCAAAAGATGGCGAAGAAGGCGAGCCCCTTTCTGAAGCGACGATAAGGGTTAAGGTAGGGGAACAAGTGGAACATACAGCGGCTTTGGGCAATGGTCCTGTCAATGCGCTTGACAATGCCTTGAGGAAAGCGCTTGAGAAATTTTACCCTGAGTTAAAGGAAGTGGAGCTTGTCGATTACAAGGTGAGGGTAATAGAGACGACTAAGGGGACTGCAGCTACTACTAGGGTTTTGATCGAATCTTCAGATGGGGTGTCAAAATGGGGGACCGTAGGTGTTTCGGATAACATCATCGAGGCAAGTTGGAAGGCGTTGGTGGATAGCATAGATTACAAATTGCTAAAGGAAGAAGAAAAAGGGAGGAGATAGCATGCGATCAGATGCGGTCAAGACGGGAAGGGAAAGGGCTCCTCACCGTGCCCTTTTCAAGGCAATGGGTTATATAGACGAGGAACTGAGGCGTCCGTTGATAGGGATCGTCAATTCTTGGAACGAACTTATACCAGGCCATATCCACCTTGACAGAATAGCCAAAGCAGTAAAAGAAGGCGTAAGGCTTGCGGGGGGTACCCCTTTGGAGTTCTGTACGATTGGTATCTGCGACGGCATCGCTATGGGACATCAAGGTATGAAGTATTCCTTACCGTCCAGGGAACTTATAGCTGACAGCATCGAAGTAATGGCCATGGCGTATTCATTTGATGGTTTAGTTTTGATCCCTAATTGTGACAAGATCATTCCAGGCATGATGATGGCTTTAGCCAGACTTGATATACCCGCCCTTGTAGTCAGTGGTGGGCCTATGCTTGCCGGTAACTATAGGGGTAAAAAGGTGGATCTAATCTCCGTCTTCGAAGGAATAGGTGAGGTGGCTTCGGGAAAGATGGCAGAAGAAGAGCTCTTGGAGCTCGAAGAACATGCCTGTCCAGGACCTGGTTCATGTGCGGGACTTTTTACGGCAAATTCCATGAACTGTCTTTCGGAAGCCTTGGGGATAGCCTTGCCTGGCAACGGTACAATTCCGGCAGTAGATGCAAGGAGGATACGTCTAGCCAAGATGAGCGGTATCAGAATCGTAGAGATGGTAAAAGAAGACCTAAGGCCTTCTAAGGTTTTGACCCGTGAAGCTTTCGAGAACGCCATTGCTCTGGATATGGCCTTTGGGGGTTCGACCAACACCTTGCTTCACCTACCTGCTATTGCGAAAGAACTGGGGATAGAGTTGCCGCTGGAACTCTTTGATAGGATAAGCTCCAAAGTCCCCCATATATGTAAGCTTCGACCAGCTGGTCCTCATCACCTTGAAGATCTGGATAGGGCAGGAGGGGTAATGGGGATATTGAGCGAGCTTTGGAAAGGGGGGCTTATATACGGTGACGTTTTGACGGTAAGCGGTAAACCCCTTAAAGAACTTCTTTTGAGGCATAGGGTTTATGACCACACAGTAATAAGGCCTTTAGAGGATCCTTATTCCACGACAGGTGGATTGGTTGTCTTATTTGGCACCTTGGCCCCTGAAGGGGCTGTGGTCAAAGCTTCAGCTGTAGTTCCAGAGATGTTGAGACACGAAGGACCAGCAAGGGTTTTCGATTCTGAAGAGGAAGCCCTTGAAGCCATCCTTTCTGGTAATATCCGAAAAGGCGATGTTGTGGTGATAAGGTACGAAGGTCCAAAAGGTGGTCCAGGGATGAGGGAGATGCTGGCCCCAACTTCTGCCATTGTGGGAATGGGTATGGATAAAGAGGTGGCACTTATTACGGATGGGAGGTTTTCAGGGGGTACGAGGGGGGCAGCTATCGGACATGTTTCTCCAGAGGCAGCAGTTGGTGGTCCCATTGCCCTGGTGAAGAACGGCGATATCATAAAGATCGACATACCGAAAAAAAGGCTTGACTTACTCCTTTCAGAAGAGGAACTCCAGAGGAGAAAAAAAGAGTGGGAACCCCGTGAGGCAAAGGTAGAACGTGGCTACTTAAAAAGGTATAGCTTACTAGTTGAATCAGCGTCAAAAGGGGCTACTTTAAGAGGGAAATGAAAACCCAACCAGATTGTATTCCTTGTCAATTGGCTACAGCCCTTAAGACCTTAAAAAAGGCCACACAGGACCACGGGATTATATGTGAAGTGATGAAAAGTACGCTCAAACTATTACATGATTTCGGTTTTGAGGTTCCCCCTCCTAGGGTGTACAGGGAGATAATGCGCTTGATAAAGGAAAAAACTAGCAATCAAGATCCCTTTTCAGAGGACAAGAAGATACAGACACAGAAGGTATGGGAGATTTATCCTATACTTAAGGAAAACATACAAAAAGCCGAAGACCCTTTGAGGCTTGCCTTGATATTGTCTTGCCAAGGCAACCTTATCGATATTGTGAGGGACCAAGGACCTGAACCCTCCTTTTTACTTGACCTTCCCACTCCTTTGATAGACCATTACGAATGGCTTTGTTCCTTTTTGAGTAAAGCGAAGACTGTGCTGATAATTGCTGATAACGCAGGCGAGGCGGTATTGGATAGGCTAATGGTAGAACAACTTAAAGAAAAGTATGATTTAAGGGTCTTTTATGCGGTAAGAGGGATGCCGATCCTTAACGATGTGACTTTTGAGGATCTTGAAGGTCTTGGTTTTGAAGGGCTTTGTGAGGTGATCTCTACAGAAGACGATACACCTGGGGTTGTTTTGGAATTCACAGGTGAAGCTTTCAGAAGGGCTTTTAAAGAAGCTGATTTGATAATTGCAAAAGGACAGGGGAATTTCGAGACTCTAGAAGAGCTCGTCGACGAAAGGCTGTTTTTCTTATTCTGGGCCAAATGCGAACCAATACTAAACTACCTCAAGCTTAAGGAAAGAGGTCCCCTTGTGATGTCATTTTCCCTTATGAAATGTCAAAGCTTCTCATAAAAGGAGCAAAAGAGCACAACTTAAAGGACATCGATTTAGAGCTCCCCCATGAAGCCTTCATATGCGTAATAGGTGTTTCGGGAGCAGGTAAGTCAACATTAGTGTTTGACGTTATAGGCACAGAAGGTCAAAGAAAGCTCGTAGAATCGTTGATGCCTTCTCTTAAGTATTTGCTGGGACCAGTAAAGAAGCCCGAGGTGGATAGTATAGAAGGCATAAGGCCACCGGTTTTCGTGACCCGTACGTCAAGGCCGTATGGTCCTCGTTCTACAGTAGGTACGGTTACAGAAATTTATGATCTGTTAAGGGTAATGTTTGCCAAGGAAGGGGAACCTTTTTGTCCCATATGTGGAAGGTCTGTGAGAGGCTATTCCAAAGAAGAAATGGCACAACGCCTATTTTCGTATCAAGGCCGAGAACTGATGATACTTGTACCTGTAAGAAAGGGAGAACCTATAGAACGTTATCTCAGAGAGGGTTTTGTCAAAGCGTGGATAAGAGGAGAAATAGTTGAATTGGAAAGATTGAGAGAAGGTCCTTTTGATCTAATGGTAGATAGGCTTTTAGTGAAAGAAGGGGCCCTTGAAAGGATAAGGGAATCCCTTGAGATTGCCTTAGGGCTTTCGAAGGTCGTGAAGTTTGTGTTGGACGAGGGTGAGACAGATTATATGGCCGTCACCCCGTATTGTCCTCTATGTGAATTCCTCTTTCCACCCATTAATCCCTCTCTTTTTTCCTTCAACCATCCTGAAGGGGCCTGCCCCTCATGTAAGGGGTTAGGCGTAATAGGTGAGAGAATTTGTGTCAAGTGCGGTGGCAAAAGGTTAAGGAAGGAAGCCCTTTCAGTAAAGTTGGGGGGGTGGGATATTTCTTCCCTATGTGAACTTAAGGTTATCACGCTAAAAGAGGTGGTGGAGAAGTTGCCCATTTCGTCTCTCTTGGAAGGCTTAAGACGAGAAGTTGAAAAACGGGTCGAACTGCTTAATAAAATCGGGCTTGGTTACCTAAGCCTGAACAGAAGCATGGATAGTCTCTCCCATGGTGAAGTCCAAAGGGTAAGACTTGCAAGTCAGTTGGGCATGAAGTTAAGTGGCGTAATGTACCTTGTAGAGGAACCCACCTCGGGGCTTCATCCTTATGATCAAAAGAAGGTTATAAAGGTACTAAAGGAGCTGAAGGAATTGGGGAACACCGTGGTGATCGTTGAACATAACCCAAGGGTGATCCTCGAAAGCGATTGGATAGTTGAACTTGGCCCTGGCCCAGGAGATAGCGGCGGTAGGGTGTTGTATTGCGGTCCTTTGAGTAACTTCTTGCAACTAAACACACCGACTTGTCTCTATGTAAGGTCAAACCTTCAGTCGAGAAAAAGGTCCCTTAGGTCTCCTAGTGGTTGGTTAACGGTAAAAAGGGCAAGGAAACACAACTTAAAAGGGATAGACGCTAAGATACCTTTAGGTGTCCTTTGCTGCTTAATAGGGGTTTCAGGATCGGGAAAAAGCACCTTGGCCATAGATGTCCTGGCCAAAGGTTTAAAAAGGAAGTTCAGGGGCTTGCCTCCAGAAGAAGTTGACGAAATTGTTATAGAAGGGGAGGTAAAGAAAGTAGTTGTAGTGGAACAAGGTTTGTTTAATAAAGATCCGCGCTCTGTAGTGGCAACCTATATAGGAGTGTTCAAGACGATAAGAGAACTTTTTGCACAAACCTTTGAGGCCCGTTTACGGGGATGGGGGCCGTCACGCTTCAGTTTCAACCTAAAAGGTGGAAGATGCGAAAGGTGTAAAGGCACAGGAAAGGCAAGGGTGGAGTTCGAATTCCTTGCAGAACTTGAAGTGATTTGTGAACATTGTAGCGGTACTCGTTATGAGGAGGAAGTCTTGGAGGTGAAATTTAGAGGGTTGAACATCGCCCAGGTGTTAAGTATGACCATTGAAGAAGCCTTGGTATTTTTTAAAAACTTTCCGCCCGTTGTGACAAAATTAGAACCTTTGTCTTGGGCAGGACTTAGTTATTTGAAACTTGGACAACCTTTGGCCAATCTTTCAGTAGGTGAAGCCCAAAGGCTCAAAATGGCAAAGTATTGGAAGGTGGAACACAAAGGGGTGCTTTACATTTTAGACGAGCCTTCAAACGGTTTACACCCTAGTGAAGTCGAAAGAATATTGGAGGTGTTCGACAACTTCATCGAAGGAGGAGGAACTGTACTTGCTATTGACCATAACCCTTATATCGTTGGTGAAGCTGATTACATTATTGAACTTGGACCTGGAGCAGGCGATGAAGGAGGGAAGATTATATCAGAAGGCACTCTGGAAGATCTAAAAGGGCATATATTTCAATTCTATAGCTAAAATAAAGGAAGGATTAAGATGGGTGAAAGGGCAAAACAGATAAATAAGATCATACTAAAAAACGTTGCAAACCTTTTAAAAGAATTGGAAGCAGAAGGGTTAATATTACATGCAGAATTCATAAACGACACAGAAGAACTTTTTGAGTTGCTCGATAAGGAAAGACTGATACTTGTATACAGGGGCGAAAGTCCAGAAGAGATTTCTTTCCATTCACCCAAAATGATCGTTGTACCTAACTTCGAATTCAGCCGCAATACGATGATTAAGATTGCTTTATTACTTGCGTTATCAAAAGGATATATAAAACCTCATCAAAAGTTGATTTGTGTCTTTGGATCTATTAAGCAAAAGATACTAGATAGCATATTAGTAGTAGACCTCGATAAGGAGTTGGAGATATTTTCCTCGCATAATCTAGAACTTTTGGCCAATCTCTCTCGTCCTGAAGTATTTGAGACTGTTTTGAGTATAGCTCTGGAGTTAGCTCACCAAGGCAGGGAAGGGAAGCCGGTGGGTACCATTTTTGTTTTGGGAGATCATGAAAAGGTCCTGCAGTTTTCTCGTCAAATGATCATAAATCCCTTTTCTGGTTTACCTGAGGAGGAGAGGAACGTATTGGATCCAAGGTTAAGGGAAAGCATCAAGGAATTTGCAGCTATTGACGGTGCCTTTGTTATAAGGGACGATGGGGTAATATTATGTGCAGGTAGGCATCTTGACGCTGCTGGAGAGAATCTATATTTACCGAAAGGTTGGGGAAGTCGTCACTTAGCTGCTGCGGGTATAACAAACGTCACTAAAAGCATAGCTATTGTAGTTTCTGAATCCACAGGTGCTGTTAGGATTTTTAGTAAAGGCAAGCCCTTTATGGAGATAGAAAAGAGAAGTTAATGTCTTTGATGTGTTTTTTTGAGGATATCTATAGCTAAGCAAAGGGCATTCTTCATACTTTTGTGGTTAGCCACCCCTTTTCCTGCAATGTCGAAACCTGTACCATGATCTGGGGAAGTTCGAATGAAAGGAAGGCCTAAGGTCAGGTTCACGCCTTCATGGAAATAGAGAAGTTTAAAAGGGGCAAGACCTTGGTCGTGGTACAAGGCGATGATGGCATTCCATTTTCCCATATAAGCCCAATAAAAAACGCTATCTGCAGGTAAGGGACCTTCTACAAGGATACCCTGTTCTTTTGCCTTTAGGATTGCAGGTTCAAGGATTTTTTTTTCCTCGTATCCTAAAAGTCCCCCTTCCCCAGCGTGAGGGTTAAGGGAGCATAGCGCAAGCCTTGGGTTTTTTACACCAAAATAATGTTTAAGGGCCATATGGGTTAGCTTTATGACTTTCACGACCCTTTCACAAGACAAAGCACGTTTAACTTCCGAAAAGGGCAAATGGGTAGTTACAAGGCTCACCTTCAACTTCGGACCTACAAACATCATAGCGTAGTCTTGGGTCTTCGACATTTCTGCAAGAAGTTCGGTATGTCCTTTAAAGGGGTAACCTGCTTCCATGATCATTCGCTTACTTACTGGAGCTGTGACAAGGGCTTCTGCTTCCCCCTTCAAAATGGTATTCACTGCAAATACGATGTATTCGTAAGAAGCCTTTGCACCTTCTAGAGTGGGTTTTCCTAAATTTACGTCTTTCAAAAGAGAAAATGGAAAAAGATATTTGGTTCCTGGTTCAATTGCTTCTTTTGAGATATCCGTTATCTCTTGCAATCCAATTTTAATTCCTAACAAATGCTCGGCTTTCTCCAAAGGCCTTTTATCTCCGACAACAATTACGGTTACCCTTTCTGCTTGTATGGAAGCTAAAGACTTTACGACGATTTCTGGACCTACCCCTGCAGGGTCGCCTATCGTTACAAGGACTCGCGGGGGCCTACAAAAACTCTCGGATGCGAAGTCTTGCTTTCGCTTCATTCAACCACTTCCTGTACTCTTCCTCAAGTTTTTCCATGTAAAGATCATCAAATACCTTTTGCTTAACTTTCTCAAAGGGTAAGAGTTGCGACTCTTCTTTGCGATTTACCAAAAAGATAAAAACACCTTCTTCAGTTTCCAATACATAGGGTTGACCTACCCGCACTGATTCCAAATCCTCCCACAAACCAGGTGCCATCTCTTCAGAGCTCAGACACCCCAAATCTACTTCTGAAGGGTTATCAGAAAAATGTTTAGCTAAAATAAAGAAATCCTCTCCTTGAAAAATTTTGTCAAGCACAAATTCGACCCTTTTTTCAGTTTCTTTTTTATCATCTTTTGACGTAATAAATATCTGTAATAAACATAAGCTCTTTGGTGCTTTATATCTTTCGCTATGTGAGTCGTAAAAGACTCTTAGTTGTTGATCATCAATGTTAACTCGTGGCTTAATAATGGCTTCTATGATTCTGGATTTGTTAATTTGATTTTTGATATAGCATTCATATCCTTCTCGTGAAAAACCTAGTTCTTCTAGTTTTCTATAAAATTCTTCGTCCTTTATTCCTTGTTGTTTTTTAATTTCGTCAATAACCTTGTCTATGTCTTCTTTTTTGGCATAAATTCCTAAGCGTTTTGTTTCAATTTCTAATATCCTTTCTTCAACCAATCTTTCCCATATTTTCTTTAAAAAGTCTTCTTTCTTTAAAACATAATCCAAGGAGTTTTCGCCTTTTTCTAACTTTATGCCGTAGCAAGGGGATAATTTTAGTAAGTCTTGTACTGTAAAGGCTTCTTCGTTGATTGTTCCAACTATCTTTTCAACTATGTCCGCTTTGGCAATAAGCGAATTTTTTATGGACAAAAGAGCAGTTAGGATCGTTAATAGAAGTTTTTTTTTCATGGATTGTTCTCCAACAGGTCCTCGTTTACCTCTATTTTGTACGATTTTTTTGCCTTTTTAAGGTATTCTTCCAAAATCTTGCTTCTCTTTTCTTCTTTCAAGCGATTTTTGATTTTGTCTTTTACTTCTTCGAAGCTAAGTTGTTGTGGAGGTTTACGGTCTTCCAATTTGATTATGTGGTATCCAAAAGTAGTCTTCACTATATCGCTGATATCGCCCGGTTTCTTTAAGGAGAAAGCGGCCTTTTCGAATTCCTTTCCCACCTGTCCACGTTGAATATAACCAAGATCACCTCCCCATTTGGCAGCTGGGCTGATGGAGTATTTACGGGCTAACTCTGCAAAATCTTCCCCTCTTTCAAGTCGCTTTTTGATCTCTTGGGCTTCTTCTAGTGTTTTCACAACGATATGTCTTACTCGTATCCTTTCGCCTAGTTGGAACTCCTCTTTATGTTCGTCATAGTATTTCTTGGCCTCTTCATCGGTGACTTCGTCTTTGCCGGCCATGATTTCAGAAATAAAGGCTTCTAGTATCACCCCTCTGCGACATTCTTCAATCTTCCGCATTACGTCTTCTCGTTTATCGATACCTGCCTTTTCAGCTTCCAATATCAATATCTCCCTATCGATCAATTTCCCTAGGAACTCCTTTTTGGCCTTGGGTTCTACCAAGAGTGGTTTAAAAAACTCCGGCAGGGATTCAATTTCCCTGCGGAAATCTTCGATAGTGATCGTCCGGTTTTCAATCCTAGCAAGGACTTGAGGTTTTTCCTCCTTTTTTGTGCAATGGCTTAGACTCACCGCCAAGGCCAAGATCAAGAACAACCGGTTTCTTTTCATCTTTCGCCCCCTATTGCCATGGGGTTTTCCACCCATGATTCTACCCTTAAAAGGAATTTCTTCCAATCTCCTTTTAGTTTTACTATAAGTTCGTCTGAAGAAACTACTTTTGTGTTACTCTCTTTTATCGCTTTGGAGAGTACAAGTTCCCTAAAAGGCGAATCTGGCAAGAACTTTAACCTTAATCCTTCACCTGTAAAGTCTAACCTTCTTATTCCAAGCTTTTGGAGTTTTAGCTTAAGCGATATAACCTCTAACAGTCCCTTCAGTGGGGCGGGGATAGGACCATAGCGGTCTTTTAATTCTTCCTTTATCTCCTCTAATTCCTGAGAATCCTCTACCATTGAAAGCCTTCTGTAGACCAATAACCTCTCCGCGTCCGACTCTATGTAATCCGCTGGTATGTAAGCCTCGATGGGGATGTTGATTTCAGGGGTTAAAGGCCGGGGTTTTTCCCCTTTAAGTTCCCTCAAGGTTTCCTCTAAGAGCTTTTGGTAGAGTTCAAAACCTACGTCGAACACATGCCCCGATTGTCTATGCCCAAATAAGGTACCCGCCCCCCTAATCTCCAAGTCCTTCATAGCAAGTTTGAAACCGGACCCAAGTTCTGTAAATTCCTCAAGGGCCTTCAAACGTCGCCTAGCATCCTTAGTGAGGAGGTCTGTTGAGGGGACTATAAAATAAGCGAAGGCCTTCTTCCAGGACCTACCTACCCTGCCTCTCAATTGATATAAATCAGCTAGGCCAAAAGTATGGGCTTCGTTGACGATGATCGTATTGGCATTAGGTATGTCTAACCCCAATTCCACAATGCTGGTACAGAGCAACACATTTATCTGACCTGTCACGAACTTATACATTACCTTTTCAAGGTCTTTGGAGGACATTTGACCATGAGCCACACCGATTTGGGCTTCTGGCACTATCTCTTCGAGTTGCCGTTTAAGGTTAAAGATATCAGCTACCCTATTATGGATGAAAAACACCTGGCCTCCTCGCTCTATTTCAAAAAGGATGGCTTTTCTAATGAGCTTTTTATCAAAAGGGATTATTCGCGTCTTAATAGGCTGACGTTCTGGAGGAGGAGTGGTTATTAGACTAATTTCCTTGATACCGATCAAGGCCATCTGTAAGGTACGGGGAATGGGAGTTGCAGTTAAGGTAAGACAATCTACGTTTCTCTTAAGTTCCTTTAACCTTTCTTTGTGTTTCACGCCAAACCTTTGTTCTTCATCTACGATCAACAATCCCAAATCTTTAAACTCCACATCCTTTTGTAAAAGTCTATGAGTTCCGATGATTACGTCGATCTTACCTGCTTTTAACCTCTTTAGGATTTCTTTTTGCTCACGCGGGGTCTTAAACCGGCTGAGGGATTCAACGACAATAGGGTATCTTTCAAAGCGTTCCCTAAAAGTGCGGAGATGTTGTTCAGCTAATACAGTGGTCGGCACCAACACCGCTACCTGTTTGTTGTCCATAACGGCCTTAAAGGCAGCCCTTATAGCTACTTCTGTTTTCCCAAAGCCCACATCCCCGCATATTAAACGGTCCATAGGGTAGGGAGAGGTCATATCCCTTAAAACCGCCTCGATAGCTTCCAATTGGTCGGGTGTTTCCTCATAGGGGAAAGTAGCTTCGAATTCGCGAAAGAGCGGATCGGGTGGGCTAAAGGCAAAGCCAACCGAGGTCTTACGTTGTACGTATAGTTCAAGGAGTTCTCTAGCTACTTCAGCAACAGCCTTCTTTGTCCGGATTTTCAAGCGCTGCCAGGAGGTTCCGCCAAGACGTGAAAGTTTAGGAGGATGGTCCGAGGGACCTATCCATTTGTGGATTAAATTGAGTCGTTCTACTGGAACGTAAAGTTTGTCACCCCCTTCATATTCGATCATCAAGAAGTCCTTTAGTCCGTTGACGTCCAACCTCTTTAAGCCCCTAAATATCCCAATGCCATAATCTACATGGACCACGTAATCGCCTGGTGTGAGGTCTTCTATGGATATGGAAGACAAGGCACTGCGTTTTTCCTGTGGCCTTTTGCTCTTTGAGGTGACCCTTTTTCCAAAGATCTCCAATTCCGTTATATAAAGCAATCTCAGAGAAGGCCAGACGAATCCTTCAGTAAGTTCCCCAGTTTCAAAGCTTATGTACTCTTTATAGCCGTCAAAGGTGAACCCATAATCCTTAAGAAGCTCTTTCAGCCTTTCGGTTTGATAAGGAGTAGAAGAAACAAGGTGGATCTCATATCCTTCTGCGAGGTAGTCTGACAAGAAAGACGCTAAAGCGCTCAGCCCTTTTGCCAATACCTTTTCACGCAACCCCGTGACTTTATGGGTTTCTACATGAAGCTCTGCGCCTTTGGCGATCATAGGGTTAATCAAAATGCGAGGAAGCTCCTCCAAAACCCTTAGTATCTGCCTGCCTTCGGCTTCTTCAAGGTTTCGGATCTCTTCTAGAACTTCCTCAGGATCCACCATTACCACCACACCATATAAGCTACTCAACAACGTTTTTTCACCCTCTAACCTTGCAGCTCCGATATCCGCTTTCTCCAGGAAACGGATTGAACGTTGTGTCCTCACATCGAAAAGCCGTATGGACTCCACATATTCGTCATGGAACTCGATCCTTAACGGATTATCAGAGCCCGGGGGATATATGTCTAAAATGGCACCCCTCAGGCTGAATTCGCCAGGGATTTCTACCATTGGTACCCTTTCGTACCCTAGTTCTATCAACCTCTCTATAATCCTTTGTCGGTTTTCTTCTCTTCCTACAGAAATTGAAAAGGTACTTGATCTTAATTTATCCTCAGAGGGTACCTTTAATAACAAACCTTGAGGGGTGGTTACTATCGTTCTTATATCGCCTGAGAAGAATCTGTAAAGTGCTCCCATTGCGGATAGCTCTCGCTCTAAAATTCCATAAGGATCAGGTGATAAGATTTGCGATATGCGTCTTTGCGAAAAAAAGTTAATATTGCTTTCAAGTTCTTCAGCTTTTTCTTCACTAGGAGTAATAACAATGCCGTTTAAAATCTCAAAAAGTTGGGAAAGCATTAGTCCTAGTGCTCCAGTTGATAACCCTTTGATTGTGACCAGTCTATTACAGTTGAGTTCGTGTAGGCATTTTTGAAGTATAATTTCTTCTGATTGGTTCCTGACGCTCATTTTTTTGATGCTTTTGTTCATTTATGAGGATATAAACAAAACTCAGGGAACAGACAATAGCCACAGAGGGGCCTTCGTGCTTTACAGATTTCCCTGCCAAAGCGAATTAAGAGCAAGTGAAGTTGTCTGGCGTGTCCCTTTGGAACCAAGGGGGCCAATAATTCATGGGCCTTTTCTAAACTAGTTTGCGGGGGTATTATCCCTAACCTCTTCGTTATACGCAGGATATGGGTATCTACAGGGAATAGGTCTCTTTTACATCCAAAAGCTAAAACACACATGGCGGTTTTTGGACCAATGCCTGGCAATCTTCTAAGCCATCCTAAGGCTTCCGTTTGTTGCATTTCACATAGTTCACTTAGTGTCGGAGAAAATCTGCCTTTTAAGATATGCTCGACTATAGCTTTAAGGCGCTTCGCCCTTTGCCGATTTAAGCCTGCTGGACGTAAACACTGGGCTATCTCTTCTTCTGAAGCATCCTGCAAACTCCTCCAGTCCGGAAAGCGGTCCCTCAGGGCTTGATATGCCTTGTCGCGGTTTCTATCGTTGGTGTTTTGCGACAATAAGGTCTTTACCAACACCTCAAAGGGCGTGCCCACAGGTTCAGGTAATTCCCCATAAAATTTAAAAAGCCTTGAAAAAACCTCCGATAGCACAGCCTTCAATTTATCATCAGGACCCACGTTCATCTCATAAAAATTCTAAAACCAAACCCCCTATGCCTTCCATCCTCAATTTTTTCGATTCAGTTTTATAGATGCGAATTCTTTCAGATCATAATTTCTCAATGAAAAGATTGTGAGATTCAGAACATTTTGATTAAAAGAATTTAACAAACATTTCGTGCTTGACAACGTTTTTTTGATTTGTTAATGGAAACAATGTCCTCGGAAATGAAGTATACCATTTGGATATTCGGGAAGGATTTTGAAGTAAAGAAGTTTACCTTAGGCCGTGGGTTTCTTTTAGTATTTTTAGGGGTGTTTATTGCAGGTTGTGTATCGCTTATTTCTTTTCCTTTTTTATTATGTGATTATTGGAGAAAACATAAACACCTTGAAACCACAAAGCAAGAAATGGCCCAACAGGTGCAGTTCTATCAGGAGAGGATAGGGTTATTGGCAAACGAACTGGCGGCTTTAAGGCAGCTGGAAGAACGATTGCAACGTCTTGTAAGGGGCAAAACGTTAAAGACGGATGTAGAACGAGTTTCCCTAAAAAGGGCAAATGAAGGTGGTGTGGGTGTTGACCTTCTGGATGAGGAGGCCTTGGAGGAGTTGATAAAGGAGGCCCAAAGGAGGGTAGAGAACCTTGAACAACTGCAAAGGCTTCTTGAGAAAAAGCTCAAAGAAGAACGCCTTATGCCTTCGATGTGGCCGCTCAGAGGCATGGTAACTTCGGGATTCGGTGTCAGGACAAATCCTTTTACAGAGCGCAAGGAATTCCATACAGGAATAGATATATCAGCCCCATATGGGGCACCTATCCTTGCCCCTGCAGATGGGAGGGTGAAGAAAATATGGGATGACAAGTTCTTAGGGCTTGCCATGCGGATCGAGCATGGTTATGGTATCGAAACAGTATATGGGCACTTGGCCAAGGTATTGGTGAAAGAAGGCGAAAGGGTATATCGGGGGCAGAAGATAGGACTTGTGGGCAATTCAGGTCGTTCGACCGGTCCTCATCTCCATTATGAGATATGGGTGAGGAAACAACCTGTAGATCCCCTTCGTTATGTCATGCACTAGCTTCCCTTTGCCTGAGGAAAGTTAGAAAATTTAACTAATGGGATCTTTTGCCTTCGAAAAGAGGTAGGGACAATGGTAGGTGGCTTGTTAAAGAAGATCTTCGGTACCAAGAACGAAAGGGAATTGAAGAAGTTGATCCCCATCGTAGAGAGAATAAATTCCCTTGAGCCTCAAATGATGAAACTCCCTGATTACCGTCTTAAGGCCAAAACGGCTGAATTCAAGGAACGCATCGAAAGGGGCGAAAGCCTAGATAGCCTCCTTCCTGAGGCCTATGCTGTTGTGAGGGAAGTGGCCAGGAGGACCTTGGGCGAGAGGCCTTTCGATGTCCAACTCATGGGGGCCATCGTTTTACACCAAGGGAAAATCGCCGAAATGGCCACCGGAGAAGGGAAAACCTTAGTAGCGACAATGCCGGCATACCTCAACGCCTTGTTGGGCAAAGGGGTACATATAGTTACAGTCAACGACTACTTAGCCCGTAGAGATGCTGAATGGATGGGGGTGATCTACCGCTTTTTGGGATTGGAGGTAGGCGTCATTACCCACGATATGGACGACCGGGAAAGGAAAAAATCATACCTTGCCGACATTACATACGGGACGAACAATGAGTTCGGTTTCGACTATTTAAGGGATAACTTGAAGTTTTCTATAGAAGATTGTGTCCAGCGGGGGCATTTTTATGCGATAATCGACGAAGTGGACTCTATTCTAATAGACGAAGCACGTACCCCATTGATCATATCGGGTCCTGCAGAGGAATCAACAGAGAAATATTATCACATCAATAGGATTATCCCTTACTTAAAGAAGGATATTCATTTTACTATAGACGAGAAGTCGAGAACAGTTGCCTTAACAGAAGAAGGGGTAAGTAGAGTAGAGGAGTTATTAGGAGTTGATAACCTTTATGATCCTCGGCATATAGACCTTGTGCACCACGTACATCAAGCCTTGAAGGCCCATTACCTCTTCAAGAGAGACAGGGATTATGTAGTAAAAGATGGTAAGGTGATTATAGTTGATGAATTTACTGGAAGGTTAATGCCTGGACGCAGGTGGTCTGATGGCCTCCATCAAGCAATTGAGGCAAAAGAAGGGGTACCGATAGAACGTGAAAATCAGACCCTTGCTACTATAACCTTTCAAAACTACTTTAGGATGTACAAAAAATTAGCTGGAATGACTGGTACGGCGGATACTGAGGCCCTTGAATTCAAGAAGATATATAACTTAGACGTAGTGGTAATTCCTACAAATAGGCCCCTAATAAGGACCAATTATCCGGATGTGATCTTTAAGACCGAAAGGGAGAAATTTGAGGCAGTTGTTAAGGAGATCGAAGAACTCCATAAGATAGGAAGACCTGTACTAGTTGGAACGACCTCTATAGAAAAATCGGAACGTCTTAGCCAGATGTTGAAACGCAGGGGCATACCTCACCATGTGTTAAACGCCAAACACCACGAAAAGGAAGCAGAGATAATAGCCCAAGCAGGAAGGTTTGGGGCAGTTACCATCTCTACCAACATGGCAGGTAGAGGGACTGATATATTGTTAGGCGGTAATCCCAAGTTCCTGGCAAAGAAGATGGTAGGAGAAGGGGCTGATGAAAAGGCCTACCAAGAAGCATATAAAGAGGCCTTGAAGATCACCCAGAAGGAAAAAGAATTAGTAGTTAAGTTGGGCGGACTACACGTAATAGGTACGGAAAGACACGAGAGCCGTAGGATCGACAATCAACTCAGGGGAAGGGCAGGGCGCCAAGGAGATCCCGGTTCTTCACGGTTTTACCTTTCCCTAGAGGACGACTTGCTTAGGATCTTTGGAGGTGAACGTTTGAAAAGGTTAATGGAGAAGTTAGGGGTTAAAGATGGTGAGCCGATAACCCATCCTTTGATATCAAAAGCCATAGAAAACGCGCAAAAGAGGGTAGAACTTCACAACTTTGAGATAAGGAAACACCTCCTCGAATATGACAACGTGATGAACCAACAAAGGGAAGTGGTCTATTCCTTGCGTCGCCGTATTATGAAAGGAGAGGGTTTAAAAGAACTGGTGATGCAGATGGTGGACGAAGTTGTCGAAGAAATGGTGAACAACTACATAGATCCCAAAGCCTCCCCCGAAGAGTGGGATTGGGAGGGATTGAGAGAGGCTTTTAAGAACCTCTTCTTTTTCCCTTTAGAGATAGACCACATGCCCAAAGCCAAACCAGAGGAACTAGTCCGCTTGATTTCCGCCCATGCCAAGACCTTCTATGAAGAAAAGGAGCGACTTATAGGTGAGGACCTTATGAGGGAGATAGAGCGATACTTGCTTCTACATACCCTCGATAGTCATTGGAAGGAACACCTTTTGAACTTGGATCATCTTCGCGAAGGCATAGGTTTATGGGGGTATGCCCAAAAAGACCCTTTGGTCCAGTACAAAAAAGAAGGATATGCCATGTTCTTGGAGATGATAGAACGGTTTAAGGAAGATAGCTTACGAAAGCTTTATGCCGTCCGAATAAGCCAAAAAGATGAAGCTCCCTCTTTAGAACGTACACCCTCAGTAAACCTTCATGCTACGCGCGCTTTCTTTTCACCTCATGAGGTCCAAATGAGCCCGCAAGTTCCTACACGTTACCCTCAAAAAAGGAAAACCCCCAAGGTTGGAAGGAACGACCCATGTCCTTGTGGAAGTGGCAAGAAGTATAAGTACTGTTGTGGAAGATGAGAGTTCCTAAAGGATTCAAAGCCGCCGGAGTACAAAGTGGGATAAAAAAGGAAGGATTGGATTTGGCCCTTATTTATTCTGAGGTGTCTTGTATAGCAGTTGGTGCCTTTACCAGCAACAAAGTAAAGGCTGCTCCCGTACTTTATAGCAAGAAGGTCATAAACCGAGGAAAAGCGAAGGCTATTGTAGCTAATAGCGGATGCGCAAATGCGTGTACAGGCAAAGAAGGCCTTGCGAATGCCAAAAGGATGGCTGAATTAACCGCCCGACTGTTAGGTATTCTGCCTCAAGAGGTGCTAGTCGCTTCAACAGGTGTAATCGGCGAGAGGCTTCCTATAGAAAAGGTGGCTCAAGCACTACCAAGGGCTGTGGAGGAACTTTCAACCGATGGTTTCCTAAAAGCCGCCGAGGCCATAATGACTACAGATACTGTACCCAAGATATGCTGGGACACGGTGAAGGTAGACGGAGAAGAAGGGGTGATCTTGGGTATAGCCAAAGGGGCAGGTATGATAAACCCTAATTTAGCCACCATGTTGTGTTTCATATTGACCGATTTAAAGATACCGCTTCCAGAACTAAAACAGACCTTTAAAGAAGCCTTGGGCCTATCCTTCAATGCCATAACAGTCGACGGTGAGCAGAGCACAAATGACTCTGTGTTCCTTTTGGCTAATGGTCTAAAAGGACTTGTTCCACCTCACTATCAGGCAAAGTTTAAAGAGGCCTTGGTTGAGGTGATGAGGGAACTTGCCTTTCAGATTGTAAAAGACGCCGAAGGGGCCACTATGGTGGTAAGGGTGATAGTAGGAGGGGGCAAAAACTTAAAAGAAGCAAAAAAGGTCGCCCATCGGGTGGCAAACTCCCTTTTGGTGAAAACAGCCCTTTTCGGTAGGGACCCCAATTGGGGAAGGATAATGGCAGCCCTTGGGGATTCTGGAGTTCCAATAAGAGAAAATCGCGTTTCTTTGAAGATTAACGGAATACCGGTTTTCGAGAAGGGCATTCCTGTCCCTTACAAGGAAAAGCTTCAGAGGACCTTTTTGGAAAGTAAAGAGATCTACATAGAAATCGATATAGGGAGAGGGAATTCTCATTTCGAAGTGCTTACATGTGATTTAAGTTGTGATTACGTTAAGATAAATTCCCAATACACAACTTAATTCCTTCTCAACATTCTTTCGTCACCAATCCTGATGGTAACCTTAATTGAATCAAAATATTCTGCCAAAGGCACAAGATATTTCCTAGATACAGAAGCTAAATTTTTAAATTCCTGCAATGTTATTTTCTTGTTTGTCTCGAGAAACTCTATTAATTTTTGTTTTAAGTCTTCAAGAGGTTTGGCGTGGAAATAGAGTTCTTCTTTTACCTTTACTAACTTTCCTTCTGCTACTAAGAGGGTCAGTAACTCTTTTGCTTTTGAGGGGTTTAGGTTGAAGCTTTGGACGAATTCTTTGAAAGTAGGTGGGGTTAGACCTGCTCTTAAAAAGGTTCCCTCTATGGCCTTCAGAAGTCCTTCGTCGACCAAAGGACGGTAGCCTTTGAGTTTGTAGATTTCTCCTTCGCGTTCTATCTTGCCCTCCTTTATGAGTTCTTCCAAAGCCTTTTCAAAAAGGGACATTTTAGGGGATCCTATCTTCTTCCTGAGTTCCTCTTTTGGGATACCAGCCTTTAAGGGGTTGTGTTTATGAAAGTGGGAGATGTTTTCCAATACCTTGTCTTTTAGTCCCTTAAGGGCTTCCGACAAAAAGTAATGTCCTTCCAAGAAAGTTAACTCGCCTTTATTTATCAACGAATCTACAATTTCGAGTACGGTTGAGCTGGTAAGGCCTGTGCGGGCCATAATTTCTTTTATGTCCATCCCTTCAAGGGGATTTTTCTTAAGTTGATAGAGTAAAAGCCCTTCGGGAGACATGGTCCTTAGTTGGGATAATTCCTTAATTACATAAGGATCGAAGCGTTTGTGGTGTGAAGGATGGGCATCTATGACGATCCCACCTCCCCACGTTTGTATGTTTCCTGATCCTCTGAGGATGAAACGATCAAAGGGAGCGGCTACGATTGGCCTGTTAAGCCTCAGTTGGGCCAGGCCCCTTTCACCAGGTCCTATTTTTTCTTGACCGATGACCAATACCCTAGCTGTTACGTGTGATGTCCCAATGTGGAGATTTAGGGTCATGCCGTTTTTTAACACAGGGGCCTTAGGAAGCATTTCCAGCTGTACGTCCAAAGCTTGTGTAGTAATGAAGGTACCTACCTGAACTACCACATCACCACGTTCTACGGATTCCTTATCGACACCGAGGAGGTTCAAGGCGGCCCTTTGGCCTGCAAAGGCCCTTTCCACCCTTTCCTTGTGGACTTGGATGCTCCTTATCTTTCCCCTGCTTCCTGAAGGAAGGATCTCCACTTCTTCTCCCAGGGTGATCTCGCCGGCTATTACTGTTCCTGTTACCACCGTACCGAATCCACGTATAGAAAAGGCCCTATCTATCGGCAAACGGAAAAGTCCATCTCTGGGCTTTTCTTGGACTTCTTGCACTAATTTTTCTATAACGTTTAGCAGTTCTCCGAATCCCTCTTTGGTAACAGAGGATACTTCTACTATTGGCGCTCCCTCCAAAAACGTCCCCTTTAAAAGCTCTGAAACTTCCTCCTTTACCAGCTCTAGGAACTCTTTTTCCACTAAGTCAATTTTGTTAAGGACAACGAACCCCTTTTTTATGCCGAGAAGCTGGCATATATGAAGGTGTTCGCGTGTTTGGGGCATTATACCCTCATCAGCTGCTATCACCAAAGCTATCAAATCCACGCCCTGGGCACCGGCCACCATGTTCCTGATGAACTTTTCGTGTCCAGGTACATCGACTATACCTATCCTCGTGCCGTTTGGCAGGTCAAGATAGGCAAATCCTAAGTCTATAGTCATCTCCCTTTCCTTTTCTTCCTTGAGACGATCAGGATCTATGCCCGTGAGGGTCTTTATCAAGGTGGTCTTACCGTGATCTACATGTCCAGCAGTTCCAAGGACGACAAACTTAGAGGTCCCCATTTCCCTTTTTGAAGATTACCATCAATCGAAGAAAGGGCTCAAGATATAAAAAGGCCCCACGTGGGGCCTTTTTGGGGGTCAAAGTTGGGAATTGCCTTAAGTTATAAGATCGTGACCTTTGAGGCCTGTGGTCCCTTTGGTCCCATCACTACTTCAAACTCTACCTCTTGTCCTTGACGGAGGGTTTTAAAACCTTTGCCCACTATCGCCGTGTAATGGACAAATATGTCCTCCCCATTTTCTTGCTCGATGAAACCGTATCCCTTTTTTTCATTAAACCACTTAACCCTTCCTCTTGCCATACTACTTGACCTCCTTTTTTCTTTCTTACAGCCGCCAGAAGCAAGAACCCCGGACCCCCCTTTCGGTTTTCCCCCTCGGGCTGGCTGTGCTTGCAGGCTATCATACAAATAAAAGATTGTCAAAGACAAAATGTAGCTTAAAGGATATTCTTGACAAAGCCTCCCTCATACATTACGTTTTGTAAAACTGAATTAAAGAAAGATAGTAAAGGGGATGTTCGAGGGACTGACCCATAAATTGGTCAATGTGTTTGATAGGCTTAGAGCCAAGGGGAGGTTAAACGAACAGGATGTGGTCAACGCTTTAAGGGAGGTGCGCCTGGCTCTTTTGGAAGCCGACGTCCATTATAAGGTGGTATCGGATGTATTGGATAAGGTCAAACAAAGGGCAGTAGGCCAGGAAGTACTACGAAGCTTGACGCCAGCGCAACAGGTCCTAAAGGTATTAAAGGAAGAACTGGTGGCCATTATTAGTGGCGAGAACGACCTTGTTTTAAAAGGCAAACCAGCGGTGTTAATGCTTGTAGGTCTTCAGGGGTCAGGTAAAACTACTACAGCTGCTAAGATGGGATTTTGGTTGAAAAAAAGAGGGTATAAGCCTTGTTTAGTTGCTTTTGATCCCTATAGGCCTGCAGCCGTTGAGCAATTGCAAAGGTTGGCTGAGAAGGCAGGAGTAGAATGGGCTAGTTTGGAAGGCAATCCTCGCGAAGGGTTTTTCAGGGTAAAAATGGAGGCCCAATCGAAGGGAGTTAATCCTTTGATAATCGATACAGCAGGAAGGTTTCACATCGATACAGAACTCATGGAGGAATTGAAAGAGTTAAAGGCCATTGTTTCACCTTCAGAGGTTTTACTAGTGGTGGACTCTATGATGGGCCAAGATGCTGTGAACGTCGCCCGGGGTTTTGATAGAGAGGTTGGCATAACGGGCATCGTACTGACTAAGATGGAAGGCGATGCCAAAGGAGGGGCGGCTCTTTCTATAAAAGCCGTTACAGGGAAACCGATAAAGTTCATCGGTACAGGGGAAGGCATAAAGGATTTGGAACCTTTTTATCCAGAACGCATAGTGTCGCGCCTCTTAGGGATAGGAGATATATGGACAGTAGTGGAAAAAGTTCAAGACGTTTTGGAGGAACAAGCGGAGCCAGAAGAAAGAGAGGATTTCTTTGCTGGGAAATTCGATTTGGAGGATTTCCGTCAATATCTGAGGATGATGCGGAAGCTAGGCAACTTGGAACGTTTGATAGCTATGCTTCCAGGATTTTCAAAACTAGTAACCGCAGGGGGAATTAAAGTAGACGAACGTAAAATAGTGAGAATGGAAGCGATTATTAACTCTATGACCCTTGAAGAGAGAAGGAAACCACATATAATCAATGGGAGCCGTCGGAGAAGAATCGCAAAAGGAAGTGGGACTACTGTACAGGAGGTCAACCAACTTTTAAAGCAATATGAATTTATCAAAGGTTTACTGAAAGAGATGCGGACTTCTAAAACAGTTAAAAGATGGATGAGGTTTTTAACATAATTATAAAAATAGGAGGGCAAAAAGAATGGTGAAGATCAGGTTGGCAAGGTACGGAGCGCGGAATCGTCCTTTTTACAGGATAGTTGTTGCTGATTCACGGGCACCAAGGGATGGTCGCTTTATCGAAAAGGTGGGTTTTTATGATCCTTTAAGGGATCCGCCTTATATAGAGGTCAACAAAGAAAGAATAGAAGCTTGGTTACAAAAAGGCGCTCAACTAACCGATGCGGTAGCAGGACTTTTAAAGAAAGCAGGGATATCTATAAATCCTTAAAACTTCGAAGGAGGAGATGAGATGCAGCTGAAGGACCTAATTGAAACCATAGCAAAGGCCCTTGTGGATCATCCTGAACAGGTAAAGGTAACAGAGATCCAAGGGGAAAAGACGTCTGTGATTGAGTTATCGGTCGCCAAAGAGGACTTGGGGAAGATAATCGGTAAGCAAGGAAGGACAGCTCGTGCAATGAGAACTATTTTGAGCGCGGCTTCAAGTAAAAATAATAAAAGGGTAGTATTGGAGATCATTGAGTGAAGGTAAAGGAAGAGAAGAGGGGCTTATACTTATAGGAAAGGTCCTAAGGCCCCATGGGTTAAAAGGGGATCTGTGGATACGTTATTATAACCCAGATCCCCTTTTTCTTTTGAATTACAAACGCATACTTTTAAAAGACAAACGGAGAGGCATCCTCCGAGATTTCGAAGTGAAAGGGGTTTCGATAAAAGAAAGAGGGTTGATCCTTTCCTTGGAAGGTATATCGGACCGAAAGGCCGCAGAACGATGGACTGGGAGCGATATTTACGTGAAAGTTGAAGATCTACCTCCACTTGGTCCAGGGGAATACTATTATAAAGACGTCATAGGCATGGATGTTTTTGATATAAATAAAGCTTTTTTAGGTAAAGTAGTAGATATCATTTCAACTGCCAGTAATGATGTTTACGTCATAGAGACACAAAATGGGGAATTGATGTTACCAGCTATTGAAGGAGTTATACAAGAAATATCTATAGAAGAAAAAAAGATAATAGTCAAGGTTCCGGAGGAAGAATGACATTTTATGTACTTACATTATTCCCAGAAATGGTAAAAAGCCCTTTACGTTATAGTATACTAGGAAGGGCACTTGAAAAAGGAATTTTTTGTCTAGAAACAATTAATATTAGGGATTTTGCGATTGGAAAGCATAAAATAGTTGATGATTATCCATATGGTGGTGGAGAAGGACTTGTGATGAAACCTGAACCAATAATTTCGGCAATAAAATCCTTAATAATCCGAGAGCCACGTTTGTGGATAGTATTGTTAACGCCAGATGGAATCACTTTTACACATAAAGCAGCCATTAGGTTCTCTAAGATGAAAGCTATAGCTCTTATTTGTGGTCGTTACGAAGGGGTTGATGAGAGGGTTCGTGCTTATGTTAATGAAGAAGTGTCAATAGGTGATTATATATTGAGTGGTGGAGAAACAGCTGCCTTGGTAATCATTGATGCGGTGGTAAGGCTTATTCCAGGAGCGTTGCATTCTCCCTTCTCTGCGCAAGAGGAATCTTTTTGTAAGGGATTGTTAGAATATCCCCATTTTACGAGGCCTTCCGAATTCAACGGCAAAAAGGTACCTGAAGTCCTTCTTTCGGGGAATCATGAATCGATCCGTCGTTGGAGGTATAAGGAAGCCTTTTTGCGTACGTGGGTGAGAAGGCCTGAGCTTTTAAATGGGCGTGAATTGACAATAGAGGAAAGAAAGCTTTTAGAAGACCTTCGAGATGTCTGCTGAAAGGATATTCGTTGCGCTTTTACATTGGCCTGTGCGTAACAAAGAAGGGAGGATAATAGCCACGGCTTTGACCACGATTGACATCCACGATTTTGCGCGTTTGGGAAGGACTTTTGGGTTAGGTGGGGTTTATATTGTTACTCCTATCTTGACTCAGTTGGAGCTTGGCCAACGCATAGTACACTATTGGACCGAGGGACCGGGGGCACAACACAATCCTTTACGGAAAATGGCATTGGAAAAGGTGCGTTTTTCTTTGTCGCTTGAGGAGGTTTTGGAAGATTTCAAAGGGCAGTTAGGAGTTGTTCCAAAGATGGTATCTACCAGTGCGAGGAATTTTCCAAACTCAATAAGCTATGTGGAGCTGAGGAAAGAGATCGAAAGGGGAGGATATTACTTAATACTATTTGGAACCGGGTGGGGATTAAGTGATGAGCTGATCCTCCAAGCAGATTACAGGCTAGAACCTATCGAAGGAAAAGGGTATAATCACCTCTCGGTCAGAACGGCAGCAGCTATCATCATAGATAGGTTGGTAGGGAGGTGGTAAGATGGAGGGTAAGGTGAGACAAATCGAAAAGGATTACATTAGGTCGGATATCCCTGAGTTTTGGCCTGGTGATACGGTGAGGGTGCATTATAGGTTCCCTGAAGGTGAAAAGGAAAAGGTCCACATATTCGAAGGAGTAGTAATAAGGAAAAGGGGAGGGGGGACAAGGGCGACATTTACAGTACGAAAAGTTTCCTATGGAGTCGGAGTGGAAAGGACCTTTCCCCTGTATTCTCCAAACCTCCAGAAGATCGAAGTGATCCGAAAGGGAAAAGTGCGTAGGGCACGGCTGTATTATCTGAGGGAAAGAAGTGGGAAAAGTGCCCGTATAAAAGAGAAAAAATGAAGCCCTTATGCAAAGTATCCACAAAGGAATGCCAGGGGGTGGAAATTTGTAGCACAGGCTTTTGTGCAGGGGTAGATGAGGCAGGAAGAGGTCCATTGGCCGGTCCAGTAGTTGCAGCTGCTGTTATACTTAAGCCTGAGGATATAGGGAAAATCAATTTAAAAGATTCGAAACAGCTTTCTTCTAGGCAAAGGGAAGACATTTTTAAACAACTCATATCATGCGCAGTGGCATGGAAAGTTGCGGTAATAGGCCCCAGGCTTATAGAGCTTATCAACATACATAACGCATCTATCTTAGCAATGAAAAAAGCAGTATTGAAACTTAGGCCTTTACCAAATGGTGTTTTAGTAGACGGGAAATTTAAACTTGATGGCCTAGATATACCCCAGCAAACGATAATAAGAGGTGATTTTTTTTGCCCATTTATATCAGCTGCTTCTATTATCGCAAAAGTCTTTAGGGACCGTATAATGGTCAAATATCATCAGTTGTATCCACAATATGGTTTTGACCGTAATAAGGGTTATCCTACACTGGAACACAAAGAAGCATTGCAGCGATATGGTCCAAGTCCTATACATCGAAGAAGCTTTAAAGGTGTAGATGCATAAAAACCGCAAAATTGGAAATTTAGGTGAACAAATTGCACTTCAGACTTTAAAGGATGCTGGATATAAAGTAATAGCTCAAAATTATCGCACTCAAGAAGGCGAAATCGACATTATAGCTTTGGATGGAGATACATTAGTTTTTGTAGAAGTTAAAACAAGGTCTAACATCTTTTTTGGACATCCTTTGGAAGCCGTTTCTCCTTTCAAATTAAAAAGGATGAAAAAGGTTGCAAGTATTTTTCTTCAAAGATATGGTTTTAACGGGATAAAAAACGTGCGTTTCGATGTATTGGGCATACTCTTATCTAAGGGAGGGGTACGAATTGAACTCATAAAGGGGGTTTTTTTGGATGAAAGTTAATCAGAACAGATCAACCATTGATAAATTGGAAAAACCTTGCCAAAATCCTGGGGTTATGCTAATAAAAAGTTTGAATTTAGGGTAAGCGGTGGTTTTTTAAAAATTAATATAAAAAAACCATTAGGAGGTGGCAGATGAAAAAAGCAGATTTAATCGCAAAAGTAGCAGACGAAGCCAAAATACCACGGGCTGCAGCTGAAAGAGCTATAAATGCCTTCTTGAATGTCGTAACAGAAGCCCTTAAAGCGGGAGACAAGGTAGCTTTGCCAGGTTTTGGGACCTTTATGGTAGCTCAGAGGGCTGCTAGAAAAGGGCGCAATCCTAGGACGGGACAGGAGATTCAGATACCTGCTGTGAAGGTGCCAAAGTTTAAGGTAGGAAAAAACCTTAGGGAGGCTATAAAGTAAAATTAAAATAGTAGCAGTGAGAAGAATTTTTCAAAGGAAAAGGCGAAGGTCCAAAAAGGATCTTCGCCTTTTTTAGCTGTAATACCTGTAAGGTTTAATAAGGGAACCCCCTGTAAAGTCCCAATTCTCTAGCTAAATGTAAAGCTTCCAAGTATTCCTTGGGCGTTATGCGGCGACTTATGAGGGGAAATTCATGAGCCCTGTACAGAGGACGGTACTGTGCCATTATGTTAATATAACTATGCAAGGAAACTTCAGTAGCTACAAATTTCAACACCTCAGGAGTATCACTCGTTCCATTTGGCATTACCAAATGGCGTATCAATAATCCCTTGAAAGCAATCCCTTTCTCGTTTAATTTAAGATCTCCTACCTGTCTATGCATTTCTTTTACTATCGATTTTACTATCTGAGGATAATCAGGAGCTTCACAGAATAAAGAAGAGTGTGTCGGATTAAGAAATTTAATGTCAGGCATGTATATATCAAAAATTCCTTCTAGTAGCTTTATGATTTCTAACGATTCGTATCCTCCGCAATTATAAACAAGAGGAATATCCAATCCCATTTCTATAGCATACATAAGTGACTCAACGATTTGAGGAACATAATGTGTGGGAGTTACCAAATTAATGTTATGACATCCCTGTTTTTGAAGATAGATCATTATTTCTGCCAATTCTTTAGGTGTTATCTTTTCTCCTTGACCTAGATGGCTTATCTCATAGTTTTGGCAGAACACACACCTTAAGTTGCAATGAGTTAAAAAGATCGTACCTGACCCATGTGTGCCTACAAGTGGCGGTTCTTCTCCAAAATGTGGAAAAGCACTAGAGACCATTAATTCTGCAGGAGCTTTACAATATCCCTTTTGCCCTTTAATTCGATTGACTTTACATCGGCGAGGACACAGTTGACATTCTTCGAGGAACTGTTTTAAAATTTGAACTCGTTCATGAAGGATTCCCTTTTTGAACATCTCAATATATGAAGGTTGCATAGCTAGCGACTGTGAGGGAGTTTTTATAAATTGTATGGTTTATCTTTCCTTTTTGCAAACTTTGTGACGGGGAGGTGTTATGCGGAGAGAGGTTTGGGCCTCACGTATAGGGCTTGTTCTTGCTGCAGCTGGTAATGCCATAGGATTAGGGAATCTCTTACGTTTTCCATCAAAGGTGGCGCTTTACGGAGGGGGAGCCTTTATGCTCCCTTATTTCCTAGCGCTTTTCTTTATGGGTATACCGTTGATGTTCCTTGAGTGGGTTATAGGGGCTTATGGAGGGGTAAAAGGCCGTGGATCAATGGTGGGGATCTTTGGGGCTATGTTCAAAGAGTCTAATGTTGCAAGGATTATAGGCAGTTTAGGAGTTGTGATCCCTTTGTTGATTTGTTGCTATTACATTTACATAGAATCTTGGACACTGGGATTTGCTTGGATGTCCCTTTTTGGGGAGTTGCCTAAACCCCTTGTAACAAAGGGGTTGGAGGAAAGTTTAGAACCCTTCTTGAACTTTTTGAGGGATTATTTAAGACCTTCATTTTGGGCCCTTTTCTTTCTAGGGATCACCCTTGCATTTAATGCTTTTGTTCTTTTACTCGGTATAAGGAAAGGTATAGAAAAAACCGCTATAATCGGGATCCCTTTGCTTATAGGAATGGGAGTATTTTTAGCTATATTGTCCCTGTCCCTTAAAGGGGGTCGAGGAGTGGAAGGTCTTTTGTTTATTTTTAAAGCAGATTTAAGTAAACTGGCCGACCCTCAGGTATGGATAGAAGCTACTGGTCAAATTTTCTTCACCCTTTCCTTGGGTATGGGGTGTATGGCTGCTTATGCAAGTTACATAAGAAAAAAAGAAGCCGTTCTGAAAGCAGCTTTACAGACGACGATGCTCAACGAAGTGGTTGAAATTGGGCTTGGAGCCACTATTGCGATACCTGCAGCTTTCGCTATGTTTGGTGCTAGTTCCGTACAAAAACTGGCACAGGAAGGAACTTTCCGCATTGGTTTTATGAGTATGCCGGCTATACTACTGAGTTTGCCTCTAGGAAACGTTGTAGCTTTTATGTGGTTCTTGCTTCTTTTCTTAGCTGCCTTGACATCGTCTTTGGCCCTTGCCCAGCCTGTAATAGCGTTTTTTGAAGAAGAAAGGGGGTGGCCTCATAGAAAAGCAGTTTTAGCCACCATAATCCTGATTTCCATTGGAGGAGCGCTTTCTGCTTTTGTGCCTTCTTTCATCGATGAACTGGATTTTTGGATCGGTACCTTATTTTTGGTGATCTTTGCTTTGGTAGAAACTGTAGCTTTTGTGTTTATATTACTTCCCAAGGATAGAAACGTTATAGTTAGCTTAAGCGAAAACTTTAATATTAACATTACACGAAGGATGTCGTTTTTCTACATTATACCCACAGCAATTCTCACCGCTTTACTTTATCAATGGATAATAGCGAATCCTATTCTATCCTTAACAAAGTTAACCTGGAACCTTCTGATAACACGTTTGTTTATTATTTTCGTAATACTTATATTTTCTATACTTTCACTGAAGGTGAAGCGTAATTATTTTATGTAATATTACAGATTTGAGTATATAATTGTTTTAGAATGTACTCGTAATCTCCTTTCCCTTCTTCTACTTCGTCCATAAGTTTTTCAAGGTGTTTTGTAAAATTCTCGGACAAAAAGTTTCGTACCTTTTCGTATTGAAGGAGATATTGATAGACTTTTTTCCCTAACTTAGTTGGTATTAGACGTCCCTTTTTTTCTATTACGTAATGTCTTTCTAATAACTTTTCAACAATTGTTGCGTAAGTAGACGGCCTTCCGATACCCTTTTCGCGCATTTCCTGAACTAACTCTCCTTGAGTATATAAAAAAGCTTTAGGTTCACTTCTGAATTCTTTGTTATTTTCTACGTTAATTATGCCTTCTTGAATATTGTAAGTATCAAAACTAACCATTCTGTTCCATCCATCTGTTAATATATCTGTACACACTCTTAGGTTTTTTTCTTCCCCTAAAGCTTTTATACAAATTTCAGCTTCTTTTACTTTTATGGGCCTCATCTGACTGGCGATGAACCTTTTAAATATCAGATCGTATAAAAGAACGTGATCGCGAGACAAGCCTTCTATTTGGCCACTTAAAACTAGTGCCCTTAATTCATTCCCATCAAGGGGTTTAGTTGGTCTTATACATTCATGTGCACCTTCTTGTGACCATGATCTACCAGCGAAGTACTCCTCAGCAAACTCTTCTTTTACATATTCTTTAGCTAAACTTATCCCATAATCAGAAACGCGTATAGAATCTGTTCGGTGATAGGTAATAAATCCAAGTTCAAAAAGGATTTGAGCAAGTTGCATGGTCAAGGGAACTGAAAACCTCAATTTATCATTAGCTTCCTTTAGCAAGGTGTCAGTTCGTAAAGGAGGTGGAGGGTGTCTTTCTTCTTCTATGACAGTATTTATCGTCACCTCTACTTCTTTTAAGTTTTCAAAGAATTGTTTAGCTTTATCTTTTTCTTCAAAAACAAACTCTACGCGAAGCGGTTTTCTATTTACTCCAATTCTAACTATTACTTTATAAATTCTTTTCCTATATTCAGCCTCTTTAGCTATAATCCAACCAAGTACAGGAGTTTGAACTCTTCCTGCAGAAAGGATATTTGTTCCAAATTCCTTCCACAACAATCTGGAAAACTCAAACCCAATCCACCTGTCAGCAACCCTTCTAAGTATTTGGGCCTTTACTAAACTTTCATGAAAATCTCGAGGGTTTTTTAAAGAATTGATTATTGCTTTTTTTGTTACTTCATGGAATTCCATGCGTCGTATCTTATTAACAAATGGCATTAAAAGCATTAATATATCCCATCCTATTTTTTCCCCTTCAGTATCAGGATCAGTAGCTATTAGTACTTCAAATACTTCTTCTGATATTAGTCTTAAACTTTGAATTATGCTTTCTCTATTATCAATAGGTTCGTATATGGGAACAACTTCTTCATTTACTTTTACCCCATAAAATCCTCCTTCTGTACATAAGTCTAAAATATGTCCAAATGAAGAAGTAATCATTAGATATTTATCTTCAACGGAGGTTTCGAGCACTTCTTGTTCTCCTATTTTTCTTCTTATTGCTTTTCCAAAGAAATTTGCGATAGTTCGTGCTTTATTCGGAGATTCAACGATTATAAGTACAGGCTTTAAAATTTCTTTGTGTCCAGAAGAGATTTCACCTAACTTTATTTTTTTAATCTTTTCCCTATCTTCATCTATTTCTCTGAGTATTTGAGAAAGGTCTATTTCACCAAGCTCTTTGAATTTTATCTCTTCGCTAAACCATCTGAGTTTTTTCTGTAAGTGTGTAAAAGCTCTCTCGTCGTCCACAATCAAGAGACTCAATCCCTTAGTAACACCACCTGCAAACATCCGTGAAGTCCTCCCACTTGCTTGGAGATATCCTGTCGCGTCCGAAATTACCATATAGTAGCCATCCTGCAGTCGGCGTAAAGTTACTTCATTCGACGAAGACATTAAATTTATAAAAATGTCAGCATTTAAAAAAGAATGAATTTCTTCTCTCAATCTTTTGGCTTTATCATTCAACCAAGGTTTAGTTGAAAGGAAGTCTTCCGAAAAATGTTGTAAATGCCTTAATTGGGATATCCATCTGTCGACTTTGGTAATGTATTGAGGAAGGTTTTTGGCAATTGCAGATCTTAATGAAGAAAGTGCCCAAAGGAGATGAGAAATGTTAGTCTCAAATTTTAACGAAATGACAATTTTAGGTACTCCCCAAAACAACGCATACCTTATGGCGTGAGGGAGATCAAGGCCTCGAGCTAATGGATTTCTATAAGAGGCAATTCCTATTATTACATCTATTTGACCATTTTCAAATTTTCTTAAAGTGCTCTCTGAAACGTCCTCATAGGAAATAGCACTTATTCCTTGTGTTTGCAATTCTTTTATTATTTCAGCTATCTTTTCTCGCCCAACATCAGAAGGGACAAAGACTAATCCCCCCTGTCCCAGTTCCTTTATCCATTCATATAATGGGAGATTGCTTTTAGTATAAACGTCTACTACGTTTCTTAAATAAAACATAGGGGCTCCCACTTCAAATCCCAAAAGTTCTTTAAAGAGCCTTACCCTGTCCGATTTGGGAGTAGAAGTCGCAGAAGATACTACCAATACCCTGTTTTTCTGCCGGAGTTCCTTTAATTCTTTCAAGAAGTATTCGATTTGAGACCGATCATGTTCCTCTTTATAGCGTTTACTTCGCAATTTTATTAGATTTAACGCTTTTTCTATGCTTTCTTCAGAAAATCCCAATAGAAGAAGCACTTTATCGATATTTTTAGCTGTTTTAAGGAAAGAATCTACATCATCGATAAAAATGAAATCAAAAAACCGAGGTATGATATCGTAATTTTTATAAAGAAACATAGAAGTAGTAATAAGGACGTTAAAAAAACCTTCTTTAAGTTGTAGTTTTTTCTCACGACGATCAGAGCCCTCATCTCCAAAGGCCAAAATTGTCTTTTTTTCTACTCCAAATAAAAGAAGCTTTTCTGTAATTTGTTCTACCAATAAACGGGTAGGAACGATAATGTACGTTTTCTTTCCTTTTTTAGCAAGGTAACTAGACATGGATACTCCAAATGATGTCTTACCAACCCCAGTAGGAGCAAGTAACGCAAACGAACGTCCCAGAAAGACCCTTCGAGCCCACGCTATTTGTAAACTCCAAGGAGGTGATTTCATATATTTTGTAAAATGCTCCACCCATTGTCTTTCTTCCTCTCTTAAGCTCAAAAAATCAGTTAGGGCGCCTTTTATTAAGTACTCAGGGTCAGTTTCATTAGGTAAACAGCGTTCACACGGTAGGCCCTTTTCGAGTCTATCCGAAGAGATATCTCCCTTACAGTTAGGGCACAAGCCTTTAAATATCGCTTTAATCATTTTGCATTCTTAATTACAATAGTCCAACTATATCTTTATAATCAATAACTGTAACTTTAGATTTTCCCCAATACTGTTCAATATCTTTTAGAAAATCCTTGGCTCTCCCCACAATAATTACCTTTAAATGCTCTAATTTTAAATAAGAATCTGCTAGCTTCATGATGTTATCTATTTTAACCTCAGAGATTTTATTTAAAAAAAGTAACAATTCGTCCAGTGGCATTTGGTATGTTTCTAGATGTACCAATTCTTTGAGCAATTTTTCAGGAGTTTCAAAACGTAGGGGGAAACTGCCTTTGAAAAACTCTTTGCTTTCATAAAGATACTGCTCAAGGTTTTTTTGATGGGGAAAGGAGCTGATAATATCTATTATTTCTTCAAAAATCTTAGATGTATAAGCTGTAGGGGTATAAGTAGAGATTACCATTGGTCCTCTAATCTTCAAAGGGTAGAAATAAGATTTTACTCCATAAGTAAGCCCTTTTTTTGATCTAAGTATGTCCATAAGTATAGAAGAAAAACCCCCTCCTCCTAAAATGTAGTTGAAAACTATAAAGGCATGATAGTCAGGATCATACCTTGAAATCCCAGGAAACGCCACGCGAATCTCGCTTTGAGTTAAGTCTGGCCGATCTATTATTATAATCTTAGGCTCTTCAGTGCAAGAAGCTGTAAAAGTACCTTTTTCAGAAAAGTGTGTGTTATCATGATCATCAAAACCCTCTACTATCTTGAGTCCAAGATCTAAAAGCCTAAATGCGTCCTCTTTTCCTACTATTATAATAGATACATTTGAAGCATCACGACAATACTTATCGTGAAATCCTTTTAAATCTTCACAAGTCAAATTATCAATTGACCTAAGATTTCCCATATAGCAATGGCCATAAGGACTGTTTTTTAATGACAAATTCCAAATTAATTGATCAGCGACCCATGAGGGAATATCGCTTAGCTTTTGTAACTTTGCCTTACGTCTGTTTTTGGCTTCGTGGACTTCTTTTTGGGGAAAAGCAGGTTGAAAAAAAATTTCTTTATATAAGGGCACTAAAAATTCAAAGGAGTCACTAGGAGCAGATAACGTAATGTAAGAGAAGTCCCAACTAGAACCCATTTCAAGGGAAGCCCCTTGTTTTTCCATCTCTTCGTGTAAAACGTCAAAACCCATGGTTGTCGTTCCGAAACCAAGGGCCTCTATTGTCAGATTGGCCAAGCCTTCTTTCCCTAGGGGGTCTTTTTCTGCACCACTCCGTATGACAAAAGTAGCGGTGATTTTGGGCGTTTTCCCCCAAGGTATTGCGACAATTTTCACCCCTGAAGAGGATACTGAGGTCTTTACTCCAGAAAACAATTCTCTCATTCGATCTCTCATTCGATTAACCCGAACTTTTCTTCCTCTTCAACGGTTATCGGTTCCACGATTAAACGCGTACGGTTATCCTTTTGAAAGTATCGTTCAAGTACCCTCGTTATGTCCTCTTTTTCTGTACGTTTTATTTTTTCTTCGATTTCCCATGCTTTACGAAAGTCTCCGGTTTTCACTTCGTATATTCCACCTAATAAAGCCCTGAAAAATAAGGATTCTAATTGATCCCATAGGGAACTTAGGTATAATTTTTGAGCCTTTTTTACCTCGTCATCCGATAGGGTATCTTTCAAAGAATTTAGTTCTTTCCAAACTTCCTCTTCAACTTCGGCTAAAGGTACCTTTGGACTTGCTATGCCGTATATTATAAACAAAGCGGGATCCTTAGGCCAAAAAGGAGGGGGGTCCACTTGGGCCTTCAGCTCGGTGAGGGATCCGTTCTTGACAAAACGTTTCCAAAAGCGCGAGGTTTTCCCAACGGATAGGATGTAAGCGAGGAGCAACAAAGCGTATACGTCTTCGGATTCAATCCCAGGCACGTGAAAAGCCCAAAAGAAAGCCCCTAATTCCACTCGTTTTTTAAATACAGCTGTCCTTTCCCCTCTTTGAGGGGGTTCGATCTCTATAAAGTCCTTTTCCTCATCAGAAGCAGGAAGGTCTGCGTAATTTTGTTCGATCAATTTTAGAGTCCTTTCAGGATTTACATCTCCCGCTACTACTATTACAGCGCGAGAAGGGGCGTATCGACGTCGGAAATACTCTAGGCAATCCTTAACTGTGAGCCTGCGCAAATCTTGATCCCATCCAATGACTGGCCAGCGGTAGGGATGCCGCAAGTACGCCAAGGAAAAGAGCTCTTCTAAGGCAGCACCATAAGGGGTGTTGGCTATTCGCATCTTCCTTTCGCTTCGTACTACTTCTAGCTCTGTGGCCAGGTTTTCTTCTGTTATCCTGAGTTCCTTTAGCCTGTGGGCTTCTAGCTCGATTACTAATTCCAGTTCTTTAGAAGGGATGTTTTCCCAATAAGTGGTATGGTCAAATGTAGTGAAGGCATTGACGACTCCTCCCCTGGCCTGTATGATCTTCGAAAACTCTTCTGGACCGAGTTTAGAAGTTCCGCGAAACATCATGTGTTCGAATAGATGGGAAATCCCGGTGATCCCAGGTAGTTCGTACCTGGAACCAGCTGCAAAATGTACTTGGAAAGACACAATGGGAAGGGTTCGATCTTCTAAAATCAAGACCCTTAAACCGTTATCGAGAAGATAACGTCTAAAATTAAGGAGTACCTCCATGGGGATCTTAAAATTAACAAAGAGTTTTGGGAATGTCAAAAGTTAAGTTGAATTTGCTAGGTTTGACAGACATAATTAATAAACCGAAATCATAAGAAGGAGGCTCAAAATGAGGCGTTTGGCCAAGATCTTGTTAGGGGTTTGGGGGATGACCTTTTTGCTTTTTCCTTTGGCGTTTTCCAAAACCTTACCGTTAGAAGGACTGCCTTCCTTTGCAGACCTTGTAGAAGAATTAAAGCCTGTGGTGGTCAATATTAGCACTACTAAAGTTATAAGAAGCCCTTTGGAAGAATATTTCAGAAGGCAATTTAAGGAATTCTTCGGAGAAGACTTCAGGGAGTTATTGCCACCTTTACCTGAGTTGAGAACTCAGAGCCTTGGGTCTGGATTCATAATAGATAAAGAAGGTCATATTTTAACGAATAACCATGTCATCGAGGGAGCACAAGATATTAAGATAAAACTTTATAATGGCAAAATTTTTGACGCCAAAGTTATAGGAAGAGATTCTAAAGTAGATATAGCATTGTTGAAAATAGATCCTAAAGGAGAAGACCTTCCTGTTGCCAAGTTGGGTGATTCAGACAAAGTAAGGGTAGGAGACTGGGTAATTGCTATAGGTAATCCTTTTGGTTTAGAACATACGGTTACCGCAGGCATTATAAGTGCAAAAGGGAGGGTAATCGGAATGGGTCCTTATGATGACTTCCTACAAACGGATGCCTCGATAAACCCAGGAAACAGTGGAGGTCCTCTTTTTAACCTTAAAGGAGAAGTGGTGGGCATAAACACGGCTATTGTGGCTGGAGGTCAAGGTATTGGGTTTGCCATACCTATTAATATGGCCAAGAACCTTTTGCCTCAATTGAAAAAGGGGAGGGTTTATCATGCCTTTCTTGGGGTTTTCCTCCAAGATCTTACTCCAGGCCTTGCGCGTCGATTGGGATTAAAAGAGGCAAAGGGGGCTTTGATAACCGATGTTATTCCAAATTCGCCTGCTTCCAAAGCGGGTTTGCGAAAAGGAGATGTGATCGTTAAGTTCAATGACAGAGAAGTTAAGGATAGATACACGCTTGTAAAACTTATAGCTACCTCTACCCCTGGGCAGAAAGTGAGATTAGAAATAATAAGGAATGGTACCCCTATTTCTGTAACTGTAGTCTTAGGAAAACAGGAGGCAGCTGCTGAACTTTACGAAGAAAAATGGGGGTTTGAAGTCAAGGAAATAGATCTAGAATTTGCGAAACTTAAAGGTATAAAAGAAGGAGTGCTAGTATCAAAAGTTTATCCAAATTCCCCTGCCCAAAAAGCAGGCTTGGCAATAGGCGATATAATAATGGAGGTAGAGGGAGAGCCAGTTTACGATCTTAATTCTTTTCAAGCATTGATGGAAAAATACGGGACTCAATCGTCCCTTCTTTTAACAGTTAGATCTGAAAAAGATAACTACCGTCCTTTTTTTCTCCTACTTGAAACCTAAATTTATATCACTTTATTGAGAGGATATTCTATTATGCCGACTGCGCCTGCTTCAATAAGTTGGGGTATTAATTCTCTTACTTTCTTTTCACTTATCACCGTTTCTACAGCTACCCATTCCTTATTGTAAAGATCAGCAATGGTAGGTGCTGTTATACTTGGCAAGATCTCCATTATTTTTTTTAGACAGCTCTTTGGAACGTTCATTTTCAACCCCACCATACTGCTTGCCTGTAAGGCCCCTTTAAGAAGTCTAGCTATGGCTTGAATTTTTGAGCGTTTCCAATGGTCTTCCCAAGCCTCAACATTTGCGATCAATTGGGGATAAGTCACAAGTACCTCATCCACTATCCTCAAGCCATTTGCCCTAAGCGTAGCCCCTGTTTCAGTCACATCCACTACTGCATCGGCTAGACCTTCTAATACTTTTGCTTCAGTTGCCCCCCAAGAAAATTCCACAGTTACGTTAATCCCTTTTTGCGCGAAATACTTTTTAGTGAAGTTTACAAGTTCAGTGTAAACCTTTTTACCTTCCAAATCTTCAGGTTTTTGCACAGGTGAATTTTCTGGCACAATTAATACCCATCTTGCAGGCTGACGCGTTTCCTTTGAATACACTAGGTCTTCGACTATGACCACCTTTGATTCGTTTTCCAGTATCCAATCTCTCCCCGTAATGGCTGCATCTAGAGTGCCTATTTCTACAAATTTAGACATCTCTTGAGGCCTAGCCATGGTACACCTTATCTCTTCATCATCTATTTGAGGGAAAAAACTTCTAGAACTTACATTTATGTTCCAGCCTGCTTTACGGAACAATTCAATAGTTGACTTTTCCAAACTCCCGGTAGGAATGCCAAGTTTTAAACACTTCATGGGTTTTCCTCCTTAATTTTTTGTCCTGTTATTTCAATTTCACCTGTGTTGATATCATACTTTTTATAAAAACAACTTTTATAACCAGTATGACATGCTGCTCCTCCATGTTGAATAACTTTTAACAAAATAGTATCATCATCGCAATCAACGTAAATTTCTTTTACTTCTTGATAATTACCTGAAGTAGCTCCTTTTATCCAGAGTTCTTTTCGTGAGCGACTCCAATAAGTAGCTTTACCAGTTTCCAAGGTCATCTTTAATGCTTCCTCGTTCATAAAAGCTACCATTAATACTTCTCCCGTTTCGTAGTCTTGTACTACCACAGGTATAAGTCCTCCAAGTTTCTCAAAATTGAGTTTCAACGCCATCCAAGCCCCTCCATTATTAACGTTATCTCCCCTTGTCGAGGAAGACGTCTTATCTCTTCCAATACTTCTTCAATAGTACCCCGTAAAAACTCTTCATGAAATTTTGTGATCTCCCTGGCTAAGACTATTCGTCTATTACCGCACCATTTCAATAGGTCTTCTAAAGTAGCTTCTAAACGTCGTGGCGATTCATACAAAATCACGGTTGGGCGACACCTTGCCAATTGTTCTAAACGTTTTCTGCGTTTGGAACCTTTTGGGGGAAGAAAGCCAAAAAAACAAAAGGAATCTGTAGGTAAACCAGAAGCGCTTAATGCTGCTATTAAAGCAGAAGGTCCAGGTATAGGGACCACGTGCAGTCCTTGCTCAATAGCCTCTTTAACAAGTTTATAGCCTGGATCGGAGATAGTAGGGGTACCGGATTCCGACACTAAAGCCACCTTTTTGCCTTCGAGAAGCATTTCGATAATCTCCTTGGTTCTTCTTTCTTCATTGCCTTGGAAAAAACTTATCACCGAAGACGAAGTTATCTTGTAACGTCTTAATAAAATGCGAACTTTTCGCGTATCTTCAGCTGCTATTACATCTACTTCTCGCAGTATCTTCAAAGCGCGCAATGTTACATCTTCTAAATTGCCTATCGGAGTAGCTACAATATAAAGTACCCCTTTCATTTCCTTTTCGCTTCATCCCATAACGCATCCATTTCGTGAAAGGATACTTCCCCAAAATCTTTTCCCATTTCTTTTATTTTTTGTTCTATATAATTAAAACGCTCTAAAAAACGATCGCACGCATTATGAAGGGCCTCTTCTGCATTTATATTTAACAATCTTGCAAGGTTTACAATACTAAGTAATACATCTCCTATTTCAAGCTTGATATTATTCAAGTTATTCCCTTTTATTTCTTTTTCTAGCTCTTCTATTTCTTCTTTAATCTTCTGAAAAACTTCACAAGCACTATTCCAATCGAAACCTATCTGTTGAGCTCTTTTTGTGATTTTATAGGCTCTCATTAATGCAGGTAAAGCTTTAGGTATTCCTTCCATAACACTCCTTTTCTCAAGTTGTTTTAATCTGTACCATTGTTTTTCTACTTCTTCTGGTGTTGTGATTTTATTGTCTTTCTGAAACACATGAGGATGGCGATTAATTATTTTATTACATACTTTATCCACTACATCAGATAAACTAAACAAGTTCTCTTCTTCGGCAATTGTGATAATGAAAAATAATAGGAATAGAAGATCTCCTAATTCTTCTGATAATCCTTGCCAATTTTTGTTGTCTATATTCTCAATTACTTCATAAGTTTCCTCGATAAGAAAAGGCTTTAGCGTTTCAATATTTTGCTTTTTATCCCAGGGGCAACCGTTTTCTCCTCTCAATTCTTTTATGATCTTTCTTATTTTTTCGATGTCTCCTTTCATGTTTCAACCTTGTAGAGAAGGTATATATTATCCCACAAATAAAATTATCTTTAAAGACCTAAGCTGGTCTAGAAATTTGATTCGTTCTTCCTTATTTTCTTGGAAAGGTCCTTAAAGCTTGCTAAACTCGCTAGGGCGTGTTATTTTATGCAAAAGCCTAAAAGGAGGGATGGATGATCGGGGACCTGGTTTTTGCGATGGCTCCACAAGGAGAAGGAGGGGGTGGAGGAGGGGGGATTGCTGCTTTGATACCTCTTATATTGATATTTGTGATCTTTTACTTCCTTCTGATAAGGCCTCAACAAAAGAGGATGAAGGAGCACAAGAGGCTTTTGGAGAGTTTGAAAAGAGGAGACAGGGTACTTACGGCCGGAGGTCTTTACGGGACCATAGTAGATATAGAAGGGAACACAGTTACCTTAGAGTTAGCGGACAGAGTTAGGGTCAAAGTCAATAGGAATTACATAGCGGGTGTAGTAAGGGAATAAGACGTTTTTCTCCTCGCCCTATTGAAAAAGGGCTGTTATGTCCAAGAGGAGGTGTGGAGGATGGAGAGATATTATGAGTCGATGATTTTAATCAGTCCTGATGAAGAAATAGGGAGTACCAAAAGCACCCTTGATGAGATTCAAAACCTTATATCCTCTTCAGGTGGTGAAGTTATAGAAATACAGGAATGGGGGATGCGAAACCTAGCATATAAAATTAAGAAAAAAGAGAAAGCTTATTACTACATTATCCGTTTTCGTGCGAAACCCGATTTTATAAGAGAGTACGAAAGATGGCTGGAGTTAAAAGACAGCATATTGAGGTATTTAACCATAAAATTGGAAAAGCCAATTGTCAGCGCAGAAGGAGGTGAAGGCGTTTGTTCTACTTCAACCGCGTGATTTTGGCTGGTACGGTTTCTGCTCCTGTGGAAGTAAGGTATACTACAAATGGTGAAGTTGTATTGTGGTTTACCTTAAAAGTACGTTCAGGCATTAAACATCGTAAACAAGAGATGGAGCAAGAACCAGAGATAGAAGTGATGGCTTTTGGAGTTGAAAATGAGAAAGTTGCTAAAGCTATTATGAAAGGACACAATGTATTTGTTGAAGGATCTTTAGAAGAACGGGTTATAAAAATGGAACTAGGAGTGAAAAAGGCCCTTACTGTTGTGGCCCAAAAAATAGCATTATTGAAGGGAGGAGAAGCATGACAAATACTGAAAAAAAACCCGTAAAATATTACACACCAAAAAAGAAACAATGTCTGTTTTGTAGTAATCCTTCACTGGAGATTGATTATAAAAATGCTGATTTGCTAAAGAGGTTCTTAAATGAACGTGCCAAAATACTACCAAGAAGGCAGACGGGTACTTGTGCTAAGCATCAGCGTCGGCTTGCAATAGCCATAAAGAGAGCGCGTCACGTAGCCCTTTTGCCTTTTGTCGCGATACCTGAATAAGGGGGGATGAAAAAATGGAGGTGATTTTACTAGAGGATGTACCTTCCTTAGGTAAGGCAGGACAAGTAGTGCGAGTAAAAGAGGGCTACGCAAGGAATTATCTGATTCCCAAAGGATTAGCCGAACCTGCGACCTCAAAAAATATAACGCGCATTAAAGAGCGTCAGAAGCTTATCGAGAGGAAACTCCAAAGGGAAAAGGAGCGTGCGCAAGGATTGGCGGAAAAGTTAGCAGGAATAAAGTGTGTGATAAAAAGGTCTGCAGGGGTCGAAGGCAAACTTTTCGGTGCAGTTACTCCACATGACATAGAAGTGGCCCTTCGGGAAATGGGAATTGAGGTAGATAGGAAAAGGATAGAGTTGAAAGAACCCATTAGGCACCTTGGGTCGCATACGGTTTACGTAAGACTTCATTCAGAGGTCAAGGTTCCTCTTGAAGTATGGGTAGAAAAAGAGGATTGAAAAATGACGAGGGAGTTTCCCTTTCATAAACTCCCTCCTCAGAGTATAGAATCTGAACAGTCGGTATTAGGTGGCATAATAATAGATAACGACGCCATCCATAAAGTTATCGAACTTTTGCGTCCTGAAGATTTCTATAAAGAATCTCACCAGAAAATTTACCAAGCAATGATATCCCTTTACGAGCGAGGTGAGCCTTTAGATCTGATCACGCTTACAGATGAACTCAAACGGCTGAAAGTCTTAGATAAAGTAGGAGGAGCCACATATTTGGCACAATTAGCTGAATGTGTACCAACTGCGGCTAATGTCTTGCATTACGCGCGAATAGTAAAAGAAAAAGCCCTCCTTAGACAATTGATATCTGCAGCTACTGAGATCATCACAGATTGTTATAAAGAAGAAGAAGACATTGAAGAGCTTTTGGATCGTGCTGAACAACTTATTTTCAGTATCTCCGAGTACCGCGTTAGACCTTCCTTCTATCCTATAAGAGAGATTTTAAAGGAGACTTTCAGGGTAATAGAACGTTTATATGAACGTAAGGAGCTAGTAACGGGTGTACCTTCGGGATTTAAAGACTTGGATAGATTGACGGCTGGATTTCAACCATCTGATTTGATCATTGTAGCAGGAAGGCCATCCATGGGTAAAACTGCCTTTTGTCTGAATATAGCCCATTATGCCGCGGTCCATGCGAGGGTACCTACGGCTATTTTTTCCATGGAGATGTCAAAAGAACAGGTAGCTATGCGTATGTTATGTGCTGAAGCTAAGGTTAATGCTTCAAAAGTAAGGAGCGGATTTTTGTCAGAGGCTGATTTACAAAAACTAACGCTAGCAGCGAGTATCTTAAGTGATGCACCTATTGTCATTGATGATACACCAGCATTGTCAGTACTTGAATTAAGAGCTAAAGCAAGAAGATTAAAGGGTGAAATGTCACTTGGGCTGATAATAATAGACTATCTTCAACTTATGAGGGGGCGGTCAAATGCTGAAACACGTGAAAAAGAAATTTCGGAAATATCGCGTTCTTTGAAAGCTCTAGCCAAAGAATTGCAGATTCCAGTCATTGCTATAAGTCAACTGTCTCGACGAGCTGAAGACCGTCCTGGCCGTAGGCCTCAGCTTGCAGATCTCAGGGAGTCAGGAGCCATAGAACAAGATGCTGATTTGATCCTCTTTATATACCGTGATGAGGTTTATAATCCCAACACATCCAAAAAGGGCATAGCAGAGGTAATCATAGGTAAACAACGTAATGGTCCCACTGGGACGGTAGAATTGGCTTATATACCTGAACTTACTACCTTTAAAGACCTGTGGAAAGGGGAAACGGCTGAATGAACGTGCCTAATTTCCTCACGTTTTTAAGGATTATGGCAGTTCCTGTGTTTTTTGGGTTATTGACCTCGGGACGAAAAGATGTGGCCTTTTACCTTTTTGGAACTGCAGCCCTAACGGATGCACTTGATGGCGTATTAGCGAAGTCCCTTAATCAGAGAAGTGCACTTGGGACCCTTATGGATCCGGTGGCAGATAAATTACTCTTAGGAGGCGCCTTTTTAGGGTTAATGATACAAAAGACTATACCCCTATGGTTAGGCATATTAGTAGTGGGAAGGGATTTCATCCTTGTGCTCGGTTTCCTTTTGTTACGTCTCTGTTCTTACAGGCCTAAAGTCCAACCAACTTTATGGGGTAAATTAACTACATTAAGTCAAAGTCTATTTGTACTTTCGATCTTGGCCCCCTCAGAAATTAGTTTATTTAGCCTTTTGAGGTCTTATCTTACCATTGCAGTTGTGTCTTTAACTTTTATTTCAGGGACTCAATATATCCTAAAGGGGATAAAAATTCCCCGAGGAGGAGCCTATGTCGACTATAGCGAGGGTAATAGCCCGTGAGATTTTGGATTCGAGGGGAAATCCGACAGTAGAAGTAGATGTATGGCTGGACAGTGGGGTAATGGGTAGGGCAGCAGTACCTTCAGGGGCTTCAAGAGGTAAGGCAGAGGCAGTGGAGCTAAGGGATGGGGAACAAGGGCGTTATTTAGGTAAAGGGGTTAGAAAGGCTGTAGAAAACGTTAACAAAAAGATCGCTCCTAAAATCGTTGGCTTGGATGTTTTTGACCAGCTCCTCATAGATAGGACGTTGATGGACCTTGACGGTACTCCTAATAAGTCAAACCTTGGAGCAAATGCTATTTTGGCTGTTTCTCTGGCTTGTGCAAAAGCTGCTGCTAATTATCTCGATTTGCCTTTCTGGCGCTATGTAGGAGGAGTGTTTGCCCATCAGTTACCAGTTCCCCTGATGAACTTTATAAACGGTGGAAAACACGCAGATAACGATCTGGATATACAGGAATTCATGATTGTACCATGGGGGGCGCCAAGTTTTTCAGAAGCCTTAAGGATGGGAGCAGAAGTATTTTACCAACTCAAAGACCTTTTAAAAGCCAAAGGACTACGGACATCAGTAGGAGATGAAGGAGGGTTTGCCCCAGATCTCACATCTACAGAAGAAGCCCTTGAATTACTGCTGAAAGCAATAGAAAAAGCAGGTTATAAACCATGGGATCACATAGCAATAGCATTGGATATAGCGGCTTCTGAAATCTATCGAAATGGTTTATACGTGTTAGAAGGGAAAGAAATGGATCAGGGTAGATTGATTGAATTTTACGAGAGGTTAGTTAAGTATTATCCTATTTGTTCCATAGAAGATCCTATGGCAGAGGAAGATTGGGAAGGTTGGAAAACGATTACGCATGTCTTAGGGAAAAAAGTCCAACTTGTTGGCGATGATGTTTTTGTTACTAATATAAACATACTTAAAAAAGGAGTATCACTTGGCATAGGTAATGCAATTTTAATAAAACCTAACCAAATAGGAACACTTACTGAAACTTTGAACACTGTGGAATTTGCTAAAAGATCTGGTTATGGTATTGTTATTTCCCATCGATCAGGAGAAACTGAGGATACAACTATTGCTGACCTCTCAGTTGCGCTTAATATTGGACAAATAAAAACAGGTGCAGTTACTAGAAGTGAAAGAGTAGCTAAGTATAATCAACTATTAAGGATAGAAGAAGAACTAGGGGAAACCGCAGTTTTTGCAGGGAAGGCGGGTTTTTGGAGTGTAAAGTATATAGAGTAAGAATTGAAGAAATAATTTCGAAAGATCGTTATAGCCCGACTTTTTGTCCAAAGCTAGAAGGGTTATCTGCTTCTATAAAGGAAATAGGACAAATAGCCCCCGTTATTCTAAGGGAAGGAAGCAACGGATGGGAAGTGGTATGTGGATTAAAAAGGGTCATGGTCCTGGAGAGAATGAACAGTGAGGTTAAAGCCATTTTGTTTTCCAACAAAGAGCTTCCGCCTGATAAAGCGGTAAGGATTTCCATTGGTCATAACGTATGGAACAAAATGAACATCATTGAGAAATCCCATGCAGTTTTAAAGCTCGAAAAAGAAGGGGTATCAATAAATGAAATTGTAAAATTATGGTTACCATTACTAGGAATGGGACCCAGAAGAGAAGTTTTTGAGGTATTAAAAAACATTGCCAGATTGCCTCATGACTTAAAAACGTATATTGCGTACAAAGATCTCTCATTTTCAAGTGCCGCCTATTTTACATATTTTAAAGATGAGGAATTGAATGACTTAACACAATTATTATTTCATTTGAAACTGAGCGAAAATAAAATTAAGGAAATATTGGAATTTATACAACATATATGTTTAAAAGAAGGCATAGAGGTAAGTACACTGATTAACGAAAGTAAACATATATGGGAAGCCCCATTTTTAACTCCCACAGAACGTACAGAAAAATTTCGCGAGTGGCTTAGGAAGAGGCGTTATCCTTATTTCCAATCAATACAAAATAAATTCAGGGAAATTACATCAAGGTTAGGGCTTAGTCCGGAGATCCTGAAACCTCCGCTTTTTTTTGAAGGTGAGGAATATACAGTTAGTTTTCAATTTAAAAACCGTGATGAATTTTTAAAGTTTGTAAAAATGTTGGAAACAGCTGCCAAAAATTTAGCAGAACTCCCTGGTGATCCATTTAAGGAATTGGTCTAACCCATTCAATACATGCATATGCATTATGGTTGTGAATTGATTCGTAATTTTCGGCTTCGACGAGAAACCATACTATATTAGGGTCGTTTTTTAATTTCACTGCTATCTCCCTTACTACATCTTCAACAAACATGGGATTTTCATAGGCTCGTTCTGTTACATATTTTTCGTCCGGACGTTTCAAAATGGTATAAAGATCGGAACTTACAGAGCTTTCCACCAATTTTATCAAATCTTCTATCCAAACAAGTTTCTTGGATCGTACTTTTAACCTCACTGTACCCCTCTGATTGTGAGCTCCATGTGTACTTATTGCTTTTGAACACGGACAAACTGTACTTATAGGCACATTTACCTCTATGCATAAATCGATTGTTGAGTCTTTACTGAAAGCAAGAAACTTGCATTTGTATTCCATAAAACCAGTTGCTTTTGTAACAGGAGCTTGCTTCTCGATGAAATAAGGAAATTCTATTTCAACAAAAGCACTTTTCGCTTTTAATTTTTTTTTCATTTCTTGAATAATGGATGTAAGTTCTTTTATTCCAATTTGCCCACGATATTTATTCAAAATTTCAATAAATCGACTCATATGAGTACCTTTGAAATGAGGAGACAAGTCTACGTACATGTTGACCGTCGCTACAGTATGCTGGAAGCCTTCTTTTTTATCCAGAACAGTGATAGGATAACGTACTCCTTTAACTCCTACTTTTTGGATTTCTTGGTTACGGGTATCTTTTTCGTTTTGAACGTCCTTCATGGTGTAGGGAGATAACTTGCTGAAGTGTCTTCAGATTCCCAAACAGTAACTTTTTTTATAACTACATTACTAGGAATGTGTCGTAATAATTCATTTGTGATAAATTTAGCCAAATTTTCGCAGGAAGGCTCCTCTTTATCGAAAGGAGGTATCTCGTTTAGATACTTGTGATCCAGTTTTTCTAAGACTTCTTTGAGAGCTGACTTCAAATCGCCAAAGTCCATCACAATTCCTTCTTCTGTAAGCTCTTTTGAACTTACTAAAATCTCCACTTTATAGTTGTGACCATGTAAAGCTTCACATTTTCCTTTTAGTTTTCTTAAATTGTGAGCAGCAGAGAAATTTAATTTAACTGACAATTCATACACCAATAGCCTCCTTTAAAATCTCCGAGAGGTCTTTGGCTTGTAATTTATCTTCTAATTCTCTCTCTTTAATAGCGTCTGATAACATCGTCAGGCAGAAGGGACATGAACTTACCACTATCTGAGCATTAGTGTTCTTTGCGTCTTCTATTCGTGAATGATTTATGCGTGTCCCAAGATGTTCTTCCATCCAGAACCTACCACCTCCTGCTCCGCAACAAAAACTTTTGTCTTTTGACCGTTTCATCTCAAACAATTGAATAGATGGAATGGACTTAAGAATGAAACGGGGTTCTTTGTATATCTTGTTATAACGTCCTAAGTAACAACTATCATGATATGTTACGCTTAATGAAATGCTATTAGTAAGGTTAAGTTTCTTATCTTTTATTAGTTTTGAAAATATCTCCACATAGTGGTAAACTTCAAACGTCCCGCCCAATTGTGGATATTCATTTTTAAGTGTATTATAGCAATGTGGACACATAGTTATGATTTTCTTGACACCATAATTCTTCATAATTTCTATGTTTTGCTTTGCTAAGATCTGATATAGATATTCATTGCCTAACCTTCTTGCAGGATCTCCACAACACCCTTCTTCTGGGCCCATGACGGCGAATTTAATCCCAGCGGCCTGAAGGATTTTGGAAATGGAAAGAGCGACTTTTTTGTTTCTGTCATCGAAAGACCCCGCACATCCTACAAAGAAAAGGTATTCCACCTCTGGGTTTTCAGAAATAAGGTTTATTCCACCTTCTTTTGCCCAGTCTCCTCTTGTATGCATTCCTATTCCCCACGGGTTTGAGTTATTTTCCAAATTTCTGAAAGCTGTTTGCAATTCTGGAGGGAACCGACTTTCCATAAGCACCAGGTATCTTCTCATTTCTATAAGTTTCGGGTATTGTTCTATGTACATTGGACACTGAATTACACAGGAACCACAAGTTGTACAAGACCAAATAGCATCTTCTTCTATTACTGTCCCGATAATCGGCTTTACATCTGAGTCGGTGTTATTGCTATCTTCGACTCCCCATATCCTGAGACGCGAGATAACAGGACGAGACGTTCTGATAAAATGCGATTTAAGATTTTGGATTACGTCTTTAGGATTTAAAGGTTTATTGGTCAAAAAAGCTGGACAATGTTCTTGACACCTTCCGCAACGAACACATGCATCTAATTGCATCAAATCTATCCACGTAAATTCTTCTATTCTATTTACCCCGAAAGATTCTGCTTCTTCTATATTTTCTATTAATTTAAGGGATTGTGGAGAAAGATTGCGGAAAAAAGTAGTTAGTATAGAGGTCACTAAATGTAAAAGTTTGGTGTTTACCAATACAACTACGAATACGAAAGACGATAATAAATGTATCCACCAGAATAACTTATGATATATCAAGACATTTGACTGGTCAAAAAACCACCTGAAAACATTCCAACCAACAAAGGACCACTTTTCCCAGGGGGAATCAGTTGTTTGTGCAGCTAACCTTGCGCCTTCTACTAAAAATCCCGTGATTAAGACGATGGCTAACATCACAAGTACAAAAGCGTCTTCTTTTCGATTGTCCAAAGCACGCGGTTTCCAAACATACCTGCGTATTACTGCCATTATCGTACCCGCTAAAGCCATAGCGCCACCTAAGTCCATAAGAAAAGCGAATACAAGGTATGGTCTGCCCTCCAAAAAATGGACCTTTGCATAATGGTCAAAGGCCTCCACTGCAGTTCCCACAAGAAGTATCACAAACCCCCAGAATATAAAGCCGTGCATCAATCCAGGGTATTTTTCACGGAAAACCTTTATTTGTCCTAAAACGTTCCCTATTGTCCCCAAGATCCTTGTGGGCAACTTCTCACACCGTTTTTCGGCTTTACCCCTTTTCCACAACTTTACCCGTTCGTAAAACAAGTATACCCATATCAGGACTGCGAGCCCCATTATCAGGTAAGTGATAAAACCTACTTCCTTGACATTCCAAAACAACTCCCTATGTTCCACGGATTGACCTCCTACGTATGATTCAAAACGATCTTTCCCTTTGGGGAGGCCTTATAAGGCCTCCCCAAAGGACTTTATCCCTGGGCTTTTAACTTTTTTACTTCCTCGATCAAGGCCGGTACCACCTTAAACAAATCATCTACTATCCCATAGTCAGCTTTTTTAAAGATAGGGGCTTCTGGGTCCTTATTTATTGCGACTATTACCTTAGATGTCCCCATCCCCGCCAGATGTTGGATAGCACCCGAAATACCACAGGCAATGTAAAGGTTGGGGCTTACTACTTTACCGCTTTGCCCCACTTGATCTGACTGAGGACGCCATCCAGCGTCAACAGCTGCCCTGGAAGCCCCTACTGCTCCTCCTAAAAGTTCTGCCAGTTCTTCAAGAAGCTTGAAGTTCTCAGCAGCCTTCATACCCCTACCACCCGATACGATGATCTCGGCTTCCGTTAGGTCGATCTTCCCGGTACCAACTGGTTCAAAGCCTACCACTTTATATCCAAACTCTTCATCGTTAACGCTTATATCTACTTTCAACACTTCCGCTTTACGTGAAGGATCTGCTTCTGGTATACCTAATGCATTTGGCCTTATCGAAGCCATTTGCGGTTTTCTATCGGAAAAAATCACTTCTGCATATACCTTGCCTGCAAACATCGGACGCTTAACTACCAAGTTTCCTCCTTCATCCAGCCACACCTCAGTACAATCTGTGGCCAATCCAACTCCAAGCCTTCCTGCTATCCTAGCTGAAAGGTCTTTTCCATTTATAGTAGCACCGAAGAGCAAAATAGAAGGTTCATACTGCTTCACTAAATCACAAATAGCTTTTGTGTAAGCCCCAGTGGTGTATTTTGCAAAGGCATCACCTTCTACTACAAAGACTTTATCAGCTCCATAAGCCCCTAACTCAGAGGCAAGAGGAGAGACATCTTTACCTATCAACAAAGCACAAACTGGCTCGCCCTTTTTCTCCGACATTTTCTTAGCTGCACCTAACATCTCATATGTGACCTTCTTCACTTTTCCATCCTTTACTTCCGCGTATACCCATATCCCAGCCATCTTTCCCCTCCTTTAGATTACTTTAGCTTCTTCGCGCAACAGCTTTACAAGTTTTGCAGCCTTTTCCTCAGGCGTTTCGCCTTCTATTATCTTTCCTGCCTGTCTCATAGGAGGCAAAGAATACCGAAGGATTTTTGTCAGCGCTCCCTTTGAGCCAACTTCATTCTCATTTAGCCCAAGTTCTGATAACCCCATTGTCTTCAACGGTTTTTTCTTGGCTTTCATTATTCCCGGCAAGGAAGGATAACGGGGTTCATTAAGTCCTTTTGTAGCTGTAAATATTGCAGGAAGCTGTAGTTCAATAACATCAAGTCCCCCTTCTACCTGCCGGTGGACTCTTACCTTTTTCCCATCTAAGACTTCAAATCGCTGAATGTTGGTAACGGTTGGTATCCCTAACATCTCGCCCAAAATACTGGGAACTTGGGCCAAATCGTCATCTATGGCTTGTTTCCCACAGAAGATCACATCGTAAGGGATCATTTTTATCGCGGCCGCTAGGGCTTTTGCAGTTGTATAAGCGTCTCCATCAAATAATGCAGGGTCATTGAGATGTATAGCCTCGTCTGCTCCCATAGCCAAAGCCGTCCTTATAGCTTCGACTACCCTATCTGGACCAAGGGAAATAACAGTGACCTTTCCCCCTACTTTCTCCTTTAACCTCAGGGCTTCCTCAACAGCGTATTCATCATAAACGTTCATTATGAACTTCACACCCGAATAGTCTATGGAACCCATATCCGGGGTAGGACGGATATCAGCTTCGGTATCGGGCACCTGTTTTAAGCAAACCAAAATCTCCATTTTTCACCTCCTGGCTTTTGTGAAGAATGTCGCAAACTTTTTTAACACACTCAGCCAAAACTAGTCAACTCCAACAGGCCTAGGTGGCAAGCCGTTTGTTTTACCCTCTTAAACCCTTGATGCGGAAGAAGAAAGGAAGGATAATTAAAAAGGGGGATGTAGCTCAGGGGGAGAGCATCACGTTCGCAACGTGAGGGTCGGGGGTTCGAATCCCCCCATCTCCACCATTTGTTTTTACAATTTTAGCGTAGGAGTTGTTTCGTATCTCGCAAAAGGACAAAAGCGGAAAGATTATTTTGCCTAAAGGACAGCCGGAATGAATCAGGAAAAGACATACGCTTACTTCGCTCTTACCCTCATACGGTAAATATCCTGTGGCTGGAAAAGTTTACATAGTAGGGGCAGGTCCAGGAGATCCAGGTCTGATTACCTGTAGAGGATTAGAAGTGTTAAAAAAGGCAGACGTTGTGCTTTATGATGACCTTATTCCTCATGAAATTTTGGTTCACTGTAAAGAAGAAGCCGAACTTATCCCTGTCGGTAAACGTCGCAATGTCACTCAAGAACAAATAAATTATGTAATGGAACAAAAAGCAAAGGAAGGTAAACTTGTAGTAAGACTTAAAGGAGGAGATCCCTTTATATTTGGTCGGGGAGGAGAAGAAGTTGAGTATCTAGTTGAAAAAGATATTGATGTTGAAGTAGTACCAGGTGTAAGTTCTCTTTATGCAGTTCCTGCTTATGCAGGAATCCCTTTGACTCATCGGCGTATATCTTCTTGTTTTTGCGCTGCTACGTGTCATGAAGATCCTCAAAAAGACCAAGCAATTAACTGGGCTTCCATAGCTCAATTTAAAGGAACGGTGGTATTATTTATGGGGGCTAAAAATGCGAAAGAAACATTGCAGCGTCTCCTTGCGCTTGGAATGGATCCTGATACACCTGTTACAGCTATAACGTGGGGGGCTACAACAAGGCAGAAGGTAATAGAAGGCAAGCTAAAGGAAATGTCTAGTATCGACCTAGTGTCTCCCTCTTTAATCGTCCTCGGGGATGTCTGTAACCTCAGATTTAAACTTAATTGGTTTGAAAAACGTCCTCTGTTAGGGAAGGAAATTTTGTTAGTAACCCCTAAGGAAGAAGGGCTGTTCCTTTCAAGCTTTCTAAAGGAAAAAGGGGCGAAGGTCTTTGTCTTTCCTGTTTTGAAATACGAGCCAAAGGCATCCTGTAAGGAGGAGATACAGAGAATAAAAGGCTTGGATTTCCTGGCTATTCCAAGAAGGGCCTTACTGACCCCTATGCTGAGGGCCTTTAATCGTCTAGGCTTGGACCTGAGGGAAATGAGATTTGAGATCCTCTGTCCTGCAGATGGCAAACCCATATTGTTCGAAAAAGGTATACCCTATAAACTTTTCGAGATCGATGTAAAAAAAGATGGACTAAAAGGTAGGAAAATAGGACTTCCTATGAAGGACAAAGCAACTTACATGTTTTTAAGCGATCTTGGAGCTGAAGTGTATTTTTTAGATTTCTTAGAAGTACTTCCCTCTGGTAAGAACGTTTCTAAGATAATAGAAGAACACCTGGATACTTTTACGACCTTTGTCTTTGGTGATCAAGTCTGCTTAGAAGCTTACCTTGATAGGTTCGGAGAGAAAGGGGAAAAAGTTATGGAAAAAAAAGAAAAGTTCATACTTCCCCCTTTTTTTGATTGTCTATCGTTAGAGACAAATTTTTCCACCCTCTTTAAGAAAGAGTAAATTTATTTGTCCTTTGTAAATTTAGGCCACACTGAAAGTATCCTATTTAAACATCTTTTGCGCATTTCCGAAGAAGGAATTTTGCCTCTTTGCATAACCAGTAGATGGAGTTCACGGACAAGCTCATCCCATGGGAGAGTTGATTCTAAAGCTTCCTTAAGGGCACTTGAAAAGGCGGGAAGCGTTCCTGAAGAAGAAACCCCTATAGACAAAGGTGGTCTTTCCACAGTAGCAAGGAAGAAAAAATCAGAAAGTCCTCTATCATTTGCCACGTTGACCCACATACCTTTTCCCCTTGCCAAAAAGGCTATCCTACGATTGAGATCCGCGTCATCTGTTGCAGCCAATACCATATGGAAGCCCTCTAGGTCTTCTTCTTGAAAATCCCTTTCAAAAAGTTCAATCCATGGGGTGACAAAAGCCACTTTTTTGATTTCCTCCTGTATCCTTTTTGCTACTACCCTTAATAGCGAAGGACGGGCTTGGTATAGTTTTAAAAATCTCCTCGTCGCTATACAACCTCCTCCTATTAAGAGGACTCTTTTCCCTCTGAGGTCAAGTTCAACCAAAAGTCCCATGAGCTAAAAGATTCTATCAAGAAGACTACACTGTTGACCATAAACTCATTGAGAGGGAAAATAAAATATAGGTGGGTGCCCATTGTGGGCTTAAAAGGGAAGTGGGGTGAAAATCCCCCGCGGTCCCGCCGCCGTGACCGGGGACGAAACCCGCAGTAGGCCACTGGGGCCTCTGGCCCTGGGAAGGTGCGGGGAGTAGGAAGATCCGGGAGCCGGAAGACCTGCCCACCATATAACCCTAATCCCCTCGAGGGATAGGGGAAGGGGCGAAGAGAAAAACGGGTGCAGCCCCACAAACGTGGGGTTTTTTTATTAATGAGGCTCAAATCTTTCATCTTATTGTCAGCATTGTACTTGATTGCCTCAAGTTTCCATGGACGGCTTTGGGGAAAAGAAGAGACCTTTTGGGACTCAAGAGGGAAAAGGATAACCTTAGAAGTCCCCGTTAAAAGGGCCGTGGTTACTATGACCTACGAGGTCGTTTGTTCCCTTGGAGCAATGGACCGCGTGGTAGGCATATCTCAAAATGCCTACGAGTTTTCTCCCGTTTTTAAAGCTCTATTGCGTAAAAACCCTTCTTTGAGAAGGCCAATCATAGGAACACCATGGCAAATAGATCTAGAAAAACTAACCCAACTTAACCCAGACGTAGTCATCATGTGGGCAAACAACCCCGAACTTCTTCAATTCCTTGAAAACAAAGGGATAAAAGTCATGGCTTTCTGGCCTGACGGATTAAAGGACCTCTTTGAACTTATAGAAGTCCACGGAAGGCTGTTTGCAAAAGAAGAAAGAGCCAAGGAGATCATTATGGAGATGAGGAGGTTTCTGTCCTATTTAGAAAACAAAAAAGGTAACCACAAAAGGGTGCTCATCCTCAGCGATCCTCCAACGCGGGTAATCGCTGATCAAGGCATAATTAACGACGTGCTCAGGTGCCTTAACGCTGAAAATGTAGCGTGCGGCTTAGGAGTAAAATACGCAAACGTTTCCCTTGAACGCATAATCGGATGGAATCCTGATACTATATTCCTTTGGAGAAGTACAAGTTACGGTCCAGAGTGGATATTAAAACATCCTGCATGGCAAAAGATCAGCGCAGTACAAAACCAAAGGGTTTACAGAATGCCCCACCTACAAACATGGTCACCATCCATTATTGGATTGGCTTTGTGGATGGATCAATATTTACACCTCGAAAGGATAGAAAGTACAACAATCCAAGAACTAATGAACGCTTTCTTCAAGAAGGTTTTTAGCATATCTTGGCAAGAGGTGAAAACATATGAAAAGGATTAAAACGTCCTTTATAATACTTTCTCCCTTCGCAATAGGGTTGTTTTCCCTTTTTATAGGAACTTATGATATCCCTCCAATTACAGTAATTAAGATATTATTCCAGGGAATCACCAACTATAACGGTATTAGTAATATTCCAGAAAAGGCAATTATCTTAGATATACGCCTACCGCGAATATTAATGGCAGCAACAGTAGGGGCTTCTTTGGCAGGATCCGGGGCAGTATTACAAGGACTGCTACGGAATCCTTTGGTCGACCCTTACATCTTAGGGATTTCAGCAGGAGCAGCTTTTGGATGTGCTATAACTATAGGGTTTTTACCATCTTGGTCAGTTCAAACTATGGCTTTTATATTTGGACTTTTAGCAGTATCACTTACTTATATGGTAGCAAAAAGTCAACAAGAAATTTCTAGACTTCCATTGGTGCTTTCAGGTGTAATAGTTTCAGCTTTTTTCACAGCTCTGGTTTCTATTGTAAAAATATTAGTGGATCCCCATAAATTACAAGGTATAATTTTTTGGACAATGGGCAGTTTTTCTCTTTCTGATTGGCGTAACTTTAAAATAGCTTTGATAGGAACCATAGTAGGAATATTGCCAATAGTGCTTATGAGATGGAGGTTAAACGTAATGAGTCTTTCAGAAGAAGAAGCTTATGCGTTAGGTGTAAATGTGAAGAGAGATCGGATGATATTTATCTTATTCTCGACTTTTTCTGTAGCTGTTGCTACTTCAACATGTGGAATTATTGGATGGGTTGGGTTAATGGTGCCACATATTGTAAGGATGATGGTTGGACCAGAGCATAGTGTTCTTTTGCCTCTTTCGTTATTTGGAGGTGCCGCCTTTATGATAGGAGCAGATACTCTTTCGAGGACTTTTGTGGGTTTTGACGTTCCTGTAGGTATAATAACGGCCCTTACAGGTGCTCCGTTTTTCGTTTATCTGATGAGGAAAAAGGGAAAAGAAACTTGGGAAAGCTGATGTTAGAAGTTGAAGGCTTAACTTTCAGACACAAGGGGCAACCTCAGGAAATCCTGAGGGATGTATCTTTCCGAGTTCGTAAAGGAGAAATCACGGTCTTACTTGGCCCAAATGGTTCTGGGAAAAGCACCTTGTTTAGATGTCTTGTAGGCATATGGAAACCTCAAAAAGGGACGATAAAGATAGATGGTAAAAGTGTGAACTCCTTAACCTATAAGGAGAGGGCGAAAAGGATTTCCTACGTACCACAAGATCACGAGCCTTCTTTTCCTTATAAAGTCCTTGAAATCGTACTTATGGGGAGGGTATCTCACCTTGGTGTTTTCTCCACCCCCGGAGACAAAGACCTTCTTATCGCCAAGAGGGCTTTGGAAATGCTTGGAATAGGGCACTTGGGGGAAAAAACCTATACTAAGGTAAGCGGAGGCGAAAGACAATTGACCCTCCTTGCAAGGGCCATTGCCCAAGGGGCTTCTTATGTGCTACTCGATGAGCCGACTTCACATTTGGACTTTAAAAACCAATGGACGGTTTTGTCTAAAATAAGGGAGTTTTCACATAACGAGGGCAAAGGAGTTTTAATTAGCTTACACGATCCGAACTTGGCTCTGTTTTTTGGCGATTGGGTCTTGGTATTAAACAAAGGAGAAATCGTGGTACAAGGAGCCCCTTCCGAAGTCATAACTGAAGATCTTATCGAAGAGGTCTATGGGATAAAGGTGTACTCCATAAAAACCAACGGGTTTTCCGTAATAGTACCCTATGTCCTTTAGGAGTTTTTCACATGGGTGGTGAACAAATAGAAAAAGAGAGCTTGGAACTCATAGAAAGAGAAATTGATTTCGAAGGAATACCTTTTGAACAGAAAGAGATTATAAAAAGGGTCATCCATGCCACAGCCGATCCAGAATTCCGATACACTATGGTCTTTCATCCCAAAGCAATTGCAGTAGCCATAGATGCTCTATTAAAGAAAAAAGCAATTCTGGTAGACGTAAAAATGCTTGAAGCAGGTATTTCTAAAAATTTATCCTCAGATATAGAGGTTATATGCTACCTTGATAAAGTAAGTACTGCTTCTGGAACTATGTGTGAAGAAGCTATACGAGTAGCTTTTTTTGAAAAAGGACAGGAAATCGGAATTGTCGCTATCGGTAATTCGCCTACTGCATTGTTATCAGCAATTGAGTTGTTTAATGTAAATAAGATAAAAGATAAAATAATAATAGGCATGCCTGTGGGTTTCATTAAAGCGTTGGAGGCCAAAATTATTTTAAGTAAGCAAGATTTTCCATTTATAACAAACTTGAGTCGTAAAGGAGGATCAGCAGCAACAGCTGCTGTGGTAAATGCTTTATTGAAAATTGTTAAAAATCAAAAGGAGGGGTAGAGTATGAGGGTGTTGGTTATAGTGAGTTTTTTTGTTCTTTGTGTTATAGGTATATGCCATAGTACCTCAAAAAAAGGCATATTGATCGTTGCCTTTGGGACCAGTGTTCCTGAAGCGAGAAAAGTTTACGACGCGGTGGATCGAGTGGTTAAGGGTGAATTCCCCGAGGCCAGCGTCCGTTGGGCCTATACGTCGAGGATGGTCAGGGAAAAGCTAAGGGAGCAGGGGGTTAACGTTGACTCTCCTGAAATGGCCCTTTGTCGTATGCTAGAGGAAGGGGTTGAAGAAATAGGAATATTATCCCTTCATGTAATACCCGGTGAGGAATACCATGAGTTAAAGAGGAGCGCAGAATTGTTTTCCAAGATGTCAAACAAGTTGAAATACATAGTGGTTTCTCCACCTTTGCTCTCTTCTTACGAAGATTTGGAACACGTGGCTCAGATACTCCTGGAGGAACTCCCAAAGGAAAGGACATCAAAAGATGGTGTCATTTTTATGGGACATGGCACCTCTCATCCCGCAGGCAACTTGTATGTAGCAATAGCCTATGTTCTTAACCAAAAGGACCCAAACGTATTTTTAGCTACCGTAGAAGGATGGCCTAAATTTGAGGAAATAATACCCAAGTTGCGTATTAATAAAGTAAAGAAAGTATACCTCATACCATTCATGGCTGTTGCGGGAGATCACGTCTTAAACGACATGGCTGGTGAAGATCCAAGCAGTTGGAAGTCCATACTCGAAAAGGAAGGTTTTAAAGTAGTACCTCTGCTGAGAGGACTTGCAGAGAGCAATAGGATAATAAGGATTTGGTTAGAACATTTGAAGGGCGTATTTCCTATAAATGAAAAATGAAGAAGGTTTATATAATAGGCATAGGACCAGGTGACCCTAAATATTTGACCCTTGAAGCTTGTGACTTAATTAAAAAATTACAGTATTTCATTATCCCTGATAAAAAGGGTGAAAAGGAACACCTTACTTTATTACGAGAAAGAATCCTAAATCATTTACGTCCTCAAAAAGATTATGAACTGATACGATTAGATTTCGGGCAGAGACCAACAGAGTTGCCTTATGTAGATTCGGTTAAAGAATGGAGAAAACACAAAGCAAAATTGTTATTAAGTGCCATTCAAGAAATTGAAGAAGCTGGTATTTTGGTCTTAGGAGATCCTTCTCTTTACGATGGTTATATAGAGATACTACGTTATCTTTCCACAATTATACCAATTCATTTTGAAGTAATTCCTGGAATTTCGTCTATCCAGCTTCTTTCTGCTAAACATAAAATATCCTTAAACGATATAGCCGGATCAGTCGTTTTGACCACTCCGCGTGTGATGAGGAAAAAAAAGGAAATCCGCGATAATACCGTTGTATTTCTTGATAACTACGAAAGTTTCCGCTTTATTAATGATCCAAATATTTGGATTTATTGGGGGGCTTATCTTGGCACCGAGAAAGAGACGGTTTTTTCAGGAAGGTTGGTCGAAGTAAAAGACCAACTGATAAAACTGAGACGTTCCTTGAGGGAAAAACATGGATACATCATGGAGATATATCTCCTTAGTTACAGAGAAACATAAAGTTTTTGTCATAGGGATTGGTTTCAAACCTCTGGACGGAGATGCTCTTAAAATCGTTGAGGAGGCAGATGTGATTTTTGCTCTTCCGCGTTCACATGAAATATTCAAATCGTATAAGGAATATGACAAAGTAAAAAACAAACTGTACGAAGTTCAAGATATAGCTACGCTTTTCACGAAAGTTTCGTCCTTTTTACACAAAGGAAATGTTGTAATTTTGGCTTCGGGGGATCCTTTGTATTTTGGCATAGCGGAAAAAGCTATTAAAGAGTTAGGAGAGGAAAAAATCGAAATCTTGCCTGATGTTTCTTGTTTAAATATAGGTCTTAGCATAATAAAAAAGCCCTGGCACGGTATAACTACTATAAGTCTACATGGCAAAGGAATTGCCCTAGAAGCAGTAGTAAGAGTTTTGGAAGAAGAAGGTAAAGTGGCGGTACTTACCGACTCAAATAAAAATGCTAAGTTCTTAGCAAACTTTTTAAAAAACACTATTTCTGGAAGGCTCATTTTTTTTGTATTCCAAAAGCTTGGGGACAGCGATTTCAAGGTGATGAAAGGAACGGCAGACGAGGTCCTTAAGTGGGAGATTGAAGATCCCCATTTTGTAATCGTAACGCATGAAGAGCCTGGAGGACCGATCATAGGTCTAGAGGAAAGCGAAATATATCACAAAATGAGCATGATAACGAAAGATGAGTTACGAGCTATTGTCATCCATAAGTTAAGACCCCCTTGGAGGGGTATAGTATGGGACATAGGAGCTGGATCAGGAGCTATAAGTGTAGAGTTGGCAAGACTGAGTCGCTCCCTTAAGGTTTATGCTGTTGAGAAGGGAGACATTGAGTCCTTGTTGGAAAATAAGGAAAAGTTTGGTCTAGACAATTTAATCGTAATAAAAGGTGAAGCTCCTGAATGCCTTATGGGGCTTGAAGCCCCACATAGGGTTTTCATAGGGGGGACAGGTGGAAAATTGGGTGAAATATTAAGGACACTGACCAAAATCGAACGCCTTAAGGTTGTGGTCACTACAGCTGTGACAGTGGAGACCTTTTCAGAAGCCTTAAAGTGCTTTGAAGGATGTGGTTTCGAGCTCGATGTGGTGCAGGTCAACGTAGTTAGGCTCAAACCCATTGGGACCAAAAAGGGCTTTAAAGCTTTAAACCCAGTATTTGTAATAAGGGGGAAACGGTGAAACTTTACGTAGTAGGGGTAGGCCCGGGAGATCCTGAGCTTATAACCCTTAAGGGCAGAAAGGTCCTTGAAGAAGCCCCTGTGGTCTTTTGTCCGTCCACAAAGGGGCATAGTAGAGCTTTAGAGATCATAAGAGGATTTTTAAAAGGCCAAAAAGTTGTATTGTTGGAATTTCCAATGAAGGCCCAAAACCCAAAAGTCCATCTTACAAAGGCTTCGGAAGTCATCCTTAAAGAGTTAGAACGTTTTAAAACAGGGACTTACGTTACCTTGGGCGATCCTTCCTTATACTGTACTTTTTTTTGGATTTACGATCATTTGAGGGAAAAAGTTTCGGTAGAAATAATACCAGGTGTTAGTTCTTTTACAGCTGCTGCTTGTGCTATTCCACTTCCTTTGGTTCTAGGTGAAGAAAAACTTGCCCTTATCCCTGTTTTATACTGTGAAAATTTAAGCACTTACATAAACGATTTTGATACCCTTGTGTTCTTAAAAGTTAAAGGTAAGATAAAGGATTTGAAGGAGTTTATCGACGTTGACCGTTATAGGGTTTTTTACATTAAGAGGGCTACCTTACCCGAACAAAAGATATGGGAGGGATTAGAGGCATTAGAAGATAACGACGAGGATTACCTTTCTCTTGTGGTAGTTAAAAAGTGCAGAAGTTAGGAAAAGTATATTTCGTAGGGGCGGGTCCAGGAGATCCGGAGCTTCTAACGGTCAAAGCCAAGAGGCTTCTTGAAACTGCTTCGTGTGTCATCTACCCTGGTAGTCTGTTGAATCCTGAGATAATAAAGGGCATAAGAGCTACGCTCTTTGACTCTTCAAAGATGGCTTTGGAGGAGTTAGTTGATTTAATGGAACAACACGTTAAAAAGGGTGAAGATGTCGTTAGGCTTGTAAGCGGTGACCCGAGTATTTACAGCGCTATCCAAGAACAGATGGAAGAGCTGAAATCAAGGGGAATACCTTATGAGGTTATCCCTGGAGTGTCATCAGCCATGGCTGGAGCAGCGATTATGGCCGTAGAACTCACGGTACCCGAGATTTCAGAAGCTGTCATATTATTGAGGTTTAAAGGAAATACAGGAGGGCTTACAAAAGAGGAAATAAAGCGAATAGCTTCACTTAGGGCTACCATGGTCTTTTTCTTGAGCACTTCTTTGGTAAAACCACTCAAAGAAACTTTGTTAGAAACACTACCGGGGGACACACCGATAGCGGTTCTGCACAAAATAACTTGGCCAGATGGACAAGTCTTCTTAGGAAAACTTTCTGAGCTTGATCTGATTATTGAAAGAAATTCCATCAAAAGGACAGCACTTATATACGTCGGGGAAGCTTTAAAGGCAATAAAAGAACCCTTTGGGAAAAGGTCCAAACTTTATGGGAATAAAAAACATGAAGCACGATAAGGGAAATATAGTGTTTATTTACATAAGTGACCGCGGTTATAAATTGATAGAAAAATTAAGACCTTTTTATCCTAATGCCAATGTTAGGAGATTAGAACCGAAACTAGTAGACTCTTTATGGAAACAAAATAACTTCTTGATCTTTGTAATGGCTACAGGGATTGTAGTTCGTATCATAGCACGCCTTCTTCATGACAAAGAGAAAGACCCTGCAGTGTTAGTAATCGATGAAAAAGGTAATTTTGTTATACCACTCTGCGGAGGACATTTAGCAGGAGCAAATCACTTGGCAAATGAGATATCTACCTTATTGGGAGCACAAGTTGTTATATCAACTTCCTCTGACCTATGGGAAGTTGAAGCTTTAGATCTTTGGGCTAAAAAATTGGGGTTCCGTATAATTAATAAATCAAAGTTACCATCGATACAAGAAAAGTTATTGAATAATGGAAAACTTTTAGCGTTTGTCGATAAAAAAGTTCACATTAATTTACCAAAAGGTATAGAAGAAGTGGAAGACCCAGAAAAAGCCGACATATTGATTTCTAATCGTAAATTTGTTTCGTTAGAAAGTAAAGTACAGTTTGTCCCCCAAAATCTTTTTGTTGGGATAGGTTTTCACGATTTAGTAAATCCAGAATATGTTAAAGTCACATTGCAGAAATGGCTGGATTCTTTAGGAGTTTTACCTGAAGCTATCAAGGCTATAGCGACACTTAGACGCAAAGTACAACATCCAGTTATTGTTTCTTTGAAGGAAGCTTTGAAAGTGGAAATCCTTGGTTATTCAGAAGAGGAATTAAGAAAGGTAAAATCTGTTAGCTCTTCTGATAAGGTGAAGAAGGCCATAGGAATAGATTCACTCTCAGAGCAAGCAGCTCTTTTAGCAAGTGGAGGAGTATTAATAGCTCCTAAGAGGGTTTTTGATCACGTCACTTTTGCTTTAGCTGAAGTTGCGTTTAGGCCAAAAGGTAAGCTTTATGTGGTGGGAATTGGACCAGGTGATTTAGAGCTTATTACTCCACAGGCTGTAAAGGCTTTAAGGGAGTCTGATGTGGTAATAGGATATAGTACTTATGTTAAATTGATAGAACCTATCATTAAAGACAAAAAACTTCTTGTGTACGGCATGACCCATGAAGTAGAAAGAGCTAAAAGAGCGCTAGAAGAGGCTGCAAGCGGTAAAATAGTAAGCATTGTAAGTGCAGGTGATCCTGGTGTTTACGGGATGGCTGGAATTGTATTTGAGTTACTTGAAGATCATACCATAGATGTGGAAATAATACCTGGTATTTCTAGCATTAATGCAGCAGCTTCTCTAGTAGGAGCCCCTTTGATTGGCGATTTTTCGGTCATTAGCTTATCCGATCGTTTAGTCCCATGGGAGCTTATAGAAGATAGGCTTAGGAAAGCAGCTGCTGCAGATTTTGTATTGGTTTTGTTAAACCCTCGAAGCAAAAATCGTGATAGGATAAAAGAAATAAAGGAAATTTTGCTTCAATATAAAAAACCCAATACACCTGTTGCAATAGTAAAAAAAGCATACCGAGAGGGATGTAAATTTTGGATAACAAGTTTAGTAGAGTTAGAAAATTACCCTATAGAGATGGATACTACTATAATAGTTGGCAATTCCCAAACTTTTATAAAAAAATCGAAAATGGTCACTTCAAGAGGATATAAATACTAATTGCATTGACAATTTATCAATAACTAAGTATTATAAAAACTCCATGGTGGTAGGTGTTATTGGGATAGGGAAAATAGGGTTAGCACTTATTAATAGTTTCTTAAGAAGCTTAAAAAAAGAGGAAATAATAGCATCAGATAAGTCTAAAGAGCGGTGTCGTTTAGCTGAAGAACTCGGTATATCGGTTTATGAAAACAATTCCCATATTGCGAAAAAAGCTGATATAGTGTGGATTGCTGTTAAACCTCAAGAAGCTATTGATGTTCTTGAAGAAATAAGCCCCTTTATTACAGAGAAAAAAATTATTGTATCAGTTATAGCAGGTTTGAAGATATCGAAGATTATTTCAGTACTGAAGAAAAATGCAAAGGTTATACGTGTAATGCCAAATCTCCCGCTTTTGGTAAATGAAGGAGCGATTGCAGTATGCAAAGGAACGGAGGCATCAGAAGAAGATATCAATCAAGTAGTTTCTTTGCTTAGTACCATGGGGAAGGTGATTATCGTAGAAGAAAACAAAATGGATGCGATAACTGGCTTAAGTGGTAGTGGTCCTGCATATGTGTCTCTCTTTATAGAAGCTATGGTCGAAGCAGGGGTTAGGTTGGGATTAAAAAGAGAGGACGCCCTGATATTGTCGGCTCAAACGGTAATGGGGACTGCTAAAATGGTGTTACTTGGTAAACATCCTGCTATTCTTAGGGAAGAGGTTACTTCCCCGGCAGGGACTACAGCGGAAGGGATGTTTGTTTTGGAACGCTGGGGAGTAAGGGCAGCCATAATGGAAGCCATCTACGCAGCATATGAAAAATCAAAAAGGCTCGGTGATGAAGGATAAGGCTTTAATTCGAGTAGATAGCGAAGGCCGCTGGTATTATTGCGATCAGGAAATAATTAGAAAGGATATCATAAAAGAATTTTTAAACAACTTAAGAACAGATGATAAAGGTAATTATTGGATTGAGTGGGAGGGGTATAAAGAACCTGTTGAAGTAGAAGACACCGTTTTTATCGTTAAATGGATCGAAAAAAAAGATGACGTTTTTAAAATACACCTTAATGATGGAACAGAAGAAATACTTGACTTAGACACATTTTATTTAAGTTCCAAGGGGATACCTTATTGTAAAGTTAAAGATAGGAAATTTCCCGCAAAGATTTCACGTCTTGCCTTTTACCAACTAGGACAATATGCTTTTCAAATCGGTGAAAACTTTGTAATAAGATTTAAGGGTAAAGATTACATTTTAAATAAGTAGAAATTCTCCAACCGTAATCATCTGCAGTTAGTGTTATTGCTCCACAAGTATCTGTACGTAAAATTATTGCTCCAATGCCTTTATAGCGTTGTATGATTTTTTCAGAAGGATGACCGTACGGGTTATTCTTCCCTACTGAAAAGATTGCAATTTTAGGACTTACTGCTTGGCAAAAAGAATAGGATGAGGAATATTTAGAACCGTGATGGGGAACCTTTATCACTTCTGCTTTTAGTTCGCTAATTGATTTTAAGAGCTCTATTTCCACTTTTTTGCTGATATCCCCTGTAAAGAGTATGGATCTATTGGCTTTTTCTATTTTCAAAACTAAAGAACTATCATTGGGATCTGATGACCAATTTTCTGGAGGGTGAAGCACAAAAATGTCAACACCAGATACTCGCATTGTATCCCCTCTTTTTAATTTCCTTATCACTAGCCCTTGTTTTTTTAAGTCATTTAAAACTTTTACCAATTCATCTGGTAATGACTCACCCGCATACCAAAATTCCTTTGGTTTGAAGTTTTTCAGTATGAAAAGCAATCCTCCATAATGATCTGGCTCGGCATGGCTTAAAACTACATAATCAACTTTTAAAACCCTTTGTGACCACAAGAATGGAGCTACAATATTTCTTCCTGTGTCAAAATCATTTACTGCAGTCCCTCCGTCGATCAACATGGTGCTCCCTAATGGTAACTGTACAAAGATGGAATCTCCATGTCCTACATCCAAAAAAGTTAGCTTAAAGTCACCTAGTTCCTTACTTTTCTCTGATTGTGAAAAGACATAAAGTCCCCATAATAGACTTATGACAATAATAAAAGGCCAAAAGAGATTTTTAGATCTAAAAAAGATAAGTAAAAGGATCAAAGTAAAATAAAAACATAAATATTCTATATTATTAAAACTAAAAACCCATAAATTTAAATAAGAAATTTCCGCAAATATTTTTAATATATTTAAAACAATTTCTAGTGTTAAAGAAGATATTTGTATTAAAGTTTTAGCGAAATAAATTGAAAATAAAGAAAAAACAGCTGCTATAAAAGACATTGGCAAAATTAAAACGCTCATAATAGGGACGACAACCAGATTTGCTATTGGACCGATAAGAGAAACATGGTTAAAATGAGCAATTAAAATAGGCACTGTGAAAATCTGAGCTATAACTGAAATGTAAATAATAGAAAAAAACCATTTAATTGTTTTTCTGACTGAAATTTTCTTTTTTTCGTAAGAAGTACCATAATCGATAAAAAGCTTATCTATAAAAGTAGAAACTCTGGGAGCTAATAGTAAAATACCAGATGTTGCAGCAAAAGATAGCTGAAAAGATGGAGTCCATAAACTAGAGGGATTTATTAAAAGTATAAAAAATGCTGCAATAAATAAATTGTTAACCGCTGAGAAAGGACGATAAAATGAGACCAAGAAAACTGTTGTTGTAAACATTAAGCCTGCTCTAAGGGCTGAAGGGGGACCGCCTACAAGGTATATATATCCCCATACTAAAGGTAAAGATAAGAATGTAAGGATGTTTTTACTTATGTTTATATGGAGCCATTTTAATATAATTTTCACAAAATACGTAGAAAAGAGAAACAAAACGCTAACGTGAATTCCTGAGACAGCTAATATATGCGACACTCCTGTTATTTGAAACAACTCTCTTACATCTTGCAGGATTTCATCACGTTGTCCTAATATAAGCGCCTTAAGGATTCCCCTCGTTTTTGGTGAAGCGAATGATAAAGCATATAAATAGTGTTCCCTTATTAACGTCAAGGTACTTTTGGAAGTATTCAGAATTTCTGGAGGACTTAAAGCACTGCCGATTACTAATATCCCCTGTCTTTGGAGATATTTATGATATTGAAAAGAACCAGGATTAAAATACCCAGTAGGTTTTCTCAATTTTACTTTTACTCTTATAAATGCTCCTTGATTTAACTGTAATTTCCCTCTGTAATTTAACTTTAATCTTCCTTTTACTTTTATCCATTTGTTATTTACAAAAGCTCTTTTTACCTCTAAATATATCGTTGTTCTTTGCATACTTAAATCAGAAGGTTTAAAAGTATAACCTTCTACTTTTGTTATTTCTTCTAATGATAACTGAGAAATATGATCCTTACCTAGTTTAGGATTCAATATTTTCGATGCGTTCCAATAACCTAAAGCTGCAAAAATCAAGGCAAGAAAACATGCTTTAGCTCCAACCTTTTTACTGATGCAAAAAAGTCCAAGAAGAGAAATAAATGCGGAGACACAAAAAAACAACCATTCGCAATTTGCTAGCAACATCCCTGTTACCAAAGAAGCACAGAGAGGGGAAAAAGGGGACTTAAAATAAAAATCCTTTAAGATAAAAAAAACTGTACTATTTAATCCTTTCTCAGTTCTTTTTTCCAAAATGGCTTTAAAAGATTGCGAGCTATTATTATTCTCTGAATTTGGTTAGTTCCTTCAAAAATTTGAGTTACCTTAGCATCACGCATCATTCTTTCTACTGGGTAATCTTTTAAATATCCATACCCACCTAATAGTTGTACGGCATCTGTAGTAACTTGCATTGCCACATCTGAAGCAAAACATTTTGCCATTGCAGACAAAGTATCCACACCTAAGGCTGACATTTTGTCTCTTTCGTAAACTTTTTCATCTAATAAAGCAGCTGCTTTGTATACTAAAGCACGCGCTGCTTCAATTTTCATCGCCATATCAGCTAACATAAATTGCACTCCTTGAAAATCTGCTAGCTTTTGTCCAAATTGAACCCGTTGAGTGGTATACTCAAGTGCACAGTCCAAAGCTCCTTGGGCTATTCCTATAGCTAATGCTCCAACAGAGGGACGCGATAAATTCAATGTCATCATTGCAATTTCCCAACCGTTGCCCTCACCTCCGATGAGGTTTTCTGCAGGTACTATAGCATCTTCAAAAATAAGATCAGTTGTATCGGAGCCTCTCATTCCCATTTTGTCTTCAGGTTTACCTATATACATTCCTTTTGTATCTTTTTCAATCATTAGAACTGCAATCCCTTTCTTCCCCTTTGATGGATCTGTTGTTACAAAAACAGTATAAATATCAGCTACTCCTCCATTAGTTACAAATGTCTTTCTCCCGTTTACCACGTAATAATCTCCCTTGCGAATTGCAGTGGTTTTTAAAGCTGAGGCATCTGAGCCAGCTTCTGGTTCTGTTAAGGCAAACGCTACTAAAGCTCCTTCTTTAGCTACACGACTGTAAAAATACTCTTTTTGTTCTTTTGTACCCGATATCATCAATGGTATTAAGCCTACGGAGTGAGCAACAATCATTAATGAACTTGAGGCACATGCGTATGCTATTTCTTCAGCTACTATGCAAAGAGCTGTAATGCTACCATCAAATCCTCCATATTCTTCGGGGAAGAGGATGCTTAAATACCCCTGTTGTGCAAAAAGTTCTGCTATATCCCATGGAAAAACTCCAGCCCGATCGATTTCTGCTGCTCTTTTTGCTACTTTAGTTCTAGCAATTTGTCTGACGGATTCCCTCAGCAGTTTGTTCCTTTCTTCTATGGCGTTTAAGTCTTTCATCCCATCTACCCCCTTCCAACTTTGTATCTGAGAATTTTGTCTAAAAAATAAACCAAATTCATAGGACTATTACAAGCCTCAAATGTCTGAGGGGAGCTTATTAAGGGCCTCTTCTAACAGAGCGTTTATCTCAGAAATGAGTTTTAAAGATGAATTTAACCTTTCACTGACTTCGGGATACCCTAAGGAAAAGGCTATCTCCTTCCATTTCCTATACTCCTCGAGATGGCTTTCGTTATGCCTAATCCAATGCTGGATGACCGTTTTTAAATATCTTACATCGTACATTTTCCTCCCCTTATTATTAACTTAATAGCCATAAGGACACACGTGATTAAGCGACAATAAACGGCATATTCCTGATGCTGTTATTCCGTAAACATAATATGGTTTTTGAGTCATAGATATCTTTTCAAAAATATAACTAAAAGTCCCATTAATAAAAGTTGTACCTGTTAGCAATACAATTTGTGCTTCTGATATCAACTTATCTGTATATCGCTCTCCATCCAAAATTTCAATTCCAAACTTTACTTTTCCTATGTTTTCTTTATCAAGATCTGTTATCATTATATTATCTACACCAACGTTTGACGCAAGAACTTGAGCAATTGCAGGATGGAATCCAATTATTCCAATTTTTCTAAATGGTTTCACTAAATTTAGAATTTCAAAAGCACATCTTAATGGCGCATTATCTTTGCAATGTATGCTTTTGGATATAAATCCTAAATATCTCAATACAGCATTAAGTGTAGCAACGAAAATTGCGCGATTTTCGCATTTAGCAATGTCCAAAGAAAATGCCTCTTTTAAACTACCTTTAAAGGATTTGGGGGAATCGGTGAAGGCCTGTCCTTTGGCGTCTTTGATTTTAGCCTCCAAAAGCCTTTCTTTGCCCTTGAGGAGTGGCAGGTCCTCTATATGAGGTTCACCTATGGCTTCATTAATCGGAAGGGGACTCACCGTTACAGGAAGGTCCATATCGATCTTTCCGCTCAGTAGCTTGAGAAGTCGATTGCGGGCTTCTTCTAAATAATCCATCTTATAGCTTCTTAGCCCTATCTACGTATCGTTTAGTTTCAACGTCCACGATGATGAGGTCCCCTGTTTCGATAAACTGAGGAACAAGGATTACCAATCCGTTTTCTAAGGTTGCTTCTTTCCATGTATTATCCATTTGTCCCTTTATTCCACTTCCTGTAGATTCTACTCGTAGTTGAACCATCCTTGGAAAATCTATCCCTATGGGAACCCCATTGTAAAGTTCTACCTTTACCTTTGTACCTTCTTTCAGGAAAGGAAGATAATTTTCAACAGATGATCTAGGAAGGCTAACTTGATCATATGTTTCTGGATCCATTAACACAACTTCATCTTTATCCTGATATAGAAATTCCATCTCTTTCCTCTCTAGTTGTACGTCCTCCACCTTTTCTTCAGGTGTCCACCTGAATTCGCTTACTTTTCCCGATTTCATGTGCCTAAGAGTTGCCTTTATAATACCAGAAAACTGAGCCTTTCCCGCATGGCGGGAAAGCCCTACCACTTTATATAATTCACCGTTTAGGATTATCACTTCCCCCTCACGAAGGTTTTGTGCTTCTTTCATAGCACACCCTCCTTTTTGACTTTCCACTCATTATTATAATGCCAAAAGGAGAACGATGACGATAAGACCTTAAACTGTTTTTCAAAATAGACAAGAAAAAGGGGAGGGATTTATAATCTTTTGTTGCAAGGAAAAAGGAGGTAACCTATGAGGATAGGCATAGGTCAAATCAACCCTACGGTAGGCGATCTCAAAGGAAACCTAGAGAAAATCAAGCTTTTTGTCCAAGAAGCTGAAAAAAAGGAGGTGGACCTTCTCTGTTTCCCCGAACTTGCACTTACGGGTTGCCCTTTAGAAGCCCTTTTGTTTAATGCTTCCTTTTTACGAGACAACTCTTTAGCCTTGCAAGAATTAGTGAGTTTTACATCAGACAAAGAAATGGTTGTGATAGTAGGATATGTAGATTGTTCAGACGGTATATATGATGCTGCAGCTGTAATCTATAAAGGAGAAATAAAAGGTATATACAAAAAAATTCATATTACAAACTCTGAGACTTTTGATGAAGAACGCTATTTTGATCGAGGGAATAGTTATATGCTTTTCTTTATAAAAGGGAAAAAAGTAGCAATTACCATTGGCCAGGAAATTTTCCTACCTTTACTGCCAATAACTACCTTATCACTTTGGGGGACTGAGCTTTTGATAAATTTAAATGCCTCTCCTTATTACATAGGTAAAAGAGAACAGAGAGAAAGGTTTCTTTCTTTTTTAGCTAAAGAACACTCCTTACCTTTAGTCTTTGTCAATTCGGCAGGTGGTCAGGATGAATTGGTGTTTGAAGGATCAAGTGTGATTGTAAATCATAAAGGGGAAATATTATGCAGAGCTAAGGCTTTTCACGAAGATTTGGTGGTGGCAGATTTGGAGGACTTTAGAGCAAGAGTGGAATTACCCTCTTTCTTTTTGAAAGGTGGTAAGCCCCCCACAGTATGCGATGGGGTGTTCACAGGAGCCCCCAAGATCTTAAAAGTCACTGATACCCCTCCTTTGCATAAGAGGTCTTCAACCCAAAATACCCTCACCCCCCCCTTACCCCTAATAGAGGAAGTGTATGAGGCCCTTGTCGTTGGTACAAGGGATTATGTGAGGAAAAACGGGTTCAGAAAGGTAGTAATAGGGTTGTCAGGAGGAATTGACTCAAGTTTAGTCGCTTCAATAGCTGTAGACGCCCTTGGTAAAGAGAATGTGATAGGTGTATTTATGCCCTCACAATTTACTTCTGAAAGAAGCAAACGAGATGTTTTGAAGTTAGTACATAATTTGGGAATAGAGTTAAAGGAAATATCCATCGAGCCGATCTTTGAAACTTATATCAAAGTCCTTCAACCCCATTTTGTCGATAGAAAGATAGACGTCACTGAAGAGAACATCCAGGCTAGGATTAGAAGCACTATCCTCATGGCCTTGTCCAACAAATTTGGATGGCTTGTGTTATCTACAGGCAATAAAAGTGAATTGGCCTGTGGATATGCAACACTTTATGGAGATTTGTCAGGAGGTCTAGCAGTCATAAAGGATATACCAAAAAGTTTAGTTTACGAGCTTTCAAAATGGAGGAATTCCAAGGCCGGGTTTGATTTAATACCGCGAAGCATATTAGAAAAAGAACCATCTGCAGAATTAAGGCCTGGTCAAAAGGATACAGATACTTTACCGCCATATGAAGTCCTTGATCCTATTATTAGGTTATATGTTGAGGAAGGGGCCTCTTTTGAAGAAATAGTAGCTGCTGGGTACGAAATAGAAACAGTTGAAAAAGTAATGGAAATGGTTGCCACCAACGAATTCAAGAGAAGGCAAGCACCACCAGGGATTAAGATAACTTTACGTTCCTTAGGCAGGGAATGGCGCTTGCCGATAACTAATTACTATCGAAAACCACTATATGGTTAGATGCCTGCTACAAGCTGTTTATAAAGTTTCCTGTTGTTCCGCCATAAGTCAAACCTATCAAGATGCATCACCTTGGTCCATGTTTTTACAAAATCTTCTATAAATTTTTCTTTCCCATCTGATGAAGCATAAACCTCGCATATTGCCCTTAATTCATCATGGTGTCCAAAAATTAAATCTACTCGAGTAGCTAACCACTTCGCACTGCCTGTTTTTCTATCAATACCCTTAAAAAGGTAACGGTACTTGTCAAGCGCTTCCCATGTAACAGACATATCTAAAAGGTTTACAAAAAAGTCATTTGTAAGAACTCCTCTTTTTTCGGTGAATACACCATAATTCGAATATTTATAGGTAGCCCCTAAAACTCTAAGACCACCTATTAACACTACAAGTTCGGTTACCTTAAGTGTTAACAATTGTGCTTTATCGATAAGGGCTTCTTCTGCTTTTATTTTTGAAGGATCTTTTATGTAATTACGAAAACCGCAAGCGAAAGGCTCCAATAACGACCAAAAGTTCAAATCGATGTGTTCTTGTTCAGCATCTACTCTACCAGGCACAAAGGGTATTTTTATATTGAAACCTGCTTTTTGGGCTGCCAGCTCTACTGCTACACAGCCAGCTAATACGATAAGGTCGGCCATTGACACCTTCTTCCCAGTATTCCGCTTTTTCTGTTCAGAATTGAACTTCTCCTGGATGGTTCCATAGACCTTAAGTATGCGTATAAGATCATCAGGATGGTTTACTTCCCATTGCCTTTGGGGAAGAAGTCGTATACGGGCTCCGTTTGCCCCTCCGCGTCTATCCGAATTCCTATAGGTAGAGGCAGCAGACCACGCAGTGTACACCATCTCCGAGATCCCCAAACCTGACTCAGAAAGGACTTTTTTCAACTCTTCTATGTCTTCTTCGTCTATAAGCTCGTAATCACGCAAAGAAAGCGGATCTTGCCATAAAAAGGTCTCCTCGGGGACTTCTGGACCAAGATAACACTCTTTAGGGCCAAGATCACGGTGAGTAAGTTTAAACCACGCTTTAGCGAAAGCTTCCTCGAACTGTTTTGGATTATGGAGATAACGTTTTGCTATTTCAGCATAGACTGGATCAAAACGCAAAGCCAAATCAGCAGTTAGCATCATAGGAGGATGTTTTTTTTGTGGGTCATATGCATCAGGGATAATAGCTGGAGCGTCCTTAGCAACCCATTGGTATTTTCCTGCAGGGCTTTTGGTCAATTCCCATTCATAGTTAAACAATATATGTAAGTAATTTAAACCGAACTTTGTAGGTGTAGGTGACCATGTTAGCTCAAATCCAGAGGTAAAAGTATCGGGACCTTTTCCACTTTTGTAAGTATTTTTCCATCCAAGACCTTGCTCCTCAATAGGTGAAGAACTTGGATCTGGTCCAACGTATGTATCCGCACATGCACCATGACATTTACCAAAGGCATGCCCACCTGCTATAAGGGCTACCGTTTCTTCATCGTTCATACCCATACGCGAAAAAGCCTCCCTTATCTGTTTGGCGGAGGCCATGGGATCTGGGTTTCCCTCTGGGCCTTCTGGGTTTACGTATATCAAACCCATTTCAGTAGCAGCAAACGGCCTTTCCAATTCTCCCTCTTTGAACCTTTCCTTACCCGAAAGCATTTCTTGTTCAGGCCCCCAATCTGCACTTTCGTCAGGCTCCCAAATATCCTCTCTGCCTCCTGCAAATCCAATGGTTTTCACTCCCATTGACTCTAACGCTACGTTACCTGCAAGGATGATCAAATCTGCCCAAGACAACTTTCTCCCATATTTTTGTTTAATAGGCCATAACAACCTCAGAGCTTTGTCGAGATTCATATTGTCAGGCCAGTTGATGCGCGGAGGGAACCTTATATCACCGCTTCTTGCACCTCCTCTTCCATCAAAAACCCTATAACTACCCGCACTGTGCCACGCTAGACGTATAAATAATGGGCCGTAATGACCAAAATCTGCTGGCCACCAATCTTGAGATTTAGTCATAATCTCTCGAAGGTCTTCCTTTACTTTCGACAGATCAAGGCTCTCAAATTCTTCTGCATAGTCATAATCAGGACCGAAAGGATTAGAACAAATGCAGTTTTGACGCAACACCTTAAGGTTTAACCTTTGAGGCCACCAATCCGTTATCCACCTTTTCCGGGTTTGCCCTTTCATCATGCCTCCTTTTGTAGTTTTTTTAATTTTAAACGGAATTTTTAAAAATGTCAACTTTTTATTTTAAAACCACATCAGCTATAAAAAGAAGACCCCATGGTAGGTTTCCCCTTTTTGGGCTTGATGTCCATTTAAGTGTGGTATATATTATTCGTACTGTTTGAAATGTTTAAAGTGAACCTGTAGGAGGTGAAAGGGGAATGGCAGCTGAATTTGAAGATCTCGAAAGGATGTTAAAACGGCTAAAGAGAGATTTTCAACAAAATGTACAACCTGAGCTGAAGAAGCATGCGCACTTTATCAGTAAGAGCGAACGCGAAAGGATGAAGCGGGCAAAGGCCATTAGGAAGCTTCGTCGGAAGTTAAAGAAGATGACTCAAGCTGCCTGATGGAAGGGGTTCAAAGGCATAAATCGGAAGGTTTTTCTGCGTTTATGGATTTTCTCTCTTTATATGAGATAGATGAGCTTAAGGTTATTTTTCGATTCCATATTTTTTCTTCAAGAATTCCAAGCCGACTTGTGGGTATAAAGCGTAGATCAAAACATCTCCACGATTTTTGGCCAAGCCTTTTACTGCTTGACGGGCTTTTTCCATCTCGGGCTCAAGGATATCAGCAGGGCGACAGTCGATAGGTTTCTCTCCCCTGGGGTAACCTTTGAGAGCCAGCTTTTGGACCTCTGGGTTAACCGGAGCAGGGGGTTTTCCGTAAAGGCCGTAGAAATAATCCTTAGTCTGTTGAGTGATCATCTTGTATCGCCCAAAAAGGACGTTCAATACCGCCTGTACCCCCACGATTTGGCTTGTAGGGGTCACCAAAGGTGGATAGCCCATATCAGCCCTTGTACGCGGGATCTCTTCCAAAACCTGGGGTAACCTTTCTAAAGCCTTAGCCTCCTTTAACTGGGCAATCAAATTGGTGATCATCCCCCCAGGTATCTGATGCTCCAAAGCTTGAACGTCTATAACCGAAAATTTCGTCGCATCCAAAAAAGAATTGTACTTAGTTCTAAGTATCTCTTCTAAATAATTCCCGGCCTCTATTATCGACTTTAGATCAAGACCTGGATCCCGTTCTGTAGCGTATAGGGACACTAACAAGGGTTCTACAGCCGGCTGTGAGGAACGAAGGGCAAGAGGCGAAAGAGCACAATCAACAACATCTACTCCTGCCTCAGAAGCTTTGAGATAAGTCATAGAACCCATTCCTGTAGTGTAATGAGTATGAAGTTGTACAGGAATATCCAAGTGTTTCTTTAACTCTTTAACAAGATCATAAGCATCATAAGGAGAGAGAAGACCCGCCATGTCTTTTATACATAGGCTATCTGCTCCCATTTCTTGCAATTTTTTGGCTTTTTGTACGTAATATTCTAAAGTAAAAATTTCACCTCCCATTCGTTTTTCTGTAAGAGAATAACATATTACAGCTTGGGCGTGTTTTCCACATTCTTTCACTGTCTTTATAGGAACTTCTAAGTTCCTTTCGTCATTTAGAGCGTCAAATATTCTAAAAATATCAATGCCACTTTCCGAAGCCTCATATATGAATTCTTTAACCACATCATCAGGATAGTTACGATATCCGACTAAATTCTGTCCCCTTAATAGCATTTGTAAAGGAGTATTAGGCATAAGCTTCTTGAGGGTCCTTAACCTTTCCCATGGATCTTCGTTAAGGTAGCGGATGCATACGTCAAAAGTAGCCCCTCCCCATACTTCCATGGAATGGAACCCTATTTGGTCCATTTTGGGGGCTATAGGGATCATATCTTCAGTTTTCAAACGGGTGGCTATTACCGATTGGTGTCCGTCTCTGAAGGTAGTATCCGTTATCTTTAACGGATTCCTTCCCATATGGACCTCCGTTGAGATATGGAAGTGAGTAAGTTGATGCTATCAAAAAAGAAACTTAAGGGTCAAGTTCGATAGGCCCTTGAAGGAAGTACCCATATGGGACTTTCACTTGACCCCTCAGGGAAAAGCTCCTTAAAATGCAAAAGAAAACTCAAAAGGGAGTATCCAGATGGGGTTCGAGAGAATAGAGGGGTGCTGGACAGCCTTGGTTACACCTTTTACCCCCGAAGGTAACTTGGACATAGAAGGCCTTAGGAAAAACGTGAGGTATCAAATCGAATGTGGGGTCCATTTAGTCCCAACCGGCACAACGGGTGAATCCCCCACCTTGGAATGGCATGAACATATACGTGTTATAAAAGAGGTATATGAACTAGCTAAAGGCAAAGCGCTCGTAATGGCAGGTACAGGCAGCAATTCCACGGCTGAGGCTATTAAAGGGACAAAAGAAGCTGTCGAAATAGGTGTCCGAGCTGTTCTTCTTATAGATTGTTATTACAATGCACCTTCAACACTTGAATTACGGACTAATTATTATGAAGTTATAGCAAAAACGTTCCCTTATGTTAATTTAACACCTTATATTATACCTTCAAGAACAGGTACTCAACTTTCTGTAGAGGATCTTTACATACTGAATCGCAAATACCCAAATATACGGTCTGTGAAAGAGGCAAGTGCTGATCTTGAAAGGATAGCAAAGACGAGGAGGATTCTCGGTAACGATTTTGACATATTATCGGGAGATGACGGTTTAACACTGGAAATTTTGACTCGTCCGGATATAAGGGGGCAAGGTGTAATTTCAGTAATTTCTAACCTTTTACCACTAGCGGTCAAAGAATTGGTCGAAATGGCCCGCAAGGGAGAGCTTCAGCGGGCTTTTGAGATTCACGAATCTCTTAAACCGCTTTTTGAAATTGTATCTTTCAATGTCGCAGAGGAGGTTGAGGGATTCAATATTACGTGTAAATATAGAAACCCTACACCTATCAAGACCATTATGCGGGCCTTAGGTATACCAGCTGGGCCATGCAGGCCCCCCCTTGGAAGAATGGGGCCTAACGGACTAAAAAAGGTTAAAGAAGCAGTAAAAACAGCATACGAGAGAAATCCCAAGATATTTGAACCTCTTGAACTTTTTTACGGTATCAATATAGAAGAGAGACTTGAAAGGGATAATTATTGGATTTGAAAAGGGATAAGACTCTCAAAAATATTATCCTTTATAGCTCAATTGGTTTAGAATTTGCACTTTCAGTTATCGTAGGCATTGCCATTGGATGGTTTTTGGATAAAAAGTTCAATACATATCCTTTTTTGACTATCACCTTTCTTTTCTTTGGATTGGGAGCGGGAATAAAGGGCCTTTTTCGTGCTTTAAAAAAATTGGAGAGAGAAAATTGGAATCAAAAGACATAGAACGATTAAACCTTTTGATATGCGTAATATTGATCGGCATAAGCCTTCTATTTCAATCTTTATCCTTAACATTAGGAGTTACTGTGGGGGGAGCCGTTATGGCGTTAAATCTCCATCTGACTAGGAAAATCTTCGAAGGTGCCTTTTTGGCAAGAAAGGCAAAAAGCGTTATACAGTACTCCATAAAGTTCCTGGGGATTATTTCAGCCATTGTGTTCGTCTTGGTTTTTTTACGAAAATGGGTTAATCCCCTTGGGCTTGGTATGGGTATGTTAAGTACTCCCTTGACAATTGGCCTTTATGGTTTTAAAAATTTGAAGTCATTTAAAAGGTAGAAACTTACGAGACGCTAAGATGTCACAAGAAGTGACACACGGAAGCAAAGACATCCTAGGTTTTTTACCTGGGCTAAAGGATTTACCTCCTCACGTTTCTAATGCCATATTTATAGTCTCGGTTCTATTAGCAAGTGCTTACATAGCTAGAAGGAAACTTCTAAAGGACCCCGAAAAATACGTGGTCCCTGAGGGGCGACTTACCTTAAGGAACTTCTTCGACCTTACAGTAGACAATCTACTTCGGTTCGTAAAGGAGAACATGGGGCCAAGAGGTCCAGAGTTCATGATGATAATAGGGGCATTGGCTTTCTTCATATTCTTTTCCAATATTTGGGGACTAATACCTGGATTTCACTCCCCCACTGAGACAATAAACACCACAGGAGCATGTGCTTTAACGGTTTTCGTATTAACCCATTACTATGGTATAAAAGAGCACGGATGGAAATATATAAAACATTTCATGGGGCCTGTACCTTGGCTTGCTCCTTTGTTCTTTCCTATAGAAATGATAAGTCACATCGTCCGTCCTATATCTCTCTCTATTCGTCTTTTTGGAAATATTTTTGCAGATCATTTTATTGTAGGGGTAGTCGCAAGTTTAATTCCTATCATTGTGCCGTTACCTATGATGTTATTAGGTGTATTTGTGGCTATTGTCCAAACGTTAGTGTTTGTGCTTCTCTCTATGGCATATTTTGCAGGTGCAATAGGGGAAATGGAAGAGGAATCTCATTGATCATGTTTTTAGAAATTTTTTTGTAAGGAGGTAGGTTCATGGGTAAGTGGCGATGGTTAGTGGGAGTAGGGGTGTTTTTTCTGTTGGAGGTTTTAGCTTTTGCTGCAGAACCTGAAGTAGCGGGGATAACCCCAGATGTGAAAAGGGCTATTGCCTTTGCTGCAGGTTTTGGCATCGCTATCGCTGCAATAGGGGGAGCCATTTCCCAGGCAAGGGCAATAGCGGCTGCTTTGGACGGCATTGCTAGAAATCCTGCTGCCTCAGGTAGAATAGTTACCCCTATGATCATAGGCCTTGCAATGATAGAATCTCTAGTAATTTATGCACTTCTTGTAGCTTTATTGATGGTCTTCAAGTTATAATTGTTACTCTTCCATGGCATTTTTGTTTGCCTTATGTTTTTAAAAAATGGGCCCTTAAAAGGGCCCTTTTTTATTTTTTAATTATAGGAGGATTAGCACATGGGCTTAAAGGTTTTAATTGTAGGAGGTGTGGCAGGAGGAGCTTCTGTAGCTGCGAGGCTTAGGCGTCTTAACGAAGAAGCGGAGATCATTTTATTTGAAAGAGGTGAATATATATCTTATGCTAACTGTGGTCTTCCTTATTATTTGGGTGGCGTAATCGGCAAAAAGGAGCATCTCATTATAATGACACCTGAAATCTTTAAGAAACGTTTTAAAGTAGACGTGAGAATAGGACACGAAGTTATAAAGATCGACAGAAGCCAAAAACAAGTGGAGGTTTTTGATAGGATAAACGGCAGAACATACCGAGAAAGTTATGACAAATTAGTACTTTCACCAGGAGCTGAACCTTTCCGCCCACCTATAAAAGGTATAGACTTAGAAGGGGTTTTTACTTTACGAACTATACCCGACGCCGAAGCTATAAACAGGTTCATCGCTTACCGGAAGGCAAAACAAACCATTATACTAGGGGCTGGAGCGATAGGCTTAGAAGTTGCTGAAAACTTTCGCAAAAGAGGGCTTGAAGTCACTCTGACTGACGTCCTTAATCAAGTACTTCCCTACCTAGATCAAGAAATGTCCTTTTACGTGGAAGAAAACCTTAAACAAGAGGGAATAAGCCTGAAACTAGGACAACCTGTCTTAACCTTTGAGAAAAAAGGGGAAAAAATCTCTGTACGTTGGGAAGATGGGGAAGAAAAGGAATGCGATTTCGTAATTCTGGCCACTGGTATAAAACCTGAAGTCAAACTTGCGATTGATGCCGGTCTAGATATTGGAGAAAATGGGGGGATAAAAGTCAATGAGTTTCTTCAGACTAACGATCCGGATATTTATGCGGTTGGTGATGCCATTGAAACAGAAGAACTCATTTCAAAACGCAAAATGATCATACCTCTTGCTGGTCCTGCCAATAAACAAGGAAGGGTAGTTGCAAACAACATATGTGGAAGACAAGAGCGTTACAAAGGGACACTTGCAACATCAATATTGAAAGTTTTTAATATCACAGTAGCGTCAACTGGTATAAATGAGCGTAGTTTACCGTTGATCAATGAGGATTACGAAAAAATTTACCTTCATCCTTATGACCATGCAACTTATTACCCAGGAGCTTCTCCAATTCATATGAAAATACTGTTTTCTAAAAAATCCAAAAGAATTCTAGGAGCTCAAATGATAGGACAAATAGGAGTGGATAAAAGGATTGATGTAATAGCCACTGCTATTTATGGCGGCCTTAATATAATTGATCTTAAAGATCTACATTTGGCTTATAGTCCACCTTATGGGAGTGCTAAAGATCCTATAAACATGGTTGGTTTTATTGCAGAGAATATCATAAAAAATATTGTAAATGTCACTCACTGGGATCGCGTGGACTCAGGGGATTTTTTGTTAGACGTAAGGAGTGAAGAAGAATTTAAAAAAGGACATGTCCCTTATGCGGTTAACATTCCTTTAGAAAGTTTACGGTTTAATCTCGACAAATTGCCACAAAACCGACTGATAAAAGTGTATTGTTCCCAAGGCCTGCGCAGTTACATAGCGTGCCGTATTCTCATGCAAAAAGGTTACCAAGCCGAAAACTTAAGCGGTGGATATCTTACTTATCTCGCCTACAAGGAGAAAGGACTCACTAAGCTTAGCCTTTGAAATTAAGGTTCTGCTTTAAATATTGACGAAATTTTCTCTTTTTGGCAAAATGTTGCCCGATGGAGAAGTTTGAAAAATTCAAACGTTTATGGGGTCTTTTTGATTCAACTGAAAAGAAAGTATTTACTGCTTTTCTTTATTTTGAGCATCCAGTGTCTGTTGATAGCCTTAGCCTGTTAACAGGGGCTCCGGCTACTTCAGTATTGAACCTTATGGAAAAACTAAGGCGAAGGGGGTTGGTGGTAGAACACAAAGAAGCGGGACGGGGTCTTTTTTCTCTGAAGCAACCTTCATGTTTAAATGAACTTAGAGATTCCATACCCCTGGAAGACGTTGCTGATATTATAGAAAAGTTAATAAATCATTACAAAGAAGCGATGATACCTTATGAAAGAAAAACCCTGGCTTTGGCCGATCTATTTAAAAAAGTACTGCCAACAATTGAAGGTTTAAAAATAATAAAAGAGGCAGCTGATCTATTACTCAAGAGCCACGATAAACTTTCATCAATTACTTATTACGATTATATTTTAGAACATTTTGCCAAACATAACCCAAAATCTGCAGAAGAAGCTTCTTTATTTGTCGACAGTGCTATAGCGAAAGCTTATGTTTTGATGCATCGCATGCAACCTCAAGATCAGATTCATTTACTGCAAAAGGCAAAAGAACTAGCAGAAATGTACAATTTCCAAAGTAAACTTGCATTAATTTGCCTTAAGTTAGGAAGAGCCTTTCAAGATATAGGATGGTACACAGAAGCCTCAGAATACATAGAGCGTTTTTTGAATTTAGCTAATTTATTAGAAGAAAACGAAGAAATCAAGCTTTCCTCTCATTGTTTGAGCGAATATTACGTCTGGAAAGGAAAGTTTAAGGAAGCTATTGCGTGTTATGAAAAGTTGCTCAATGAAATAGAGGAATTCGAAGAAGACGAGAACGCATTGATGGCTACTCAATTAATCGGTTTTAGCCTTGTATTGTGTGGGAGAGTCTCGCGAGGATTAGGAATGATTGAAGCAGTTAAGGAAAAAGCCAAAAGGCTCAACTATAGTCAAGTGGTAAATTATTGTCACCAAGCAGAAGTAATATCTTATTTTTCGCTTAACAGAATAGAAGATGCTAAAAAATCCTTAGAAAACCTTTTAAACATAGCTCAGGAAGACCTGGGAGATATCCTTTACTGGGGTGTGTTAATACATAAGGCTTATTTAGAAACTTTATACGAGAACTACAAAGAAGCCCAAGCTCTTCTAAAGAAGGCTTTCCAGTTTAAAAGTGAAAAACGAAGAGTTTTGACTTTTTATCCTTGGTTGTTTGAAACTTTGTATATTTTAGAAAGGGCAGGTTATGAAATCCCTGATTTCAATTTGGAATCCCTTATAGAACAAGCGCTTTCGTATGACGATCTTTTTGTGAAGGGCGTTGCGCTTAGGTACAGGGGTTTGAAACATTTAGAAGCCGGAGATGAAAAAGCCTTGGAATATTTTTTGAGTAGCGAAAGATACCTGCGGTATTCGGGCGCGCAGATTGAACTGTCCCGTACCTGGATATCACTAGGCCGGTACTTCATGAAAAAAGGTGAAATCAAAAAGGCCAAAGGTTATTTAAAGAAAGCCTGGGAGGTCCTTTCGTCTATTGATCCCAGACTTTTTCCAGAGGACCTTGTCGGATGGGTTTCAGACGATCAAAGGGTTGAGGTCACATTGAATAGAATAATCAAACTAAACGAAGCACTGCGAACAGCAAGAGAAATACCTTCGTTTTTAGAAAAGGCATTAAACGTTGCAATGGACATATCACTCGCAATGCGTGGGGCAGTGTTAAGCGAAGAAGAAGGCGAAATTAAAGTTCTCGTGAGCAGGAATAAAGATCCTTATTCTTTTAACAAAGATAAATCCTCTATTAATTTCCTAGATTTGATTCGAAACGAATATGAATTAGTATTGTCTCCACGTGACGATTTAAAAGAACCTATCATTTGTATGCCTATAAAGCTAGATGCTAAACGAAGCGGTTGTCTATATCTAGAAGGAAAAATTGACCAAGAAGAATTTTCAACTGATACTATAGCTTTCATAAGAATGCTATGTGCTTTTGTTTCTTTGGCTGTTACAAACCTGTATTTACAAGAAGTCTCTGCTAATAACATGTTATGTGTTGCGTTTAATGAATATACTGTTGACAATAGTGAACAAAAAGAAAAAATTGCAATTATAGGAGAATCTCAAGCAATAAAAACGATCATAGAGCAAATTAAACAAGTAGCGTTAACTGATGCCACTGTTCTCATATTAGGAGAAACTGGTGTAGGAAAGGAATTAGTAGCTCGCACTATTCATAACCTCAGCGATAGAAGGAATGGTCCTTTTATTGCGGTCAATCTTGCAGCTATCCCTCAAGAATTAATTGCAAGTGAACTTTTTGGGCATGAAAAAGGAGCTTTTACAGGTGCTTATGAAAGACAAAGGGGCTTATTGGAGTTAGCTGATGGAGGTACGATTTTCTTCGATGAGATAGGTGATTTGCCTTTAAGCATTCAAGTTAAATTGTTGAGGGTATTAGAGGAGGGTACTTTTACGAGACTAGGAGGAGCAAAGCCCATAAGGTCAAACTTTAGGATAATAGCTGCTACAAATAAAAACCTTTGGGAAGAAGTGAAAAAGGGAACCTTTAGGCAGGACTTGTATTATCGCTTGAATGTGTTCCCAATTTACATACCGCCCCTTAGGGAGAGGAAGGAAGATATAATACCCCTTGTTAATCACTTTTTGAAAAAGTTCTGTGAAAAATATGGCAAAAAGATAAAAAACATTCCTCAGATAGAGTTAAAGAAATTACTGGATTACCATTGGCCTGGTAACGTAAGAGAATTAAAACACACCATTGAAAGGGCGGTTATCCTTTCGAATGGGTATAGTGTGAAGTTTACAATTGGAGAAGAGAGGCCCTCCAAGGGTGAGGAGGTTTCTTCTCCTCTTAAAGCGCTAGCAGATGTTGAGAAAGAACATATAGAAAAAGTATTACAGCTAACTGGTTGGAGGATAAGTGGCCCAAAGGGGGCTGCTACTATCCTTAAGGTAAAACCGAGCACTTTGCGTTTTAAGATGAAGAAGTTAGGCATTAAGCGTCCCTCTCCAGAAGGCCTCATTTAGAAAGGGCTTTTCAGGAAGTCAGATATTGGTCGTTTCAGCAAAATGTTGCCAAAATGTCCTCACTCGTTTCTGTATCCTTTGGGCTTTTTGACTTTTAATCCAGTTGGCATGAATGTTGTGACACCTTAAAGGTGAACTTGTGAGTCAAGGAGGTGTTAATGTCACGATATAAAAAACTCTTAGAACCTGGGTACATAGGGAAGGTCAAGACTAGGAATAGGATCATAAAAACAGGAGCCGCTATGAATTATTGGCATAAGGACGACTTGAAAATGAACCCAAAAGTTAAAGCGTTTTATGAAGCTTTTGCAAAAGGAGGGGTTGGCTTATTAGTTGTGGAATCGCCTATTGTGGATTATCCCTTGGGAGGAAGATGGCCTCAGCGCTATCGTCTTGATGATGACAGGTTTATAGACGGTTTAAAGGAACTCGTGGAAGTGATCCATAAACACGATTGTCCTACTTTCTTGTTGCTTTGGCATGACGGACCTTGGCAAAATCCTCTTTTTCCTGATGTGCCGCCTCTTTATGAAGGTCCTCCTGTAGGGTCATATCCAATAAAGTTGGATACACCGTTGGATTTCCATCGGGATTTGCCTCGTAAGTTAACGATATCCGAAATTGAAGAAATTATAGATAAATTTGCACAGGCGGCTCTTCGTGCAAAGAAAGCAGGATTTGATGGAGTCGAGATAAATGCCGCTAGTAGTCATCTTTTTCACAACTTCTTGTCACCTTTTTGGAATAGACGAGAAGATGATTATGGAGGTAGTACCGAAAATCGAGCTAGGATTTTAATCAACACCATTAAAGAAATTAAAAACAGAGCAGGAAAGGATTTTGCCGTTTCTGTTATTATGAACGCCATTGAATTAGGACGCGCTTTTGGGGTACAAGATGACAAATGTTTAACCTTTGAAGAAGCCAAAAAAATCGCCCTTTTGTTAGAAGAAGCGGGAGCAGATGCCCTTCATGTAAGAAGCCACTGGTTGGGCTATCATGTAGGCGGTTTTTTACCAGATTATTTCTTTTATCCTGAACCCCCAGTGAAAGACTTCCCTAGCCTTTATTACGCCAAACTCCACGGTAAAGCGGCGAATATACTCCTGGCAGCTCAATTAAAGAAATACTTGAAGATCCCCATCATCCTTGTAGGGAAAATGGACCCTGATTTGGGCGAAAAAGCCCTAAGGGAGGGCAAAGCAGATTTTATAGCTATGAACAGGCGGCTCTTGGCAGATCCAGAATTGCCCCGTAAACTTGCCGAAGGTCGAGAAGATGAAATAGCACCCTGCACAGCTTGTGGTACTTGTCTTGACCAAAGCAAAGGTATGGAAAGACGATGTAGGATAAATGCCGCAATGGGAAAGGAAGACCCAACAATAGAGACCTCAAGAGATAGAAAAAAAGTAGTAATAATAGGAGCAGGACCAGCAGGAATGGAAGCAGCGAGGATATCGGCTTTAAGGGGACATGAAGTTACCCTTATCGAAAAAGAACCCAAAATAGGAGGTCTTCTTGATCTAGCCTTCTTAGTCAAAGGTCCTACTCCAGAAGATGTACTTAGCATAGTTAAATATTATAAAACTCAACTTAAAAGACTAAAAGTTAATGTTATAACCAACAAAAAAGCCGATATTGAACTGATCAAAAAATTAAGTCCTGATGTTCTAATAATTGCTGCTGGTGGAAAAATCGTTACACCACAAATTAAAGGGATTGATAGTAAAATAGTGCTAACAAGTGACATTTTACATAAGCAGGCCAAGAAATATCTAAAAATTTTTGGGCCACGTTTGTTGTATTTATTGACAAAAATATGGATTCCTATCGGCAAAAGGGTAGTGATAATAGGAGGCAACTTGCAAGGATGTGAGATTGCAGAGTTTCTTGTAAAAAGAGGAAGGCAGGTTACAATTGTAGAAGAAGGAGAAAAAATAGGACAAGGTGTAGTAGATTTCCGTCTTGCATTGCTTTTAGAGTGGTTTAACAAAAAGGGCGTAAGTATATACAATAATGCGAAGGTGTTAGAAATAACAAATAAAGGGGTTATTATTGAAAAAAACGGTGACAGACTTTTGTTAGAAGCCGATACTGTTATACCGTTAGCTCCGATGATGCCTAATGAGGAATTGGTGGAGATATTTAAAAACTTTGCCAAAGAAATTTATGTAATAGGTGATTGCAAAGAGCCTTCATTAATTGTAGATGCTATAGCGAGTGCTTGGGAAACTGCAAGAAAAATATAAATTTTTCAAAAAAGGAGGAATTAATATGGGACGCACATTGGAAGAACTTGAGAAAAGGATTGTTGAACTTGAAGAAAAAATAAAAAAACTTGAACAAAGGTTGCAAGTTTTAGAAGATAAAGATGAAATACGTGAGTTACAACATAAGTATGTTGATGCATTGATATGTACTGAGTGGGATGAATGTGCTGAATGTTTTGCTGAAGATGCAACAGTAAACGTGTATCTACACGAACCAGTTCATGGTAAAGAAGCTATTAGAAGATGGTTTAAAGAAGAACTTTCAAAAACCCATGCAGGCAAAGAAGGGGACTTTGTAGTGCATCCTATAATTGAGGTAAGTGGTGATAAAGCGAAAGGAAGGTGGCTTCTTTACCTGATGTACATGTACCCGAGAACAGGTCAATCGCTATTTTGGGTGCAAGGTTACTATCGCAATGAATACGTACGAGAGAAAGGACGTTGGAAGATAAGTCTCATGACATGGACCGAACGATTAGGGCTTCCAGGGGGAGGTCCTCCTACAGGATTATGGTGATCGAGATTTAAAAGCAAAAAGTAAAAAGGAGTTGAAACATGAAAGATGAAGGAAAATGGCCTTCAGTCTCCTGGAAATTGAAAGGCATTACAGCTGAAATGCTTGATTGGTGGTTCTGTAACTTGGATAAAGGTTTCCTCCTTTGGCATCCCAAGGACCACAAAGGCTTCGAGTGGATCAAAAAACCGGTAGGCCATTCCGTAATTGGGGCTATTCATGTAGCTCCTCAAGTTTGGGATGGTAACGAGATAACCCCTTACATAAGGTGGGAAGACGTTTCAAATTTATCAGACGATCTTAAAGGGCTCCTTAAGTACGACCATGTCCTTGTGGCTGCATGTATATCACTTACCGAAGCGGATTTCCGAGAAGATAATCCACCTATTTCCTATAGAATTCATCAATGGGAAAAAACCGATTTCGGAGTTCGAGGTACTTCATATGCTATTTCTTTAATCCCAGAAGCTCCTGAGACAATAAAAGCGTGGATGAAACACAGCAGAGAGGAAATGACAAATCTAGGACGTTTCCTTCCCTCTTTATTTAAGATATGGCAAGTAGTAAAGGACCCAAACGCAAATCCCTTTTTCTGTTTCCGCATTGAACACAAAGGAGACAAGATAAGATATGCCCAACAGGCGAAGAGTTAAATTGCTGATTGATGGTAATATAATCGAAACTTATGAGGGAACAACAGTACTTGAGGCAGCGCTAAGTGCGGGCATTTATATACCACACTTATGTTATCACCCAATTGTTTCTACTATTGAAGAGTGTGGACTTTGTGTAGTTAAAATAAAAGGGATAGATGGATTACAGAATTCCTGTAGTATCCAAGTTCAAGAGAACATGTCCATCTTGACAAACGATGAAGAAATTTATTTAATACGTAAAAAGAAACTCACAGAATTATTAAAAGGTCACCCTCATGAATGCATAGGTTGTCCCAAGTATCTAAACTGCGAATTGCAATCTTTAAAACAGTTTATTGGAGTTAATCAAGAAGAACTGCTGACTTATCCTGTAAAGCCTCTTCCTGTAATTGATGAGAACCCTTTGATATTATTTGAACCTACAAAGTGTGTAGTTTGTAAAAGATGTGTACGTGCATGCAGGGAACTAAGAGGGATTGGCGTACTTGATGTAAAAGAAACAGATGGGTATAAATATGTGTATACCAACTCTGGAAAAACGTTGAAAGAGGAAGGGTGCATTTTCTGTGGTACTTGTGTAGAAGTATGTCCTACTGCTGCAATAAGAGAAAAAGAAACGCCAATCCAAAATATAAAGAAAAAAAGTACACCGTGTAAAGAAGCGTGCCCTTTAGAGATTAATATTCCAGAGTTCATAAGGCATATAAAAGAAGGTAATTATTATAAAGCTGTAAAAGTACTTAAAGATAAAAGCCCTTTTTCAAGAGTACTTTCTTATATTTGTCATCGTCCATGTGAAAAAAGTTGCAGAAGAGGCTACGTTAATGAATCAGTTGCTATAAAAGGGCTTAAATTTTACGCCCTTAAGATGTTAGACGAAACGTTAAATGTAAACCATGAAAACAAGAAGAGAATTCCACGCGTAGGGAATAAAAAGAAAAAGATCGCAATAATAGGAGGAGGACCTTCAGGACTTACTGCAGCTTACTTTTTAACTAAGTTAAATCTTGAAGTAACCGTATTTGAGAAGGAGGTATCGCTAGGAGGAATGATGAGGGTGGCCATTCCTTATTTTAGGTTACCTCGTGAAATACTTGATTCTGAAATTGAGGCTATAATCCGTTCAGGGGTAGATGTTAAATTGAATCACGAAGTTTTGGAATTAGAAACTTTAAAAGAACAGGGCTTCTCAGCAATCCTTATAGCCATAGGGGCAAACAAACCCGTATGGCCTAAAGGTGTTCCACGGGGGCTTGCTGGGCTGTACACGGCTGTTGATTTTCTAAGAAAATTCAATTTAGGCGAAAAATTCACAATAGGCGATAGCGTGGTGGTAATAGGTGGAGGGCTATCAGCTGTAGATTGTGCCCTCACTGCCAAAAGATTGGGAGCAAAAGCGGTAAGTCTATTCTGCTTAGAAGATAAAACTGAGCTTACATGGGGAAGGGAAGAAATAGAGGCATTAGAATCAAAAGAGGTGAAAATTAATACGCGACTGTATTTAAAGGAAATCATAGCAAAAAACCATAAATGGGAAATGATATTCCAAAAAATAGAGGGGTTTCTTTTTGAAAACGGAGAGATAAAGGTGTTGTATCCTCAGAAAGAAACAGTGAAGGTTATTTGTGACACCGTTATTTTTGCCATTGGACAATTGCCAGAAGTCCCTGATAGTTTTGGGTTAAAGATAAAAAACAATGGCACATTGGAAATAGATCCTCATACTTTCCTTACATCAAAAGAGGGAGTCTTTGCGTGTGGAGATGTCGTATATGGCATGAGAAGTGTATCAGATGCTTGCGGTCAAGGTAGAAAAGCTGCTTACGCAATAGCCAAGTATTTAGGGATAAAAATACCCTTTAGGGATATAGAAAGGGTACCTAAATTTGTTTTTGCAAAAATTCCAGAATTTGCAAACCTTCCTAGGGTAGATATCAAAGAAGAAACATCTGAAGAGGAAGTTAAAAGGGAAGCTAGTCGGTGTTTGCAATGTGATAGTAGGTTACGTATCCCAAATATCAAATTTTGGGCTGAATATTAAAAGAGGAAAAAGATGCGTACGATTGAAACTGATGTAGCAGTAATTGGAGCTGGTGCAGCAGGGCTAAGTGCTGCCATTGCAGCTGCTGAAAAAGGGGTTCAGGTGTCTGTATTTGAAAAAGGTAAAACTACTGGCGGAACTGGAAATATGGGAATGGGGTTATTTGCCGTTGAAAGCAGACATCAGAAATTACGTCAAATGGGACCTTCTAAAGAAGACGCTTTTAGAGTGTTTATGGAATTTACCCACTGGCGTGTTGATGCCCTTTTAGTCAGAACCTACATAGAAAAGTCTGCGGATACAATAGAATGGCTTGAAAGTATGGGAGTTGAATTCCTAGAACCAATGGCATATTTCCCAGGAGGGTGGCCAACTTGGCATATAGTAAAACCTGGTGGAGGACCTGGCTGTGCTGCGAATATGTTTAAAAAGATGACCCTTTATGCGAAAAAGCTCGGAGTGCAATTTTACTTTAACACGCCTGTTAAACGTCTTGTAAAAGAAAAGGATAAAATCACAGGATGTGTGGCTGAAAATCAAGACGGCGAAATAATGGTAAAGGCTAAAGCAGTGATAATCGCTACAGGAGGATGCGGTAATAATCCCCATATGATCAAACAACATACTGGCTTGGAATGGGGCAAAGACCTATTTTCCTTCAGGGTAGCGGGTATAGACGGAGATGGCATCCGCATGGCATGGGAAATAGGTGCAAAACCTACAAAAATTACTATGCAATTGATCTACATAATGCCAGGGGAAGTACATCCTCAATTAGCCGAGGCTTTTCGACAACCACATTTACTCGTAAATTTAAAAGGTCAACGATTCATAAACGAGGGGATTATTTTCAATTCCACTTTTGTAGCCAATGCTATATTCAATCAGCCCAATAAAATAGCCTATATGATATTTGACGAAAACATAAAACAGCATATGGAAAATGTAGGATTTGATTTTATTCATGTACCTTTTCCATTTTTTAAATTGAATAACTTTGAAATTTTAATCGAAAACTGCTTTAAAAGAGGAATAAAAGACGTAATATTTATTTGCGATTCTATAGAAGAGTTAGCAGAGAAAACCGGCATAGACATGGATGGTTTAAAAGAACAATTGGAAAAGTACAATTATTATTGTGAAAAAGGTTTTGACCCAGATTTTAATAAAAACACACGTTACCTAAGACCTATTAAGAAACCGAAATTTTACGCAGGCAAGTTAGCTTTAGGCGGATATGGAAGTTTAGGGGGAATAAGTATCAACTATAAGTGCGAAGTGGTTGACAAAGACAATCAATTGATAAAAGGATTGTACGCTGCAGGAACAGATGCTAATACAATTAATGCTGATACTTATGTGTTTATACTTCCTGGAAATACCATGGGGTTTGCTGTTAACTCAGGACGCATTGCTGGTGAAAATGCAGCAGAATACGTAAAAAAATAATTCACAAGCTGTCGCTTATCCATCCTCCACCTAAAAGTTCACAGCCTGCATAGAGCACTAAAGCTTGACCTGGTGTTATAGCTTTTTGAGGTGTTAAAAATTCACAAAAGATTTCTTCCCCTCTAACTTCTACTTTACATGGAGACGCCTTTTGTCTATATCTGATTTGTCCTTCGGCCCAGAAAATTTTTGCAGGTGGATATCCTCTTATCCAGTTAACTTGAGTTGCCATGACCTTTTTGGCTAACAGGTCTTTTTCATCTCCTACAACAACCTTGTCATCGATTATTTTCACCACGTAATAGGCCTTTGGGGCTTTTATACCTAATCCATGCCTTTGCCCTACTGTGAACAAATGAACGCCTTCGTGCCACCCAAGGATATTACCTTTAAGATCTATTATAGGACCCTTCTTTACTTTACTGTCGTCAACATGCATCTTTATAAAATCTCTATAATTGCCTTTTATAAAACAAACATCACGGCTCTTTACTGCTTTGAATCCATATTCTTGAGCTATTTTATAAACTTCTTCTTTCTCCAAATTGCCCAACGGAAAAATAACGCCTTCCAAATGCTTTTGCCCTAATCTATGAAGAAAATAAGACTGATCTTTGTTACTATCAACTGCTCTCAGAATTACATTCATACCTTTGTCGTTTTTTAATCTTACATAATGCCCTGTGGCAAAAAACTCTGCTCCCATTTCTAAAGCTTTATTTTTTAATATATCAAATTTAATTAACTCATTGCACATAACACATGGATTGGGAGTTCTACCCACAAGGTAAGCCGATAAAAAGGGCTCGATTATCAATCTTGTAAACTCTTCTCTGTAATCCAAAACTATAAGGGGAATGCCCAATAATTCTGCTGCCTTTTGGGCTTGTTCAGCTTGATGAAATTCACTCAATTGCATATAGAGGCCGAATACCTCATACCCCTTTAGCTTAAGCAAAAGTGCACATACAAAGCTGTCAACACCCCCACTTAACGCAACGGCTATCTTCATGGCAAAGAAATAGTATATAATAATCTTCGTAGACTATAAACCATGGTTCCTGGATGTCAAAATGGAAGCAGAAGAAAAACTAAAAAGGCTTTACCTACTCCTTAAAGGAATGAAAAAGGTTGCTATCGCTTTTTCTGGAGGTGTAGATAGTAGTTTTTTATTGAAAGTGGCTCTTGACACTTTAGGCAACCAAAACGTATTAGCAATAACAATTTCTTCTCCTTTACACCTTAAAGATGAAATCCAGGAGGCTGAAAATATAGCGAAAAACCTTAATGTAAATTGGGAAATAATTGAATTAAATGAACTTGAACATGAAAACATCAAGGAAAATAATCCTGATAGATGCTATTGGTGTAAATTGGTCCGCTTTTCAAAATTGAAAGAAACAACTAGAGCAAAAAACTACAAATGGTTGTTGGAAGGATCTAATTATGATGATTTATCAGATTATAGGCCCGGACTGAAAGCTTTGAAAGAACTTGGCATAAGAAGTCCTTTAATCGAAGTAGGTTTTACCAAAGAGGAGATCAGAGAACTTGCAAGATACAAAGGACTCCAAAACTGGAATAAAACGTCCTCTGCCTGTTTGGCCACTAGGATCCCGTTTGGCACAAAATTGACGATTGAGGTCCTCACTAGGGTGGGAAAAGCAGAAAAGGCTTTAAAAGAATTCGGTTTGCCCTTTTTCAGGATAAGAGAACATGGAGATGTTGTGCGTATAGAAGTCCATCCTGAATCTTTTCTTTTTGTGCTTAATAAAAGAAAAGAAATATCAAAAGTCCTTAAAGAGGTGGGTTACAAGTACATTACACTGGATCTTGAAGGTTATAGGCCAAGTGGTTTAAGTTTTTATAACCAAAATGGAAGTACCTCCTCTGCGGTGTCCCCATGTCGCGGTTTCCTAAAAGGATCAGAGTGATCAGTTTTGACTTAGATGGTACTCTGGTAGATTTCTCCTTTGCTGATGCCATATGGCTTCACGGGATGAGCAAGCTCCTGTCCCAAACCGAAGGTGTTTCACAAGAGATAGCCCAAAAAATCTTGATCAATATGTATAACCAAATCGGGGAAGAAGACGTAAGATGGTATAAATTGGATTTCTGGTTCAAAGAGCTCGGCATTCCAGGATCTCCAAGGGAACTCCTTCTAAAGCACAAGCATTTAGTTAAACCCTATCCCGAAACACAAAATGTGCTAAAGCAGTTGGCTTCAAAATTCAAACTTGTGCTTCTATCTAACGCTTCTCGTGAATTTTTAGAAATTGAAATAGAAGAAGCAGGAATTAAAACTTACTTTTCTCGAATAATATCCACTGTAAGCGATTTGGGAGAAGCAAAATCACCGGGCGTATTTAAAGAAATATGTCGTATTTTTAATGTAGATGCTGATGAGGTAATACATGTGGGTGATCATAAGAAATTCGATCACATAATACCATCTTCTATAGGAATGAACACTTTACTAATATCACGTCACAATAGGCTAAACGATAAGAGCATCCTTAACCTTAAAGAGTTACTTTATCTATTAAAACCTTAAAGGGAGGAAAAAAAATGAAGTTTTTGGGGAAGGCTTGGAAATTTGGCGATGATATAGACACAGATATCATAATACCTGCAAGGTATCTTAATACCACTGATCCAGATTCGCTTGCCAGGCATTGTATGGAGCCAATAAGACCTAACTTTTCAAAAGAGGTAAACAAAGGTGATATAATAGTGGCAGGTAAAAACTTTGGATGCGGTTCATCTCGAGAACATGCTCCTATAGCCATTAAAGCACTGGGTATACCATGTGTCATAGCCAGCAGTTTTTCAAGGATATTTTATCGTAATGCTTTTAACGTAGGTCTTGTGCTTTTAGAATGTCCAGAAGCAGTATTTAATGTAAATGAGGGAGATGTTTTATCAGTGGATGTTAAAAACGGAATAATTGAAAATATGACAAAAAAAATTACCCTTAAAGTCAAACCACTACCTAAATTTATGCTTGATCTAATTGAAGAAGGCGGGTTAGTACCTTACATAGCGAAAAAATTAAAATGCAAGTAAGGCATTATCGCAATGTAATGGCACCAAAAGACCTTTACACATTTGAAGTGCGTGTAAAGGAAACAGATTTATGGATAGCGGCTTCTGATAATTTTTATAATGAGGTTTTTGAAATTGTTTTAGACTTAAGAAAACAATTGGAAGACTATATTTGTGAGAATCCTCATTTTCTTACTTCTCTTACCCCCCTGCCAATTGACGAATGTGCTCCTCCACTGATCCGGTTGATGATGGAAACAGCTCAAAGGGCACAAGTAGGGCCTATGGCTTCTGTAGCAGGCGCTTTGAACGAAATGGTGGGTAAAAGGTTATCCGAGCTTTCCGAAGAATTCATAATCGAGAACGGAGGCGATATATTTATAAAAACTTTGAAAAAGAGGCGCGTGGCGGTTTTTGCGGGCTCTTCCCCGTTAAGCATGCGGTTAGCCATCGAAATCCCCCCAGGGGAAACTGTCGGAGTGTGTACTTCCTCAGGAACAGTAGGACATTCGATAAGTTTTGGGAAGGCAGACGCGGTTTGTGTCATTTCTTCATCTTGTGCCCTTGCAGATGCAGTGGCAACCGCTTTGGGAAACAAAGTGAGAGAAGATCGAGATATAAAGGCAGCAATTTCATATGGGAAAAACATAGAAGGCATTAAGGGAATTTTAATTATCATGAATGACAAAATAGGGATATGGGGAAATTATAAATTGGAGGTACTATAAATGCTATACAAAAAAAAGATAGTCCTTCGTTTTACTTCACAAACATGGAATAAGCCAATCGTTTATAGACTTGCTAGTGATTTTAACCTAGAATTTAATATATTAAAAGCTATAATACTTCCAAAACAAGAAGGATTAATGGTTTTAGAACTCGCTGGGACTGAGGAAAACTTTCATGAAGGCGTTCAATACCTTCTTTCAAAAGGTGTTATTGTTGAACCAATCGAACATGACATTATGAGAGATGATAACAGCTGTGTTCATTGCGGTGCATGTATTGCAGTATGCCCTACAAGTGCCTTAAAAGTTAAACCTCCTGATATGGTCGTTACTTTTGAACCGGAAAACTGTGTAGCATGTGAGCAATGCGTTCGTTTATGTCCTGTGAAGGCCATGAAATCTGCTTTATAAAGTTTTGTGTTATAATTTTTTAATTTTATCTTCCAGTTTCCTAAGCTCCTCATGAAGTTCAAAAGGTAATCGTTCACCGAAAAGTGAGAAGAAATTTTTGATCTCCTCTACTTCTTTTTGCCACTCTTTTTTATCTACGCGAAGTGCTTCTTCTAAAGCCTTTTCTTCTAAGTCCAAACCTTCGGTTAATATGTCTTTTGGGTAAGGCACTAGCCCTATAGGGGTTTCACGTGCTTCTACTTTTCCGTTCACCCTATCGATAATCCATTTGAGGATGCGGATGTTTTCCCCGAAACCAGGCCACAAATAACGTCCATCTTGAGATTTCCTAAACCAATTTACAGCGAATATCTTAGGAGGATGCTTTATCTTTTTACCAATATCTAGCCAATGAGCGAAGTAATCTGCCATATTGTAACCACAAAAAGGAAGCATTGCAAAAGGATCTCTCCTTACTGTTCCTGTTTTTAAATCTTGTGCAGCAGCTGTTATCTCAGAACCCATCCTAGCTCCTAAGAATACCCCGTGTTTCCAATCAAAGGCCTCCACCACCAAGGGGATTGTGTCGCTTCTACGAACGCCGACTATAATAGCTGAAACTGGAACTCCTTTTGGGTTAAAAAATTCTGGAGAAAGGGTAGGGGTATTGAAGATGGAAACCGTAAAACGAGAATTAGGGTGAGCAGCGAAAGGCTTTGAGGGATCCCACGGATTCCCTTGCCAGTCGAGAAGCTTCTGTGGAAATTCCCCTAGACCTTCCCAAAAGGGTTCGTTTGTATCTGGAGCAAGCGCAACGTTAGTGAAAAGGGTAGGGAAGAATTTAGCAGCCTTCAGCGTGCGCATCATGTTTGGGTTGGTCTTCCATGAAGTACCAGGAGCTACACCGAAATAGCCCGTTTCAGGGTTCATGGCGTAAAGACGTCCATCTTCTCCTATCCTTAACCACGCAATGTCGTCACCTAACGTCCAAACCTTGTAACCTGCCAAAGGCGACTCTAGGAGGGCAAGGTTTGTCTTTCCACATGCAGAAGGGAAGGCCCCACATATGTAGTAGATCTTACCCTCAGGATCCTCAACACCAATCATAAGCATATGTTCAGCTAACCAACCTTCCTTAAAACCAAGCCAAGAGGCTATCCGTAAGGAAAAACATTTCTTCCCAAGCAGAGCGTTTCCGCCGTAACCTGAACCTATACTCCACACAAGGTTTTCCTGAGGAAAATGCATTATGTATCGTCGCGTAGGGTCTAGATCACCAATCGAATGTATACCTTTTACGAAGTCATCCCTATTCCCTATCTTTTCGAGTACGTCCTTGCCCATATGGGTCATAATACGCATACTGACTGCTACATAACTTATATCCGTTACTTGAATACATAATTTACAAAAAGGTGAATCTAAGTTACCCATTGCATAAGGCAGTACATACATAGTTCGTCCGCGCATACATCCCTTGCTAAGCCTAGTAAGTATCTGCTTTGCTTCTACAGGATCCATCCAGTTATTATTGGGTCCGGCTAAATCTTTCTCAGGGTGACAGACAAATGTAAGATGTTCTGTTCTGGCGACATCTGTGGGATGGCTTCTGTGCAAATAAGCAGTAGGCCATGTTTTTTGATTTAACTCATAAAACACGGGGTTGCCATTTATTCTTTCTTCTTCCATTCCTTTTTTTATCATCCACACCGCTTCTTCCTCGGAACCGTCGCAAATGTGGATCTCCTTGGGACAAGTAAGTGAAGCCACTTCTTCTATCCATTTTTCGAACGGTTTCATATCCTTCTCCCCCAACCTGAAATTTAAAAAGCGGAAGCCCCATTTGTTTTTATCAGAATTTTACCCCCTTCCTCAAGCCTTTGCTTGCTTATGTTTTTTGATAGTATTATTAAGGGCTTTTAAGAAAGATAGGTCCACTGGGGTTAGAAGATGTGGTTTTGGTTTTGTCTGATAATCTTCCATCTGCTTGAAATTATTCCTTCACATGCTAGCGAATATAATCTCCAAGAAAGATCTGTACCCCCGCTCTCCAAGGCTTTTGATGAACCTTCTCAGATATCCCTTTTATCCGTTGAGCTTACAGACGAAACCTTTTTCCTTTTAGCCTATAAGCTTGTCGCCATTCAACTAGCTGCTTCAAATTTGATTTCACAAATTAAAACAGGAAGGAAATTTCAATGGCCACCTTCTACTAAAATTTTACTAACCCTTTCTAAATTGTTACAGGAAAGAAGACGTAGCGATATGGAAAATGAAATCAAAGAAACCCAGAATATCTTAAGGTTGATGATTACCTCAAAACCTTTTGAAATAAGGAGAATGTCAACAAAAAACTTCGGCGAAAAAGTCGATTTGAATATGGTTGCATTTTCTAAATGGCTAGTTGATAACTCACATTTTAAACTTGACGAAATCAAAAATGCAGATGCATACCTGATTGCTTATTATTTTTTGAAGTTCTATAAACCTCTTTTGCTTCCTTCTAAGGACGGATGGCAATCAGAAGTGATGAACAGACTCTTAGGTGATGTCAAAAAAGAGATAGAGAAACAAATATTCTTAACAAATAATCTTGAAGTGCTTTATAAAAAATTTGAGAAAGACACAAAAAGGACACCTGTAAACATTCAGCTTATGTTAACTTTAACTATTATACTGCTTATTATATCAGTTATAATTTGGATTGGAACAAAACTTAAAAGATGACGCTGTTAGAAGTAAAAAACCTCAGAACCCAACTCCTTACTCCAAGGGGCTACTTACAAGTATTGAACGGTGTAAGTTTCCAAGTGAAGGAAGGACGCATATTAGCCCTCGTTGGCGAATCCGGATGTGGTAAAACTATGACGGCTTTATCTATTTTAAAAATTTTGCCACCTTTCAGTAAAGTATTTGGAGAAGTGCTTTACGAAGGCTGTAACCTCCTGGAACTTCCTGAAGAAACTTTACAAAAAATGCGAGGAAAAGAGATCTCTATGATATTTCAAGAACCTTCAAGAGCATTAAATCCTGTTTTAAGTATTGGAGAACAGTTGATAGAAACACTAATAATTCATCATGGGTTTAAAAAGAATGAAGCTTGTGAAAAGGCTCTCGCATTATTGGCTAACGTAGGCTTTTCTAACCCTATTCTTGTATATAGAAGTTATCCTCATCAGTTAAGCGGTGGGATGAAACAACGAGTAATGATTGCATTAGCATTAGCAGGAGAGCCAAAATTGCTAATTGCCGATGAACCCACTACAGCTCTTGATGTTAGCATTCAAGCTCAGATTATAGACCTTTTATATCAATTGGTAAAAGAACGAAATTTAACTATGATTTTAATCACACACAATTTGGCGTTAGTTTCGTATATAGCTGATTTTGTATCGGTTATGTATATGGGCACAATAGTAGAAAGCGGTCCTACAGAAGTTGTTTTGTCAAATCCATTACATCCATATACAAAAGGGTTATTGGAGTCTTTACCTGTAGAGCCTTCAAAGCCTTTAAGACCTATTCCCGGTAGCTTACCTTCGCCCTTTGAAAAGATCGCAGGGTGTTATTTTCATCCAAGATGTGGAGTAGCTGAGGATATATGCAAAACAAAAGTTCCACCGAAGATAAAGCTTGACGATAGAGAGATCAGATGTTGGCTTCATGCAGATTCTGATAGAGGCTAAAGGTTTAAAGAAAACTTATATCCTTAGGAAAGGTATATGGGGAATCCATGATAGAATACGTGCAATAGATGGAGTGGATTTGTATATCAAGAAAGGAGAAACATTAGGACTTGTTGGCGAATCAGGTTGTGGCAAATCAACATTGGCGAAACTGCTTTTAAGATTAGAAGAGCCCGACGAAGGTATAATAATTTACGACGGTATAAACCTAACTTCTCTTAGCGATCCCGAATTGAAATTTATCAGAAAAAGAACCCAAATAATATTCCAAGACCCTTTTGATTCCTTAAATCCTAGAAAAAAAATCCTTAAAATTCTTGAAGAACCTTTAAAAATACATAACCTTTATAACGATAAAAAATTGCGTAAAGAAAAAATAGAAGAAGTGCTTGAAAAAGTCGGCCTTTCACCAGAAGTGCTTGACAAATATCCCCATGAGTTCAGTGGAGGACAACGCCAGAGAATTGCTATAGCAAGAGCCATAATATTAGATCCTGAATTCATAATCGCTGATGAACCTTTAAGTGCTTTGGATGTTTCTGTCCAGGCTCAAATATTGAAGTTGTTTATAGAACTGAAAGAAAAAATGCAATTGACGTATCTATTCATTTCTCATGACATAGGAATAATAGAGTACATAGCGAACCGAATCGCAGTTATGTATTTAGGTAAAATCGTTGAATTTGGGCCAAAAAGAGAAATCCTCACATCACCTCTTCATCCCTATACAAAGGGGCTTCTGGCATCTGTTTTGAAATTGGGCTCTAAAAGTTTGTCTATCCCATTTCTTAACGAGGAACCAATGAATTTTAAAGGTATTTCTGAAGGTTGTGCCTTTTATCATCGTTGTCCGGAAAGAATAGAGAGATGTAAAAATGAAGTACCGTTTTTAAAAGGGACAGAAAAAGGACGCTTCGTTGCTTGTTTGCGTGTCTTCACATAAAGGGTATTTTGGTTATATTCGCATATGTGTTAAGATTGTTTATAGAGATATTGACATCTCTTAGGAGGGAAAAACATGTCCAAATTAGTTTACTTCTTTGGAAAAGGGAAGGCTGAAGGTAATGCAAAAATGAAGGACCTACTGGGCGGAAAAGGTGCAAACCTGGCAGAGTTAACTAATTTAGGAATACCAGTACCTCCTGGTTTTACGATCACAACGGAGGTTTGCCGTTTTTACTACGCCAACGGCGGAGCTTATCCTAAAGGCTTAAAAGAAGAGGTAAAAGCTGCCTTGTCTAAAATAGAGGAAACGGTGGGTAGAAAGTTTGGAGATCCCCGTTATCCCCTTTTAGTATCGGTAAGGTCAGGTGCCCCTATCAGCATGCCCGGTATGATGGACACTGTTTTGAACTTAGGATTGAACGATCAAACTGTAGAAGGCCTTGCTTTACTCACGGGTAATGAAAGGTTCGCTTACGACTGTTATAGACGTTTGATCGCAATGTACGGCGATGTAGTCCTAGGACTTAAACCTGAGGAAAAAGACGAGGTAGATCCTTTTGAAGCCATCATGGAACAAATGAAGAAAAGAAAAGGAGTCAAATACGATCATGAACTTACTGTAGAAGACCTAAAAGAGGTAATAGCTGCTTTCAAAGATGAAATCAGACGTAGAAAAGGTATAGAGTTCCCTCAAGACCCAGAAGAACAACTCTGGAACGCAATAGGGGCAGTTTTCAGATCATGGAATAACCCTCGCGCGATTGCTTATAGGAGACTTAACGATATATCCGATGAATTAGGTACCGCTGTTACCGTTCAAGCAATGGTTTTTGGTAATATGGGATTTGACTCTTGTACAGGTGTGGTATTCACTAGAGACCCTGCAACAGGTGAAAACAGATTGTATGGAGAGTATTTGCCAAATGCGCAAGGAGAAGATGTTGTTGCTGGTATCCGTACTCCTCAGCCTATTAATAAACAACAGAAACTTAGAGAAGATATGCTTTCTCTTGAAGAAGCAATGCCAGAAGTATATAAGGAGTTAGAGAGATACTGTAAGTTGTTAGAGCGCCACTTCAAAGATATGCAAGATGTAGAATTTACTGTTGAAAGAGGAAAATTATGGATACTGCAAACGCGATCTGGCAAAAGGACGGGTTTAGCAGCAATGAGGATTGCTGTCGATATGGTGGAAGAAGGGATATTGAAGGAAGAAGAGGCCTTGTTACGGATAGAGCCCGATCAATTAAACCAACTTCTACGTCCGATTTTTGACCCTGATGAGAAGGAAAAAGCCAGAAAAGAGGGTAGGGTGGTAGCAAAAGGCCTTCCAGCGGGGCCTGGAGCTGCTACAGGGCGTGTGGTCTTTTTCCCTTCAGATGCTGAAATTTGGGCCCAGCAAGGGGAGCCTGTGTTACTAGTAAGGGTTGAAACATCTCCTGAGGATATCAGGGGCATGAGTGTGGCCCAAGGGATTTTGACTTCACGTGGTGGTATGACCTCACATGCTGCGTTGGTTGCTAGGCAAATGGGTAAGGTTTGCGTAGTTGGGTGTGAGGCTTTAAAGATCGAATACGGTAAACGACAGATGGAAGTAAACGGGCATGTGGTGAAGGAAGGCGATTACTTATCAATAGACGGCACAACAGGTGAAGTAATTTTGGGCAAAGTCACCACAAAGCCTTCGGAGGTACTTCAGGTCTTAGTGGAAAAAAGACTAAGCCCAGAGGCATCTTTGCAATATCAAATCTTTGATAAGCTCATGCGCTGGGCCGACAAGAAGCGTAGGTTAAAGGTAAGGGTAAACGCTGACAGACCTGAACAAGCGGCTTTAGGACTCGCCTTTGGAGCCGAAGGGATAGGCCTTTGCCGAACCGAACACATGTTCTTCGAGGGCGAAAGGATATATTCTATGAGAAAGATGATCCTGGCCCACGATCGAAAAAGTCGTGAGGAAGCCTTAGCTGAACTATTGCCTATGCAGAAAGAGGACTTCAAGGAGATATTCAGGGTCATGGGTGGATTGCCTGTAACGATAAGGACACTGGATCCCCCTCTGCATGAGTTTTTACCCCATACAGAACAAGAAATAAAGGAAGTAGCATCAAAATTAGGCATTTCCCCTGAGGAACTTAAAACTAAAGTTGAAACCTTAAAGGAAGCCAACCCCATGCTGGGGCATAGGGGGTGTAGGTTAGGCATCACCTATCCTGAGATCACCGAAATGCAAGCGCGCGCCATTTTTGAAGCAGCATGTGAAGTGAAATTGGAAGACGGAATAGATGTCAAACCCGAGATCATGGTGCCCTTAGTGGGACACGTGAACGAACTAAGGGATCAGAAGGAAATAATCGATAAAGTGGCGCAAGAAGTCTTTAAACGCTACGGTGTATCAATCCAATATAAAATAGGCACAATGATAGAGGTACCACGGGGAGCCCTCGTGGCAGATGAGATCGCACAAGTGGCCGAATTCTTCTCCTTCGGAACAAACGATTTGACTCAAACAGTGTTTGGAATTAGTAGAGATGACGCAGGCAAGTTCCTTAGGGTTTATTTGGAAAAGTCCATTTGGGAGTATGATCCTTTTGCCAGACTTGATGTGAACGGGGTAGGGCAACTTATGGCCATTGCGGCTCAAAAGGGGCGTAGTGTGCGAACCGATCTAAAGCTTGGGATATGTGGCGAACATGGAGGAGAGCCTCATTCTGTAAAATTCTGTCATCGTATCGGTTTGGATTACGTGAGTTGTTCGCCTTTGCGAGTACCCATAGCCAAACTCGCTGCAGCTCAAGCGGCAATAGAGGAGGGCATCAAAGTAGAAAAAGACTAAAATGAGAATCTTGATTCATATCTGTTGTGCTAATTGCCTTATCTACCCTTTGAAGGTATTGAGAGAAGAAGGGCATGAAGTAGTCGGTTTCTTTTATAATCCAAACATCCATCCTGCCTTAGAATACATAAGGCGGCGCGAGACGCTTAAGGAGTACGTCTCGAAAGTCGGCTTGGAAATCATATGGGAAGATGAGTATGGACTCGAAAGGTTCCTAGAGGCGGTGTTTTCCAAAAAAGAGCAAAGGTGTGAGATATGTTATTGGATGAGGCTTGAAGAGACGGCTTGTACAGCTTTAAGGAAGGGATTCGACGCATTTACTACAACGTTGCTTTACAGTAAGTACCAAAAATACGAGAAGATAATCGAAGTGGGTAGGAAAATGGCTGAGGTTTATAAAGTGCCCTTTTTAGAAAGGGATTTTAGGATAGGCTGGAAGGAAGGCATAGAGGAATCAAAACGCCTTGGTCTATATAGACAACCTTACTGTGGTTGTATTTTCAGTGAAAAAGAAAGGTTTTGGAAACAACTGAGAAGCTGGAGGTGAGAAAAATGGGTGCGATAGGTGAAATAGGCAAACTCTTCCTAATATTAGGAACGATCTTAATCCTTGTAGGTTGTGCCTTTTTATTCGTGCCTAAGATTCCTTTTATAGGAAAACTCCCAGGTGATATAATTGTCAAAAGAGAAAACTTCTTCTTTTATTTCCCAATTGTGACTTGCCTTTTGCTAAGCCTTTTGTTAAGCGTGATCTTTTCAATTTTGGCAAGGCGCTAAAATTAAGTTTACATAATATTTCTTATGCGAACTAGAATGAGGAAGCGAAAGTCCAAGGGGTTGTGGTTGCTTTTCGGAGTCCTATTGGGGGCCCTACTAATTTTTCAACGTTATCACAAGCAGCATTGTGTGGTTAGTGAAATAGTGGATGGTGACACTATCCTTTGTGCTGACGGATTTCGGGTGAGGCTTTTGGGGGTGGATGCCCCTGAGGCGGTTTTAAATCGACGAGTGGAGCTACAGCTGAAGTATTTCGGTTCGGTCGAAAGAGTCCTTAAGGCTGGTAAGGAGGCAAAGGAATTTTTGGAGAGCTTAACACCCCCTGGCACTAGACTGCAATTGGAGTATGACGTGGAAAAGAAGGACCGATACGGCCGTATATTGGCATACGCTTGGCTCCCAGACGGCAGGATGGTCAACGAGACCTTACTGCGAGAGGGATATGCCCTACTTTTGGTTATCCCTCCCAATGAAAAGTATAGGATTACCCTTACAGAAGCCTATCTTGAGGCACAGAGGAAGAAGAAAGGCCTTTGGAGATATACAACCTACCCCTTTACCTCCACGATTTCCCCTTCCACTTTACCCTTTTCAAGTTTCAGGATGCCGATTGTGTTCACCTTTGCGTAAACCTTATCGGTAGGACTACCTGGGTTAAAGAACATCACTCCTTCTTTCTCGAAATTGGCAGGAGCATGCGTATGGCCAAACACAATGATCCTAACCCCTTGCCCTTTAAATAAATCCAAAAGGCGCCCCTCAATCCCTTGAGGCGGTCCCCAACCATGAACCAATCCTATCTTCACACCCTCAAACTCACATACGCACGTCCTAGGCAAAACCGACTGAAGTTCACCTCTGTCCATGTTCCCACACACAGCCATGAGATTATCCTTCATGAAATCCTTTAAGTATTCTAATACCTCAATAGTTACAAAGTCACCTGCGTGAAACAGATAGTCACAAGCATCGAGATACTTTTGGACCAAGTTCTTGAAATGCTCATTAACTCGCTGTAAATGGGTATCTGATATCACCCCTATCCTAATCATGGCAAGTTAATGGGAAACCAAACCTTTGACTTCAACCACTCAGATCCAAGTTTTTTGTACATTTTTATTATATCAAAAAAAACTCCTTCGTCTTGATTGTTTTCCATGAGATATCGATATAACTCAACATGGCATTGTTCTAATTTAAACGGCGAATTTGATACCATTTCTTTAGCTTCCCTCCATAAAATTATTGCTTTATTATCTTCCCCTTTAAGCTTTAATATTTCAGCATGATTGAGTTTACACAATATCAAGCCTCTTCTGTCTTTGGTTTCTTCAAATAGCTCTTCTGCTTTAATTAGTTCCTCTTGCCCTCTTTCTAAGGCAAGTAACATTTTATAAGTATTTGCTTTTGACCATACTGTCCATGCAAATGATACTTTATCTCCTATTTCTTTATATAAAGTTGTGGCTTTGTCAAAATATGCAAGGGCTTCTTCATACTTCTCTTTCAACCTATAGGCATTGCCTATGCCACAATACGAATATGCCATACCAAATAAATCGTCACATTTTTCAAATAATTGATTGGCATTTTTGTAATAGTAAAAAGATTGATCGTATTTGCCCATAACACGAGTCAGTCCTCCTAGCCCACAATAACAATACGCCTTTCCTTTATCGTCCTCTAATTGTTCGAAAAGGAAGACAGCATCTTCAAAGACCTCCTTCGCTCTCAAAAGTTCTCCCTCTGCCCTGAGTAAACCTCCCAAGGCCCATAGGCAGAAGGCTTCTCCTTCTGGGTCGTCGTACTCTTGATAAAGTTCTAAAGCTTTGAATAGATTATGTCGAGCTTCTTTTATTTCACCCAGGCCTCGTTGGGCAAGGCCTAATCCAACCAAAGCATCGGCTACTTCCAAGTCACTTTCTCCACCTTGTATGGCTATCTCTAAGGCCTCCTTATAGGCCTTCTTTGCTTCTTCAAAGAACCCGAGCATCCTACAACAGTCACCTATCCTCTTTAGAACCTCAAGACGACCATAACCTTCTTCAGGTCCTAAGCAACTTAAGGCCTCCTTGTAAAGTTCAAGGGCTTCTTTAAACCTACACCGCTCGCGCAGGACTTCCGCTTCTTCGTATAATCTCACCGGCTCCATAGTAAAAATTTTAAAACCAAAAGCCTGTGACCTACAAGGAATAAAAACACCTGTCCCTTGCTTCGCTTGGTCTGCCCTTGTTAAGATTTCCATAAAACCAAGATATTGGAGTATCGAAATGGAATTTAAAAATTGGCTGATATCGGTAATTCAAAAAAAGTTCAAAGATTACAAGGACATAAAAGCCAACATTGGTGAAAGACGATTTGACTATAAAGGATTTTATCCTGACATAATCCTTGCAAGCCATGGCATAACCGTAGCCCTCGTGCAAGTAGAAACCGAGGAAAGTTTAAAGGACATTGATCGACCAAAGGTATGGAAAGACCTTGCCTCCCTTGGACCAAGGTTAATCCTTATGGTACCTGCAGAATGGAAAAGCCGTGTTAGTGAGATGATATGGCAAGAAGGACTTATTAATAAGGTATCTATAGGCACTTACGAATTGGTTGTAAAGTTATGACAAACTTAGAAAACATTTTCTACGGTGTAGCGATAGGTTGTGCAGTCGGAGATGTATTGGGAAGACCAGTTGAAGGCATGTCTCGTGAATTTATAATTGAACGTTATGGATTGTTGAGTGACATAATGACCAACCGATATTCAGACGACACCGAAATGACGATCGCCGTAATGGAAGCGCTTTGTGAGGATCCAGAATTATCCCCTGAAGTATTGGCTTCGAAATTCGTTCAGAACTTCAACCCATGGCGAGGCTATGGGCCACGGACAGCTTTAGCTATAAGGCGTTTAAAGGAAGGGGCTAGATGGGAGGAAGTAGGCACTGACAGTTGGGGAAATGGTGCGGCGATGAGGGTGTCTCCTATCGGGTGCTTTTTCTACGATGACTTAGAGAAGCTAGTAGAAAAAGCCTTCCTCAGTGCCATTATCACTCACAAACATCCAGAAGCGATCGCAGGTGCTTTGGCTCAAGCTTTGGCTGTTGCCCTAGCTACACGTTGGTCCCTTGCAAGGGCACCCAAGGCCTCTCAGGAACTGTTTTCGCAAATCTTCTGTTACGTTAAACCGATTTCGGAGACCTTTACCAATGCCTTAGAAAAACTCGTTACCCTACCCTCCCCTTTTCCCGATCTTTCAGAGGGCTCATTCCTTTTATCTCAAGCCTTTCCTTGCGACGTAAGTGCAAAAGGGTCTGTACCCGTAGCCATAGGGGCATTTTTGTTCACCGATAGTTTTGAAGAAGCCCTCATCACAGCTATAAACGTAGGAGGCGACACAGACACAATAGGTGCCATGACGGGAGCCCTTGCAGGGGCTTACTATGGACTGGACGCAATACCAGCGCGGTGGATACAAGGTATTGAAGATGGTCCTAAAGGAAAAAGTTACATTTTAAACTTGGCTAGAAGGCTTTATGAAAAGAAGAGAAGATGAAGAGGGCGGTATTTTTTGATAGAGATGGGACATTGATAGAAGAAAAAGATTACCTTAACGACCCCCAACAGATAGAAATAATACCAGGGGCGCCAGAAGCAATAAGACTTGTAAAAAACCTTGGATTTTTGGCTATCGTCATCACAAACCAATCTGGAGTAGCAAGGGGTTACGTATCTGAAGAGAAATTGGAAGAGATAAACCTACACCTTTTAAAGGCCTTTGAAGAAAAAGGCGCATATCTAGACGACCTTTTTGTCTGCCCTCATGGTCCCGAAGATGATTGTATGTGTCGAAAGCCCCGTCCGGGTTTATTAGTTCGAGCTGCGATAAAGTACGGCATAAACTTAAAAATCTCCTATATGATAGGTGACCGGGACTCAGACGTGGGAGCCATTGCTTCAGTGGGTGGTAAAGGTATTCTGGTCCTCACCGGTTATGGGGAAGAAACATGGCGTAGATGGAGGTGGGGGCATAAACCAAATTTTGTGGCAAAGAACGTCTTAGAAGGGGTCTATTGGATACTGTCACAAGAGATTAAGGAGAAAAGAACGATGCTTGACGAAGAACTTTTAAAGATAATGGTGTGCCCTATATGCAGGAAAGATCTTCACTTGCTTAAAGAAGGTCTAGTATGCGAAGAATGTAAGTTATTATATCCAATAGAAGAAGGCATACCCATTATGCTACCTGAAGAAGCTATAAAGTTAGAAGATCCTCAAAAAACGAATAACAGGAGGTAAAAAGATGCACGAAAGTCCTGTGACATTTGTCTCCAGAGATGCCGTAGTACTTGAAGGACTTCTAGAAAAGGGTACAAACAAAGGAGCAGTTGTGTTATTACATCCCCACCCTTTGTATGGAGGCGAGATGCGAAATCCAGTGATAAAAGCCTTAAAAAAAGCCGCATCTGAAGAAGGCTTTACCACTTTGCGATTCAATTTCAGAGGCGTAGGTAAAAGCGAGGGTAGTTACGGTGAAGGTATAAAGGAAAAGGAAGACCTAAAAGGAGCCTTAGATTACCTCTCGTCTTTAGGTGCTGAAAGGCCTTTTGTTGTCGCTGGATATTCCTTTGGTAGCATAGTTGCTGCAAGGACAAGCAGAGAAGACCAAAGGATAGATATGCTCGTACTTGTTTCACCCCCTCTCTTAATGGACGGTTTTGAAGAGGTCATGGCTTTTAAAGGCCCAAAACTCGTAATTGTAGGTGACCGAGATGACCTCTGCCCTTTGGAGAAGTTAGAGCAATGGTATAGAGATCTACCAGAGCCCAAAAGACTTCACATAGTCGAAAGCTGTGATCACTTTTACTCGTGGGGGATGCACATAGCGGTCACAAATCCCTTTAAGGAGTTCTTAAGGGTTTTCTGTGGAGGCAATGTCTCCTGAATTCTATAAGTCACGCATAGTCTCATTGGACACAGAACTAGAAGTAGGAGAGACCTTTTGGATAAGAGGTATCCCTTTTTACGCCCTCCTTTTGCGTGAACCACATAAAGGAGAAGCAGTTACTGTAGTCGATGTCAAAGGTAGGGAATTCCGCGTGAGGTTACTTGAGATCACATCAGAAGGAGCTAAAGCCTTTGTCTTCGAAGAACAACCTCCTACTGAACCTCCTTTTGAACTTTGGTTACTTCAAGCCTTACCCGACAAGGAAAGGATGGAGTTCATAATACAAAAGGCAACAGAGCTCGGTGTCCACGTCATTATCCCTTTCAAATCGTCACGTTCGATAAGCCTTGAAGAGAGAGAAGCAAAACAGCCAAAAGCTCATCGTTGGCCTTCGATAATATTGAAAGCAGCTAAACAATGTAGAAGGGCCTTTTTGCCCATTTTGGTCCCTTATTGCAGCTTTGAAGAGGCAATTAAGATGGTGGGCGAAACCTTTTGTAAGATAATGCTCTACGAAAAAGCAAAGACTAGATTACGCGAAGCCATTGCCAATTATCAAAAGCCCTCCAAGGTGGCCGTTATGGTAGGTCCTGAAGGCGGATGGAGCGAGGAAGAAGTAAACAAGGCAATGCTAAGAGGTTTTAACCCCTGTAGCCTGGGTGGCAGAATATTGCGCACAGAAACGGCTTCCCTTGTAGCTTGTGCTCTAGTCCTTTTCTATTGGAATGGACTTGGGTAAAACCAACTCATGGTGGGCCGTGCAGGACTCGAACCTGCGACTCCCGGCTTAAAAGGCCGGTACTCTGCCGCCTGAGTTAACGGCCCTTGTGTTAATTTAGATTATGGGATAAGGCGTTGTCAACGTCTGTAACATTTCCTCTACTTCTGCTAAAATCATCTCCCAAGGCGAGATAAGGACATGGGGTAAAGGTCATCAAAAGACAAAAGGGATGGATTCACACTTACTTTCCCACAGACGCTAAAGCTATTGACCCAAAAGACCGCGAGAGGTTAAAACTCGAACTCGAAGGATACTTAAGAGGACTAGGGATCGTTTACGGGATACACTTCAAAGAAGGTGACACGGTCACAATAGTTTTAGAATGCATACCTGAAAGTCAAAAGTTGGAAAAGTTCGAGGAAAAATTAAAGCAACTTCTTTCAACAATTAGATCTAAACCTATTACTATAAAGGTTTACACTGAAGATGAAGAACTATATAGACGTGCTTAAGGGATACCTAAAGGAAGCCAAAAAGGTAGTGATATTCACAGGTGCAGGGGTAAGTACAGATTCCGGAATTCCCGATTTTAGGTCACCTAGTGGGTTGTGGTCGAAGTATAACCCTGAAGATTTCTATTTCCATAGATTTTTAACAAGTGAATCTTCAAGAAAGACGTACTGGAAAATGTACAAGGAATTTTTCAAAGCTTTGCACCAAGCAAAACCAAATGCTGCGCATCATGCTTGCAAGATATTATTTGATATAGGAAAACTATACTGCGTGATTACCCAAAATGTAGATGGGTTGCATCAAGAAGCAGGAATACCTGAAGAGTTGGTTTTGGAATTACATGGCAATGCGCGCAAAGTACGTTGTCTTAGTTGCGGGAAAAATTACACTAGTGTAGAAATAGAGAAATGGTTAGAACGTGGAATAGAAATCCCGCTTTGTGAGGACTGTGGCGGGTTATTAAAGCCTGCTACTGTATCTTTTGGTCAATCCCTCCCACAGGATGTCCTTAAGAAAGCTGAATTTTGTGCACATACCTGTGACCTTCTTATAGCTGCAGGATCTTCTCTTACAGTTTATCCTGCAGCTGGTATTCCTTTACTTGCAAAGAGAAGTGGCGCTAAGGTTGTCATTATCAACTTAGAGCCAACTGCTTATGATGACAGCGTTGATTTATGCATACGAGAAAATGCTGGATTTATCCTCATGGAGACCCTAAAGGACTTATCATGAAAAATCCCCTTTATATTTTTTCAATTCCTCGATCAAGGCAGGCACGATTTCAAATAAATCGCCGATGATGCCGTAGTCAGCATGTTGAAATATGGGGGCCATTGGGTCTTTGTTGATAGCCACCACTACTTTTGAAGTGTCCATCCCCATGATGTGATGGATGGCCCCTGAAACTCCTATTCCCACGTAGAGGTTAGGCGAAACGATCTTGCCACTTTTCCCAATCTGATCTGTAGGGGGCCTCCATCCTGCATCCACAGCTGCCCTTGTAGCTCCCACTGTACCTTTCAAAAGACGCGCCAGTTCTTCTAACATCTTGAAATTCTCAGCCGCTTTCAACCCCATCCCACCACAAACAACTACATCCGCTTCAGTTAAATCCACTTCCCCTTCTTCTACTTTTTCGAAACCCAGCGGTTCTACAGAAATCTCATCCCACTTTACCTCCACAGGCAATTCCGCTACTTCAGCCTCCTTGTCCTTACGTGACAGATTAACTGCAAAACTGCGGGGTCTTACCAAGACTATCTTAGGGTCTTTCTTTATTATAATTTCACCGAAAACCTTACCACCATAATATGGTTTGGTAAATACTAAAGTGTTTTTATCGTATTCTATCTTTACGCAATCTACAACGATACCTGCACCTATAGTTGCTGCAAAGCCACTGAATAAGTCTCTTCCTTGACTTGTCGCTCCAGCCAATATAAGATAGGGCATTTCTTTTTTAATAAGCCCTAAAAGTAACTCCAAGTATACTTCACAGTTATAGAAACTGAGCTTGTCGTTTTTGAAAAGATAGATTTTGTCTACATAAGGGCTTATCTCCTTTATTACGCTTTCTACATTTTTGCCAATAAGTATTGCTTTTATTTCGCCATTGATGATTTCTCCTAGTTCTCTTGCTTTTGATAACAATTCGTAACTGATTCTTTTTGGTTTTCCTTCTTTATGCTCAATATATACCCATATATTTTCCATTTTTGCCTCCATTACAGTACTTTGGCTTCAAGTTTTAACAACTCTATCAATGTCCGCACAGCTTCTTGAGGCTCACCTTTAATGTATTTGACCTTTCTGGTTTTTATATGTTCGTAAAATCTCCGTATTTCCAATGACTCATCAAATGGAATTTCGCCAAGATCAGCGAGTTCGATTTGTTTTATTGGGGTTTTCATGGCTTTTAATATACCTGATACAGATGGTACTCTTGGCTCGTTAAGTCCTTTTGTGGTGGTGATCAAAGCAGGTAGTTTTAACTTAAAGATCTCTTTGCCATCCTCAACTTCACGTTGCACTTCAATCTCCCTTCCATTTACCTTTATCTTGTTCACCATGGTCACGTAGTTTATCCCTAGCATTTTTGCTACTGCTGGTCCTACTACTCCGTATGAGTCGTCGAAAGCTTCTCTACCACACAGTATAAGGTCATAAGGCATAGTTTTTATAACTTTAGCAAGTATAGCTGCTGTGTTTAAAGGGTCATACCAACTATAGTCTTCAACATGGACCAATATGGATTCGTCAACGCCCATGGCCATTGCTGTACGTAGCACTTCTTTGGAGGCGGAAGTACCTACCGTAATGGCTGTTACCTTTCCTCCATGGACCTCACGGATCCTAAGGGCCTCTTCAATGGCGAGGGAGTCAAAAAAATTCACGGTATACCGTTCTTCTGTGACTATCTCTTTACCCCCTTCCTTTACGTTAACCTGTGCCTCGCTATCAAGGACCCTTTTTACTAAAACGATTAACTGCATCTCCTCCTCCTGAGCCAAAAAGAAAAATCTACCCTTTACCGCTTTTGCTTTTTAGGAAGGCTTTTACCGTTATAAAGAAAGGTTGTCAAGGGCCTCAAAACCCAAAGGAGACCTCTAAAGTGACGAAAAGGACATGGGGAGCGCGCCCTATGATTGGAATCCCCTTCTTATGGCGATAAAATTTTAGACAATGGTAGAAAGGGCCTTGTTCCCGTTAAGGATTTATACAGTGAGCGAACTCACTTCTCAAATAAGGGACTTACTTGAAGGAGAGTTCCCCGAGGTCCTCGTGGAGGGCGAAGTATCCAATTTGCGCATACCACTTTCGGGCCATGTGTTCTTTACCCTGAAGGACCCCAAATCGCAGCTGAAAGCCGTCATCTTCAAAACTCAGACGCGTTTCCTAAAGTTCGTACTTGAAAACGGCCAACACGTCCTCTGTTGGGGGAGGATCAGCGTTTACGAGCCCAAAGGCGAGTACAGGCTCATTGTAGATTATCTGGAACCTAAAGGCCTTGGGGCCCTCCAGTTGGCCTTCGAACAGCTGAAAAAGAAGCTTGAAGCAGAAGGGCTTTTCGATCCCTCCCATAAAAAACCCTTGCCCCTTTTACCTCAAAGGATCGGAATAGTAACTTCACCAAAAGGGGCGGTAATAAAAGACATGTTGAAGGTCCTTAAAAGACGCTTTGAAAACTTACATATCCTCATCTACCCAGTAAGAGTACAAGGAGAAGGCGCAGCTGAAGAAATAGCGGAAGCGATCGACTATTTGGGGAAAAGCGGACTTGTGGATGTGATAATTGTTGCCCGTGGAGGTGGATCCATCGAAGATCTTTGGGCCTTCAACGAAGAAATAGTGGTAAGGAGCATCTTTCGATGTCCAGTTCCAGTAATCTCAGCCATCGGCCACGAAACCGATTACACCATTTCAGACTTTGTCGCCGACTTAAGAGCCCCTACCCCCTCCGCCGCTGCAGAAATGGTGGTAAAACAGAAAGAAGACTTACGAGAAAAGATAAATTTGTTGCATAAAAGGCTATTTAATGCGATAAAACACATCCTCACCTTAAAGGAAGAAAGATTAAAAAGGTTAGAAAAGAATTTGAAAGATCCACGAAAAAAATTAAAAGACTTGTTTAGGCACACTATCAACGCAGAGAAAAGACTTATTCAAAATATGCTATTCATAATTGAGCGAAATTCACAAAGACTTAATGTTTCTTGCAAACTATTGCTTACTCATACACCTAAAAGAAGGTGTGAATTGTTGAGAGACAAATTGTTTTCTTTAACCTCAAGGTTAAAAAAAGGTATAATTTTACAAATTAAAACTAAAGAAAATAACTTGCAGTTTTTAGCAGGTAAATTAAATGACGTAAGTCCTCTGACAATACTTTCAAGGGGTTATTCTATTACTTGGCTTTTGCCTCACAACGTTTTGGTCAAAGATGCAGCGCAAGTATCAATCGGTGATAGAGTACGTGTAGTTTTAGCGAAAGGTGAGCTTGAATGTCTGGTGAAGGGGAAATCTGAGTAGGAGGGTACCTATTATGGCGAGCATGTCTTTTGAAGAATCACTTCGGCAGCTTGAGTTCATAGTTGAAGAATTGGAAAAGGGAGATCTCCCCCTTGAAGAAGCATTGAAATTATTTGAAAAAGGGGTAGAGCTTGCTCGTTTTTGTTACAACAAATTGGACGAGGTAAAAAGGAAGGTGGAGATATTGGTAAAAGAAGGAGAACAGCTTATCCCTAGGCCTTTCGAAGAGGAAGAAAATGGAAGCTAAGGACCTTCTGGGTATGTGGAGGGAAATGGTTGAGAGGGCCCTTGATCGCTTTTTGCCTATAGAAGAGGGGCCTTCTCCTTCATTGGCCCAGGCCATGCGCTACAGTATCTTTTCCGGAGGTAAGAGGATAAGGCCCCTCTTGGTCCTTGCTTCGACTTTCGCAGTAGGGGGAGATATTGAGCGTGCCCTTCCTTATGCCTGTGCCCTGGAGATGATCCACACGTATTCGCTCATACACGATGACCTTCCGGCTATGGACAATGAGGATTACAGGCGGGGTAGACCCACAAGCCATAGGCTTTTTGGAGAAGCCATGGCGATTTTGGCTGGGGATGCGTTGCTTACTGAAGCTTTCCAGTTAATGGCAAATCCGATCTTTTGTGAAGACATACCGCCTCTTACTGTGCTCAGGGTAATCCACGAAGTCTCAAAAGCAGTAGGCATTAAGGGAATGGTAGGAGGACAAGCCCTTGATGTGGAGGTTGACGGCAAGCTATTGAACGCAGAAGAGATACGTCGGATCCATCTCTATAAAACAGCTGCCTTCATGACCGTGGCTGTGAAGATAGGAGGGTTAATAGGGGGAGCGGATGAAAAGCAATTGGAGAAGCTGGTTTTCTTTGGGCACAACTTCGGGATGGCTTTCCAGCTTATTGACGACGTTATGGACTATGGAGAAAAAAAGGCGTCAAACCTTGCCAATATCCTAGGGGTTGAGGAAGCAAGGTTAGAGGCCAAAAGGTTGCTGAAAGAAGCATTGAAAGCCCTTGAAGGATTTGGGACAAGAGCAGACCCCTTGAGAGAAATCGTATCTTCCATGGAAAGGCTCTTGAGCAATGGGAAAAATCCTTGAAAGTATCCACTCTCCAGAGGACCTAAAGAAGTTACCGCGTTGCCTCCTCTACCAAGTTGCCCAAGAGATAAGGCAAGAGATCGTGCAGGTAGTTTCGGTAAGAGGAGGCCATTTGGCGTCAAGTCTTGGCGCAGTGGAACTCGCCATAGCTTTACATTATTGTTTCGACGCCCCAAAGGATAAGATCCTCTGGGACGTGGGGCATCAAGCTTACGCCCATAAGATCTTAACTGGCAGAAGAGAGAGCTTTCACACCCTGAGGCAAAGGGGAGGTATAAGTGGTTTTTTACGACGTGAGGAAAGCCCCTTTGACGTTTACGACAGCGGTCACTCTGGGACTGCTTTAGCCTTATCGCTTGGCATAGCGGAAGCTAGGGATCTTAAAGGAGAAGATTTCCATGTAGTAGCCGTTATAGGTGATGGGAGTTTAAGTGCTGGAGTGACTTTTGAGGCCTTAAATTGCGCAGGGGCATGGGGCACAAAGCTCATTGTGGTCCTCAACGACAACGAAATGTCCATCTCCAAAACAGTAGGTGCCTTAGCTGGATACTTAACGCGCATTCTCACAGGGCATTGGGCAACAAAGGTGAAAGAGGACGTCAAGAGGATATTACAAGAAATCCCTGGAGGGAAAAGGCTCTTTCGGATCATGAAGACCGCAGAAGAGGCCATAAAGGTCTTCTTCAGCCCAGGTCTCTTATTTGAGGAGCTCGGCTTCAAATATGTAGGTCCCATAGATGGACACAACCTTGATCATCTTATAGATACTTTGAACAACGTCAAACAGTTAAATCGGCCAGTATTGCTACATGTGGTCACAAAGAAAGGGAAAGGATACCCCCCTGCTGAAGGAGATCCTACTTCTTTTCACGGTGTAGAAGGGTTTGATCTTGAAACAGGAACTTTGAAAAAAGACGGAACTACTCCAACCTATTCTGATGTCTTGGGCCACACACTTGTGGAAATTGCAGAAAACGACCCCAGGGTAGTGGCTATCACAGCGGCCATGCCCTCCGGAACGGGTCTTTTAGAGTTCTCTAAGCGTTTCCCCAACAGGTTCTTTGACGTAGGTATAGCTGAACAAGTGGCCGTAAGCCTTGGGGCTGGTTTGGCTTTATGTGGTTTCAAGCCCTTCGTAGCTATTTATTCATGTTTTTTACAGCGCGCCTACGACCAAATCGTAGAAGAGGTATCCTTACAAAAGCTACCTGTAGTGTTCTGCATAGATCGTGCAGGTATAGTGGGAGAGGACGGTGAGACCCATCACGGGCTTTTTGACCTTTCCTATCTCCGCTCAATACCCAATATGACCGTTATGGCACCCAAGGACGAGTGGGAACTTCGCGATATGCTCTTTGCTTCTGCACAGTATGACGGAGGACCGGTGGCAATACGTTATCCTAAAGCAAAAGGACTTGGGAACTTTTTCAAAAAGAGGGGGACTTTTGAATGGGGGAAGATGGAACTCCTCCAAGAAGGCCAAAGGTTATTGATCCTAGCAGTGGGATCCATGGTCCAAAGGGCCCTCCTTGCCTCCGAAATCTTAGAAAGGGAAACTGGGATAAGGCCAACCGTAGTCAATATGAGGTTTATCAAGCCATTTGACGAGGCCTACCTCAGGGCTTTGGTAGAAGTCCATCAGTACATAATGACCTTAGAAGAAAACGTCCTAGAAGGCGGACTCGGTTCTGCGGTATTGGAATTCATGGCAAAAGAAGGTCTCTTCGACAAGAAGGTGAAATGTGTAGGAATTCCTTCGCGCTTTGTAGAACATGGGCCGAGGGAAGAATTGTTGAAGATATGTGGGTTGGATGTCCCAAGCCTTGCACAAGAGGCCTTGAAACTGATTAGAGATGAAGAGAAAAAAGGAAAGGCTTGACAAGCTGCTTGTAACTAAAGGGTTGGCCCCTTCCCGCGAAAAGGCACAGGCAATGATATTGGCAGGAGCTGTATTGGTCAACGGAAGACCCATAACGAAAGCCGGGCAGGTCGTGGATGAGGAAGCACAGATAGAGATCCTGTGGAACCCCCTACCCTACGTGAGTCGTGGGGGGTTGAAGCTTGAGGCTGCCCTAGATCATTTCTTAGTGGACGTTAGAGGAAAAACAGCCCTCGACGTAGGGGCCTCCACAGGAGGTTTCACAGACTGCCTTTTGAGGAAAGGAGCGCAGAAGGTGTACGCAGTGGATGTGGGCCGAGGACTTCTCCACTGGAGGTTGAGAAACGACCCGCGTGTTGTGGTGTTGGAGGGATACAACATAAGGTACCTCTCTAAAAAGGAAGTGCCGGAGGAAGTGGACGTAGCTACCATAGACGTTTCCTTCATATCCTTAAAGTTGGTGTTACCTAATGTCGTGAAGTTTCTCAAGGCAGGAGGAGAAATACTAGCCCTTATCAAACCTCAATTTGAAGTGGGAAAAGGTGAGGTTGGCAAAGGAGGTGTGGTCAGAGACCCCCTGAAACACCAAAGGGTGATCAAAGAGATATGGGACTTTGCTTCTTCTTTAGGTCTTTTACCAAAGGGTGTAATGGAGTCCCCCCTCAAAGGACCTAAGGGCAATAAGGAGTTTTTCATCTACCTTTCTTACAGAAGCCATGGGGATACCTAGGGAACCGAAACCTGTGAAATACACAGTAAGTATAATCGCTATCTCGGACGATATGATCCATACTGTCCTTGAGGTCTTGATGGAGAAATTGGGTGAGATAGATTTAAAGAGCGAATTGTTGCCTTTTAATTGGACTAGGTATTACGAACGTGAGATGGGACCCAATCTCGTGCGGCGCTTTTTCTCTTTTTGTGAACTGAGAAAAAGGGATGAATTGAAAGAGATCAAACTTTGGACCAATGACGTAGAGTTAGCTTTTAGTTTAAACGGCAAGAGGACGGTGAACATAGACCCTGGATATGTTGGCCAACACCACCTAATACTCGCCACTACAAAAGAGGCACCTCATAGGCCTTACCTGGGAAAAGGCATCTTTGCAGACCTGACCCTCATTTTCCGCAATGGACGGTTTGAGCCCCTTCTGTGGACATATCCGGACTATGCTTCTCAGGACGTACGCGCCTTTTTCGAAAGGGTCAGGAGAGTTTATTTGGAAAAACTGAGGAGGAAGCCATGGTCTTCTCAATGACTGGATTTGGACAAGCAGAAGGGGAGACCTCTTTCGGTAACCTAAGGGTAGAAATAAGGTCTTTAAACCATAGGTTCCTCGAGATAAACTTAAAACTTCCCAAATGGGCAACTTTGATAGAAGGAAGGATAAGGGAAGTAGTAAAAGAACATGTAAAAAGGGGCAAAGTAGACGTGGTTTTTTATTTCGAAAGGAACAAGAGAAAGGCTACTTTGGTACCTACTGTCCAATGGGAATTGATAGAAAATTTCATAAACACCCTTAAAGAGGTAAAGGAACGCTTTGCCATTAAGGATGACATAGCCCTTTCTCACCTTTTACAATATGGTCTCATTTACTTCGAAGAGCCAGAAGGGGAAACAGACATATGGGACGAAGTAGAACCAATAGTTAGGAAAGCCCTCTTAGATCTATCTGAGTCCAGACGCAAAGAAGGGGAAAACATGCAAAGGGATATGCTTTCCAGGGTACACAGAATGGAGGAGGCGTTGCGGGAAATGGAGGAGGAGGCCAGTGGAGTCCCTTATAGGCTTAAGGAGAAAATCCTGAAGCGGATAAAGGAACTTACTCAGGGGCTTGAGTTAGATACTGGAAGGCTAGAACTGGAAGTTGCCCTTTTGGTTCAAAGGTCGGACATCACCGAAGAACTGACCAGGCTAAAGGGACACCTTCAAAGTTTACGGGAAAAACTACAAAAAGGGGGGATCATAGGCAGGGCTTTGGATTTCCTCTTACAGGAGGTATATCGTGAGGCCAATACCATAGCCTCTAAGGCTCCTGAATTGGGGATCATCCAAAAGGCCTTGCTCATAAAAGAGGAAGCCGAAAAGGTAAGAGAACAAGCCCAGAACGTTGAGTGAGGCCATGGAAGGCAAAGGGATAATATTTGTGATATCAGCACCTTCGGGGACAGGTAAGACCACTTTGATCTCACAGCTTATCGGTGAAGTGCCAGGTCTTAAGTTTTCGGTATCATACACTACCCGCCGTCCACGTCCAGGAGAAGAAAACGGCAAAGATTATTTCTTTGTTTCTCGCGATGATTTCCTTAAGATGGTGGAAAAGGGGAAGTTCGTAGAATGGGCAAACGTCCACGGTGACTTTTATGGCACACCTCGGGAAAGCTTGACCCCTCCTGAAGGTGTAGATATGATATTAGATATCGATCCGCAAGGAGCAGAGCAGATAAAAAGGACGTACCCTGATGCAGTGTTTATCTTTCTTGTGCCCCCATCTTTTCAAGAACTTGAAAGGCGACTCCGTCAAAGAGGTAAAGACTCAGAGGAGACTATTAGAAAAAGGCTCCAGGATGCATTAGCGGAGTTGAAGAAGATAGACCTTTATGATTACGTGGTGGTAAACGATGATATTGAAAGAGCTTTGGATTGTCTAAAGGCGATAGTGAAGGCAGAAAGGTGTAAAAGGACGAGGATGTTGAAGGAGGTAAAGACATGGCTAGGATAACCGTTGAGGATTGCTTAAAACGAGTTAAAAGCCGGTTTATCCTGACCATAATCGCTGCTAAAAGGGCTAAAATGCTCCTAGAGGGCTCTCCTCCGATGGTTCGATGTGATAACAAGGCGGTGGTAACGGCCTTACGGGAGATAGCGGCGGGTAAAGTATTGCCTATAAGACGTGAAGAAAAGGCCCAACTTGAAGAAGCAAAGGTTAAGATGGTCGAATCCCTTCCAGAAGGAGAGTTTTCCCTGGCAGAGACCGAGGAGCTTTATGAACCCTCTGAATTAGTATATGAGGTTGCTGAGGAACACCTTACGGAGGAGGAGGGGTATGAAGATAGGGATTAATGGCTTCGGTAGGATTGGTAGATTGGTCTTAAGGGCGGCCTTTATCAAAGGGGCTCAAGACTTAGAGTTCGTTGCTGTCAATGACCTCGCTGATGTGCAAGTGCTAGCCCATCTTTTAAAGTACGACTCCGTACACGGAAGGTTCCCGGCAGAAGTGGAGCACAAAGGAGATGCGATCTTTGTAGGTGGTAAAGAGATTAAGGTCCTTTCGGTGAAAGACCCTCAGGGTCTACCATGGCGTGAACTGGGCGTAGATGTAGTAGTTGAATCGACCGGTGCCTTTACCGAAAGGGAAAAGGCTTCCTTACACTTATCCGCTGGGGCCAAAAAGGTCGTTATTTCCGCACCGGCCAAAAAACCGGACATAACGATCGTCATGGGGGTAAACCATGAAAATTATGATCCTTTGAACCATCACATCATTTCCAATGCCTCGTGTACTACTAATTGCCTCGCTCCTGTGGTCAAAGTCTTGCATGAAAATTTCAAAGTAAAGAGAGGACTAATGACCACGGTCCATGCTTACACAAACGACCAACGGATATTAGATCTAGTCCACAAGGACCTCAGGCGAGCACGAGCAGCGGCCTTGTCTATGATACCTACTACCACGGGGGCTGCTGTTGCCATAGGTGAAGTCATTCCAGAACTAAGAGGGAAGTTAGACGGTATGGCCATTAGGGTACCTACACCTAATGTATCCCTTGTAGACCTGGTTGTCGAAGTGGAGAAGGAAGTTTCGAAAGACATGGTGAATGAAGCTTTCAAAAGGGCATCTGAGGACAAGCTTAAGGGGATCTTAGGTTATACCGAAGAACCCCTTGTGTCTGTTGATTTCAATGGCAATACTTTGTCTGCTATAGTTGATGGCTTAAGTACTATGGTTATAGATGGAAAGATGGTGAAAGTACTTGCTTGGTACGATAACGAGATGGGTTATTCCATGAGGACGGTTGATCTTCTTTCATATATAGCTCAAAGGGGGATATAACTATGCCCTTGAGGTGCATAGACGAACTGCCAATAGAGAGGAAAAAGGTCCTCATACGGGTTGATTTCAATGTCCCGATGGAAGACGGCAGTATAAAGGACATAACCCGCATCAAAGCCACCATGCCTACTATAAACTATGCCCTTCAGAAAAAAGCCAAGCTTATTTTGGCTTCACACCTAGGACGCCCAAAAGGCAAGGTGGTACCCGAGCTTAGCCTTAGGCCCATATCGGAAGTCTTGTCTAAACTTTTGGGAAGAAAAGTGATCTTAGCACCTAATTGTGTTGGACCTGAAGTTCAAAAGTTAGCGCAGGAACTTAGGGAAGGTGAAGTTTTAATGCTTGAGAACTTGCGTTTCCATCCTGAAGAAGAGAAAAACGACCTCCAATTTGCAAAGGCTTTGGCTGAGCTTGCAGAAGTCTATATAAACGACGCCTTTGGAGCAATTCACAGAAACCATGCCTCAATTGTGGCAATTACGAACTTTTTTGAACATGTAGGGTGTGGCTTTCTGTTAAAAAAGGAACTGGATATCCTAGATAAGATTTTTTCTTCTGCTCCTCGCCCCTTCTTACTCATCCTTGGGGGGGCAAAAGTTTCAGATAAGATGGACATCATAAAGAACCTTCTCGATAAGGTTGACGCCATAGCGATTGGTGGGGCGATGAGCTATACTTTTATCAAGGCGTTGGGCGGCCAAGTGGGAAGTTCGCCCGTTGAAGAAGACAAGATTGAAGAAGCACGGGAAGTCCTACACAAAGCTGGAGAAAGGGGTGTGAAAATCCTTTTGCCTTTAGATCACGTGGCAGTAAGGGAAGTTAAAAAGGAGGCTGAAAAGGAATATTTCGATAACACCACCTTCCCCGAAGGCTATAAGGCCGTGGATATTGGCCCTAAAACCGTAGAAGTCTTTGTGAAAATGATTTCAACCGCAAAGACCATATTGTGGAACGGTCCTATGGGGATTTTCGAATATGAAGACTTCGCTCAAGGAACCCGCGCCATTGCAGAAGCGATCTCGCGTTCTGAGGCCCTTACAGTGGTTGGAGGTGGGGATACGCTAAATGCTGTAAACCTTTGGGGATTGGCTGAAAGATTTACCCATTTGTCGACCGGAGGCGGGGCTTTAGTGGAGTACCTAAAGGGGAAATCCCTTCCCGGGCTCATGGCCTTGGAAAGATAGGAGGAAGGTGGTGCAGAGGACTTTTGTCGTAGGAAATTGGAAGATGTACAAGACCCCTTCTGAAGCCAGGGACTTCGCCCTGGAGCTCGTAAAGGAACTCAACGGGATCAAAGAGGTCGAAATAGCGGTAGCTCCTCCTTTCGTTTCCCTCCTGCCGGTATGGGAAGTAATCAAAGGAAGCGATATCAAATTATGCGCTCAGGATGTCTTTTGGGAAAAGGAAGGAGCTTATACTGGGGAGATATCTCCTTTGATGTTAAAAGACGCTGGTTGTGAATATGTGATAATAGGTCATTCAGAAAGGAGGCGGTATTTCAAAGAAACCGATGAAGATGTAAACAAGAAACTGAAAGCGGCAATCTCAGAAGGACTGAAACCCATCCTTTGTATCGGTGAAACCCTTGAAGAAAGGGAAAAGGGGGAAACGTTTAAAGTTTTGGAAAGGCAGTTGACAATAGGATTGGAAGGGATTACACATGAAGATTTTCCAAAAATCACAATCGCATACGAACCTGTATGGGCTATCGGTACAGGTAAGAACGCTACCCCTGAGCAAATAAAAGAGGTTCATCATTACGTAAAATCTCTCCTAAGAGAAAAAAAGGGGGAAACAAAGGGCTTTGTTAGGATATTATATGGAGGGAGCGTGACACCAGATAACATAAATGAGCTCATAAAGACACCCGGAGTTGATGGAGTGTTGGTAGGGGGGGCTAGTTTAAGGGTTTCCTCTTTTGTCACCATAGTGATGGCAGGGAGGAGAAAATGAGCGGTGTCTTAATAGCTATCCATATATTTGTCTGTATACTGCTTATAGCTGTGGTTTTGATCCAAACTGGGAAAGGAGCAGAAATCGGTGCTGTTTTTGGAGGAGGCGCTTCAACTACCCTTTTTGGCCCCGCAGGACCAACAGGTTTATTGACAAAAGCGACTGTAGTGTTAGCTACGATATTCATGCTGACGTCTTTGCTTTTCACTACTATAAGCTCAAAACCTAGGACAAGTACCATAATGGAAAAACCACCTGTTGAGGTCCCCATTGAGAAATGAAAGCTACAGGGGAAATTGAAAAGCACCTCATAATCAGGCACTTAAAAGAAGAAGATATAGAATCCATAGTAGAGATCGACTATAAGGTCTTAGGCGAAAGAAGGCCTTCTTATTATCGTAGAAAATTGTTTGAAAGTAGCGAAAGCCCTGTTATCAGCTTGGTAGCTGAACTTAACGGTAAGGTCGTGGGCTTCATCGTTGGGACTTTAAGCGGTTGGGAATTCGGTGTACCCAGTTCTTTTGGGTGGATCGATACCATCGGAGTAGATCCAGAATGGCAAAGGAGGGGAATCGGCAGTTTACTTTTTAAGAAATTACTTGAAGAATTCGCCAATCGTGGGGTTAAGAAGGTCTATACGTTAGTCAACTGGGATGAATGGGATCTCCTTTCCTTCTTCAAGAAAATGGGTTTCAAAAGGGGTGACCTTATAAACCTAGAATACGATCTCAGTTAGGTCTTCTTTAGGTGCTCCAAGTATTCTTTTATGCTTTTAAAAGTTGATTTTGAAGGAGAAGATCTTTCAGGTAGAGTTTTCTCAGATTCCTTCCTTATTTCCTCTTTCCTGCCCAAAGCTTCAGCGCGGACTTGTTCAGCACAAGCGTTACAAATCAAATCCTCCCCTTCTTTTAAAGGTTTACCACATAACAAACACTTATCCATTGTTAAACATTATATCTCTTTATGGACTCTGTAACAACCTGTAAAGCTCCTTGACACCTTGGACAAAGCTCAAAGGTGTAGGGCTACAGTACAAATCCGGGTCAATTAAAAATATCCTGTTCTCCCTTACGGCCTTTAAGGATGTGAAAGCCTTCCATCTCCTTCTTTCCCTTTCCCCAACAATGCCCATGTTCACTATTAAGATAACGTCGGGGTTGATCTTAAGGACTTCTTCCCTTTCCACAGGCCCTCCTCTCCCTGGTATAGGTACAAGACCCCCTGCAAGGCTTACTGCTTCCCCGATGAAGCTATCTTTCCCTGCTGCCCATATAGGGTCAGTTCCGAGCTGTACAAAGACCCTAGGGGACCTTTTTGCTCCCTTTTTTATGGCCTCGAGTTCCCTTTGGGCAAGCTTTACGATGTAAAGGGCTTTTTGGTCAAGGGAGAAAAGAGTTCCCAACTTGACAAACTGCTCACAGAGTTCACGGAAACTATCTGGGCTTTTAAATACCAAAACCTTTATACCGAGGGCCTCTAGTTTATCAAGTTGTACTCTATTGGCCAAAGGTGTTGCCACTATGAGATCGGGCTTCAAGCTCAGGACTTTTTCTATGTCAAAACTCATTACAGTCCCCACTTTTGGTAGGGATTGGACCTTTACGTAGTCTTTACAATACATGGTAACTCCTACAATCCTATCCCCAACCCCTAAGAGGAAAAGGGCCTTTGTAAAAGATGGTGCAAGGGAAATAACCTTCTGTGGAGGGTTTTCGAAAGTCACAATTCTACCCTGATCGTCTTTAATGATAATGGCTTGACTTAAAGATATAGCGGTTACGCTAAAGAGAAACGCTAGTATCTTTGTCCAATAATGTAAATTTAAGTATTTCAAGGAAGATCCCTTTTTTGCCCTTCCTTTTTTTAAAAGCTTCTATGGAAAGGCTTCTAGAGAACAAAGGACCATCCACAACCAAGGTGTGATATTCTCCTCTTTCGCCACAGGGGTCAACGCCAATTTCCTTTAAGCTCTTAATAACTTCTTCTTCGAGGAATTTCCCCAACAGTTCTACTGGGATCCGTTGGTCTTTTATTGCCACAAGGACTGCCTTGAAGCCATGCGAAAGGAATTCTTGTAAAAGCCCATCAGGGTCTTGTCCCCAGAGGGGTAGTATTGGTTTAAGGCCCACTTCGTTACACACCCTTTCCACCCACTCTCGGTGTTCTTCCAAATATAGATCTCCAAATACCCCTGCCTCTATGCCATTGGCTCTAAACCTCCTTAGAACCCTTTTGAAAGTTTCTTCGTAACGCCTCCAAGAAGCGTTGGCAAATACAACAGGAACCCTCAAGGCCTGGGCTTGGGCCATTATCAAATCCTTGTGTAACCCATGTCCCCTTGTCTTTTTTCCTTTAGAATTCAGCATGGTGAAAAGCACTTCTACCTTTATCCCTTGCCTAAGGGCGTGGAAAAAGGCAAAGACGCTTTCCTTTCCCCCGCTGAAAGAGACAAAAGCCCTCATGATAAGACCCCACAGACCTTACAATGTTTACTCCCTGGTTGCTTCCCTGCCCCACAATTGGGACAAGGGATTTCCCCTTCTTTGGGAGGAGGTATTTCCCCTATTACTTCTTTAAAAATTTCAAAAAAGTATAGGTGTTCCTTACAGTAAAAGGTCATGCCGTAAAGTCTTTTCTTCCTTTCAAATTCCTCGTCTGTAATCCATTGGGAGATAAGTTTTCTTAAGTACACCATCCCCGTCCCAATTTCTAGCGGCCTTTTTTCCTGCCAGACGTAATCTTCTGGTAAAAAGCGCGAAAGGGCCTTCCGTAAAAGCCATTTCCCAAAGTTTTTCCCCTTTTCTTGCCTTATCTTCCAATGATTGGGGATCTCCAAAGCAAACCTCACCATTTGGGCTGAAAGGAAGGGTTGAAGGACTTCAATTCCAAGGGCTTTCCCTAATTTGGCCGAAGAAAAGGAAAGGTACGGAATCAACGAAAGCTGATAAGAGCGTAGATCCTTTAAATTCTGCATGTATTCATACCCACCGAAAAGTTCGTCAGCCCCATCGCCAGTTGCGACCTTTTCCACCTTCAGTTGAAGGAAAGCCCTAAGGCCGAAGTAAACTGCCAAGTCGTTAGGCAAGGCTGGATCAAAGGAAGAGAGGATTTCAATGACTTTAGGAATAGCAGCAAGGGCCTCATTTATACTGATCTTTATCACCTCGATCCGAACCCCAAGGTAACGCTTTATTATGTCCACGTAGTGGAGATCGGCTCCCTGATCTTCAAGGGACACGCTTAATGCCACAAGATCAGGACAAAGGCACATAAGAAGTCCCGAATCAATCCCACCCGAAAGGAGGAGCCCTTGAGGCCTTAAGACCCTAAGGGCTCCCCTCAACATGGAAAGCAATTCGTCTATGGCTCTTTCCTCATCAAAACTCAATCCTTATTCCTCCATAGAAAGATCGACCAGCTGTACCATAACCTTTGGCTTCTTCATAACGTCTGTTAAAGAGGTTTTCTCCCCTTAAAAACAACTCCACTCCTTTTTTAAGCTTAAAGCTACCAGAAACGTTAGCCAAAAGGTAATCAGAAAGCTTTTCTCCACTATCGAGTCTGTCATCGACCCATATCACCTCTGAAAAGACATTTGCCCTATCTCCGAAAGACCTACCGAAGGCCATCTTCACCTTGTTATACGGGCGCCTAGGAAGCCTCTGGCCTTTTTCGTCTTCGGTATGTGTATAAGTATAAGCCAACCTACACCATATCCCATCAAAAGGCCTAAGCTCTACAGAAGCCTCAACCCCTCTCATAAAGGCCTTTGCTATGTTCACATACTTCCCTAACCACCAAAGATCACCTGGATACCAAAACTCGATGAGGTCCTTCACCCTATTTTCGAAATAAACTAAATCCAAAAAGAGCTTCCCTTTCCAAAGGGACTGTTCTATACCAAAGTCCCACCCTATGGACTTTTCTGGTTTAAGGTCAGGGCTACCGTATTCCGAATAGAGCTCATATAAGCTCGGAGCTCGAAAGCCTGTACCGAGGCTTCCTTTTATTTTCGTTTGGGTTTTGTCAAAAGAAAAGGCCTCTGTGATCCTATAGGTGAACCTTTGACCGAACTCCTTATGGTCGTCAAACCTTAAACCTAAGGTAGTAATAGAACCTTTCAACTTAAGTTGGTTTTGTAAAAATAAGCTAAGAGTATAAGTAGATCCACTAAGTTCTGACCATGGTTCCATTTGATCCATCTCTTCGCGTCCGTAATCAGCTCCAAACAGCAAGGAATAAAAAGGAAGGGGTTTGACTTCGTTTTGCCAGCTTACTTCATACCTTCTTCCAGAGTACCTCGAGTCACCCCAGGGGGCGTCTACATACTCCCTCCTGTAATCGCTTATCCCAAAAGTCAACCTTTGCTTCCATTTTTCAAAAGGCTTGAAATCTAAAAAAGAGGAGAAAAATACTTCGTCCTTGTCTACTCTATATCCCTTTAGGTCATAACCAGCATCTAACTCTGTTACCCCTTTATGTAGACGCAAAAGCACGCCACCTGAAATTTTCTGGCAATCTGTAAGCTCTATACGCGTCGAAAAGCTATAATTTTCCCAACCGTCTTTTTCTCTTCCTTCACGGTATGCTGAAAAACCCTGTGTCTTTGTATGTGAAGTGCCCAGGGAAAAGCTCAAATGGCCTACTTGGCCTGAACCACCGATAGACTGCCTAAAGGTGTCATACGAGCCACCTTCCATTGAAGCCATAAAATGGGCCTTCCCTTTCCCTTTTTTCGTTATGATATTTATAACTCCTCCCATCGCATCAGAACCGTAAAGTACGCTTTGAGGACCTTTTATTACCTCTATCCGTTCTACATTGTCTAAGGTAAGGTTGGCTAAGTCGAATTGCCTCTGCATAAGGCTTGGATCTCCAACTTTCATACCGTCTATCAATATCAAGGTGTGATAAGACTCCATACCCCTGATGAAAACTGAGGTTTGCGACCCAGGACCACCTGTAGACACCACATCTACACCAGTCTCCGCCTTCAATAGGTCCTTCAACAGGGTATAACCTCTTTGCTTCATCTCCTCTTCAGTTATCACTACCACTGAAGACCCAACTTCTGCCCTTGGAATTGGTACCCTTATAGCTGTGACGACTATTTCTTCTACCTCAGTTTCTTCCTGCGCCATAACCGGCAAGGCCCACAATAACGCCAACAACAAAAACCAAAACCGCTTCATGATACTACCTCCTCCCTCAAAGTCTCACCCCCTGGGCCCCGCCAATAAAACGAAAAACCCCTGAGACCCAAATAGTCTCAGGGGCTGCACCCGTTTCCTTCGCCCCTGCCCTACCCCCTAACCCTCGAGGAGGAACGGGCTATCTAGCGGGCAGGTCTTCCGGCTCCCGGATCTTCCTACTCCCCGCACCTTCCCAGGGCCAAAGGCCCCAGTGGCCTACTGCGGGTTTCGTCCCCGGTCACGGCGGCGGGACCGCGGGGGATTTTCACCCCACTTCCCTTTTAAGCCCACAATGGGCACCCGCTTACTCAAGTCTTTAACACATAGGTGTAAAACGGTCAACCCCTTCGGACTTTTCCCACTAAGCCGACTATGGGCAAGCTTTGTCCACAATTTGGACATATGGGTTTTGAAATATAACACCTGGTCGTCCTTACTCCATATCGTTCTATAAGGATCTGTCCACAATTAGGACAGTAGGTGTTTTCTAGAGGATGACCAGGTACGTTCCCAATATAAACGAACTTAAGGCCTACTTCTTTACCTATTGTATAAGCCCTTTCCAATACTTCAACAGGGGTAGAAGGAGCATTGAAAAGATAAGCTGGATAATAGGCGGTGAGATGCCAAGGCGTTTCTGCCCCTAGTTCATAAGCTATGCGAGTAGCTATCTCCTTTAAGGTAGTTTCACTGTCATTAACTCCAGGTATTACAAGCGTTGTCAACTCGAGATGTACACCCTGCTCTTTTAAATAACGACAATTTCTCCACACCACTTCCACGTCTGCTCCGCAGAAGTTCTTAACGGCTTCTTTGTCCCCTTTCATATCCACGTTTATAGCATCAAGCCCTGCCTCAATCAGTAGTTTGAGAGCTTGAAGGGTCATATAGCCGTTGCTGACAAAGGTGTTATAAAGTCCTTTGTTCCGAGCCAAACGGAATACCTCAATGGACCATTCAATCAGCAGGGTTGGTTCGTTGAAGCTTATAGAAGTCCCCTCACATCCCAAATCCATGGCCATTTTTACAAAGTCCTCAGGACTCATGAACTGTCTTTCCCCTATCCTTTTGCTGATCTCCCAGTTTTGACACCATGGGCAAGAAAAATTACATGACCAACTACCAACTGTGAGGCTTAAGCTACCCGGATAAAAGTGAAACAGTGGTTTTTTCTCGATAGGGTTAACGGATATAGAGGAAACAGCCCCGTAAACGGTAGTAAAAAGCACACCACCTCTGTTAACACGGGTCTTACACCAACCTCTTTGTCCTGGCCGTAGCAGGCATTGTCGCTCACATGTCAAACAGCGGACGTTATCTCCTTCAGGTTTTTGGAGGATGGCCACTTTTAAGAAGGGCTTGTCCGACATAGTCAATTCTTTTATTGCCTTATTACGCCTTCAAGTAAGATGGCTTTGGACTTTCCATCAGTTAGAAGCATTCCCTTTGGGCTCTTATACCAAAAGGCAGTTTCATGAGTAAACCTTGATACAAGGCGCCACACCTTTTCGGCCTTCAAAGGCATTTCGCACTTACTAGGATCCTTGGCCCCTTGGACTCCTTCATAGGCGACAAAACGCCCATATGGGGTTTCGACGATTACTTGGATCTTTTCTTCAGAAAAGGCCAAAATAGTACGCGTTGCCCCAAACCTTTCCACCTTTGCAGCACGTGAAAAAAGGGACCTCATCTCCTTAGAAAGTACCACCCAGGTCGGAACTTGGTGTTCTGAGAAAAGGAAATTGAGGAGTTCAGGAGGGTCTCCCTTCGGTATCTCTCCGGTTATCCCTAACATCAAAGCCCCTGCTTTAAAGAAGGGATATCCTTCAACAGCTTCAACAGCGAGGGTCTCCTTTTTTACCATTTCGAGACATTTTACTAAGTGCCTTGCACTTGCATAAGGGATTATCAACTGAAAAGACATATCCAAACCCCATTGCCATTTGGAAACTCCTGTTACACCTTCAGAATGCCCCATTACATAGAGAATCCCTCCCGATGCTACAAGTCTTACCGTATCGGCATCTGTCAGATGTACGCTGGGGAAATCCAAAGCCGACCTCAGTTTTGCTGAAGAAACCTCTCCTAACGTTACCCCTTTAGGCCAGGGAGATATTCTTGGTTTTTTACGCGCCCGGATTTCTAAGGAGTTCTTCTCAGCCTTTAGTCTCAAAACCTCACCTATCTCTACCTCTATACTGCCTTTAAGTTCCTTTAAGAACCCCTTGAGAGGATCAAGAGGAACTGCCAGCGCTATCCTTTTTGGATTGAAATCAAACCAAGGCAAAGACAAATGGGCGAAAAGGCAACCATCAGTAGCCCCTAACTTAAGCCCGTCCTCCCAAAAGAACAAAAGCTCACGTCTAAGAGGCTCAAGGCTTCCCACAAGCCTGTCGAAAAAATCTATAACGTTTCTTAGTTTTTGAGCAGAAATAATAGCCTTTTTCACCGCATGAAAGTCAGCAGGTTGATATGTGAATTCATTTCTTGCTGTTGATGATTTCAGATAACATATCTAGCTGTATTTGTTGAATTTGAGCTAAACGATCCCATTGGTGCGATAGAAGATGATCGATCTTCTCATGAAGATGCCTTATCTCAAGCTCGGCCTTGAGGTTTATCTGGTAGTCATGTTGTGAACGAAGGCGATCCTTTTCCTCTTGACGTTTTTGACTCATCATTATGATAGGAGCCTGAATTGCTGCTAGGCATGACAATATAAGGTTTAATAGGATAAAGGGATAAGGGTCAGGGGGGTGCCAAATCAAAACAATTGAGTTCATTCCGATCCAAAGGGCTATAAAAGCACCGAAGCATATGAGAAAGGTCCAACTTCCACCAAAGGCAGCGATTCGATCTGCTAATTTTTGACCAAATGACCTATTTTGTTCGAATTCCGCTTGGATGTTTTTGGCAAGTACTTCATGCTCTTGAATGCTACGTAATACCTCTTTCTCAAGGGCAGTGATCTCCCCTTTTTCCGATTCAATCAAAGAATGGAAGTACCTCACTTGGTATTTCGTTAGGTCAGACTTACATATAAAACCTTCCGCAGTCCAGTTCGGATAGTCTCTGGCAATCTCCCTTGCTACTTCTTCTCTTACAGCCTCATTTGGAATCACTTCCCCCCCTGGAAAAAGTCCTCCCGCATACTACACATGTGTAAGACCTTCTTCTTCCATCCATCTTAACACTCCATGACCATCTTTCCTTGTTAGATTATCACTGTCATGAACACAAAACCATACTCTTCTCTAACCTCCTGTAACAGATAAAAATAAATTTTGTTTTTCCTGACAAATGAAAAACCACTCGAGCTTATATGGACTTAGGGATGTATGTCCTTGGATCCATATAAAATTCACTGCTAGGCCTAATCTGAAACTTGATTACTTTCACAATTATGCTATTTTTATATGAACAAGCACAGAAAAGGAGGTATAGCCATGCTTAAAGAGTTTAGAGATTTAATCATGAGAAAACTCCTGATTTTTCTTCGGTTAAGCTCAGCCCTGTGAACATTGGTAAATTCATCAATGCCGCTTTGAGTTTTCTGACCGTTTCAATCGTGGTTTTTTTATTTATAGTGAAACCCGTTCAAAAACTACAAGGATTGAAAAAAACCGACTAAAAACAGGAAAAACTAAACCAGCACCTTCCTTTCCATAGAACCCCTAAGCTTGAATCTTAGTTTCCTCAACAGATAGGAGTTTTTTTCTCGCCCCATCTTTTCCAAGATCAGCTCCTCCCCAAAAGGCAAAAATTACCACCGCTAAGATTCAAACGGTGGGACCACTAAAGAGTGAATGATTTGGATTGGCTTAAGGAACAACTTATAAAATTGGTGGAGGCGGCGGGAATCGAACCCGCGTCCGAGAGTAGTTTGAAAGGAAGCCCTACATGCTTAGCCTGTGTTTAACTTTCGCCCCTATGGTCCCCACAGGCAGGAAACCATAAGGACTAGCTCATAAAGGCGTCGTCCTTGCCTATGAGCCTTAGCAAGGACCAAGCCCGTATTCTCTGACGCCCTAACGGGACCTACGGGCAAATCCCGCAGGACGTTGGCCGATCAATTAAGCGGCCAAAGCGTACTCATACGAGTCGGCACTTGTGTTTGCCCCACTGTTTAACGAGGAGTGGGACCTCGGCATGCGCTTCCCTTTCTCCCTACCCCCGTCGAAACCCATTCGCCCCCTTTTGCTAATTTAAGTTTAGCCTCCCTTTAAGGACCTTTCAAGAAAGGACTTAACTCCTCCTATATCCCCTTTCGAATTCCTTTTCCATTATTTTCCTCTTTAACTCCTCTCGCCTATCATAAAGCTTTTTGCCCTTGGCTAAGGCAAGTTCTACCTTTGCCTTACCCCTTGTGAAATATATACTCAAGGGTATGAGGGTATAACCCCTCTGTTGGACCTTACCTATCAGCCGCTTTATCTCGCGTTTGTGAAGCAAGAGCTTCCTTGGCCTCAAGGGATCATGGTTAAAGTAATTGCCATGGGCATAAGGGCTTATGTGGACGTTCAAAAGGAAAACCTCGCCTCCTTCTACCTGGGCATAACCGTCCTGGATGTTCACCCTGCCTTCCCTTAAGGCCTTTACCTCTGACCCCTGTAAGACAATGCCTGCCTCCAAAGTCTCCTCGATCCAGTAATCCCTATAGGCCCTACGGTTTTGGGCCACTATCTTCTTTGTCCCTTTTTCGTCCTTACCCATGGAGTATCGGTATCCGTTCAGTAAACTTGGTTTTTAGTGAAAAGGGCATCTACGAAGACCTCTGGGACAAATTCCTCAAGGTCATCAAGGTCCTCACCTATCCCTATATACCTTATGGGTATACCCAACTCCTTTGCAACGGCAACTATTATCCCCCCCTTGGCTGTACCGTCCAATTTAACCAAGGCTATACCCGTAACACCTAGGGCCTCTTGAAAGGTCCGAGCTTGAACGAGGGCGTTCTGCCCGGTAGTAGCGTCAAGCACCAAAAGGGTTTCATCCGGAGCTTCAGGGTCAAGCTTTCTAAGGACCCTTTTTACCTTTTTCAACTCTTCCAAAAGGCCTCCTTTTGTATGAAGCCTTCCAGCGGTATCGATAAGAAGAAGGTCAAAACCCCTAGCCTTCGCCGAGGTTAAGGCATCAAAGGCCACCGCCGCAGGATCTGCTCCCTCTTTGTGTTTTATAAGGACAGCCCCAGCCTTATGCGCTATTAACTCCAATTGCTCTATAGCAGCAGCCCTAAAGGTATCAGCTGCGGCTATCATGACCTTTTTCCCCTGTGAGACAAATCGATGGGCTATCTTACCTAAGGTAGTGGTCTTCCCTACCCCGTTGACACCCAAAGCCAAAACCACAGTAGGGACTTTTCCATCTTTCAAACGAAAAGGACTAGCACATGGCTTAAGTAATTCGAGGACTATCTCCTTTATCACCGCGTAAATCCCTTCCTGATCCCCAATCCTTCTTTTTTGGCAGATACTCCTGGCCTGGGTTATGATTTCGCTCGTAGTCTTGATACCTAAGTCTGCTTCGATCAGGATCTCTTCTAATTCCAGCCACGTCTCCTCGCGTATGGGTTCTTCAGGACGTAATATCGCCCTTAGCCTGTCGATAAGGCCTTTTCTAGTCTTCTCAAGTCCGTGAACAAGCTTCTGAAAGACCACCTTCTTACTCCGCTAGGGCGATAAGGGCTGCACCAAGGGCACAAACTATCTGCGGCTCATGGTAGACCATCAAGGGAAGGCCTAGTTCATCTTCAAGGGCCTTAACCACGCCCACGTTTTTAGCCACCCCTCCGGCCATGACAACCTCAGGTACAGGCCCACCGATCCTTTCTAAAAGGGCCGCAGTCCTCTTAGCCACTGCCTTGTGAACTGCATGAAGGATCTCCTCTACTGTCTCGCCTTGTGCTACCAGCGATATCACCTCGCTTTCGGCAAAGACCGTGCAAATACTCGATATAGAAATACCTTTATTGGCCTTGAGGGACCTCTCCCCCATTTTGTCGAGTTCTACCCCTAAGGCCTTGGCCATTACTTCCAGAAAACGTCCTGTACCAGCCGCGCACTTGTCGTTCATATCAAATTCCAACACCCTGCCGTTTCCGTTTATCTTTAAGACCTTAGTATCTTGACCACCTATATCTATCACTGTGCGAGCTTGAGGGAAAAGGTAGTTCACCCCTTTAGCCAAGCAGGTGATTTCTGTAACCTTCTTTGAGGCAAAGTCGACAAGGCCCCGCCCACAACCAGTGGCAACCACTGAGGCCACGTCCTCCCTTTTCAACTTACAAAACCTCAAGACCTGATCGAAAGAGGATACTGCAGCCTCATATCCCGAACCTCCAGTAAGCAAGATCGCATAACCTCTTATGCCCTTTTGTTGGTCGTAGATGACGGCCTTGGTCGTGAGGGAGCCCACATCTATACCAGCAACTACCTTCCCTTCCATTGCGGCTGCCTCTTCTCCAAGAAGGCCTGGAGACCTTCATTGGCATCTTCGGTCTTCATAAGGGCGTTCTTATAGATGAACTCGGAGTTTTGTAGCCCTGTCTCGAAATCCCCAGACATACCAGCCATAATGGCACGTTTTGTCATCCTGAGGACCACCGAGCTTTTCTCAGTAAGCCTCTTCAAAAAACGCTCCACCTCTTCCTCGAACTTGTCATCGGGGACCACAAGGTTGACTAAGCCAATCCTTTCCGCCTCCTGTGCAGAAATGGTATCACCTGTAAGGATAAGCTCCATTGCTTTCTTCATCCCTATTATCCTAGGCAGATAAGCGGCAGCTACAGGTGGATAAACTCCAACCTTTATCTCCGGTTGGCCTATTTTAGCTGACTCACTGGCTATGACCATGTCACAGAACATCATAACCTCACATCCCCCACCCAACACATGCCCCCTTACAGCAGCAACAGTCGGTATCTCCAAAGTAGCCATCACCCTGAAAATAGCGTGGAACACCTCAAGCATCTCCTCCATTTTGTCCCCCATATGGTCCTTGACGTCCACACCGGCACAAAAGGCCTTATCACCCGAAGCAGTTATCAAGAGGGCCTTAAGAGTTCCTTCCTTGGCTTTGACATCCCTTAAGGCCTCCACCATCTCCCTCATGGTAGGGATATCCAACACATTGTACGGAGGACGATTGATCACAATCCGTGCTACTTCATCTTTGACCTCATAAATGATGTTTTGATACGCCATGCTAATCCTCCCTTCTAATGGTTTTTGAGAAAGATATCACAAACTTCAGACCCTATCAACCTATGGTTGCTAAATCCAATTTCTCACCCCATTTTTGCATGACCAGTTCTTTTAGCTGCCTGTAATGAGGGGAATCAAGGGTGGGATCCTCCTTTATCAGCCTAAAGGCCTCCCTTCTTGCCAAAAGTAAAAGCCTCAAGTCCCTCGGTAGTTCTGCTACTTTGAACTTCATCTGTCCCCACTGTCTTATGCCCATAATGTCCCCTGGTCCCCTTATGGCGAGGTCCTCTTCTGCTATACGGAAGCCGTCGTTAGTTTCCTCCATCACCTTAAGCCTCCTTTTGGCCTCTTCTGTTAAATTCCCCCTTGCCACAAGTAAGCAATAGGAACTATAAGCCCCCCTCCCCACCCTACCTCTCAATTGGTGTAACTGTGCGAGTCCGAACCTTTGGGCCTCTTCGACAAGGATCACAGTGGCGTTCGGTACGTCTATACCTACTTCTACAATGGTAGTGGATACCAAGACCTGTATCTCTCCCCTCCTGAAGGACTCCATTATCCTGTTTTTTTCTTCTTGGCGCATGCGTCCATGTATAAGGGCCACTTTGAATTCAGGGTATCTCTTAGAAAGGTTCCTAGCCCCCTCTTTTGCGTTTTTAAGGTCAAGTTGCTCGGATTCCTCTATCAAGGGGTAGATAACATAGGCTTGGCGCCCTTTTCGGACCTCTTTGGCTAATATCTCATAGGCCTTCTCTGCCTCTTCCTCCCAGAACAATAGGGTCTCAATCGAGGCCTTATGGGGAGGCATTTGGTCTATTATCGAAACCTCCATATCTCCATAAAGGGTCATGGCTAAGGTTCTCGGTATAGGGGTAGCCGTCATGACAAGTAAATGCGGCATCTCCCCTTTCTGATACAACTTGGCCCTCTGTAGCACCCCAAACCTATGCTGTTCATCCACAATGACGAGTCCGAGTTTCTTAAAACGCACCTCTTCCTGTATAAGGGCATGGGTTCCAACTATAACCCCTACTTCCCCTAGGGCTATATCTCCAAGCAACACATTCCTTTCCACTCCCCTTATACGCGAGGTCAAAATCGCCACCTTTACCCCCAGAGGTGACAGAAACTCCTTAGCGGTCTGGAAATGTTGTTCGGCCAATATCTCCGTAGGAGCCATCATGGCTACTTGGTAACCATTGGCTATACAAATGACCGAAGCTGCCAGGGCCACCACGGTTTTACCGCTACCTACATCGCCTTGCAACAATCGATACATAGGATATGGCTTCGAAAGGTCTTGTTTGATCTCCTCAAGGACCCGCCGTTGGGCCTCAGTCAATGTGAAAGGGAGGCCTTTTATGAATTCGTCTAGCATCTCTACGCCTTCTATGCGCATGGATATCCCTTTGGCCCTTTTGACCTCTTGCCTTTTTAAGGCCAATGCCAACTCCAGCAAGAAAAGCTCCTCAAAGGCAAGCCGTTGATGATAAGGTGACACCCCACGCCTTAGGTTCTCCAATTGCTTTGGATCTGAAGGGAAATGGACCTCCTGTAAGGCCTTGTCCAAGGGCAAAAGACCACATCTCAATTCCACTTCGAAAGGAACCGCACTCCTTACCTTGTGCGCAAATCGTGAAACCACTTCGTACATTATAGAGCGCATCCTCTTCTGCTTTAGGCCTTCAGAAGAAGGATAAACTGGGACTATCCTCCCGAAATGGATGCTCAGATCACCCTCCTCATCTAGCACTTCAAGGTCAGGATGTAAGACTTCTTTCTGATCCCCAAAGCCCTTTATCTCCCCCGAAAAGACCACCTTTGTGCCTATCTTAAGGACCTTTTTAAGATAGTCCCACCCTTGGAACCACTTAGCCGTCAAAAAGCCCGTATCGTCTCCTATTAGCACCTCTAGAACCTTGCGCCTGCTTTTAGGATAGGTGACCTCGTTTATAGCCAGGACCTTTCCCACTGCTGTCGCCCACTCTCCTGGGACTAATTGAAAGAACTTTTTCAATTCCCTCCTGTCCTCATAACGTATGGGTAGGTTCCACAAGGCATCCCCAACTGTGAAAAGCCCCTTCCGTTTTAAGAGTTCATAGGTCTTACGCCCTACTCCTTTCACCTCACTTAAGGGAATCCTCCATAGGTCGACCTTCTCTTGCCCTCCCAAACGGTTACCGATCTCCTCCAAGATAACCTTTGCTTCAACTACGGCCCTCTTCTTCTCCTGATCCCCCTTTTGGTCAAAACCCCTAAAGAGCTCCCTTAGCCTTTCGATAAGCCCCTTCAATTCCCGAGCCTCCACAAACTTTTCAAGCTCCTCTGTGCCCACCAAGAAAAACCGCTCAAGGCCCTTTAACTGACGCAAGTTCCCTTCCCGCCTCAAGGCGAACTCAATAGGTCTATACAACTTTTCCAATACCTCCCTCACACCTTTAAGTTTATACCGAAACAAAAAGGGGAAAGCCACTTTAACAGGCCTTCCCCTTTTTGCCAAAAAACTTAACAAGTAACTTTAACTTTCAAGGATCCTTTCTGCTTCTTCCCTCTGAGCCTCCATGACGTAGGGAATGCCTGATATTTCGGCAGCTTCTCGTGTAAGGGCCATTAGGTCTTTGCGGGATATGGTGGATATTTTGAAGTTACGGGAACCTGCCATTAGTTGTTGGAGTCCTACTTTTATCTTGTCGCAGAAGGTGTAGATGGCGATTGCCCCAAGGGGTATCTCCTTTATTTGGTCTCCGTATTTTTCCCTAAGGGTCTCATAGCATACGAAGATCTCCTCTACGGTGTTACCGTATTCTGCCACGTTTTTCGGAAGCTTACCTTGTTTTAGCCATTCGCCGATGTTCTTACCCACCATTCCTGGTATCATCAAGGCCCTTCCCATACATACGGCTTTGACCCACGGGGCACCCATAGCGATCACCTTGAAAACGTGGTCTTCGGTAGAGAAGCCACCTGCGATAGCTATATCGGGAACCCATTCCCCTCGTGAGGCAAGTTTCTGGCAGAACTCGTAGGTAAGTGCTTGGAGGTAGAAAGTAGGGATGCCCCATTCGTTCATCATCCTCCAAGGGCTCATACCCGTGCCACCACCTGCTCCATCGATAGTAACGAGATCCAGCCTTGCCCTTGAAGCCCACTTCAAGGCTTTTGCCAACTCCACCATGCTGTAAGCTCCTGTCTTCAAGGTCACACGCTTTGCCCCCAGCCTCCTCAACCTTTCCACTTCCTTGTAAAAGGCTTCTTCCTCTATGAACCCAAGCCTCGAATGCCTTTCAAAGGCCTTCAAAGCCCCCTTGCGAAAAGCCTCCTGATTCGCTGGTAGAGATGGATCTGGCGTCACTATATATCCGCGCCGCTGGAGTTCAAGGGCCCTTTCCAAAGATTCCACCTTTATCTCGCCTCCTATGCACTTGGCTCCTTGTCCCCACTTAAGTTCTATGGTTTCAACCCCTAGCTTTTCTATCACGTATTCGGCGACACCCATGCGCGTGTCTTCTACGTTTAACTGCACGTGGATGTCACCGTATCCTTCATGCCACCTCTTGTAAAGCTCTACTCTCCTCCTCATCTCAGGGGATTCTACGACCTTGCCGTTCTTAAACTCCGCTTGAGGATCCACACCACAGACGTTCTCACCGCAGACTATGCTTATGCCAGATATAGCAGTTCCAACTGCGAAATGCTCCCAGTTTCTTCGCGCTATATCGGTAGAACCAAGGGCACCTGTAAAGATGGGAAGCTTCATCACAACTTTATAATGGTAACCATAGGACGTAGTGGTATCCACAGCTGGAAAGATAGCATGATCTGGGTCAGCCTCCTCAATCCCCTTTGCCCCTGATGCATAACCTTGGATCTGCAAATGAGAGTAATCAACAGGATACTCCTTATCAGCACCTGCTGTTATCAGGCCGAAAGGACTCGGGTAAATGACCTCTCTCCCCCTAAATGAGGCTTTGAAGACCTCACAAAACCCAGTGCAGCCATCTATGCATCGCGAACATAATCCAGAGTTAGGTGCAACGTTGCGAGACCGATTTGCAGTTTGAGTTGCATCGTTTGCGTTTGGCCTGTGTAAGTTCATGTCTCCACCTCCTCAATTTATTTTTGAAAGGTAATCGTCCAATGGGACCATCTCTTCATAAGACATGACCATAGCCATAGCCTTGTTCTCCGTAGGAATCCCCATTTCGTGGGCACAAGCAATGGGGTTGAGCCCTCCAAGTAATACCATCCCCACCTTGCCCCTTTCGACAGGCACTTCACATACGTCCTCGCCTACTTTGCCTAAGGCTATCACCCCTCCTATCCCGACCCCCTTAAGTCCAGCTAACAAGTCTTCCACCACCTGCTTACATACCGCTGGGATTTCCCGGAAATTGGCCAGGACGTTGCCATTTCCCGTCTTTGCAGCCTCCCTCACCGAAGTCATCGACGCCCTTATGAAGGCTTCTGAAGGATCAAGGGAAGAGCCCGCATAATGGATCAACTCCACAAACCGTAAGGCCTTTCCTCCACTTAATTGGAGGATCCCGCCAAATTTGGAATCCATGGGCACACCAGCCTTAAGTAGCACCCCATTTATGACTATGCTGCAAACAGTAAACACCCCCACTTTCCCCTCAGGGACGCGAAAAGTCCCAACTTTTTCACCAGGCCAAACCAGCTTTATCCTCTCGCTGACACATAGACCGGCCTTAAAGGCCAACTTCATGGCCTTTAAAACATCCCCTAACCTCTTCTCTGGAACAAGGGAAAGGTTTACAGGAATTGTGCCTTTGCCCTTTTCGAGGTCAAAAGAGGTCATAAAGGCCAAGGCTTCGATCTTGGTAAGGACATACCCTACCTTGTCCCTAACCCGGGCATTTTCAAGTTCCCTAAGGCCCAACTCGGTCACCACCCTGCCATCTCGTCGACCTACAAGCGCCGTCCATCCCCTCTCGTCCATGATCTTCAGGTGATATCGCACAGCCCTTTCGGTCAAATAAACCCCTTCCTCCTTCAATTTCTCCGAGATGGCACGGGCCCCTAGGGGACCATCCGCATCCTTTAAGACCCTAAGGATAGCCATTATCTTCCTTTCAACTTCACCTACCATGGACCACCATATTGAAAAAGGTAACCTTTTTCCTTTGTTCGGGGTATGTAAACGAAAACGGGATAGTTTGTCAAGAGAGGAAATAGAGGGGTAGAGCTTCTAGATATCCTCGGTTGGCCAGGGCGAAAAAGGCCTTAATCTTTGAACTTATATCCTATGCCGCGTACCGTTTCGATATGGGAACTTGCCTCGCCTAATTTGGCCCTTAGACGTCTGATGTGGACGTCTACGGTTCTTTCACCTCCGAAGTAATCGTATCCCCATATGCGATTAAGGAGGTTCTCACGGGTGAAGGTTTTACCCGCATTGGTGATGAGAACCTGTAACAGTTCGTATTCTTTCAAACTAAGCGCTATGACCCTTCCCTTAACGGTCACTGTGTGAGACCTTAAGTCAACACATATGTCTCCTTTCTTTATGAGTCCTTCTTCCTTCAAACCGTAGACCTCTCTTATAGCCTTTTTCAGCCTTAAGCAGAGTTCCTCCTGGGAAAAGGGCTCGACGAGGAAATCCTTCACTTGCTCAAAAAGCCATTCATGGGACAAGAGCGAAGAGGAAACTAAGGCGAGGCAAGGGATTGAAGGAGGACGCAAGAACTCCTTCAATCCCTTCAACACCTCCCTTGCGACACCAGGACTTTGAGCCGAAAAAAGGACCACATCACCCCTTATAGGCCATCCCCCTTCTTCAACCCACTCCTTGAGACCTATGGTCTCCCATTTGAGCCCCTGTATGTAAGGAAGCCTTACACTGTCCTTATCGCCTATGTAGATCCCTTGCAACATCTCCTCCCTATACCGTTAAAGTATGGGCAGATACTTCCGGATTTCGTACTCTGTGACCTGAGCCCTCCATTCGTCCCATTCGGCCTTTTTATTCCGGATAAAGCTCCAAAAGACGTGTTCCCCAAGGCATTCTAAAACCAGCTTGCTCCTTTCCATTTCGTAGAGGGCCTCGCCGAGATTCGCTGGTAAGGTCTCTATGCCCAAGGACTTCCGTTCTTCTTCGGTCAACCTATAGACGTCTACCTCAACGGGAGGAGGGAGTTCATACCCTTCCTCTATCCCTTTGAGCCCTGCAGCCAACATGACCGCAAAAGCCAAATAAGGGTTACAGGCAGGATCAGGGGCACGATATTCAGCCCTTGTAGCTTGTTCTTTCCCCGGTTTATATTCAGGAACCCTTACCAACGCTGACCTGTTCTTGCGTCCCCAGGAGATATAAGCAGGAGCCTCATAACCTGGAACCAACCTCTTGTACGAGTTCACCCATTGACATGTAATAGCCGTTATCTCCCTTGCATGCTTGAGAAGGCCAGCTATAAAACGCTTACCTATCTCCGATAGGTTATAAGGATCATGCGGATCGAAGAAGGCATTCTTCCCATCTTTAAAGAGCGATTGATGGGTATGCATGCCACTTCCATTTATCCCGAACACTGGCTTTGGCATAAATGTCGCGTATACGCCGTTCATCAAAGCCACTTGTTTAACAACTACTTTATAGGTCATAACGTTATCTGCCATAGTCAAAGCATCACTGTATTTTATGTCCACTTCATGCTGACTATAAGCAACTTCATGGTGGCTGTATTCTACTGCAATTCCCATTTCTTCCAGCATCAGTACAGTTTGGCGCCTAAGATCTACCGCCATATCCAAAGGGGTAACGTCAAAATATCCTCCCATATCAAGAAACTCAGTATTGTTGTTGGATTTGAAATAGAAATACTCCAGTTCTGGGCCCACGTAATATGTAAACCCTAAATCCGCGGCCTTCTTCAGGTTGCGTTTGAGTACGTACCTTGGATCTCCTTCAAAAGGTGTGCCGTCTGGCCTGTAGATATCGCAAAACATCCTAGCAACTGCGTACTCCTTTGGACGCCAAGGGAGGATGCAGAAGGTAGAAGGGTCTGGCATGGCGATCATGTCGCTTTCCTCTATCCTTACAAACCCTTCTACTGATGAACCGTCAAAGCCAACCCCTTCTTCAAGCGCCTCTGGCAGTTCTTCAGCGGTGATGGTGAAGCTTTTCAAGAACCCCAGTATGTCAGTGAACCACAACTTGATGAACTTCACATGGTGTTCCCTCACCTTTTCTAACACATATTCCTTGGAATCCGGCAGATTTTGCATCTTGACACCTCCTGTCCCGTTTTGACAAAAGGATATCCTCTATTTGTTACATTTTTGTTACAAAAGGCCTCCACCTGTTCGTAATAGGCATCCGCCAATCCTTGCCAAAAGCACGTGGGGTGACCTTAATACCTGGAGGGGCTTGCCTGCGTTTGTATTCGCTGTTTTTAAGTCTTTGAACCACATTCTCTACGTACCCTTTATCAAACCCTTCTTTGACAATTTCCTCTATTGAAAGGCCTTCTTCCACATAAAGTTCCATTATAGGGTCCAATACCTCATAGGGAGGTAGATCATCTGTGTCCTTCTGCCCCGGCCTCAATTCTGCAGAAGGAGGTCTGGTGAGGACGATTTGGGGGATCAAGTCTCGCCCAGCCTTTTTGTTCCTCCAACGGGCAAGCTCGTATACCAAGGTTTTAGGAAGGTCCTTTATCACCGCAAATCCACCAGCCATATCCCCATAAAGGGTAGCATATCCACAGGCAAGTTCGCTCTTATTGCCGGTGGTGAGCACTAACCAGCCAAAGGAATTAGAGAGGGCCATCAGGATGTTACCTCGGATGCGTGCCTGGAGGTTTTCTTCAGCAACTCCGCTTGATGCCTTCGAAAGATATACACCCAATAATTCTAAGTAGGATTTAAACACAGGTTCTATGGGGATAATGTATAGCTCTATACCTAGGTTCCCCGCAAGTTGCTTTACCGCTTGGGAACTTTCTTCTGAAGTATAACGCGAGGGCATAAACACACCCACGACCTTTTCTGGCCCCAAGGCATCAGCCGCTATTGTGGCAACAAGGCTCGAATCGATTCCTCCAGACAACCCAATAACTACCTTATTAAATCCGTTCTTGCGCACGTAATCCTTGGTCCCTAATAGAAGGGCCTGATAGACCTCTTCTAGAAAGGGCAAAGGCTCACAGATCACAGGCGTTATTGGCGGTTTCTCACCTATAGAAAGACCTTCTATTGACACCTCTTGAACCTTTCCTTTAGCAGCTCCAATTTGTGATGATCCTTTGTATATGATATTGGGCTCTACATCCACCACAAGAAGGGCCTCTTCGAAACTCTTGGCCCTAGCCACTGTTCTCCCTTTAGGATCAAAGACTACACTTGACCCATCGAAAACAAGCTCATCTTGCCCCCCTATTAAGTTCACATAGACCACCGGCACCCTGAAATCACGAGCCCTTACCCTTAACATTTCTTCCCTTAAACGTATTTTTGAGATGTGATACGGCGAAGCGCTCACATTTACCAAAAGGTCTACGCCCGCAAGCACCTGCCTTGGAACAGGACCATAGGGATCCCATATATCCTCACAGATGCTAAAACCCACCTTCGTTCCCCGTATGGCAAAAATGTTTAGGCGTTTACCCTGGGAAAAATACCGCTTTTCGTCAAATACCCCATAATTTGGAAGAGACACTTTATGATAAACCCCTTTAATTTCACCATCATAGATGACCGCTAAGGCATTATAAAGACCATCTCCTACATCGACATAGCCTATGGCAACTACAATGTTTCTTCCTCTAGTAAAAGCGACTACCTCATTGAGGACAGCTAGGTTGTCGTCTATAAAATCACGTCTTAACAAGAGGTCTTCAGGAGGATATCCTGTTAGCGTTAGTTCTGGAAAGCAAATTAAATCAACAGAGTACCTTTCTGCTTCATCTATGAACTCCTTTACTTTTTCATAATTCCCATTAAAATCTCCAACAGCCATATTTGCCTGCGCTAATCCTATTCTAAGCTTTTTCACTTCTCCTTACCTTGAAGGACTTTTCGTATGCTGCAATTTAAACCCATCGTTAAAGAGATCTACTAGTGTCTCACAATATGACTTCAAGGTTCGAAGGTTCGAAAGGGACTGCTTAAGGATCTCTTGTTTGATATTGGTGGGAAAGTCCTCTTCTTTAAGCCAATCTTTTACCATTTCAAAGGTAACTTCCAAGTGGAACTGGACTCCGTAAACCGTTTTGCCTATTCTATAGGCTTGGTTAGGATACAACGGCGAACTGGCAAGTAGAACCGCCCCGGCGGGAAGGTCGAAGGTTTCCTCATGCCACTGAAACACCAACATGGCCGAGGGGAATTTGGAGAAAACAGGGTCTTGCATGCCCTGTAGGGTCAAACGCACCTCGCTCCAACCTATTTCTGGAACGGGTCCTTTGTAGACTCTTCCTCCGAGGACATCGGCTATAAGTTGGGCACCGAGACAAATTCCGAGTAAGGGTCTTCCTGATTTAAGCCACTTCTCGAGGAACAGTTTCTCTGTCTTTAAGAAGGGGTACCTATCTTCCTCCTTTACGCTCATAGGTCCTCCCATAAGTACAAGGGCGTCGCATCTATAGGCTTCTTGTGGTCTTTCCCCTTTGTAAAGGTGAAACTCCCTCACCGTAAACCCCTTCTTGAGAAGCAAACTACGTATATTCCCTCCACCCTCTTTTGGGTCGTGGACGAATATCGCTACCGTTCCCATACGCTCCCCCTTACCTTTGTTCAAAGGGCTCCTTTTCCCCTTTCACCAGTGCGGATCCTCAGGGCATCAAGGACTTCGTATATGAATATCTTCCCGTCACCGATCTCCCCTGTCTTTGCCACTGAAAGGATGGTACTGACCAATCCCTCTAGGTGCTCGTCTGAACATACTATCTCCACCTTTACCTTGGGTAACATTTCCACCTTGAATTCACGACCCCGGAATTGTTCGACGATTCCACCTTGTCTACCATGGCCTTGTATGGCGGTAACGCTCATCCCGCAGTAACCGGGAGTCGCTTTTAAAGCCTCTTTAACTGCCTCTAGTCTTTCTGGTCGAATTATTGCTTCGATCTTTTTCATCCCTAAACCTCCTTTCGGCTTTACCTTAAAGGATACCTTTTGTGGAAAACTCTGGATAAGCAGATATATGGTGCTCGGATACATCGAGACCTTTGATCTCGACCTCGGGGTTAACCCTTATACCGAAGGCCCTGTCCATCAATTTGAACATCAACAGCCCTGTGCCCAATGCCCATATAAAGAGCACCACTGCGTATACGGATTGGCTTATAAGCTGGCCAAAACCTCCTCCATATAACAACCCTTTCACGAAAGGTGGGTCACAGGAATATAGCCCGTATGTACCATCAGCGAAGATACCTACGCTCAAAATCCCCCATAGGCCACAGATCCCATGCACGCTCACCGCACCTACGGGGTCATCGATCCCCCTTTCTTCAAGCCACCTCACACTTTGATACATCAAGACACCGGCAACCGCTCCAATCAACACCGAAGCCCATCCCTCAACCCAGGCACATGGAGCTGTAATGGCCACAAGCCCTGAGATCACCCCGTTTAAGCCAAGGCCCACGTCCCATCGCCTTGTCTTAAAGAGACACGCTAACAGGGCCGAAAGGCCTCCCGCTGCCGCTGCCAGGTTAGTGTTGACCGCTATGACGGATATCCTGAGGTGTTGCGCTGTATAGGTACTGCCTGCGTTAAACCCAAACCACCCGAACCAAAGGATAAATACCCCAAGACCTGCTAAGGCTAGGCTATGTCCTGGAATGGCCTGAGGGGCCCCATTTCTGTATTTACCATACCGTGGTCCAAGGACGTAAGCACCCGCCAACCCCACTAACCCTCCAAGGGCATGGACCACCCCACTTCCAGCAAAGTCAACCGCCCCAACCCCAAAGGGCAGCTTCGCCAACCAGCCGCCTCCCCAAATCCAATGGCCACATATAGGGTAAATCAAGGAGCTTACGATCAGGGTGTATAGGAGATAAGCCCCGAACTTAAGCCGCTCAGCTACTGCCCCTGAGACTATAGTGGCCGCTGTCCCACAGAACACCGTCATCCAAAAGAGCTGTAAATACTTACCGACGTCGTATGCATCACCCAACATCATCCACCCTGACCTCCCCAATATCCCTTTCCAGTCATTTCCTACCATCAAGGCGTAACCGAACACAAAGAACACCAAGGAAGCCAGGACATAATCGATAAGATTTTTGGCAATTAAGTTCGCCACATTCTTCGAACGGCAAAAACCAGCTTCTAACATGGCAAAACCAGCCTGCATAAACATGACTAAAAAAGCGCACACAAGCACCCAGATGTAATCTACAGGCAAACCAGGATTATGACGTAACGTCTCAATACCACTCGGATCACCGGCTAAAGCTAAGCCAGTATTGGGCATTAGAGTTAATAAGATCACCCATTTCCTCATATCTTACCTCCTATTAGCCTTTGCTTTATTAAGATATAAACCAGCAATGTTACAGTTTTGTTACAACAATTTCCTTCAGTAGGAGTACAGTCTAGCGTAGGGACGAATATCTTTGGGCTTTAACTTTGTAAATTCGCTTTTCATGATCTTCTGGAAGTCGAAGGAGAAGTACTGACAGAAGTCGTATATATGTTTCTTCAAAAGGGAAACGTCTTCGTCCTTTAAGGGCATCACCTCGACTTCTTTTGCCAAGGCGCGTTTATCAACTTCTCCCCGTATGTAAATAGTCCCCCCGTGCATGCCTGTACCGATGAAGCTACCCCTTAGGGTCTCGCCCTTCAGTCCCAGTATTATTATTGTCCCTCCGGCCATGTACTCACCTAAGAAATCATAGGCCTTTCCGCCGATGACGATTACGGGCATTTGGCTGCCCCAAGCCTTCATGTGGATGCCGACTCTATATCCGACGTCTCCCATTACGAAAACCCTTCCTCCACGCATGCTGTACCCCAAAAGGTCCCCCGCATCCCCGTAGATAACTATTTCGCCTGCATCCATGGTATTGGCGACACAGTCTTGGGCATTCCCGTATACCAGCAAAGTCGGCCCGTCCATGAAAGCCCCCAAGTCGTTGCCCGGGGTCCCTTCTACATGGATCGTAATCCCTTCTGCCTTTAGGCCAGCTCCGATAAACCTATGCCCCAAAACATTTTTAAGTATCACCTCCCTTACCCCCTTTTGGACTAAATGTCTTAAAAGGGCGTTCAAGGTCCGATATGAAAGTCCTGTTACGTCAACTATGGTGCAGGCGCGCATCTCCATCTCCCTTCACCAAGGTTCTCCTGCGTGTTTTATACCCAATAACTTAAGTTCCTTTTCGTTGAGACCGACTGCGCGCAATTGTTCTCTATTGCCCTTGAGGGACTCTATCGCGTTTATCCCCATTGCCCCGAGCATTTCCTTTATTTCGAGAGACCAAGCTTGTAAGAGGTTATATGCCCTTTGGGCCCCCTCTTCGGGGTTTAACCTCTTTGAAAGTTGAGGATCTTGGGTGGCTATCCCCCAATTACACTTCCCTAGGTGACAACTTCGACATAGGTGACATCCCAAAGCCAAAAGTGCCGCAGTCCCTATGTAGACGGCATCAGCTCCCAGGGCAATGGCCTTGACCACATCCCCTGAGTTCCTGAAACCCCCTGAGGCTATAAGGCTTACCTCCTCCCTTATCCCTTCATCCCTCAACCTTTGGTCTACAACGGCTATCGCGATTTCCACGGGGATACCCATATTGTCCCTTATCATGGTAGGGGCCGCCCCGGTCCCGCCATGGAGGCCGTCGATGACCAAAAAATCAGCGCCTGCCCTCACTATACCCGAGGCTATGGCCGCAACGTTGTGAACCGCAGCGATTTTGACCCCTACTGGTTTACTGTAATCGGTAGCTTCTTTAAGGGCGTAGATAAGTTGCTTCAGGTCCTCTATGGAGTAGATATCATGGTGAGGGGCTGGACTGAGCGCATCTGTACTTGGCGGTATCATACGTGTGGCCGCTATTTCTTCTGTGACCTTTTCCCCAGGTAGGTGTCCTCCTATGCCGGGTTTTGCCCCTTGGCCTATCTTGATCTCTATGGCGCAACCTGCCTCCAGATACTCTCTGTTTACGCCGAATCGTCCCGAAGCCACTTGAACTATCGCCCTATGGGCATATGGGCGCAATTCCTCATGAAGCCCTCCCTCTCCTGTATTCCAACAGGTACCGAATTCACAAGCCGCCATGGCCAAGGCCTTACATGCATTAAGGGACAAGGCACCGTAGCTCATGGCCGCAAACATGATAGGTGACTCGATCTCCAAAAGTGGACCTAGAGAAACCCTCAACCTGAAGGTTTGCCCCTCCCGTTCATAGAGGAGACGGGTCGGCCTTTTGCCTATGAAGGTCTTTATCTCCACCGGCTCCCTCAAAGGGTCGATGGAAGGATTGGTGACCTGTGCTGCGTTGAGGACCATGTGCGAAAAATAATCCCTGTAGGGACGATTGGAGCCCGTACTGGTAAGTAGCACTCTTCCAGTTTCCGCCTGCTTGTATATATTGAAAAGGTCATATGTGGACCAACGCCCCTCACTAAAAGTGGATAAAGCGCGCTCTATCCGAATAGCCCCTTGGGGGCAATGTTCCTCACAGAAATGACATCCCACACATTTGAGTTCTTCGGCCTCCAACCTACGGGTCTTTTTGTCGTAGACATGTACAGCATACGCACACAGTCTCTCACATGCCCTACATTCGTTACACCTTTTGTAATCTCGGATTACGTAAAACTCAGGGCGTCTCCTACGTCTGACCATCCTTTACCCTCCCTATTACAGGCTCAAATGCCCCTGGCCTCCAGACCTCTTCCGGAGTTGGACATATGGCCCTGATCGCCGCCTCTTCTGAGGCCAAATAGAGAAAATCCCCGCTTTTTGCAGCTACCAAGGGCCGAAGCTTCATCCTGTCGTTAAGCCCCACTATCCAGTTGGAACTAGCGACAATTACCGAAAAAGGCCCGTTTAAGAGCGCGCCTCCATATATGATCCTTAAACTCCTTAACAGCTCTTTCTCCCCATTTTCCGCCTCTTGGATTTGGAACCAAAAAGGAGGCGAAAGCACCTTAACCACCAGGTCTAGGTCCAACTTGTGCTTCCTGTAAAGTAAGTCGAATAGGTAAGCGATTACTTCAGTATCGGTCAAAAGCGTACATTGATACCCCCAGGATTCCAGGTAGCGCCTATTGGTACCATAGGAGGAGAGCTCACCGTTGTGGACAACCGCCAAGTCCAAAACGTTAAAAGGATGGGCACCTCCCCACCAACCTGGGGTATTGGTTGGGAAACGTGTATGTCCTATCCATATGTATCCTTGGTAATCGGGTATCCTGTAAAACTCAGCTATGGCCTCAGGCTCCCCAACACCCTTGAAGACCCCCATGTTCTTTCCCGAAGAAAAAACACACGCCTTTCGGAACCTCCTGTTTATGAACATCACGTGTCTCAGTATCTCCTCCTCTTCTGAACCTTGGTCCTCTTTACACTTGAGAAAGTACCGCCACAAAAGGGGCAAAGGCCCTAAGCCCTTTACCTCCTTGGTGGGAATGGGCTCAAAGAAAACCATCTCGAAATGCTCCCTTAGATACCCTTCGAGCAATTCTTTGACCTCAGTACCGTAATACATCACGTGAAAACAAAAACAGTCCTTGAGATCAGGATATATGCCGTAGCCAGCAAAACCACTGCCAAGACCATTCCCCCTCTCCGAAAGGACACACAAAGAGGAAACCACTAATTCCCCCGAAAACGGCCTCCCCTCTCGGTCAATAACACCCACTACCCCACAACCAGAAGAGATCCTGAACCTACGCTCATCAAAACCCTTCACCCCACCAACCATCCTCCAGCCCTCCCCTCTTACGGAAAACGGTAACTTTTTTCCGTATTTTATGATAGAGGTATTTTCTCGTGGTGTCAAGGGAGTGTTTTTATCCTATGTCTCCGTATAGGTATTGGGTTATGGTCATGGCTGCAAGGGTGGCTGTTTCTGCCCTGAGGATGCGTTCGCCTAGGTGACAGAGGGTGAAGCCGCTTTGGGTTATCTTTGAGGCTTCTTTGTCGGAGAAGCCCCCTTCGGGGCCTATAAGGAGGGTGATGGTATCTGCGGGTTTTATATCTTTTATGGCCTCTTTGAACCCTGTCTTTGCCCTTTCCCAGAAGGCCAATTTGGTCCCTTCTGCCAGCTCGAGGAAGTCCTCTAGGTCCATGGGTTCAAGTATCTGGGGGACGGTTGAGCGGTTTGACTGCTTTGCAGCCTCTTGGGCTATCTTCCTCCATCTATCGACCTTGCTTTTAGCTTCCTGCTCCTCTAGAAGGGGAATGGACCTACTGGTCTTTACCGGTACGATCATCTCTGCCCCAAGTTCTGTGGCCTTTTGGATGACCCATTTCATCTTCTCGCCCTTCAACAGTCCCTGACCCAAACATATCCGGGGGCTTTTTTGGGTCTCTGGTTCTAATTCTTCGAGGACCTGTAAGAAATAACCGTCTTCGTATTGTACGATCCTCGTCTTGTAGCGGTTGCCCTTTCCATCGAACACCTCTACGAGATCTCCTGTCTCAAGCCTCAACACCCGGAGGAGGTACTTCAGGTCTTTCGTTTTGAGTTTGATCTTGGGACCTATTTCCTCAGGTGGGACAAAGAGCCTTCTCATTTTTTTACCCCTGTTTTTCTCTTTGGCGTTTTTTGCTTAAATTATAACAATATCAAGGAGGCCGATGATGGCAGAAAAGATCATCATCTTTGACACTACGTTACGCGATGGCGAACAATCCCCCGGTGCCTCGATGAAGACCGAGGAAAAGTTAAGGGTGGCCAAGCAGTTGGCGAAGCTAGGCGTTGACGTGATCGAGGCAGGCTTTCCCATGTCCTCAGAAGGGGAGTTCGAAGCCGTCCGGGCCATAGCCGAAGAGGTAAAGGGGCCCATCATATGTGCCTTGGCCAGGGCAAACAAGGAGGACATAGACCGGGCCTGGGAAGCAATAAAAGGTGCCCAAAAGCCGAGGATCCACACCTTTATAGCCACAAGCGACATACACTTGAAGTACAAGTTGAGGATGACAAAGGAAGAAGTACTCACTCGTGTAAAGGAGGCGGTGAGTTACGCCAAAAAATACACCGAAGACGTAGAGTTTTCGCCCGAAGATGCTACAAGGAGCAACCTCGAATACCTTCTAAAGGTCATTGAGACCGCCATTGAGGCAGGGGCCACTACCATCAACATCCCCGACACTGTGGGTTATTCGGTCCCTGAGGAGTTCGGTAGGCTCATAAGGACCATAAAGGAGCGCGTCCCAAATGTCGACAAAGCTGTTATCAGCGTCCATTGCCATAACGACCTCGGCTTGGCAGTGGCAAACTCCATTGCGGCCATATTGAACGGAGCAAGACAGGTGGAATGTACCATAAACGGCATAGGAGAACGCGCAGGCAACGCTGCCCTTGAGGAGATCGTAATGATCCTCAAGGTGAGGCGTGACCTCCTACCGTTTTACACTGGGGTGAACACCCACGAGCTATACCCTACCAGTCGGCTAGTCTCTTCGATAACGGGCATTCCTGTTCAACCCAATAAGGCCATTGTCGGGGCTAATGCCTTTGCCCATGAATCTGGCATACATCAGGATGGGGTGCTTAAGGAAAAGCTTACCTATGAGATCATGACCCCTGAGAGCGTGGGGATTCCAACAAGTCACATCGTCTTAGGCAAACATTCAGGACGCCATGCCCTAAGGGCAAGGCTCAAGGCCTTGGGATATGACCTCAGCCAACCGGAGCTCGACGTGGTCTTTCAGCGTTTCAAGAAGATGGCAGATCAGAAGAAGGTCATATACGATGAGGACCTTATAGCCCTGGTGGAAGAGGAACTCTTCAGGGTTCCTGATAAGTATAAACTTTTGAACTTAAGCGTTCACAGCGGTACGGTGTCCATCCCAACGGCTACTGTACAGATGGAGATAGACGGAAAGGTGGTAATGGAAGCCGGTTTTGGGATAGGTCCTGTGGACGCAGTCTATAAGACCATTACCAAGATCACCGGCTTCAAAGGCAACTTACTGGATTACAGCGTGGCCTCCATTACAGGTGGGACCGATGCCCAAGGGGAAGTGAGGGTGAGGATAGAAGAGGACGGCGTTACGGCCATTGGACAAGGAGCAGACACGGATATACTTGTCGCAAGTGCGAAGGCCTTCGTAAACGCCTTGAACAAATTGGAGTACCTCAAAAAGAGAAAACTCGGAGGTGTGTAAGGTGGGGATGACGCATACGGCCAAGATCCTTGCAAGGCATGCCGGAAGGGACTACCTCGAACCCGGAGAGATCGTGATCTGTAAGGTGGACTTAACCCTTGCCAATGATATAACGGCTCCCTTGGCCATTAAAGCCTTCCGCGAGATGGGGGCATCTAAGGTATTTGACCCTTCGAAGGTGGTCCTGGTTCCAGATCACTTTACCCCCAATAAGGACTTACAATCCGCTGAGCAGTGTAAGGTCATGCGTCAGTTTGCCAAGGAACAGGGGATAGTCCACTACTACGAAGTAGGACGGATGGGTGTAGAACATGCCCTTCTGCCAGAACTTGGTCTGGTAAAGCCTTCGGATTTGATCATCGGCGCTGACAGCCATACATGCACCTATGGGGCCCTTGGGGCCTTTTCTACGGGGGTGGGAAGCACGGACTTAGCTGCGGCCTGGGCCACAGGGGAGATATGGCTCAGGGTACCTGAGGCTATGAAGGTCACCCTTTATGGAAGGTTTCCCAAGTGGGTCTGTGGTAAGGACCTTATCCTCCATATAATAGGCAAGATCGGGACCGAGGGGGCAAGGTACATGGCCATGGAGTTCACGGGAGAAGGCCTTAAGGCCCTTTCCATAGATGATAGGTTTACCGTGGCCAACATGGTGGTTGAAGCCGGGGCAAAGAACGGGATCATGCCCGTGGATGAGGTAACCCTTCAGTATCTAAAGGAAGTAGGAGTAGAGGAGTTCTCCGTCCTCCAAGCGGATCCCGATGCTCCTTACAGCGAGGTTTTAGAGGTAGATTTGGGGAAGCTCGAGCCCCTTATTGCTTGTCCACCTTCTCCTGCAAACGTAAGGCCTGTCCGTGAACTTAGACATGTGGAGATAGACCAAGTGGTGATAGGTTCATGTACGAACGGGAGGTTAGGCGATTTAAGGGCAGCTGCTGAAGTCCTCAAAGGGAAAAAGGTAGCCCCGTGGGTGAGACTTATCGTTATTCCCGCTACCCAAAGGGTTTACCTTCAGGCCTTAAGGGAGGGTTTAATAGAGACCTTCGTTGAAGCAGGAGCCGCGGTGAGCACCCCGACTTGTGGCCCCTGCCTTGGGGGGCACATGGGGGTATTAGCTGAAGGCGAAAGGGCCATAGCCACTACCAATCGCAACTTCGTCGGTAGGATGGGCCATCCGAAAAGCGAAGTTTACCTCTCGAACCCTGCAGTAGCTGCAGCAAGTGCCATCTTAGGGCGGATAGCCCATCCGGAAGAGGTGTAGGTCCCTATGATGCGCCTTGAAATACCTGGACTTGGAGTGTTGGAGATAGAAAACCTAGTAATAGACTACAATGGGACCCTTGCCAAAGACGGACGCATCCACAACAAGGTTAAGGACCGTTTGAGTCTTTTGGCAAAAAAGCTCAAGGTCTTTATAATTACCGCAGACACCCGTGGTGACGTATCAAAGAGGATGGAAATATTTGAGAGGTTAAAAAGGGTACATGTCGAGGTGGTGAAGGTACAGGGACAGGATGAAGCTCAGGCCAAGAGGGATTTTGTTAAGGAACTCGGACCTGAAAGGACCATCGCTGTAGGAAACGGCTATAACGATTCCCTTATGCTTAAAGAGGCTGCCTTGGGGATTGCTGTCATAGGACCTGAAGGGGCTGCACGTGAGGCAATCCTCAACGCCCACGTAGTGGTGACAGATGTCCTCCATGCCCTTGAATTGATATTGAAGCCTTTGAGGCACAAAGCCACTTTGAGGCGCTGAGATGCATTACTTCAGTTACAGAAACGGGTTGCTTTTTTGCGAACAAGTGCCCCTTGAGGAGATAGCCAAGGAGTTGGGAACCCCGCTTTATGTGTATAGCTACAGGACCTTAGAGCGGCACTATGAAGTGTTCAGGGATGCCTTAAAGGAGCTCGATCACCTCATTTGTTATTCGGTCAAAGCTAACTCCAACCTCGCAGTGATCAGGACCTTCGCGCAAAAGGGCGCTGGGGCTGATGTCGTCTCAGGCGGTGAACTTTTTAGGGCCCTTAAGGCGGGGGTAGACCCTAAGAGGATAGTGTTCAGTGGTGTAGGCAAAAGCCCCGAAGAACTTCGTTATGCCCTTGAGGTAGGGGTCCTTATGATAAATGTGGAATCAGGAGAAGAACTGAGGCTTCTGGCAAGCCTAGCCAGCGAAAAGGGCATACGTGCTCCCATGTCCATAAGGGTTAACCCAGACGTAGATCCCCTTACCCATCCTTATATCAGCACAGGACTTAGGTCCTCCAAGTTCGGACTAGAGATGAAAGAGGCATATGAACTCTTCCGATGGGCTTCCCGGAACTCCCATTTGGAGGTAGTGGGCATAAGTTGCCACATAGGTTCTCAGATCACAGACCTTGGTCCTTTTTTGGAGGCCTTTGGGAAGATAAAGGAGTTCTTCTTTACCTTAAAAGGAGCAGGGATAGACGTTAGGATGGTCGATCTTGGAGGTGGCCTTGGGATCACTTATAGGGATGAGGAACCGCCGCATCCTTCTGAATACGGTAAGGCGCTTGCTGAACTCGTGAAGGGGATGGAGTGTACCTTCGTTTTTGAACCAGGCCGTGTACTTGTAGGAAACGCGGGGGTTTTGGTAACGAAAGTACTCTATAGGAAGGAAAACGGGGGCAAGAGGTTTGTGGTAGTAGATGCTGCTATGAACGACCTAATCAGGCCTACGCTTTACAAGGCCTACCATGAAATACTTCCCTGTAGACTGGAGGAACGTCCAAAGGTCAAAGTCGATATAGTGGGACCTATATGTGAAACTGGGGATTATTTGGCCAAGGACCGAGAGATAGCCGAACCGATGCCTGGCGAATTTCTTGCCGTAATGAGCGCTGGTGCTTACGGTTTCTCCATGTCCTCCAATTACAACTCGAGGCCAAGGGTAGCTGAAGTGATGGTCAAGGACGATAAGTTCTGGGTAGTGAGGAAAAGGGAAAGTTACGAAGACCTCATAAGAGGGGAAGACATACCGGAGTTTTTAACGTGATCGAGGGGCTTAAGTTCTACAAGATGACCGGAGGGGGAAACGACTTTTTATTGGTCGCTGATCTGGAGGACAAGATACCTCCAGAGGCCATAAAGCCCATAGTGCCTAAGGTATGTCACAGACAGCTGTCAGTAGGAGCAGACGGCTTCATCCTCCTTAAGCCTTCTTCCAGGGCCCATTTCCGTTGGCATTTCTTCAATTCGGATGGAAGCGAAGCCGAGATGTGTGGAAACGGTGGGAGGTGCGCAGCACGTCTGGCCCATATGCTTGGGATAGCTCCCAAGGAGCTGTCTTTTGAAACAAAGATCGGCATAGTGAAGGCAAAGGTAAGCGGTGAAAATGTGAAGATAGAGCTACCCCCACCTCGGGATTTAAAAAGGGATATAAGGATCGAAGTAGAGGGCAAGGAGCTTGTCCTCGATTTCGTGAACACAGGGGTGCCTCACGCTGTGTTGTTCGTGGACGACCTCCATGGCCTTGACGTCAGAAAGATGGGTAGGGCTATTAGGTGGCATGAACGTTTTGCGCCGGCAGGCACTAATGTCAACTTCGTAAAGGCAGAGTCTACTTATATAAGGGTAAGGACTTACGAACGAGGGGTTGAGGACGAAACCCTGGCATGTGGAACAGGGAGCATCGCCTCTGCCCTAATAGCCTTCCTCAAAGGTTATGCTCAGCCGCCTACAAAGGTCATACCCAAAAGTGATGAACCTTTGACGGTATATTACTCTTATGAAGAAGGATCCTTCAGGGACATAGCCCTTGAAGGCAAGGTGAGGTTGGTCTGCGAAGGGACCTTCAAGGAGGCCTTATGGTAAAGGCAGTGATAATAGGGGTGGCGGGGAAGATGGGGCGTACGGTACTGAAGGTGATCCAAGGATCAGATAGCATAAAGTGTGTAGGAGGGGTGGAACGTCCGGGTCATCCCCTTATAGGCGTGGACCTTAACGAACTCATAGGCCTTAAGCCATGTGGCATTGTGGTATCCGATGACCTAGAGAAGGTGATCGTAGGGGCCGATGTCCTTATAGACTTCAGCCACCCAGAGGCCTCCCTTGAAGCCTTGGAGGTCGCTTCAAGGTATAGAAAGGCCGTGGTCATAGGTACTACCGGTTTTACCTCCGAACAGCAAAAGGCCATCGAATCCCTGGCCCAAAAGGTACCCTGTGTGCTTTCTCCGAACATGAGCCTTGGCGTCAATTTGTTGTTCAAACTCGTGGAGATAACCACCCGGGTCTTAGGCAAAGATTACGACGTTGAAATCGTCGAGGTCCATCATCGCCAGAAAAGGGACGCACCGAGTGGTACGGCTTTGAGGCTCGGACAAGTGATATCGGCAGCCTTGGGGGTTGAACTGGAACAAAACGCCGTATTCGGACGCAAGGGCCTTACGGGACCAAGGCCCCTGGGTCAGCTGGGTATAATGGCCTTGCGTGGGGGCGATGTAATAGGAGACCATACGGTGTTTTTCCTCGGAGAGGGGGAAAGGGTAGAGCTGGTACACCGTGCCTCTTCGAGGGAGGCCTTTGCTAGGGGGGCTGTCAAAGCAGCCTTGTGGGTAGTGGATAAACCCGCTGGACTTTACGACATGTTGGACGTCTTAGGTCTTAAGGCATTAGGTTCTTGAAGGCGATCAGCTCCGCCACTATGCTTATCGCTATTTCCTCTGGGGTTTCGGCACCGATATCGATCCCTATAGGAGAGCGTACACGTGAAAGTAGGCCTTCAGAGACCCCTTCGCCTTTCAGTTTGTCAAAGATGATATCCCTTTTCCTTTTGCTCCCTATCATACCTATGTATCTGGTCGCAAAACCAAGGACGTTCTTAAGGACCGTGTAGTCATGTGCATGTCCCCTGGTAACTATTACCACATAGCTCTGGGGACCAAGGGGAAGGTTACGGCTGGCCTCTTCAAAGTCCTGCACTATAATCTCGTCCGCTGTGGGGAAACGCTCTTTGTTGGCAAATTCAGCCCTATCGTCCACGACAACGACCTTGAATCCCACCTTTTTGGCCAAAGGCGCTATTTCCTGTGAAACATGCCCGGCACCGAAGAGGTAAAGGGTCGGTTCCTGTAGGACAGGTTCCACATATAATTGCTTTCCCCCGACCTCCAAAAGCGTAGGCCTTGTTATGGAAAAAAGATCCAAGGCCTTAGTTTCAATACCTTCTAAATTACCGAAGGCCTCTGTCTTAGTCACCAAAAGACAACCTCTCAAAGAAGGTGGCAGACCCAACAATAACCATAGCTCTTCGCCCTTCTCAAGGGCCTTGACAAGTTCATCCAGCATCTCCTCCTTGTCCTTTCCCCACAGATCCAAAAGCACCGAGACCTCCCCGCCACAAAGCATCCCCTCCTCGGAAACCTCTTTAGCTGTAAGCGTATACTCGAGGAGTCTCCCCTCCCCTGTCTCCAGTACCTTTTTTGCTTCTTCAAGGGCCAAGGCCTCGACCTTCCCTCCTCCTATGGTTCCAAGGGTCTGGCCATTTTCAAAGAGGGCCATCTTTGCTCCTATATCTCTAGGCGCAGATCCGCGTCTCTTGACAAGGACCATAAGTACAAAAGTCTGACCTTCCTTTAACTTTTCCCGTAGCTTTTTGTAAAATCTCAGCATGTCCTTTTGTTGGAAATTTTATTAAAAACGAATAGAAAAGTGGAAGACAAGGCGTTTAAACGAGCTGCACTTTTTTCTTCGGGTCTGGCTACTTTCCTTGTAGCCTTTATGGCGTCTTCGGTGAACATAGCGTTACCGTCACTAGGGAGGGATTTAAAGGCAGATGCCATAAGCTTGGGATGGATAGCCACTTCTTACCTTTTGTCTTCAGCTATGTTTTCGCTTCCCCTTGGGCGCCTGTCGGACATCTATGGACGCAAAAGGACCTTCCTCTTTGGCCTTTTGGTCTATAGTTTAGGTTCATTGCTTTCGGCCACTGCCCTAAGTCCCTTACAGCTCGTATTGTTCCGTTTCTTGCAGGGAATAGGAGCAGCTATGATCTTTTCAACTTCCGTGGCCATCCTCACTTCCCTCTTCCCCAAGGCAGAAAGGGGTAAAGCCATAGGTATTAATACAGCATGTATATACGGAGGCCTAACTACCGGCCCCTTTCTTGGGGGGATAATCACGCATAGGTTTGGCTGGAGGACACTTTTCCTCTTTGGGGTCCCCCTGTGTCTTTTTGCCTTCTTTTTATCATTAACGAAGATAAAAGGCGAATGGAAGGAAGCAGAAGGCGAAAGGTTTGACATCTTGGGAAGTTTACTGTACAGTGCCGCCCTTTTTTGGTTGATCTATGGTTTAAGCCACGCCTCGGGTTTTAAAGTTGCACTGGGTGCATTGGCACTTTTAGGCTTTCTCCTAGTGGAGAGTAAGAGTAAGTCTCCAGCCCTTGACTTAAGTCTTTTCCTCCACAATGCCAATTTTTCCCTTTCGAGCTTGGCTGCCCTTTTGAACTACGCAGCTACCTTTGCTGTAGGCTTCATCATGAGCCTTTATCTCCAATACGTAAAGCTCCTTTCGCCACAGGAAGCAGGCATCGTCATGGTGGTACAGCCTCTAACCATGACCCTCTTGGCCCCCCTTTCGGGGTATATTTCCGACAAGGTGGAACCTAAAGTTATAGCTTCAGTAGGAATGGCTATAACGGCCTTGAGCCTTTTACTGTTCTCGCGGATAGACCAAATGACAGGCCTTCTATACGTGGTAACTGGGCTTATCCTGTTAGGCGTAGGGTTGGCCTTCTTCAGCTCCCCTAATACCAACGCCATAATGAGTTCTGTAAGCAAGAAGTTCTTCGGAACTGCCTCAGCCATCGTAGCAACTATGCGCCTTATCGGGCAAATGTTGAGCCTTGCGCTTGTAACGTACCTATTCTCCCTTAAAATGGGAAGGGTGGACCTTTCAGCTGCTAACCTCCTTACCTTCATAAAGGTATCTAGCCTTGCTTTTAAACTCTTTATGGCCTTATGTATCTTAGGGATATTTGCCTCGCTCGGAAGGGGAACCCTAAGGAGGTAAAACCATGAAACGGGCGGTTATATTAGTGGATCTTCAAGGAGATTTTACCGAATGTAAAGGAGGGGCTTTGCCAGTCCCAGGGACCAACTGGGCCTATGTGAAGGAGGTAGAGGAGGCCATAAGGCGACTTGAAGGACAAGGGCTAATGATATTTGCCAGCCAGGACTGGCATCCCCCTGAGCACGTTTCCTTTTACACGAACCATCCTGGGAAGAAGCCGTTTGAAGAGGTGGAGTTGCCTTCTGGTAGGAAACAGAAGCTGTGGCCTCCCCATTGCATCCAGGGCACAGAAGGGGCAAAAATCCTTGTGGACAATAACCTGTTCCTGGCTGTGGTCCAGAAAGGGAAGCACCCCCATTTTGACAGCTACTCGGCTTTCAGGGACGATGGTGGAAATGAGACGGAACTTGACTCCATCCTTAAGTTTCATGGGATAAGGGATCTTTTGATCTTCGGACTTGCTACCGACTACTGCGTGAAGGCAACAGCTATCGATGCCCTCGAAAGGGGGTATCAGGTTACAGTGGTCCTTGGACTTTCAAGGGGAGTAACGCCTGAGACCACCGAAAGGGCTATAAAGGAGATGAAGGACAAAGGGGCAAGGATCGTATCGAATCTGTCTGAGGCCCTAGGTTAATATTCGATCCCTTTCCTCGAGACTATACCCTTGCTGAAGGGATGTTTTATTTCCTTCATCTCGGTGACTAGGTCTGCAAGTTCTATGATCTCCTGAGGGGCATTCCTTCCGGTCAGGACCACGTGAACGTGGTCGGGGCGCTTTTTCAAAACTTCCAAGACCTCAGCTAATGGTAGAAGGCCGTATGAGAGGGCGTAATTTATCTCGTCAAGGACCACCATGAAGTAGTGGCCTGAAAGGATCTTCTCCTTACAGACCTCCCAGGCCTTCCTAGTTACTTCTACATCCCTGGGATCTGGATTCAAAGGATCGACATGTACAAAGCCCTCTCCCAATGGTTCAAGCTCTAATTCGGGCTTAAGTCTTTTTGCTGCTTCAAGCTCTCCGTATTTCCATGTCCCCTTTATGAACTGTAAAAAGGCCACACGAAAGCCGTGACCCACCGCCCTCATGGCCATCCCCAAGGCTGCGGTGGTCTTACCTTTACCTTCACCCGTAAGGACTATAATTGAGCCTTTTTGGCCCACTGGTGATACTCCTGTAGGGACATCACGCGAATGCCTTCTTGCTTCAACGCCCTGATGCCCTCGACTGTTGCCTGAGCACCTGCCATTGTGGTCACCACAGGTATCCCGTAGCTGAGGGCCGTGGTCCGGATTATGACTTCATCGGCTCGGGGGCGCTTGCCACTTGGGGTATTTATAACCAAGTGTATCTCACGGTTTTTAATCAGGTCGACCACATGGGGCCTACCTTCGCTTACCTTGAAGACCTCGTAGGCCTTTATGCCGTTCCTCCTCAGTACAGAACATGTGCCCTTGGTGGCCAAGATCTTGAAACCGAGTTCCTCCAATTCCCTCGCTATGAGGACGGCCTGCCTCTTATCCCTGTCCTTTACGCTGATGAAGACGTTCCCCTTCAAGGGCAGATTTTGTCCAGCGGCGATCTGGCTTTTGGCATAGGCCAGGCCAAAGTCCTTGTCTATCCCCATCACTTCGCCAGTGGACTTCATCTCTGGCCCCAATACGATATCGACCCCAGGGAAGCGGTTGAAGGGGAATACGGATTCCTTGACCGCTACGTAGGGGATCTCGACTTCCTTCACCCCAAGCTCGTCCAAGGTCCTTCCAATCATCACTTTTGCCGCTATCTTTGCCCAGGGGATACCAGTAGCTTTTGATACAAAGGGGACGGTGCGCGAGGCCCTTGGGTTTACCTCCAGTACGTAAATGTCGTTGCCTTTAACGGCAAATTGTATGTTTATGAGCCCCACTACCTCGAGTTCCCTTGCCAAGGCGTAGGTCTGTTCCTTTATCTCGTTTATCTGGGTTTCGGAAAGGCTGAAGGGAGGCAACGCCATGGCACTGTCGCCAGAGTGTATTCCCGCCTCTTCTATGTGTTCCATTATCCCGGCTATCACACAGCGCCTTCCATCTGCCACTGCGTCCACATCTACCTCTATGGCGTCCTCCAAGAACTTGTCTATGAGTACCGGTCTTTCAGAAGAGGCCTCGACGGCCTTTGACATAAAGGCCTCGAGGTCTTTTTCATCATAGACTATCTCCATAGCCCTTCCGCCTAACACGTAAGAGGGCCTAACTAGCACTGGATATCCAATCCTTGAGGCCACATCTTTTGCCTCTTGGAGGCTAACCGCTGTACCATTTGGAGGTTGCCTGAGCCCGAGCTTGTCCAAAAGTTCCTTGAAGCGATGTCTGTCTTCTGCCCTGTCTATGGAATCAGGAGAGGTCCCGAATATCCTTACCCCAGCCTCCTGTAACTCCAAGGCGAGGTTAAGGGGAGTTTGCCCTCCAAATTGTACTATTATGCCTTCTGGCCTTTCGCGTTCGTATATGTTAAGGACGTCCTCCACCGTGAGCGGCTCAAAATATAGCTTATCGGCTGTATCGTAATCGGTAGAGACCGTCTCAGGGTTGGAGTTGACCATTATGGTTTCATAGCCTTCCTCCTTAAGGGCAAAAACAGCATGGACGCAGCAATAATCGAACTCGATACCCTGCCCTATCCGGTTTGGCCCACCTCCAAGGATCATCACCTTGGGCTTTTGACTCGGGCGACTTTCGTCTTCTACCTCGTAGGTGGAGTAAAAATAAGGGGTATAGGCCTCAAACTCAGCTGCACAGGTATCGACAAGTTTAAAGGCCACTTCTATCCCTAAAGATTTCCTGTAGTTCCTTACCTCCTTTTCCTTTACCTTCCAGATATAGGCCAACTGCTTATCGGAAAAACCTAACCTTTTGGCCTCCCAAAGGACCTCCCTGGGTACTCCCCCGTTTGTCAAGTTATAAGTCTTAAGGACCTTTTCAAAGTCGAGTATCCTCTTTATCTGGTAAAGGAACCACGGGTCTATCTTTGTAAGTTCGTAAACCTCCTCCACTGACATACCTGCTTCAAGTCCGTAACGGATCCAGAAAATCCGGTCCGCCTTTGGCATCCTCAACTTCCGCCTCACCAGCTCGCAGAATTCCTCACGTTCCCTTGGGGAAGAAGGTATCAAAGGGTCTTTGCCGTCCGAGCCAAGGCCGTAACGGCCGATCTCTAAAGAGCGAATGGCCTTCTGTAAGGCCTCTGGGAAGGTCCTCCCTATGGCCATAGTTTCGCCCACCGATTTCATAGAGGTCCCAAGTGTGTCGTCTGCACCGGGGAACTTTTCAAAGGCAAACCGCGGGATCTTAACCACGCAGTAGTCGATGGTTGGCTCAAAGGAAGCTGGCGTTTCTCGAGTTATGTCGTTGGGGATCTCGTCCAAGGTGTAGCCCACTGCGAGCTTAGCCGCTATCTTAGCGATGGGGAAACCTGTGGCCTTTGAGGCGAGGGCTGAAGAACGAGAAACCCTCGGGTTCATCTCGATGACGAGCATCTCACCGTTTTCAGGGTTTACGGCAAACTGTATATTAGAACCCCCAGTCTCAACACCTATCTCCCTGATTATAGCTATGGCTGCGTCGCGCATCCTTTGGTATTCCTTATCTGAAAGCGTCTGGGCCGGAGCTACCGTTATGGAATCCCCTGTGTGAATACCCATGGGGTCAAAGTTCTCTATGGAACAGATGATGACCACGTTGTCCTTGAGGTCCCTCATGACCTCCAGTTCGAACTCCTTCCAACCGATGACGGATTGTTCCACAGATATCTCGCCTATTAGGGAGGCTTGGATTCCCCTTTCGGCTATTTGACGGAGTTCCTCTTGATTGTAAGCTATGCCCCCACCGGTCCCGCCAAGGGTAAAACTTGGCCTTATTATCACTGGATAACCTATATCGGAGGCGATTTTCAAAGCCTCCTCTACCGAATAGGCATAGCCGCTCTTTGGCATCTTCAAACCGATGCGCTCCATGGCCTCTCGGAAAAGCAGTCTGTCCTCTGCTTTCCTTATCGCCTCTACATTCGCCCCTATGAGCCTCACCCCGTACTTTTCCAAGATCCCTTGTTCGGAAAGCTCCACAGCTAGGTTAAGGGCCGTTTGTCCCCCAAGGGTCGGAAGTAGGGCATCGGGCCTTTCCCTTTCTATGACCTTTGCCAAGGCCTCTACGGTTAGGGGTTCAATGTATACCTTATGGGCCATCTCAGGGTCGGTCATTATAGTGGCGGGGTTTGAATTCACAAGGACAATATAGAAGCCCTCTTCCTTTAGGGCCTTACAGGCTTGGGTACCGGAATAATCGAATTCGCAGGCCTGACCTATCACTATGGGGCCAGAACCAATTATCAGGACCTTTTTTATATCTGTCCTCTTAGGCATCAGTTCTTCCCAAATTCCTCCATCATCTTCATGAAATCGTTAAACAGGTATTCAGCGTCATGGGGACCAGGAGAAGCCTCAGGATGGTATTGTACGCTTAGGATCGGAAGTTCCTTATGACGTATACCCTCAAGGGTTCCGTCATAAAGGTTGATGTGGGTTACTTCTACCTCCTTGGGCAAAGTGGAAGGATCTACGCAAAAGCCGTGGTTCTGCGAAGTTATACTAATTTTACCGGTCCTCAAGTCTTTCACGGGATGGTTACCACCACGGTGGCCGAACTTTAGCTTGTAAGTCTTTGCACCAAGGGCTAAGGCGAGCAACTGGTGACCGAGACATATCCCAAAAAGGGGCTTTTTCCCTATGAGCTTCTTTATCTCCTCCACGGCATACCAAACACCTACAGGGTCCCCTGGTCCGTTTGACAAAAAGATCCCATCGGGGTCCATCTTGAGGACAATGTCTGCAGGCGTATTAGCCGGTACCACAGTTATGGCACAGCCCAAGCGGGCCATTATCCTCAGGATGTTGTGTTTGATCCCAAAGTCGTAAGCTACTACCCTGTATTTACCTTCCTTTGACCATACGTACGGTTCTTTACAGCTGACAAATTGCACCATATCCCTACCTATGATACCCGGCCAACTACGAGCCTTCTCCACAAGGCTTTTAGGTTCTAAATCTTCGGTGGATATACACGCCTTCATCGCCCCTTGAAGCCTTATGTGACGGGTGATGGCCCTTGTATCTACCCCTTCAATACCCATTACCCCGTAGCTTTTAAGGAAATCCGCAAGGCTTTCCTTGGCCCTCCAATTGCTATAAATGGGACTGTAATCCCTCACGATAAAACCTTCGACCTTGGGACCATCTGACTCAAAATCCTCGAAGTTTACCCCGTAATTCCCTATCAGGGGATAGGTCATGGTCACAATTTGACCTTTATAAGAAGGATCCGTAAGGATCTCCTGATAACCGGTCATGGAGGTGTTAAAAACTATCTCCCCTACCCTCTCCCCTTCAGCCCCAAAAGACCTCCCTTCATATACCGTCCCATCCTCAAGGGCTATCAAGGCCTTCTTCATCCCCATACCCCGCCTCGCAAATGATACAAAAACACCTCCCCAAAATAAAAGCCCAAAAACTTAATGTGAAAGTTTAAGTTTAATAAGAGCCCTTAGGGGGATCTCTCTGTTTTAAGTTTGAGCCTTCTGGCTAAGCAGAACCCGAGGAGTTCGCTATTGAATGTCTTTTTTGAGATAGGGATAAGGGTATTTTGGCCGAAGTATCTTCTTCGGACATATAGTTTCAAGTCGTCTGGAAGGAGGTTGAAAACCGTTGAGGCTATTTGTCCTTTACCCCATCCAAGCCTTAGGTTTGCCGAGTGTTCTCCAAGGCTTGGTATTTTATCTTTAAGTCCTTGCATGTAGTCGTCTATCATCGCCTTAGAGAACGCAAAGGGCCTTTCGAAGAACTTCTCAAAGTATTCGAAGTCGATCTCCAACCCTTTATATCGGATACCATGTGGGTTATGGACCTTGAACCACTCAAGAAGTCCCTTATCGATCCACAACTTGACCTTAAAGGTCACCCCTGGTTTTAAGGCTTCGACGAACTCCACAGCCTTTGTCTTGGAGCCGTTACCTGTGAGGACTTTTACGGGTATGACTTCCAGTACAGATGGGTCAAGGGGCTCGGAATCCGAGACCCTCAACACACGGAAGATATCACTATGGGGTTCGTTTCCTTTGATCCCTGGCAAGGTAAGACTCAAGAGGATTTCGTCTATGGCTTTACCGACTTCCTTTTTGGACCGTTGCTTTTTTAACCTACTTTCCTCGTTGGTTTCGAGTATCCTTTTAAAGAACCTGTTCCTTGGCTCAGGGTCTAACCTCTTCAAAAGGTTGTAAAGGAAAGCCACCCTTAAAGCACCCTTAACAGATGCTCCAGGTATATAGGGGCGTCCTGCGGTTTTTATAAAAGCCTTAATCTCCCTTATCGGAGTAGTAACCCCGGTTCTTCCTAAGTTGAGGTCCAAAGTATAGGCTTTTGTCCTTTCGAGGATCTCATCGGTATTTAGGTGTTTTTCTGCTAAGTACCGGTTAAGCTCAAACCTCCCCTTCAAGGCCAACATCTTTTCGGTAAAGTCTTTAAGATATCCCTTTTCGTTTATGATGTCGGCCAAGGCCCCTTGGTTAAGTACGATGACTTTGCCGCCTTGGATCACAAAGTCTATTGAGGCCTGAAGGGATTCACCTGCACCTATGTGGAAGTGGGTCAAAGTCATGATTTCGTAAACCCTTTCTTCAAACATTGCTTACCCCCTTGAAGGGAATGCTAAAAGCTAGGCCGTGGCGATATATCCTGTGGGGGAGTCCGGTAACGCCCTCTGGAGTGACGTCTACTATCCTGCCTCGGGGTTTGAAGGAAAGAACGCTCCCTTCAAGTATCATCATCACAGGAGCACGCATCACCTGCACCCCACAGGGTGAAAGCGACCAACCTCTTTGGAGGTACACGTTGAAATACGAGCATCTGAGTTCCTCAAGCGGATCCTCATCCCCAGGGTTCATAACCGAAAGGAGGACCCATCTTGAAGCGCTCTCAGGCACCCTAAGCTCCAAGGTCCCTTTAGTCCACTTGAAGACCCCTAAACCCCTATTGCGTTTGCCTCCAAGGCCTTCCTCTGAGAGAAAATCGAGCACATAAAAGAACTCCTTCGGCACTTCACCTTCTATTAGGAAATACAGCCCCCATTCTGCGTCAAAGGAAATAGCTCCAAGGTAATAAAACTCCGGCTCATAAGCTACAGGTCCAAGCCGCACATGGGGTTCAAATAAGGGTACGATCTTGCTTTCCAATTCCTTCCTTAACCCTTTTATCTCCTCTAAGTCTTCTAGTGTCAGTCTCTCTCCGTTAATCCACTTTTCAAAACAACCCTTTGGAAGGAATTGTACCTTGCGGAGTTCCTTCAAGTATTCGGAAGGAACTCCGGAAAATAGATGCCCTGCGGGTTCCAACGGTACAGGAAATAAGTATCGCTCTCCGCTATACGGAAAGGCACTAGACAATCTCACAGGTGGACCATCTACAAGTGGATTTGGATCTCCGATGATCCTGGACCATCCCCATACAAAGGCAGCCCAAAGCGTATCCGAATGGATCATCCCCCATATAGCATGCTCAACCCCCACCC
>CAZSWV010000001.1:195776-213091 GCA_964611295.1 uncultured Thermodesulfobacteriota bacterium | reverse complement strand
TAATCCTCCCAGCCCAAGATCACTATTTCCTTTACTCGACCTTGGGCATCCTTGTAGACTCTTATCAACCTAGCAAAAGGAAGGCTATCGGGAGAAAGGAGTTTACCGCTGGACGTAACCACTTTTACGTCATCGCGTAACACAAAGGTCTCGTTTGGGGTCTTTAACACATGGTCCTTAAGGGAAAAGGGACCCCTTATTTCCTCTTGCCCCAAAGATTTCTCCGCCGAGCCAAAAAGGACAAACGTAAAAAGCAATAACGTTAAAAACCACTTTTTCCCCTTCACCATGTAAACAATTATACCCCCATAACGAAAACTTTCAACCGAGGTTTCGGATTTAGCGGACTTTATTCGCCCCAAAGCAAGTGCTATATTTTTCCATGACCTTTTAGGAACTCCAAAGGGGGTGGTGTAGGCGTTATGAAGCAGATCCCCATAACGCGTGAAGGGTATGAGGCTTTGAAGAAGGAACTTGAGAGGTTGAAAAGGGAGGAGAGACCAAAAGTCATTGCCGAGATCGAAAGGGCAAGGGCCTTTGGTGACCTTTCTGAAAACGCTGAGTACCACGCTGCTAAAGAGAAACAAGCCTTTATCGAGGCCAAAATAAGGGAGCTTGAGGACAAGTTGGCCAGGGCTGTAATCGTGGAAGACGTCCCACAGGACGGGAAGGTCTGTTTTGGCTGTAAAGTAAAACTTAGAGACCTCGACAATGGTCGAGTAATAGAATACCAGATAGTAGGAGGCGAAGAGGCAAATCCTTCAGCAGGCAAGATCTCGGTACATTCCCCAGTAGCCAGGGCCCTCATCGGAAAAGAAGAAGGGGATGAGGTGGAGGTGGTGGTGCCAGCTGGGAGAAGGCGTTACCTCATACTGGAGGTAAGCCCATGAAGCCCCTCGTTAAACTTTGGTGGTTATCCTTGGTCTTGGTTTCGTCTTTGGCCTACGCCCAAAAGGGAAACATCTTGATGGTGATCGCGCAGGAAGGTTTTAGGGACGAAGAGCTTACAATCCCTAAGGCCATGTTTGAGGAAAAGGGTTACAAAGTGGAGATAGCCTCCAAGGCCATGGGAGAGGCCAAGGGGATGTTGGGTTTGAGGGTAAAACCAGACCTAGCGCTTAAAGAGGTCGATCTAAAGAAGTACAAGGCCCTTATTTTCGTCGGTGGGGTGGGGGCAAAGGACTATTTTGGAGACCAGATAGCCCTTAGGCTTGCAAGAGAGGCCGTAGACCAAGGAAAGGTGGTAGGAGCGATATGCCTTGCCTCTGGCATACTGGCCAGGGCCGAAATATTGAAAGGCAAAAAGGCCACTGTTTGGCCTTCTGAGGCAGAAACCCTAAAACAAAAGGGGGCTATTTACACAGGTAAACCTGTGGAGGTAGACGGTAAAATAGTCACGGCCAACGGCCCTGAGGCTGCAAAGGCCTTTGCCGAAAGGGTATTGGAGCTTTTGGAAAGGTGAAAAGGATCTTTGTAGTAAGCGACACCCACGGTGGACTGTCTAATTGGGAGAAGTTCAGGAGGGAGTTTCTGAAAGGAGCGGACTTACTCATACACGCAGGTGATGTCCTTTACCATGGTCCGCGGAACCCCCTTCCTGAAGGATACGACCCTAGGGGGCTTGTCGAAGAACTCAATAACCTTAAAGTCCCGCTTGTATTTTGCAGGGGTAATTGCGACGCAGATGTAGACCAGTTGCTCCTTCGATACCCTTTGAGTTTTCCTTACGCTTATTGTTTTGTAAACGGTTGTAAAATCGTGGTGACTCACTACCTGGAAGGGATAAGGGTAGAGGACTTTCAGGTAGACTTATTGATATGCGGACACACACATGTACCTACTATAGAAAGAAGGGGCAAAACCATGATCTTGAACCCGGGCTCATTAGCCCTTCCCAAAGGTAGTTCCCCTTCCTTTGCCATAATAGACCTCGAAGAAGGAAAAGCAGAGGTCCTTTCGCTTGAGGGAGAAGTCCTAAAGAGGGCAAACTTATAAAAGGGAGGTGTAAAGGTGGAGGTCCTAGAAAGGGAGTTCAACACCAAAGACGCCTTGAATAGTTTCCTTCGCGTTTCAAAAGAGGTGCTGATTTCTCCTAAGACCTTTTTCCTCTTCATGCCAAGGGAGGTGGGCTTTTCGGGGCCAGTAATTTACTTGGGCATATGTTTTGCCATATGGGGTATACTGCGTTCCCTATCCCTTTGGGATCCTTCGTTTTTGCTTTTTGCCCTTTACGTCTTTTTCCTCTCCTTTATAAGCGCAGGGGTTTTATACATCGTTGCTACTAAACTTTTCGGAGGAAAGGGGACGTACGAGGGGACTTTCAGGATAGTAGCCTATAGCAGTGTCGTGAACCTCCTAAGTTGGATTCCCTATGTGGGGTTTATTGCATCCTTATATGGGCTATGGATTAAAGTGTTAGGACTTGAGTCAGTTCATGGCCTGAGTAAGGTCGAGGCATCTCTTACCTTACTTATCGGTTTAGGAGTTTTCGTCTTATTGAGTGCACCAGTTGGAGGTTTTGTGTTCATATGGACATGAACCGTAACGAAGTCCGAACACGCTTTGCACCTAGTCCGACAGGATATCTACATATCGGAGGGGCTAGAACCGCACTCTTTAACTGGCTTTTTGCCAAACACCATGGAGGCAAGTTCATACTGAGGATCGAAGACACTGACCGTGAGCGTTCAAAGCAGGAATACCTAAGGGATATTTTGGACAGCCTTAGCTGGCTTGGCCTCAGATGGGATGAAGGTCCGTATTTCCAAAGCGAAAGGATGGACCTCTACCGCCAATGGGCCTTTAAGCTCCTCGAGGAAGGGAAGGCTTACAGGTGTTATTGCACCCCAGAAGAACTCGAACAGATGCGAAAGAAGGCCCTTGAGGAAGGGAAAAAACCTAAATATGACGGAAGATGCAGATACCGAAAGGACCATCCTAAAAAACCCTTTGCCATAAGGTTTAAGGTACCCCTTGATGGGACAACGGTCGTCGAAGATCTGTTGAGGGGGAAAGTCTCTTTTAAAAACGAAGAACTTGACGACCTTATCATCCTGCGTTCTGATGGGACACCCACTTATAACTTTTGTGTGGTGATAGACGATGCCTTGATGGGGATAACCCATGTGATAAGAGGAGATGACCATCTCAACAACACTCCAAAACAAGTTCTCCTCTATAGGGCTCTGGGGCTTGATCCCCCGAAATTTGCCCATGTCCCCTTGATCCTTGGAACAGACCGCACGAGGTTGAGCAAACGACATGGGGCAACTGCCGTAAGTGCCTATCGTGAAATGGGCTTTCTGCCCGAAGCCATGGTGAATTACCTGGCTAGGCTCGGCTGGTCTTATGGAGACCAAGAGGTGTTTTCTCTAGAAGAGCTCATCGAGAAGTTCTCCCTTGAGAACGTAAGCCGTTCTCCTGCTGTATTTGATGTCGACAAACTCCTTTGGCTTAACTCACACTATATCAAAGCCCTTCCGGCGGAGGAAATCGCAAGGAGGCTCATTTTGCATTTAGAAAAAAGGGGCCTTGAAGTGGAGTTTGATAGTAAACTCATTGAAGCCGTGAAAAGCTTACAGCCGCGTTCGAAAACGCTTGAGGAAATGGCCGAACAGGCCCTTATATATTATTTACCTCCCTTCTCTTACGAAGAGGAAGCCACAAGGAAGTACTTTACCGGAAAAGGGAAAGCCTTCCTTCAAGCCTTTAAAGACTCCTTGAAGGAGATCCCCTTTAGCCCTCAGGAGCTCGAAAAGGTATTTAGGTCTTTGGCGGATTCTATAGGCATCAAGACGCGTGACGCAGCCCAGGCAGTAAGGCTCTCTCTTACAGGCAAGACCGTAAGTCCTGGTCTTTTTGAAGTCATGATGGTCATTGGCAAGGAAGAGTGCATCCGTCGTATGGAAAGGGCTATTCAGTGGATATCCGATGCGGCTGAAGGGGATTGAACTTTACGGTTTTAAGTCCTTCCAAGAACGCTGTCACTTGAGTTTCCCCAAAAAAGGGCTAAGCGTCATTGTAGGTCCTAATGGCTGTGGCAAGTCCAATATCGTCGATGCCATCCTTTGGGCCCTGGGGGAGATGAAACCTTCCTGTTTGCGTTTGAGGAGTATGGAAGACGTGATCTTCGGAGGCACTGAAGGTATAAAACCGGCCTCCATGGCGGAAGTATCCCTTATTTTTGAAGAACCGGAAACAGGAAGGGAGACCCGCATAACGAGGAGGCTATTTCGTTCTGGCGAAAGCCAGTATCTTATAAACAGAAGACCGTGCCGTTTAAAAGACATACGCGACTTCTTCCTGGGAACAGGCCTTGGACCTAACACCTATGCCGTGATCCCTCAAGGCGAAGTGGAAGCATTGATATCTGCCCATCCGCACGAGATAAGGGGCCTCATCGAAGAAGCAGCTGGTATAAGCAAACTGGAGGAAAGGAAGCGGGAAATCCTAAAAAAGATAGAAGAAACCCAAGCCAATATAAACCGCTTGGAAGACGTCCTGAGAGAAGTAAAGCGGCAAGCTGATTCCTTGCAATATCAAGCCGAAAGGGCTAAAAGGTTCAAAACAATCCGAGCTGAACTTGAGGAACTTGAGCTAAAGGAAGCAAGCATTAAATGGCGAGCTATCTCTCAGGAGGTCGAAAAGACCTCCACTTTTCTAAAAAACCTCCAAGAAGAACTGGATTCTATAAAACGCAAACGCATAGAAACCGAAAATGGCATATCCCAACTTGAATTAGAGCAAAGGGAACTCCTCTTGTCTTTAGGAGAAATCAAAGGCGTCCTCTCGGAGCTCGAATCTGAAAGGGAGCGGTTGAAAAGAGGTCTCAGAACCCTTCAGGGCGAAATGTCGAGGGCCTGGGAACGGAAAAGACACCTTGAGGAGCGTTCAGAGGCGCTTTTAAACACCATAAAGGGTTTGGAGGGAGAAATCGACCTTTTAAAGGCACAAATTACCGAAATTGAACAAGCACTGCGTACAAAACGCCTTAAGCTTGAAGGCTTAGAGCTCAAATTGAAAGAATTATCGCCTCTTGTAGAGAGCCTGCAAAGGGAAAAGGAAACCCTCAGGCGTAATTTGCTTGAAAAAGAAACAGAAAGGATCAAGGCCGAAAACCTCCTTCGTGAAGCCGAAAAGGCCTTAAACACCTTGAAGGCAAAACAAGAAAGGTTAACTAAGGAGAAAGAAGCCTTAGATGCCGAAATAAGCCAAGTCGTAGAAGAGTTCCAAAATAAGTCCTCTGATCTGAAAAAGCTTTCAGATGATCTCAAAAACCTAGAGGCGGAGATATTAGCAAAAAGGTCAGAAGCCCTCAATTTGGAAAAAGTTCTTGAATCCCTGCGCCAGCAACTCCAATCCCTTAAGGCCGAAAGGGAAGCCCTTGACCTTCGTTACAAGACCTTATTGACCATGCAACGCACCAAGGAAGGTTACCCAGAAGCCTTGAAACGCGTCCTCGAATCCCCTTCTTCCTTTGGGTTACAAGAAGCCCGCTTACTTGAGGACTTAATCGAAGTCGAAAGGGGATACGAAAAGGCCTTAGAAGCAGTGCTTGGTGAACGTCTCAGAGCGGTACTAGTAGAGTCAGTAGAAGAGGCCGAAAGATTGGTTCGTTTGACAAAAGGTGAGGTCCTTGCCTTGGTATCTGACCAAATAGGGGAGGATAAAAAGCAAGATCCTCTTTTTACATGGGTAAAAGATAAAAGCGGTACCTTAATGAGGTTTTTGGAAAAAGTGGAGCTAGTCGAAAACCTACCCCCTTACTTTTCCAAGGACAAGGGTTATGTGACACGCCAAGGGCTCTATCTGGATAACCAAGGGATTCTTTGGACCAATAAGGGGATTGGAGCTCTAGAAAGGAAAAACCTTATCAAGGAGCTTGAAGAAAGGGGGAAAGAACTGGGAGAAAAACTCGCCCACACCGAGAAGGGTTATCAAGCCTTACGCAAAAAACTCGTTAACTTAAAGGAAAGTATACAAAACAAAGAGGCCCAGAGGGAAGAAAAAGAAAAGAAGAAGCTAGAGACTGAACGCTATTTAAGGGAATTGGAAGCAAAAACCCTTGTCCTCCAACGGAAACTTGCAAACGTTAAAGAAGAACTGAACCAGACAGTTGCTGAAATCGACATCTGGGAAAGGGAAAAGGGAAAGGCAAAGGAATACTTAGAAAGGACAAAAGAAAATCAAATAAAGGTCAGAGGGGAATTTGAGGAAGTGGAAAGGAAACTTGGCAAAACCCTAACTGAGAAAAAGGCCCTGGAAAGGGAAAGAGAACCCTTAAGGGAGGAATTGGTAAAGTTGGAAGAACGCCTTGAATCCAAAAAAGCTTACTTGGGGAAACTTTTTGAGCGCATCTCTCTGACAAAAGAAGAGCAAAACCGCTTGGAAAGGGAAAAGGAGGACCTCCTCAGACAGATGCGAGAGCTCGCTGTCAAAGAGACCTCCCTTAACGAGAGGTTACGCCCTATAGAGGAAAAAATAAATGAGACCATTGAAGAGATACAAAAGGTAGAAGAAGCTCTTAAGGCCGTGTCACAAGGTCTCAACACACTTAGACAAAAGGAAAGGGACCTTTTTGATGAAGAAACTCGCAAGTCGGCTGAAGCTTCATCCTTTAGATCAAGACTTGAGGCCTTAAGGGTAGAAATGCTCCGTTGGGAAAGCATACTCAAGACCTTTGGCCTGACACCAGAACAAGCCCTCCAAAGGCTGAAGGGGATCTCTCTTGAAGAAGACCTCTCTAGGAGGAAAGAAAACCTCAGAAGGGCCCTTGAGGAGCTCAGGGACGTTTACCTAGGAGCGATCGAAGAATACGAGGAGGTTAAAAAAAGGGTGGAATTTCTGGAGCGGCAAAAGGCAGACTTAGAGGAATCCTTAAGGGAACTCCAAAAGTCAGTAAAGGAGTTGGAAAGCCGGGGTTATGAAGTATTCTCTGAGACCATGGAGGCCCTCAACGAAATCTTCAAGGATATGATAGGAAGGCTCTTTCAAGGAGGAAAAGGCGAACTCGCAGTAGACGGGAAGGATGGGCATGGTGTCCGTATTTTTGTTCAGCCCCCTGGGAAAAGGCTAAAAAGCATGGAACTCCTGTCCCGGGGAGAGAAGACCATGGCCTCCATTGCCTTCTTCATGTCCCTGTTTTTCATCAAACCCGCCCCCTTTTGTATAATGGACGAGGTGGATTCAGCCCTTGATGAGGCCAATCTTGAAAGGTTCATAGGCTTGCTTCAGGAACTAGGGGAGCAATGCCAGTTCATTTTGGTAACCCACAAGAAAAAAACGGTAGAGGCAGCCTCTTATGTTTATGGCGTAACCATGGAGACCCCAGGGGTTTCCAAGGTCTTTTCTCTCGAGCTGAAATGATAATCGAACGTACAGTGATCACAGAGACTTTCCAGTACGGCCTATTGGGGATAGGGGCTTTTTCCTTTGCTTTCATTGGAGGAAAACTTTTCAAGTTTTCCGAAATGTTAGTGGAAAAGGGCATCCCCTTCCTTTCGGGGATGGTCGTCCTTTTGCTCATGATGCCCTCTTTTTTGGTTTACGTAATACCTATGTCGGCGTTGCTTGGGATCCTAGTTACCTTAAGCCGCATGAACGCTGATAAGGAACTTCTGGCCCTTAAAACCTCGGGCATGTCGCCCCTTAGACTTCTGAAACCGGTGCTCTTGGTTTCCGCTTTTGCTTCGTCCCTCACCCTTTTCCTCACCCTTTATGGCGTACCATGGGCTGTAAGGACCACCCAAGATTTCCTCTTTGAAACAGCAAAAAAGGGGCTGGTACCGAAAATAAAAGAGAAGGCCTTTATCCCCCTCACCCCAAAGGTAATGCTTTACGTACAGAAGATCGAAGAAAACGACCTTAAGGGGATCCTACTCTTCGACCAAAGAGACCCAGAAAAAGTTGCTGTTCTCCTTGCAGAAAGGGGGAGGATTTTTGCGGATAAAACTAACTTGACCTTTTCCATTGAATTGAAGAAAGGCGAAGCCCATCTAAGGGAGAAAAAAGGATATTCGGTTCTACAGTTCGAAAGATATGCCCTCTCTTTTTCCCCTTCAGAGATCATAGAAGAAGTCCGTAAGAAAAGTAAAATCAAGCTACTTGAAAAGGAAATGTCCTTCAAGGAACTACGCGAAAAGATACGAGAACGCTTAAAAGAAGGCAAGGACATAACCCCGCAGCTTGTGGAACTCCACCTCAAGTGGGCCATTCCCTTTTCCCCATTTGCCCTTGGCCTTTTGGGTCTATGTCTAGGCCTATACCGTACCAGAGGGGGTAAAGCCTTGGGATTTGTTTTGAGTACCTTAACGGTAGTCCTTTATTACGGCCTCTACTGCTTAGGAAAGGCCTTAAGCGCAGCCCTGATTTTGCCACCATGGGGCGGAGCATGGTTACCAAACCTCTCCCTTTTTGTCCTATCCTTTTGGCTCTTGGGGAAGATAGAAAGGGAAAGGCCTGTGGTGCTCTTGGACCTACTTGAAAAGGGGGTTGAAGCCCTAAAGGGACGATGATGAGAAGGATCAGTCGTTATATAGGTGAAGAATTCCTAAGGTACTTTTCCATGACCTTTTTGGGATTTCTCGTCACTTTTTTGGCCATCGATGTGCTCGAGAGGATAGATACGGTCCTTGAGAAAGGAGGGGCCTTTAATGCCTTTCTAAGGTACTTGCTCTATAAAATACCGATAGTTTCCACTGATATCCTTCCTTTTTCTGTCCTGGTGGCCAGTACGATTTCCCTCGGCATCTTATCCAAAACGAAGGAAATATTGGCCCTACAAACTTCTGGGGCAGGATATCACATTTTGGCCTTACCTATCTTATCAGTGGCCTTTGTTGTCTCCCTTTTGGCAGTGGTAGGAAAAGAAGCTTCGTCGGTTTTAAGGCAAAAGACCGAGTTTATTTGGGCGCATGAAATAAAAGGAGAAAGGCCAAGCGAGATGAGCCTTCAGGCCGGCAAGCTTTGGTATAAAAAGGGATCAGAGGTCTATAGCATAGATTTTGCACAACCAGATACCTTACAAGGATTGAGGATCTTCAAGATCGAAGACCACAAGCTCAAGGCCTTCCTTGAGGCAGAATCCGCAAAATGGGAAGAAAACAAATGGGTACTTCACAACGTAACCCTTTGGGACTTAGCCAACAACAAGGTAATTAGGCAATATGAGGAACAAATGCCATACCCCTTGGCCTTCAAACCCAAGGACATACGTAGGTCGTTGAAGGAGCCTCCTTTGATGTCTTTTGAGGAACTCAAACGTTACATAAAAAGGGCAAGGGAAGCAGGACATCGCCCTTATGCCCATGCGGTTGAACTACATTGTCGTCTTTCCTATGGCTTTTCATGCCTCGCCTTGGCTATGCTAGGAGTCCCTATTGCCCTTTGGACTGGACGAAGACGTGAAGGGGGTATCCCTCAGGGGATAGCGATAGGTTTATCAATAGGTACGGTGTATTACACTTTCTTTTCTTTGACCCAAGCGCTTGGTAAAGCCGGATATTTACCACCTTTTTTCTCCGCATGGGCAGCCAACATCGGCTTCATGGCCCTTGGGGTCTACATCTCTATACTTATAAAGACCTAAAGGAGGAAAGAAAATGGCAATAATGGAGATCACTATTGTACCCCTTGGCACTAAGGATACGAGCCTCAGCTCTTATGTGGCAGAATGCCTTAAGGCGCTCCAAGAACTTGGCTTGAAATACGAAGTCACAGCCATGGGTACACAGGTAGAAGGCGATCTAAATCTGTTGCTTGAAACAGCAAGGAAATTACATGAGCTCCCCTTTCAAAAGGGCGCAAGGAGGGTTTTAACGCTTATAAAGATAGACGACAGAAGGGATAAACCCCAAACGTTGGAAGGGAAAATAACTTCTGTGTACCAGAAACTTAAGGGCTTGGCTTAAGCAGAAGCCAAGCACCTCCTTCAGGGTTAAGGTAGCCTTTAAGCTTCCTAGAAAACACAAAAGGAGAAAGGGCTTTCACCTTTTCGGGGAAGGCCAAATGGTAAGAAGCGCCTCTGCCGTTAAGCTCGTCAAGGGCGATAACAAGGGAAAGGCGAAGGGGATCTTCAAGGTCTATCTCGTAATTGCTAAGAAGGTATTCCTTGGCATTCTCAAGCTCATCTTCCCTTATCTGTTCTGTCAAAAGATCCTTTAGAACTTCTTTTAAAGCTTCTTTGGAGACCTCTAATTTTTCTGGACTTGTAGAAAGGTAAAAACCACAATACCCTCCTTTTGACCCTGCGCTGTAAAAAAAGGATATCTGATAAGCCAACCCAAGCTCTTCTCGCAACCTCTTGAACGGCCTTCCTTTCTGACCTCCGAGAAAGGCCTCAAGTAACGTAAAAGCCTCATAGTCCTGGGAAAGAAACTCTGGTGCTGGAAATCCCCAAATGATGTGGACTTGTTCACCCTTTCCGTATTCCACCTCTTTGAAGAACCGAGGAGGCACCCATGCGAAGGCACGATCAATCCCGCCTTCTTTCCCTGTATTCCATTTAACACCTAAGGCCTTCTCAAAGAGCTTAAAGAGAGCTTCAGGTTCTACATCTCCTACAACCGAGATCACCATCCTGTCAGGTGTAGCAAACGAACGCCAATACTCCATTAGGTCTTCCCTTGAAAGGCCCTTTACCGATTCTTCCGTACCCAAAGGGTTCAAGCCATAAGGATGTCCTTTGAAGAACTCGGAACGGAACAATTGAAAGGCATAGGCAGTAAGGTTTTCCCTTTGCCTCTTTATTTCCTCAAGCTGTTCTTCTTTGGCTTTATCTACTTCCTGCCGGGGAAAGGAAACCTTCAAGATGACCTCTGATAAAAGCTTCACAAAATCCTTTAAATTTTCCTTTACGACCTTCCCTTTGAGACCAAAAGCATCGCGTCCGTAAAAGCCTTCAAGCATCCCTCCCATCTTCTCAAGTCTAGAAGAGATCTCAGAAGCAGATAAACCAAAGGTACCTCTTGTCAGGCCCTTTGCTAAAAGGGCCGTTATACCTCCCTTTTGCTCGCTTTCACAGCTTACGCCTCCATGGAAAGCCACGGTCACAGCTACAGTAGGAAGTCCTTCTCTTTTCAAAAGGAGCAATTTCGCCCCGTTATTCAACCTCGACGCTACCAAAGGCGAAAAAACACCGAGCAATCGGTCTTCAACCCCTTCACGCTCCTGAGAGGTAAGGATACCTATGACGGGGAAGCCTTTGAGGAGGTACTTCTTGACTATCTCGGATACTTCCTTTTCTTTAATCCCCCTAATTATCCGCACGTAGTCTTGTAAAAGCTCGGCATTACCCAACATGACCTCAAAGAACCCTAAAAGGTGCGCTTTTTCTTCCGTGGTTTCAAAGGAATAAAACAAATTCCTTTCCAACCTTTTCTTGGCACGTTCTATTTCATCTTTTGTAAGGCCACCTATGGCCATACTCTGCAGTTCTTCCTTTATGGCCTTAAGGACCTCCACTTCCCTTCCCCTTTTAGGGGTCACTTCAACTGTAAAAAGGCCACTTTCCTTTAGGGTGATGGACCTTGCTTCCACTGAGACCGCCAAATCCTTTTCCACCAAGCTTTTGAAAAGCCTCGAATTACGACCTCCCGCCAATAGTTCTTCCAGAAGGTCAAAGACTAAAGCTTCCTCCAAAGACATCCCGGGGATCCTGAAGGCAAGGGAAATCACTTCCCTCTGCGCGCCCATTTGGACAAAGAACTTGGGACGTCGTAAGGGGCCTTCATATAGGGGCAAACGGGAAGGAGAAGACCGACCTTCTATCCCAAATAGCCTCTCTACTTGCGCCTTAAGCCGTCCTTTGTCAAAAGCACCAACTACCACAAGGACCATCCTCTGGGGTACGTACCACGTACTGTGGAAGCGTATCAGATCTTCCCTTTTTACCTCCTTAAGGGATCCCTCAAAACCGAGAATAGGTCTTCTATAAGGATGGGCCTCAAAGGCGTTAGCCCACAGGGCTTGGCGAAACTTCTTATCAGGATCGTCCCTACTCATCTTTATCTCTTCAATGACAACTTCCCTTTCCCTTTCGAGCTCCTCGGGGTCAAAAAGGGGGGCCAACACTGCGTCGGCAAGGGCCTCAAGGGCTTTTCCCAATCCCTTGCTTTTGACAGTGAAGTGAAAGACAGTGTAGTCAAAAGAAGTAAAGGCGTTTATCCTCCCGCCAATTGACTCGATTACAGAAGCCACTCCCTCGGGATTCTTTTGGGTGGGTTTGAAAATCATGTGCTCTATCAAGTGGGCTATGCCTGCCTGGGACTCCTCCTCATATGCGCTTCCTACTTCAATCCAAAGTTGAGAGGAGACAACTTCCTTTGAAGGCTCCTCAAGGAGCACTAAACGGAAGCCATTTGGCAAACGCAATCTTTCGACCTTAGTCCCATAATAGGCCCATGCAGATGTAAACCAGAGTAAAAAGAAGCAGGCACAAAATACCTTTGAGACAAACGGCCTCTTCACTTGTACTGCGTTTCTCCTATTAGCTCCTTATTTCCCTCTTCATGAAAACCGCATAAGAGATGGTAAAACATATGAGGGCCATTGCCACTAAGATGGTCAATTGTGGCCAGACGACCAACAGGCTCTGACCGATGGAAAGCGGCCCTTGTGGTATCTCTTCACCCGCAAAAAGGGCCATAATCCCTAGTCCTTTGTAAGTAGGCATAAGTATGGCGGTTACTGCCTCATTGAAGACCGTAGTGGGCGAAAATTTCAAAACAGCATCCCTCACCTGGACGTGCTTAAGCCAAGCCTCCACTGTGGCCTTTGGACCAAGAGGTGCCAACCGATCTGCTAGGATCCCTGCCAGCATATAGATGAAGAAAGTAAAAAACACCCAAACCGCAATAGAGGCAAGGGCCGAACTCACTGTGCGGTCAAGCAATATGGAAAACAAAACACCCAAGGCAAGCCAAAAACCAACATAAACGATACTCACCCCTAAAAAGATGCCTATACGCGCTAATTCTCCCAGTTCAGGCGGAAACCCCAACATGCTTATGCCTATCCCTATGATCAACAACACGATGCTTGTAAGGAGGATGGCCAAGGTGATGAACCCAGCTAAGAACTTGCCGTTTATCCATGCGTCCCTATGGAGGGGTTGAGATAGGACACGGCTTACTGTCCTTTGGGAAAACTCGCTATTTACAGCATCAAAACCGAATATCACCCCTAACAAAGGTGCAAAAAAGGCCAAAAATACCGCAAAAGAAGGTAAACTTTCCCCCGTTAAGACGAAAAGCCTGAGGAAGACATATTCCGTGGGGAATTCTTCCAAACTCCCTTTTAAACCCTGGGCAGAAACGTAGCATGACGCCATACCCACAAAACATATGATAAGGAACATTATCAAGAAACGCTTACTCGAAAAGTTGTCGTTCAATTCCTTCCAAAGGACCATCCAAAGACCACTCATTTATGCCTCCTGGAAGTACTTCAGGTAGATCTCCTCAAGGGTATACTCCATCCCTTTAAGCTCCAAAAGCTGTGCCCTGCTCTCGAAGACCTTCTGAGAAATCTGCCCCCTTAAGTCTTCATTAGCCTTTATCTTCAGCACATCGCCTTCCTTAAGGACCTCCATCACCCCTCTTATCCCTTTAAGGGCGTTAATCAATCCATCTGACAAAGGTTCTGCCTTTAGGTAAAAGGTATAGGTGCCGCCTTCCATGGTCTTTTCCCTTAATTCGCTTAGGCTACCTTCTGCTACAAGCTTTCCCTTGTTTATTATCCCCATGCGATGGCAGATCCTCTGCACTTGGTGCAAAAGATGAGAGGATAAGAGGATGGTAAGCCCCTTTTCCTTGTTCATGCGTGCTATGAGCTCCAAAATGTGATGGGCACCTTCAGGGTCTATGCCCGAGGTCGGCTCGTCCAAAATGGCAAGTTGAGGTTCCTTCAGCAATACTTCCGCTATCCCCAAGCGTTGTTTCATCCCTTTTGAGAAGGTCTTTACTTGACGATGGGCAACCTCTTGCAGCCCTACTTCCCCTAGGGCCTCTTCGATCTTCCTCTGTGCTTCCTTACGCGATAGTCCGTTAAGCCTTGCTATATAGTAAAGGTTTTCCCAAGCGGTGAGGTCCTCATAAAAGCCTACGTTTTCTGGAAGATACCCTGTGATCCTCTTCACTTTAAGGGGATCCCGCGTGGGGTCAAAGCCACATACCCAAAGCTCACCTTCAGTGGGTTCTGTTAGCCCTAAAAGCATGAGTATAGTTGTGGTCTTACCCGCACCATTTGGCCCCAATAGGCCATAGATCTCCCCTTTCCGTATAAAGAGGTCGAGCCCATCTACCGCTTTTACTTTTCCGTAATATTTTTTAAGCCCCTTTGCCTCTACTAGAAACTCCATCCTCATCTTCTCCCGAGTTTTACAAAGACCAACACCAAAGCCGCAACGACAACCCCAACTATCCCTACCCCAATCCAACCCCAAACCGCTGGCTTGCCCACTGTTACCCTCAATTCCAAATCGGCCTTGTCCTCTTTACCAGCAACTGAAATCCCAACCACATAGTCCCCTGGTACGGCTTTCTCTTTTGGCTTTATCTTCACTTCTACTTTGTGAAACTCAGGGGCACGGGGATCGATGGGGTTAAGAGTAGGTATCTTCTTCGGCTCAAAGTTCACCTCCCAGTCCTTAGGCTTGGAGGTCACGTAAAAGTTGAGGTCAGTTATAGGAGCCGACCCCTCGTTCCACACAAAGAGCACCCACCGTTTCTCCCTTCCAGCGATGGCTTTTACGTTCCTGGTCTCCCCACTGCCAAAGACCTCCGCTTCGCTGGCCAACTTCAACTCGTATGTGCCACTTATGACCGCTTTAAGGTCCACACTGGTTTGCTCAGTTTCAGATTTCACTACAAGCCTTGCAGGGTACTCCCCGGTCTTCACCATAGGTGGGGGAACCAGGAAGAACTTTATCCATTCGGAACTTTTGGCGTCTACTTTTATCATGGATATCTTCTTTTCCTCCTCCCACCTCGGTGTGCAATAAGAAGCCCATCCTGCAGGGGCTTCTGCCAATAGCTCAAAGCTCTGAGCCTTATCGCTGTCGTTTTTTATCTCGAGCACATACTCGAACTTATCACCAGGTGCTCCCTTAAGAGAGGGGTATTCCGCTTTCACCTTTATGGCCTTTGCTTCTGCCGCTTTCACCCCTTTTTTGAAACTCAACACATAATCGAGGGACTTAACTATCTTGCCGTCTACGGTCTGCGCCTTCACCCTAAAAAGGTAATCGACCCCCTCTTTGACCCTTTCTGGAGCCACCACCTTCAAGGAAAGTAGGACCGACTTGTTCTCGTCATCAGGCCCTAAAGTGACGCCCTTTACTTCGTAACCATCCCACTTTTTCTGTACGTTTGCCTTCCAACCAGGAGGGGCCTGCACCGACAACAACACTTCCTCTTGCTGTTTTCCTTTGTTTACCAGTTTCAGATCAAACTCCCACTCCTTTTTGTCAAGCCCTATAACAACCCGATTGGATTCACTCAATAGCAAAAAGTCCCTTTCTTTTGTAACCTCCTTCTCACCTTCCTGTGCCCAAAGAAATGGAGCTAAAAACAGAAACAACACCATCGAAAGGATACCCCACCCTTTCCCCCTTAAGTTCACCATCTCCCTCCTCCTTTTCTTAAGGACGCTAAAAACGATGTTGCATTTAAAAGCTTACGTAAAAACGCCATCCTTTGCAAGACGTAGCGGTCATGTCATCCCAGTAATTTCTTCGTACACCCTGAGGTATTCCTTTGACATCTTCTCCGCTGTTAAGTTTTCAAGGGCAAAGTTCCTTGCCTTTTCTGCCATCTCTTTCATAAAAGACATGTTCTCCAGGGCAAAAGAGATCTTCTGCGCTAAGGACAAAGGATCACCCTTTTTTGCTAGAAGGCCAGTAAGCCTATCCTTTACCAACTCGGGGATGCCTCCAGCATCTGTTGCCACTACGGGAACCCCTGCTATGAAGGCTTCTATTATGGAACTGCAAAGGCCTTCCTCACGGCTACTGACGACAAAGAGGTCAAAAAAAGCAAAAAGGTCCTTCACCTCTTCCTGAAATCCGATAAAGTACACGTCTGTCTCAAGTCCAAACCTTTTTACCATATCTTTCAAAAAGGATTCCCTTTCACCTTTCCCTGCAAGGAAAAGCTTAACCTTATAACCCCTTTCCTTTACCACCTTAAAGGCCTCTATCAAATCCTCATGTGCTTTATGGGGTACAAAATGGGAAAGGTTACCTATGACAAATGTCATGTCCCCTATCGAATATTTCTTCTTTAAAACCTCACCCTTTCCCCCTTGCACCCTATTGGGGTCAACCCCGCTATATATCACCCTAACTTTAGCCTCAGGGACACCAGTAGTCAGGAGGACTTCTTTTACCTTTTGCGATATGGCCACATAAACGTCCACACCGTATAGGTATTTCCACTTCTTAATCCGTTTAAACCTCCCCCTCAACGGGTGAAAGTCAACCCTTCTTGTCACCACCACCTTCGCCCTGCCTCTCAACAAAGCTTTGGCCAACAAAGCCAAAGAATGAGCATGGGCAGTATGAGCATGGATGACCATTACCCCATGGGATCTCACCACCTTTGCTATATTCCTTGCCGCAAACAAGTCCCATTCCCCTAAAAGGGGCATTGCATAAAGGGCCTTGACCTTTAACTCCTGAACCCTTCTTTCCAAAACTGATCCTTTTGGGACCACCAAAATGTGTTCCACCCCTTCGGTGCTCGACCAATTTATAAGGTTTTTGACCTGTTCCTCCCCTCCCCTCCACCCCCTTTCTGTGTCAATGTGAAGCACCCTCACGCTCATTCGCACTGGGCCAAAAGGTAAAAAAGTACCGCACTGTAAACCCTTGGATTCAGATAAACCAATTGTATGCTTTGACCCTTCCCTTCTTTCATATGAAAGTGAACCATAGGTTCTAAAGCCCGTAGGTCTCTATATTCCTCTTTATGAAGTCTGATTGGAAAGACGTTTAAGATAAAAAAGCTACATATGCTAAGTAACGCAACACAGCGGGCCAATTTTATCAAATTAATCCTCAATATCGATTCCGATAAAAACATCCCTATTAGCACCGACAAGGGCATATAAAGGGGTAGCAAATACCTTCCATATTCAGGCTTCGGAAACAATACGGAAATCGTTACCACAAACACCCAAACAAGGATGAAAACCTTCTGTTCTTTTGAAGCTCTCCTGAAAAAGATTATGCAAGAAAAAGGCAGAAATAAAAGCCATGGCCAATAATTTTCAAATAAGACTTTCAAATAGTACACTTTTCCTTTTGAATAAGAAAAAGC
>CAZSWV010000001.1:70890-195676 GCA_964611295.1 uncultured Thermodesulfobacteriota bacterium | reverse complement strand
AGGTCGATAAAAAGGCCTCGCCCTGCCGCAAGTACATCAAGGTAAGCCACCATATAAAACTCCCGATACCTATCGCTAAAGGAAGCCAAAACCTACGCTCTACAAACCCCCTTTCAGCGTAAAATAATGAATCCCCCCGAAGGTCTCCTTGCCAAAGTTTGCAAAGTAAAAGGGTAATACCCACTAAGGAAAGGGAAAGTAAGCAAAAGCGTTTTTCATTGACCTCCACTTTTTGAGCTTTTAAACTATCTTCCAGTTGGATGTCAACGATGTAGCCTATGAAGGTACTATTACGGTCTCCCAATTGGCTTGGCGATGCGGTGATGGCCTTCCCGCTAAGTTTGGCTTTGAAGGAAGTCGTACCAGGTTGTGAGGTGACGGTAGTTGTACGGGAAGGTTTAAAGGACTTATGGGACATGAACCCGTGTGTGGACAGGATAATTCCTATAAAAGGGCACAAGTTCAACGAGATCAAATTGGGCTATGAGTTACGTAAAGGGAGTTTTTCTTATTGCTTCGTTTTGAGTCGCTCTCACCTTTCGGCGTTTGCCGCCTGGTTAACCCAAGCCAAAGAGAGGATAGGTTTTGAACCTCCAGCAAAGTCCTTCCTTCTGACCAAAAGGGTGAAGTCATATGGTTTCGAACATCGGATAGTCTCCTACTTAAGGCTAATGGAGGCTTCCTTTGGAACCCTCTCCCATGTTTCCTTCCCCACCTTTAAGGTTGACCCCCAGATCGAGGAAGAGGTAGATAGGGCCTTGGGGCAGGGGAGAAGTTTCCCGTATATAGCCCTTAATACGGGCTCCAATTACGGAGAGGCGAAATGTTGGCCCGAAGAGAGCTTTGCTGAGTTAAGCGATAAACTCCTTAAAGAAGGTATAGTCCCCGTACTACTCGGCACAAAGCGAGAGGTGGACAAGAACTTGAGGATTAAAGAAAGGGTGGGCAAAAGAATACTTGACCTTACAGGGAAGACCTCTTTAAAACAGCTAGTTGCGCTTCTTAAACGGATGAAGGCCCTTGTGAGCAACGATACTGGGACTATGCACCTCGCTGTGGCCTTAGGGGTGCCCGTTGTGGCCCTTTTTGGTCCCACTGACCCTAAGGTTACAGGACCATGGAGAGGCGGGATTGTCATAAGACACGAACTACCTTGTAGCCCATGCTTTAAGAGGAAGTGCCCTAAAGGTAGCCCGCTCTGTATGACCTCCATTACCGTTGACGAAGTACACAAGGCCATAGGAGACCTTATCAATGGCGAAAGGAAAGTTATCAGTATACATCCTAACCTATAACAACGAAGACACCATTGAAAGATGCCTCAAAAGCATCTTATGGGCTGACGAAATCGTAGTCGTTGATCATTTCAGCGTGGATCAAACCCCTGAGATATGTCGCCGTTATGCCCACAAGTTCTTCCAAAAGGAATGGACAAATTATCGGGACGAATACAACTTCGCAGCTTCTTTGACCTCCAATAAATGGGTCATGTTCCTTGATTCAGATGAGGAAGTGACACCAGAGTTAGCTCGAGAGATACAAGAGGAGTTGGGAAAAGAGGACCACTATGTAGGCTACAAGGTCCCTCGTATGACTTTTTACCTAGGCAGATGGATCCGACACGGGGGGTGGTATCCAGATTACAAAATAAGGATATACCGGCGTGACAAGGGTAAGTGGGAAGGAGAAAAATTTGACCCAAGGGTAGTAGTCGATGGACCAGTAAAGAAGCTTAAAAACCCATGCCTCCATTACAGCTTTCGTGATTTAAAGGATCATATCGAGCGCATGGACTTGTACTCGGGGCTTTTCGCAAGCCTCAAGAGGAAAAAAGGCCCCTTGATCGTAAACCTCCTCTTAAGGCCTCCGTTTAGGTTCATCAGGAACTACTTCTTGAAGGGCGGTTTTTTGGATGGAGTCCCAGGACTTATCGCAGCTACCATGTCCTCCTATTATGTCTTTCTTAAGTATGCTAAAACTTGGGAACTCCAAAACGTAAAACATACCCCCGAAGGAAAACGATGAAAGCTTTCACAGAAAATAGGACAAAAACCTATGAAAGGGTAAGCACCCAAAAAGAAGTATACGGTAACCTCCTTTTGATCTTTAATAAGGACTATAACAAAGAAAACTTAGCCGAATGGATAAGGATCCACAAGGAAATGATTTCAAAAAGAAAGCCAGGCATTATAAAAACAACAAAAAAACGCAAAGTAACCGTTTTCCAACTTAACCAAGAAGAGGAAATAATAGTAAAAGAATTTCGTAAGTTCAACTTGCTCATAAGAAAAACCCCTCTTTTTTGTTCAAAACCCATAAAGGCATGGCTTAACGCCAATTTATATTTCTCACTTCTCAACGGTCCAAGCGTACCAATAGCGCTGGTCATTGAGAAAAAATTCGGCGTTTTTTCCCTACGCAGTTATGTGATCTATCGTAGTGCAAGTGGTTTTATAAAACTCAACCAATATGTCCAAAGCCTTTCGAGCTTGCGTAAAGAAGAGCAAAGGGAGTTTTTAAAAAGCTTGGCGGCCTTTCTTCATACTTTGCGCCAACTAGGATTACAACATAAAGACCTAAAAGCAGGAAACCTATTGGTAAAGGAGCACGAAAACAGATGGTCCTTTCTTTTGGTGGACTATGAAGACTTGGAAGTGCGCCCTTGGGACTTGAAGTTTGTAGTGAAGTTTTTACAACAGATGTGGAACTCTCTAAAAGCTCTATCTTTAGATAGTTCTTTGACATACGGTTTCCTGAAGTTTTTAATGAAGCCCTTCATGGCAAAGGAGAGAAAAAGGCTAATAAAGGCCTTAAAAGACCGTAAAAACATCAACGCGGATAACAAAGGCATGTTAAGGTAAGCAACACTTAAAAGAAACTCTTACCCCTTTGGTGAATGTGAAACTTAAAATTCCAGCGTTGATCCAGATGATTACTTCCGCTTTTTGTTTTTAAGCAACCAGAGATTGTCATCCAGGAAGTAGCCCTTTGGGCTCAGGAGGCTTTAGTCCCTTTCTTAGCAAGTAGCCTTATGCCCTTTTGCTCCTGAGTTCGTATGGTCCCTATTCCCAAACGAAGTTTAAGGTCCTTGCCACAGGTCTTTATTTATACGTCAACGATCACGCGGACCTAGGTGAACTCCTCTGGGCGAGGTCAAAGTAATACGGCCTAAACTTCCTTGGGCAGCCGTGGAGGCCTTTACTTGGATCTAAAGGTCAAGGAGGTCCCCTTTATGGGCTCTCTCCTATCGTTTAGAGGCTTTTATGCTATGATCTTTTACAGCTATGGGGTTTGAGTTTTTAGACCATACTGCGGACTTGAGGGTACGTGTATGGGGAAAAGACTTGGTGCAGCTTTTCGAGGAAGCTGCTGTTGCCCTTTTTACGGTTATAACCGACATAGGCACTGTAAGACCCGAAACTGAAGAAAGGGTAGATGTCGAAGGGGTGAACCTTGAGGAATTGCTTGTGGGGTGGCTTAGCGAGCTCCTTTACCTACACGAGGTAAAGGGCTTGCTTTTTTCGAGGTTTAAGGTCTTTGAGGTTAAGGGCGAGTACTTGTCCGCCAAGGCCTGGGGTGAGCCTTTTTCACCTGAAAGGCACTGCATCCTTTTGCCTGTTAAGGCTGTTACGTATCATCGGCTGCGGATAGAGGAAAGGGAGGGACTTATGGTAGCCGAGATTATATTTGATGTATGAGAGGAGGTGAAGGGGAATGGAAAAGATAAAGCTCAAAAGGCTTGATGCTTACAGGTGGTTGATACCGAGGGAAGGCCCTATGAGAACGGAGGGTCTCATTTACGCAAGCGAAGACATGCTTGACGACATCTATGAGGACCAAAGCCTCGTACAGGTACGGAACGTGGCTACGATGCCTGGAATTGTGGGAAGGGCCCTAGCGATGCCTGACATACATTGGGGTTATGGTTTCCCCATAGGGGGAGTGGCGGCCTTCGATGAGGAAGAAGGGGTCATTTCGCCAGGAGGCGTCGGTTACGACATAAACTGCGGGGTTCGCCTCCTTCGATCGAACCTTACCCGTAAGGACGTAGAGGGGAAAATCGAAGCCCTTATCAATGCCCTTTTCAAAAACGTCCCCTCTGGGGTTGGGTCTCATAGGAAGGACTTGAAGTTGGACAAAACCCAGGAAAAGAAGGTATTGCTCAAAGGGGCCCAATGGGCGGTAGAACAGGGATTTGGCAAATGGGAGGACTTGGAGCACATAGAAGAGGGTGGATGTATAAAAGGTGCAGATCCAGATCTGGTGTCGGAAAAGGCCTTGGAAAGGGGAAGGGCACAACTTGGGACGCTTGGTTCGGGGAATCACTTTGTAGAAGTCGGCTTCGTAGAGGAGGTATATGACGAAAAACTTGCCCACGCCCTCGGGCTTTTCAAGGATCAAATAACTGTGATCATCCACACTGGATCACGAGGTCTGGGGCATCAAGTATGCGATGACTACATAAAAGTAATGAACAAAGCGGTGCAAAAATATGGTATAGAGCTTCCTGACAAACAACTTTGCTGTGCCCCTATAAAGTCCAATGAAGGGAAAAATTATTTCGCTGCTATGGCTTGTGCAGCCAATTTCGCCTTTGCCAACCGTCAGATGATCACCCACTGGGTAAGGGAAAGCTTCGAAGAAGTCTTCAGGAGCAGTCAGAGGACCTTAGGACTTGAATTGGTTTATGACGTTTGCCACAACATCGCCAAATTTGAAGTCCATAAGGTCAACGGAAAGGAAAAAAGGCTCTGTGTACATCGAAAAGGGGCCACTAGGGCCTTTCCCCCCGGCCATCCGGAGGTACCTAAGGATTACCGTGAGATAGGACAACCTGTGTTGATCCCAGGGGACATGGGAAGGTATTCTTATGTGCTCGTGGGCACGCAAAAAGCCATGGATGAGACCTTTGGCAGCACCTGTCACGGTGCAGGGAGGGTTTTAAGTCGCCATCAGGCCAAAAAGGCCGTAAGCGGGAGGGCCGTGGCCGAAGAGCTCCTAAGGAAGGGGATCTTCGTAAGGGCCGCTAGTAAAGCCACAATGGTGGAAGAGGTGCCTGAGGCCTATAAGGACGTGGCAAACGTCGTAGAGGTGGTTCATCAAGCCGGGATAAGCCAAAAAGTAGCCAAACTCAGACCTTTAGGGGTGATAAAAGGATGAAACAGTATTTGAGGACGATATCGGTGGAAGAGGCTTTAAAGGCGCTCTTTGCACGCTTCAGGCCATGGGAGTATGCGAAGACAGAAATCGTAAAGGCTGAAAACGCCTTAAAAAGGGTAACCGCAGAACCAGTTTTTGCCTTAAGATCCGTGCCCCACTACCATGGTGCCGCTATGGATGGCGTGGCCCTTGATGCTTACAGGACCTTTGGCGCCTCCGAGTCCAATCCCATTAGACTAAAACTGGGCTATGAGGCCTTTTGGGTCGATACAGGAGATCCCCTCCCAGAAGGTACAAATGCCGTTGTACCCGTAGAAGAGGTCCATGTAGATGGCGAAGAGGTGGAGTTGATAAAGGCGGCTTATCCTTGGCAGCACGTAAGGGTAGCGGGTGAGGATGTGGCAAAGGGGGAGATGATCTTTACACGTAACCACTTGCTTAAACCTGAAGACCTCGCCTTGCTTTTGGCCTCGGGGGTCAAGACCCTCAAGGTGAAAAAGAGACCCAAGGTCTTCTTCATCCCTACTGGGGACGAGTTGCGGGATCCCCTTTCAGAAGAACTGAAACCTGGAGAGATACCAGAATTCAACTCGAGGATGATAAAAGGACTCTTAGAAGAACTAGGGGCTGAGTTCGGCCTATTAGGCCCCATCAGAGACGACCAAGGGGAGCTCCTAATGGCCTTAGAAAAGGCCATTTCAGAGGGCGCCGACCTCATCCTCTTAAACGCTGGTTCTTCTTACGGGAGGGACGATCACACCCGTACCGTCTTGGAGAAAAACGGGGAGATCCTCTTCCACGGCATAAGCCTCATGCCGGGAAGACCCACCTTAGCAGGGAGTTATAAAGGGGTAGTAGTAATCGGCCTTCCTGGCTATCCCCTCTCGGCCCTCATGGCCTTTAGGCACCTTGTTGAGCCCTTTCTTTTGGCTATGCTTGGCCAAATAAAAGAGGAAGAGAGAAAAGCCCGTGCCATCCTTGCCGAAAACCTCCCCTCTCGTCTTGGGGTGGAAGAGATAGTAAGGGTAAAACTCCATCTTTCTGAAAAGGGCCTCATTGCCCATCCCCTTTCCCGCGGGGCCTCGCTCTTGAGTTCCTTATCAAGGGCAGACGGAAGCCTCCATATACCAGCAAACGTAGAAGGCCTCCCTGAAGGCAAGGAAGTGGAAGTGTCCTTACGCACAGGGATGGAGGCCTTGAGGAGGTCCCTTTTGATAGTGGGAAGCGACGACCTGGCCTTGAACGTAATCAGCGACTCCCTGAAGGACTCTTACCCCCCTTTGATCCTTTCGGTAAAACCTACCGGAAGCCTTGGCGGACTTATAGCCCTTGCCAAGGGCCATTGCCTTTTGGCAACATGCCACCTTTTGGATCCCGAAAGTGGCCAGTATAACATCCCCTATATAACACGTTACCTTAAAGACGCGGAGGTCGTGGTCATAAGGCTTTTCTGGAGACAACAGGGGTTGATCGTCAATAAGGGAAACCCTCATAACATAAAGGGAATGGAGGACTTAATGGACGGCAAATTACGGTTCGCTAACCGCCAGAGAGGATCTGGCACAAGGGTGTTACTGGACCACCTGCTTAAGCTGAAGGGATTGGAGCGTCAAAGGGTCATAGGCTATAATGAAGAACTACCGACGCACATGGCAGTCGCCATGGCAGTAAAAGAGGGAAGGGCTGACGTAGGCCTTGGGATAAGGGCTGCTGCTTCGGCATTGGACCTCGACTTTATACCCCTTGCAGAAGAACCCTTTGACCTAGTATTGCCAAAAAGGGCCCTGGAAGACGAAAGGGTAAAAGGGCTGTTGGACATCCTATCCTCCTCAGAGTTGCGGAAGCGGATAGAGGGCCTTGGTGGCTACGATCTAAGGGAACTTGGGGAACAAGTATGGCCATAAAGGTAGCCATCATAACCGTAAGCGACAAAGGGGCCCGCGGTGAGAGGAAGGACGAAGCAGGCCCTCTCATAGAAAAGATCTTAAAGGAAAAGCTGGAAGTTCAGGTGGTGTTAAGGAGGGTGGTTCCTGACGAAGTTGAACTCATAAAGAAGGGGTTGATGGAAGCCTGTGAACTGGGCGCTGACCTGGTCCTCACTACCGGAGGTACTGGTGTTTCACCAAGGGACGTAACCCCCGAAGCGACAAAAGAGGTCATAGAAAGGGAATTACCTGGATTCTCAGAGGCCATGAGGATGGAGGGGTTTAAGAAAACCCCTCATGCCATTATCTCCAGGGGGTTGTGTGGCATAAGGGGTGGGACCTTGATCATAAACCTCCCTGGCAGTCCGCGAGCTGTGAAGGAAAGCTTGGAGGTGATATTGCCTGCTGTCCCCCATGCATTGGAAAAACTAAAAGGAGATACCACTGAATGCGGCCAGGAGGTCTAATTTGCCCATTTATGAATACTTGTGTGAAAACTGCGGGAGGATTTCCTCTTATTTAATGTTAAAAAAGGAAGAACCACCACCCACTTGCAAGTTCTGCGGAGGATTGTCCTTAAGGAAGCTCATTTCGAAGGTGAACGTGTTTAGATCCGAGGAAAAAAGGATAGAACGCTTAACGGACCCTTCGCGTTGGGGGGATTTGGAGTCGGGTGATCTCCGCGCCTTTGAGAGGTGGATGAAAGAGGTCGGAAGCGAGATGGAGGGGGAAGTAGACCGTCAAGAACTGGAAAGGGCCTTTCAAGAAGCCGTTGAGGATGTCGAGAAAACCAAGGAGGACGCGGTATGAAAAGGATAGGCATAGTAGGAACAGGTTCATATGTGCCTGAAAAGGTGCTTACCAACTTTGACCTGGAAAAGATCTTGGACACCTCAGACGAATGGATATATACCCGTACAGGAATAAGGGAAAGGAGGGTAGCGGCACCAGACCAAGCCGCAAGTGACCTTGCAAAAGTAGCTTCGGAACGGGCCCTTGAGTCCGCTGGCATGAAACCCGAGGAAATCGAGCTCATCATCATGGCCACGATAACCCCTGATACCCATTGTCCTGCAGGGGCCAATTGGCTCGAGGGAAAGCTTGGGGCTGTAAACGCTGTAAGCATGGACATAACGGCAGCTTGTACTGGATTTATTTTTGCCCTTTCTGTAGCTGAACAGTACCTGAAGAACGGCACCTTTAAGAACGCCCTGGTGGTCGCATCCGAGGTCATGACCCGAACGGTGGACTGGACTGATAGGACGTCTTGCATCCTCTGGGGAGATGGTGCTGGGGCTGTGGTCCTTAAGGAAGTAGAGGAAGAAGACCGCGGCATTTTGTCCATCCACATCCATACCGATGGCGCCAATGGCGATTCCTTGCTCCTACCTGGGGGTGGTTCGAAAACCACACCTATATCTCACGAAAGCGTAGATAAAAAGCTCCATTACCTGAAGATGATTGAAGCCAACCACTCCTTCAAGATAGCGGTAAAGAAGTTCGCTGACGCATGTGAGGAAGCCTTGAACTATAACGGCATAACCATCGACCAAGTTGACCTCATAATACCCCATCAGGCGAACTTACGGATCATCCAAGGAATGGCAAAAAGACTTGGGATCTCCATGGATAAGGTCTATGTCAATATCGAACGTTATGGGAACATGTCATCAGCCACAGTCCCTGTTGCCTTGGATGAGGCAGTAAGAAGTGGTCGTATAAAAAGAGGAGACTTGGTCTTGCTCACTGCCTTTGGTGGGGGACTCACATGGGGTAGTGCCCTTATTAGGTGGTAGGCCTTTTACCGTATCTTAATACCTCCAACATCTCCTCATGTATTAACCCGTTTGAAGCCACAACCTCACGACTATAAGGACCTATAGGATGACCATCGAAGTCCGTGACCCTTCCAAAGGCTTCCCTCACTATGAGAATACCTGCAGCTATGTCCCATGGAGAAAGTTTTAACTCCCAAAAGCCGTCAAGCCTACCTGCTGCTACATAGCATAGGTCAAGGGCTGCACTACCTCCCCTTCTTATAGCCTGCGCCTTCATAATCATCCTGTTGAAGTGGTCCAAATTGTTCACGGGGTCCTCTTTGAGATCGTAAGGGAAACCTGTTGCAAGTAGACCTTTGGAAAGCCTACTTGTCCTCGAAACTCTCAGACGCTCACCGTTGAGGTAACTCCCTTTCCCCTTAAAGCCCCAGAAAAGCTCATCACGTGTGGGGTCAAATACCACCCCGAGGACCAATTCACCACGGACCTGGAGGGCTATGGAGACGCTGAAGACCGGATAACCATGGGCATAGTTGGTAGTTCCATCCAAGGGATCTATTATCCAAAGGCAAGGGACATCAGTATGCGAAACGCCTTCGAAGAGACCCTCTTCGGTAAGGACCCCATGATCTGGATAATGGCTCCTTATATACTCTACAATCTCCTGTTCACATAACTTGTCTACTTCCGTTACCAAATTTATCTCCCCTTTGTATTCCACCTTGAAGCCCTTTTGGAAGTAACGGAGTTGAAGTTCACCTGCCCTTCTTGCGGCCTTTATGGCTACATCCAACAACTGGTCCCAGCTCAAAGCTCTCCCCTATGGTGCTTTATTATCTCCCCTTTGACAATGTAAACTGTGTCTTCTGCAAGGTTGGTAGCAAGGTCTGCAACCCTCTCCAAACACCTGGAAATCCTTAATAGGTGTAAGGCCCTCTCAATGGTAGAAGGGTCAGAAGCCATGAAGGTGATGAGCTCCCTCCATATTTGATCCCTCAAACCATCGACGACCGAATCCCTGAGGCAAACCTCCTTGGCCAACTCGGGGTTTTCCGTAAGGAAGGCATTAAGGCTGTCCCTCACCATCTTTATTGACTCTTCTGCCATCCTTGGGATGTCTATCAGGGGTTTTACTAGAGGTTTATCTATAAGGAATATGGCACTTTGAGAGATGTTAACCGCTTCGTCTCCCATCCTTTCTAGGTCGTTGTTCATCTTAAGGATCATGACTATAGTCCTTAGGTCCTTTGCCTGGGGCTGATAGCGAGCTATGAGCTCTATCCCCTTTTCGTCGATTTCTATCTCCAAGTTGTTTTCCCTAGGCTCGTCCACTTCTATGACCTTCAAAAGTAGGTCCCTGTCTCTCCTCAGTAGGCCCTCTATGCTACGCTCTATCATGGCCTGTACCAAAGTAGCGCTTTCTATCAACATCTCCTTAAGTTTCTCTAACTCTTGGTGAAGCATATCTGCCCCTCCTTCAACCGAACTTACCCGTGAGATATCGCTCCGTACGCGGGTCTTTCGGCCGTGTGAATATCTCACCCGTAGTCCCGAACTCCACTATTTCCCCAAGGTACATAAAAGCGGTATAGTCCGAAACCCTTGCGGCCTGTTGTAGGTTATGGGTAACTATGACAATGGTATACCGCTGTTTCAAGGAAGCCAAAAGTTCCTCAAGTTTTGCAGTGGATATGGGATCCAAAGCGCTTGCCGGTTCGTCAAGCAGTAGTACCTCTGGTTCAAGTGCTAAACACCTTGCTATACAAAGCCTCTGCTGTTGACCTCCTGAAAGTTCGAAGGCACTGCGATGAAGTTTATCCTTGACCTCATCCCATAAGGCAGCGTCCCTTAGGGCCTTCTCTACCCTTTCCTCTATACCTTGCTTCATACCGTGTATCTTCAACCCATAGGCCACGTTTTCGAAGATGGATTTGGGCAAAGGATTGGGCTTCTGGAAGACCATACCAACTCGTTTCCTAAGTTGGGAAGGATCCACCTTTTCTGAATAGATGTCCTCACCATCCAAAAGTACACGGCCTTTTATCCGTGCATGGGGATAAAGTTCGTTCATCCTATTCAAACACCTGAGAAAAGTCGACTTGCCACATCCTGAAGGCCCCATTATGGCAGTAATGCGGTTTTCTGGGATCTGTAGGTTTATGTCCTTCAGACAATGGTACTGCCCAAACCAGAAGTTCAAGCTTTCTACCTTGATCTTTATTTTTGGCAAGGTCACCATCTCTTTTCCTTTTGCAGATGCCTTCTATAAAGTATGGCCCATAAGTTCAAAATCATTACTAGTGCCAAAAGCACTACAGTGGTACCATAGGCTATCTTCGTGTGCACTTCAGGGTCAAGGCCTTCGGTAACCAGTGCATATATGTGAAAAGGAAGGGCCATCGTCTCAGACAGGGGTGAAAGGGAAGGCTTGGTGAGGTAAAAGGTCGCAGCCGTAAACATGATGGGTGCGGTCTCTCCAGCTGCCCTAGAAAGGGCAAGGATCACTCCTGTCAATATCCAGCCGAACGAACTCGGTAGGACTATATGCCATATCGTTTGAAACTTAGTAGCCCCTAGGGCATAACTGGCTTCGATGAAGTCCTTCGGTACGGACCTCAAAGCCTCTTCGGTGGCCCGAATGATCACAGGGAGGACCATAGTAGCAAGGGTCAAGACACCCGAAAGCACACACACCCCCAATCCCAAACCCTTGACGAAGGCTGCAAGCCCAAAGAGGCCGAACACTATAGAAGGAGTACCTGCGAGGTTGTTGACGCTCAAACGTATCAAGCGGGTGAAAACGTTCTGGGGGGCATAAAAGGCCAGATAGATACCAGAAGCTACCCCTATGGGGAAGGCGACTATTATAGCCCCAATGCCTAACCAAGCTGTCCCTATGATCGCAGGAAATATCCCACCTTGAGTAAGTCCTTCCCTTGGGGGTTGAGTGAGGAATTCCCAACTTATAACCCTTGTGCCTTTCGAAAGCAACACAGCCAAAAAACCCCCAAAGAGGATCAAAACCAAAAGGGCCATCGTCCTAAAGGCACCGAACCAGAACGTTTGGTGTAAAAGCCTCTTGTCCCTCAAATACCCTTCCTCCAACGTTCTTGGAAGAAATCTGCTAGCACGTTAAAAGCCATGGAAACAAGCAAAAGGACCACCCCTATGGCAAAAAGTGCGTGATAATGAACTGAACCTTTAGGGGCCTCGGCCATCTCTAGGGCTATGGTCGCGGTCATGGTCCTCACCGGTTCCAAAAAGGACAAAGATACAATAGGGGCATTACCCGCAGCCATAAGCACGGTCATCGTTTCACCTATAGCCCTTCCCACCCCTAGGATAACCGCCGAAAGGATCCCACCTGAAGCTACGGGCAAAGACACATACTTTATAGTCTGCCACCGAGTAGCCCCTAGGGCTAAAGAGGCCTCTTTCAACGTCCAGGGTACAGCTGAAAGGGCGTCTTCAGACAGGCTGACTATGGTGGGCAGGGCCATGAAACCTAACAGTATAGAAGCGTTTAAGGCACATAGACCCGTGGGGATACCAAAGACTTCCTGCAAAAAAGGACCCAGGAAGACCATCCCAAAAAAACCAAATACCACCGAAGGTATCCCCGCTAGGATCTCCAAAGCCGGTTTGAGGATACCCCTAAGGCGTGCAGAGGCGATTTCAGCCAGATATATCGCTAGACCCACCCCTAATGGAGCGCTCCATACGATGGCACCAAAGGTCACAAGGATTGACCCCCATAGGAGAGGGACCAACCCGACTTTGGGCGGTTCTTGGGTGGGAAACCACGTCAAACCTAAAAAGAACTCTTTGGGCTTAACCCACTTGAAGGTAAAGATCCCTTCCTTCAAGAGAAATAAAACGATCAGTAATACCACTATAAAGGATGAGAGGGCCATCGCTTTGATGGCCCTCTCCATTAACTTTTCTCCTCTTCTTTTCATCACTTCACGGGAACGTAACCGACTTGTTGTATAAGGCGTTGCCCGTCCTTCGATAATACGAAATCTATGAAGGATTTGGCAAGACCTTGGGGTTCACCACGGGTGTAAAAGAAAAGTTCACGCTTCAGGGGATAACGACCTGATCGAACGGTCTCTATAGAAGGCGCCACCCCTTCAACCGATATGGCCTTCACCCTCGGCTCAACATATGCCAATCCTACATACCCTATCGCCCCTTTTGCCGTAGCAACGACGGTAACGACACCTTTATTGGACGCTTGATAAAGAGCCCGAGGGGTCAAAGGGGCTTCCCCTAATACGAGGTGGTTAAAGCACTCGAAAGTACCTGAGGCAGAATCCCTTGACACAACTACAACCTTACTGTCAAATCCTTGTAGCACCTTCCAATTGGTAACCTCTCCAGTATATATCCTTTTAAGATCGCTTAAGGTCAAATTCTTAACAGGATTGGACGGATGGACTATCACCGCAAGGGCATCAATGGCTATGGGGAACTCCTTAACCGTTATCCCTTTTCCTTGGGCTATTTTTAATTCGGATTCCTTTATTTTGCGTGAGGACATAGCGATATCACAGGTCCCATCCAATAGACCAGCTATACCTACTCCAGACCCACCCCCTCTCACTGTAACGGATGCTTCGGGATGCAGTTTCTTAAAGGCCTCAGCCGCCCTTTGTGCGATAGGCAATACTGTGGTTGATCCTTGTAATACTAGTGCTTCTTGTGCCAACAACTGTAGAGTACTTAAAACCAAAACCAATGCCCCGGAAATAAATAAGATCCATTTCTTCATGGCAACACCTCCTTTATTTTTTTATTTCCCTTACCTTGTTGCGACTTCCGTCCTTTACGTTTACTTCAATTACCTCACATAGACCTTCTTGACATTGGATCACGTTGAAGGACGGAAAGGAACGCCCTTTTAACCTCTTTGTAGTTGCAGTGCCAGAAGTGACAAAACACGTTTTCTCCAACACCCAAGTCCATGGACGATGTTTATGTCCTGACAGGACAAACGTCAATTCAAGATCAGCTATTACCTTTAATAGATCTCCTGCATCCACCGGTATGTGCCTCTCCCTACCTGTAGCCGGTATGGGTATAAGGTGGTGGTGCATTACCAAAATGGTGACTTCACCCTTTGCCCCTTGAAATTGCTCCCTGATCCATGGATAGTTTTCGCGCCCCACGTGGCCGTCATCTATATCTGGTTCCGATGAATCGATCCCAACTATAATCCATCCATTGGATGTGCCATTGGATGTGAAGGTCTTGAACCTAGATCCAAAGACTTCTTCGAAAATAACATCGCCGCCATTGCGTACATCGTGGTTCCCAGGAACTATTACCTTCGGCATCGGCAAACCCTGAAAGAAAAACATTGCCTCTTTGTACTCTTCTTCAAAGCCGTTCTCTGTGAGATCACCCGCTACCACTAAAACGTCAGGGGCCTCCCTTTGTATAAGACAGATAACCCTTTGTGCCCATTCTGGGACAAAGCAACTGGATCCAAAGTGCAGATCCGAAAGATGGACTAATTTCATCTTTCACCTCCTTTTGACAAAGCTAAAGTAGTCCAGGAATGTTAAGGCAGTATTAAGGCGGTGTTAAGGAAAATTTAAGGTGGTAAAGCTTGATAGACCTAATTTGAGGAATTATTATTTTTTAAAAATCCCTTGTAGGTGGCAAAATGGGGGTGAAAATAGGGAAATTCAAAGATCCAGTATGGGGGCATGAGTTAGAACTGGAGATGGTCCCTATTAGCCAACTTGAGGTGATAGAAATTCAAAGGAAACCTTCCTCCTATCATATAGGGCGTCTAAAGGACTCTATACGAAAGCTTGGCTTTGTAGTACCGGTAATGGCCATAAGGCGTGACGGTAAAGTGGTGATAATAGACGGCCAACATCGCTACCTTGCGGCAAGGGAGTTGGGTGTGGAGGAATTACCAGTGATAATCGTGCCCGAGAAATTCGCCTTTGACCTAATGGAGTTCAATGTGGAAAAACAGATGTCCCTCAGGGAAAGGGCATATGTGGCTTTGAACGTTTACAGATGGTATTTAAACGTATCCCCAGATCTAGAGGAAAACTCAGACGAAGTAAGGGATTCCATCGAATCGCCCCATTTTGTAACCCTTGGGCTAGCTTACGAAAGACAACCTCGGCTTTTCGGTTCAGCCTTTGAGAGCATCTTGCATAGGATCGACAATTGGTTTGCAATGCCATTGAAAGAGGCAGTGGATAGAAGGGATCAACGTGCCCAAATGGTCCTTGAGGCAGAGGCTTTGGTGAGGGAAGCAGTAGATGAAATCCAGAAGCTTGGAGTGAGCAACCCCTTCTTGCCGAGGGCGGTTGTATCTTACGTTAACCCTATTGGAAGACGGAGGATAATAGAGGAGACCTTTGAGGAGATTATGGAAAAGATAATCATAAATTTAAAAGGCTTGGTCAAAAACCCCCAAGAGTTCCTTTCTTATCGTTACGAGGAAGAAGAGGCCTTTTGAAGCCTCAAATTGGCAGCGAGACCTTAAAAGTAGTACCTTTTCCGAGCTGGCTTTTGACCTCAAGATGTCCCTTGTGGAGTTCAACGATCTGTTTAACGATAGCAAGTCCCAAGCCAAGGCCTCCTGTTTGGCGAGCTCGATATCTATCGACTACGTAAAAGGGTTCGAAGATCTTGTCCATTTCCTCCTCTGGAATCCCAATACCTGTATCTGAAACTTCTATTACCGTGTTTGTCTGATCCTCGTAGATAGCGAGGGTTACCTTCCCTTTGTCAGTGTAGCGTATGGCATTGTCAAGGAGGTTATAGAGCAGTTGAAAAATCCTCAGAGGATCTGCACGGAGGTTTATGTCTTGTACGTAGGTCTCCACTTCCAATCCTTTCGCCTTCGCCTTAGCCATAAGTAGCTGGATTACCTCTTCTACAAGGGGCTTGATCTTTATTTCCTCAAAGACCACCTGCAAATGCTTGCTTTCAAGTTCTGCTAAAGAAAGCATTCCTTCTACTAGTCGTGTTAAGCGATCAAGGTTCCTTTCCAGGAGCTCGGAATAACGTCCCTTATCTTCACCTCCTTCTTTCAAGGCTTCATAAAATCCTTTTATCGCCGTAAGGGGTGTGCGGATTTCATGGGATACCTTTGCCAGCAATTCCCTTTTGAATTCCTCAAGCCTTCTATAGGGAGTCAAGTCGTATAAGAGGAGCATTAACTCTCCTCCTTCAAGCCTAAGGGTTTTGAGGCCAAAAAAGCCTTTTTGACCTTTTATCTCCTTTACTTCTTCGCCCTTCCTTATCTTTAATATTGCCTCCCTTAACCAGAGGTCTGGAATCTGCAAAAAGGACCGGCCTTCTAATTCGCCAAAGGCCTCTTTTGCCTTTGGGTTTTGGAACTTCACCATCCCTATCTCGTCCAATATGAAGACACTATCCGACACATGGGACACTAACGTTTCCCAAAACTTCCTCTGTCTTTGGACATCCCTCTGCAGGGCGGAAAGGCGTTCGAAAAGTAAAGCAAGCCTTTTGTCCAGTTCTGGCAGACCCACTGACCTAGGTGACTTCCTTTCATCATCTATAAGGTGGTCTATAAGGTGGTTTAAAATCCCTGTGAGACTGACCAATACCGTATGGTAGCGTCTGTTTCCCCTCACATAAAGGAAGAGAAGAAACAGGGAAAGGCAGAGGGATAGAAGGACGACGATCCCCATTCAGTCTTCCTGGAGCTTATAACCTACTCCCCTAACGCTTTTTATGAACTTACCCGCTTCGCCTAGTTTCTCCCTTAAGTTTTTGACGTGTACGTCGATGGTCCTCTCACTTACTGCCTTGTCTGTCCCCCAAAGTCGGTCCAACAATTGGGAACGGCTGAAAACCCACCCTTTCCTCGAGACCAATATTTGTAAAATCCTGAACTCAGTGGGGGTAAGGTCCACCCGCTTACCACCCACAAAGGCCTCAAAACCTTTAAAGTCAACGTACAAAAGATCTTTAACCCATACGCCCTCTTGCCTATAAGTGGGACGCCGCAATAAGGCCTTGACCCTTGCGACCAGTTCCCTCAGAGAGAAGGGCTTGACCAGATAATCATCTGCCCCAAGCTCAAGCCCCAACACCCTATCCTCCTCTGCACCCCTCGCTGTTACGATGAGGATCGGTAGATTCATAGTGGAGGGATTGGTGCGCACGTATTTACATATATCCAAACCATCCCCATCCGGAAGCAAGAGGTCTAATATGAGGAGATCGGGTTTTGTTTCGCCTAAAAAGCGAAGGAAGTCCTCTCCTTTAGAAAACCCAAAGGTGATAAAACCTGCTTTGTGCAAGGCGTCTTCTATAAGTTCCCTTATATCGTCTTCATCTTCAAGGACAGCTATGGTCTTAGACCGAAAATCCATTCTTTTGTCCACACCATCTTTGATATAATTTTAACATCATGGTCCTAACGGCAGAAATTTTGATTGTAGGAACCGAAATATTAGAAGGGAAGACCTGCGATCGGAATTCCAAGTTTTTGAGATCACAGCTTAAAAACCTTGGGATTAGCGTAAAACGCATAACAGTTTTAAGGGATGACCTAGAGGAGGTTAAGGAGGCCCTTCAGAGGGCTAAAGGGCGTTCGCAATTGGTATTCGTTACCGGAGGGTTAGGCGTAACCCCTGATGATGTAACCCGTGAAGCCATATCAAAAGCCTTTGGAATTCGACTCGTTAAGAACGAAGCCCTTTTACAGAAGATCAAGGAAAAGTTCAAGGAGTACCATCTGCCTTGGGAGGAAGCGGACGAAAGGTTTGCCCTTTTACCAGAAGGAGCGGAGGTTTTGCCAAATCCTTTAGGTCTTTGTGGATTCAAATTGTCCGTAGATGATACTGAGTTCTTCTTCCTCCCAGGGGTGCCTGAAGAAGTAGAGGCCGTCTTTAAAGAGGGCGTCTTTCCCTATCTCAAAGGGAAAGGCCGAGGTTTTGTGGCCAAAAAGACCCTTAAGTGTTTCGGTCTGACGGAAGGGAGGATACTTGAGCTCATCTCCGATATAAAGGGACCTTTTGAGGTGTCTTACTTGCCTGTATTCCCTGAGGTCCACCTGGAGTTGACAGTAAAGGCAGGATCCCAAAGAGAAGCTGAGGAGATCCTCAAACATTACCAATCGATCTTTGCCGAAAGGCTTGGCCTCTTCCTCTTTGGGACCGATTTGGAGACCATGGAATCGGTGGTGGGGAAGCTTTTAAAGGCACGTGGTTTGACCCTCTCTACTGCTGAGTCGTGTACAGGCGGTCTTATAGCCCACAGGCTCACTGAGGTACCCGGTAGTTCAGAGTACTTTTTGGGTGGGATAGTCTCTTACAGCAATCAGTCGAAAATGAGGGATCTCTTTGTTTCACAGAGGACTTTGGAAGAACAAGGACCCGTAAGCCGTGAATGTGCGTTGGAAATGGCCCAAGGCGTGAGGAAGCGCTTCATGTCATCCCTTGGACTTGCTACAACTGGCATAGCCGGCCCTACAGGTGGAACGGAAGAGACACCCGTTGGGACGGTTTTCATAGCATGGAGCGCCGAAGGTGAGGAAGAGGTAAAAAGATACAGGTTTTTTGGCAACAGGAGCCAAATAAAGCTTATGGCCTCTGAGGTGGCCCTTGACCGTATCCGGAGGTTTTTGCTTAGGAATTCCTCAGGTTATAAAGAAGCTCCTTAAGTTCCAGGGCATTCCTCACTGCGTAGGCCTCGTAGTCGTTGTCAAAATAACAAAAGACCTCTTTTACGCCTCTCTTGAAGGCAAAACGGATGAAATCCGCCCACTTTTCGAGCTCCTCTGGCGAGTAAAGGGAAGCATAGAGCCTTTTACTCCCATGTAGCCTCAGGTACAAAAAAGGTCCCACAACCACCTCTTCCTTTGGGTAGCGAGGAGAATCAGCTACACATAACGTTGCTCCAAAGGCTTCCAGCAGTTCGTAAACCTTTACATCAAACCATGAAGGATGACGGAACTCAAAGGCATAACGATGCCCTTTGGGAAGACAACTCAGGAAGTCCTCGAGCAGTTTTAGATCTGCCCTCAAACTAGGGGGTGTTTGAAACAGTATAGGCCCCAATTTTTCCCCAAGGGCGTAAACGACCGAGAAAAACCATTCGAGTTCTTGTTGGGCTTGTCGCAATTTCCTCACATGCGTTATCAAACGCGACGCCTTTACAGAGAATACAAAACCTTCTGGGGTCCTCCTATACCAAGACTTAAAACTTGCCTCCGAAGGGATCCTGTAAAAGGGGCTGTTTAACTCCACTGTGTCAAATCGCTCCGCATAAAACTCAAGCCACCTTTTTTCAGGAAGGTCTATAGGGTAAAACCTCCCCCGCCAGTGGCCGTAATTCCACCCAGAGGTACCGATCCAGACCTTACCCATAGAGGGACTCTATCAAGCCCCAATCCCCTTTGCCTTTCCTTACCAACTTGGGAGGGTCAATAGTCAAATCTATTATTGTGGAATGCTCGGGGAAAATCTTGCCAGCATCTACGATCAAATCTACCTCTCCCTTAAACCTTTCGGCCATTTCCTCGGGGTCATCGTAAAGGCTCTCATCTGGCCTTGTCACGCTTGTTGTGATTATCGGATGCCCCAAAGCCTCAACAATGGCCAAAGGGACAGCGTGGTCAGGCACCCTTACCCCCACGGTACGCTGTTTGGTCAACATCACCTTCGGGACTAGCCTTGTGGCTTGAAGGATGAAGGTATAGGGTCCAGGTGTTAGTTTTTTCATAAACTTAAAGGCCTTGTCGGTAAGTTGAGCATAAAGAGATACCTGTGCAAGGTCAGGGCAAATGATGCTCAACCGTTTTGAGGGACTCGCCCGTTTTATTTTGTAAATCCTCTCGATAGCGCTTTTGTTGAAAAGGTCACAACCTAATCCATAAACCGTATCTGTAGGGTATATGATTACCCCTCCTTCTTTTAAGACTTCGACCACCCTTAAGATGGCCCTTTTTTGAGGATTTAAGGGGTTTACCTTCACTAACACCTTTAAAAACCTCTTAACTCAAAAGGCCTTCAAGGAGCTGTCTGGCTATCGCCTTTGCCCCCCTCACGCAATCGCCTATCCCTATCCCATCATAACTTGAACCGACTACAAATACACCTTTAGCCTCTCTGCCCAAAGCCTTCCTCAAACCCTCCACAAGTTCAAGATGCCCTTTTCTCATCTGTGCCAATCCCTCTGGCCATCTGTAAACTTTCCAAAACATAGGCTCCTCTTTCATCCTTAATATACCTCCAAGTTCTTTCAAGGCAAGCTCATAGATACCACGATCCTCAAGTTCCATAATGCCTTCATCCTGGCTGAAGAAAAGCCTCATGAGCAATATCCCCTTTGGCGCCCTTCCTTCAAACTTCCTTGAGGAAAAGCTTACGGCCTTAAGCTTAAGTCCCTCCCCAGGGGAGACGACAAAACCATGGCCTTTTGCCCCTAAAACGTCCCCTTCTTTCCAAGCCATGTTAATTACGACAGTAGGAACGCTTTTGAACATGCCAAGGAGGGAAAAACTTTCAGGCCTGCTAGGCCCGAGGATCTCCCGCGCATGTCTTGCGGGTACAGCCAAAACAACCCTCTCAGCTTCATAGACCCCTTTTTCGGTATAGACTTTAAACAACCCCTTAGATGCCTCTATGTGCCTTACTCCTTCTCCCATGACAAAAGGTATTCCTTTAAGCCTTTCCACCAAGCCATCTACTAATTGGCCCATCCCCTTTTTGAAACTCAAAAAGGGCAACGTCCCCTTTGGCCTCGCCTTGAAATGACGTATACCCTTCAGGAGGCTCCCCCATTTCTCCTCCATTTCCACAAAGCGCGGCAAAACGGCCCTCGCGCTAAGTTCAGAAGCCCTCGTCCCATGGACCCCACCGATAAGCGGATCCACTATCCTTTCAAGTACCTCTTTGCCTAGTCTCCTTTTGACAAAGGAAGCCAGGTCCTCATCCCCCGAGGACCTTTTCGGCGGAATGAAGGGCTCTATAAGCACTCTTGCCTTTCCCCATGGGCTGAGCAAACCCGTCTTAAGGAAAGCCACTAAATCCCTCGGAACAAGTAGCAGAAACCCTTCTGGAAGCCTGTGGAGTTTCCCCTTCCAAAGTATGTAGGTACCTTTTGAGGCCTCTTGAGGAGGTATAAGGTCCGAGCCTAAGCCAATCTCCTTTGCCAGTTCTACGGCCCAGGGTTTTTCCGCGTATAGGCAGTCAGGGCCTCCCTCAAGTAATAACCCTTCTTTTTCCTCGGTGAGGATCACACCCCCTAACCTTCTTTGCTTCTCTATCAATAAGACTTGATCTGGGGGTAACGTCTTTATCAGTTCATAAGCAACACATAGTCCCGTGATACCGCCGCCTACGACGATAACCTTGTAGGTCATAGGGCTTCGTAGATCCTGCGTACGAGGAAGTTCAGGAAATCTTCAGAGGCATTGAGGCAAGGTACCCTTTCCATACTTATACCTAAGGCTTCGGCCTCTTCCTTCAGTTCCACGTCGAGGTCATAAAGGGTTTCAAGGTGATCGCACAAAAAACCGATGGGCACCACTATAACCCGTTCATGCCCTTCACTTTTTGCCTCTTTTAGGGCTTCCTTTAAACCTGGGCCAACCCATCCTTGTCGAAAGCTGTGGAAGGCCAATTTGAAAGGGACCTGTGGGAAAAAGGGCCGTAAGGCATCCAAGATCCCTTTGAGGTCGGCAAGGTATTCGGCAGCCCCTTCGTAAGGCACAGAATGGGCAGTGAACAAAAGCAAGGCCTTACCGAACCTCAACATCCCCTCTTTAATCCTTGTCGCCCAAAGGCGTACATAATCCTGATGGATAAACCAAGGCTCGGGTATCCTCCAAAGCAATATGAGCTCATCGGCACGCTTTTCGGCACGTACCAAGGCTTCCTTTACCAAATAAGACCTATACGGCCAAAGAGGAAACAACAGCACTTCTATTGCCCCGCGGCTTTCGAGATCCGAAAGGGCCTCCTCCACTTTAGGCCTACCATAGAGAAAACCGCAGACAACCTCTACACCCCTCAACTTCCTCCGGATACCTTCTACTATCCGATCCAAAATGGCATAAAAAGGGGAACCACCTATCGCTTCGTACTTTTGGAGCACTTCTTGTAGCACTTCCCTTTCAGGCGGTTTGCCCTTCAGCTCCTCTAAAAAGGCCTCAACTTCCTCGCGGTCCCGAGGTCCTCCAAAGGCTATGAGTAAAACCCCTTTCTTCACCCCTTTGCCTCTGTCAAGCTATGTACAAGGTCCACGACGTAGGCCACGTTGTCCTCAGGCGTTTGTGGCAACACCCCATGGCCTAGGTTGAAGATGTGGCCAGGTCTACCACGGACAGAGCTTAGGATCTGTTCTGTCTCCCTCCTTATCACTTCTTTTGGTCCAAGCAAAACAGAAGGGTCCAAATTGCCCTGTATGGCCTTTCGGTAGCCTAGCCTCTGCCAGGCCTGTGCAAGGTCAACCCGCCAATCCAACCCTATCACCTCTCCACCTGCTTCGGCTATAAGCTCTACATAACCGGCTGTGCACGTAGAAAAGTGAACCACAGGTACACCAACCCCCTCTAGTACTTTTCGACTGAAGGGCATGACGTAACGGTTATATTCATAGGGACTTAGGACACCGGCCCAGCTGTCGAAAACCTGAACCAAGTCACAACCTGCTTCCACTTGTACCTTGAGGAATTCCAAAACGACCTCCGAAAGTTTTTCCATCAAGGTGGCGAAGACCTTGGGTTGCTTACGCATGAACTCCTTCACCTTCAAAAAACTGCCGCCTTTCCCTTCTATAAGGTAGCAGGCAAGTGTAAAGGGAGCACCGGCAAAGCCGATAAGGGCAACTTTCGGCGAAAGCTCTTGCTTTAAGGCAACAACAGCCTCTTTGAGATAACCGATCCGCTCAAGGAGCCTTCTGGATTCCAGCCTTTCCAACTCATCGGGCCTCTGCAAAGGGGTCAATAACTTAGGACCCTCGTCGTCCATGAAAACCTCAAAACCAAGTTCCACCAAAGGCAAAAGGAGGTCGGAAAACAAAATAGCTCCATCCAGGTTGAACTTCCTAATCGGTAACAGTGTGATCCTCGCTATAAGTTCTGGATTTTTACAGAGCTCCCAAAAAGTGTACCTTTCCCTTAACTCCCTGTACTCCTTTAGATAACGGCCTGCCTGCCTCATCAACCAGACAGGGGTATAGGGCACAGGCCTCTTAAGGGCGGCTTTCACCAAAATAGGGTTATCTATCCTGTGACCCACCCCTTGACTCCAAAAAGGCCTTGATAGCCTCTGCGTATATCTCCTTAAGGGGCCTTTTAGCGGATTGCGCTAAGGCCTTACAACTTTCGTGTTCAGGGGAAAAACCCATGAGCCTTCCTCCCAACCTTCCCACCTTTACCTTTACCGCCCCATATGGCGTCAGGACCTCTTCTATCTCTCTGTCTAAGACCCATCTGTTCGCCTTCCATCCTCTTATCCCAAAGGTCGTGGACTCTTCAAAAAAGACCTCTATGACCCCGTCCTTGAAAGGGGCCTCCACTAGACAGCGGACCGTGCAGCCTAATCTCCCCTTTTTCATCCTAAGGGGATAAACCCCTACATCCCTCACACCTGCCTCTCTCAACCGTTGCTCCAAATATGGGAGGAACTCAGGATTCACATCGTCAAGGTCCGCTTCCAACACCCAGATATAGTCCTCAACTTCGGTAGCCTTGCCCCAAACAGCCCTTAATAGGTTCGGGACCTCGGGCGGATCCAAATCGCCTGCTCCATAACCCACAGCTTCAACCACCATCTCTGGAAATTCCCGAAACCCATTGACCACGGCACGAAGTAAAGCCACACCTGTTGGGGTAACGTTCTCTATGGATGACCTTAAGGGATACACGGGGACCCCTTTGAGGAGTGCTAAGGTAGCAGGAGCTGGCAAGGGCAAGGGGCCGTGTTCGCATCTCACTTCTCCCCTTGACAGTGGAAGGGGTGAGCAATAGACCTCGTCTGGAGATAAATAATCCAGGGCAAGACCTGCACAAAGGAGGTCAAAAAGGGTGTCAGGGTCCCCCAGTTCGTGGAAACCCTCGCTTATTCCGTGTACTTCTTTTTCGGCCTCTTCAAGCAGACCTAGGGCTTTAAGGGCCACATCTTTTGCCCTCTGGGGGATAGGTGCCTCTTGGATGAGTTTTTTCATCTGTACAGGTTCGTAATGGACATGAGGCAGTTCTACCTTTACTTTTTTCCCCCTTATACCCCTTCTTGAGACTTCCAAGACCTCTACCCTTCCCTTACCCCCTACTGCTTCCCACCCCTTCTGCAAAAGGTCAACTGGGACTCCCAAATCCACAAGGGCCCCTATGATCATGTCCCCGCTTACCCCAGAAAAACAATCGAAATACAAGACCCTCCGCGACACGCTTTGAAGCGTAACACGGAGGCCCTTGCCTTGCAAGGCGAAATCCTTGAGCTATTAAGCATTAATGGGAAAGGAGGTGGTGGATATGGCCATAAAGGTCATCATCGAAAGGCGGATCAAAGAGGGAAAAGAAGAGGAACTTGGACAATTATTACGCCAGTTACGTGCAAAGGCCCTCATGGCTCCGGGTTACATTTCCGGGCAGACCTTACGATCTGTAGAGGACCCACGGCTTTATGTGGTCATAAGTACGTGGAAAAGCCTTGAAGACTGGCGCAGATGGGAACAAGATACCGAAAGGAAAGAACTACAAGAAAAGATCAACCAATTGCTTGAAGAACCTGCAAAGTTCAGGGTGTTTTACTTCGTATGATCTCTAGAAGCTCAAGAAGGTCCTCTATGTGATAATCGGCACGAAGACGAGGGTTTCTATAGGCAACAAAAGGCATAGAAATGGCGCAAGCGGCTTTTTCGTCATGGTCAGTATCTCCTACGTAAAGACATTCCTTAGGCGTTACTGAAAAGGCCTCCGTTATCTTCAACAAAGCGTCAGGGAAAGGCTTTGGCCTTTTCACATCGCTTGCGGATACCACTAGGTCGAAATAATGGCGCAGGTTAAAACGCTCAAGGAGTGGGTGTATAGTCGTTGTACGGTTGGTACATATGGCCCTCTTAATGCCTGAAGGAAGCCCTTGGAGAAGCTCCTTAAGATGGGGCATGGGCTTCATGTATTCCATGAAGGGATCGTAGGATATGGAAAGGCTCGGTAGCATCTTCCTTATCCTTTCTTCGTCCAAATGTACCCCCCTCCTTTCAAGCAAAAAGGTCAAGGCTTGAAGGGCGGTACTGGCGTGGGCGTACTCTAATTCCTCATCCCTTAAGGGCGGAAGGCCCAATTTAGACAAAATAGTCTCGTAAAAGGCCTTATTGGCTTCTTTTGAGTCGAACATCACCCCATCGCAGTCCAATATCAAGACCTTGAACCCCATAGTTGACTTTAGTTTACTGGATCTTTTGGCCTTTTAAAAAGGAACAGGGCTCGGTTATAATGCTTCCTGCTCCGAAATGGTAGATTTTCTAAAAGATGCCATATACTTTTTAGAACGGCTTGGATACCCTGGCATAATCTTCCTTATGTTCATAGAGTCCTCTTTTATCCCCTTCCCCAGTGAAGTAGTTATCCCTCCTGCCGGTTACCTGGCGTCTAAAGGCAGGTTGGAGCTGTGGGCTGTAATCGTGAGCGGGACCCTCGGGAGTCTGTTCGGTGCCCTTTTCAATTATATGGTGGCTGCCAAACTCGGCCGTCCCTTTCTGGAGAGATATGGTGCGCGGCTTTTAATTAAAAAGGAGACACTTGCCAAGGCCGATCGCTTCTTCCAAAAACATGGGCATGTCAGTACCTTCGTGGGCAGGCTCCTTCCAGCCATAAGGCAATACATATCGCTTCCGGCTGGATTGACGAAGATGCCCCTTCTCAGCTTCTCTGTCTTCACCTCCCTTGGAGCGGGACTTTGGGTAACGGTATTGGCCATATTGGGATACTGGGTAGGTGAAAACGAGGATTTGTTAAGGTTACATCTCAAAGAGGCCACATTAGGCCTTGTTGCTTTGGCTTTTGCGGTAGCTTTCGCGTATTGGCTCTCAATACGTCTCCGTAGGCGAAACCCATGAAAAGGTCCTTTTTACACCTACTGATCTTATTGGCCTTTTGCCTTCCGCTGTTCTTCTTGAACTTAGGGGGATGGGACCTCTGGAACCCTGACGAACCCCGTTATGCAGAGGTAGCAAGGGAGATGATGATCGGAAGGAATTGGCTTATCCCTCATCTGAACGGAGAGACATACTATGATAAACCCCCCATGTTCTTCTGGCTAATAGCTATGGCCTCAAGGCTCATGGGAAGGGTTGATGCGACCTCTGCACGTCTCCCTTCAGCTTTTTTTGGCCTTATGACTGTAATTTGTGTATACCTGCTTGGTAGGAAGATAAGGGATGCTAAAGCAGGCCTTCTCTCAGGGCTTGTACTTGCTACCTCGGTGGAGTACTTTTGGCTTGCCAGAAGGGCAAATATAGATGCCACTCTTACTTTCTTCGTTACCCTTTCCATACTCCTCTTCCTCAAGGGCATGGAGGCGAAAAAGGGGAAGACGGCCTTTTTTTCTTTGTCATACTTGAGCTTGGCCTTTGGTTTCCTTACAAAGCTTTACCCGGCCCTCATAGTCTTTGTACTCGCCATCGGTCCTTTTGTCCTTTACAGGCGCAAGATCAAACTCCTTTTGTCCTCCCACCATTTAGTGGGACTTTTAGGGTTCATAATACCCATTGGGCTTTGGCTTTACCTTGTCCTTTACTTAGAAGGCCCGGAATACATGGAGGGCTTATTTTGGCATAAGACAGCTTCTACCTTTCTCAAGGCGTACGGCCACGACCGTCCTTTTTACTATTACCTTTACAATTTCCCCGTAGACTTCCTCCCCTGGAGTGTCTTCTTGCCATTGGCGTTTTTCAGGGCTTGGAAAGAGAAGGAAAGGCTTCTTCTGCCCTTGGGTTGGTTCGTCCTCGGCTTTTTGTTCTTCTCCTTATCTAAGGCAAAAAGAGAACTGTACCTGCTGCCCCTTTATCCTTCTGCCTCACTTTTGGTAGGGGCATGTCTTGGAAATGGGGTGACCTTACGAACCCTTTTTAAGATCACAGGCATCTTGCTTTTGACAACTGCCGCCTGCCTTTGGGCCTTTTTGCCCAAGGCAAAAGCTTACCTTCCCAATGCGTTAGAAGGCGCTGTTTTCCTCTCCCTCCTTTGTGCTGTAGGGGGGACCTTGGTGCTTTTGTTCACGAGGAAAGCACAGTACGAAAAAGGCACCTTCGCCATAGCCCTAACAGGGTTTGCCCTTTATATGTACCTTGTTTTCCACGTCCTTCCCCAGATCAACCCTTACAAGTCCTGGAGACCTTTCTCAGAAAAGGTGCTTCACGTGATGGAAAGGGGCGACAAGCTGGCGGTCTATAGGCTTCAAGGAGCTGAACTGAACTTCTATACAGGTATAGTACCGATAAGGAGGATTTACGACCCAAGGGAACTCCTCGAGGAATTAGGGAAGGGACCTTTGGTATGTGTCATCCGCAAAAAGGACTTACAGGAGGTGGTTGAAAAAGGGGCGAAGGTAAAGGTAGTCTTTGAGCAAAAGGTAGGGGGTAAAGAGCTTTCAGTAGTGACAAACAAGGAGGAAAAAGATGCAGGTACCACTCCTTGATTTGAAAAGGGCTGCAAGGAGGATAAAGGAGGAGGTGTTGAAGGAATGGGACAGGGCCTTAGATGAGATGAGGCTCCTAGGTGGATTTCATCTCAAGGCCTTTGAGGAGGAGATAGCTTCTTACATTGGAACCCGTTATGCCTTTGGGGTGGCCTCTGGAAGTGACGCCTTGTTGTTGGGACTTTTGGCCTGCGGCATCGGTCCAGGTGATGAGGTGATGGTCCACGCTAACGCCTTTATGGCAGCAGTGGAGGCCATAAAGTGGGCAGGGGCTCGCCCCGTCTTGGTAGAAGCAAGGGAAGAAGACTTCGGTCCAGATCCCGAGGACATCTTGCGGAAACTCACCCCTCGCACAAAGGCCATTATAGTAGTACATATGTACGGACACCCTGCTTATATGGAGCCACTTCTGGAGATAAAGCAGAGTAGAGGGCTTAAACTGATAGAAGATTGTTCCCATGCCCATGGAGCCGAGTACAAAGGGAAAAAAGTAGGAGGATTTGGCGATGTAGGATGCTTCAGCTGCGGAGTGGTCAAGAACCTCGGGGCCTTTGGCGATGCCGGTTTCTGTACTACCGATGACCCTGAAGTAGCTCAGAAGCTGGATCTCTTAAGGGTACACGGCCAAAAGAAGAAAAACGAACACCTCTTTTATGGATTCAACAGCCGTCTGGACGAACTGCAGGCGGTTGTATTGAGGATAAGGCTCAGGCTCCTTGACGAGGACAACGAAAGGCGTCGCCATCTAGCGCGTATGTATACCGAGGCCCTGAAAGACATAAAGGAAGTGAAGACACCCCCTGAGTTCGAGGACCGTAAGTCCGTCTATCATCGTTATGTCATAAGGACACCACAAAGGGAAGAACTTATGGCCTTCTTGAAGGAGGCTGGCATTGAAACAGGAGTTCAATATCCTGTGCCTTTGCATAAACAGCAAGCTTGGATACAGGAAGGTTATGGAGAAGTGAAACTTCCGGTATCTGAGAAGATATGCGCAGAAGTGCTCTCCTTGCCTCTCTTCCCTGAACTTCAAGAAGAAGAAGTCCAATACGTGATAGACAAGGTAAAGGAGTTCTTTGAAGGAAGATGAATCCTAAACTTTCAGTAGTAATACCGGTCCACAATGAAGAGGGAAACATTAAGATGCTTTACGAGGAACTAAAAGGCGTACTGGATTCCCTTCGTTTGACCTATGAAGTGGTCTTCGTAAACGACGGTAGTACAGATGCTACAAGTGAAATATTGCAAGAGATCCAGCGAAGGGACGCCACTGTAAGGGTGGTTGAACTTGACGGAAACTTTGGGGAAGCTGCTGCCCTTTCGGCCGGTTACCTTTTTTCACGCGGTGAATGGATCGTCACCATGGACGGTGACGGTCAAAACGACCCACGGGATATCCCGAAGGTCCTAAACCTACTTGAAAGGGGTTACAAAGCCGTAAGTGGTTGGCGGAAGAAAAGGCAAGAACCCTTTTTCACACGCGTTTTGCCCTCTAGAGTAGCCAATTGGCTCATTTCAAAGGTCACAGGGTGTAAAGTCCACGACACAGGATGTGGGCTTAAGGGATATCGTGCCGAGGTGGTGAAGGGCTTTCAGATACCCCATGGCTTTCATCGGTTCCTGCCTGCCCTTTTCGGCCTCAAGTCGGATGATGTCGGCGAAGTGATAGTTAACGATAGAAAAAGGGGCGCAGGCAGAAGCCATTACGGCCTCAAACGGACATGGGAAGTGATAAGGGAACTCCTAACCATAAAGTTCGTCCTCTTGGGACCTGAAAGGTGGCAAAGGAAGTTGAAAAAGGCCGAAAAAGGCCTTTTAGCCCTTGCCTTGCTTTTTGGCATCACGGCTTTGGTCTGGCCCTTTTGGCCATTGTTTTTGTTATTCCTGTTGAGCTGCTCCCTCCTGGCGGTCTTTCACGTGGTGGTGAGGAACCTAGAACGGTTCCTCAAGGTAAAGTCTCAAGGGGCCTTTAAGGTCAAAGCTGTATGGGAGGACTCTAAATGTCGGGCTTTTCAGAAAAGCTAAGAATAGGGGTTTTAGGCGGAGGTTATTGGGGAAGGAACGTGGTAAGGAGTTTGGAGTCCATAGAAGGGGTAAAGGTAAAGGCCATTTGTGATCCCAACAAAGGCAACCAAGAAGAGTTAAGGAGGCTCTTCCCCACCGTTTCCCTGGTGTCGGATCCAGAGGAGTTGATAGCAGACCCACAAATAGATGCCATATGTATCGTCACCCCTCCTTCTCTCCATTACCTCCCTGCAAAGGTGGCCCTCCAAGCTGGTAAACACGTATTTGTCGAAAAGCCCATGGCCATGAGTTATAAAGAAGGGCTTGAGTTGGTAGAACTTGCCGATCAGAAGGGAAAGGTCTTGTTCGTGGATGAGACCTTCCTCTATGATCCTGCCCTTCTTTTGGTAAAAGAACTCGTCGAAGAAAAGGCCATAGGAGAAATACAATACGTGGTATTGGAAAGACTCGGCATGGGGCGCATACGCTGTGATTCAAACGTTTGGTGGAACTCAGCTCCCCACGACCTTTCCATAATAAGGTTCCTGTTGAGACAAAGACCCTTGTCTATCGCGGTTACAGGGAAAGCCTTCTTACAAGAAGAACTTGAGGACGTCGTCCTCGCAAACTTGGAACTCGAAGGAGGCATCCTAGTTTGGGTTCATTTAAGTTGGTGCTATCCTAAAAGCACTGCGAGTTTGACCGTTATAGGTGAAAAGGGGGCCATATTTTACGAGGGAAGGTTTACCAAAAGGCAGGTAATCCTCTATAGCTTCAAGTTTGGTACAAGGCCTACCGAGTCCGTATGGGGGGTTCCTTCGCCTAACCTCATCCCAGCCCAAAGCAAGGAGGAAAAAACTTGGATCGATTTTGGGAAAGATGAACCCCTGTATCTGGCCCTGTGTGCCTTTATCGATGCCATTGACAACGGCAAGGACGTGCCCTCTTTGGGCAGATATTCCCTTGAAACCTTAAGGTTACTCGATTTAGGGCAACTTTCCCTTAAAAACGGAGGGATGAAAATCACCTTGTGATGCCGTCCTTTTTGCGTTTACCCCTCAAGTTGGCCATAGCCGTCCTCATCTTTTCCCTCTTGCTGTGGAAAGTGCCTCTGAAGGAGATGGTCTCCTATATGAAACAAGCGGACTTCAGGCTTTTCCTTTTGGCTTGGGGGATATATTTGGGAGGACAGGTACTTTCCAGCTATAAGTGGAACCTCCTTGCTTCACCCTTGGGGTTTTGTCGGCCTTTTAAGGACTTTGTGGCCTTTTATTTCATCGGTATGTTCTTCAACCTCTTCATGCCCGGCTCGATAGGCGGAGATGTCTATAGAACCGCCCTTTTGGCCGGTACTGACAAAAGTAGGCTGATGGCTGCTTACAGCGTATTGGCAGAAAGGTATACAGGAGGCATGGCCCTACTCAGTTTCGCAGTTGTTTCTGCCTTTTTCTATTTCAAGGACCTCATACCTTTACCCCTTAAGGCGTCTATCGCCGTCCTCTTTTTGTTCAGCTGGGTTATGGCCTTTATCTTCCCCTGGTTAACTAAGAGGTTGCCCTTGATCAGCAAAGTGGCGAAATACCTCAAACTTGACCGACTTGAGGTTTATTGGCAAGAGCCTATGAGGCTTTTATTCGTACTTTTCCTTTCCTTTTCCTTTCAAACCATAAACATCTTAAGCGTCTTTCTCATCGCCCAGTCGGTGAAGATAAAAGCAGACCTTTTGCTCTATTTCTTTGTGGTCCCAATAGTGGACTTATTGAGTACCTTGCCCATCAGCCTAAGTGGGTTAGGGATAAGGGAAGGGGGACTTGTGTTCTTCCTTAAGTCCTTCGGAGTAAACCCGACCCAGGGACTAGCTTGTAGCCTCCTGTTGTTGTCCATGCTCCTTTTTTCCGGTGCTTTAGGTGGAATGGTGTATTCCCTCACCCATTATCCCGTACTCCTTAAGGTAAGACGCCCTTTTAAGCCTTGATGGATTTCAAAGCCAGGAAAGTCCCTCAGTAACACACTCCATGAAGGCCTCTACTACCTCAGGGTCATACCTCCGGCCCTTCCCCTCTATGATCTCCTCCAGGGCCTTTTCTATGCCCAAAGGTGGCCTATAGGGTCTTGCGTGGGTCATAGCATCTACTACGTCGGCAATAGCTATTATACGGGCCTCCTTACAGATCTCCTCTCCCTTCAACCCTCTAGGATACCCTGAACCATCAAGGCGTTCGTGATGTTGGAGGGCCACTTCCGCCACTGGCCATGGGAAAGCTATTCCCTTTAGGATTTCATATCCAGCTTGTGGGTGCATGCGGATGAAACCCATCTCCAATTCGTTTAAGGCACCGGGCTTGACCAGTATCTCTATGGGGACTGAAACCTTACCTACATCATGCAGTATCCCTGCCACATATATCCCCATGACCTCTTCTTCTGAAAACCCCATTTTCTTCCCTATGGCCTCTGATATCTTCGCAACACCCACAGAGTGCCCACTGGTGTAAGGGTCGCGTTGCTCCACCACTTTCACCAAGGCCTCGGCTATACCCAAAAAGGCGCGTTTAAGGCCTTCTTGATACCTTAAGGCATAAAGGAAATTCAAAGCTCCCTGTAAACCCATTTCCAAATGTCGGGCAAAAACAGTAAACAGGCGCCTCTCACTCATACTCAGGGGTCTTCCCTTGCCGAGGACCAAAAAACCCTTTATACCGTTCCTCGTAAATTCGAAACAAAAGTAATTTTCACCAAGTTTTTCAAAATCGCTCACTGAACCTACAGCGATTCCTCCCCAGGAAACAACTAACCTTTCCCCTTCGGACTCCAAAGCCAAGGCGAACTGGGTAACGCCAAGAAGCCTCAGGGCCTTTTCTTGAACCTCTTCTACCAAATGCCACGGATCGTCTTTCTCACCAAGGGTTGCTATTTCATACAAGGCAGAAAGCTCCCACAGTTGGCGGTTTGCATCATGGAGAACGGTCATCCCTTTGTCCCTTCCTCACCGATGGCAACTACTAGTATAGTTTTATTGTGTAAAAGCGGTACACCATCGATACATCCTATTTCTCCAAAGGTGAGGGCACCGAGAAGGGGTATTCCCTCACCTACTGTTTCTTTTACTGCCTGAAGTTCTTCTAAAAACCTATCTCCAAGGAGTTTGTACCTTGAAACACAATCGAACACCAACAAAACTTTTGGAACCCTTACCTTCTTTACAGCTTCTTTGGCTACAGTGCGAGCGGTCTCTATTAAGGCTTCAGTTTTACACTCCATGGTAAAGGCGACGGCCCTGGGGGGCACCTCTGTGACAAAGTCTATGGACCCATCGGGGTTCACCATCCATGGATCCCTTATAAGGAAGTACCCAGAAGGCCCTATAATCCCAAGGGGGTACCTTAATCCATACTCGGCAAAACGCCCTTTTTCCACTACTCCCCCAAGGGATCTAGCATAAGCTTCAAAGGCCGTCTCCCCGTCGATCTCAAAGACCCTTTTGCCCTCTGCACGGGTGATGACGTAAAAGGTGCCCTTTGGACTCCACCCATGGGCGATGGCGGAACCAACCTTTACCCCTTTTAATAAGGCAGTAGCTATTCCATCGCTCCGAACCCCTTCTTCTGTGAACTGATACGTCCTGAACAACTTCAAGTTATCCCCTGCACAGCCACCTACATAGCTAAAGGGCGGTCCCATCGATATGTAGATCTCCCTTACAACCTCCGCCACATTGGAAGAAAACCCATCAGGGAAAACAAAAACCACGCCTTCTTTGAAACCCGTCGAAAGCAGCTTCTTAGCACACCTTGAACCTGTAGCCCTCGGGTCCTCATTTATAGGACCTTCTAAAGCCGTACTCACCTCCACCCCTTCGCCTTCAATGGCACAAAGGACAATAGCTTGTTCCCAGACCTCCCTTTCATAGATCACACCGCATCCGCACATCCCTACAAACTTGGTCTGAGGGTATTTTCCCTTTACAGCCCTCCAAATGACCTCTTGGTCGTAGCCATCAGTGGTAAAAAGGAAAAGCAAAACTGGAGACCTCACTTCTAAGGACAACGCTTCAAGGGCTTCTTCGATTGCTCCCTGAGAGGAGGGGTTGGTGGAAAAGACACCTTTAACTCTTAAAGACATATTTCCCTTAGCCCCAAGGGAACTCATACTTTAGCACTTTCGAAGAAAATTTCAAGGCTAAGGAGAAGGCGTTCGCCTTTTGGCCATGTGAGGTTATAATTTTCGCCAAGAAAGACGAAGTTAGGAGGTAGACCTTGAAGATGGATTTAATTCAGAGGGCAGCTAAGGACCTCTTGACTTCCAGATGGGCCATTGCTTTAACAGGCGCAGGGATCTCAGTTGAAAGCGGTATTCCCGATTTTAGGAGCGAAGGGGGGCTTTGGTCGCGTTTCGATCCCATGGAATACGCACACATCGAGGCCTTCCATCGAAACCCTGAAAAGGTCTGGGAAATGCTAAGGGAGGTGATACCCCTCACTTCGAGGGCCAAACCCAATCCTGCTCACTATGCCTTGGCGGAACTCGAATCCATGGGGATCTTGAAGGCCGTGGTCACCCAAAACGTGGATGGGCTCCATCAAAGGGCCGGAAGTCGTGTGGTCATAGAATATCATGGAAACCACGATTGGCTCCTTTGTTTGAACTGTGGTTTTAAGAGGGCCACCTCGGAGGCCGATTTAGAAGGTCCACCTCCTCGGTGTCCCCATTGTAAAGCGGTACTTAAGCCCGATGTCGTTTTCTTTGGAGAACCCATTCCCCTTGAAGCCCAGAGGCGGGCGCTTGAGGAGGCAAAGCGGTGTGACCTCATGCTCGTCATAGGTACCTCAGCGGTCGTCTATCCAGCAGCTGATCTACCGAGGATAGCCAAGGGAAGAGGGGCCAAGGTAATAGAGGTGAACAAGGAACCCACGGTGCTGACAGGGGTTGTTTCGGATTATCTTTTACAAGGAAAGGCAGGCGAAATCCTGCCCAAAGTCCTTGAGGAGGTGAAGAAGCTGAAAGATGAAGGTCGAAAGGAAGACCATAGTCTTTCCTGAAGGTGATAAGGTAAGGATGCTCTTTGGACCGCGTAACGAGCACCTAAAGGCTATAGAACGCCATCTCAATGTGAAGATCTATACCAAGGGTTCAGAGATAACCATAGAAGGGGAACAAAGCGAATTAGCAAAAAAGACCTTGGAACAACTCTATGGGCTACTGTGTAAGGGATATTTCCTCATGAGCAGCGATGTGGAGTATGCCGTACGCATCCTTTCAAGCGATGGGTCCTTTAGCCTTGAGGACGTATTCCTCGATACGGTCTTTGTAGCCAGGAAAAAGACCATAACCCCTAAGACACCTACTCAGAAGCTTTATATAAACGCCATAAGGAAGAACCCGATTGTCATAGGCATTGGGCCAGCGGGGACCGGAAAGACGTATTTAGCCATGGCCATGGCTTTGGATTACCTGACCAAAAAGGAGGTGAGCAGGATCATATTGACTAGGCCTGCTGTCGAAGCGGGGGAGAAACTCGGATTCTTGCCCGGAGATATCCAGGAAAAGGTCAATCCTTACCTAAGACCCCTATACGATGCCTTGTACGATATGCTCGACCTGGAACAGGCCTCACGGTTAATAGAAAGGGGGATTGTCGAAGTTGCTCCCCTTGCCTTTATGAGAGGGCGCACCCTTTCCGATGCCTTCATAATCTTGGACGAAGCCCAAAACACAAAACCCGAACAGATGAAGATGTTCCTGACCAGAATGGGCTTTGGTTCAAAGATGGTGATCACAGGGGATATAACCCAGATCGACCTACCGGAGGGAACGCCTTCTGGTTTGGTAGAAATCCAACATATCCTCAAGGGAATAGAAGGGATCGAGTTCGTTTATTTCACCGAAAAGGATGTGGTGAGACATCCCATTGTTCAGGAAATCGTAAAAGCATACGAACGTGCCGAAAAGGAGCGAAAGACCCAAAATGGCAGTAATCGTCATTTGTAAGGTAAAAGGACTTAGGTTAAAGACAAAGGTGGAAAAGTGGGCAAAGAACATCCTCAATCATTTGGGCATCAAAGGTAGGGAACTAGGGGTACTACTTGTAGGGGACAAGGAGATCCACGAGCTAAACCGACAATACCTCGGGCGAGATAGACCCACAAACGTCCTTGCCTTTCCCATGGATGGACCTTCAAATAGGCTTTTGGGTGACATAGTCATATCCGTCCAAACTGCCCAGCGAGAAGCCGAAGAAAGGGGGGTAAGTTTGGAGGAGCACTTGGCCCTGCTTTTGATACACGGGGTTTTGCACCTCCTTGGTTATGACCATGAAAAAGGGGGGAAAGAAGCGACCAAAATGAGGAAGAAGGAAAAAGAGCTTTTGAAGGTGATACTTTAAACCTCCTTAGGCCTTCGGCCGTCTAAAGTCCAAGGGATGGACGAAAAGGAATTTCTCAGAAACCTTAAGGGATGTGAGGGGGCTCTTTTCAATTTTCTCCTCCATACCCTTAACGACCGTGAAGAGGCAAAAGAAGTTATGCAAACTGCTGTTTTAAAAGCTTGGGAGTCGAGAAATGGATTTGAAGGCCGTTCCCAGTTCAAGACTTGGATATTCCGCATAGCGATAAATGTGGCCATGGACTACCTTAGACGGAAAAAGGACCTTCAGGTAGAACTTGAGATCCAGGAGGCAACACAGACCCCTTTTGATCTGTTAAGCCAGAAAGAAGAGCGTCAAAAGCTCCTCAAAGCGATAGACCAGCTTCCTGAAAGACAAAAAAGGGTGCTTTTGCTCAAGATCTACGGTGAACTTAAGTATTCGGAAATTGCCGCCTTGATGGGCTTAACCGAGGGAGCTGTAAAGGCCCATTTCCATAACGCCGTAAACAGGTTGAAGGAGGTGCTTAAATCAGATGAAGTGTGAGGAAGCAAAGTACGTCATGATAGAGGCTTTAGGAGGCGAAGCCCTCTTGAGAGAAAGGCTTTTTTTAGGGCTTCACTGCATGCGGTGTAGTGACTGCCGATCTGAGTGGAAGGAACTCAAAAGGCTAAAACGGCTCATAGTTGGGCTGCGTGAAAAGCCTCCTTTTGACCTAGAGGAGGTCCTAGGTGCATATAAGGCCAAAAGGCCTTTGTCAAGGAGGCTTGTGTTTTCTTTGGCCACAGCAGGTGGAATAGCCGCCTTGTTGCTCTTCAAGGGGTCCTTGCTAGAAGACCGCAAAGGTCTGCTGACCGAAGAGGGAGAAGTCGCAGAAGTGATGGATTCGGTCATCTTAAGCTATGCGGAGAAGGCATACGCTATGCTTCCCCTTTACCTTGAAGAGGAAGGCAGTTTCTGAAGGAGGGGAAAATGAGGGCCTTGTGGTCAGTAGTCTTGGTCTTATCGGTCATGTTGAGCTCCGTAAGTTGGGCTCAATCCCCTAAGTGGAAAAAGCAGTTAGAGGACTTCGAAACCTTTAGGATGCACTGTCTGCGTAGGGATTTAGGACTTTCAGGTCCTGAAGCCTCAAGGTTTTTCGAACTTTTGGAGCGTATAGCCAAAGAACGCCAAAGGGCCTTCTTTGAGCATCGGCGTGCGCTTGAGGAGTTAGAAGCGATGCTTTTACAGAAGGTATCTGAAGAGGCCCTTCTTTCGCAGATCCACAGGATAGAGGAAACCATGAAGGAGATGGAAAGGTTGAGGTGGAAGGAATGGGAGGAAATAAAGCGAATGCTGCCTCCTGATAAACAAGCCCATTATCTACTCCTGCAGGAAAAGTTCTTCAGGCAATATTGGGAACAACTGCGGGAGCGCCACAGGCGATAAGTTGACTGAGGGGCTGGTCACGTTGCAATATTCATCAATAAAACGTCCTAAAGGAGGGGAAAAATGAAGGTCCTGGTCCTTTACCACTCGCGTGGCGGTAACACCAAGGCCTTAGCTGAGGCTATAGCTCAAGGGGTTAGGGAAGAGGGGGTGGAAGCAGTCCTCAGGAACGCCCAAGAGGTCACCGAGGGGGACTTTTTGGAATGCCAGGGGATAATAGCCGGGTCGCCCGTATATTTTGGCACCATGGCAGCTGAATTGAAGGCGGTTTTTGATAGGTTTGTCCACCTTCGGAGGAAAATGGAGAACAAAGTAGGGGCGGCCTTTGCCACCTCTGCGGATCCTTCAGGCGGTAAGGAAACGACTATCATGTCCATAATACAGGCCCTCTTGATCTACGGAATGGTGGTAGTAGGAGACCCTATGGATGCCACAGGACACTATGGGGTAGCATGTACAGGGAAACCAGACGAAAAGACCTTACAAAACGCACAGAAGCTTGGCAAGAGGGTCGCCCAATTGGTGAAGAAACTCTTCTCATGACCTCCGATCCATCCACTTTGCGGAAGCACCTTGACCTCTATGCCTTTGCAGCACTTGTGTGTCTTACCATGCTTTGGGGGTTAAACTACAGTGCCATAAAGATCTCTAACCAAGGCCTTGCCCCCGTCTGGACTTCCGCCCTTCGGTCTGGGATAGCCGCCTTATGCGGTTTGGCTTATTGCAAAAAGAAGGGCATAAGTCCTTTCCACTGGGACATAAGGCTACTGCATGGCATGGCCATTGGGTTATTGTTCGGCCTTGAGTTCGCCTGTCTCTACTTAGGAACCCTTTGGACAGAAGCCTCAAGGGCTGTTATATTCGTTTACCTCAGCCCCTTCTTTGTCGCCCTAGGGGCACATTTCCTGCTCAAAGGCGAAAAGCTCACCCTCTTGAAGGTCATGGGACTCCTTTTGGCCTTCTTTGGGGTAGTGGTCCTCTTTTGGGAACACACTGCCGTTGAAGGGAGCCTTTTGGGAGACCTACTTGAAGTACTTGCCGCCCTTTTTTGGGCAGCCACTACTATCTACATCAAAAGGTTCCTCGCCCACCAGGCCCACCCCATTCAGACCTTCTGTTATCAACTGACCTTCTCTCTCCCTGTGCTTCTATCCTTGAGCCTTGTCCTTGAACCCCAAAGGGTATTCAGTTTGACCCCTTTGGTCCTTTTGGCTTTGGCCTTTCAGTCAGTGGTGGTGGCTTTCATCAGCTATTATGTGTGGTTCAAACTAATACATATCTACCCTGTAAGCGATCTTTCTGCTTTTACCTTCCTCACTCCGCTCTTTGGGGTTTTGTTCAGCGGCCTCCTCCTTAAAGAAGAATGGGGTCCCAACTTGCTTTTAGCCTTAGGCTTGGTTTGTATGGGTATCTTTTTGGTAAATTATAGCCCCAAACGCCCAAGGACCTGTGGAGGCTAGTTTTTTAAAACAAGCCATAGAAGTTGTTTTGGGTGATAGGCCACCTGACCTTGTGATAAAAGGGGTGCGTCTTTTGGACCTTTTGGTGGAAGAGGTACGAGAAGAGGTCAACATATTGGTATTTGGGGACAGGATCGTTTATGTAGGGGCGCTTGAAGGGGAACTTGATGCTCCCTATGTCCTTGATCTCAAGGGGCTTTACGTGTGCCCTGCTTTTATAGACCCCCACTGCCATTTGGACTTCGTCTTCCACGTAAGGGAGTACGCCCGCTGGGCTGTCCCAAGGGGGACTACAACCGTAATAACCGAGATAGCCATGTTGGCCAACGCAGGTGGGGCAGAAGCGGTGAAATGGTTTCTAGAAGAAATCAACCGGACGCCCTTCAGGGCCTTTTTCCTCTGCCCTTCTGTTGTCCCTCCTTTTCCCCAGTTCGAAAAAAGTGCTGGTTTCCCTTTTGAAGCCTTCAAAGAAACGGTATCAGAGGAAAATTGCCTTGGCCTAGGAGAGACCTACTGGCCAAGGGTGGTTTTGGATAAAGACCTCGAGTTATTGGAGAGGTTTGCAGAAACTTCCAAATTGAAAAAGCGACTTGAAGGACATACAGCTGGTGCAAAGGGTAGAAGGTTACAAGCCTATCTCTGTACAGGGATAAGTTCTTGCCACGAGCCCATAAACGCCGAAGAGGCCTTGGAACTATTGAGGTTGGGCGTAGCGGTGATGATAAGGAGGGGGTACATCCGCAACGAACTTAAGGCTATGGGAGGGCTAAAAGGCCTAAAGGATATGCGGAACTTGATGCTATGTACGGACCTACTTGACCCAAAGACTATAGTCGAACAAGGGGTACAAGATCTATTGATCCGTGAGGCCATCTCCTTGGGCTTTTCACCTTTTGATGCCATTAAGATGGTAAGCCTAAATCCGGCCCTTTACTATGGTCTGAGAGACCTCGGACTCATAGCCCCGGGCAGGAAGGCTGACCTTGTGGCCTTTGAAGACCTGAATTGTCCGAAGGTAAGGTTAGTTATAAAGGACGGAAAGCTTATAGCGGAAAACGGGAGGCTCCTCGAACCCCTTCCTTCCCATGTCTCCTCCCAAGGAGTCCGAGGGACTTTTTTGTTGAAGGAGGTAAAACCTTCGGACTTCTTCATAGCTTGTAGCCGTCCAATGGCAAGGGTAAGGGTGATAAAGTTGCTGAACGAGACCATAACGGAAGAGGGTTTCATATCCCTCCAGACCCGTTTTGGAAACATACCAGCTGACCCCTCTCAGGACGTCCTGAAGGCTGCCCAGATCTCCAGACATTCTGAAACCCCAGAAATGAAGGTGGGGTTTGTCAAAGGGTTCGGGCTAAAGGAAGGGGCCTTGGCTACAAGCCTTACGTGGGACACCAATAACATCTTCGTAATTGGCACTGACGAAGAGGAAATGGCCTTTGCGGTGAAGGTCCTCTTGGAGCACCAAGGGGGGTTCTTTGCAGTAAGGAAGGGAAAGGTCCTCGCCTCGGTGCCCATGCCCCTATGGGGTATAATCTCTCCCAAAAGCATGGAGGAACTTGCAGCTGAAATAAAGGCCTTCGATGAAGCTGCAAGGACCCTAGGGGCTTCGGTCAGCAGCAGCTTCGTCCTTTTACAGACTCTGCCCTTCAGTGGACTTCCTTACTTAAGGCTCACTGAAAGGGGGCTTGTGGACATAAAAAGGAGACAATTCGTCCCAGTAGTGGAGGATGCCTAGGGTATCGGTGGTAATACCCACCTTTAACCGTAAGGCTTTCCTCAAGGAGGCCATCGAATCGGTCCTAAGCCAAACTTATAGGGATCTGGAGGTCATCGTAGTAGACGACGGTTCGGAAGACGGCACAGCAGAACTCGTCACCGCTTTGGCGGACAAGAGGATAAGGTACGTATGGCAACCAAACCGTGGGCCAGCTGCTGCAAGGAATCACGGAGCTAGCATGGCTCAAGGGGAACTGTTGGCCTTTTTGGACTCGGACGACCTATGGACCCCTCGGAAGTTGGAAAAACAGGTCTCCTTTTTCCAAGACCACCCCGAAGCAAGGATATGCTACACGGATGAAATCTGGATCAGACGGGGTGTAAGGGTAAATCCAAAAAAGAAGCACCAAAAGTACTCAGGGTGGATTTACCCTTATTGTCTTCCCCTTTGCATAATTAGCCCTTCTTCTGTGATGTTCAAAAGGGAGCTCTGGGAGGAATCAGGGGGCTTTGACGAGAACTTTCCCTTTTGCGAGGACTATGAGCTCTGGTTGAGGATATCCTCGGTCGAGCCCATATACCTCATTCCGCAAAAGCTTATCGTAAAGCGCGGAGGCCACCACGATCAACTCTCACGCCAATGGGGGATGGATGTATGGCGCGTGAAGGCCTTAATGAAGGTCCTAAGCCAAAGGGAACTCCCCCCTGAGTGGAAGGCCCTTACGGTAAAAGAGCTCCTTAAAAAGGCCCAAATAGCAATAAATGGCTTCAGGAAAAGGGGCAAGTTTGAAGAAGCTGCATACCTTGAGGCAATAGTCGCGAGATGCCTAGCCCTATTTTCTTGAACTCCTCTCTTAAAACCTCCACAAAGTAAAGGAGCTCTTCAGGGAAAAACCATCCTATAAGGGCCAAAGCGACCACCACACCTACAGGAGCCAAAACCCAAAGGTACCATTTGGCCTTTTTACCTTCGACCTTTTCTGGAAAGGCGGAAAGTTCACCCCTATCGGGATATATGGTCCAAATAAATCCACAGCGGCTACATCGTACCTTTGTGCCTTTAGGCTTAAGTAAGGCATCGTCCAGTCGGTATTTGGTACCACATGCCTCACACTGCACGATCATATCCCAAGGACCTCCTTTACCTCTTCCAACATCCTCTGGGCAGTCTTCTCAGGCTCAGGGGAATTCCTAAGGGGTCTACCTACCACCACATGATCAGCCCCCCACATGAAGGCCTCTCTAAGGGTGATAGTCCTCTTCTGGTCATCTATATCTCGGTTCTCCACGGGCCTAATGCCTGGTACGACCACTATAAGTCCCTCGCCTATTTTATGCCTGATGGCCTTAAGTTCTCTGCCCGAGGCAACGACCCCATCACACCCTAACTCAAAAGCCCTCTTGGCCCTCGAAAGCACCAGGTCTTCAATGCTACATTGGAAACCCAGGTCCTTGATGTCACTTTCGTCAAGGCTCGTGAGGACTGTGACTGCTAATACCTTCAGATCGCCTTTTGCCTCCACAGCTGCCCGCAATATGCCGTCGTTGCCGTGTACAGTGGTATAGGTAACGCCCCTATCCTTTATCTGGTAGATCGCCCTTTTAACAGTGGCAGGGATGTCAAAAAGCTTGAGGTCAAGCATAACTTCACACCCTCTTTCCCTTATCCATTCCACTACGGGAAAACCACAGGCCAAAAAAAGTTCAAGCCCCACTTTGTAAAACTTGATGTAAGGGCTTAACCTCTCAACCCACCTTTTGGCCTCTTCAAAAGAGGGAACGTCAAGGGCAAAGATGATCCTTTTTTCAAGGGGTATGTCCTTCATGTGAAAACCCACCCGAACACTACCCTGCTCAAAACCCCCAGGGCAAAGGCCACTAATAAGGCCAAAGCCCCTACCCCTACCGTCTTCTTTATCCCCACTTCCTTTGTCAGAACCCCAAGCGTTGCCACACAGGGGACGAAAAAGGTGACAAAAACCGTAAAGGTCAGAACCCCTTCCATCCCCAAAAGGTCAACAGGGTTTTTCGTCCCCAAGGCCTGATAGAGCATAACAAGGGCCGCTTCCTTCCTCAAGATGCCGAAGATCAAAGGAACACCTGCGAGTTCCGGTAGCCCCAAAGGAGAGGTGATTATGCGAAGCCCTTTGTTGAGCATTTGGTCGAGTTTGAAGAAGTGCAAAAGCCCAAGGGTCGAACTGCCTAACACCAAAAGGGGCCAAGCCATGACGATGAATTCCTTAAGCCGTAACCACGTCTTGAGCGCTAGCATCTGTAGGCTTGGCAACTGGTATCTAGGTACTTCCAAGATCAACCCTGGGCTTACTTCTTTATAGAAAGAGGCAAGGATCCTGCCCAAAAAACCTACTACTAAAATATTCCCTAAATATATGGCCAGGGCGTAAAAGGGACCTAGGGTAGAGGAAACTAAGGCCAGGATGATCACTGTCCGTGCAGAACACGGTATGAAGGTGGAAAGGACCGCGGTAATCACCCTGTCCCTTTCGGACTCGAGGATCCTTGTGGCCATAACTGCTGGCACACTGCAACCATAACCCATGAGGAAAGGTAGGACCGACTTCCCGTGTAAACCTATCTTGTGCATGAAAGAATCCATCAAAAAAGCTATACGAGGCAGATATCCGGAATCCTCAAGGAAAGCCAGGGCGAAGAGGAACGGTACTAAGTAGGGAAGTACAATCCCTATCCCTGCCAGTAATCCTTCTAATGCACCCTGTAATACTGCTCCTGTAGCTCCGTTCCCTTTTAAACCCCAAACGGCATCGGTTACCTTCCCTAACCTTTCTAATAGGGCTTCCTCTAACCTTTCCCCTACTACGAAAACCCCATAGAAGAGCCCAAAGAAGGTAAAGGCCAAAAAGACGTAACCAAACACAGGGTGTGTAAGCCATGCGTCTATTTTGTCACGGAAACTCACCTTTGGAGGATGAAGGACTTTGGCCACTTGCTCATATAGCCACATGGTGAGGGCGTGGCGTTCTGAGGATATGACCACGTCTGACGGTTTGCCGTGGCGTAACTCCAGAAGCTGGCGCAATTGTTCTAAAAATGGGTCCTCCTCTCTAAACCCCTCGTCCCTCTCAAGGGCCCTTATGGCCACAAACCTAAGGGGTAGTCCTTTTGTGCATTCGGAAGACGTCAAGTATTCCATAGCCCGTCTTATTACCCCTTCTACGTCCCGGCTGAAAGGCAAAAGATGGCCTTTTAATCCTTCTTCTTTCGCCCTTATGGCCTGGTTTATGACCTCGGTTAACCCTATACCCCTATGGCCTATGGTCTTCACAACGGGGACACCTAGGACCCTCTCGAGCCTTTTCTCGTCTATGGCTATCCCTTTTCTCTCTGCCTCGTCTATCATATTGAGGATCAACACCATAGGCCTCTCTAACTCCAGAAGCTCTAAGGTGAGTTCCAGTCCCCTTCCCAAAAGGGAGGCGTCAACCACGTTAAGTATGACGTCATAGCTCTCCTCTAAGAGGTAACGCCTTACCTCCTTCTCAGCAGGGTCAAATCCAGAAAGGGAATAAGTCCCGGGAAGGTCTACACACTCAAACTCCCTACCACCTAACCTCAACTTCCCGCTTGTGTACTTCACGGTCGAACCAGGAAAGTTGGCCGATACAGCCCTATAGCCGACAAGGTAGTTAAAGATGGTGCTTTTACCGCAATTGGGCTGTCCAACAAGGACAAGCTTCATCCTACTTCCCTCACCACCACCCTGGAGGCCATCCCCCTGCCTATCATGAAGGTGCCGTCTTCCCCTTCTACAAGGATAGGCCCTGAAAAAGGAGCGCTTCTTAGGACCTTCAACACCACCCCAGGCCGAAGTCCTAACCTCATAAGCCTCTGCCGACAGTGGTGGCCCCCTTCGATGGAAAGCACCTCAACGCTTTTGCCCGGAGGCACTTGATCAAGTGTCAGCATCTTCACTTGCCTTCAAACATTCGGGACAAAGGCCTTCAACCCTTATCTCCATCCCTTCCACCTTAACCCCAAAACGCTTCTCCAGTTCCCGTTTGAGCTCAACCATAAGACCACTGGTGAACTCCATCACCTTGTCACAATTTCCACAAACGAAATGACCGTGCTCAGTCCTCTTTACCGGTTCATAATGGGCATGCCCAGCCTTAAGCTGCAACTCCTTAACAAGCCCAAGGTCCTTGAAAAGCCGCAAATTCCGATAAACCGTAGAAAGACCTATCGTCGGACACAACTCCTTGGCCTTCCTATAAAGGGCCTCCGCATCTACATGCCCCCCTTCCCTCTGCAACAACTCCAAAAGCAACTCCCTACGCGAACTCCAACGCCTTTTTTTGATAATGGTTTTCATTTTCAATTAAAAGGTAATCTCCGTAAGGGTGTACTGTCAAGGGGCTATTTTTTCCCTTTGGCGGTGGAAACTTTCCGTGAATTCGGGGAACCGGTCTTCTCGGAGGGCCTTGCGTATCTGTTCCATCAGTTGGAGGTAGTAGTGGAGGTTGTGGAGGGTATTTAGGTAGTAAGAAAGGAGCTCTCTAGATAGGAACAGGTGTCTTAAATAAGCCCTTGAGAAGTTTTTACAGGTATAACAATTGCAATCAGGGTCTATTGGGGCAGGGTCATGGGCGTAGCGGGCGTGTTTTATGTTCATCACGCCCCATCGGGTAAAGAGGTAGCCGGTCCTGCCGAACCTTGTGGGCAGGACGCAGTCAAACATGTCTATCCCCCTTTTTACACCTTCTAAGATGTCCTCTGGGGTACCCATTCCCATTAGGTATCTGGGTTTGTCCTTAGGGAGTAGCTCACAGCTGTATTGGACTACGTCCCAGGTCAGCTCCTTTGGTTCACCTACGCTCAAGCCCCCAAGGGCGTATCCGTGGAAGTCCAGTTCCAGGAGCCCTTCGATGCATTGCTTTCGTAAATCCATGAAGACACTTCCCTGTACGATCCCGAACAACGCCCCTTCTGCCTTCCAGGCGTTTTTGGCCCTTTTGGCCCATCGAAGGTTAAGCTCAACGGAGGCCTTCGCCCTTGACCTTTCCACAGGGTAAGGAAGGCATTCGTCCAGGACCATAGCTATGTCCACGCCGAGTTCGGCCTGAATTTGAACCACTTTTTCCGGTGTAAGCAAATGTAAGGAACCGTCGAGGTGGGAACGAAACTCGACCCCTTCTTCTAAAACCCTGGAAAACTTACAGAGGCTAAAGACCTGATACCCACCGCTGTCGGTCAATATGGCTCCTCTCCAGCCCATGAACTTGTGTAGTCCCCCCACTTCACGTATCACCTCTATACCAGGTCTAAGGTAGAGGTGATAAGTGTTGCTTAGGATCACCTTGGCCCCCAGGGCTTCTAGGTCGCGAGGGCTTATGGCCTTGACGGAACCTTTGCTGCCCACCGGCATGAACACCGGCGTTTCAAAAGACCCATGTGGTGTCTCTATCTCCCCCACCCTTCCGAAGGGCGTTTCCTTTATCAACTTGAACCTAAAGCCCACCTCTGCTCTCCTTGACAAGGGCCCACAGCGGGCTAAAGTCCCAAAAAGGAAAGGAGGTGATAGAGAATGATCGTCAAAGAAACGGAACTTTTCAAGGGTATAAGTTTAGAGGCCCTGGAACGCATTGCATCAGCAAGTGAACAAAAGGAGTTCAAGGCAAGCGAAGTGATCTTCACGGTGGGCGATGAGGCAACTGGGCTTTACGTCTTAGAAGAAGGGAAAGTGGACGTCCATATCCCAGCCGAGGGGAGAAGCGGTATACATTTCCTGTTGTCCGATCCAGGCGAAGTGTTTGGCTTCATGGCATTGGCCGATCCTCCGGTACACGTCAGTACGGCGATTGCCCTTTCCGATACAAAGGCCTTGAAGGTCCCTGTAGAAGCCCTCATGAGGCTTTTGGCCACTCCTTCGGCTGACGGTCTGATTTTGGCTCGAAACCTATTGCGGGTATTGGCCCAGAGGTTAAAAAAGGCATACCAACTGGTAGCTTCTGAAATCATCACCGAAGCCGAAATGAAGATCGTTTCCTATGGATAACCAACCTCCTTAGGCCTACATCGACCTCTCTTGACCTCTTTAAGCACCCAAGGGTAATCTTTTCCTTCCATGGGGAAGACTTTTGAGGAGATAAACGAGAAGATCCAAAGGGGACAAGTCGTGGTGGTGACCGCGGAGGAAATGGTGGAGATAGTCCGTAAAAAGGGGGTCGAAAGGGCCGCTAAGGAGGTAGACGTGGTCACCACTGGGACCTTTGCCCCTATGTGTTCCTCAGGGGCTTTTTTGAACTTTGGCCATACCAAGCCGAGGATAAAGGCCCATAGGGTGTTGATAAACAATGTACCCGCTTATGCAGGTCTAGCGGCTGTCGATATCTACATAGGGGCAACAGAGCCAAGCCTCGACGATCCCCTTAACAAGGTCTACCCCGGGAGCTTCGAATACGGTGGAGGACATGTGATCGAAGACCTCGTAAGGCGCAAGAGGGTACACCTAGTGGCCGAAGGGTATGGTACGGACTGTTATCCAAACCGCAGGGTGGAGATATATCTTACCCTTGACGAGTTCAGGGATGCCTTTCTGTTCAACCCGAGGAACTGTTACCAGAACTACAACTGTGCCATAAACCTCTCTGAACGGATCATCTATACCTACATGGGGGTCCTCAAGCCCAGAGGTGGAAACATCACCTATTGTAGCGCTGGTCAACTAAGCCCCCTCCTTAAGGATCCTTATTACCGTACCATAGGTATAGGCACGCGGATCTTTTTGGGAGGAGCTGAAGGTTACGTGGTCTGGCACGGTACCCAGCATAACCCCCACGTCAAACGGACTGAAAAAGGGGTACCTATAGGACCTGCTGGGACCCTTGCTGTGATAGGGGACCTCAAGAAGATGAGCCCGCACTGGCTAAGAGGGGCCAGTATCCTTGGCTATGGACCTTCTTTATTCGTGGGCATAGGTATACCCATACCCGTGTTAGATGAGGAGATGGCCTTTTACACCGGGCTTGGGGATGAAGACCTGTTCACCCAGATCGTGGACCTAGGTTACGATTATCCCCAAGGCGAGGTCAGACCCTTGGGTTATGTAAGCTACAAGGAGTTAAAAAGCGGCTATGTGAAGTTCGAAGGCAGGGAGATACCGACTGTCCCTCTTTCGAGCTATAAAAAGGCCAAAGAGATCGCCGAAATCCTGAAGGGATGGATAAAGAGTGGAAATTTCCTGCTGGGGATACCCCAACAGAGGCTTCCCACCTAAGTTTATTGAAAGGCCTCTTTTTGGCCCTTAAACTTTCAAAGGAGGGCCTATTATGGAAAAAATACCTGACTACAAAGAACTCGAACGGGAACTGAATAAGTACCTCGAAAAGAAATACGGTGACAGGATCCGTCTGGTGGTATCGACTTTCGAGCCGAAGGTTTCAGGTCAAGAAAGGTTCACAAAGTGGGAAAAAAAGAGGTCGCCCATAGACTTCGATATAAAACCAGAAGAGCTCATCTCTTACCTTAACACCTTTATCGTTAAGCAAGACCGTGCAAAAGAGATCCTTGCTACAAAGATCTGCACCCATTACAACCGGATAAGGTACTATTTGTCGCGGGGGAAGGAACCATCTGGTATCGGAAGCATTAAAAATAACATCATCCTCATAGGCCCAACAGGGGTTGGGAAGACCTATATGGTAAAACTCATCGCAGAAAGGATAGGTGTTCCCTTTGTCAAGGCTGATGCCACCAAGTTCAGCGAAACGGGTTATGTCGGCGGGGACGTTGAGGACCTTGTGAGGGAGTTAGTGGTAGAGGCCGATGGCGACATAGAGAGGGCCCAATATGGGATCATCTACATAGACGAAATCGACAAGATAGCCTCAAGTGGGAACGTAATCGGGCCGGATGTCTCGCGTACAGGGGTACAAAGGGGCCTGTTAAAGCTTATGGAGGAAACTGAAGTCGAACTCAAATCTTCTACAGACCCAGTCTCACAGTGGGAGGCCTTAGAACATTACCGCAGGACCGGGAAGAGGCAGCGAAGGTCCATAAATACCAGGCACATCCTTTTCATCGTAAGTGGTGCCTTCAACGGGCTTGAGGACATAATCCGCAGACGTTTGAAAAAAGAAGGGATCGGTTTTGGGCAGGAGGTGAAGTCGAAAGACGAAAGGTTTGAGTACCTCAAGCACGTGACACCTGAGGACCTTATAGAGTACGGATTCGAATCGGAGTTCGTAGGACGTCTACCGGTAATAGCTGTGCTCGAACCCTTGGAGGAGGAAGACCTCTACGCTATCCTCAAAAACCCTAATAGCCCGCTTATAGCCAACAAAAAGCGCGACTTTCGGGCATATGGTATAGAGGTAGTCTTTGAGGACGAGGCCTTAAGGAAGATAGCCGAATTGGCCTACAAACAGAAGACAGGCGCAAGGGGTTTGGCCAGCGTACTGGAACACGTCCTGATAAAGTACGAGCGAAAGCTCCCCTCCACTAACATCCGCCATTTGGTGGTTACCAAGGAAATGGTAGAAGACCCTGAGGGAGAGCTCGAGAAGCTCCTCAACCGACCGATAGATGAAGCTTATATCCGACGGTTCGAAGAGGCCTTGCGCAAGGAAAAAGAGGACATAAAGTCGTACCTCCTCTCCCGAAAGGAGGAGTTCGAGGATTACTACGGGCCTTTATTCCAAGGGGAGAGGATCGAACTTTTGGCAGAAAGGCTCTTGGCCAGAGAAGACGACCTTAACACGGCCCTTGAGGACCTTTGGCGTTGTTATAGGCAGGTCAAGGCCTTTGAGAAGGCCTTCAAGGAGAGATACGGCGTTGAGATCTTATTTGAAGAGGAGGCCATAGACTTCATGCTCCGTAGCCTGTATTCAGGAGGTAAAACCCCAAAGGACCTGTTTCTCCATCTGGAGAACGCTTTGGAACCTTTAATGAAGCTCCTTTCAGAAAGGCCTTTCCCTAAACGGCTCTTGATCACAAGAAAAGGGGTCGAAGACCCCGAAGCTTATTCGAACGAAGTATTAGCAGACCTTTATCGCGCTAATTTGGGTAGGAGTAGCTGATGAAGGACTATTATCAGATACTCGGCGTAAGCAGGGATGCAACCCTTGAGGAGATAAAGCGTGCTTATAGGCGTCTTGCTTTGAAATACCACCCTGACCGTAATCCAGGTGACAAAGAGGCAGAGGAAAAGTTCAAGGAGATAAACGAGGCTTATGCTGTCCTTAGCGATCCGGAAAAGAGAAGGCAGTATGACATGCTCGGTGCCCAGGCCTTCAGCCAGCGTTATAGCCAAGAGGACATATTCAGAGGGTTTGACATAGGTGACCTCTTAAAAGATTTGGGGTTTGGCACAAGTGACATCTTCTCCTTCATATTCGGAGGACCCAGGACAAGGCGTGTGAGGTTTAGGACTGCTACAGGCCCTTTTGAGGAGGTCCTATTTGAAGGGGAACCCATTACTGCACAAAAGGGACAAGACATAGAAACTGAGCTTTACATCACCCTTGAAGAGGTCGCTAAAGGTACTGAAAGGACCATCACTATAAAACGCCCTGGTGGTCCAGAGGAACAGGTGGTAGTTAAGATCCCTGCAGGGATACAAGAAGGGCAAAAGTTGAGGATAGCAGGCAAGGGCGGTATGGGTTTTCCTCCCGGTGACCTTTACATCAAGGTAAAGGTTACACCCCATCCTCTTTTCAAAAGAGAAGGGGATGACCTATATGTGGAGCAGGAGATAAACTTCAGCGACGCTTGTCTAGGGACAACGATCACGGTACCTACGCTAGAAGGACCTAAAAACGTAAAGGTACCCCCTGGGACATCTTCGGGGACCAAGCTCCGCTTGAAGGGACTTGGCCTTCCGAAGTTCAAAGGAGGGGGAAAGGGAGATCTATATGTGGTCATAAAGGTAAAGGTACCCAAGGAGTTAAGCCGCGAGCAACGAGAGCTCGTGGAAAAATTGAGGGCCCTTGGACTTTAAAGAGGACAAAGAAAGACAACTTGTCCCCGTTAAGATATGGGGCCTCATATTGGATCCCCACACCAGTCAAGTAGTGGTGTTGCTCCTTGACCCAGAAGGTGAAAGGTTATTGCCCATTTGGATAGGGATGATGGAAGGCAATGCTATAGCAAGGGCCCTTGAAAAGGTTAAGACCCCAAGGCCTCTTACCCATGACCTTTTGTACGATATTTTGACAACCCTTCAGGTCCAGCTCACCAAGGTGATCGTGACTGAGTTAAGGGAGCAGGTTTTCTATGCTTCTTTATACCTCAAAGTGGATGAAGAGGAGATCGTAATAGACGCACGGCCAAGCGACGCCATAGCCTTGGCTGTGAGGGCTCAAGCCCCTATTTACTGCACTGAAGAGGTCCTTAAGGCTGGGGAGGATTTAAACGCGCTAAAGGAGAAACTAAAAAGGACTTCGCAAGACCCACTGGCACAGTGGCTCACAGGGCTTCACGAAGAAGATTTTGGGAAGTACAAGATGTAGTCCTTTCGTCCCCCTGCGGATAAGTGGCCACCTTTATTACCCTGAGGAGTTTTACCTCTTCTCCAATAGAGAACAAAGCCATAAGTACGCGGTATACGTTTATGCCCTTTCTGAGCCTTAGCCTCACGAAGGCTTTGACTTCATCCTCTAACAACTCGGTCAGATCCTGTAATTCAAGGGGAAGGGTATGGAAGACCTCTAGCTTCTTCACATAATCCCGGAGGTCTAAAAGCTTGCCCTTTTTTTCGATAAAGAGGACCCCACCCTCTGAAGGGAGGTTTAAAGGGAAACCTCTTGGAACCAGGACGATGAATTCGTCCTCCACAAAGAGTTCGTTTAGTCCCCTTTCCTTCATACCTATAAGACAAGCATCCATGACCTCTAATCCTTCAGGAAGTTGGCGGTTTATGTCCTTTAAGAAGGTCTCGATATCCACAGGCTCTCTAACCTCACAGTCAAAGTATTCCGCTAGGCTTTCCACTCCTACTGGCAAGGCCTGGGCGAAGACCACCCTCGGAAGGGGATGGAAACCCCCAGAAAAGACAAGGGGAATTTCAGCCCTGCGGAAGGCACGTAAAAAGACCTCGACCATTTCAAGATGGCTTATGAAACGCATAGGGCCTACCTTTTTGAACTTGGCCCTTATCCTACCTCTGGCTTGTTGAGGGGAAGGCCCTTCGATGACATGGTAGGCCTTGGGAAAAGTGATCCCTTCGGACTTTAACCTTATCGAAAGCCCTTGGCCACAACATCCACACTTCCTACACCCAGGCCTACAGGCCTCGGTGAGCATACCTTCCCTTGCCCTTTTTCGTTCCTCAAGGAGGAATTCCTCTTTAACTAAGCTCTTGAGATGACTCCACGGCAGCACCTCTCCTACGTCCCTTTCGCGGAGGTAATCCTCCATACGGATGCCGACCTCTTCGAAAGCCTCAACCCAGGCCCTCCAGTTTAGGAATTCGCTCCAACCGTCAAGTCTTGCCCCCTTTTTAAAGGCCTTGAGGAGGACTTCCCCTAACCTCCGGTCACCTCTTGCGAAAACTCCCTCGAGGACGCTCATCCTCGGGTCATGCCACTTGAGTTGAAGGCCAGCCCCACGCAGTTCCTTTTTGAAGATCAAGTGCCTCTGTTCTATTTCCTCCAGCCCTACCATCCTTTCCCACTGAAAGGGCGTATGGGCCTTCGGAACGAAGGTGCTGACGCTTACGTGGACGTGCCCTCCAAGCCTTGAGACCTTCCTTGCGAGTTTAATGATCGCCCTTACGTCTTCTTCCCTCTCGGTGGGGAGTCCCACCATGAAATAGAGCTTTATGTGCCTCCAACCCTCCTTGAAGGCCATCTTAGCGGTTTCCAAGACCTCCTCTTCAGGGATTAATTTGTTTATGACCTTTTGAAGCCTCTCTGTAGCAGCTTCAGGGGCTATTGTTATACCTGTCTTCCTCACCCTCTTTATGGCCTTGAGAACCTCTTGACTAACAGTGCCTACCCTTAAAGAAGGTAAAGAAAGGGCTATCCTTTCCTTTGCTAAGACGGAAATGAGGTGGAGAACCAAGGGCTCAAGGTAACTGCAATCACCCACGCTTAAGGCAAGGAGGGAAACCTCATCATATCCGGTGTTCTTCAGAGCCCTCCTTATGAGCATGGCTATCTCCCCTGGGTCCCTTTCCCTGAAAGGCCGATAGATGTAACCTGCTTGGCAGAACCTGCAACCCCTTATGCAACCCCTGGCTACCTCAATGCTGAGCCTCTCGTGGACGATCCTCGAAAGGGGAACCAGAGGCTTATCAGGTAAAGGGTAATCGTCAAGGTCCTGTATTACCTCTCGCTTTACTTGTTGGTATCCCTCTTTAAGGACAACGATTTCTTTGAGTTTTCCATCCTTACCCCATTTCATCGAGAAGAAAGAGGGGACGTAAACGCCTGGGATATGCGTCAGCGCTCGAAGCAGTTCGTCTTTCGAACCCTTTGATTCCTTCCATTCTTTATAGAGGTTCACTATCTCAACTAATCTTAGCTCACCCTCGCCCAGGAGGAAGGCATCCACAAAATCGGCCAGGGGCTCAGGCTGCATGGCGCAAGGTCCACCGGCTATGACCAGAGGTAACCCTTCATCTCGTTCTTTGCTTAACAAGGGTATTCCGCCAAGCTCCAATATGGCCAAGAGGTTTGTGTAAGTAAGTTCGTATTGCAAGGAAAAACCAAGGATGTCAAACCTTTTAAGGGGGATCTTCGATTCCAAACTTACAAGGGGAAGGCCTTCTTTTTTAAGCCTTGCCTCCATATCAGGCAAAGGGGCAAAGACCCTCTCACAAACTACATGGGGTAGGTCGTTCAACAATCGGTAAAGGATCTGAAGGCCTAAATGGCTCATACCTATCGCATAGGTCTCAGGGAACACCAGCCCGAAGAGGACCTTTGCCCTGTTAGGATCCTTTTGATGGGCGTTTACCTCTTTTCCTATGTAGGCAGAAGGCCTACTTACAAAGGGGAGTATCCTCTCGAACACTTCACCTACCCTTTTATGTTAGAATTTCCTCCCAGAATGAAGGTAGTATATCATCCCCTTTACGAATCGCACTACCCAACTGCTTCGGTTGAGTCCCCCGAAAGGGTAAAGGTCATAAGGAGGGCTTTGGAAACACGGTTTCCCTTTGTGGAACCGTCTCCTGTGGAAGAGGAGGACTTGTTATTGGTACATTCGCCTGAACTCATAGCCCGTGTTAAAGCAGATGCCCGTCTTTTTGAAGTAGCCCTAATGGCAGTAGGAGGTGCCCTTAAGGCATGTGAGATAGCCCAGGGAGGCGAGAAGGCCTTTGCTTTGGTCAGACCTCCGGGCCATCATGCACGTAAGGATTTCCACTGGGGTTTCTGTTACTTCAATAACTTGGCCATAGCTGTACAAAAGGCCCTAATAACGGGAAGGGCAAAAAGGGTCTTCATCCTTGACATCGACCTCCACTATGGTGACGGGACAGCTGATATCTTCGCTGGGAGAAAGGAGGTAAAGGTCATAAACGTCCAAGAAGACGACCGAGAGAGGTTTCTCCAAGGGGTCACCGAAGCACTGAGGGAAAGCGAGGACTCGGATATGGTGGCGATATCCGCAGGTTTTGACAGGTATGAGTTGGATTGGGGAAGGACCCTAAAGCTTGAGGACTTCAGGACTATAGGTAGGGAAATCGCCAAGGCCACCAAGGGAAAGGCCTGTTTTGCAGTACTTGAAGGGGGATATTATCTTCCCCACTTGGGATTGGTCGTCAAGGCCTTTTTGGAAGGGCTTTCTGAGGAAGAAGGATGAGGGCAAGGTTAAGGACCTCCCTTACTGAATTGGTGGACCTTCTTGAGTCCTTACCTGAAGTAGAACTTTCCAAAATTGAGGCCCTTATCTCACTTTTAGAGGAAGTGATGAAACGGGGTAACAAGGTGCTGCTTTTTGGCAACGGAGGCAGTGCCGCACAAGCCCAACATATGGCTTCAGAGTTCGTAAACCGCTTGAGAAAGGACCGACGTCCTTTTGCAGCTATCGCCCTTTGCACAGACCCTTCAGTGATGACAAGCATAGCCAATGACAGCGACTTTTCCCTTGTCTTTTCCAGACAAATAGAAGCCCTAGGGCAAGCTGGAGATGTAGCATGGGGGTTTACCACTAGCGGCAATTCCCCCAATGTAGTCAAGGCCCTGATCTGCGCAAAACAAAAAGGGTTACATACGGTCGTCTTTTCCGGAAGGGGTGGAGAAGCGGTCAAATGGGCCGATATAGCTATCCTAATACCCTCGGACAACGTCCAAAGGATCCAAGAGGTGCACCTTTTTCTCGGACACTTCGTATGTGAGATGCTTGAAGATGCCCTCTTTCCGAGAACTTGACCTATCAAAGGTAAAGACCAAGGGGCTCTTAGATTCAAAAAGGAAGGTCTCCGTCTCCGAATTTGGTAAGCCACCAAGGGCTGACATGTCGCTTGGGGAATTCTTGGATTGCTTGCCTAAGACATTGGGGGCAAAAGATCTCCTTGAGGTGGCTAAAAGGTTGGCCCAAGCTTCAAGAGAAGGCAAGACCATCATCATGGGGATGGGCGCCCATCCCATAAAAGTCGGCGTTACTCCTTTTTTGATCGAGCTCATGGCAAAAGGGGTCTTCTCCCTCATCGGTACAAACGGTGCCTCTATGGTCCACGATGTGGAAATCGCTTTGGCAGGTAAGACCTCAGAAGACGTCGCCGAGGGCTTAAAAGATGGATCCTTCGGGTTTTCAAAGGACACTGCCGTCTTCATAAACGAAGCCTTAAAAGAGGGATTCCAAAAAGGAAAAGGGGCTGGAGAGGCTTTAGGCGAAGCCATTTGGGAAGAAGGACTCCCGTTCAGGGAACTGAGTTTGTTCGGAATGGGATATAGGCTAAAGGTACCTATCACCGTCCACATGGCAATAGGCACCGATGTGTTCCACATGCACCCTTCAGCAGATGGAACCGTTCTGGGAGAGATGAGCTACCGAGATTTCAAAAAATTCGCATCAGCCGTGGCAACCTTAAAAGGAGGGGCCTATCTAAACGTAGGATCTGCCGTGATCATGCCTGAGGTATTCCTCAAGGCCTTAAGTTTGGCCAGAAACCTGGGCCACGACGTCACCGACTTCATCACCGTCAACATCGACCTCTACTTACACTACCGCCCTCGCGAAAACGTACTCCAAAGACCCACCCAGACCGGAGGACAAAAAGGATACTTCCTCCAAGGACACCACGAACTGCTCATCCCCCTACTCACAGCCGCAATCCTAAGGGAGTTGACAAATATTAAAAAATGCGAATAATTTTATATGGTTATGGAAAAAGAGAAAGGTTGGGCTGAGTTTTTTAGGGTCATAGGGCATCCGGTGAGGTTGAGGATTTTGGAGCGTCTTGTGAAGGATCCAGCGTGTGTGAAGGACATATGGGGTTGTTTGGAGTTGCCGCAGGCAGTGGTTTCGCAGCACTTGGCGGTGTTGCGGGCAAAGGGCATTGTAGGTTGTGAAAGGGAGGGGGCTGCTGTGCGATATTTTGTCAAGGACAAAAGGGTGCCAAGGGTCATCCAGTTGATGGAGGAAGGATGTCTGAAGGAGGACGTTTAAGGTGTGAAAAGTTCGTGAAAGAGGTCTTTCTTGAAGAAGGGTGTCTTGACCCTTTAGGGTTTTGTGACAATAGAGGCCGTTGTGCCATATGGCATTTTGGGAAAGAAAGGAGGGAAAAGATGATGAAGAGGGTTGTGGAGTTAAACGATGACAACTTTGATAAAGAGGTACTTCAATCTGATCTTCCGGTGTTTGTGGATTTCTGGGCACCTTGGTGTGGACCGTGTCAGATGATTGCACCTCTTGTCGAAAGCCTCGCTGAAGAATACGAAGGACGTTGCAAGGTGGGAAAGCTCAACGTCGACCAAAACCCTAGGACTGCCATGCGTTTTGGAATAATGAGCATCCCGACCTTGATGGTTTTCAAAGACGGCAAGGTGGTCGAAAGGATCGTGGGGGCCGTTCCCAAAGAGGTAATGGAAGGAATTATAAAGAAGGTGTTATAAGGTGGGCGTCTCCCTGCTTTTAGCCTTCCTCGGAGGGGTGGGAAGTTTCCTTTCTCCCTGCGTATTGCCCCTGGTACCGGTTTACCTTTCCACTATAAGTGGTTTCAATGCCCCTTCGCCGCGCCGTTTAAGGGTGATCGCTTCTGCCTCTTTGTTTTTCCTCGGCTTTTCTGGGGTTTTCGTCCTAGGAGGATTGTCCCTCGGTGCCCTTGGGGAAAGGTTGTCCGTAAGGGGACCCGAATCTTTAGCAGCATCAGGGTTGGTGATGGTCTTGCTTGGGCTTATGGCAGGGGGTTATCTACATTTACCCTTTCTCGATAGGGAATGGCGCATTAGGCCCTTTATCCGCTACCCACTGGTTGGACCTCTTATCGCCGGAGCAGCTTATGGTATAGGGTGGTCGCCATGTATAGGGCCAATTCTAGCTTCCATATTGACATATGTAGTGGGAACCCAAGACGCCCGAGGGGGTTCTATGTTATTAAGCATGTACTGTCTGGGGTTCTCCATCCCTTTCCTACTTTTGGCCTCCTTTTGGGATAAAGTCCTTCAATACCTTATGGCATTGAAACCCCTTTCAAGACACGTGAATATGGTCTCCTCCCTTGTCCTTATAGGGGTAGGGTCATGGCTTGCTTTAAAGGGTTTTTGGGCTTTGTTCTAACGTTTGTGATAACCCTTTATGCCTTTAATTATGAAGGGTATACGGAACCGATAAAGTGGATGAAATACGAAGAGGCCTTAGAAGTAGCGGATAAGACGGGTAAACCGGTGTTCATATTTTTCACAAGCAAACGGTGCCCCATATGTGAAAAGTTGGAAGGAGAAACCCTTGTGGATCCAGAAATAGCTGAGCTGTTAAATAAGGAGTACCTCCCTGTAAGGGTAGAAGGAGAAAAGAACCCCAAGCTTGTAACGAAATTCAGGGTGTTGGGATATCCTACCCTATGGATTTACTGTAAACAGGGCTTGATTGGGCCTGTGATAGGTTATCTTTCTCCCTTAGACCTAAAGGGACTTTTAAGTACCGCCCGAGGCTGTAAGCCTTTCCAGCCTAAGCCTGACAAATAGCTCCATTTCCCCTTGTGGTAAAAGGGGAAGAAGTTTCTCATAGGCTTGAATTGCTTCCCTTTTTTGCCCCCTTGCATCTAGCAAAAGGGCTTCCTTCAACAAAGCATAAGTGTCAAGCCAACCCCTACCCTCTTTCTGGCATCTTCTGTAGCTTTCAATTGCTTCCTGCCATTTACCTTGTTGAGTCAAGGCATCCCCCAAGAGACAATGGGCTTGGGCTTTCAAGGTCTTGGAGGAGAGTCGGTTCAAGGCTGCTGACAGTTCCTCTTCGGCTTGGGTGAAGTTGCCTACCTCAAGCAAACCCCTGGCTTTGTAAAGTCTAGCTATTTCAAAGGACTTGGTCCCCTTAAACCTTTCCAGTTCCTTCAACAAAGAAAGCCTCTCTTCAACCCTTTGGGCTTCCAAGGCCCTGCCCAAAAGCAAAAGCGCCACTTCCTCTTTTTTACCTTTATACCTCTCGAACAACCAGAAACCCAAACCACAGCCCAAGGCGATCACTACTCCAAGGACCACCAAGAAGCGGTGGCGGAGTACAAAATCCACTATCTGGCGGAGCCTCCTAGCTACCGCCTCCAATCCCGTAATCTCTCCTTCAGATCTGGTCTCCCTGACCATGGACTTCGCTTTTATAGAACTTCCCCTAAAAGATGTCAACCTCATATAAGCAAATCCTCACACTCCAAAGGGTCCATGGGAAAGGTCTCGATTACGCCTTCCCATTTCCCACGGCACTTCACCCTAGAAGGTTTCTCCTTCGGGACATCGCTGTAGCGCAGACATATAGCAGCTGCCTTCGGCCATTCGCTCTCCCTTCCTCCTTTTGGTAAAAGGAGCACAGGTCCGGGACCATCCTTGGGCTCCATAAGCAAGTCCCCGGGGAGGAAAAGTTCTTGAAGCTTGCGGTTTTCGCCTTCCTTCCGGCCAACAATTGCTTTTGTGTCCTTGGACAACCTAAGATGCCTACCTATCTTTAGCAGCTCAAGATCACGACGGGTGATCTCCTCCGAATGCTCTAAGAGGTCCTTTAACCTCCTGGAGAAACTTGGGTCCGTAAGCAAACAACCTCCTGCTGGAGAAGGGTAATCCCCTAGGCCGAACTTCTCGGCTAAATCCATCTGCAGTTTCCTCCCTCGTCCCTGAATGGCCAAGAGGCCTTCTCTTTTTACATATCCTTTTTCTTCGGGTATGGTCTTGGGCAAGAGCTTTGCACTCAAGGGCCTCAATAGCAGACCCTCGAGGCCTGCTTCTCGTTCTATGAGCTTAAGCGCTGCCTTAGTTTGGGAGAAAGGCCTTTGGCCCAACACCTCTCCAGTGAACACGAAGTGGGCCCCTTCTTTTTTCATCACCTCAGCTGCCTTTTTGAGCATTAAGATGTGACAATCTATACAGGGGTTCATCTGGCTGCCCCTGCCGTGTTTGGGATCCCTGACGACCTTGATGAGCTCCTCGGTTATGTCGAGGACCTTCAAGGGGATCTTCAACCGCTCGGCAGCTTCCTTGGCCCGAGAGACACTAAAAAAGGGGCTCTTGAAGGCAAGTCCGATGACCTCTATTCCTTGTTGTTGTAAAAGCTTGGCCGCAAGCATGCTGTCCAGACCACCCGAAATAAGCCCTATGGCCTTTACCATTTTCTCAAGAACACCTCCGTGTGTTTTTCGAGCATCTCCTTTAAGCCCTTGGTCCCCTTAGGGGCGAACCCAAAAGTCGCCATCCATACGTCCTCCCGTTCCATACAGAGATAAACGAAGGCCTTATGATCGTATTCCTTTAACCAGTTTAGGACTTTCTTGTAAATTTCCACCCGCAAAGGCTTGAGATAACGGACCTTACCGTCCGAGGCGGGGAAAAGTTCTCCGGTCAAAAGCCATGACCTAGGGAAACGCCTCCGTATAATCCCGTCAAGTCCCTTTGGAAACCTGAAAGTGCCCATGCTTATCCAAATCACGCCTTTAGGATCTATGTGGCTAAACAGTTCCTCTATCAACTCCCTGTAATCCTCCTCCCAACCAGGGTAATGGAGGATAGGGTCAAAATGGAAAGCCAAAGGATAACCCCAACTGAGGCACTTCTTTGCTGCCTTTAAACGTCCTTTGAGGGGCGCTGTCCCCCTTTCGAAATCTTCTATCACCCTCTGGGGAGCCAGAGACCAGGCCACTACCGTATGACCATCGTGAGGAAGCCCCTGGAGAAAGTCAACGTTGTCCGTTTTGGTCTTAAGCTCAAGTACCGCCTTAATACCCCTAAAAAAGGACACGGCCTCCTTTACGAATCCAATAAGGGGTTCAAGCACAAGGCTGTCCGAAAGCTCACCTGTTCCAATCCTTACGGGTAAAGGCCCGTTTGCCCTCTCCTTGACTTCCTGAAAGAACTTTTCCCAGGGCAATTGCAGTACTAAGAAGGGCTCGTTGAGATATACCTGAAGTACACAATAGCTACAATCCATAGGACAACCCGCCACTATGTTCCCCACCCAGTATCCGCAACAGATGTAACCCTTCGTCCCAGGACAGGGTTTAAGCAAAGGTCCTTTGAAAAGGGAAAGGTAAAGGATACCCTTACCTTCCCCTATGGGATCAGAGCTGAGGAGGTAAAGCTCTTCTTTTAGCTCCTCCTTTAACTTGGGTTGTGGAGAATAAGCAGAAAACCTTTCTATTTGCCTTCTACCCCAGAGGAATCCTTCTAGATCGGGGGAGTAATACACCCTTTTTACCGCAAGATTTCCTCTAGCCTTTTCCTCAACCATGCCAAGACATCACCCCTGTTGGACGGAGTCACCTCCACTATTTGCACACCTTTGTCTTCCCTGATCCTTTTTAAAAAAGGAGGACCTTTTATAGGGATGGTCCCCAAAAGGTGTTTGGGGCTTTTAAGGGCCTCTAACACCAATTCCTTGAAGCTAAAAGACAGGAGCTCCATCTTACCGATTTCGTCTATCAAAAGGATTTCCTTTTCCTCCAAGGCCTTCTTCAGGGCCACCAGAGCCACTTCCTCAAAGGCCTTGATCGAGACACCGTACTTTCCTACCTTTGGGACGTCCTTGAAGTCTACGTGGGCCATAAGACGTTCGGGACCGTTTAGGGCTTTTACCACAAAGCCTACCCTCTCTCCCCCTTTCCTTATTTCGTAGGTGTAAAACCCGCCTATTTTGTCCAGGAAGGGATCGATCGCCTTTATCAATAGGGTGGTCTTCCCTACGCCGGGCTTCCCTGTAAGGAACACTTTCATCGGGGAAGACCCACTGGCATTAGCAATAGCGGATCGTGACCTCGGTGGAGGCCGAGGATTGCCTTAACTTCTTCATCGTAAAAGGCACCTACTATGCCAGCACCTAGACCCAAGGAAAAGGCTTGAAGGAAAAGGTTTTGGGCTGCATGACCTATCTCCATCAACACGTATCGAATGCCCCTTTCCCGATATTTTGAGGTAGTCCTTTGGTATTCGGCACAAAGGACGAATATAACAGGGGCTTGTGCCATCCACATTTGCCATAGACTGGCTTGAGCTACCTTAGACCTAAGGTCGCCTTCCTTGATCCTCAAAAGGGCATGTTCAAAGGGAAGGTAATGGTAAACCCCTTCCTCAAGTCCTTCTGCCCCTCCTTTGCCGATCGCCACATAAACCTCAAGGGGATAAAGGGCCCCTGCCGAAGGTATCGTCCTCCTATCTGTGGCTGGGTCTACAAGGCCGTTGCTTGCCCAGAGCAACTGTGAGAGCTGGCCCAAACTCAAGGGGTTTTCCTTGAAACTGCGGATGGTCCTACGAAAACAAACTACCTCTTCAAAACTTAACCCACCCTTTTTCGCCACAGGAGGTAGCAACACCTTCATCCTTGTCCCTTAAAGACCGAGACCATTTCCTTTCTTGCCTCTTCGGGCAAAACCCCTACCACTGGTTCATGATGGAGGAGCTGAAAGGCATTTATGTCACTGGTAAACCACGAGTTCAAAAACCTTCTACCCACAACCCTACCGTAAACTCTGAAGTACTCCTCTTGAGAGGCACTGCGTCCGTAAAGTACAAGGTTGAAACTGCAAAAGCCCTTATCCTCGTAAAATTCTAGGACCTTCTTCAAATCCTCTAAAAAGACCCTAAGCTTATTATCACTCACCTCAAGGAAGTCCCTCTCCTCAAGGAAGATAAAGGCCGTATCATAAGGAGCCCGAGGCGCAAAGGATAAAAACCACGCAACCCCTTCCCTTTCCCAGAGAAAACGCTCAGCCACCTCCCGTTCTTTTTTATAGAGGTCCAAGAAGATAGACCTACCCGTGGCCTCGTAATATCCTCGTGCTCCTTCCTCGATACCCCTCATTTCGTTGGTCGGATATCTCCCGGCCATGGCGTGAATGTGAGGATGGACGATACTCCCACCCGAAGCAGGAAGGAAATTCCAATTGATGTAACAGTAAAGCCCCTTGTCTCTGGCGGACAACACTTCTTTCAGGAAATCCCTCGCCAGAGAAAAACCGTCAAGAAGTACCTCCAACTTCAACCCTTTAGGACGAAGGAAGTGATCTCTACCTAGGACCACCACGGCGCTTATAAGGTCAAAAGGCCTGAGATTGGGAAAAAGTACAGCCTCTCCCCGTTTGACCCTGTTGTCCCTTAAAAAGTAAGGTGGGAAAGCAGGCGTTAAACCTTCTACCTTGTCCGGACAAAAAGGGCAAAAACCCTCTATCCCAGCCTTGAAAACCTCTTCCGGGGCTAAACCAGATGATCCCCCAAGCTCTTGGATGATACGTACGGTCTGTCCAGTAACAGGATCCCAACGTATTTGGACCCATACCTCTTTTTCCTCAAAACTTGAGGAAGGATCCAGTATCTTTCCCTTTTCCACAACCTTTCTGAACTCCAGGGACATCGGTAAAGCAATAACAAGCGGGCTTTTATGTGTCAAGACAGCAGTTCCCTCCTTAACTCCCACTCCCACTCAGCCAAAAAGGAATGCTTGCCATTCCTAGGCCTTGGGACCTTAAGCTCGTATAAGGCCTTAACGGTAGCTGGACGCGGAGTCAAGACGCAAATCCTATCGGCAAGTAACAGAGCCTCCTTAAGGCTATGGGTTACAAAGACCACGGTTTTCCTGGCATCCTCCCAAATTTCCAGGAGTTTTTCCTGTAATGCCTCACGGGTTATAGCGTCAACCGAGGCAAAAGGCTCATCCATGAGCAATACGTCTGGATTTACCGCCAGGGCCCTAGCCAAGGCCACCCTGTGGCGCATTCCACCGGAAAGTTCGTGAGGGTAAAATTTCTCAAACCCCTCAAGGCCTACCTTTTTCAAAAGGCCCGATACGATGTCTTTGATCTCCTTCTGCCCTAAACCTTTGAGCTTGAGGCCAAAACCTATGTTTCCCTCTACCGTCAGCCAGGGGAAAAGCAAAGGTTCCTGAAAGATCAAGACGATCTTACCGTCTGTCTTTGTCTCAAGGGGCCTTCCTTTGAATAGGATAGAACCCCCATCAGGGGGCTCAAGGCCAGCCATCAAGCGCAAAAGGGTACTTTTACCGCAACCAGAAGGACCTATTAAGGCCAAAAACTCCCCTTCTTTCACCTCGAGGTGGAAATCCTTTAAGACCTCAATCCTCCCTCTTTCAGACTCATAAGCCTTATTGACTGAAACGAGCTTCAAGGAGTTCATGAGCCGATACACCCTTACGCCACCTGATGACCTTTCCTTCCAACGTCCTTAACAGCCAATCCATAAGGAACCCGGCAAGGCCGACCAAGACCATTCCTACCAATATGTCCTCTGTCCTGAAGAGGTTCCTTGCCTCCATCATCATGAAACCTATACCCCTTTTGACCGCCACCATCTCAGAGGCCACTACGCACATCCACGCAAGACCCAGTCCTATCCTCAAATGGGCGAAGACAGCAGGCATCAATCCCGGTAGCACTACGTGCCATATGGCTTGTTTTAAGTTTGCACCTAGGGTAAAAGCAACCATAAGCAGGTCCTTGTCCAACCTCCTTGTAGCAGCAATTATCCCTGTCAAGGTCGAGAAAAAGGTCCCCACGAATATGATGAATACTGAAGGCTTGTCCCCTATCCCAAACCACAAGATGGCCAGAGGTATCCAGGCGGGTGGGGCCAAGGGACGGAAAAGACCTACTAAGGGCTCTACATAGGGATCAGCCCTTTTGAACAACCCTAAAAACACCCCTAAGGGAAGGGCAAGGGCTCCAGAAAGGGCAAAACCAAGGGCCACCCGCCAAAGGCTTGAGAACATATGCCCCCATAAACTCCCTTCCAGTCCAAGCTCTACCGTCCTCTTTAAAACGGCGCTGAAAGGAGGAAGCAAAAGGGGATCTATCCATCCCAAGCGCGGTAAAATCTCCCATCCAAAGAGGAATGCCCCTATTGCCAGCATACCTCTTAAGCTGTGAGAAAACTTCATTCCCCTATGACAGAACGCAAACACTCTAACTCAAGGAGCTCTTTTTGATCGGGTATACGTTCGATCATTTTGTAGCGCCTCATGAGTTGAGCCATGCGCATCACCTCATCTGGCCCTAACTCATAACTTATCTTCATTTTAGAAGGAGATAGCGAGGCCTTTATCACTTCCTTAGAAAAGCCCTTCATGTACTCTCCTATCACCGAAGCCGCAAGGTCAAGGTCTTCGTTAGCCAGCTTTACAGCCTTAATATGGGCCTTCAAAAACCTCTTAATTAACTCAGGTTGATCCCTCAAAAGCTCTTTATGTGCCACAACTACACAACAGGGATGGTCGGGCCAATATTTCGTGAAGTACTGAAGGACCTTACCCCACCCACTGTTTTCAGCTTCTGTCAAAAAAGGCTCGGTGTTCACCGAGGCGTCTATCTGCTTTGTCTTAAGGGCTGGTATCATGTCTCCTAAAGTCATAAAGTAAACGCATTCTACGTCCCTTAAGGGATCCAACCCCTCTTTTTCCAAAGCATAAAGTAGCATCACATCCAATATGGAAGCCCTTATCGTACCGATCTTCTTTCCTTTAAGCCAACGCATTTGGCCATGGTAGTCTTCCTTTCGCACTAAAACACCATCACCACCTCTCCCCGTCATGGCAATTATCTTAATAGGCACACCATTGGCTATGGCTGCAATAGCCGTACTTATCGGAAAGGCACCCAACATGAACTCTTTCCTTTTCATCCCTTCTACGATCTCTGTGTTACTCGGCAGAACCCTCACCACAACCGCGATACCCTCTGCGGAATAAAGGCCAAGTTTATCTGCTAGGTAAAAAGGCACATGATCAGTAGCTGTCCTCACCCCCATCCAGACCTTAGGCTGCGTGAATCCCACCCCGCAAAGACAAAATAGACACATAAAGATGACAAAATCCTTAAGCCTCACCATAAGCGATCCCTCCTTCAACTAAAAATTAAAAAGCGGGAAACACCCCTGGCTGGGTGCCCCCGCTTTTGGGGCTTACATACCAGGTTTTTAATAGGAAGTAACCCAACTCCCCAAGGAAGTCAAGAGGCACAAACGGATCTATTTCCCTAGGACTTCTTTTATCCTGTTTTCAACCGTCGGTCCTTTTACCAATTCCTTGACGTATGACTTCTCAGCCTCAAGTTGCCCTTCAAGTCCTTGGAAGAGCCATCTGTTTACGAGGTCCTTGTAGTATCTTACGGGCTCACAAGGCAAAGAGAGGAGTTTTCCCACAAGCTCTTTTAGCTTTTCTTCAAGTTCTTCTTCCTTAAAGACGAAGTCCACTAATCCAAAGGCTTGGGCTTCTTTGGCATCAAAGGTGGGAGACAACAGGTACAATTTGTTAGAGTTCCTAAACCCCAAGAGCTTGCATAAGAAAGCAGTCCCACCTCCGTCTGGGATCAAACCGATGCGCCTGTATCCCATGTTGAAAAGGGCCTTTTCGGTGGCAATTACCAAATCACAGGCCGAAGCAAGGCTCAAACCAGCCCCCACGGCATAACCCTCAACTACCGCCACGGTTATGGCAGGCGTTCGCCTCAGCTTTAACAACACCATATTGAGGTATCCAACGGAGGCCTCCATAAGCGAGGCCCTATCCTCTGATTCGTATAATTCCCTAAGGTCACCTCCTGCACAAAAATCGCCACCTTCTCCCCTTAATACGATTACCTTAGCCCCTGCCCTTTCAGCCTTATCAAGGGCCTCCAGAAGCCTCCGGCTTACCTCTTGGTTCAAGGCGTTTTTCCTTTCTGGACGATTGAGGCTTATGTACCAAACCTCTCCTTCTTGCCTTTCTAAAACGACTTCGGACATCTTTCCCTCCTTTAGATTCCGGTTTCTATTGAAAAAACCCCTTGACCTCCCTTGCAAGCTAGGGTAGTTTTATCTGACCTGTTTGATGATATCCTTTTTCGAGGGAAAAATCCAAAGATAAGAGGGATTCCATGGGTTCGGTGCTTAAATGGCGGAGGAAAAAGATCAATAAACATAAACGCAGAAAGTTAAGGAAACGCATGCGTTATAAGAGCAAATAAGTCCCCTATGGGATGAAAGAGATCCCCTTGTGTATAACTTTGTTCGGTTTGACTTTTCTTTCCACGTTCCTGCTGGGAGGTATTTATTATTCTTTTGCCCTCCTTACGGTCCTTTCAGCTCACGAAGTGGGCCATTACGTAGCAAGTCGCCTTCATGGAGTGAGGTCCACTTTGCCTTATTTTATCCCTTTTCCCCTTCCCCCGTTTGGGACCTTAGGGGCAGTGATAAAGACCAAGGCCCCTATTCCGAACCGTAAGGCCTTGTTCGACATAGGGGTAGCTGGCCCCTTTGCAGGACTTGCCCTTTCTGTAACAGCCATCGGGGTAGGTTTACGCCTTTCCCATCTTATACCCGTCGAGAAGGTGCCCGAGGATGCAATAAGGTTGAGTAATCCCCTGTTCTTCTCCTTGGTCCAAAGGATGGTACTGGGTTCTGTTCCTGAAAACCATGAGGTGATATTGCACCCCATAGCCTACGCAGGATGGGTAGGCCTCTTCGTGACGGCTTTAAACCTCCTGCCCATAGGGCAGTTGGACGGCGGACACGTGATGTACGCCTTGTTAGGTAGGAACAGCAGACGCGTCTTCCGGTTGTCCATTGTCGGCCTCGTTTTGACTGCGCTTTTTTTGAACGTCGGTTGGTTAGCCCTTGTGCTCCTGCTCTTAGGGATTGGATATAGGCATCCAGCTCCCCTTGACGACTTAACCCCCTTGGACTCCAAAAGGAAACTCCTGGGCCTTTTAGCCATTGTCGTGTTTGTCCTGTCCTTCACTCCTACCCCATTTCCCCAATGGTCAATGGGCTTAAAGGATCTATTATGGAGGGCAAGGTAGGCTTTATCGACCTACACGTCCACACCACTGCCTCTGACGGTTCCCTTACCCCTAGACAAGTAGTCCAAAAGGCAAGGGAGCTTGGCCTTGTAGCCATCGCCATAACAGACCATGATTCCGTGGAAGGCCTTGAAGAAGCCATGGCTGAAGGCGAGAAGGTCGGCCTTGAAGTAGTACCAGGGGTTGAGTTGAGCGTAGATTGTTCCAAGGGTACTTGCCATTTACTGGGATATTTCATCGATCACAAGGAAGAAAAGTTGCGAACCAAGCTCAATTTCGTCCAAAAGGCCAGGGACGAAAGGAATCAAAAGATGCTACAGCGCCTCAAAGAGCTCGGCATCGATCTGGAACTTGATGAGGTCAAGGCCTTTGCTGTAGACGGCCTTATTTGCAGGCCCCATTTTGCCCTGGCGATGGTTAAAAAAGGCTATGTGAAGTCAGTTGAGGAAGCCTTTGAGCTTTATCTTAAAAAGGGAGGGCCTGCCTACGTAGAGAAGTTCCGCTTAACTCCAGGGGAAGCTTTGGAGACAATAAAAAGGGCCAAAGGCATACCTGTATTAGCTCATCCCTTTACCTTGGACCTAGACGAAAAGGAACTCGACGAGTTCATAAGGCACCTTAAGGAAATGGGGCTTGAAGGGATAGAAGTGTTTTACCCTGATCATACCGAGGAACAAGTACGCCTTTATCTCCGCTTGGCCGAGCAAAACGGCCTTGCTGTAACAGGTGGCACGGATTTCCACGGTCCTCCTAGGGAGGATATCCTTTTAGGAAAGGGAAAAGGGGATTTAGCCCTTCCTTATAGCCTTTTAGAGGGTTTAAAGAGGAGGAGAGCATTCCTGTAAATATTTTTAAGGCCTTTGCCTTGGGTATCCTGCAGGGTGTCACCGAGTTCTTGCCCATATCTAGCTCGGGACACCTCGTTATGGCCAAGGAGATCTTAGGATGGGAAGGACCAACCTTGGAGTTTGATGTAGCTGTGCATTTGGCCACCTTATCTGTCATCCTTTGGGCTTTCAGAAGAGAGATATGGGAAATAGTCAAAAGACCCCTATCGAGGAAAACTTTACTTGTAGCAATTGCCACTGTACCCACTGCTTCCTTAGGTCTTTTAGTGCGAACTTACTTCAAAGGGGCCTTCTCTTCTGGGACCGTTTCTTCTCTGCTACTCCTTCTGACAGGCGTTTTCCTCTGGAGCACTAAAAGCTTTAACGGCGTAAAGAAGGAAGGAGAGACCTCAATGCTTGATGCCCTTCTGGTTGGCTTAGCGCAGGGTATTTCTACCCTACCAGGGCTATCCCGTTCTGGCCTAACCATATCAACTGGCCTACTGCGTGGCCTGGATCGGAAATGGGCAGGGGAATTCGCCTTCCTTTTAGCCATTCCGGTCTTTTTGGGGGCTGGTCTTCTGGAAGCCAGGTCGTTTCAAGGGAATCTTCCCTCTATAGGTGCTGGTATGATTGGGGCCTTTCTCTCTGGGTTGATTTCCCTTAACTCCTTGATGAAGTGGCTAAGGGAAGGGAAAATCCACCGCTTTTCCTTCTATTGCTGGGGAGTAGGTTTGGGGTTTTTGGTTTACAAACTTTTACTTGGCCACTGAAGTCATGCTCCAAGGACTTCTCGAAGGCAAAAAACTGGTGATGGTCGGAGGGAAAGGCGGTGTAGGGAAAAGTACATGCGCCAGCGCCATCGCCCTTTGGTATGCCAAAGAAGATAAAGGACCAGTACTCATCATCTCCACTGATCCCACCCCTTCTTTGTCTGATATCTTCGAACAACCCATAGGAGACCGCATAACCTCCATCGGAGCTTTCCCCAACTTACACGCCCAGGAGATCTCCCCTGAACTTGTACTTTCCCTGTGGAGGAAGAGGTTTGGGAAGGAGATTTACGAGGTAGTAAAGGCCTTCTCAAACCTAGAAGAGGACTTCGTGCTGGATTACGTAGGAAGCGCCCCCGGTATAGAAGAAGAGTATGTCCTTTATTACATCTGGACCTTGGTAAAGGAAGGCCGCTACCGTACGGTTGTGTGGGACACAGCACCTGCTGGCCATACCTTGAGGCTACTAAAAGTACCCGCTTTGTTCCTTAAACACCTAGAAGGGGCTACACGTTTCTACCTACAGCTTTTCAGTTACGTAGAAAAGGTAAAAGGGGCCTTTCAATCCAAGCCCAAAAAGGGGATCATAGATATCATCCAGGGGTGGAAGGAACTTTCAGCAGACATCGAGTCCTTCCTTAGAGACCGTAAGGCCGTATCATATGTCTTGGTGACCATCCCTGAGGCCCTTGGTGTAAACCAGACTAAAAGGATCTTTAATGAGTTAAGGGACCATGGTCTATGGATCGACCTCTTGGTGGTAAACCAATACGTATCCCATCCTGACTGTCAATTCCACAAAGCGCGTAAGGAGATGCAGGACCGCTATCTGAAAGAGATCTTCTTTCAGTTTAAGGACCTACCTATTAAAGTCGTACCTTCCCTTGCTGAGGAAGTAAAGGGGATCACTTCCTTGGAAAGGTTTTGTCAACTCCTCTTTTCCTAAAAGATGGCGCCCCCGGCTGGATTTGAACCAGCGACACCAGGATTAGGAATCCTGTGCTCTATCCTGCCTGAGCTACGGGGGCTGGTAAAGCAACGTGTATAAAAAGGTAACACTCCTCCTACCCCAAGTCAACAGTAGCCTTCAAGGCCTTTTTACGAGAACCGGCCTCGGCCTCACCCCATCTGATGGACCTACGATCCCTTCTCTTTCCATCCTCTCTATTAGGCGTGCCGCACGGTTATAGCCTATCTTGAAGCGGCGCTGTAAAGCCGACACTGAGGCTTGCCCGGTTTGTATTACGTAATGGACGGCTTCTTCGTATTTGGGATCATCGTAATCAGGTAATGTATCGGATTCCTTTACTTCTTCCCTCAATATGTCGAGGTTATATTGTGGTTGGCCTTGCCTTTTCCAAAATTCTGCAACGCGCTTTATTTCCTCCTCGCTAACATAGGCACCATGGACCCTTTTCAGACGTGAGCTTCCAGGAGGCAAAAAGAGCATGTCCCCTTGGCCAAGGAGGTGTTCAGCCCCTGTGGTGTCCAGTATAGTCCGGGAATCCACTTTGCTGGATACCTGGAAAGAGATGCGCGCAGGAAAATTCGCCTTTATTAAGCCAGTTATGACATCCACAGAAGGACGCTGGGTAGCCAATACCAAATGGATACCGGCTGCCCTTGCCATTTGGGCGAGCCTTATGATGGACTCCTCCACCTCACGGCGCGAAGTAATCATGAGGTCTGCCAATTCGTCTATCATGACCACGATGTAAGGGAGTAACTCCTCTTTTTTACCTTCAGCCAAAAGCCTTTGGTTGTATCGTTCGATGTGTTTTGTGCCCTTTGAAGCCATAAGGGAATAGCGCTCCTCCATTTCCCTAACCACCCATCTCAAGGCCGAAGACGCTTCCTTTGGGTCGGTGACTACTGGCAGAAGCAGATGGGGAATGTCCTCGTATGCGCTCATCTCAAGCATCTTGGGGTCTATCAACAAGAACTTCACCTCATCTGGGGTAGCCCTGAACAAGATGGACATGATCATACAGTTCATGGAGACACTTTTGCCCGAACCTGTAGAACCTGCTACCAAGAGGTGGGGCATTTTGGTCAAGTCGATGACAAAAGGCCTTCCCTGAATGTCCTTGCCCAAGGCAAGGGTCAGTTTAGACGGACTTTCTTTAAAGGCTTCAGAAGCCAGGATGTCCTTCAAATAGACCGTTTCGCGTACGGGGTTTGACACCTCGATACCGACTACCGATTTGCCAGGTATAGGGGCCTCAATCCTAACGCTATAAGCACTCAAGGCGAGGGCGAGGTCATCCTCTAAATTGACGATCTTGGAGATCTTAACACCAGGGGCCGGCTCGAATTCGTAAACGGTCACCACTGGGCCAGGCCTCACTTCCACTACCTTGCCTTCGACACCGAAATCACGGAGCTTATGTTCAAGCAACTGGGCTGTGGACCACAGCTGGGCCTCGGAGATAGAGACCTTTTGCTTCCTGCCTCCTTCAAGCATATCTAAGGAGGGTAAGGCCCACCCCTTTTCACCCATCGATCCCCTTTCTTGCGTCAAATCCCCTTTGACCTCCTCTGAGGGCTCCTTTAGCCTCGAAACGGCCGTGTGCTCCTCTTGTGAGGGCATAACTATCCTCGGGGGCCTTCCCCATCTTGACCTCAGGACCTTTCCCCGCTTAAGATCAACACCCTTCCTCAGTAAGGTCCAAGGGACCCCTTTGGTCCCTTTGAGGAGAACAAAGGCATGCCTTCCGCTCAGCATCCGGAAGGCGAGGCTAAGCAGGAACAAGCTAACCATCCAGTAACCGGTTCTATGCGTATATGAGACCACAAACTTCTGTAAATTACTCCCTAATGCTCCTGCCTTTTCACCCATGAGTACGGATAGACCCAAGGCCGTAAGCACTACCCCCACAGACCACCTCGTCTTTCCTTTCGGGCTGATCCCATTTAACCATAGGCCTGCTACTGTTCCTATCAAGATAGTGAAGCCATAACTAAGGAGACCAAAGGCCTTCATCAACAGGTCAGAAAGGACCGCTCCCAATATTCCTCCCCAATTCTTCACCCCGTCTACTGAGGTAACATAGTGGGTAAAAGAAGGATCAGAAGGATCATACGATATAAGGGCCAAAAGCAAAAAGGCAGAACAAAATACGATAAATAAAGCGAGCGTCTCTTGGATAACACCTCGCCCCTTCATCGCTTACATCCTTATCACCACGGGGATTACCACAGGTGACCTTCCTATCTGTTTTCTGAAAAAGTTCCTTAAAGCCCTTCTGACCTCCTCTTCTAGCTCTACTCCTTCAAACCCAAAAAAGGCCTTTTGGCACCTCTCCAGCAACATCTCCTTGGCACGTTTGAGTATTTCGGCCCCTTTTTCCTCCAAAAACACCCCCTTTGTGATTATATCCGGTCCTGACACGATCTCACCTGTCTCCTCCTTCAAGACCATCACCGAAACCGCTATCCCGTCTTCTGAGAGGTGGCGCCTGTCCCTCAGCACTACGTCATGTACATCCCCTATGCCTTTGCCATCGACAAAGACCTTGCCTGCTTCAACCCGTATATCCTTACAAACCCTCAGACCACCCTTTTCCAAACAAACTACTTCCCCATCCTCAACGACTACTACCCTTTCCTCAGGTATACCTACCTTTTGGGCCAACTTTTTGCAGTACGTCAATTGTCTCCATTCACCGTGAACGGGGATGAGGTATTGAGGTCGAGTCAAGCGCATGATGAGCTCAAGTTCCTCCTGTTGGGCGTGCCCGGAGGCATGAACTGGAGCTATTTCAGGGTAAATTACCTCTGCCCCCTGCCTTGAAAGGTTGTTGATCATGTGTGTTATCGACCTCTCCTTGCCTGTTATGAAACGCGAAGAAAGTATGATAAGGTCTCCTTCCTTGACCTTTAGGTATTTGTGAGCGCCTATGGCCATAAGGCTTAAGGCAGACATAGGCTCGGCTTGGCTTCCCGTGGTCACTATGAGAAGCCCTTCGGGGGGGAACTTATCCACTTCCTCGATCTTCACAAGGCCTTTGGGGAGCTCGAGGTAGCCCATTTCCTTGGCCAAGTTCACGTTGTCGATGAGGCTTTTGCCCACAAAGGCTACGCGCCTATTAGTGTCTTCGGCAATGGAAAGCAGATGTCCGATACGCCTTATATTGGAGGAGAAAAGCGCTACGATCACCCTGCCCTTGGCACTGCTTATGAGATCCCTTAGGCAGGTGGTCACTTCCTCCTCTGAAAGGCTGCTGCCACCTTTATCAGCGTTTGTAGCATCCAAAAGGAGAAGCGACACGCCTTCTTTGGCATATTCCTCAAGCCTTTTCAGGTCTGTCCTTTCATAAGGTGGTGCCGAAAACTCCAATTTAAAGTCGGCCATATGAAGGATTATCCCCTGGGGTGTATCTATTTTAAGGCCCACACAGTCAGGGATGCTATGGCACACCCGGAAGAACTCGATTTGGAATTCATCGATTTGAACACGGTCACCTGGCCTCACCACGAAGAACTCCTTGAGGCCTTCACCCCTTTGGTCCTTTAGCCTTTGCTCAAGTACCCCGAGGGTAAAGGCGGTACCGAAAACGGGCACCTCACCGAACTCTTCCCATATGAAGGGATAGGCCCCAATGTGATCCTCGTGACCATGGGTGAAGATAAAGGCCTTTAATTTGTCCTTGACCTTCCTGAGGTACGTGACATCAGGGATCACTAGGTCAACACCAAGCATGTGGTCTTCAGGGAACATCAAACCGGCATCTACCACAAACGCAGCCCCTTGGCCCTCGACCAGGACCATGTTTAGTCCTATTTCCCCTATACCCCCTAAAGGGATTAACTTAACCCATCTATCCAAGCCCTTCCCTCCCTTATGCCCTGGGAGATGGCCTCCCTAACTGACTCTACCAGGCGCTTCTTATCTTTAGGGGTCATCCCCTGGGTAACGATCGGTTCTCCTATCCTAAGGGTGACCTCACCCGGCTTAAGGACCATCAAGGTGTGTCTTGGCATTATCTCATAGGTACCGACTATGGAGATGGGGATTATCGGTACACCAAGCCTTATGGCTATGTTGAAACCACCTGTCAAAAAGGGACCAAGATTACCATCAGGAGATCTTGTGCCTTCAGGGAAGATGAGGATGGAAAGACCATCCTTCAAAAGTCCTTTCATGGCCTCTATGCTTTCAAAGGCTTTCTTGGGGTTTTTCCTGTCCACTGAGACGTAACCCGCACAGCGCATAGCCCACCCCAAAAAGGGGATCTTGAAGATCCTTTCTTTCGCCACCCACCTGAAAGGATGGGGCAAAGAGGCAAGTAAGACGAAGATGTCATAGGCGCTAAGGTGGTTGCTCATCAATAGGAAAGGGCCACCACTTAGCCTTTCCTTTCCCACCACCTTAACCTTTGTACCTGTCACCCAAAGTATGACCTTTGCCCATAACCTAGCATAAAGGTGTATCAGTCTCTTGTGTCTATCGAAGGGGAAACTGAAAAGGGCCAAAAGGCTGAAAAATATGGTCAACACGACAAGGGCCAACCACACCCTTAAGGTCAGCAGACAAACGCTCATCGCGGTCTCGGCTTCACCCTTACCTCGGTACCGACCGACCATCCTTTCGTCCTTTTAAGGGATTGCTCCCTTATGGCCAGCTCAAGCCTTCCGTGGCTTCCCCAAAGCGCTATGACTTCTCCTGGCTGTCCCTCTTGGTAAGTGCGTTTTATCCCATAGATTTCTTCCCCTTCAACCTCAATCAACACATCTTCTCCTCTGAAGTCCTCTTGCTTAAGGTTGGTTATGAGGTTGCCGAAGCGGTCCACATATATCACCTGGCCTATGGTCTCTTGCCCTTGTTTTCTAGGCATGGGCATAGGTATGAACTTCAACTCTGTAGGATCAAGCCTTGGACCTACTTGCTCAGGCCTTACGCCAATAGTCAAGTGGGCAGCAACAGGGGCAAAGACGTCCCTTCCGTGAAAGGTAGCAGAAACTTTGGGAAGCATATATCTTTCTTCGGTTATCTCATAGGCCTCAAAGGCACAACTTTGAAGCACAAGGGAAAATACCCCATTGTCTGGCCCAACCAAGAGCTTGTCGCCTGCCTTTACCACTATTCCCCTTCGGTTTCCTCCAACACCTGGGTCCACTATGACTAGGAAGATGGACCGCGGAGGGAAATAGGGAAAGACTGACTCAAGGACAAGTGCTGCTCCTGTCACGTCATGGGCCTCTATCTCATGGGCGACGTCAAAGATTTGGCAAGAGGGGTTTATGCTCAAGATGACACCCTTCATAGCGCCCACATAACCGTCTTTCCAACCAAAATCTGTTATCAAGGCTATCAGAGGGGTGGCCATAACACCTCCTTTTCAGTGATGATGGCAGTTATAAGTTCTGCAGGCGTAAGATCAAAAGCAGGGTTGAAAGCCTCCACACCCTCAGGAGCTATGCGCATGCCCATGAATTCGAGTACCTCTCTTTGGTCACGCTCTTCGATAGGTATGGAGTCACTAAAAAGGAGTCTAAAATCGAAAGTGGAAAGGGGGGCTGCTACAAGGAAAGGGATATTATGCCTTTTCGCAAGTACGGCTATAACGTAGGTACCGACCTTGTTAGCTACATCACCTCTGGCGGTGATCCTATCGGCTCCAACTACTACCACGTCTACCATTCCTTTGGACATGAGATACCCCACTGCCGAATCGGAGACGAGCTTTACAGGTATTCCTTCCTTCCGTAACTCCCAAGCCGTAAGCCTAGCCCCTTGTAAAAGAGGCCTTGTCTCTGTCGCAAAGACCATCTGGACCTTCCCGCACTTATACCCTTCCTTTATCACCCCTAGGGCCGTACCATACCCTCCTGTGGCCAACCCGCCGGCGTTACAATGGGTCAATATCCTCGCCCCATGGGGCAGAAGTTCAATGCCCTTTTTGGCTATCCTCAAATTGGCCTCGACGTCCTCTTGCCAGATCCTCAAGGCCTCCTCTTCTAAGCGAACAGGAACATCAGCAGGATCATCTACCTCTCCCATAACTCCCTCTATCCTCTCTAAGGCCCAAAAGAGGTTCCTTGCCGTGGGCCGCGATTTCCTGAGGACTTCAAGGGCCTTCTGCACCCTATGATTAATCTCTTCAAATGACGTAGCCCTTTTGGCCTCCAGGACCACCCCGAAGGCTGCTACTATCCCTATTGCCGGCGCACCTCTTACGACCATCTCCTTTATGGCCCGTGCTACATCTTCAGCTGTCTGACATTCCACAAAGGCCTCTTCGTGAGGTAACTTCCTTTGGTCAAGCAACACTAGCTTCTTACCGTCCCACTGTATGTGGTAAAAACCTAACGTTGCCTTGAACCTTTCTTCCTTTTCTTGGAGACACATGCCACCTTCTCCTCTACAGGTACCCCAAGTTCCAAAAGCCTTGATTCCAGCCTTTTGATCCTGTCACGGAGTTCAGCTGCTTTTTCGAATTCAAGCCTTGAGGCAGCCTCCTTCATCTGTTCTTTCAAGTCCTTTATTGTCTGCTCAAGGATCGCTGGGTCAGTTATAAAAAGCTCTTCCTCCTCCAAAACCGGAAGGTGTAGGTAATCTGCCTCGTATATGGACTTCAAGATATCGGTAATCCCCTTCTTTATGGTCTCTGGAGTTATACCGTGTATGCGGTTGTACTCCTCTTGCATCTTCCTCCGACGCTGGGTTTCCTCTATCGCCCGGGCCATGGACTTGGTAATGGTATCGGCATAAAGGATGACTTTGCCATTTATGTTCCTTGCTGCGCGACCAAAGGTCTGGATAAGGGCCCTCTCGGACCTGAGGAACCCCTCTTTGTCTGCATCGAGGATAGCCACAAGGGAAACCTCAGGTAAGTCCAATCCTTCCCTTAACAAGTTTATCCCTATAAGGCAGTCGAACTTCCCTAGCCTAAGGTCCCTCAAGATCTCCACCCGTTCAAGGGTGTCTATCTCCGAGTGCATATACCTTACCCTCAAACCCCTTTCACGGTAGTAATCCGTCAGGTCTTCTGCTAACCTCTTGGTAAGGGTAGTAACCAAAACCCTTTCACCCCTTTCGGCCCTTTTCTTGATCTCCCAAAAGAGGTCCTCCACCTGACCTTTTGCAGGCCTCACCTCCACCTCCGGGTCCATTAAACCCGTAGGCCTTATGATCTGCTCTACCACATATCCTCTTGCCTTTTCCAATTCGTACTCACCCGGAGTAGCTGAAACATATACTACTTGTCCCACCCGCTGCTCAAACTCCTCGAACTTCAAGGGACGGTTATCTAAGGCCGAGGGTAACCGGAAACCATATTCTACAAGGGTCTCCTTGCGGGACCTATCGCCAAAGTACATCCCTTGGAGTTGCGGTATGGTGACGTGAGACTCATCTATAAATACGATGGCGTCCTCTGGAAGGTAATCAAGGAGAGTAGGAGGTGGCTCACCTGGGAGCCTCCCAGTTAGATGGCGTGAATAATTCTCTATGCCCTTACAATACCCAAGTTCAAGCAACATCTCTATGTCGTAAAGGGTACGCTGTTCAAGCCTTTGAGCTTCGAGGAGTTTACCCTGCTGCCTGAGTTCCCTTACCCTCTCTCTAAGCTCCTCTTTAATCCCCTCTATTGCCAAAAGTAACCTCTGCCTGGGGGTTACGTAATGGCTGGCAGGATATATCGTATAGGAGTCCAGCTCCCGTATGACCTTACCTGTAAGTGGGTCAAACTCCTTAAGGGAAACCACCTCATCGTCCCATAGTTCTACCCTTAAAGCCCTTTCTTCCTCGTGTGCAGGAAAAACCTCGATAAGGTCACCCCTTACGCGAAAGGTCCCTCGGTGGAAATCGTAATCATTCCTTTGGTAAAGGATCTCTACAAGGTAAGAAAGGACGTCTGATCGTCTTATCTTCATACCCTTTCGAAGCGGAAGCTTCATAGAAGAGTAATCTTCGGGTGAACCGAGGCCGTAAATACAGGAAACGCTGGCCACTATTATCACATCCCTCCGCTCCAAAAGGGACCTAGTGGCAGAGTGACGAAGTTTATCAATTTGTTCGTTAATAAGAGTGTCTTTCTCAATATAGGTGTCTGTCTCGGGTATGTAGGCTTCAGGTTGGTAGTAGTCGTAATAACTTATGAAGAACTCCACAGCATTTTCTGGAAAAAGCGATTTGAACTCACCGTAAAGCTGTGCGGCTAACGCCTTGTTATGGGAAATGATAAGAGCAGGCCTGTTAAGCCTAGCTATGACGTTAGCCATGGTAAAGGTTTTACCTGAGCCTGTTACCCCTAAAAGGACCATGTGGCGTACGCCTTCACTCAACCACCTGCAAAGCGTTTCGATGGCCTTTGGTTGGTCACCCTTTGGTTCGAATTCGCTTTTGAGTTTAAAAATCCCCATCGACCTCCCACCGCGTGCCTTGGGGAGTATCCATCAACCTGATGCCATAAGAAGAAAGCTTTTCCCGTATCTCATCGGCCTTTTGCCAATCTTTGGACCTTCGGGCTTCTTCCCTTTCCTTTATAAGCATTAGGACCTCTTCTATAGAAATGCCCTTCCCGTGGAGCCTTTTCAACCGCAGGACTTCGAAGAACTCTTTTGCGTTTTCCTTTAATATGCCCAGGACCTCCTTAAAGGGGCTAAGGGATTCCGACAGTCTCCAAGCAAGTCCTGAGGGGATGGGGAGCTTCGTCTTGTTGACCTCTTTTACAAGTTCAAAGAGAAGCCCAAGAGCACGCGGTGTATTAAGGTCATCGGACATGGCCTCCTTGAAGCGGTCCACAAGTCCCTCAGTTAGTTCCCATACCCTTTTCCACATGGGTCCATCTTGACCGAAAGGTCCTTGCAGACGTAAAAGGAAGTCATATAGCCTCTCCAATGCCCTTTGGGATTCCTTCAACCCTTCTTCTGTGTACTCCACAGGGCTCCTATAGTGGCGGCTGAGCAGAAAAAGCCTTACGGCCTCGGGGTGAAAACGGTTGAGGACCTCTTTTAGGGTCACGATGTTCTTGAGGGACTTGGACATCTTCTCGCCTTTTACCTGTACAAAGCCGCTGTGAACCCAATAACGAACGAAGGGTTTACCGCTTAAGGCCTCCGATTGGGCTATCTCGTTCTCGTGATGTGGAAAGATCAGGTCCTGCCCTCCTCCGTGGATGTCCAAAGTTTCACCTAGGTATTTCTGGCTCATCACCGAGCATTCCAAGTGCCATCCAGGACGTCCTTTGCCCCATGGCGAATCCCAAAAGGGCTCACCCGGTTTGGAAGCTTTCCATAGGACGAAGTCAAAGGGGTTCCTTTTCTTCGGATCAGGTTCTACACGGGCCCCAGCCATCATTTCGTCTAACGACCTACCGGATAGCTTTCCATAGCCCGGGAATTTCTCTACTGAAAAGTAAACGTCTCCATCTGCTACATACGCATAGCCCTTCTCCAAAAGCTTTTTCACTGCTTCGATCATATCAGGGATATGGTCTGTCGCCCTCGGTTCAACGGTTGGCCTTTTCAGTCCAAGAGGATCCGTATCCACGTAGAATTCGCAGATATACCTTTGGGCTATTTCCCGATAGCTTATCCCTTCTGATTGTGCCTTTTGTATGATCTTGTCGTCGATATCAGTGAAATTCCTGACGTATGTCACCTCATAGCCCAAGAATCCGAGGTAACGGAAAAGGACGTCAAAGACCAGAAGGCTCCGGGCATGGCCGATATGGGTCAAGTCGTAAACCGTTACCCCACAGACATACATCTTCACCCGCGGGGGATCTATGGGTTCAAAGCGCTCCTTTCTCCCTGTAAGGGTGTTAAACAGGTAAAGAGCCATGAGGGCATCCCTCCATCGTCTCTAGGGCCTTTTCGATCTTCTTCCTGATAATCTCCTTAGGCAAAAAGGACAAAACCTTAGTCAAAGGGGGACCACTAGGGGTCCCTAAAAGGACGATCCTTATCAAGGGTAAAACTTCCTTGGGCTTCAAACCCGATAACTCAACTAACCTTTCGAGCCACCCTGCCTGGTCTTTTTCCAGTTCGTTTAAGGCCAACCTCAGGAGCTCTCTTGCCTTCGGAGCCTTTAAGCTATCACTACACATGGGTAACTCTCTAGAAAGGTAATCCAAAAACCTTTGGAGTTCCAAAAGGGTGGACACTTCTTCCTTTAGGTAGCTTACGGCCTCTTTCTGCCACCCTTCGAGAGGACCTCGTAGGTATTTGATGAGTTCCTCCACGGAGTCTTTTTGCAGATGTTGCCTGTTAAACCATAGAAGTCGCCCCATGTCGAATACAGGCTTCCCTCTGGAAAGACCCGAAAGGGAAAACCTATCTGCCATCTCCTCCCAGCTCAAGATCACCTCTTCGCCTATCGTACCTCCAAGGCTCAGAAGGTAGTTGGCCAAGGCCTTTGGAAGTATACCCATTTCCCTAAACTCCTTGAGCGAGGTGGGACCATGCCTTTTGGACAGAACTTTGCCATCTGGGCCAAGCAGTAGCGGCACGTGGGAAAACTCGGGAGGATCCCAACCAAAGGCCCGGTAAAGCAGTATCTGACGAGGGGTGTTGGATAGATGGTCTTCCCCTCTTATGACATGGGTCACTCCCATGTAATGGTCGTCGATTACACACGCAAAGTTATAGGTAGGCCACCCATCTGACCTCATGATCACAAAGTCTCCTAGTCTTTCCCCTTTAAAAGAAAGTCTCCCGAAGATCCCGTCCTCGAAGGAAACTTCCTCAAGGCCTACCTTAAACCTCAAGGAGGGTTTTCTACCCTCTGCCTGTAACTTCTTTATTTGCTCCTTCGTCAAGGACCTACACTTTCCGTCGTAAAGCGGAGGCAGACCGCGAGCTAAGCGCTCCTTGCGTCTTCGTTCCAGTTCTTCAGGCGTGCAAAAGCATAAGTATGCCTTGCCCTCGAGCAAGAGTTCCTCAGCATGTCTCTTATAGATCTCCACTCGTTCGGATTGCCTTAAGAACACTCCTTCCCATCCAAGAAACCACTTGAGGTCTTCTAGGATGGCTTCTTCATATTCCCTCTTAGAACGCTCCCTATCGGTGTCCTCGATCCTCAGCAGGAATTCACCTCCGTGTTTTTTGGCAAAGAGCCAGTTCATCAAGGCAATCCTTGCATTGCCTACGTGGAGTAAACCTGTGGGGCTAGGTGCAAATCTCGTCCTCATCCCTTTTCCAATAGGGCAACGGCTATGGCGCTTATCCCTTCTCCCCTGCCTATGGCCCCTACCCCTTCGGGTGATTTAGCCTTAACGGACACACAGTCTTTGTCGACCCCCATTTCCTTGGAAAGCCTCTCCCTCATATTTTCGATAAAAGGTGCAAGCTTTGGCCCTTGGGCTATGATTACCAGATCCACGTGGGAGACCCTATACCCCTTTTCGGAAACACGTCCCATCACCTCCCTCAAAAAAAAGGTGCTTGAAATGCCTTCATAACGAGGATCTGAAGAAGGGTACAAGGTCCCCAAATCCCCTAGGGAAAGGGCACCGAGGAGGGCATCGCAAAGGGCATGGATTACCACATCAGCATCCGAATGTCCTACAAGTCCACGCTCGTAGGGGATTCTAATCCCTCCTAACACTAGAGGCCTACCTTCACCAAAGGGATGAAGGTCCCAGCCTATTCCTACCCTAACTTCCTTTTTCCCGTCCAAAGATGATCCTTCCTGAAGGGGTTTGTAGGACGCTGGTAACGGTGATCTCCACCTCTTGGCCTATAGATTTCTTTCCGTCCTCAACGACCACCATCGTCCCGTCTTCGAGGTAACCCACCCCTTGGTCTGGCTCCTTTCCCTCACGGATGACCTGCACCTTCAAAGTTTCCCCTGGTAATACAACGGGCCTTAAGGCATTTACCAGTTCGTTGACGTTGAGGACTTCGATTCCGTGTAGTTTTGCTACTTTGTTTAAGTTGTAATCGGTAGTGACGATCTTCGCCCCTTTTCTTCTAGCAAGTTCTATAAGCTTTTGGTCCACCTCTTTTATTTCCAAGAAGTCCTCTTCAATTATCCTCACAGGTACCTTTGCCCCTCTTTGTAACCTATCCAGGACGTCAAGCCCCCTCCTTCCCCTGGCCCTCCTCACAGGATCCGGGGTATCTGCTATGTATTGGAGTTCCTTTAAGACGAATTGGGGTACAAGGATTGTCCCTTCTAAGAAACCAGTTTCACATATGTCGGCAATACGGCCATCGATGATAGCACTTGTGTCAAGTACCTTCGGCACCGCCGTTCCTTCAGTCCTCCTTAAAAGCATCCCCACTTCCCCTCCCTTCTTTGCCCCAACTATAACGCCCACCACAAGCAAGCACAAAAACAAGAAACTTCCTACCTCAAGGGGCAAAAGTCCTTCAATGAGCTTCCCTGTCACCCAAAAGAGCGAAAAACCACCAAAAGCCCCTAAGAAGGCCCCTAAAGGGAAGCGTGCCAAGGCCCTTGCTGCGCCTATACCGATTCCAGCAGCTAACATCCCCATTAGTCCGCCCACCACTTCTCCCCATGGGGATCCAAATAGAAGTCGCCCTTCCTTCAGCCCCATAAGGACAACCAAGGACACCAACACTACATATAAAACCCCTTTCATCTTCCTTTCTCCTCAAGGTTTCTCCAAAAGACTTAAAACACCTAGGGGAGACGATTCTGGATCTCCTGCCGTATCTCTTGTTCTTCTACCCTTTTGGCCACTGCAAGCTCTTGGACAAGTAACCTCAAGGCAGTTTCCATCAATTTTTTTTCGCCAAAGGAAAGCTTTTTCTGATACCTCAAAAGGTGTAATTCCTTCAGCACTCGGGCAACTTCATAAACAGAACCGCTGTTAATTCGTTCCGTATACTGCCGAAAGCGTTGGTTCCAAGGCAAATGGATGTGATTGGGCACTTCTTCCCTTTGTGAAAGGTAATCCAAAATGCTTTCTACCTCAGAGGGACTTATCACCTTGCGCATGCCCGTAGAGGTAGCGTTTTTCACAGGTATTATCAGGGTGCTTTTTGACCTCAACGGCCGTAAGACGTAGACCTTCTCCGCTTCGCCATTGACTCGCACCTCCTTTACCTCTTCTATAACCCCAACCCCATGACCCGGATAGACCACATATTGACCTTTCTCAAACATATCTATCCTCCCATCACCCCTTCTCTTCGGGTTCGAAAAAGGCGAGGTCGTTATCACCTAAAAGAGTTCCTTCTGTTTGAGATATAATGCACAGGTCATCTCCCAAAAGGGACTTCACCCTAACCCTCCCCTTTCTCTCACCTTTTAAAGGATCTAAAATTGAAAACAAATCCCCTTCTCCAAGCCCGCTTTTCCTACCAGCAAGTAACATAGCCTCTTTCCCTTTTGTCCCTACAACCCTCGTAAACCAACCCGAATTCTCCAAAAACTCCTCTAACTTCGTTAAAGCTTCCTCAAAGGCGATCTCAAAGACCTCGGTTGGGCTTTGAGCCTTTTTTTGAATCCAAAGGTCAAGCACCAAATCCCCCTGTAGGGTTTCATAACCCTTTATCCCCATAGAAAAAAGGACCTCTTTCCCCGACCGGAAAGGACCACACGTTTCCAAGGCCAAAACGTACTGGACACCAAGTCCCTTCCCCAACAACAGCACTAAATCTCTACCCACTTCCCTAGGCGTCCCTAGGCCCGATTTCTCCAAAAAGGCCCTGAGAGACTCCCAAGGGACAGGAAACCCTAACAGAGACCTTTCCAAAAGGAACCCCTGGAAAGCATCTGCTACATCATACATCCCTGCCTCTGCTCCAAAACCCTTAAGGGGCAAAAGGGCCAGCTTCCTTTTGAGGAAAGGAGGAGCCTTTGGTAAACGAAGACCTACACTACTTCCTTCTTCACCTCTAGCCCACCTGAACTCACCTGTACCTTCGCCGTATTCGACCTTTGTCTCCCTTTGCGATTTAAGCTCCCACCTTTCAGGTTGTTTAAGGTATTCCCTTATTTCCACGTAGGTCATCTTCCCCGTCTCTTTGTCCGTGGCCTTGAGGTAGAGCCTCCCATCTATAACGTAAAGCTCCTCCTGGGAGAAACGCTTCCTCTCTTCCTTAACGTAAGGATCCCTTTGGAGAAAAACGAACATACGACTACATCCCGCAGTCATTAAAAGAAAAAGCAAAATAACGATCTCTCGTACCTTCATCTTATTTTTTATTTTACCAGACCACATGCTCCAATCACAACCAAAGCTGTCTTTTTAACTTTCCCATCTTGAAGGAAGATTTAAAAAGCTTAAATTTTTAATGCATCCCCTTTACAGGGGAAAAGGGAAGATGTATATTCCATCCCTTAAAATCCAATGTTAGGAGGAGGCACGATGAAGAAGTTGGGATCGGTGGTCTTGAGTGTGGTATTGGCAGCGGCTCTAGGTATGGCTTATGGTTGCAAGAAGAAGGAAGAAGCACCTGCGCCTGAGGCCCCAAAGACAGAACAAGTAGCTCCTTCTGAAAACGCAACCCAGCCCCAAGAGGGCGCAGGTGCTGAAAACGCAACAGCTCCTGCACCAGCTCAACCTGCTGCTCCGAGCGAATCGAAGTAAAGCGAGGTTATGAAACCCATGTACTGGGGGACTTTTAGAAAGAGTCCCCCAGTACGATGGTTGCATTGTATTTTAGGTAGTATTTTTAAAGATCAGTGGGTGAGGTTATATCTTTGTAGTCTTTTAGGTACCCACCACTTTATGAAGTTATAGGTAATCCCTGCAGGGGCAGGTTTTATGCCTTTGAACCTCGAGTGGATCACCGGCAAAGCATAGGGAATGTAAAGGAAGCAATAGGGTTGTTCTTCAGCCAATATTTCTTGAAACTTAAAGTAGAGTTTTTTCCTCTTTTCGAGATCGAAGGTCCTCCTAGCTTCCACTAAGATCCTGTCTACCTCTGGATTCTTATAACTTATAAAGTTCAATTCCTTTGGTCCCATCTTGGAAGAATGCCAGATATCGAACTGGTCTGGATCGACCCCAGTGGACCAACCGAGGATAACGGCTTCGAAATTCCTTTTGTCGATATATTGGTTCACGAAGGTGGCCCACTCGAGGACCCTTATCCTCATATCTATTCCGACCTTTTTCAATCGCCATTGGATCAATTCTGCTGTCTTAAGCCTTGCCAGGTTTCCCCAATTTACCAACACGGTAAACCTGAAGGGAATCCCGTCCTTGTCCAGGATGCCGTCACCATTCGTATCCTTCCAGCCTGCTTCCTCCAGTAGCCTTTTTGCCTTAGCTGGATCATAGGGATACTTTTTGACATAAGGGTTATAGTACCAAGTTCCAGGTTTATAAGGACCATGTGCTACTATGCCGAGGCCAAAAAGTACCACTTTTACGATCTCTTCCTTATCGATGGCGTAACTTATCGCTTGCCTTACCCTTTTGTCTTTAAAAAGGGGATGGCGAAGGTTAAAACCCAAATACGTGTAAGCGAAAGGCAAATATTTATACTTGTTGTAAGTCTTGTTAAAGGAAGGGTCAGAGGTTTGACGGGCGTATTGAAGAGGTGATAGGTTCATCCAATCGATACTGCCGGCCTTAAGTTCCATAAACATAGTGGATGGGTCTGGTACCACCCTCCAGATGACCTTATCGATGTAAGGCCTTCCCTCGAAATAATGAGGATTGGCCTCAAGTACTATCCTTTCTCCTGGCTTCCAATCTACAAATCGGTAAGGCCCTGTGCCTATGGGGGATATGCGCAAGGGGCTTTGTGTTATATCTTTGCCCTCCAGTAGGTGGCGAGGTAAAACCACAAGGTTCCCCCAAGTGGAAAGGGCTGGTGCAAAGGGTTCTTTATACCTTACACGGAAGGTATAGTTGTCAAGCACTTCAGCCCTTTCTACTTCTAGGAAGTCCCCTGAATATGCGGTAGGGGTTCTGGGATCAGTGATGGTCTTCAGGCCGAAAAGCACATCCCATGCTGTAAACTCCTTCCCATCGTGCCACTTTACCCCTTTTCGGAGGAAAAAGGTTATGGTCTTTCCGTCTTCGCTTACCTTCCAATCTTTTGCGAGGTCACCTACCAGTTGCAGGTCCTTGTCGTATTTGACTAAACCGTTGTAAATCAGATCGCATACCTCATGTGAAGCGCTATCTGAGGCAAGCATGGGTATAAGGACAGAAGCATCAGCTATCGTACCTATCACAATGGCATCCCCATAAGAGGGGCCCTCTTGAGCCATGGTCTTTTCCCAGAAAACACAAAGGGCTACAGCTACTAATAGATGTAAAGCCAAAGTCCTCACGGCTAAACGGCCTTTCCGTATATGCGGTACACCTTATAGGGCTTCCCCCCAAGTGCCTCGATCGCCTTCTGCATAAGGTGGTTGTCTTCGAGGATCCACGAAAGCTCCGCCGTCCTGTATCCCATCTCCCAACCCCGCTTGAAGACCTCCGCGTAAAGCATAGCGTCGATCCCCTTCTGCCGGTATTTAGGCCTTACACCGAAAAGGGGGATTCGTAGTTCCTTTATCCTCCTTTTGACCAAAAGGGCCTTAACCAAGCCCCACGGTGTCATCCGTCCTCCCAAGGCCTTGAGCACGTGGTTGTAATTTGGAAGGGCAAGGATAAAGGCCACTGGCTCCGAGTACACTTCGGCAAAAAGCGCCAACTCCGGTACCAGGATCCTCTTGAGCGATTTGGCCATGTATGAGACCTCTTGCTCTGACATAGGCACAAAACCCCAGTTATTGGCCCAGGATTCGTTATATACCTCCATGAACTTCTTTACTTCTTCCTCAATTTCCTTGGCCCTTACGTTCCTGATCTTCACTTCAGGTAGTTTTTCCTTGGCCCATGAGGCTATCCTTTTAACCTTTTCTGGAATACCACCCTCGCCCTTTAACAGGTTGGCGTATAGGTCCTTTGCCTTTTCAAAGCCTATAGCCTCCAAAAGCTTTGCATAATAAGGAGGATTATGGGGCATCATAAGGAAAGGGGGTGTATCGAATCCTTGGATCAACAAGCCACATTCGTAATTGGTCGAAGGATTCATTGGACCTATGATCTCCTCTATGTATTGGCGCTTCAATTCTTCCTCTACACGTTCAAAAAGGGCCTTTGTCACCTGAAGGTCATCCACCACCTCAAAAAAACCGAAGTACCCCACCCTTTTTCCGTGGTAGGAAATGAAGTTATGGTCTACTATTGCAGCAACTCTTCCTACAGGTTCGCCTTTTTTGAAGGCTATAAAGGGCTTTATCACACTATGATGGCAAAAGGGATGTCTACCATCTAAAAAAGGTAGGAGCTCGGACACCAAGGGTGGTACCCAAAGGGGATCGCGCTTATAGAGCCTAAAAGGCAAACGTAAGAAAGCCTGTATTTCCTTTTTGCCCTTGGCTTCCAGGACACAGATACTCATATTATTCCTAGTTCTCTCCCCGCCTTTTCGAAGGCCCAAAGGATGTGATCAAGATGTTCCTCCGTATGAGTGGCCATAAAGCTTGTGCGTATAAGCTCCCTTCCAGGCGGGGTAGCAGGTGGGACTACGGGGTTTGCAAAAACCCCGTATTTTTCCAAAAGACCGCACATCCTGAAGGTTTTCTCCATGTTCCCTATTATTATGGGGATGATAGGAGTTTGGCTGTTGCCTGTATCAAACCCCAATCTTTTGAAGCCTTCGAGCATCTTCTTTGTGTTTTTCCAAAGACGCTCCCTCCTTTCGGGTTCCTCTACGATCACATCGAGGGCCGCACTGGCTGCAGCTGCAAGGGGTGGGGCTATCGCTGCCGAAAAGATCAAAGGCCTTGCGAAGTGTTTGATGTACTCTATGACCTTTTTGGGACCAGCCACAAACCCTCCTATAGTGGCAAGGCTTTTGGAATAAGTGCCCATTATCAGGTCCACTTCCTCTTCGACGCCAAAGTGTTCTGCTGTCCCCCGACCACCTTTGCCAAGTACCCCTATGCCATGGGCATCGTCCACCATGACCCTTGCCCCGTATTCACGGGCTACCCTCAATATATCAGGCAAAGGCGCTATATCTCCTTCCATGCTGAAGACACCGTCCACAATCACCAACTTTCCCACATCCTTAGGAAGCCCCTCTAGGACCCTCTTTAGATCCTCAACGTCGTTATGTTTGAACCTCTTCACTTGACACATGGCCAAACGACATGCATCGATAATAGAGGCATGGTCGTATTTGTCCAAGATGGCTACATCCCGTCTTCCAAGAAGGGCTGATATGATCCCCAGATTCGTCTGATAGCCTGTAGCAAAGACAAGGGCTGCTTCCTTTCGGAAAAAGCGGGCTAGTTTCTCCTCAAGTTCTTCAATTATATCGAGGTTGCCGTTCAAAAACCTAGACCCTGCACAACCCGTTCCATAGCGCTCTATCGCCCTTATGGCAGCCTCCTTGACCTTCGGATGGCTCGTCAAACCTAAGTAATTGTTCGAACCAGCCATGATCAATTTCTTACCATTTACCACCACCTCAGGCCCTTGAGCCGATTCTATCTTACGGAAGAGGAAATAAATCCCCGCTTCCTTAGCCTTTTCGGCCTCTTGCCAGGAAAAGCACTTATCGAATAAGTCCATCGGTTCCTCCTAAAGCCAACCTCTTTCCAAATACCACTTCAAGGTAATTTCAAGCCCCTCCTTGAGGGAATACTTGGGTTTGAAGCCCAAAAGGGCTTTGGCCTTACCGATGTCACAAACCCAAGCTTCTTGATAAGCTTCCAGGAACTTATTGATGCCAAAGGCCGGTGGACGTTTCCTTATCCTTCCCCAAAGCTCATTGAAGAGGACAACCCCCATGGCTATCACGAAAGGTACCCTTATGGTCCTGTACTTTACCCCTAATATTAAGGCTACCATATCGGCTATATGGCGCAAAGGATACGCCTCTCCATCAGACACACACACCACCTCGCCAGAAGGTGCCTTGGCAGAAAGGCTTAACCAAAGGGCCTCTACGAGGTCAGCTACATAGCACAAACTCAGCTTTTGGTCCTTCTTCAAGAGGGGCAAAAAACCTTTCTTGATCAAACGGAAGAACTCAAGCATATAGGTATCACGAGGACCATAGACGATACTCGGCCTGATGATCAAAATTTCAAGCTTATCTGAAAGGCCTTGTAGGAATTCTTCGGCCTGGAGTTTGCTTTTGCCATAAGGTGAAACTGGACTCGGTGGATCTTCCTCGGTGGAGGGTTTCAAGCCCGAGGTAGGTCCTTGTGCCGATAAACTCGAAAGGAATACAAATTTCCCCTTAACTCCGCCTTCTTCCAGTAACTTCTCCACAAGCCTTTTGGTACCAAGGAAGTTTACCCTGTAGTAATCGTCTGTCACAACGGCCCTCGTAAGGGCTGCAAGGTGGAACACGTGGTCAAACCCTCGCAGAGGGGGAAGCTCTCCAGTAACCAAGTCACCGTAAAGGACGTTAACGCCATGGGGTAAAAGCCCCTTTCGCCGCACTAGAGCCCATACCTCATGGCCCTCCTTTAGCAAACGTTCCACCAAGTGACTCCCTATGAAGCCAGTAGCACCTGTCACCAGGATCCTTGCCATCTCATTTGAACCCTTAGCGGTACTTCGGGCTTAGAGAGGATAATCAGATATATCCCTTCTTCAGCAAGAACTCCGCGTTCAACACGGCAGCTCCTGCTGCCCCTCGTATGGTGTTATGGCTCAAGAGGAAGAACTTATAATCCAATACAGGACATTTCCTCAGCCTCCCAATCACACAGGCCATCCCCTTCTGAAGGTCCCTGTCTTTCAAAGGCTGCGGCCTGTCCTTTTCTTCGCGGTAGATCACCGGAGGAACAGGGGCAGAAGGAAGGCCTAATCCTTCAAGGGGGTTGAAGGACCTCCAGGCTTGAATTACTTCTTCTGGTGAGGGTTTCTCCACCAACTCCACGCTGACGCTTTCCAAATGGCCATCCCTTACATTTACCCTGGTGCATGAGGCACTTACTACCATTTCAGCTGGGATAAAACCTCCTTGCCCTAGTTCCCCTAGGATCTTCAGGGTCTCTGTCTCTATCTTTTCCTCCTCCCCTGAGATGAAGGGGATCACGTTGTCCAATATATCCAAGGAGGCAACCCCAGGATAACCTGCACCGCTTACGGCTTGAAGGGTGGTCACGATCACCTTCTTCAACCCGAAGGCCCTTTTCAAAGGGGCTAAGGCAAGGACTAAGCCTATTGTGGAACAATTGGGATTGGTCACTATGAACCCTCCTTTCGGCCACCTTGAACGCTGCCTGTCTATGATCCTCACATGGTCTGGATTCACCTCTGGGACCAACAAGGGGACATCTGGATCCATACGATGGTTCCTAGCGTTAGAGATTACAATGTAGCCCTCCCTAGCAAACTCTTCTTCTATAGGACCAGCTACGGCGGCATCAAGGGCAGAAAAGACCACCTTACAGTCAAGGTTCGGTATACACTCTTTTACCTTCATGTGAGCCACCTTCTCCGGGATTTCACCTTCGATCTTCCACCTTTCTTGCATGATTTCGCCATAAGTAAGCCCGGCACTCCTTTCAGAAGCCGCCAGTTCGGTGAGCTCAAACCAAGGATGATCTATCAAAAGCTTTACGAACCTTTGGCCTACTACCCCTGTAGCCCCTAGAATCCCTACCTTCACCCTCTCCATTTAAGGCCTCCTTAAAGTAGGAGCTTGCCTATACGTCTCCACCTCACTTTTTCCAGAAGCCCTTTTCCATTAGAATCCCAAGACCAATAAATGACAAAGGCCCTACCTATAAGGTTTTCTTTAGGCACAAACCCCCAATAACGGCTATCCATACTGTTGTCTCTGTTGTCGCCCATAACGAAATAATGATCCTCAGGGACCGTGACGGGGCCAAAACTCGGCCTTGGAACCCCTTCCCTTTCCCATACACCCCACGGATCATCCAAAGGCCGCCCGTTGATTAAGACCTTCTTATCCCTGATCTCGACCCGCTCACCTGGAAGTCCTATGACCCTTTTTATGAAATCCTTTTTGGGATCCCGGGGATAAACAAAGACCACGATCTCACCCCTTTTGGGTTTTGAGAACTCTATCAACTGCTTCCCAAGGAAGGGAACCCTTATGCCGTAAAGGCATTTTATGACCAATATATGATCACCTACTAAAAGGGTTGGTTCCATGGAACTAGAAGGTATCTTATAGGCTTGTACGAAAAAAGCCCTTACCAAAAGGGCAATGGCCACAGCCCATATGATCCCCGTCAAATTCTCCTTGACCTTATCCTTCCCCATTTACTCATTCCCCTTTTAATACCCTGACTTCTGTAAACCCTTCTTTTTTCAGCCGCCCCATAGTTTCTTCTGCTTCCTTTGAACTTGAAGCCTTTACGCACACCCTGTACCAAACCTCTCCTCTCACCCTGGCTGGATATATACTCACTTCATATCCTTGGGAGTGGAGTCTGTCTATCAAAAGTTTGGCATTCCTTTGATCTTTGAAGGCCCCTACCTGTAAAAAAAACGCTTCTTTGCTCAGCTCCTTGGATTCCCTTTTCTTCACCTCAACTGGAGCTTGAGGGATAACAAGGGGCTGGGTATCCTCAACACGAGGTCCAGCTCCTTCTTGTTGGAGTTTCTCATAAAAGGTAAGAGGTAATTCTTTGGAGGTAATGAGTTCAGAGGCGTTCCCTTCAAGTAGCTTATCTCCTATTTGCTTAGTGGTATCAAGGGCCACTTTTTCCCTTTCGCCTAACCTTATACCCACCATCACACCCGTAAAAAACCCCAAAAAGAACAAAAGGACTATCGCTATGATCCCCTTTTTGCCTTTCTTCTTTTCCTTCTGTCCCACCAATTTCTGTTATCTCACATCTCCTCAGGGGCCTTAACCCCTAAGATGTAAAGGCCATTTTTTATTACCGTCTTCACAGCATAAATCAAAGCCAGTCTTGCCTTCAAAAGCCCTTCCTCAGCTCCTAAGACCCTGTGCCTATTATAGTAACCGTGAAAGGCCTTAGCCAAGGACAAGAGGTAAACAGTTAAGGGATGGGGCTCAAGGTTTTGGGCGGCCTCTTCCAATATCTCCGGGAATATCCCCACCATCTTGGCTAATGACCTTTCTTCAGGCAATCTCAAGGGAGAAAGGTCAACCTCTGCTAAGTTAGGGACCTGTATCTTCCTCTCCTGGGCTTTTTTGAAGATACTCGATATCCGTGCATGTGCATACTGTACGTAATAAACTGGGTTTTCTTCACTTTGGGCCTTCGCAAGCTCTAGGTCGAAGTCCAAAGGGCTTTCAGCCCTCCTAAGGAGCATAAAGAACCTCGTGGCATCTACCCCTACTTCTTCCATCACCTCGCGTAGGGCCGTGAATTCCCCTGCCCTTGTTGACATGGAGACCCTTTTTCCACCCCTTAAAAGGTTTACCAACTGCACTAGGATCACCTTCAGCCTATCTGCATCATATCCCAAAGACCTAACAGCTGCTTCAAGCCTTTTGACATAGCCATGGTGATCTGCCCCCCAGATGTCTAAAATCAGGTCATAACCCCTCTGAAACTTATCAAGGTGATAGGCTATGTCAGAAGCAAAATACGTGGTCGTCCCTGAAGCCCTTATAACTACCCTGTCCTTTTCGTCACCAAAGGCGGTGCTTTTGAACCAAACCGCTCCTTCCTGCTGGTAGAGAAAACCTTTTGTATGTAAGGCCCTTAAAACCGCCTCTACTTTCCCTTGAGCATAAAGGTCTTTTTCGTAAACGTAGCGGTCGAAGCGAACGCCAAAGGCAGATAGCTCTTCTCTTATCCACTCCATTATCACCTCTTCGGCCACCTCTTTAGAAACCTTCAAGGCTTCTTCTTCGCTCATTGCGATTAGCTCATCCCCGTACCGACGCTCGAGTTCTCTTGCTACATCAAAGATGTACCCCCCTCTGTAACCGTCCTCTGGAAAGGGGTACTCCTTACCTTTCAGCTCCATATACCTTGCAAATACTGACTTACCCAAAAGCTCCATTTGGGTTCCTACGTCGTTAACGTAATACTCCTTCTCGACGTCATATCCCACCCATTCTAAAAGCCTGGCCAACGCATCTCCAAAGGCGGCTATCCTTCCATGACCTATATGTAAGGGGCCGGTAGGGTTCGCACTGACGAATTCTATCAACACCCTCTTTTGCCTCTTCTCTGACCGACCATATCTTTCCTCCAAAGCACAAGCTTCCTTTACCTTAGAAAACCAAAAAGCCTCTTCCACGAAGAAGTTCAAATACCCTTGCCCTGCAACTTGGACCTCCCTCACCTCTTTAGAGGAAGGCAGGTGCTTGAGGAGGACCTCCGCCACCTCAGAGGGCTTTTTGCCCATGCGTGATGCAAGCAAAAAGGCCACATTTGTGGCATAATCCCCATAGTCCTCCTGTGGGGGCCTTTCTAAGGAAAAAGCAAGGGGAACCTCAACCACTGGCAAATGTCCTTTTTCCTGGGCCCTTTTTATGGATTCCAATAGAAGCTCCTTTATCCTCGTTTTCATCATGGCAGTAGCTCCCTATAGAGGTCTGGTCTCCTATCGCTGAAAAGATACCACTTACGCCTAGTCCTTTTTACCTCCGTCAAATCCATCTCGGCCAAAAGTACCCCTTCTTCAACCCCTGCGGGCTCTGTCAAAAGCTCCCCATCCGGATTTAGGAAAAAACTCATCCCGTAAAAGTATTGGTGCCTCTCCTTCCCTACCCTATTAACCCTCACCACAAAAAAGCCGTTGCATATGGCATGGCCAGACAAGAGTTTTAACCACCTCTGTTGGGTCCTAAAGGCACAGGCCGTGGGGGCAAAGAGCACCTGGGCCCCTTTAAGCCCCAGGATCCTGGGCCCCTCAGGGAAAAGGTTATCCCAGGACAGCTGGATACCCACCTTGACGCCATCTACTTCAAATACCGGAAAACTATCTCCTGGTTCAAAGTAAGCCCTTTCTTCCCAAAGGGGTATCTCTGGAAGGTGGACCTTCCGGTATACCCCTACTACTTCGCCTCTGGAGGAGATCACTGCTGCAGAATTGAAAAATTTACCTGATGCTTCCTCGAAAAAGGGAACAACCAAGCTCACCCCGTACCTTTGGGCAAAGGACTTCATTTCGTTCATTAGCGGACCATCTAAAGGCTCTGCTAGTTTAAAAGCCTCTTTGTCCACTTCTGCTGGAAACCAATGGGTAGGGAAAAGCTCGGGGAAACAGAGGAAGTTCGCCCCCCTTTCAACCGCTATGGAAGCCAAGTACAAAGCCCTCTGAAGGTTCTGTTGCTTGTCTTTGGTACTTTCAAGTTGTATTGCGGCTACCTTCATGGAAAAGGTTTTATAACACAAAAACCCAACCGAAGGCCAACGGCTTCATCCACCCTTAAGCCCCATCATTTCCATTAATCCCTTGCGTATCATCATCACTGCTATGGCTGCCAAAAGAAGGCTTGTGACCTTGGCCACGCCTCTTATCCCACTTTCGCCGAGGACCCTTGTAAGCTTTTCTGCCTCTTTGAAGACAAACCAGGTAAAGCCCAGGTTTGCCATAAAGGAAAGCAAGGTGATCCAAAAACCATAAAGGTCATGGCAGATCAACAAGGTAGTCATCACCGCCGGGCCGACTATTAGGGGCACGCCTAAGGGCACAACCCCTATCGTTTCACCTGGAGGCCTCTGCCCTTTTTCGGCAAAAAGGATATCCCGCACCGCCACTATCAAGAGGATCAACCCTCCACCCACCTTGAAGTCCGAAACCGTTACACCTAAAAAACGAAATACTATTTTCCCCAATAACAAAAACCCAACGCCTACGCTAAAGGCGGTGAAGATGGAATCCCTGATGACATGTCTCCTCTTTTCCTCATCCATCCCTTCGGTGAAGGAAAGGAAAAAGGGCAAAACACCTACCGCATCCATAGCTACAAAGATAGGAATAAAGGCAAGCAGCACTTCCTTCATAGACGCTCAGAACGCAGAAAAACAAAATGGGGGCCGGTCATAAGCCGGGTTCTGTTCCCCTTGGGTTCAAGGGGCGGTGGCCATTAGTCTGGGCGGTTGGTCACCCAACCGCTCAAGCGGCCTACCCAGGGGCATCGGGCGGGCCACCCTTTTAAGCCCCCCTACATGGCCTTGCTCCGGACGGGGTTTACCGTGCCCTGCCTCCTCTCGGAGGCAGGCGGTGGGCTCTTACCCCACCTTTTCACCCTTACCCCGGCAAAGCCGAGGCGGTCTGTTTTCTGTGGCACTTTCCAGGGGTTACCCCCTCCGGGAGTTACCCGGCGTCCTGCCCTCTGGAGCCCGGACTTTCCTCCGGAAGCCGTGCCTCCGGCGGCCACCTGACCGACCCCCTTTTTAAAAACTAAACATCCAACTCTCCCTTTCCATGTGCCCGAGAAGCCCCTAACGCAAAGCCAAAGGCCACTACTAAGACATGTATCTTAAAGAGGGTCTCTGTGAGCCCTGCCACAAGGTAATGTATAAGGACCATCGAAGAAAAAAGTGCCAAAGGATCCCCATGTTTCGCCCTTGTTGTGAACTCCTTAAGGGCCACGAAGAAAAGGACGGACAAGGCTACTATCCCCAATATGCCATGTAAGGCAAGGGAATAAAAGTAGATGCTATGAGGCTGGTTGTATTCAAGGATCCCTTGCCACTGTAAGGGTACAAGCCTCTTTATCTCTAACTCGTAATCGCCGGTGCCTATCCCCAAAAGAGGAGAGCGCTTGAACATCTCAAAACACATACTCCACATCCCCAAGCGTCCCCCTATGGAGGTCGTCACTTCCCCCTGTTCGAAAAACCCCTTTACCTCCTCCAAAACCTGCAAGAACTTTTGGTGGATTTGTGGAACAGTCCATATAGAAATCAGAAGTACCCCCAAAAGCAAAGACAACATCTTCCTGGGGAAGGCGCCTTTTGAACGGAAAACAAAAGCTGAAAAAAAAGCCCCTATACAGGCCAATAGAGGCCCCCTCGAATTGGCTAAAACCACCCCTAAAACGCCAAGGCCTAGCAGAAAGGCCCAAAAAAACCTACTCCTCCCCGAAGACCTCAAAAGGAGGACCAATGCGCCATAGATCCCAAGCGCCGAAAGGTTTCCAAACCAAATGGGGTTCATAAGGACCACACTTGGAAACTCAAAGGCAGAAGCTCGCCCCACACCTAAAAACTTCCCCAAAGCCAATAGGTCCAAAATCCCTACGCCCCCTACAAAGCCCACTACCCCTAAAAACCCCTCCTCAGACCCTTTAAAAACACCACGACACAAGACATAAACAACCAAGGCCCACGAAACCCTCCTACAAACCCTCAACCCACTCTCTAAATCCTCCGTCCAAAGAAGCCCTAGCCAAAAGACCAGAACGAACAAAACTAGCCCCCAAAAGACAAAATCCTTCCTCAGATCCCTAAAAAAAGAAGACCTTCTAAATTTTTGCCTAAAGGCAAAAAAGCCAACAAATGCCATCGCAAGAAGGCTTCCTGTCTTGGTCAAAGGGATACTTAGGGCGAATATCAATAAGGTGATCTTCCTAAAGGTATCGAGGGTAGTTGTGTTTTGCCTCAATGGTATTCTGCGAAGAAGAACCCTTTTCTTCTTGGTAAGAGGAATAAGGGCCGACTGGCTCCTTCTATGACCTTTATGGCAACGTCCCCAAATAGCCACCGCGTAATTCCCGATTGTTGCCCATGGCTTGATATGGCAAGAAGGCTTACCCTTTCCTCTTCCGCAGTCGAAAGGATCTCTTCGGCAATGTCCCCTATTTTAAGCACCTCCTTCACCTTCAACCCCTTATCCCTTAGGGCATCGGCTACTTCTTCCAAATATCCCAAGGCGTGCTCTTGCCTTTCTTTTTCCTTTTTTTCCTTCCAGTGTTCCCTTTCTTCGGGCGTTAGGGCTGATTCGATAATGGACTCTACATAACTAGGAACCTGTAAGGGCTCAAGGACATGTAGGAGGACTAGCTCCGAGTCCGCACCCCTTATGAACCCCTCTACGTACCCCAAGATTTCCTCTGCTGCTTTTGAGCCGTCAAGCGGAATCAACACCTTTGAAAAATTGCGTTGCTCAAGGGCCTCCTCAAAGGAAAGGGTTCGAGTAAGAAGCACTGGGATACGTGTGCCCTGGAGGATCTTGGCTGGAACTCCTCCTAACCGCCAGCGTGTACCGGGTTTGCCATAAGCAGAAAGGGCTATAAGGCTTACGTTAGACTTCTCAGCAAAGGTAACTATCTCTTCAGCAGGGTCTTCGCCGTAAAGCAATATCCCACTCGCCTTAACCCCAAGGGACTCAAGCTCTGAAGCCCTTTTTTCCAAATAAGCCCTAAGCGGACGATCTAGGGCCCTTTTGTCCTCAGAGAAGACCGAAAGCAAAATGACCTCGCTGCCTAACCTCTTCGCTACGCTCTCCACAAAAGGGAGCACGTTTTCTGCATACATAGAACCATCGAGAGGTACTAGGATCTTCTCATACATGGTCCTTTGCCTCCTTACTTATTTAAGCCTTATGAGGCCTTATACTTGCCGAAAACCCTAACTTCTTCAAGTCATCTAAAAGGCTACTTACATCTTCATCTGCAAACTGCAACACCAAATGGAACCCCCCTTCTGCAGAAGGTAAAGAACAAAAGCTCTTCAACTTTTTACCACTACGCTCTACGCACTCCATCACCTTCTTAGTGGACTCTGGATCGGCAGCATTGTATACGATGACCCTTTCTCCTTCCTCCCCTATCCCCATTAAGGGATTCAAGATCTTGTAAAAGAAATCATTAGTGGTAGCTATGCCGACGAGCTTACCGTCCTCTACAACAAGCAAAGAACCTACGCGGTTCTTCTGGGCTATGGCTATTGCCTGTTCCACGGTGATATCAGGTGGTACGGTCACAAGTTCCTTTCTCATGATATCTTTTACCTTTATCTTGGCCAAAAGGTAGTTTAATTCCCAGTGGCTCAAAGAAGTGGCTTGTGAAGGATAATACCGAAGTAAACGGTTCTTGGTCACGATGCCGACAAGTTTCCCCTTCTCTACTACAGGTAAGCGCTGTATATTATGAAACTCCATAATCCTTCCCGCTTCTACCATCAAAGTGTCGGGGGAAACCGTTATAACATTGGTGGTCATAATGTCTCTAATCAACATCGAAATACCTCCTTACGGACTTTTTAAAAATTTTAGCATTTATCGTGACCTTTTCAAGGAAAAACTTTGACAAGCTGGAAATTTCGGCTATTCTCACTAAAAGTGATGAGTACAGTTGAAGAAAAACAGGTAAAGATAAGGGCCTTACATTACAAGGACGTAGAGGACATAGCGGAAATAGAGAGGCTTATCATAGGAAGGGAGAGGAAGGACTATTGGCTTATGCGTATAGAAGTAGTAGGTGAAAGGTCGCCTATGACATGTCTTGTGGCTGAAGTGGAGGGGAAGGTGGTGGGATTCATCATTGGAGAAGTGGCAGGATGGGAATACGGAGTGCCTGACACTGTAGCGTGGATAGATACCCTTGGGGTACATCCCGATTATCAGGGAAAAGGTATTGCCACCATGCTGTTTAAACGTTTAACCGAGAACTTGCGAAAGATCGGCATAAAGACCGTTTACACCTTAGTCCATTGGAAATCGTGGGATTTAATAAGGTTTTTTGCTAAAATGGGTTTTTCCAAAGGCGAGATGGTTCACCTAGAGATGAAACTCGAAGATTGAAGATGGCCAAATACCTTGGTCTTGTTTTAGATGAGCGTTTCCTCACTTATGAAACCGCTCCCTTTTCCCCTGAAAACCCTGAAAGGATCGCACACCTTTACGAACAGCTAAAGGGTGGGGGATGGTACCATTTGATCGAACCGAGGATGGCTTCTACTGAAGAACTCGCCTTGGTCCATGGCCAAGCGTATATAGAGGAAGTCAGAGGGCTTTCGGTAAAGGGTGGGAGGCTTGCACCGGACACATGGATTGCTCCAGGTGGTTTCGAGATTTCGGCCTTGGCCGCAGGAGGGGTTATAAAGGCCGTCGAAGAGACCGTTAAAGGAAAGTTAAATATGGCCTTCGCCCTCGTAAGACCTCCTGGCCATCATGCCTCAAGGGACAAAGGGATGGGTTTTTGTGTCTTTAACAGTGTTGCGATAGGAGCCAAGTACGCTTTAGAGGCCCTGGGAGTCAAGAAGGTACTTGTGGTCGATTGGGATGTACATCACGGCAACGGTACTCAAGAGATCTTTTACGCCGATCCACGGGTATTATACTTCTCAATCCATCAATACCCCTTCTTTCCCGATTCGGGGTACTTTGATGAAGTGGGTGAAGGCGAGGGTAAAGGCTATACGGTAAACGTACCTTTACCCATAGGGTGCACTGACGTGGACTACAGCAATATCTTCCGCCGGCTCCTTCTGCCCCTGGCATCGGAATTTGAACCCGAACTTGTAATCGTATCGGCTGGCTTTGACCCTCACCAGTTGGACCCTTTGGGCGGCATGAACCTTAGCGAAAAGGGCTTTGGAAGGTTAACCCAACTTGTGCTTAAGGTAGCAGAAGAACTCTGCAACAGTAAGGTCGTCTTCGTCCTTGAAGGAGGGCATCATCCTTATGCCCTTTCACGGTCAGTTTTTGAAGTATTAAGACTTTGTTGCGAAAAAGATTTGGCCTTACAGCTAGATTTCGAGCAAAGAGAAGACGAAAACTATTACAAGATCAAACCTTTTATACAAACAGTGAAGGAATGCCTTCAAAACAAATGGAAGATCTAAAGCTCAAATTCCTCTCCGTAGTTCACCACCTTTTGAAAGACAAGTTCCAAGTAGTCACCTGGGCGTAAACCTAAAGCGCTAACTACTTCTTGAGGGATGTGAAGTTCGTTCCAATAACCCTCAACCTCCCAGTCGAAGTCCCAATCGACCTTCTCTTCTACCTTTCTCCCAGCACGGTAAACCCTCTTTAGCTTGCCTTTAAGCCTAGAACCCACTACCACCTCTGCACGGTTCCTAAGGTGGGAGGGGATCTCTACATAAAGGGAGGACCCATCGCCCATTACCTTTAATATTACCCTATCCGTTCCTTCCTTATAGAACCCCAATACACTCCTATAAGGTATCTCCTCACCTTGAAGCATACGTCTGCGGGCCAATAGGTCCTCCCTTTTGCTTTTTACTCTAACTTAGCTCCACATTTACCGCAGTATTCAAATTCTTGTGGCAAATATTTTGCTCCACATTTATCGCAATACTTTATAGGAGCACCCCATGGATAATAGGTGTGGCTCTTCCCTTCTTTGGAAAGCTTTCTCAAGCCTATGTAATCCACCTTCCTCTTCTCCAGGAAGGCACTGAACCCTTCGATCGGCTCACCTGTCGCATAGTGGATGGTCAACCAATCGCGGGCGTGTTGGAAAGTAGTCCATGCGAGATCCCCCCAGAAGTTACATTGGACCTTCGTATACCTCATACAATCGGGGAACTTATTCACCAGCTTTTCTATAACCCTGTCAACTGCCTCATCGAGTTTCTCATAAGGCACTACTTCGTTCACCAACCCCCATTCGAGGGCGGTTTTAGCGTCTATCTCGTCACCTACCATAACCAACCAGCGAGTCCTCTTATCACCTATGGTCAAAGGCAACCACTGGGTAGCACCACCTGCTGAAACGCTCCCGGTCCTCGTACCCGGTTGGACAAAACGGGCATGTTCTGCAGCAATGGAGATGTCACAGGCCAGGTTGATCTCATTGCCTCCCCCTGCCACTACACCGTTTATCCTAGCTATCACAGGCTTCCCACAAGTCCTTATAAGGTAAAGCATCCTTTCGTAATAGGTCCACCAGTTGTAAAACTCATGCGGCCTTTCAGGGTATATCACCGAATAAGTACCTGCATCACCGCCTGTACAAAAAGCCTTGTCACCAGCCCCTGTAATTACGATGACCGCAATGCCATCGTCCATCATAGCGTCTTCCAAAGCTTGACAGATCTCATAAAGCTCTGTACCAGTATAGGCGTTATACCTGTGAGGCCTGTTGAGGGTAATCCTCGCAGCCCACTTATCGTAGAACTTCTCGTAAATGATCTCCTTGAAGCCAAACTCTTCAGGGGGACGTCCCCTGAAGATCTTCATATGCCTTTCCCAATCATAACCGTATTTCTCTAACTTTTCCCTAAACTCCTTTTCATAGTCCCTTGGCATGGTCAAACCTCCTTTGGAAGCTTTCCCCTTATATGTCTAAAAATCGGGGACCAAAACGATCCTCTTCATAGGCGATCCACTTGAATGCACTTCCTCAAACACCTCCCTTATCTGACTCATAGGCCTGGTCTCCACGAAGGGATCAATCTGGATCTTCCCTTTCAGGACCATGTCTAAAACTATGGGATAATACTCAGGCAAACACCCCCAAGTGCCTATCATCTCAGCATCGAAAGCCATAAGCCGCGAGATCTGATACTCGTTGACCTGAGGACTGTAACCAACAACTATCAACTTACATATGAAAGTCAAAAGCTCTAGAGCAATCTGCTGACCGGCCTTGACCCCTGAAACTTCAAAGATCTTCCAGCCGTAATTACGAAGGTCGTTTTCCTTACATATCTTTCGAAACTCCTCCCTTACATCCCTCGGGCTTTTACCTTTGGAATTGATCACAAAATCTGCCCCATACTTCAACGCCCTTTCTAACTTCTTCTCGTCCACATCTATACCTATGACCACTTCAGCACCAAAGGCCTTGGCCATTTGGGTCATATAAACACCAACCCCACCTCCACAGCCCACTACGACCACAAGATCACCTGGTTGGAGGTTTCCCCTTTTGGCGGCCTGAAAAGGCGTAGTGACAGCATCGGCTACCACTGCTAATTTCTCCAAAGGCATATCAGCAGGACGGTTCTTAACCTCACATAAGTCAATAGAAGGAACAGGTATGTGACTAGAAAAACCACCATAGATACCCATGCTGTTTCCGGGCATCTTTTGATCCAAACACCTATTCCCCCTTCCTGTCTTACAAATCCAACACTTCCTGCAAGGCATAACCGCAGGAACTATCACCTCTTTGCCTATCCATTGCTCATCACCAGCCACAACCACCCCGCTTATCTCATGCCCTAAAGTCAAAGGCGGCTTTGTCACCGTTGGGACCCCATCGTAAAAGTAGCCGAGATCCGTATGACAAACGCCACACCCTTTTACTTCCACAAGGACCTCTCCGGGTTTAAGTTCGGGTACAGGTATACTCGTCCTCTCGATTATCCCAGGTACAGGGGTCCCCTGCTCGTCTTTGCCCCATGGCCTTACCATCTGCCACGTCTCGATCCTTGAAGGTACTCCCATCTTTCTCACCTCCTTTCTAAGTCATACCGTAACCGCCATCCACCATCACTACTTGCCCCGTGATGTAGGAAGCACCATCTGAAGCTAGGAACACAAAGGCCTCCGTGACTTCCTCTGGAGATGCAAACCTACCGAGCAAAATCCTCCTTTTGTATACCTCTACAAGCTTTGGATCGGTACGGATCTTCTCACTCATCTCCGTTTCCACAATCCCCAAGACCACACAGTTGACCCTTATTCCGTAAGGGGCAAGCTCACGCGCTGCAGATTTAGTTAGGGCTATCACCCCTCCTTTGGCTGCACTGTAGTTTATTTGACCCACTGTACCAACTACACCGGCTACCGAAGCCACGTTGATGATAGACCCGCTCTTTTGTTCTGTCATATAAGGAAAAGCAGCCTTTATACAAAGCCAAGGGGCCTTCAGGTGGATGTCGATTACGGCTTGCCAATCCTCCTCTGTCATCTTGTGAAGCATTGCAGGCCTTGTAAAACCCGCATTGTTCACAAGTATGTCTATCTTCCCAAAGTTTTCTATGGCTGCTTTGACTACCCTTTCAGCCCCTACCCAAGTGGCCACATCAGCCCCTACTGATACCGCCTTTTGCCCTAACTTCTCTATTTCCCTCACCACTTCCTCAGCAGCGTCCGGACGCGTGGCATAGTTTACAACTACAGAGGCACCCTCACGTGCAAAGGCCAAACAAACTGCCCTTCCCACCCCTCGACTCCCACCTGTAACGACCGCCACTTTCCCTTCCAACCTCATGGGACCTCCTTCATTCAATTATCATGATCACGGTATCCGAAGTCACCTCTTGTCCTTCTTTTACCTTGATCTCCTTCACAGTCCCCGTGATAGGGGCAACTATGGGCATCTCCATCTTCATAGCCTCTATGATCGCTACTGGATCGTTTTCCTTAACCTGATCACCCTCCTTGACCAAGATCTTCGTGAGCTTTCCGACCATTGGCACGGTTACTTCCATTTCTCCCCTCCTTTACTTTTTTTCCTCTATGAAGTGTCTGGCAATTATTATCTTCTGGATATTAGAAGTACCCTCCACAGTTTGATAGCTCTTGGCATCCCTATAATAACGCTCAATGGGATACTCCGTAGAATACCCATAGGAACCGTAAATCTTCATAGCCTCATTTGCTGCAAACACAGCCGCCTCAGCACTATAGTACTTAGCAGTAGATACGTGCAATGTCGGCCGCTCTGCAGCCTTCCCAAGCCTTATCTGATCCAGTATCCAAGCAGCCTTGAAGACCAAAAGCTTTGCAGCCTCATGCTCACACCACATCCTGGCCAATTGGTCTTGGATCATTTGGTGTTGGATAATAGGCACCCCAAACTGGATCCTTTCATTAGCGTACTTCTTAGCCAACTCAAAACACTTCTCGGCAACACCAGCAGCCCTTGCTGCACAGGAAAGTCTCGTCCTGTCAAGCATATACATGGCTATCTTGAAACCATCTCCAGGTTTCCCCACTATTGCATCCTTAGGTACCTTTACTTCTTCAAAGACTATCTCCCCAGTTGGAGCACAATGTAAACCCAATTTTTCCTCTATTGCCCTTTGCGTAATACCTGGAGTATGCATGTCGACTATAAAAGCAGACATCCCCCTGTGTTTTTTCTCCCTATCAGTCATGGCAAAGACTATCCCCACATCTGCCACTGGAACACCTGAAATCCACATCTTAGTACCGTTGATCACCCAACCGTCAGAAACCTCTTTGGCCGTCGTCTTCATAGAAGCAATGTCGGAACCCACATCTGGTTCAGTTAGGGCAAAACACCCCAATAGCTCTGCCTTTATCAAGGGCGGAATCCATTTCTTCTTCTGTTCCTCTGTACCGAACTCAAGTAAGACGCTCTGGATGGAGTTCATCTGTAGGTTAAAAGGAAGACCATAAGAGGGGCTTTCCTTCGCAATTTCCATAGTGATGATAGTAGCTGCCAAATACCCCATGTTGTTCCCACCATATTCCTCAGGGGCAATGCACCCGAAGAACCCCAAATCGGCCATCTTCTTCACTATCTCGCGACGGAACAGATGTTCTTTTTCATCCTTCTCCACAAGGGGTGCAATTTCATTCTGAGCAAAGTCCCTAGCCATCTCTTGCACCATCTTTTCTTCTTCAGTAAAAGCAAAATCCATGATTCCCCTCCTTTCGGACTTTGTGCAATTTATAACAAGGACGGCCGGCTTTGTCAAGCCAAAGGGGAAAAGCAGAGGGCATTTCACTTGAAAATGGAACCCGTCCGTTTTATCTTGATCATCCTAAAACCTCAAAAAGGAGGCGGAGGATGCCCATTTACGAGTATCAATGCACGAATTGCGGAGAGAAATTTGAGTTCATAGAGAGCTTTTCTGCACCGAGCATTAGAACCTGTAAGTATTGTAATGGTGAGGCAAAGAGGATCATCTCGCTGGCTAATTTCCAATTGAAAGGGACCGGTTGGTATGCAACTGATTACAAAAACAAAGGTAAAGAGAAAGGAGAAGGCAAAGAGAAAGGAGAAGGCAAAGATTCCGATAAGGCCGATTAGGAGAATGTATTTTCATATACTTCCCAAAGTTCTGAAGGGGAGATTCCAAAATCTATAATGTCCCAAGGGAATTTTTCGTCTTTTTCTTTCTCTCGCATTACCCAATAGTCGGCGTTAAAAGGGGCATCTTTTAACCACTGTGAGCCTTTCCCCTTTTTGAAACCCTCAAAGAGTGCCCATCCTATCCTCCTGTCGCCTAAGGAAAAGAGGGCCTCCATATAGCTCCACTTTGGTAAATCGTAATAAACCCTTACACCTTTTCCCCTTAATTCCTTTTCCAAGGCATGGATCTTCCCTTTGAGGGAATCCAGACCACAAAACCTACACCATTGGAAAGGTGTCCACGGTTTGGGTACAAAAGGGCTCAGGGTAATGGTCAATATACCCTTCTCACCTCGATTTAAGGCCCTCCTAGTGTCCCTTATGAGTTTGACCAGGGTTAGAAGGGCTTTTAAGTCCTCTTCTGTTTCCCCAGGCAAACCGACCATGAAGTACAGCCTAAGGTTATGCACACCTGCCTTGGTAAGGTTTGAAACGGCTTCCAGGAGGATCTCATCTGACATCTTTTTGCCGATCTTCTCCCTCAAGTTTGGTGAGCCACTCTCGGGAGCTAAAGTGGCTGTCCTCTGCCCACCCTTGGAAAGAAGCTGGGCAAGTCTTTCGGTGACTTTTTCGGCTCGCAAGGAGGAAAGGGAAAAAAAACCACCTCTGTCGACAATCGTCGTACAGATCTCCTCCAGCTGTGGGTGACTTGCCACTGCTGCACCAAGCAAGGCCACTTTTTTACACGCCTTTAATGCCCTTTCGACCTCCTCTTTTAGTCTGTTAGAAGTCCTTGGCCTAAAAGGCCCGTAAAAGGGCTTTATGGCGCAGAATTTACAACTGTAGGGACATCCACGCGCCACCTCCACGATAATGGCATTCCCGAATTCCCCGAGGTCGCTCCTGAGAGGGGAAGAAACGAGAAGGGGATCACCTCTATAATAACGTCTTTGCACCCTTTCGGGTATCCCCTCCTTTTTGGGAAATATGCCCTTCAATCTTCCCTTGGCGTCCCACTGGGACTCATAAAGGGAAGGAACGTAAACTCCTGGTACCGTTGCCAGGATCTCGAGCAACCTTTGGCGCGGTAAGCCTTTTTCTGCTCCGTATACCCTGAGGAAGTCCGGCAATATCTCCTCGGCTTCACCTATAAGCACACAGTCAAAAAAAGGGGCCATCGGTTCAGGGTTCAGGCTGATGGCACTACCACCAGCAATAACTAAGGGATCCCCCTCTTTTCTTTGTTCGACCAAAAGGGGTATTCTACCCAAGCTCAATATCCTCAAGACGTTTGGGTAATCGTTTTCATAAGGAAGGGAAAAGGCTATTACCTCGAAACGGTCAAGAGGCCTCATACTTTCTAACGAAGACAAGGGCGTCCCCGTGCGCAAAAGCTCTTCCACCACTTGTGGTTCTGGCAAAAAAGCCCTTTCACATACCACCTCTCGCATGGAGTTGAGGAGCCAATAGACAAACTGGAAACCCAAGTTAGATATGGCCATGCGGTAGTTGTTGGGGAAGACAAGGCAAAAAGATACCTTTCCACCCCAATCTTTAAATACTGTTCCCTTTTCCCTCGCAAGTATTTCCTTATAGTAGCGCCTAAGAAGTTCTGACATGTAGCTTCTTAATCTACCCCCTCTTTAAGGAAGGTAGGAAGGTCCAAGCGTTCCTGTAAAGGATCCTTCCTTGAGGGCTTGAAACGAAAACCGGTAAATTCGTCAAGCCCTTTGCCCCTCCTCATAAAAGCAGGCACATCTATATTGCCTAGCTCTGCCTCTGGAAGCACCATCTGAGGACGAGGTGATACCTTTTCGCTCAAGTCCTGTAAGCCTGTGGCTATAACGGTGACCCTTATCTCACCTTCAAGGCCTTCGTCTATCACCGCTCCAAAGATGATGTTGGCCTCCTCATCGGCCTCTTGTTGTACCAACTCCGCAGCCTCGCTCACCTCATGAAGTGAGAGGTCTGGACCACCGGTGATGTTGATCAGGATCCCACGTGCACCCCTTATGGATATGTCCTCAAGCAAGGGGCTGGATATGGCCTTTTGGGCAGCCTCCATAGCCCTACCCTCACCCGAGGCTTGACCCATACCCATTATAGCCATTCCCATCTCGGACATGACCGCCTTCACATCGTTAAAGTCAAGGTTCACTAGGCCTGGCATGAGGATTAAATCGGAGATCCCCTTGGCCGCTTGGTACAGCACCTCATCGGCCTTCCTGAAGGCCTCAAGGAGCGGTGTGTTCTTGTCGCTAATGGCCAAGAGGCGGTCATTAGGAATAGTTATGATGGTATCAACCACTTTACGAAGCTCTTGCCATCCCTCCTCAGCCTGTCGTCTCCTTTTCTTACCTTCAAAACGGAAGGGCTTGGTAACGATGGCCACAGTCAAAGCCCCCATTTCTTTGGCCACTTGGGCTACAACCGGTGCTCCTCCGGTACCAGTACCTCCCCCTAGGCCCGCGGCAATGAAGACCATGTCTGCCCCTTGGAGTGCATCTCTTATAAGGTCAAGGCTCTCCTTTGCAGCATCACGACCTACCTGTGGGTCTCCACCTGCCCCTCGCCCTCCCGTCAAACGTTCTCCAAGTTGGATCTTAACAGGAGCCGTACATCGACTTAGGGCTTGCCTGTCAGTATTAGCCGCTATGAACTCAACCCCGCTCAGTCCATAGAGCATCATGGTGTTAATGGCATTACACCCTGCTCCCCCTATCCCTATGACCTTTATCACCGTTGGTTCGTCCCTTTGTTCGATTTCAAAAACGCCCATCACCTCTTTCGTGAACTTCCTCTCACCAAAATCGAACTCGCCCATTTTCCCCTCCCCCCTTTAGGATGAAAACATATCTTTCAACAAATCCTTTAGGCGCCGTTTGATTTTTTCGACGCCCTTTCCCTCATGAAGCTTCACCTCACGGGGCCTTTCCCTTTGGGCCCCATAAAGCAACAACCCTACAGCGGTAGCATACTGGGGGTTGTTGACCATATCCTTCAATCCGCCTATACCTCGTGGATATCCCCTCCTTACTGGCAGCCCAAATACCTCTGCGGCCATTTCCACCACCCCTTCCAGGAGAGCCGTCCCTCCGCTTATCACAAGCCCTGCTGGGACGAACTTGCTTAAGCCACTTTTGTCCAACTCCTGCTCCACCATCCTCATTATCTCCTCCACGCGAGGTTCCACGATCTCGGCCAGCAACTGCCTGGAAACAAGCCTTGGCTTTTGTCCCTCGCTTACAGGAGGCACTTGGAAGGATTCGGTGGGAGGAACCAAGGCCGTCAAGGCACAGCCGTGTTCCCTCTTTATCCTTTCGGCCTCCTCTAAAGGTGTACGGAGTCCAAAGGCGATATCGTTGGTGATGTGTTCACCTGCGACAGGAAGCACTACGGTGTGCTTTACGCTTCCCTTGTGGAAAATGGCAATATCAGTCGTACCACCCCCTATGTCCACCATTACTACACCAAGTTCTTTTTCTTCAGGCGTAAGTACGGCCTCACTCGAAGCCAAATGCTGCAACACCAAGGCCTCTACTACAATCCCTGCCCTTTCGACACACTTCAACAGGTTCTGGACTGCCGCTAAAGACCCAGTGACTATATGTACTTTTACCTCAAGCCTCACACCACTCATGCCCCTCGGATCCTTTATGCCGTCCTGGCCATCGAGGATGAACTCCTGAGGTAGCACGTGGATTACATATCTGTCCATGGGTATAGCCACAGCCTTGGCCGCATCGATGGCACGGTTGACATCCTCCTCCGTGACCTCCCCAGTCTTAAGGGCCACCACTCCATGGCTGTTCGTGCTCTGGACGTGCACCCCTCCTATTCCCACTATACCAGACCGTATCTCACAACCAGCCATGAGTTCAGCCTCTGCCACCGCTCGTTTTATGGCATCTACGGTAGCTTCGATATTCACCACCATCCCCCTCCTCATGCCCCGTGAAGGAGCAGTCCCTACCCCTATCACGTCTACACCGTAACTTGTCGGCACCCCCACAAGGACGCAGACCTTTGTAGTACCAATGTCCAAACCCACAATGTAGTTCTCCTTCATTTAACCCCCTCCTGTCCCCGAAAACCTATCGCCACCCTCCTGTCGTCTATGAAGAAGAGGTGTCCCGGGACCTTGTCCATCTGTCCGAGTACTTCAAACAGCAGTTTTAACCTCTTTTCGCTCCAACCAGTGGTCCCCTCCCTCCACTTCACCCACATCCCACCCTCCAAACCAAGGTGGTAAAAACCTCTTTCGTAACGAATGGATTCAGTCTTCATAGGCCTTAGAGCCCTTATCAAAACGAGGACTTCCTCTGGCAACTGTCCTTTTTTAACGCCTTCCATATACAAAGGCCCTCCTTCTTTGACCTTGACCTTTAAGGTCGAAGGAGGACTAATCCATACTTCACATGTCTCAACCCAGGGATGAGAGGCCACCCTTTCCGCTATTGCCTTCAGGTCAACCGTAAATATGTCCTTACCTTTAACCAGGGGGATCACCATCCCCTTCAGCTCTTCTCCTGGAATCTCCTTGTTCCCTATAACCACAACGTTCTCAATGGGAGGCAGAAATAACCCCCTTAATTCCCATGCTATCCAACAGGCCACTATCACCATAAGGGCCAAAAAGACCTTCCTCATCTCCTCCTCACCTTCAAGGAGGCACGCCTTGCCATCTCCAATACAAGGTCCTCAAACGTCATCCCCTCATAAGCGGCAGCCATGGGCAAAAGGCTTGTAGGGGTCATTCCAGGGATGGTGTTGACCTCAAGGACGTAAAAGACGCCTTTGTCACTCAACCTCATGTCCACTCTCGCACAGCCGCTACACCTAAGTGCCTTATAAGCTTCAAGGGCTAACCGCTTGGCTTCATCCCTTAACTCTGGACTGATGGGCGCCGGTATCAGGTATTCAGTGGCCCCAGGGGTGTATTTTGAATGGAAGTCATAAAATCCCTTTTTGGGGACAATCTCGATGGGCTCAAAGGCTTTTGAATCCAAGACTGCTACGGTGATCTCTTTGCCCTCGATGAACCTCTCTATCAAGACCTCTTGGTCGTACTTCAAGGCCTCTCGAACTGCCTCCTCGAGCTCCCTTTCTTCCCTAACGAGGCTGACTCCTATTGTGGAACCTTGGGAAACAGGTTTCACAACCCAGGGCAAGTCAAAGGGAGGCTTACAGTCCTTCTGCCAGATGACGAACTCCGGTGTAGGAACTCCCGAGGCTAAGAACACTTGCTTTGACTTCAACTTGTCCATGGCAAGGGCGCTTGCTAAGACTCCGGAACCAGTATAAGGTATTCCAAGCAACTCCATTAGCCCCTGGATGGTACCGTCCTCCCCCATCTTCCCGTGCAGGGCCAAAAAGGCTATGTCGATCCTGGCCTCAAGGACTTTTTCCACTACCTTTTCGTCCACCAAGATCCCTATGGCCTCTATCCCCTTAGCCTTAAGGGCCTCCAAGACCGCTTGACCGCTCTTTATGGAGATCTCCCTTTCTTCTGAAAGACCGCCAAATAATACCCCTACTTTTTTATCCTTTAAGTCCAAAGCTCAACCTCCAGCTCTAACTGGTAACCGAATACCTCCTTCACCCTCTGTCGGGCCAGTTCGATCAAGGCAAGTACGTCCTTGAAGGTCGCCCCGCCCACGTTCAGGATGAAGTTGGCATGAAGGTCCGATATCATTGCTCCGCCGATCCTTTTGCCCTTGAGGCCGACCTTTTCGATCAAAAAGCCAGCAGAAGGCCCCCCTTGCGGGTTCTTGAACACACAACCAGCGCTCGGAAACCCCAAGGGCTGTCGTTTTTTCCTCTGGAGCCAAAACCAACGAACTTGACTTCTGACCTCGATGGGATCCTTTTCCTCTAACTCCAAAAGGACTTCTAAAAGGACCTCCCCTTCCTTAAGGGGTCCCCTTCTATAGTTAAAGTCTATTTGATCCCTCGTCCTTTCTGCCTTTCTTAAATTCCCGTCCGCAACTGTCATCGACTTTATGAACTGACAGATCTCTTTCCCCCAGGAACCGGCATTGCCTTTCACAGCTCCCCCAACTGAACCCGGTATTCCTGAAAGTGCCTCAAGCCCTCCAAGGCCTACCTGCGAACAATACTGGATGAGCTCCGCTATCCTGACTCCAGCTCCAACCTTCAGAAAGTTCCCTTCACGGCGAATGTGGCAAAAGGCCCTCCTCAAATCCAAAAGCACAATGTCCAGCCCCTCGTCTGAGACCAATAGGTTTGTGCCTCTGCCGAGTACCTTCCATTTACATCCCCACTCTTTAAGCAAACCCATCACCTCAAAAAAGGCCTCTTCAGTGAAAGGCCTTATCAAAAGGGGGACCTTTCCCCCGATCCTAAAGGAAGTCAAATGGCACATATAAGGTCCAACCACTACTTCCCCGAGTTTCTTATTCTGAATCTCAGCCCCTAGCCTTTTCACGTCTGTTCCAATCGCTTGACGATCTCCTCTGCGGTCTCCCATATGTTACCAGCCCCAAGGGTAAGGACTACATCCCCTTGTCTTGCGTGTTCCAATATTATGCTGGGGATTTCCTCCTTTTCAGCTGCGAAATATACCCTTTGGCCAAGCCTCTCTTTTATGGCGTCGAAAAAGGCCCTACCGCTTATCCCTTCTATAGGGCTTTCACCCGCTGGATAAACCTCAGTGACCACCAGTAAGTCGACCTCATCGAAGCACCTCAGAAAATCCGAAAATAGGTTTTTCAAACGCGTATAACGATGGGGTTGGAAAACCGCCAACACCCTCCTGCCCAAAGGCCTTATGGCTTCAAGGGTGGCTTTTATCTCAGAAGGGTGATGGGCGTAATCATCTATGACCAATACCCCCTTAACCTCCCCTTTTTTCTCAAGCCTCCTTTCCACCCCTGAAAAGTCCTCCAGCGCCTCCCTTATTGCCCCAAAGGAGATCCCCAGTTCAAGCCCGCAGGCCACCGCCGCGAGGGCATTCTGAACGTTGTGAAGGCCTGGAACTCTAAGCCGTATTCCTCCAAGCCTCCTCCCCTTGACCTCAACTTCAAACAAACTACCCCATGGGAACACCTCTCGGACCTCTCCTTTGACCTCGGCGTCTTGATTTAAGCCATAACTCATGTACCTCCTCCTCATATAGGAGGCCAGCTCACGAACAACCGGATGATCCCAGCAGAGTATAGCAACCCCATAAAAAGGCACCTTGTTTGTGAAATCTACAAAGGCCTTCTTTAGGTTCTCGAAATCACCATAGTGGTCCAGGTGTTCAGGATCGATGTTAGTCACCACTACGATAGAGGGCGAAAGCATCATGAAGGTCCCATCGCTCTCGTCGGCCTCGGCCACCAGGAACTCCCCGGTACCAAGCCTAGCACCACCTCCAAAGCCCTTTACACGCCCTCCTATGATGGCCGTAGGGTCTAATCCTCCGAAGGCCAACACTTGGGCGATCATAGAAGTCGTTGTAGTCTTGCCATGGCTTCCCGCCACCGCTATCCCGTATTTCATCCTCATCAGTTCAGCGAGCATTTCAGCTCGAGGGATAACGGGGATCTTCCGCCTTATGGCCTCTTGGACTTCAGGGTTATCCCAGGGAACGGCTGAACTGACTACCACTACGTCTGCCCCTTGGACATTATCTGGAGCATGTCCATAGCTTATACGGCAGCCCATGGCTTCTAACTTCAAGGTAGCCTTATTCGGCTTAAGGTCTGAACCGCTAACCTGATAGCCGAGGTTATGCAACACCTCAGCTATCCCACTCATCCCAGCCCCACCGATGCCCACGAAATGTACCTTCCGTATCCTACCCCTGTACATGCAAAAGCTCCTCACAACGGTCAACCAAGACCTTGGCTGCCCAAGGTTTCCCTAAAGAAAGGGCTTTTTTCTCCATCTCGGCCCTTTGGTCCTTGTCTTCTTTGAGCTCCTTTATGGTATTGAAAAGCCTCTCAGGGGTTAGTTCCCCCTGCATTATGACCTTTGAGGCGCCCTTTCTCTCGAAGACCTTGGCGTTTTCCAATTGGTGACGGTCCACCGCATGAGGATAAGGCACAAGTATCGAAGCCCTCCCCACGACGCCAAGTTCTGCAAGCGTAAGGGCACCAGCTCGACATAATACCAAGTGAGCCCTCCCGTAATGGCGCCCTACAGCGGGATCAAAAGCAAAGGCGGTATAGCCCAATCCAAACTTGCGAGAGACCTCTTTTACAAACTCCAGGTCTTCAAAGCCAGTTTGATGTATCACTTCTATATCCCTTTCCGACCAGCGGTTAATGACCTCAACCACTGCCCTGTTGATGGGCCTTGCCCCTTGGCTACCTCCTAGCACAAACAAAGTGAACCGCTCCCCCCTCTTTTGACCCCTTGCTTCTTCTATGATGGACTTCCTCACCGGATTCCCCGTCAGGATAACCTTAGGGGAAGGGAAAAGCCGCAGGGTTTCCTCAAAGGACACAAAGACCCTTTGGGCAAAGGGGGCGCTCATACGATTGGAAAAACCCATCAAGACGTTCTGTTCATGGATGGCCCTTTTCACCCTCTTGAGCCAAGCAGCAACGATCACCGGACCGGAGACATAGCTTCCGAATCCAAGCACAAGTTGAGGCTTCAAAGCTTCGATTATACTCACGGCGTCCTTCAGGGATCCTAAAACCCTAAAAAAGGCCCAGACCTTCTTCAGGTTCCCCCCTTGCCTCAAGGGGTTGACCTTAAGGACAAAGTACTTCCCTAACTTGGGGAAAACCTCGTGTTCAAGCCTCTTGCCCACACCCACAAAGCATACCTCCCATCCCCTTTCCTTAAACTCTTCCGCACAGGCCAATGCCGGGAACACATGCCCACCTGTACCTCCAGCGGCTATCAATACCCTTGGGGCCACTTCTTCCCTCTACAGATGCCTCTGGATAAGTTGCAAAGAAGCCCAGCTGCGGTAAGGGACACAAGAAGGGAGGTCCCCCCATAGCTTACAAAGGGCAGACAAAGCCCTGTAGTAGGCAAAAGTCCTAGGACCACCCCCATATTCAAGAGGGCTTGTAGCACAAGCGTCAAGGAAAGGCCCAAGGCCAAGTTAGCACCAAAGGGGTCAGAGTGCTTTAAGGCCACCCTCATTCCGCGCATGAATAACAAAAAGAAACACCCTACTATAAGGGTTATCCCGAGGAAACCAAGTTCTTCACCGACATTTGCCAGGACGAAATCTGTGTGGGGTGCGGGTAAGAAGAACAGCTTCTGTTTTCCCAAACCCACACCTGTGCCGAAGATCCCTCCTCGAGCTAAAGCTATAAAGGCCTGCTGTAGTTGATAACTGGCCCTGGATGGATCGCGCAGGAAATACCAAAACTCCGAAAACCTTTTCAATATGTACGTCTCAGAAAGGGCCATCAAGGTCGCAATGGGCATAAGGGCTAACAGACTCATACCGATATGAGAGAACTTCCAGCCGTAACAAAACATGAGTAAAAGGCAGAGACCCGCTGTAAAAAGGGCACCGCTGAAATCAGGTTCCAACAAAATCAAAAGGGTCATCCCTCCTACGACCCCAAAAGGTCTTAAAAACCCTCCTAAGGTGTCTTTATCTCTTCGAAGGGACGAAAGTGCTAAGTAAGCCACTAAGGAAAACCTAGCCAGCTCAGAAGGTTGAAAGGTGAAAAAGGGCGTCTTTATCCATCGCTGGGCCTCTCCTACCTTGACACCGATTCCAGGGACCAAGACCAAAACCATAAGTAAAAAGCAAAACCCAAGTAGAGGCAGGACAAAGGCCTTAATATATTTCAGCGAAAGCTTCATGGCAAAAAGGAACACGAAGATTCCAAGGACTGCAAACAGAAGCTGCCGTTTGAAAAAGTAAAGGGGATCACCGTAAGTAAAGGCCACACGTGGCGCACTTGCACTCAACACCGCAATTAAGCCCAATAGGACCAAAACCCAAGGGAGCATGACCAACCAGAAGTCGTATCCGCCTTCCTTCAATCCGTTCCTAGTTTCCATACTGCCCTCTTGAATTCTTCACCACGGTGTTTGTAGTCCCTGAACATGTCAAAACTTGCACAGGCCGGAGAAAGCAAGACGCTGTCCCCAGGTTCCGAAAGGGCAAAGGCCTTCCTCACCGCATCCTCCATGTCATAAGCCCTCACTACGGGCACAGCCCCCACGAAGGCCTCCTCCACCTCTGGGGCCGCCTCCCCTATGGCCACCACTGCCCTTACCTTTTCCACCTTCGTCCTTAGGCTCTTAAGGTCAAGCCCTTTGTTCTGTCCTCCTGCGATAAGCACCACAGGCCCTTGCATGGACTCTAAGGCCTTCAAGGTGGCATGGGGGTTTGTAGCCTTTGAATCGTCATAAAACTTCACTCCACGGAACTCCCTTACGAACTCCACCCTATGTGGCAAAGGTTTGAAATTCAAAAGGGCCTCAGCCATTACCCCTTCGTTAACCCCTAGGACCAAACCTACCGCCACGGAGGCCAAAACGTTCTCGAGGTTGTGCCATCCTAAAAGGCCCCCCCCAAAAGGTATCTCCCCTTCCTTCCCCATCAACCGCCATTTTATTCTGTCTCCGGCATACCATACCCCTTCGCCCGAAAGGGGCGATTTGCTGAAAGGTATCACTTGGGGACGTAACTTTGTGCTTATGGCCCAAACGTTTGGGTCGTCCCGGTTAAGGACTGCAAAATCGTCTCCCATTTGGTTTTCGAAGATCCTCAATTTGGCCGAAAGGTATGCCTCGAAGTTGGGATGCCTGTCGAAGTGGTCATCGCTTATATTCAAAAACACCGATACCTTAGGTCTAAAGACCTCGATGGTCTCCAACTGAAAGCTCGATACTTCAAGTACTAATAACTCAACCTTCTTTCCTGAAAGTACGTATTCGCACAGAGGAACACCCAGGTTCCCCCCAACGAAAACCTTACGTCCGTAAGATTGAAGGATATGGCCTATGAGACTAGTGGTAGTGCTTTTGCCGTTTGTCCCTGTGACGGCCACTATGGGCTCATCTGTAAACCAATAGCCTAGCTCGAGTTCACCTATTACCTTAGTGCCTCTCCTTTTTAACCCCAACCATAAAGGCGCCTGGGGGTTTACTCCAGGGGAGAGCACTACAAGGGAGACTTCCTCAAGGAGCTCTACTTTATAAGGGCCACAGTGGACTTCTACACCCAAGGGTTCCAAAACTTCACGTATTTCCTTGATCTCTTCGGAGGTCTTCAGGTCAAAGGCCATAACGTATGCCCCTTTGGACCTCAAGAGCTTTGAAGCAGCTATCCCGCTTTTGCCTAAGCCTATTACAGCTACCTTTTTGTCCATAAGTCCCTGCTTCATCTCAACTTTAAAGTGCTTAAGGCCAAAAGGCCCAACACGATGGAGATAATCCAAAACCTCACTATTATCTTAGGCTCAGCCCACCCCTTCAGTTCGAAATGATGGTGTAAAGGGGCCATCCGGAAGACCCTTCGGCGTCTAAGTTTAAAGGACAGCACCTGGAGGATCACCGACAGGGCCTCAAGCACGAATACACCTCCCACTACCGCCAGCAACAACTCCTGCCGCAAGATCACAGCTAGGGTGGCTAACCCCCCACCAAGGGACAGAGAACCCGTATCTCCCATAAAGATTTGGGCAGGGTAGGAATTAAACCACAAAAAACCCAAACCAGCCCCTAAGACCGCTCCACATAAAACCGCAAGTTCTCCCGTCTCCCTGATGTAAGGTATCCAAAGATAACGAGCAAACTCCGCATGCCCACTTAGATAGGCTAAAAGGCCAAAGGTCCCTGCCGTCACCATCACCGGCCCTATAGCCAGACCATCCAACCCGTCGGTCAGGTTCACCGCATTTGAGGTCCCGACAAGCACAAAAACGGCAAAGGGAAACCACCATAAACCCAAGTCAGGTTGTACCCCTTTAAATAAGGGCAAGGTCAAACGCGGTTCAAACCCAGGGCTACGCGAGATCCAGAGGCACAAGACCGCCGAAAGCCCTAACTGTAAAAGGAACTTAGTTCTACCAGATATGCCCTTCCTCCTTTTGACCTTCAAGAGGTCGTCCAACAAACCGATCCCCCCAAAGCCCAAAATGGAAACAAGGACTATCCAAAGGAAGACGTTTGAAACCTTTCCCCACAAAAGGGTAGTTCCAACCACAGAGATGATCAAAAGCAACCCCCCCATTGTTGGGGTCCCTTCTTTTGTGCGATGTCTGAAAGGGACGTCTTCCCTTATGGATTGGCCCATTTTTTTCTCCCTTAACCTCTCTATGAGCCACGGCCCAAGGACCAAAGTAACCAACAGTGCCGTAAGTATGGCCCCAAGGGTTCTGAAGGTTATGTACTTAAAGACATTGAAGGGGGAAAACAAGCTGCTCAACGGATAAAGGAGTTCATAAAACATCAGTCTCCCTCTAAATAAGCGATGACTTTCTCCATCTGCATGGTCCTTGAACCCTTTACAAGGACCCAGTCCCCTTCCCGTAGAAACCCCTTGAGTTCCCTAGCCAGTTCTTCATGGTCTCTGGCCAAGACCACTTTCCCTTTCAATCCGTTTATGGAGGCCTCCGAGGCCAAAACTTCAGCCCACTTGCCAAGGAGGAACAAGCCATCCAACCCCAAGGCCCCACAAAGTCTCCCTATTTCCCTGTGATATTGCTCGGCCCATGGTCCAAGTTCTGCCATATCCCCTAGGACTGCTATCCTCCGCCCTGCCTTTTTGGAAAGGACCTCAAGGGCCGCCTTAAGGGCCAAAGGGTTCGAATTGTAAGTATCGTCTATAACCCATATCCCTTTAAGGGACTTGACGCACATCCTCCCCTGTACGGCTTTAAAAGACTGAAGTCCACCCCTTATACCTTCAAGGTCAATCCCCAATCCTATCAAGGTAGCAATCGCCCCTAGGGCACAATAGAGGGCTCCTTTACCTAAAAGGTTCAATTCAACCCTAAGGACACCTTTGGGGGTCTGTACCTCAAGGTCCATTTTCTCCCCTTTTTCCTCCGCTTGGCAAAGCCTTACTAAGCTATCGGGAGCTTTGCCGAAGCCAATTTTTTCGCCCTCAAAACGCAAAGAGACTTCACGCACAAGGGGGTCATCGGCGTTGTAGATAAAAAGGGAACCCTCCCTCATCCCCTCAAGGATTTCAGCCTTGGCCTCTTTAACCCCTTCGATACCAGAAGGGAACCCCTCAAGATGAACTGGCCCTATATTCGTCAACATCCCTATATCCGGTGAGGCGATTTGGCTCAAGCGCCTGATCTCACCAGGGGCAGACATCCCCATCTCCAATACCAGCACTTCGTCTTCAGGCGTTGCCAAAAGGATACTCAAGGGTAGTCCTATAAGGTTGTTATAATTCCGAGGGCTTGACACTACCCTCCAACCCAAGTGCTTGAGCACAGCGGTCGCCATCTCCCTAGTGGTAGTCTTACCACACGAACCCGTGATACCCACTACCTTTGCCTTGATACTACTGCGCCAAAAGCTGGCCAAATCACCCAGGGCTTTTAAAGTGTCTTGCACCTCGATCAAAGTAGAACCCGGAGGCGCAGGGGTTTCCTTTTGTACTACCGCTGCCACAGCACCAGAGGCAAAGGCTTGTGGGACAAAGTCATGTCCGTCGAACCTCTTACCCTTAAGGGCGAAGAAAACCTCTCCAGCCTTTACCGTTCTCGAATCCGTAGAAACCCCTCTAGCCCTTGCCGAAGGATCCCCTCTGAGGAGCCTTCCCTTTACGGCCTGTACGATTTCCCCTATACTCAAATCCATCCTAGATGCCTTAAGGCGTTCCTTGCTACTTCACGATCGTCGAAAGGATATTTCTGTTCACCTATAATTTGATAAGTCTCATGGCCTTTACCGGCTATTAAGACCACATCCTCAGGGCCTGCCTGGGCAATTGCCTCAAATATGGCCTCTTTACGGTCTACTATGGCCTTATAAGGGAAACCGGGCTTTATCCCCGTTTTTATCTCCTCTATGATGGCTAATGGATCTTCTTTCCTGGGGTTGTCAGAAGTAACGACTGCAAAAGTAGAAAGCTCCGAGGCGATCCTACCCATATGCGGGCGCTTTGCCCTGTCACGATTTCCCCCACATCCAAACACAAGGATCAACTTGCCCCTAACAAAGGGCCTAAGCGCCAGAAGGACCTTCTGTAAGGCATCTGGAGTATGGGCGTAATCCACAAAGACAGCCGGGCGATCCGAAACCCTCTCCAACCTTCCCGGTACCCCCCTAAGGGAAGCTATCCCTTCCTCTATAGCTTCCCCCTCCACCCCTAGGCTCAAACAGATACCAACTGCCGCCATTACGTTGTATAGGTTATGAAGGCCGACGAGTTTAGAGGAAACCTTGAGCTCGCCAAAAGGGGTCTTAAGGCGTGCTCTTATCCCATCAAGTGAACAATGGTATTCTATAGGCCTTATATCTCCCCCTTGCCCAAAACCAAGCTTTTTGAAACCAAGGCCCTCGGAAACCCTTTTTACATGCTCGTCATCCACGTTATAAACGGCCCAAGGGTCCTTGCCACTCTCCTTGCTTTCCCTAAGCACTTCCTCAAACAGTAAGGCCTTCGCCTTCAGGTAAGCTTCGAAACTGCCATGGTAGTCCAGGTGTTCGGGCGTAACGTTGGTCAAAACCCCTACATCCAAGTAACATCCCTTAAGCCTCTTCTGGGAAAGGGCATGGGAGGAAACCTCCATTACCACATACTCCACTCCTGCCTCCATCATCTCCTTCATCATCTTTTGGAGCTCAAGGGAAGAAGGCGTGGTGTTTGTGGCTTCAAGTTGTACATCTCCCCACCTATAGGCGATGGTCCCTATAAGGCCCACCTTTTCGCCCTTTACCTTCAAAATGGCTTCTACCAAATGGGTAGTCGTGGTCTTCCCGTTGGTCCCACTTACCCCTACCACCTTCAGGGTCTTTGATGGCTCTCCATAGAACTTGCTCGCAATAACCCCAAGGGCTTCCCTAGTATCGGAGACCCTTGCCCAGGGGATTTTTATATCCTCACGCAACTCCTCCACCAAAAAGGCCACTGCTCCTTTACGAGAGGCCTCGGCTAGGAAAAGATGCCCATCGGTCTCAGTACCCTTTATGGCCACAAAGAGATCCCCTTCCCTTACCCGTCTTGAATCACAACTTATCCCCTTAACCTCAACGTCCGGGTCTCCTCTTGTTTCAATAACCTTTATGCCTTCTAGAAGTTCCTTGAACTTCATCTCTTCTTAGACAGAAGCACTAAATCCCCTTTAGGTACAATACCCCAATATTTCAAGAGCTCCTCGGCCACACTTTTGAAAGCGGGCGCAGCTACTTCACCTCCATAGGTCCCCCTTTTTGGTTCGTCCAACATGATCAACACCACAGCCATCGGTCTATCCGCAGGGAGTATCCCTACAAAGGAAGCCACATACCTCTGGCGGCTATAAAGGCCTTTGTCCGGTTCGTACTTTTGGGCTGTACCCGTTTTACCAGCTACCTCATAACCTTCAACCTTAGCCTTGGTGCCCGTTCCCTCTGATACCACTCGCTTTAGCATTTCCATTAGCATTTCTGTGGTCTCCTTTGAATAAACCCTTCCTAACACCTTACTGGTGAAGGGAACCTTCTCTCTCCCACCAGTTGAAATCATTTCGCTCACCACTAAGGGCTTTATCCTCATACCCCCATTTGCTATAGCCGCATAAGCTACGGCCAATTGCAAGGGCGTCACACTTGCCCCTTGCCCAAATCCGAGGTTTGCCAAATCCACTGTAGTCCATTGTCTAGGTAACCTCAATATCCCCCTTTCTTCTGCTACTCCGATACCTGTTGGTTGTCCAAACCCAAGGGCCTTTAGGTAGCTATAATAACGCTTGCTACCGAGCAAAAGGGCTATCTTAGCTGCTCCGATGTTGCTCGAATATTGGATGACCTCGCCTACCGTTAACCAATGGTGAGGCTCTACATCCCTTATGGTGACATCGGCAACCCGATATTTGCCACCTTCACAAAACAAAACGTCCTCTGGACCCAACACCCTCTCTTCTAAAGCTGCCCCGACCAAAAAGGGCTTTATCAAGCTTCCCGGTTCGAACAAGCCAAGGGTTGCAAGGTTTTTCCACCTAGAAGGCGGGTATTTTTGAAAGCAATTCGGGTTAAAGGAGGGAACTGAGGCCATGGCCAATACCTCACCGTTGTAGGGATCCAATATCATCCCTACGCCTGCCTGTGCCTCGGCCTTCTCAACCGCGTTTTTCAGCTCTCTCTCCATTACGTATTGGAGTTTGATATCTATCGTAAGCCTCAGATCCCAAGCAGAGGCCTCCTCTGCCTCAGAAGGAAAACTTACGAACCTACCAAGGGCATCTCTTTCGAGGACTACCTCCAGTGGAGGGGCTTTAAGCCAACTGTCAAAAGCCTTCTCTATCCCCTCAAGTCCTTCATGGTCAACCCCCACAAATCCGAGGAGGGGACCTGCAAGTTCCTTGTAAGGGTAAAACCTCTTTGGTTCTTCGACCGCACTGATCCCTTTTAACTTAAGGGATTTTAACCTCGTCAGCTCTTCAGGGCTTACGTGCCTCTTTATCCACACAAACTTCCTGAAGGAGTAAAGCTTGCGCCTCACATCGTCTAAGGGGATCCCTAAGGCCTCTGAAAGGCACCTGGCAGTCCCTTCCTTGTCCTCTACAAGATCCGGCAAGGCATATATAGAGGGAACGAATAAACTTATGGCCAGCACTCTGCCTTCCCTATCGGTAATCCTTCCCCTTTTAGACGGAAGGGTCACTTTTGAAAAGTATTGCCTTTTGGCCCTTTGGAGGAATTCATCCCTTGAAAGGACTTGAAGCTGTAAAGCCTTAACTTCCAATAAACACATAAAGCCCATCACCAAAACTGCTGCAAAGACAAACCTTCCCTTACCCCCCCGTACCTCGCCCTTAGTCACCAATTATCAACACCTCCTTGTCTTCCGGATACTTCATGCCGAGTTCCTCTATGGCTCTTTGTTCAAGTTCTTTAGGGGAAGTAAGCAGTTCCTTTTCAAGGGTGAGTTCCTTTTTCCTCTCAAGGAGGCCTTGCCTTTCCTTTTCCAAACGTGTAACGACATAACCCAAATGGATTACTTCTACCCTAATCCAGGTAAGGAAAAGCAATGCCCCCAAGAGCATCAATACGCCGAAGAAAAAGGCCTTCATCTAAAGCCTCTCGGCCACCCTCATTTGAGCACTCCTGGACCTCGGGTTGGCTTTCACCTCTTCCTCGGAAGGCCTGAGGGGGTTTTTCGTCAATACCTCTATGACCTTACGGTTTCCCCCACATACACATTGGGGGAACCATGGAGGACATATGCAATCTTTGGAAAGTCTGCCCCAGACCTCTTTGATAGTCCTATGTTCCAGAGAATGAAAGGAAATTACCACCATTCTACCTCCTTTCTTCAAGCAGAAAGGTGCCCGTTCGAGAACCTCTTTTAAGTTCTTTACCTCATCGTTGACCGCTATCCTTAAGGCGAGAAAGGTCTTGGTGGCTGGATGGATGTCTTCTGGGTGATAACGCTTTGGGATCACTTCGGATACAAGCTGCGCAAGCTCTTTTGTGGTCCTTATCCCACCCCTCATCCTCTTTTCACCTATGGCCTTGACGATCTTTGAAGCCCATTTTTCATCTCCGTAAAAGCGGATGATCTTCCTCACTTCCTCCAAAGGCCAGGTATTTACGATCTGAAAGGCTGTAAGGGGTTTGTTCCTGTCCATCCTCATGTCCAAAGGCCCCTCTAATTGAAAACTGAACCCCCTTTCTGGTCTGACGAAATGAAAGGTAGAAGGACCGAGGTCAAGGAGAATTCCATCCACCTCTTTTATCCCAAGGTCTTCAAGTACCTCGTCCACTCGTGAAAAATTCTCCTTCACCAAAACGACCCTGCCACCGAAACGTGAAAGCCTAGCTTTAGCCCTCTCTAGGATCTCCTCATCCCAATCAAGGCCAATCAATAAGGACTCTGGGGAACTCTCCAAGATCTTCTCCGCGTGCCCTCCCTCACCAACTGTGAGGTCTACAAATATCCCCCCCTCTTTGGCTCGCAACTGTTCGAGGACCTCTTTCACCATCACAGGCTTGTGGACCGCAAACTCTTGCCTCCCCTCTGCACCAAGGTCGACACAAGCCGCCATCTAAAACCCCATCCATTCGGCAATGGTCTCGCTCACACGGTCAAATAATTGCTGGCACCTCTCCATTTCCTGGCGCCAGGCCTCTTTATCCCAAATCTCAAAACCCTTGAGCATGCCCACCAATACCACCTCTTTCTTCAACCCCACTTGCGCCCTCATATGGGCGGGTATTAAAAGACGACCTTGCGGATCTAAACTGCAATCAACAGCACCCGACAGAAAATACCTAAAAAACCTTTTGGTCTCTTGCCGTAAAAGCGGAAGCTCTCGAAGCTTCTCCTCCCACTTCCGCCATTCTGCCGAAGGAAAGGCCACCACACAGGAATCATAAACGGTCAAAACCAACTCCTCACTGCCATATTGGGTTTGCAAAACCTCCCTGAAACGCGCAGGTATACTTACACGCCCTTTGCTATCAACGGTGTGCTCAAAACGCCCCCTGAACAATTTCCCTCCACTTTATACCACTTTCTACCACTTATTAGCCCAACAGGGGCTTCTTGTCAACTTGGAATATCCAAATAAAGGGAGAGAGGCAAAAAGGGGTTTAAAAAAAGAGCGGAGGTTTTAGGCCTCCGCTCTCATACTTTCCCCGAGGTTAAAATTCAGTTTTATTTAGATGCCTTTGCCTTTTCCCGCTCTTCCATCCTTACGCGTCGTCTTAAGATCTTGCCCGAAGGTGAAACGGGAAGGGTTTCGCGGAACTCGACCCAATGAGGGACCTCATAAGGGGCGAGTTTTTGTTTACACCACTCTATTAAACCCTCAGGGTTAACTTCGGGACCATCGGTCTTCCTTATGACCAGGGCCTTGATCTTTTCGCCTACTTCAGGGTCAGGGATTCCTATTACACAGGCAGCTGCAACTGCAGGGTGCTCAGTCAGGACCCTTTCTACCTTTGATGGTACCACCCTATATCCCTTATGTTTTATGATGTCTCCGGATCTATCCACAAAGAAGACCCAGCCCTTATCGTCGATCCTCACTATGTCACCGGTACGGTACCAAAGCCTCCCACCCAACTGGACAAAGCTCTTGGAAGTCTCATCGGGCTTGTTCCAGTATCCCTCTATCATGTGGTCCGAAGAGATCAGGAGTTCTCCTTGACCAGGTAAAGTTACCTCTTCCATAGTATCGGGATCAACTAGCTTTACCTGCCAACTAGGCAAGACCCTCCCCAGGCTCCCTTCAGGGATTTCCTCATCACCAGGTGTCATGGTGATCCCTCCACATGCCTCTGTGGCTCCTAGTCCTTGGTAGATGTACTTACCTGTCTTTGCCTTCCATCGTTCTATCAGAGCAGGCGGAAGGTAATCGCCACCGCTGTAACACCATTTTAGGGAACTCAAGTCGTATTTATCGACCTTTGGGTGCTCTAACATCATCCTGTAAAAGGTAGGGGTGCCGAAGACATTGGTCACGCGGTAGCGATCTATATGGGCCAAAACATCCTCTATGTCCATCCTCGGTAACAAAACCAAGGCATCACCCGCCAGTAGGCCTGCAAGCCCTTGGGCCTGTCCCAAGATGTGATAAAGGGGCGAACCCTGTAAGATCACGGCCTTGCCCCTAGGGACTACCTTGGCTACCATATCCCTCTCAACCCGTGTGGACCACACAAATACCCTGTGGCTGAAGGGAACGCCTTTGGGCAGTCCTGTTGTTCCACTGGTATAAAGGATTTCCGCTAAATCCCCCTCCTCCAGCTCGACTTTCGGTACTTCACCCCCTTGCACCACCAGCTCGTCAAAGCCTATGGTTCCTTCTGGCCTCTGCGTAGCCTTTGCCTTGGACACAGACTCAAAAAATAACTCTTTCCACCAAGGCACATGATCGGCCGTATTGGCGAAAACCACCTTTTCAAAATCACCCTTTGCCAATAAGGGTTCTACATTAGGGAAATTCGCCTCACAACAAAAGATGACCTTTGAACCACTATCCTCCCTTATATAGGACAGATCTTCAGTACCGTAAAAATGGGTAACAGGTACTGCCACTGCTCCAAGCCTTTGTATAGCAAACCAACTGATCACCCACTGTGGACAATGGGGCAAATACACCATGACCCGCTCCCCTTTGCGAACGCCTAACCGATACAGCCCCCCAGCCACTCGTTCTGCAAGGCCGCATAGTTCGCCATAACTGTACTCTGTCCCAAGGTAGATCAAGGCTGTACGATGGGCATGTTCTTCCGCAACCGCTTGAAAAACGCTCCAAACGGTATGATGGGGCATCTTAAACCTCCTGTTCGTGATATTTATCACAATTATACCTAAAAGAAATATACCTAAAAGGAAGCCCTCGTCCAAGAAGCGGACGAGGGCTTCTGACGTCCGG
>CAZSWV010000001.1:0-70790 GCA_964611295.1 uncultured Thermodesulfobacteriota bacterium | reverse complement strand
TATACCTAAAAGGAAGCCCTCGTCCAAGAAGCGGACGAGGGCTTCTGACGTCCGGGTTCTTATTTGGTCACATCAATACAGATGCCTTAAGGGGTAAAGGCCTACTTTGACTATCTTCCCCTTTCTTACTTGATCGACGCGACAAGCGTCTATGCCTTCGACTTTGTCTGGACCATAGGTAAGTGGCGTATTGGTCAGCCCTCCTGTATCGAGGTTCTTTATCCTCCAAACGCCCTTTTCCAAAACGTCAACGGGCTTGAGTTTCTCAAAGGGCACCTCTTGCATAGCAAGCCTTACAGCCTCCACCTGTACCATGGCCTCGATGATCCCCGCCATGTACATCACATGGGGTACTTTCTTTGGAGGATCATAAGTGGGTCTGTATTTCCTTAACAGCTCGTGTATGAACTTCATGCCTGGACAATCCTCATCCCACGCAGGGAAGCCGCCACCAACCACTACCCCCTCCGCAAGTTCAGCACCCATGGCAGGCACAAAGACCTGTAAGTGCATAGGGGTGGCAAAACCGAACACGATCTTGTAATCCAAGTGCGGCCCCATGCCCAAGCGCACGGCTTCTTTGATTGTAGGCTGTCCACCAGGATTTATCATCCAACAGAGGGCAAGGTCCACTTTGTTCTCCTTCAACCACATAAGTTGGGTCGTAGGAGGAGTGGTAGGTACAAGGGGGACGTATTGCCTGCCAACAAACTCATATCCTGCCTTCTCAAGGTATTGCTGCATTTCGGGGATCTCCACTGACTTACCCGCAGGGTTATCTGCCAAAAGGTAAGCTACCCTAGGCTTACGGCTCTCCTTCCAATTTTCCTTGAACCAATCGGCAATTGCCGCAAGGGTATCAGTGTAAATGGGGTAATAGCTCAATATAGTACCAGGCTCTGGTTTCATTAGGTAAGCTCCAGTGGCCATGCTAGTAGCCATCATCCTATCGCGCATGAGCTTTTCCTTTAAAGCCACAGCCTGTGGCGAACCTGACACCCTGAAGACCAGCATCCCCTTCCCTTTAAGCTCCTCATAAATAGAAAGGGCCTTAGCAGGTTTAAGTTCGTCATCCCTCCAGACTACTTCTAGTTCTATATCCTTTGGCCAGGTTTCCTGCCTCCAGGGGGCTAAACGCTTGGTTTCGTTGACATACCTAGCATAGTCCTCAAAACCCATTAAGACCGCTGCAGCGTCTTCCGCATACGCACCTGTGAGGGCAAAAGACCCTCCTATAAGGAGCTTCTTCTTAGACCAACCTGCTGTAGCTGTCCCTAAAAGGGCCAACGCAAAACACAAAACTATAAACAATAACTTTTTCATGGAACCACCTCCTTTCCTATATTGTCCTCTCTTCACCCCTTAGGGGCCATCTTTTTATGTAAAACGTTAAGCTTTCTATCCCATGGTATAACCCCCTCGGTTCAAATATGAGGAAAAGCACGATCACCACTCCGCGTACTATTAGACTTAAGGCCGCTGCAAACTGCGCAGCCACTGCAGGGAACATGCCAGCCAATATGGGCCCTATAATGGTAACGAGTTCGTCCAATAACTTTAAAACCGCAGCCCCTACCACTGCCCCCCAAGTGTTGCCCATCCCCCCGACTATCAACATGGCTAAATACCAAACGGAATCCATAAAGGGAAATTGGTCAACGCTTGCGAAGCTATAATAATGTACCAGTAGCGCCCCTGCTGCTCCTGCATAGACGCAACCGATGAAAAAGGCCTGTAGTTTGTAAAACCAAAGGTTAACTCCCATAGCCTCAGCTGCAATGTCGAAATCCCTTATGGCTATAAAGGCCCTGCCTATCCTACTACGGCTTATATTGTGAGCAAATAATGTGGCAACTACAGCTACCGCTAAAACAAGGTAGAAATAGCTTACCTTACTGCTTAACTCAAATCCCCCTATTTTCGGTCTCGGCACCGCTAATCCGTCTGGTCCCCCCGTTATATGATACAGCTGCAATATAAACCATATGATGATGAAATAGGCGGCAATTGTCGACATTATCAGGTAAAATCCCTTTATCCTGAGGGAGGGTAGCCCGAAAATAAGGCCGACCAACCCCGCTGCAAGGGCTCCAAGGGGGAAGGCCACCCAAAAGGAAAGGCCAACCTTTGCGGTGAGGATTCCACACACATACCCACCTACGGCCATAAAGGCGACATGTCCCAAGGATACTTGGCCACACAGACCTGTAAGTAGATTAAGCCCATGGGCGCTTATCACCGATATGCCTATCATGGTCAGTATGGTGAGGACCCTATCGGAAACAAATCGCGGGACCAGGACTGCAACCCCTATAAAGGCCAAAAACGAAATCCATTGGCTTCTGCCCTTAAGGAGGTCCAGTTCTTGAGCATACGTGTGTAAACCCGTGGGACGCATCCTTCTACACCCTTTCTATCTTCTTTAAGCCGAAGAAGCCATAGGGCCTAACCGTAAGCACAAGTATCATCACTATAAATGGGAAGACACTAGCAACACCTCCCCTGGGCAAATAGGGGTCCAAATAACCGGAGGCTAGGTTCTCCAGTACCCCAAGCACTATCCCCGCCAAAAGAGCTCCTCCCACCGAATCTACCCCACCCAAAAGGGCTACTGTGAAGGCCTTAAGACCTATCTCCGCCAAGGGAACCATGACACCGGATATCGCCCCGAGCAATATCCCCCCAATAGCTCCCACTACAAAGGAAATCACCCAAGAAACCTGGTTTACTACGACGGCCTTAATCCCCAAGGTTTGGGCTACAAGGAGGTCCTCTGCAGTAGCCCTCATACCTAAACCGAGCTTGGTGTATTTGTAAAAGACCAATAACGCCCCCACAGTCACCGCTGATACCAAAAAGCCGATGGTGGGCTCAGAGGGGATCGATACTTTGCCCAGTTTGAAGGCCATGGTGGGCAAAAAACCGTGGTAGGTCTTGTACTGCCCTCCCCAAATAAGGGTAACCAACCCTTCTATAATGCTCGCTAAGGCTATGGTCAGCATAATCACAGAAACCACAGGCTTGCCGATTAAGGGCCTTAGGGTAAGGCGCTCTATAGCCAACGCCCCTAAAGAAGCTATTGCCACTATAGCCAATATGGAGAGCCAAAGGGGGAACTTCAACACAGCCAAAAAGGTATACCCAAGGTACCCCCCAAGCATTACGAAATGCCCTTGTGCTATGTTGAAGGCATTGGAGCTCTTCACTATGATCACAAAGCCTATAGCTATAAGCGCGTATATCATCCCTAGCGCTATCCCAGTGACCACAAGTTGAAGGAAGAAGGTCATGCTTTTACCCCCTCCATAAGCGCTAACCTAACCATAAGTTTAGTCCCTTCTATCTCCACTTGGAGATTCCCCTCGTATCTTCCCATCTGCGCTAGCACTTCCCTGAACCTTTCTTTGAGTCTTTCCCTGTTTAAATGTCCGTTAACCAAAAGTTCGCCTTCACTTACCCGGAAACCCGACTTCGGTAAAATACAAAGCCCTTTGAAATTAACCCCCATCTTCTCCCCCACTCCTTTTACGGTTTCCTTGAAAAGCTCTTTTATCTCCTCTATCTCATAAAGCTCCGCCCTCGAGGTAACCCCTAACCCCCTCTCCCTGGCCCAATCGGCAAGGCGTTCTTCATCTGGGCAAAGGAAAACCCCAAGCCATCCTTTCTCCAATTGCAACACCAAGGCATCTGACACAAAGGGCTCAAGCCGTAAAACGCTCTCTATAAGCCCTAAGGGAACTTGTTTGCCATTTAATTCCACATGCTCCCCTCTTTTCCCCAGCAGAAGGACCTCACCTTCAGGGGATAAAATTCCAAGGTCGCCAGTTCTGAAGCCCTTTACCCCATTTGAAGGGATCGAAACCACCAATTCTCCTTCCTCCACGGAAACCTCACGCCCTATCAAAGGTTTGCCTACCCTCAACGTCCCTCCCTTTCCTCTAGTCAGGGTTATGGGACCTAGCTCAGCCTTCCAATAGATGTTCTTCAACTCAAGGCCCATTTCCCCTAGGAACTCATAAACTTCCCCACTTAAAAAGGGACCTATGTTGTAACAGAACTTTACTCCATCAAGACCTAGCTCCCTTTTCAGAACCTTTAGGCCCCAATTCCTTTTAAAACCCCTAAGCCCTTTGAGCCTCTGGCTAGCCCCCTTGTAAAGGCGTTCCCATACCCTGGCTGTGAAGTAAACCACCGAGGGATGCGCCTCCTTGAAGTCCTCTGCATAAGTCTCTTCTCTTTCCGCTATCAAAAGCGAACTCCCACTTAAAATATGGCCATATATGGTAAATACCTTATCCACCGACCTCACTGGTGGAAGGAAGGGCATAAGCCTATCCTTCGTAGACCACTCCTCAAGCCTTAAAAACGCCTTTGCACTATCCAAAAGTACCTGCTCCTTTACGAAAACCCCCCTTGGCCCTTTGCTACTACCAGCGCATATCACGAAGAAAAGAGGCTGAAGGACCCGAGCGGTTTCTGGCAGTTCAAAAGCCCCCTTCTCCTCCTTTAAAAGGTCCCAAAACCATATAGCCCCTCTCTCCTCGCCTTCCATCTCCCTGTAATCCCAGTAGACCACCTTCTCAGGGGGCCTTCCAAAGACTGCCACAAGCTTCCCCAACTCCTCCTTTCCTTGTACCAAGGCAAAATCCAAACCTTCAGGCAGTAAAGACCTCACTGCTTCCTCATCCATCCTACCGTATAGGGTAATGGGCATAGCCCCAAGCCCATATAAAGCCAACTCGGAGATATACCATTCGGGAGAGTTCCTCCCAAACAACAACACCTTTTGCCCTTCTTTGACCCCTATCTTCTTCAAGGCAGAGGCCGCCCTCATTATTAGCTCCGCATACTCCTTCCATGAATAACCGACCCAGATCCCCCTTCTCTTTTGGGCAATGGCCACTTTTTTTTCGGGAAAGCGCCTTGCGTTGTCCAGAAGTGCAGAGAAAAGTCCTCCGATGGCCTCACCTCCTACAGGTAGTAAACCTCCTTCCATCTAGGCCTTTTCCCTTCTAGTACTCCGGCTCGCATGCCCAAATAGAAATCCTTTATCATCTCTGATTCCTTAAGGTCGGAGGCCTTACCCTCTAACACTATGGTGCCGTTTTCCATCACATAGCCGTAATCAGCTATCTCAAGGGCTATCTTGGCGTTTTGCTCTACTAAGAGCATGGCGGTCTTAGTCTCCTGGTTTATCCTACTGATGATCTTGTATATCTCCTTTACGATCAAAGGGGCCAGCCCTAAGGAAGGCTCGTCCAACAACATAAGCTTAGGCCTTGCCATCAACGCACGTCCTATTACGAGCATCTGCTGCTCGCCTCCAGAAAGATATCCGCTTACCTGCTTCCTCCGTTCTTTGAGCCGTGGGAACCATTGATAAACGCGTTCGAGGTCCTCCTTGACCTCCCTTTTGTCCTTCCGCATAAAGGCGCCTACCAAAAGGTTTTCTTCCACGGTGAGGTGTTCGAGTACCCTGCGCCCTTCCATGACCTGGGAGATCCCCATGGCCGCCACCTTTTCAGGCGACATGCCGTTTATAGCAACGCCCTTGAACTCAATCGACCCCTTTACAACTTCACCCCCCTCGGCCCTCAGCGTACCCGACACTGCCCTCAAGGTGGTAGTTTTACCAGCACCATTAGGGCCAAGAAGGGCCACTATCTGCCCTTCTTCAACCCTTAAGCTCACGTTTTCCAGCACCTTTATGACCTTTTTGTAAACAACGTCGATGTTTTTTACCTGAAGTAGGCTCATCCTTCCCCGAGATAGGCCTTTATCACCTTTGGATCGTTCCTCACTTGGTCAGGGGAACCCTCTGCGATCTTCTCCCCGAAGTCAAGGACCACTATCCTATGCGCAAGGTTCATAACTATCCCCATATCGTGCTCTACAAAGATCACACTTTGAACTCCTTCCCGCAAAACCTTACAGGCCTCATAGCCCTTCCTTCCCCCTTTGAAAAGGGCAAGTATATAACCCAGTAACTCTACCTTTTCCTCACGGTTCATCCCCGCCATGGGTTCATCCAACAAAAGGACCTTTGGCTCCATGGCCATCACCCTACCCAACTCCACCCTCTTACGCAGCCCATAAGGCAAAGATGCCACCACTTTCTTACGCCAAGGCTGTAAATCCAAAAAGTCTATGATCTCCTCCACGGCTTCCCTATGCATCGCCTCTTCACGCTTCGCCCAACCGCAATACAACGCCGCCGTCAACAAATTCTGACGCATGAATATGTGTCTGGCAGCCATTATGTTCTCCAAAACCGTTAAACCAGCAAAAAGCCCTATGTTCTGAAAAGTCCTACCTATCCCCAACTTCACACGTTCATAAGGCTTCAAACGCGAAACATCACGACCATCAAAATAAATCCGCCCTCTTTGCGGTACATAAAACCCAGTTATGCAGTTCAAAAGCGCAGTCTTCCCCGCTCCATTTGGCCCAATTAACCCTAAAATCTCACCCCTTTTTAAACCGATACTTACCCCTGCCAAAGCAGTAACGCCTCCAAAAGAAAGCCACACATCATCTACTACAATAATTTCCACCTCTTGCATCTGCTTTTCCTTACCGAAATCACCTAAGTTGTGCGGCTTTACCTTTTATCATATCAGCCCCACAATTGTCAATGGTATTTTTTAAAACGATGACAATATCGAACAGTAATTTTAAATGCTGCCTATCGAAAAACAGACATAGGCATTTTCCCCTGTAATTGGTGGTATTCAAACCTTCCCCAACTTCCATTTATTTCTTTTTAGGCCAATTGGGCTTTGGGTAAACAGGTGGTGCTGTGCGTTTTGGGCCTGTGTCTATTACCTCGAAGATGCCTTTTTGCCATTGTCCGATCTGTCCAGGGTGACATTCTTTTGCTAGGATTTGCCTTTCGTCATACCAATAGGGGCCCAGGGATGTGTTGAACTTGCTTTTTGCCAAGACGTCCCTTACGGCCTTCTGGTCAAGGGTACCTGCCTTCTCTATGGCCTGTTGGAAATGTTCCAGAGAAGAGTAAAAATAAAGGGTACCCCAATATGCGGGTTCTACTCCAAAGTATTCCTTGTGTTTTTTGACAAGTTCCGCTGCCCCAGGGGACGATTTGGCGTTCCACGCACCTCCACCCATTACCCCTTCCACTACGTTGGAACCAAAGGTATCCCTGTACACTACAGGATCATAAGGCCCAACGCTAAACCAAATAGCGTTAAAGTTTATGTTCGAACCTATGGCCTGTTCGGTAATTGCCACGCTTTCATGTGGATAACAGGCAACAACAAATGCATCAACCCCTGCTGCACTTGCTTCTTTTAAGAAGGGCGTAAAGTCCTTTACTACATCAGGAGGAAAGCCTTTTATGACCTTTATTTGGATCCCCAGTTGTTTGAAATAAGGGGCTAATATCCCAGCATATTCCAGACCGTGTAGGTCGCTTCTGTAGTAGATAGCCGCACTCTTTACCCCTACCTCCTTAAATATCTGGGCCAAAGCCGGCCCTTGGGTCTCGGCGAAGTTTAAAACCTGGAAAAAGTAAGGCAGGGTAAGCTCCTTAAGTTTTGTAGCTCCACCAGCACCTCCAATTAGCACATAACCGTATTTGTTACAGACGTTGGCTGCAGCGTAAAGCCATGCAGTCCCCCAAGGAGGTAGTACAAAGTCCACCTTATCTTCCAGAATCAACTTTTCCAATAACCTCACCGTTTTCCCTATATCGCTTTCATTGTCGTAAACCTTAAGCTCTACAGGAAGCCTCTTACCATATTGTTTCACGTAAATTCCCCCTTTTTTGTTCACCTCCTTTACCCACATCTCGTAAGTGGTCCCAGCCGAAAGCCTCGCAGCACCAGCAAGGGGACCTGTCAGAGGCCAGGCTTGACCTATTACTAACTTCTCCTTAGCCTGGGCCAAAAAGGCAAAAAGTGACCAAATGAAGACCAAAAACAACGCCAATCTCTTCATCTCGCACCTCCTTCACTTTCCATATGGGCGTTCCCTATAAAGGGAAATATATCTGCGCGCCCTGGGGTCGCGCCCTAGGATGAGATCTGCAGCTACTGCTGCGGCCCTAACCTGTGCCACGTCCACTATCAAACATGTAGCACCAAAAGCTATGGCCATGGATATGAAAGTCCTGTTCAGAAGCTCCCTGTCAGGAAGACCAAAGGAGATGTTGCTAGCCCCCAGGGTGATGTTGACCCCAAGCTCCTCCCTTACCCTCCTTATGGCCTCAAGGACGGCCTTCCCAGCAGAAAGGTCCGCACCTACAGAAGAGGCGAGGCAGTCTATCACCACATCACTTCGGTCAATCCCTAAGGCTTCAGCCCTTTCCACAATTTTATGGGCTATGGCCACCCTCCTGTCGGCATCTTTGGGAATACCTTCGTCGTCTTGCACAAGGCCTATGACCGCTGCTCCGTAGTCCTTTACTATTGGTAAGACCTCCCTTAAAGATCGCTCTTCCCCAGTGACCGAGTTAACAAGGGCCTTTCCCTTGTAAACCTTAAGGGCCGCCTCAAGGGCCTTAGGATTTGCGCTGTCTATGCACAAAGGGACATCTACAGCTTCCATGATCACCTTCACGGCTTCAGGCAAAAGCTTGACCTCGTCTACGCCAAAGGTCCCCACGCATACGTCGAGGACGTCCGCCCCCGCTTGTACTTGCATGATGGCCTCTTCACGCACTAAGCTCAGGTCGCCTGACTTCAGGGCTTCTTGGAGGCGTTTTTTACCCGCAGGGTTTATCCTCTCACCGATAAGCACAGTGGGCCTTGAGGGGGAAATGACTACTTCCTTTGTAGCGCTGGAAATCCTAGTTTCCATTCAACACCTCCTGCCTTTATGGTCAAACCGATATTCGCCTAAGGCCAAGGCTTCAAGCAAATACCCTCGGAAAAGATCAGTAGCAGCAAGCTCTATATAGCGAGCCTTACTCGCTATGCTTTCGGCCTCTTTGCGCTTTCTTTCGGACAAAAGGGCCATCTTCGCCCCTATCCCAGCGGCATTGCCCACCTGCAGGAACTTCTCAAGGGGCAGGGGAGGAAACATCCCTAAGGTAAGGGCACTCCTTATGCTTATATAGGTACCAAAAGCACCTGCTATCACTACTTTTTCAAGTTCTTCGTAGTCACAACGTGCCTCCTTCAATAACACCTCTATTGCTGCCCTTATGGATGCCTTCGCCAATTGGAGTTCCCGTACGTCCTTTTGGCTTATGGACAAGGTCCTACCTTCGGCTTCGGGCCCTTCAACCAATAAAAACTCCTTCACGCCGTCCACTTCTCTGAAGTTGGGGTGGCCGTCTACAAACCTTCCCCTCTCATCTAGAAGGCCTGCCCTGTAGAGCTCAGCAACCGCATCGATTATCCCTGAACCACAAATACCCCGGGGAGGGAGATCCCCAATGGTCTTATACCAAACCTTCCCGTGGGCAATCCTAACCCGTTCGATGGCTCCCGCAAGGGCCCTCATACCGTACTTCAGATGAGCCCCCTCAAAGGCCGGTCCCGAAGGGGTAGAAACGGTATGGATGTTGCCCTCTTTGATCAGCGATATCTCAGTGTTCGTACCAATGTCCAAAAGCAACAACGGCCCCTTTTCCTCTAAGACGCCACTGGCAAGTAAGGCCGCTACATGATCGCTACCCACAAAACCCGCTATGTTTGGCAAAAAATGCATATAAGCCCCTGTTGCCACTTTCAGGCCGAGCTCACGGGCCTTTAAGGAAAAGGCCCTGTTCAAAGTCGGAACAAAAGGGGATTGGGCAAGCCAGTCCACAGGCAAACCCAAAAAGAGGTGGTGCATGGCCGTATTGCCCACAAAGACCATCTCTACTATCTGACTCGGCTCAGCGCCTACCCCCTTCCGAAGTTCGTCCACGGCTCCGTTTACGGCTTCAAGGACCACCCGCTTCAGCTCTTCGGCCTTCTCTGGAGAAGACCTTGCCTTCTGTATCCGGGTAATGACATCCTCCCCAAAAGTGACCTGTGGGTTAAGTACGCCCATCGAAGAAAGCGTCTTACCCCCTTCGAGATCGAGGAGATAGAGGGCGATCTTAGTAGTCCCCAAGTCAACAGCCACACCAAGAGGAGAGGAGGTCCCTGGAAGGAGGCCTATTAACTCCTTCTTCCAAACCACCGCCTTTGCCCTCCACCCCCAGTTCCTCAACGACCTTCCTGCTTCTTTCAAAGCCAAAAGGTCAACAGACTCAAGTTCCACGCCCCCCTCAGCTAAGGCGTCCACAACCCTGTCCACATCAGCCCGTACGTCGTTCAAAGAAGGAGGGATAAGGGAGACCTCTTTAGCCCTCACCACAGGCTTAAACTCTACCCCCCTTTCCATTCCCTCCACTTGGAACCTTTCGGCAAATCCTAAGGACTCCAAAGGCACAAAAACCCGCAAATGCGACAGGGGTGAGACTTGACAAGCAAGCCTCCAGTTTGATTGAAGTTCCTTTTGTTCGAAGAACTCCCTTTCAGAAGCCGTAGGTCCATTGACCTCACCCTCTAAAACCCTCACTCGACAGTTTCCACATACTCCTCTTCCACCACAGGAACTGAGCAGTGAAATACCGAGACGATGAGCGCATTCGAGTACGGTTTCGCCTTCCATACATTCACCGCTTTTACCCATAGGTTCGAAAAAGACCTTAAAGGCCATGAATTATTTCACTTCTGAAAGGGCAACTGTCCCGTAAGGCACAACGTTTACAGAAAACATGTCTATCCCAACTGGGGACGTCTTCCCCTAAGATTATAACTCCACAGAAGGACTTCTCCGGGACCATCATGCCCTTTTCGGTAGTGTGGATGCCTACACGTGCCCCCTTGGCCATCTCCACCAACTTAGGCTGTTCTTCAAGGGGCATGCCCGGCATACCTGGGCTAAAAAGGTGACTAGACCTAAGACCATAACCCAGCGCATACCTGCTCATACATTCACAGGCCCTATCCATTAGGACTTCCACGTAAAGGCTGCCTACAAGGTCCGCTATTGTAGCCTTTAAAGCCTCACCGCCTTTGAAAAGTCTAGATACCCATTGCTCGATCTTATCCCCTATGGTACCAGCCAAAGCAACAACCCTTTCCACCTTTCCCCTTGAGGGCGGTTGGACCAAAAGGCGAAGGGTCCAACCGCCCTCAAGGAAGGCTTCTCCGTCCTTTAAGCCCATTACCGGATATTCTTCCCAGGCGACTCCAGGGTCGATGAGCGCCCTGCTCTCCTCAAGGACTTCGAAGGCCAAAGCCTTTGCCCTTTCCCCCCTTCCGCCCTTAAAGCGCTTTATCACCTCCTCAGGGTTTAGGGGCAGCGAGATCCCTTTACAGATGGGCATTTGCTACCACTACCTTCGGTATACACCGTACTCTTTGGCAAAATCGACCATTGCTTTGATGTTCTCTGCCTTCGCCTCGTCAAAGAAGGCCCCGTTTGCAAGTATAAATCCTCCCCCTGGTGCGCAGTCGTCGATGAGCTTTTTCACGTAATCTCTGACCTGCTGGGTGGTTCCAACTATGAGCAAATCCGTGGGTACATTCCCCATGATACAGGCTACATCTCCCAGGACCTTTTTGGCCTTCGCCATATCCGTTTGATCGAACATCCACACTACCTTCCCTTTAGGCAGGTCGGCTATTGTCTCAAGCCTCGAGTTGTAACCGCCTTCTGCCACGAGCAAAGGTATACAACCTTCCTCGATGAGCCCAAGGATGACCTTTTTCAAGGTCGGCCAATAAAAGGTCTTAAACTGTTGGTCAGAAAGGAACCCATCAGCACCCTTGTGAAGGGGGATGAAGACCATGGGATTGCCGTTCATCTTTGCCGCTGAAGCCCCCATCCTCACCATAAAGGGCACCATGGCTTCCAAAGCCTGGAGGAGTTTATCGGGTTGTCGGTACATGTCAAGCATTATCCCTTTGGTCCCCCTCAAAGTATCCCCTATCATGTCAAAGGGGGCTTTGCATCCACCACCAGCAAGCAAGGGGTAACCACTGGATATTATGTCTACGTTCCACGCAACCACAGCCTCCAACCATCGCAATACCTCAGCTCCTGCCTCCGCCATAACCTTTAGGGCCTCTTGAACCGGCGGGAGGGCAAAGGGGATGAAATTGACAGCTGAAAAGGTGGGATAAAACTCCAAGACGTTTGTGGGCGGTGCCAACAGGCTTAACCCCTGTAACGCCCCAAAGGCACGAGGAAAATAAACCGTAAGGAAATAATAAGTAGGATCTTGGATTAACATATCGTATTCATCTGCCTTCATATACTCGCCTTCCACCGCTTGATAACAACGATCAGGAGGCAGACCATGCCCTGGCCATTTGTAGAGTTTGTAATCCACCAAGTCGTAAAACTTCCCTGGACCAGGCCCCATACATCCCATAGTAGCGTCCGGTTCAAAATCAAGCACGAACTTCCTAAAGGCAGCGCCACACTTCTCATAATCGTACATGGCCTCTTGGACCGTTATGCCGTAATAGTAAACCGGAAACATATTGGGAAGCGGCAATACGGGGACTCGATCCGGTGTTTCTTCCAGTTTAATGGCTGCCACTAACCTCCTCACCCGTGCTTTATAGGCCTCCTCTGCCTCTGGACTCTTGAACTTTATATCGCTTCCATCTGGGGCCTTAGGGGAAAGCCACCTCTGTATTAATGACTCCCTCCTTTCATCAGGGGACATCTCCTCCCATTTCTTTTCCATCCTCGTAACCTCCTTAACTTGGTTTTCACAGGGGTAAGGCCAATTCTAAGCCGCCCCTACCCAACTTTTGGCAATGGTCACAGCCGCCATAGCGTCTTTGCCATAGGCATCGGCACCTGTATACTTCCTTACCTCTTCAGTGACCTGTCCACCCCCTATCATCACCTTTACCCTTTCCCTAAGGCCAGCCTCTTTTAAGGCCTCTATGGTCCTCTTCATGGAATCAAAGGCCAAGGTAAGGAAACCGCTTAACCCCAAAATTGTGGCACCGGTCTCCTTCACCTTCTGGACGAACTTCTCAGGCGGCACATCCACACCAAGGTCGTGCACTTCAAAACCGTTTACCTCAAGCATGAACACCACTATGTTCTTGCCTATGTCATGGATATCACCCGCTACAGTACCAATTACCACCTTGCCCAATTTTTTGGCCTCGCGCTGGACTTCTCCGATCTTAGGCTTAACTATTTCGGTAATTTGGCTCATTATCTCGCCTGAATATATAAGATCTGGAATGAAATACTCACCACTTGCAAAACGCTTTCCTACAATTTCAAGTCCAGTCCGCGCATCTTCTAGGATCTTGAGGGGATCCTCCCCGGCCTCCAAGCGCTCCTTTACGATCTTTAAGGCTTCATCTTCCTGTAAGTCAGCTATTGCCTGCACTAAATCCCCCGCCATCCTCTACACCTCCGTTTTTTTCGATTTGGTCTTTTTATATCTCAATCAGCCCTTTCTTATTCCCATTTGAACTTCACCAAAGGCGCATTTGGATCTAGGTTCCACTCTTGAGCTGAACCATCGTACATCTTCACATTGGGATAACCGAGGACCTCCTTTAAGACAAAGTACATGGTGCTGGCATAACCACCCACGCCACAATATACGATGACCTCTTTGTCAGCAGTTGGTTCCCCTATTAAGGTCTTCACCATTTCGGCCAACACCTCCCTTTCACGGTACACACCGTAGTCCTTCCTCATGTCCCACAACCAAGGCGTAGGGAGACTTTTAGCCGTTGGGATGTGACCAGGCCTTGGGCTCCAAGGCTCCGTTTTCACTCCGAAATAAACATCGGCATCGCGGGAATCTATGATCACAGCCTTCCCAATCTTCTCTAGTACCTCTTCCTTGGTGGCGAACATCTCCTTTTTGAAGTTGCCCTTGAAGTCGCTAGGCTTAGGTTTTTCGGCTACTTTTGAAACGGGCTTCCCTTCCCACACCCACTTGTCGAATCCACCTTCCATTATGGCCACGTTCTCAATACCCGCATAAAGCAAGGTTATGGCAACCCGTGTAGCATCAGCCATGGCGTAATAGGGCATGGGTCCTGTGGTCCTACCCACTATCACCACCCATGAGTCCTCTTTGATACCGGCATTGCGTATGGTCTTTACGAGCTCTTCGTCAGGAGGCACTTCGAATACCACGTTGCCCTTTGGCGCAGTCCATGCCGAAGCCGGAAAAGCCACTGGGACATTTATGGCGCCAGGTATGTGCCCTTTGGCATATTCCTGAGCGCTCCTCACATCAAGGATCACTAACTTTGGGTTTACGATATTGGCCCCAACCCAATCCGGTGACACCAAAGGATCTATTTCCCTTTTCGCATAAGCTGAGACCACAAAAAGGCACATCATCAATAAAACCCCCAAAATAACCCTCAAACCCTTACCCTTTACGCCCATCTCACACCTCCTCTTTTTATTTTCACATGCCTAAATAGGCCTTTTTTATCATCTCCGTCTGCAAAAGTTCATGGCTTGGCCCCTCTAATACTATCCGTCCATTCTCAAGCACATAACCCCTGTGTGCCACTTCGAGGGCGAGGTTGACGTTTTGCTCCACTAAAAGCACAGAAATCCCTTTTGCAGGTAACGTCTTTATCACCTCCATGATCTCCCTCACCACCAACGGAGCAAGCCCATAGGAAGGTTCGTCGAACATACAAAGCCGTGGCCTCGACATCAAACCGCGGGCTATGGCCAACATCTGCCTTTCGCCTCCGCTCAAGGTCCTCGCCAATTGCCTTTGTCTCTCTTTCAAACGGGGAAAGAGTTCGTAAAGCTTCTGTGCCTCCTTTTCCCTATCCTTCCAAGCCCTTGGGGGAAAGGCCCCCATTTCCAAGTTCTCCTTCACGTTCATCTCCATGAACAGCTTTCCCCCTTCAGGTATGTGTACAATGCCCATCTCCACGATCTTGTGGGGCGGGAGGTGATCGATCCGTTGTCCCATAAACTCAATGGTACCGGACAAAGGCTTGACTAAACCAGAAATGGCATTCAGCAAAGTGGTCTTACCAGCGCCATTGGCCCCGATGATAGCCACTATCTCGCCTTCGTTGACACTTAAGGAGACATCCCATAAAACCCGGATTTTCCCAAAGGCTACGCTCAACTTTTCTACTCGAAGCATACCTTCTCCCCCAAATAGACTTCCACGACCTTAGGGTTCGAGCAGACCTCCTGGGGCGTGCCTTCGGCTATCTTTTCCCCATAATGCAACACCATCACCCTCTCGCATATGTTCATGATGGCACGAAGGACATGTTCTATCATGAAAACTGTGATCCCCCTTTCCCTTATCGCCTTGACCAAATCCATGGCTTCTTGGGTCTCAGTGGGATTTAAACCTGCCATCAACTCATCCAACATGAGGAGTTTAGGCCTTGTAGCTAAAGCCCTAGCCACCTCGAGCCTTTTCTGATAGGCCAGGGGAATATCCTTAGCTAAGGCTTTCTCAAACCCTTTAAGCCCACAGAACTCAATTTCCTCCATCGCCACCTTTTGGGCTTCCCTCATAGACCTCCCGTCCTTTCCTCCGAATACCGCCCCAAGGAGCACGTTCTCCAGTACGCTCATGTTCCCAAAGACCTTAACGTCTTGGAAGGTCCTCGCAATACCCATCCTACATATCTCATGAGGCCCACGGCCGCTTATCTTTTTGCCTTCAAGCGCGATCTCACCCCTGTCAAGCTTAATGGCCCCAGAAATCAGGTTAAAAAGGGTGGTCTTACCAGCCCCATTTGGACCGATCAAACCCACGATTTCCCCTTTTTCGATCCTGAAATCCACCTTGTTCACCGCTATGAGACCGCCAAAGGCCTTGGTAACCCCTTTTCCCTCAAGCAAGGCCATGTCCTGCCTCCACCTCCTTTCGCTTCAATAAGGTCCTAATGATCCCAGTTATACCTTCAGGCATATACGCGATTATAAGCACCATAAGAAGGCCAAAGGTCAACATGTAATAATAGGGGAAACGCGTGGTAAGGACTTCCTGCAGATAAGTAAACACAATAGCCCCAATTATAGGGCCATATAAATACCTGACCCCTCCGAATATAGCCATAAAGATAGGTATAAAGGAATAAAGGGGATTAAAGGCTATCTTCGGATCAATGTATGTCCACCTTGTCGCCATAATTACACCTGCAGCACTCACAAATGCCGCACTGAGGGCATAGGTGATAACTTTAAGTTTAACAACGTTTACTCCCACATGCTCTGAAGCTATTTCGTTTTGGCCTATGCTACGTAAAGCTATTCCATAACGTGAACGGTGAACAAGGTATGTTACTGTTATAAGCAACACGCATAAAACAAGCATCAAATAATATACCTCTTTATTAGAAAGCGTCATCACCACTCTTCCCGTGGTACCTGTAATATTCGCTTCATACCAGAGTACGAAATGGAGGAGTAACTCTACAAAGCCGAAGGTGAACATAGCAAAGTATATGCCTTTAAGTCTCAGGGTAAGGACTCCTATAAACAACGCCAGAAGGAATCCCACTGATGCACCTATTGCCACAATAATCACAAAGGGGACTTTGAAACTTAGCACAGCTGCTGAGTATATCCCTGCTCCGAAAAAGGCAGCCGATGCCAAAGATATATACCCTGTAGGAGCCGAAAACAGCACCCAACTTACGGTAAGGACGATGTACATGAAGATATTGCTTAAAAGAACTATGGAATATGGGGAACCTATAGTAGGGAGGATACTTAAGAAGACTAGCAAACCTCCTAATCCCACCGCCTTAGGTATCTTCATCGCCCACTCCCCATAAGCCCTGTAGGCTTTATCAACAGTAGGATCATAAACAACACGTAGTAAGCCACTAGGGTCAGCCCTGGTTCAACATAGCTCATAATGCTCCCAATGGTACCAAGGATAAAACCACCTATAAGGCTACCCGTTATACTGCCTAATCCCCCAAGGACGATCACAATTAAAGCTATAACGGTATATTCCATGCCCATGGTGGTCTGAATGCTGTACATCATGCTTATCAGTATCCCCGCTACCCCAGCAAGCATGGCGCCAAACGCAAAACAAAGGCTTAAGACGTGTTTTATATCTATCCCCATGAGCCCTGCAGCATATATGTCCTGTGAAGAAGCCCTTATAGCCTTACCCTGCCGAGTCTTGGACAAGAAAAGGTAAAATACGAAACTTATCCCCAGGGCAAAGGCCAAAGTTATGAGCCTATTTGCCCCAAAGACCGCACCACCTATGTTGACCGGTACGGCCAGGTAGTTATATCCCCGTAATTCAGCCCCCCAGATGAGGATGGCGATGTTCTGGATGATAAACTGAAGCCCAAAACACGCCATAAGGGAACTTGCCTCAAAGGCCTCAATAGAAGGCGATACGTACCGCAACCGCGAAAAAAGGCTCCTATCAAGTGAAAAACCTATAAGGAACAAAAAAGCTGCGGCACAAGGAAGGGTAAGCAATGGACTTATGGCCCAGTTCGTATAAAAGGTCCAGGCCAAAAAGGCCCCTATCATCAGGAATTCCCCGTGGGCTATGTTCAGTACCCGTCCCACGCCATATTGCATGCTCAACCCCACAGAGGCAAGGGCATAAATACCACCCATTAAAAGCCCGCCGATTACCACGTTCAGTAATAAGACCATCCTCCTACCCCTTTGGCCTTTTTTCGAACCCACCCTATTGGGCAGGGGGTGGTCTCCTCACCCCCTGCCCTCTACTCTAATTGATACCTTACTTCTTAGTAGGCCACGCAGGCTTAGGATAAAGGGGTTTGGCCGTCCTCTTAGGGCTCTTGTCTATGACCTCAAACACCCCCTTTTGCCACTGTCCGACTTCGCCTGGGTGGCATTCTTTGGCCAACATCCTCTTTTCGTCATACCAATAGGGGCCAAGGGCAGTGTCGAACTTCGAAGTCGCCAAAACATCTCGTACGGCCTTCTGGTCCAAGGTCCCAGCCTTTTCTATGGCCTTCTGGAAGTGCTGAAGCGAGGACCAATAATACAAGGCGCCCCAATAATCGGGTTCCACTTTATAATACTGTTTGTGCAACTTTACCAGTTCAGCGGCTCCTGGTGATGATTTGTGGTTCCAAGCACCACCACCCATTACACCTTCTACTACGTTTACGCCGAAATTGTCCCTGTAAAGCACCGGGTCATAAGGACCCACACTGAACCACATGGCGTTGAAGTTGATCCCTGTGGCTATCGCTTGCTCTGTGATGGCTATGACCTCAGGTGGGTAACAAGCAGCCAAAAAGGCATCCACCCCCATGGATTTGGCCTCTTTTAGAAATGGCGTAAAGTCCTTTGTGACATCGGGAGGGAAGGACTTCATCATCTTGACTTGAAAGCCCGCCTGTTTGAAAACCGGACCGGCAATGCCAGCGTACTCCACACCGTGTAAGTCGCCGCGATATATCATAGCTATGCTTTTTACCCCTACCTCTTTGAAGATCTCGGCCAAGGCAGGCATCTGCGTTTCAGAGAAGTTCAATACTTGGAAGAAATACGGTAAGTCCAGCTCCTTTAGCTTGGCTGCTCCACCTGGTCCACCGATAAGTATATAACCGTATTTATTACATATATTTGCAGCAGCATAAAGGAAAGCAGTACCCCAGGGAGGAAGCACGAAATCCACCTTGTCCTCGAGGATCAACTTCTCTATCAACTTGGTGGTCTTACCTATATCGGTCTCGTTATCGTAGATCTTGAGCTCAACAGGCAACTTCTTACCATATTGTTTTACATAGATACCACCAGCCTTGTTTACTTCCTTTACCCACATCTCGTATATCATTCCCCCTGAAACCCTCGCAGCACCTGCTCCAGGTCCTGAAAGGGGCCATGCTTGGCCTATAACTATCTTGTCCTTAGCTTGGACTACACCCAGGGCCAATAGGACCATAAGTCCTAAGGCCAACGTACACCATTTCCTCAAACCCCTTCCCATAACTCCACCTCCTTTTGCGTTTTACCCCCCGATAAGAGGGGTTATGAATAAAAGTTCTTCCCCTTCCTTGAGGTCCTTTTCCCTATCCTTATCGATCGACACTGCGGAATTACGGTAAAAAAGGACCACCTTTTTCCCTTCCAACATCCCCATGAGGTCAAGGCCTAGGTTCTCCGATAAGACGCGAAGGGCATCCTCAAGCCTACTGCCTTCGGGTAGATTCAATTCCAATACCTTACCCCCTAACTTGGACCAAAGGTCCTTGAACTGTAAAGCCGAAAGGACAGCCCTTATGCGCATCGGCCCTTTTACACGAACTCCTTCAGCCCAAGTTCCTCCAATTTCTGCTCAGAAGGATAACCGTCCTCCTTTAGCTGTCGAATCCTGTAGTAAAGTTCAAGGGTCTTACTTAGGTTGGGCGAAAAACCCCTAGTTCCCCCTTTCTTCAAGGGCATAGTTACAACTTTGGGGAGCCTCTCATGACCTTTTGTCATCCCCAACTTCAGGTTCAGAAGCCTTTTCAACATATAGCTCTTCTCACCGAGATTGGAGACATCTTGCGGCTTAAGCTCTATCCCCGTTATAGCTCCGTAAAAGGTACACAGGTCATTTATGTCAAACATACCGAGCATACATATAACCCCTGAGTTCCAAACTTCCTTGACGTTCTGGTGCACTACCATCATCTTGACCTTTTGCTCGCTCTCTTCAAACCTGTCACCTGGCACAACCCCTAATTCGGGTATGGGGGCCGCAGCTATGTCCACCGTAAAGTAGTCAGACCTCATGTGACAGGCTCCCCTGACACCTGTGGCATAACACAGCCCTTGCATGCTGAAGGCCCTTGGATCATGCATAGGGACCTCAAGCCCTTTTACATGCGCCGCTTCCTCTGGATCAACCCCTAACCTCTCGGCTACCCTCATGGTCCCTTCCGCCCATAGGTCACCTATACCTTCCCTCAAGGCTATCTGCTCCAACAACCTCACCACGGCCTTGCTGTCGCCCCAGCGGATCCCATCCTTAAGGACCCCCTTTTCGGTCAGGTACATGGCAAACCCCACCGTTACCCCGGCGGATATCGTGTCCATCCCCATCTCGTTACAAACCTCAACGGCGTCAAGGAGCCCCTCTAGGTCGAATACCCCACAGTTAGAACCCAAGGCTGCCACAGACTCATATTCCATCTTGACGCCCCTTACCCGATGACCACATATGACAGGACACAAGGCACAACCCTCGTTTTTAACCTCGTAGTTGTCCAACATGGCTTCACCGGAGATCCTAAAGGCCGGAAATACCCCCTCTTGGAAGTACTTGGCAGGAGTATCTCCCAATTCGTAACCCTGTGTAGTGTACATAAGGGTACCGTAAGTGTGCCAGAGTTCCCTTCCGGGATTTGCCGAGATCTTATCCAAGGTCTGTGAATACACCTCTTTTAACCTTCCTTGGTCGGCCACCTCGGGAAGTCCTTCCTTCCCCTGAACTACAATGGCCTTTAGGTTCTTCGACCCCATGACCGCACCAAGGCCGGTCCTGCCCGCTGCCCTGTGGTTCTCATCCATGATGCTCGAAAACCTGACAAGCCTTTCACCTGCTGGACCTATGCAGAGGAGCCTTACCCTTTCCCCTTCTTTCTGCTTTAAAAGGGAAGAGACTTCAGAAACCTTCTTTCCCCAAAGGTCCGAGGCATCCTTCAGCTCTGCCTTTCCTTCCTTGAGACAAAGGTATACCGGCTTTTGCGCCTTCCCCTTAACCAGGAGCACATCTATCCCAAAACGCTTAAGCTCAACTGCAAAAAACCCCCCAACGGTAGTTTCACCCCAAAGGTTCGTCAAAGGCGATCTGCCCCCGATCGCCAGACGTCCGGAAAAAGGTGAAAAACCAGTAAAGACACCTGTAGCGAAGGCAAGGGGGGCCTCAGGCGAAAGGGGATCGAGGTCCTTATGGAGATGTTTATAGAGCAATACAGCGGCCAACCCACAACCGCCTACAAAACTCCTCAAAAGTTCCTCCGCTATCCCTACTTCCCTTATTTCACCTGTGTTTAAATCCACCTGCAAGGCCTTACCATGATAGCCCTTCATCTCACACCCTCCCGTAATACACGTCTTCTATCAACTGACGCATCTCCTCATATGAGGGCTGTCGAGGTGCCATGGGACCTGTCGGGTCCATCAAGGCGTACTTAACGAAAAGGTCCTCTTTGGCTTTAAAGTCCTCCTCCTTAATACCCAAATCCCTCATGGTCAAAGGCGCCCCTACCTTTTTGTAAAAGGCAAGGAAATAGTCCAATAACGCCCTCAACACCTCTTCACGTCCTTCTCCCTTTATCCCCAATTCCTCTGCTAAGGAAAGGAACTTATCGTCCACTTCGGCATAGAACTTAATCACGTAAGGGATCGTAACCCCACAGGCCATACCATGGTGGACCCCAAAGATGGCACCGATGTTGTGGGCCAGGGCATGCGTTGTGCCAATCCCACCATTGGAAAAAGCAGCCCCCGCTATCATTGCTGCCACCTGCATCCTCAAACGCAACTGTAAGTTATCGAGCCTTTCAAGCACAAGCGGTAGATATGTAAAGATCATCTTTATGGCCTTAACAGCCAAAGCATCCGAAATAGGGTTACTCGACCTACAGAGATAACAATCTACCGCATGCGACAAGGCGTCCATGGCCGTCCAAAGGGTAAGGTCCTTAGGCATACGGACTACAAACCTCGGATCAAGGACCGCAAAATCCGGATAAAGTTCTGGGTGAAGTACCCCCTCTTTACGAGCAGGGCTTACGCTCTCGTCATGTACAACGGCGACATTTGTGGCCTCAGAACCCGTACCGGAAGTCGTAGGGATACAGGCCAAAAGGGCCTTCTTCCTCAATCCAAGGGGCTTCATAGGATCTATCGCTACAAGATCGGCTTCAGGCACCTCATAAAGGATCCAACTCACCTTGGCCGTATCCATAACACTGCCACCACCCACTGCTACTATAAGATCCGGACCCCACTGTGACATCTCTTCGGCCATCTGCCGAGGGACATGAAGGGGAACCTCTGGTTCTACCCCCTCGTTCACCTTCACTTCAATCCCCACACCCCTCAAGGCCTTCTCCACAATAGAAGCCAATCCCTTGACCCCTTTGTCTGTCACGATAAAGGCCTTCTTCCTCCCCAGTTGGGCCATTGACCCCACAAATAACTGTAAGCCAGCCAATCCGTAGAAGACCTTAGGCATGAAAAAGGAATTTATCAGCAACTTGGACTCAGGAGCGTTAAAGGTGGTGGTGACAGTACGCAATAACGGTACATCCATAGGCCACACTATCCCTTCCTTTTCCATTTGTACCCTCATAAGTTTTTTTTGAAATTTCCAAATTGTCTTTTAACACATAATTATCAAAACGTCAAGTTCGGTTCGTTTTAGGGCGGTTGCGATTTTTGGAAATTTTCTACATAATCCCCTGAGGTAAGGAAGGTTTTGTCTTTGAATGTTTAGAGTTGCCTACATAAAGGCTCAAAAAGAAATGGAGGTGTACTTTTTTTCGCTAAATTCCATAAACGCTGCTTTATTCGCCTCTCTTTTCACTTGGGCTGTGGGTTCAATGGGGACTTTTTCCCTTTTTGTCAACAAAAACCCCTCTAACAAGTTCTTGGATTTTATGTTGGGGTTTTCTTCAGGTGTGATGATCACAACGAGTTTCTTTTCCCTATTGTCCCGAGGGCTTGAAGTCGCTGAAACACCTTTTATGCCTATCTTCGGGTTTATAATGGGAGCGATTTTCATCAGGTTTTTGGACGTAATTTTGCCTCACCTTCATATAGGTCATCCTCTACAAGATAAAGAAGGAATAGAAACCCATTGGCATAAGGCCATCCTGTTCTTTTCGGCAGTTACCTTACACAACGTCCCTGAAGGGCTTGCCTTGGGAACGTCTTTCAGTGACGTCTCCCAACACGGCATAAATAGCTCCGCTTTTGCCCTCACAGTTGGCATAGCCATACAGAACATACCTGAAGGCCTGGTGGTCTCCTTTTCTTTAAGAAGAGAAGGGGTCGGCCTCATGAGGAGTTCCCTTTTGGGCATCTTATCAGGGTTCCCAGAACCCGTGTTTTCTTTGCTTGGAGCTTTTGTATCCTCTTCCTATCATGGGCTCATCTCCCTTTTCATGGGCTTTGCTGCAGGGGCGATGGTCTTTGTCGTGATTGAGGAGGCGATACCCGAAGCCCATAGGTCTGGAAACGTTGACCTCGCCACCGGGGGCGCAATAACGGGGATTACATTGATGCTCTTGCTTGAAAGCCTCCTTTGAGAAGATATAAATAGATGCCCTTATCAAGCTCGGGATCAAGAGAAGGGATCTTTTGACCACAGGGGAGAAGCGAAGTGCCATGGTGATCCTCTCGGTGGAAGAATTAAAAGAAGGGATTCTCCGCATAGAACTGGACCTAGGCAACATGCCTTTAGGGAGCGTCAATGCCTATCTTGTGCTTTCAGGAGAAAATCCCCTTTTAATAGACCCAGGACCGTATGAAGAGGAAACGGCCGACCTTTTATTGTCAGCGCTCAAACAGGTAGGGGCCGATGTCGAGAAGTTGGACGTCTTCGTCACCCATTTTCACATAGACCACATCGGTCAAGCCTATGCCCTTTATAAACGCTCGGCACAGGTCCTTTTTAACCCAACTGAGGCCAAACTCCTTTTGGACGACTTGGAACAACGTTGGGATTTTTTGAAAAAGGTCATGTTATCCCACGGGTTTACGAAAAGTGAGATCGAGGAGATGGAGGACCTCCATCCCATACGCTTTATACCTAAGATCCCCTTGGCCTTTGTGCCTGTAGAAGACGGCCAAGTACTGAAAAGGGGTAACTTGAGCTTTTCAGTTGTTAGTGCACCTGGGCACTCCCCGGGCCATAGTTGTCTATACGAACCTAACCTTAAGTTCTTCATAGCAGGCGACCACGTCCTTGAGACCATAACCCCTAACGTAGGATTTTGGCCGGAAATAGAAGACCCGCTAGGGGCTTATCTTAAAAGCCTTCTAAAGGTGCGGAACCTTGAAGTCGACCTAACGCTACCGGGACATGGACGGCCTTTTTCAAACCTTAAAAAGAGGGTAAATGAACTCCTCTCACATCATCAAAGGAGGTGCGAAGAAATCCTCGAGGCCTTGAAGGAGCCGAAGACAGCATATGAAGTGGCTTCTCTTATACACTGGGACATAGGGGGAAACTGGTCTGAATTTACAGTCCACCAGAAATGGTTTGCCCTTTCTGAAACTATATCCCATCTACACTACTTGGTCAAAAGGGGCAAAGTGAGAAAGGACTTTAAAGGCAACGTCTGGGTTTTCTACAGATCTCCTTAATGAAGGACGGCTTCGATGGGGAGTAAGGTCTGTCTGTAACGGAAGTGTTTAAGGCTCATAGCCCCCGAAGGACATGACGCAGCACAAGCCCCACAGCCCTTGCAAGCTGCTTCTATCACTTTCATACGTTTGGCCTTGGGGTCATAGGTAACGGCGTTAAAGCTACATGTAGCCTCACATATCCTACACCGCGCGCATACTTCATGATCTACCTCTGCTACAACCGGCTCTTTTATCGCCTTCCCTACATGGAACAGCCTCGTAGCCCTCGCAGCCGCGGCATGGGCCTGTGAGATGGTATCCAGGATGTCCTTCGGCCCCTGACAACAACCAGCCAGAAACACCCCTTCGGAAAAGGTATCCACAGGACCAAGTTTGGGATGGGACTCTAGGAAAAAACCATCGGCATCTGCATTCAGATAGAGTTTCTTCATCAGTTCCTTCACCCCCTGTGGCGGTTCCATACCAACGGCCAAAACTAAAAGGTCAACTTCAAGCTCCGAAGGCCTTCCTAAAAGGGTATCCTCATACCTCACTACAAGCTTGTCCCTCAGGGGATAGACCTCACCGGGATTGGCCCTAATGTATACAACCCCTTCCCTTTGGGCTTCTTCAAAAAGCTCCTCATACCCCTTGCCGAAGGTCCTTACGTCCATATAAAAGACGTAAACCCTGGCCTCAGGGAAAAGCCTTTTGAGGAGCAGGGCTTGCTTGGCCACCACTGTACAGCAGGCGCGTGAACAATAGGGTCTTCCTATAGTTTGATCCCTTGACCCCACACATTGGATAAAGGCCACCGATTTTATTCCCCCTCTTTCAGGCCATCCGTTAACAAACCTCTCCTCTACATCTACAGTTGTCAACACCTGGGGGAACCTCCCGTAGCCATACTCGGCCTTCCTCTTCGCATCAAAGGGCGTAAAACCAGTAGCTACTATTATACTGCCCACTTTCTCTTCGAATACCCCTTTCTCAGTCCTTATCTTAACGGTGAAATTGCCTGAAAACCCTTCTACCTGCTCTACTTCGCTCTTGAGGTAGACCTTCACGTTTGACCTGCAAAGAAGCTTTCCTATAAGTCCTTCAAGGAAATCCTTCACAGGCACAAGTTGCGGAAAACTTACTCCTATCTTCCTCCCCCACCCCCCAAGCTCTCCCTCCCTCTCCACCACTATGACCTCAAACCCTGCCTCCGATATATCCAAAGCGGCTATTATCCCCGCTATACCTCCCCCGATCACCAAAGTGGAAGGGATGAGAGGGTATTGCAAAGGTTCAAGGGGCTCAAGACACTTTACCCGCCAAACCCCTGCCTTTATCAGCTCGAAGGCCTTCTGAGTGGCCTCATGGACGTCCTCTGTCACCCAAGAGCAGTTCTCCCTTATATTTACCTGCTGGTAAAGGAAAGGGTTCAAACCGGCCTCTGAAACGCACCTTCGGAAGGTCCTTTCGTGCATGGTCGGGGTACAAGACGCCACTACTACCCTATCCACCAGGCCTTCCCTTATGTCTTCCTTTATCAACTGTTGGCCTTGTTCAGAACACATGTACCTTTCGTGTTTGACTGTAACAACCCCTTTTAGCCCCCGCACCTTTTCCACAAGTGCTTCTATGTCCACATAGCCTGCAATGTTCCTCCCACAATGGCAAATATATACGCCTACACGCCTCCCCCACTTCATGACCTAACCCTCGATATCAAAGCCAAGGCCCTAGCGGCGGCACCTGAGGCTTGGGCTACCGAATCGCTTATGTCCTTTGGCCCCTGGCAACAGCCAGCAAGGAAAACCCCTGGTCTTGTAGAAACCACAGGATCCAGGGGATTTGCCTCTTTAAAGAACCCGTGCTCATCGACCTCAAGCCCGAGGACCGAGGCCAATTCTTTGGCCCCTTCCGAAGGTCCTATGCCACATGCTAGGACTACGAGGTCTGCCTCAAGTTCATAAGGCTTCCCCAATAAGGTGTCTTCACCCTTGAGGATCAACTTCCCGTCCCTCTGGTAGACTTCTGATGGAATGCCACGGCGGTAAAGGACCCCACGCCGTTGGACCCTTTCGTAGAGGCCCTCGTAGCCCTTTCCGTACGCCCTGACGTCCATATAACAGATGGTGATCCTTACCTCTTTCAAGCGTTCTTTTACCTCTTGGGCCTGTTTGGCTACATACATACAACAGACGCGGGAACAATAAGGCCTGTTAACCGTCCGATCCCTTGATCCCACACATTGGATAAAGACCACGTCTTTGGGCCTTTTACCTTCTATTGTCAGATCCCCTCCCGTAGGCCCAGAAGAGGACATGAGGCGTTCGAGTTCAAGGCCTGTTATCACCCCTTTTATGCGCCCATAACCATATTCTGGCTTCTGACGTGGATCGAAAAGATCGTATCCCGTAGCCACAATCACAGCCCCTATCGATAGTTCGACCTCCTCTTCCCTTTGCGAATGGTCTATGGCCTTTTGTTCACACGCCTTTACGCATTGGAAGCACTCACAACAAACCCCACACTGAAGACACCTTTCCGCTTCGCCTTTGGCCTCTTCCTCTTTTAAGGTCAATTCCACCTCTTCAAAGGACTTCACCCTCTTGGAGGCTTCAAGCTTCTTGGTTTGTACCCTGGAGGAAATAGATCGTACGATACGTGGCAAACTCGCAGGCTCGATGGCCCCTTTATCCCTCCCTTCCCTTAAATCCATGCCCCTAAGGTAGCGGTCTATGGAAATAGCTGCCTGATGGCCTTGACCTATGGCGTCTACCACGAACCCAGGACCCGTAACCACGTCTCCACCGGCAAAGACATCGGGAACCGAGGTTTGGAGTGTCAAAGGATCCACCTCTATGGTCCCTGCCCGAGTGAGCCTTATGCCACAGTCCCTCACCCAATCGAGGTCCCCTGTCTGCCCTATGGCAAGGATAACGGTCCCGACCTGCTTCACGAATTCCGAACCTGGAAGGGGCACAGGTCGCCTCCTGCCACTTTCGTCTGGCTCGCCGAGCTCCATCCTTTGAAGGACAACAGCCTCCACCTCCCTTTCCCCCAAAAACCTTACCGGCGTCACCAAGAATTCAAAGCCTACCCCTTCCTCTTTTGCCTGTTGGACCTCTTCAGGGGAAGCTGGCATTTCCCCTTCGGTTCGTCGGTAAAGGATGGTCACATCCCTTACCCCTAACCTCAGGACAGTACGGGCTGTATCTATAGCGGTGTTACCACCCCCTATTATCACCACAGGCTCCCTTAAAGAGGGCCTTCCTCCTTTATTTACCTCTCTCAAGAAGTCAAGGGCGAAAAGGACCCCTTTGAGCTCAGCCCCTTCTATCTTCAACCCTTGCCCCTTTGGAAGACCTATAGCTAAGAATATGGCCCTATAACCATCTTCCCTCAACTGTTCAAGGGTAATGTCTCTACCAACCCGTACGCCTGTTTTTACCTCTAAACCGAGCTCCAAGATCCTCTCTATGTCGAACTGTAAGACCTCCCTGGGAAGTCTATAAGGGGGGATGGCCTGGGATAGCATGCCTCCTAGGTTTGAAGCAGCCTCAAAGACCGTTACAGGATATCCCATAAGGAGGAGGTCCCTGGCAGCTGTGAGGCCAGCTGGCCCCGACCCCACAATTGCTACCTTTGGCCTCGCAGGGTCAATCGAAACCCGTACCTTAGGCCTTATACCCCTGTCCCTGGCCCAGTCGCTGATAAACCTCTTGAGGCTGTTGATGGCCACAGGCTCATCCAGCTGATTCCTGTTGCACGCCTTTTCACAAGGATGGTAACAAACCCTCCCACAGGTCCCTACAAAGGGGTTTCTCTCCCAAATGAGCTCATATGCCTCTTCCAACTTCCCTGCCAAAAGGAGGGCTATATAGCCTTGAACGTTAACCCCTGCAGGACAGCTGAGGACACATGGAGGCCTTTGGAGTTTGGTGATGGCCATGGCATTGGGTATGGCCTGAGGATAAGCCTTGTAAATGGCCTTCCTCTTACTTAACCCCTGGTCGAACTCGTTAGGAAGTTCTACCGGGCAGACCTTTATACACTCCCCACAGGCATTGCATTTAGAAGGGTCAACGAACCTAGGCCTTTTGAGGACCTTGGCCCTGAACTCACCCTCTTGGCCTTCAAGGGATATCACCGTGCTATTCGTCAATAACTCAATATTTGGATGTTGCCCTACCTCGGTAAGCTTTGGCGAGATGGTACACATAGCGCAGTCGTTGGTGGGGAAGGTCTTATCAAGTTGGGCCATATGCCCTCCAATCCATCCCTCCTTTTCCACAAGGTAAACCTTATAACCTGCATCGGCCACGTCCAAGGCCGCTTGCATTCCGGCTATCCCTCCCCCTATTACCAAAACCGCCTTTTCTGCCATTTACTTCTTCCTCTCTTTAAGTTTGGCCAAAAGCACGGGGACTACTTGTAACAGGTCCCCCACAATCCCGTAGTGGGCCACACCGAAAATAGGAGCCTTTGGATCCTTGTTAACGGCTATGATGAGCCCAGATTGCTTCATACCCGCCACGTGTTGAAAAGCCCCGCTTATCCCTAAGGCGATGTAGACCTTAGGTTTGACAGTCTTACCAGAAGTACCCACCTGCCTTTCCTTTGGCAACCAACCCTTGTCCACAACTGGTCTCGAACATGCCAGCACCCCTCCTAAGGCCTTTGCGAGTTCCTCTGCTAAGGGGATGTTTTCTGGTCCTCCTATTCCCCTTCCCACCGAAACGATGACCTCGGCCTGCGTGATGTCCACTTCTGCGCGAGGGGCTTCTACGAACCTCAGGAACCTTTTGTAGGGGAAAACCCCTACTGGCCCTTCCCAACTTACCACCTGTCCCCCTAAAGTCCTCAATCCCTCGGCCTCAAAGGAACCTGATCGAACCGTCACTATCACCGGACTCCCTTCGACCTCCACTTGGGCCGATAGTTTCCCACCGTAGACCTGTCTGAAGGCCCAAAAGCGACCTTCCCTAAAGCCGAAGTCATAACAGTCGCTGACCAAAGGACTGTTAATGGCACAGGCTAGCGCAGGGGCAAGGTCCATCCCTTGGGCCGTATGGCCTATGAGGACTAGCGAGGGGGTAAGGTCCTTGATGAGCCTTGTCAAAGCAGCTTGGTATACTTCGCCTTCGAATTCTTTTACGCCTTCCACAGGTACCAGGTGGACCTTATGACAATAAGGTCTTACCCCTTCGACCATTTCCGAAAGGCCTTCTCCTATCAAAACGGTGTGGACTTCCTGCCCTAAAGCCTCAGAAAGCCCTTGTGCTTTTTTCAACATCTCAAAGGTGATGTCGCGTAACTGTCCTTGACGGTGTTCAGCCAATACTATTATTGGCCTCATCTCAGATCACACCTCCTTTCTCAAGGATCTCAAGGACCTTATCGGAGACCTCTTCAGGAGAGCCCTTAAGGATCTCCGCTCCTTCACCGCTGGGAGGCACAAAGAGCTTCTCAACCTTAATTTTTGGCCTAATTTCAGAGGGGGATATCCCTAATGCCTCTAAGTCCAGGACTTTTATCTCTTTCTTGGCTACCCTTTTTATCCCTAAGACAGAAACGTAGCGTGGTTCGTTTATGCCACTTTGGATGGTCAACAGTGCCGGAAGTTCTACTTCCACCTCCTCTTCAAGCCCTCCCTCTAGTTCTCTCCTTACCAGTGCTTTTTTGCCTTCAAAACCAAGATGGGTCACAAGCGTCACATGTGGTATCCCCAACATCTCGGCCATCATAGGACCAACCTGGGCGTAGCCGTCATCGGAGGCCTGAACCCCTGTAAGCACAAGGTCAAAGGCAAGGCCCTTTATGGCTTGGGATAACACCACTGCGATAAGGAAGGGGTCTGCCTCCTCTAGCAAGGGATCCCATATCCTAATGGCATCATCAGCCCCAAGGGCCAAGGCACGCCTTAACACCTCCTCATCTGGTTCCTTTCCAACCGTCAAGGCTATCACTTGACCACCTGTACGCTCTTTAATACGAATGGCCTCCTCAAGGGCGTAGTTATCCCAATCGTTTATGACGTAAGGCAACCCCTCAGTCCTTATCCTTCTGCCAGATGGGTCCAGTTGTAAGTCCACCTCGGCTACATCTGGTACCCTCTTCAGACAGACCACCACTTTCATCGATCCACCTCCACCCCAAGGGCCTCTCCGAGAAGCTCCAAGATGTCCTTAACCTCAAGCTTCCCTTCAAGGCCCGTAGTCTTCAAGGCATCCTCTAAGGTCAATAAACAGAAGGGACATGCTGTGGCTACCACCTCTGCGCCCATCTCCAGGGCCTCCTTGACCCTTATTTCGCTGTTTCGAACCCCTGTGCCCGTCCCCTCTACCCACATCCTACCCCCTCCCCCTTCACAACAGAGGCTTGTCTCCCTAGACCTCGAAAACTCCAAAGGGGCAGTACCGATTATGGCCTCCAATACCCTCCTCGGAGCCTCGTATACCCCATTTTGTTTGCCTAAAAAACAAGGATCATGATAAACGACCCTTTTGGCCAAAGGTCCCTTAAGGGGCAAACGCCCTTGACTGATCAATCCCTCCAATATTTCCGTGTAATGGATCGCCCTTACGCCCTCCAGCCTGTATTCGTTCTTCAAAGCGTTGAAACAGTGAGGCGAAAGCGCTACCACCTCCTTTGCCCCAGATCCCTCGATCAAGGCCTTGTTGGAGTCCTTAAGTTCTTCGAACAACCCCTCTTCCCCCATCCTCCGGATTTCATTTCCGCAGCAACTCTCCTCTATCCCTATGATGCCGAAGTCCACCCCTGAGATGGCCATGACCTTGGCAAAGGTTTGGGCAATGGGTTGAAGCCTTGGGTCGTAAGCTACAGCACAACAGACAAAGCCCAATAGCTCTACCCTCTCTCCAGCTGCAACCTCCTTAACCCCTAACCCTTTGGCCCACTCGGTCCTTTTCTGGCGCGCCCTTCCCCACGGGTTTCCGTGAACGTATGTGGCCTCCAAGGCATCGATCACGTTTTTCGGTATGCGGCCAGATTCCACCAACTTTGCCCTAATGGCTATCAGCACTTCGGAGGGCTCAAGCTTCCGTGGACACCTTAGGGTACAGGTCTTACAGGTAGTACAGTCCCAAATCTCCGGACGTCCCAAAAGGACATCGACCCCATAGATGAGGGCTTCCCTCATAAGCATCCTCACGTTCAAAGGGGTCCGCATGGCCACAGGACATCCACCGGTGCACTTGCCACATTGTAGGCAGGCATAAAGCTCAAACTTCTGTGCGAACTCCATCAAAACCTCCCAAGGATCCTTCTTGCAATGAGGAGCTTCTCTATCTCCTTGGTGCCTTCATATATTTCCAGGACTTTTGCATCCCTCCAATAATGGGCCACATCATACTCTTCCAAGATCCCGTAGCCGCCGTGTAACTGTATGGCTTCATCAGCCACCTTTACCGCTACCTCCGAGGAAAACCACTTGGCCATTGCGATGAGGGCTGGATCTACCTCGCCTCGGTCTACCTTGGCTGCAGCACGGTAAAGGAGACTGCGAGAGGCCTCCACAAGGGTGGCCATTTCAGCCACTTTATGTTGTATTGCCTCAAAGGAGGCAAGTGGTTGGCCAAATTGCCTCCTTTGTCTGACATGGGCTATAGCCTTCTCCAAGGCCCCCTGGGCAGTGCCTACGGCCTGAGCAGCCACGGTAAGTCGGGTGCGGTTGAAGAACTCCATGAGGTAGTAAAAACCCTTCCCCTCTTCACCTATGAGGTTAGAACGGGGTACCCTCACGCCTTTTAAGGCCACCTCCCCTGTGTCCGAACACCTTAGACTCAGTTTCCTCTTCAACTTTATAGATTCGTAGCCAGGTCTGGAGGTTTCTACGATTATAAGGCTTAACCTCTCGTGCTTACGAGGGGCCTCTGGATTTGTAACGCAGGCCACTATGAGGAAGTCGGCTACATTGGCGTTGGTTATGAAGATCTTGTTCCCCGTTATCACATACTCGTCCCCATCCCTTTCGGCACGGGTAGATATAGAGGCCACGTCACTTCCCGCATCGGGCTCTGTCACTGCAACCCCCATGCGCATCTGACCACTACAAAGGGCAGGGAGGTACTTCCTCTTCTGTTCTTCAGAGCCGAAAAGCAAGATGATCTGTGAACCAAAAAAGGTGGACTCAATGGATTGAGCCACTGCCGTATCGACCCGCGCAAACTCCTCTATGATGAGGCACTGCTCTAGGTAACCATAACCTGCCCCTCCGTACTCCTCAGGGACAAATACCGCCAGGAAACCCAATTCCGCTGCCTTTTTCCATAGCCTGGGATCGAACTCCTCCCTCTCGTCCAATTCCCTGGCTATGGGCCTTATTTCGCCTTCGGCAAATTCACGAGCTGCCTTCTTGATGTCCTGTTGTTCAGCAGTAAGCTCAAACATCCCCTTCCCTCCTTTCCCATCTTTTATCCCCAAAGCCCTTCGGGAGGCTTTATCAGATGCCTCTTTAGCCATTTGGAAGCACCCTCGGCCCCCATGGCCACTCCCAGTATTTCTGTAAAGTAAAGCACGGGCACACCTTTGGGACCTTGGTATATCTCCAAGTTAGACTGACAAAGGGGGCAAGCAGTCACTATTAAGTCTGCCCCCGCTTGTCTTGCCCTCTCCCCGAGCTTTCCAGAAAGCTCCCTAACTAATTCCGGCCGAAGGAGCGAATGACTCCCGCCACAACAGTCCACCTTAAAGGACCAATCGAGCACCTCTACCCCTACGACCTCAAGGATCGTCTCCATGACGGTTGGATTTTCAAGGTCGTCTATCCCCGTCAGGCCTTTCGGCCTTACCAAATAGCATCCGTAATAACACACTGCCTTAACCCCTTCTAGAGGCCTGATGGCTTTATCTTCTAACCTACTCCTCACCTCCTTTCGGCTTAACACCTCAAGGGGATGGTAAACCTCGACCTCACCTCTGAAGGCCTTATCAAGGACCTTTTCGACCTTGTCCTTGAAGGAGGACCTCTCCTTTAGGGTCCTCTTTGCCTCCTTTAACCTCAAAAAACAGGCTGCACAGGGCGCTATGATGTCAAGCCCCATGGACTCCGCCTCAAGGAGGTCCCTAGCAGGCAAAAGGACCCTAAGAAAAGGAGTGACTCCGTGTACCGCAGAGGCTCCACAACAATTCCAGTCCTTTATCTCCACAAGCTCTATCCCAACTAAGCCCATCACCGCGCGTAAGGATTCGTCGTATTCCTTGGCCGATCCTTCTAAGGAACAACCCGGATAGTAAGCAAACCTCACCCCAGAACCTCCTTGAAGGCCTCTTCAAGCCCCTTAGGCCCCTTCCTGAAACCCGTAAAGGGGTTAAGCTTGCCCTTAAGAAACATCCTCAACCCCAATAGGACCTCCTCAAGGGAAACCTTGAAGCCTTGTGCCCTCTTCAACCGGAAGACAAGCCAGAACTCCTGGACCCTGCCCCTCTTCCTGATCTGCTCCATGAAGGCCTTGTATAAGTCCCTTTCCTTAGGCCTTACCGCCCCAAGGTCCATGGCCTCTTTTCTGACCAGGTCCATCAGTTCCACTAGCTCTATGCCATTTGGACATCTCGCTGCACAGGCCTCGCATGAGGCGCAAATCCATGGGGTATCTGAACGAAGCACCTCTTCGTCCCTGCCCAAAAGGACCGACTTCACAAGCTCATGGGGTTTGGACTCCATCTTATGTGCTAAGGGGCAACCCAAAGTACAGGTCATGCACTGGTAGCATTCGTAAACGCTCGGGAACTTCTCCTTGAGCTTCATATTTTCGGCTCCTCTACCTCTTTCAGTTCCTCTTCCTTGAAGACCGTAAGGGGTAATGGCTCCTCCGGATCCCGCCCCGGTTCGTACTCGAAAAGGGCCTGCGTGCGCTTGGAAACGACCTTGAAAAGCTCAAAGACCTTCACACCCTGTGGACAAGCCTCTTGGCACATCCCACAAGCTACACACGAAGTGGACATATGGGCCATCCTGGTCAGGTGGAACAGAAGGACCTCGGTTGGAAGCCTAAGTGCCGGCCTTCTTTTGCTAAGTTCGAGGAACCTATCGGCCTCGAACTCAAGGCTCGGGGAGTTGAAGAAACACTCCCTACAGTAGCATATGGGACATACCGTCATACAATTGTGGCATTTCACACACCACGTTAAGGACTTGAGCAAGGCTTGATGGCCCCAAAGTTCTTCCCTTTGGCGCCTAAAGAACTCCTCCTCCGCTTCCCGCCTCCTTTGGAGGAGTTCGTCAAGCTCCTTGAGGCGCTCCGGAAGCTCCACGCGATCTGGTTTGAGCCCTAAGGCCTTGAGTACTTCTTCCCCCCTTTCGGTCAAGGCTTCGAGGAACACCCCATCCCTGAGCCCTATATAGCCCACCCTTATATCTGCCCATGGTGAAAGGGGCCAAAGGCATACCTTACATGCCTCCCTGAGCAACCCTTCCTCGGGCAACTTCTCTTCAGCTACCCCTTCTTTGAGCCTTTCTTTATACACTTGCAAAGGATAGGTACCCAAGCAGTCTATGGAGATCACAAAAAGGCCCTCCCTTGAGACTTGATTCAACTTCATAAGTTCAACAGTAGCCCTTGCTTCACATGGCCTCAAAACAGCCCCTATGGGTTCTGAAGGGGGGGTAACCTTCGTTAGAGCCTGTAATACCCTAGCAGCGTTCAAGGCCATATAGGGCGCCAAAGCCCTTGTGCCTTCCACATCACCCCCTTTTGGCAAAAGGCCCGGTGCAAGACCACCTCCTTCCACCTCAATGGTCACTACCAGCCCGGAGAAGAAACGCTCGAGCATGTGCCTCCAGAGTTCCCTTAAAACCCTTTGGATCTCTTTCCCATCGGCCTCAAACCAAGCGCCGTATGCCATCCTTCACCCCTTATGTAGTCTTAAGTCCCAAGAAAGGACTTGGCCCCCTCTGCTCGGATTGCTCGTCGATCCTTTTGGCCCATTCGGCAAACTGTGGTCCTTCGCTTGCGCTTATCCACGTGAGGTACAACCTCTGGGGGTCAAGGCCCAAGGCCTCCAGTATTGCCTTGATCAGGGCTATACGCCTCCTAGCCTTGAGGTTGCCACTAACATAGTGGCATTCGCCTGGATTACACCCCCCTACCCATACGGCATCAGCACCCTTTAGAAGGGCATCTAAGACATAGACCGGATCCACCGAACCTGTACACATCACCCGTATGGGCTTCACCGAAGGAGGATAGGTCCGCCTCAAGGTACCAGCAAGGTCAGCGGCTGTAGATGTACACCAATGGCAGAAGAACCCTATTACCTTCCTTTGGGACATCTCTACCTCCCCACCATGGCTTCAATGGCTGAAAGGACCTGTTCTTCCCTTGCCCCCTCAAGTTTTGAGGCCCCGTTCGGGCAAAGGGAACAACAAGTACCACACCCCTGACATATGGAAGCTATGACCTTTGCCACCTTTTCCCCTTCCTCCAAGTATCTGGCCCCATATGGGCATGCTTTTACACAGAGGCCACAACCAGAACAGCGCCTTTCTTCCACATAGGAAAGGGGGAACCCTTGGGCCCTTTGGGACATAAAGGCCATTACCCTCTGGACCACTGCCTTCGCCTGTACCTTTGCCTCCTCGAAGGACCGCGGGCTATGGCACCCCCCACATATGTAAATGCCCTCTTTCAAGGCATCCACTGGCCTAAACTTGGGTTCAGCTTCCTTGAAAAAGCCCTGCAGATCGAGGTCCACCCCCAGGACTCCTGCCAATTCCCAATTGTCCTCCCGCGGGACCTCCACCTCTGGTATCACCAAAAGGTCCCCTTCCAGTTCAACCCCCTTGAGGCGTACCCTCACCTTATCTGAAACCTCTACCTCGGGCTCTTCCTCGTACCTCAAGAAAACTACACCCTTTCTCCTCGCTTCAAAGTAAAGGGACTCCTTGAGCCCATAGCTCATCATGTCCTTAAACAATATGAAAACTTCAACCCCTTTTTGCCTCAACGCCAAGGCGTTACTCAAAGCCTCTTCACAACAGTAACGGTTACACCACGGACGTTCCCCCGTGCGGGTTCCACCACACAGTAGCATCAGGACGGTCCCTTCCGGTTGGCGTCCCACCATTAAGTCGTTCCAAAGCTCCCTTTGGGAAACCACCCTTTGACCTTTAAGGGAAGAAAACCCCTCTGGCAAAACCCTCTTCGAACCTATAGCGACGACTATAACCCCAACCTCAAGGTCCTTGACCTCACCGTTGGCCTTCTCGATCTCAACCTTGAACCTCCCACCCACACCGACCACTTTTTTCAAACGACTCTTCAGGTATACCTCAACCCCTTGAACCCCTTCCAGCTCCTTAAGAAGCCCCAATAACTCCTCCCTCAAGAAAACGTATTCCCGCATGACCCCACCGAGTTCGCCTTCTTTCTCTATGAGGTGAACCATAAGGCCCTCACGGGCGAGCCCAAGTGCTACATTAAGGCCGCAAAGGCCTCCACCTAAAACTACCGCCGATGGGACAGGTCCATCTTCGAAGCGTACGACCTCCTTACTCCTTATGAGCCTTTCCCTTGCCCCTAAAAGAAGGCCCAATACGGCTTCTCTCCCCTGGGCAGTGAAGGCGGCTTTGAGGTTAACCCACTCCAAGCGGCTTGGAGGCAGACCAAGGGATGAGCGTACCTTCTCCTTATACCAATAAGGACTGCACGCACCTATTACGGTCCTACGGTCGCCAAGGCCTTCTCCCCCTTCAAGACATAGGTATTCTTTGACCGTTACTCGGTCGAACTTGCCCTTAAACTCTTCAAGGAACACGTCTACGGGCAACTCACCTCCGCAACTGCACAGTATGAGGTCAAGGCCCTCGGAAGGCTCAGGTAAAGGCGCCCTTCTTTCCCCTTTTCCCCTTTTCCCCTTTGAAACCTCAGAGGCTACTGCAAGCGCTTCAGTTACGGTATCGACAATGTCCTTAGGACCCGAAGCAGATCCGCATACGTAAATGCCCCCCCTTGAGGTCTTAACGCCTTCGGCCTTGATGAACCCCCATGGATCGCATTCGAGCCCAAGAACCCGAGAAAGGCCTTCAAAACCCTCAGGGGGTCTTTGTCCTGTAACTAACACTACGAGGTCAAAGGCCTCTTCTTTCACCTCTTCGGCTTCCATATAACGCAAAAGCACCCTCTTGGATACAGGATCCTCCCATAGCTTTGGAACCCTGCCCCTTATGAACTTTATTCCCCTCTTCTTGGCCTCCTCCAGGTAAACATGGTACCCCTTTCCATAGGTCCTTATGTCCATATAGAAAAGCACTACCTCAGCTTCTGGAAGCCTTTCTTTGGTGAGCCGTGCTTGTTTCAAGGCGATCATACAGCAAGAACCCGAACAAGGCTCCCAGTCCTTGTCCCTTGAACCCACACACAAGAGAAACCCCAACTTCCTCGGGACCTCTCCATCTGAAGGTCTAAAAGGCAAAAAGGGACCAAGGGGGCTCAACATCCTCTCAAAGTCAAAGGCCGTTAAAACGTTCTTAAACCTCTGATAGCCATATTGGGTTAAGGCCGTGGGATCATAAGGTACAAAACCCGTGGCTAGCACCACTGAACCCACCGATAACTCCAATTCCTCTCCTTCCCCCCACAAGTCCACCGCCTTCGTAGGACAGACCTCTGCGCAATTTCCACACCGGTCACAAAGGGACCAATCCACAGCAGGCACAGGGGGGATAGGCTCTGGACCTTTTAAGAACATGGCCTTCCTGGAAGCGAAGGGGTTAAAATCGTCACGTGCCTCTCTTGGGCAAACCTCTATGCACTTGAGGCAACTTATACACCTTTCCTCTTTAACCCCCCTTGGAACCCTCTTCACCAAGGCCTTGAAATCGCCTTCTTGTCCTTCAAGCTTCACAAGCTCTGAACGCGTAAAGAGGACCACCCCTGGATACCTGAAGGACCTGCGTAGACAATACTCACCCTCCCCCCTTCGCACTGTTGTAGGTAACATCTGACATAAAAGGCACCTATCAGTGGGGAACTGACGCTCAAGATAGGTGATCTCTCCACCCACAAAAGGAGAGCCCTCCACTACGACGACCTCCAAACCCCTTGAGGCCGCTTCAAGCGATACCTTCATACCCGCTACACCCGCCCCTAAGACCAGAAGGTCGGCCTTCATCTTCCCCCTTCCTTGAGGATCCCTCGTAAGAAGACCTCGCTCATGATATCGCCTAGCTCCTTAGGGTTGACCCTGCCCTTGGGGTTATACCAACGAGAAGTCCACAGGGCCATGCCGAAAAACAAAAAGGAAAGCACAGTGGTGTCCATCTCTTTCAACATACCCTGTGCCTTCAACTCCTCTAAAAGCCCTCTGATCGCCTCAAGGTACTCCCTTTGCTTCTGCTTGAACACTTCCCTGTGCTCCAAGGAAAGGCTCTTGCCCTCAGAAGAAAGGATGGTCAACTCATCCATGTGCCCAGCAAAATACTCGGTGAAGAACCTACACACCTCCTCAAGCTTCTCCACCGTCCCCTTAGTCCCCGAACAGATCTCCTTAAGCCTCTTCAACCCCTCGTCTAAAAAACTGCTCATGATCTCAAAAAGGATATCCTCTTTGGAAGGAAAATAGTGAAACATACCCGCCACACTTAACCCCGCTTCATCCGCTATCTTCCTCACCGAAGTCCCATCAAAACCCCGCGCAGCAAAAAGCTTTACAGCTACCTCAAGTACCCTCTCCCTCTTCGACACCCCTTCACCCCCCTTATATACCGATCGCTCGGTGGTTTTTTACCAATATATCCCATTGGTTGTCAAGTTTTTGGCTTTGTTTTAGGTCTTTTTCTTTTTTGACATCGTTGTGGTATGGGGTATATACTAATAAAAATTTTTGCCTCTCTTGAGGCGGAAGGAGCAAAGGTGATGGTGAAGGCTAAAGTAGGTGATGTGGTGAAGGTCCATTACACGGGGAGGTTACGTGATGGCACGGTGTTTGACACGTCTGTAGGGGGTGAGCCCTTGGAGTTCACCTTGGGGCTTGGTCAGTTGATACCTGCCTTCGAAGAGGCGATAATCGGGATGAGTCCTGGTGAGTCCAAAACCTTCGAAGTGCCGGCTGAAGAAGCCTTTGGACCTTATAGGGAAGAGCTAGTGCTTGTGATCGAAAGGGAGAGGCTTCCCCAGGAAATGCACCTGGAAGTAGGGCAGCAGTTGCTCTTGAGGGATCCTCAAGGACAGGCCTTCAGGGTAACGGTAGTAGACCTCTCCGATGACACGGTGACCCTTGATGCTAACCATCCTTTAGCAGGTGAGGATCTTATCTTTGAGGTACAGCTCCTCGAAATAGGGGCTAATCTCCTCGAAGATAACGCCTAAGGGCCTCTGCGGTATAAGACCTCTGGCAATTCAGGAGTTCAAGGGGGGTACCTTCGAAAAGGAGGTATCCTCCTTCTTTACCGCCTTCAGGACCGAGGTCTATGATCCAATCGGCTTCCTTTATGACGTCAAGGTTGTGTTCTATGACAAGGACTGTATCGCCTCTATCCACTAACCTGTGGAAGATGTCAAGTAGCCTTTGAATATCGGCCATGTGGAGGCCCGTGGTTGGTTCATCCAATATATAAAGGGTACCGCGTGAAGGGCTTGAGAGTTCCTTTACTAGTTTTATCCTCTGGGCCTCGCCACCGGAAAGCTCTGGGCTTGGTTGACCAAAGGTGAGGTAACCAAGGCCTATGTCCACTAAAAGTTCCAGTACCCTCCTTATGCTAGGCACCGAGGAGAAAAACCCAAGTCCCTCTTCGAAGTCCATCTGGAGTACCTCGTAGATGTTTTTGCCCTTGTAGCAGACCGAAAGGGTCTCTTCGTTATATCGGCGCCCCTGACATTCCTCACAAAGCACATAGACGTCGGGTAAAAATTCCATTTCAACTTTTATCTTGCCCTGCCCCCCACAGGTCTCACAACGTCCTCCTTTTACGTTAAAGGAGAACCTCCCGGGTGTCCAGCCTCGGCGCCGCGATTCGGGCACTTGGCTGAAAAGACGCCTTATTTCGTCAAAAACCCCCACATAGGTAGCTGGCGTGGACCTCGGTGTCCTGCCTATAGGAGAGTGGTCTACCTCCGCTACCCTCTTTAATTGTTCCCATCCCCTGATCTCCTCAAAACCATCCTTCACAAACCCATCGCCTCGGAGTAGTCCCTTCAAACCCTTGTAGAGTATTTCCCTTACCAAGGTGGACTTACCTGAACCAGAAACACCAGTCACACAAGTAAAGGTCCCCAAAGGAATCCTTACGTTGATCCCTTTGAGGTTGAACTTCTTTGCCCCAATCACCTCAACCCATCCCGCAGGGCTCCTCAACCTCGAGGTGATTTCCCTTTTTGCCTCCCGTAGGTACTTGCCGGTGATAGAAAGCGGAGAATTCAAGACCTCAGTTAGACTTCCCTGGGCGACTATTTCCCCTCCTTTTGGACCTGCTCCTGGACCGAGGTCGATTATGTGATCGGCTCTTTTAATGGTCTCTGGGTCGTGCTCTACCACGATGACCGTATTCCCTTTCTCTTTGAGCTTTTCAAGGGCCGAAAGCAGAAGGGCGTTATCACGAGGATGAAGCCCTATGGTCGGTTCATCCAGCACGTAACATACCCCCCAAAGGTTTGACCCCAGTTGGGCCGCAAGCCTCACCCTTTGGGCCTCACCGCCTGAAAGGGTGTCTCCACTCCTGTCAAGGTTTATGTACCCAAGGCCCACCTCTTCAAGAAATCCCAATCTCGAAAGGACCTCCCTTACTACCCCTTCGGCCACTTCCCATTCCCACGGCTCAAACTTCCATCCTTCCATTACCCCTTTTGCCTCGCTTACGCTTAAGGCCACAAAATCGCCTATGCCCCATCCCTTAAGCTTTACCCAAAGGGCCTCTTCCCTTAACCTTTTACCACCACAGCGGCTACAGGCCTTGAAGCCCTTGTATTCCTTAAGGAGCTCACCTACCTCATCGCTAAGGTACTCCTCGATCCCCCTAAGTATAGGGATAACCCCTTTGAATCCCCTACCGCCGTAAAGGACTTCCCTTTTTAACTTTTCTGTTAAACTCGAAAAAGGCACATCAGGCCCTATACCTAATTTAGCTTCGAGTTCCCGCAAAACCCTTAATCCTTCCCGTGTCAGGTCCTTATGTTGGAAAGGCGCAAAGGCCTTACAAAGGGGCCTTGAAGGATCTGGAACCAAAAGCTCAAGGAGGAAGTCCTCTACCCCCCCTAAACCATGACAGTCAGGGCAAGCACCCTTTGGGCTATTGAAGGAAAACAACCTCGGGTCAAGAGGTTCAAATCCCCTATGGCAACGGTGACAGTAAAGTTTAGTGCTGAAGAGGTGCTCTTCTCCTGTGGCCTCCTTCACCTTAAGCCATCCTTTTCCCAACTCAAGCCCAAAACGTAAAAGCCTTTCCGTATCCCTCTTGATAAGGACTTTGCCAAGTACAGCCTCGACGCTGTGTTCTTTGTACCTCTCCAATTCTGGAACGGCTTCAAGCCTCATAACCTTGCCATCTACCACTACTTCCCTTATGCCGAGCCTCTTGAGCCTTTCGAACAGCTCCCTGTGATACCCTTTCCTTTGTAGGACAACCGGCACCAAGAGGGTCACCTCCCTTCCCTCAAAGCGCCTAAGGACCTCTTCTACCACCCCTTCCTCAGTATGTCCTTCTATAGGGAAGCCACAACCTGGACAATACTGCACCCCCAGTTTGCTCCAAAGGAGCCTAAGGTAATGGTAAATCTCGGTGAGGGTCGCTACCGTCGAACGCCTGTTGCTCTGACTCGTCCTTTGCTCTATGGCCACAGTAGGCGGTATTCCCTCAACCAGGTCCACGTCCGGCCTATCCATGATTTTGAGGTATTGCCTTATGTAATTGGGTAGACATTCCAGATAACGCCTCTGCCCTTCTGAAAAGAGGATGTCAAAGGCAAGGGTGGATTTCCCTGAACCCGAAACCCCTGTGATGGCTATCATCTTCCCCCGAGGGATATCGAGGTCTATCCCTTTGAGGTTGTGCTCCCTTGCTCCCCTGATCTTTATTACGTCCTCAACCACCCCCTTCTCCTTAGGCCTCTCTTCCTTAAAGGTATATACCCTCGCCTCCAAGTACTCCCTAAGCACCTGTCCCGTATAGGTATCCTTACGAGCCACTTCCTCGGGTGTACCTTCTGCCACCACCCAACCACCCCTGTCACCTCCCTCAGGCCCTAAGTCTATGACCCAATCGGCTACCTTTATGACCTCAGGGTTATGCTCAACCACAAGCACCGTATGCCCTTTACGAAGGAGGCGGTTGAAGGCTTCAAGGAGCTTTAAGATGTCAGAGGGGTGTAGCCCTATGGTAGGTTCATCGAAGATGAAAAGTGTCCTCCCCTTGACCCCTTCTTTCATGAACCTTGCCAATTTCAACCTCTGGGCCTCCCCACCTGAAAGGGTGCTCAAAGGTTGACCGAGCTTGAGGTACCCAAGCCCTACTTCGACAAGGGGCCTTAAGGCCAAGGCCACCTTGGGGTCGTCAAAGAAACCCATGGCTTCATCCACTGTCATATCGAGCACATCGGCTATGTTTTTCCCTTTGTAGGTGACTTCGAGGACTTCTTGTTTAAAACGCTTCCCTCCACATCTGGGGCAGCGTAACAGGACGTTTGACAAAAACTGCATCTCTACTTCTTGGAAACCTGCCCCGAGACACTCTGGACAACGTCCCAACGTGGAATTGAAGGAAAAGTGTTGGGTGGTAAACCCCCTTTCCTTTGCCAAGGGCAAAGAAGCAAAGGCCTTCCTTATAGGCTCATATGCCTTGATGTAAGTAACAGGCGTGGCCCTAGGCGTCCGCGCAGGAGGCCTCTGATCTACAAGGACCACGTCCTCCAAAAGGCTTTCCCCCTCAATGGCATCAAACTCCCCTGGGCGTTCCTCAGGTTCTCCCTTAATGCGCTTAAGGCCCCTATAGAGTACATCCACAACAAGGGTGGATTTCCCCGAGCCCGAAACTCCTGTCACAGCCACCATTACACCCAAGGGGATCCTCACATGGATACCTTTGAGGTTGTGTTCCCTTGCATTCTTAACGAGGAGCCAACCATAAGGGGTACGCCTTTTATCTGGCAAAGGGATCTTGAGTTGGCCGCTAAGGTACTTTCCGGTAAGGGACCTCTCCTCCTTCAGAAGCCCCGAAGGGGGACCACTGTAGATAAGCTCTCCTCCCTTTTCCCCTGCCCCAGGCCCCAGGTCCACTACGTAGTCGGCCCCTCTGATGATCTCTGGGTCATGTTCCACTACCACGACCGTATTTCCTTGATCCCTGAGTTTCTTGAGAAGTCCCAAAAGCCTGCGACTGTCGTAAGCATGAAGTCCCACGGTAGGCTCATCCAATACGTAAAGGGTGTTAACAAGCGACGAGGCCAAGGCCTTGGTGAGGCTTATCCTCTGTACCTCCCCACCCGACAGGGTCCTAGATTGTCGGTCAAGGGTGAGATAACCGAGACCCACCTCCAGGAGGTACTTTAGCCTTCTCTTGACCTCTTCTATTAACAGCTTGGAAGCCTCATCCAGTTCCATACTGGCCAAGTTTTCAAAAAACTCATAGGCTTCCTCTACCTTCATGGCATAGATCTCTGCGATGTTCTTGCCCCTGATCCGCCAAAGTAGGGTTTCAGCTTTGAACCGGGTCCCACCACATTGCGGACAGGGAAGATAACCCCTGTAACGGGAAAGGAAGACCCTCACATGGAGTTTGTATTTTTTGGTTTCGAGCCATTCGAAAAAGCCCTTTATACCGTAAAAGGTCCCGTCCCCTTCTATTATGGCCATCTTGTGCTCGTCTGAAAGGTCCTTCCAGGGTACGTTAACTGGAATGCGCTTTCGCCTACAGAACTCAAGAAGGTCTTCAAATTCCTCTCTAGCCACCCCTGTCCATGGCTTTATCGCCCCTTGGAGGATGGACTTATTCGGATCTGGAACGACTAGGTCCAAATCTATGTCGATTATCCTCCCAAAGCCTTTACAGCGTTCACAAGCCCCAATAGGAGAGTTAAAACTAAAGAGGTTCGGCACCGGATCCCTGTAAGTCACCTCACAATAAGGACACTCGAGCTCCTGAGAAAAAAGGAAACTACCTTCAGGGAGGTGTACTGAGTACCTCCCTTCCCCCCATTTCTGGGCCATCTCAAAGGACTCAATAAGCCTTGACTTTTCCTCGTCCTTGTAAATCAGCCTGTCAGCAATTACCTCAAGTACGGGGGATTCCTCAGCCCTTTCCAAAGGGACAACCTCTCCCCTCTGCCATACCCTGTAAAACCCTTGGGCCAAAAGGGCTCCTTTACCCCTTTTCCACTTAAAGGTGACCACTACTTCCTCTCCTCCCCTCAATAGGGGCCGAAGTTCTTCAAAGGCCTCCTCAGGTGTGTAACGTCTCACCGGCCTGCCGCAACTTTTACAGTAAAGGGTAGCGATCCTCGGGAAGAGCAACTTCACATAATCCGTGATCTCGGTCATGGTACCCACGGTAGACCTTGAGCTTTTGACAGGGTCACCTTGCTCAATGGCTATCGCAGGCGGGATGCCCTCGATCCGCTCTACGTTGGGTTTGTCCACCTTCTCCATGAACTGCCTGGCATAGGGGGAAAAAGTCTCCACATAACGCCTTTGTCCTTCTGCATAAAGGGTACCAAAGGCAAGGGAGGACTTACCTGCTCCTGAAACGCCAGTAATTACAGTAAGGGCATATAAAGGGATCTCGAGGTCGAATCCCTTGAGGTTGTTCTGCCTGACACCATAAAGTTTTATCGCCTTTATCCCTTGACTCAAGGCTAAAGAGACCCTAAACTATTTTCCACTGTAGCGTCCCCATCGTCTAGCCAGGCCCAGGATACCGGCCTTTCACGCCGGCGACGGGGGTTCAAATCCCCCTGGGGACGCCAGGGTTTATTCTACCTCTACTTCCTCCCAATTCCCGGAAGGCCAGCTGATCTCAAGGACTCCTTCGGGAGAAAGCCTAACTTTTACGTCTTCCTTTTTGACCTTGCCCTTTAGCTTTATGCGGAGGACGTTCCTGCCACCTTCCGAAGAATAATGGACCTTAAAAGGCGTACCCCACCATAGGCCAAAACCGAAGGGACCAAATTCGAAGACTTCTCTCCAGCACATACCCCTCACCTCCTTCCCACCGGAATAAGGTAAAGGGGCTTGTGGACTTCTGGTAAACCTAAAACGTTTTTGACCTCTTCGTCCTCAAAAGCCCCTATAGGCACCGTCCCTAGTCCCAACGCCACGGCTTGAAGGCATAGATTCTGGGCTACATGACCAGCTTCCATGTGGACATAACGTATTCCCCTTTCCCCATACCGTCTGACCGTGCGCTCATATTCAGCGGCAATTACAACCACAAGGGGAGCGGTCTTGACGGGTGCTTGTCTTAGAGCTGCTTCGTAGAGGACTTGCCTTTTATCACCTTCGGCTATCCTTTCCAGTCCGTGTCCTTGAGGCATGTAGTGGTAAACGCCTGGACTAAGCCCTTGGATATTGCTTACCACAACGTAGATTTCCAAAGGATAAGTGGCCCCAGCAGAAGGAGCCGTCCTTAGCCCACGAGGATCGGTAATCCCTTGCATCGCCCACAGCAGTTGGGAAAGTTCGGAAAGCTTCAGAGGCCCCTCTTTGAAGGACCTAATGGACCTCCTTTGGGCTAAGGCCTCCTCAAGGCTCATCCTTCCTTTGAGCCTGGGTTGAGGAAGTTCAAAGACCTGCGGAGAAGTCCACCCTATAAGACCTAAGGACAAAAAGGACGTTACTAACACCAAGGCCTTAACCGATAAATTCCAGAAGGACACGGGCCAACTCCTCGGGGTTGTCCACAGGGACCGCATGCCCTGCCCCGTGGATCTCCCTCAACTCCGTATTAGGGGCTGACTTCAAAAAGGCATCAACCCCTTCTTCATCCAATAAGTCACTTTCTTTCCCCCTTATGAGTAAGATAGGCACCTTCACCCTGGACAAGAATTCCTTGAGGTCTATATCCCTTAAGACCCTCTTCCCCTTCCTCATTTGCTCAAATAACCTATTGTCACAGAGCCAACTGTGGAGCCCATCGCCTAAAGGACGCGTAACCTTTTCTAGGTAAAGGAAGGCCTTCTGCAGGGTGAGCCTTGGGTTTTCTTCTATTAAGGCCTTGGCCATGTCTTCCAAACGAAAGACATCTCCTCTCTCCCTTAAAGCCCTGACGATCCTCCTTCGACCTTTGGCCGAAAGCTCTGGTCCGTAATCAATTACCACCAGCTTCTTTACCCTTTGAGGATGAAGGGCCGCATATACTATCGCGTTCCTGCCGCCCATGGAGTGCCCCACCAGGCACACCTCATCAAGGCCCAAGGTTTCAAGAAGGGCGTGAAGGTCCTGAACGAAGTCAAAGGTACTGTAACTTTGGAGGTCAGCCCTGTCGCTTAAACCGTGCCCCCTTTGGTCAAGGGCTATAAAACGCCCACGATCTCCCAGGTATGGCAGGACGAACTCCCAGACCCTTGCGCAATCTCCAAAACCATGCAACAAAACCACCGCTTTTCCCTGCCCCTTTTCCAGGTACCTAAGTCTCAATCCCTGGCTTTGTATGAACCCCTCCCTTTCCCACAAGTTCGCCCCTCCTGAAAATGGCTTCGAGTTTATAACCTCTTTCCAAAAGGGCCTCACTCCCCCCTTCTTCCCTATCGATTACAGCAAAGGCCCCGGCGACCTTCAGCCCAAGCCCTTCGCATATCTCGATACACCTCAACAAGGACGCCCCGGTGGTCACCACATCCTCCACTAGGGCCACCTTCATCCCCGGCTTCAGGGCCTTTGAACCTTCGACCCAAAGCCCTTTGCCATGGCCTTTAGGCTCTTTGCGGATTATGAAGGCATAAAGGGGATGCCCTTTGAGGTAGCTTATAAGGGATATAGCTGTCACAAGGGGATCGGCCCCTAGGGTCGGACCACCAACAGCAGTGATCTCAGGATCGGAAGACCTTATCATCTCGAAGAGGATCTCACCACAGAGGTAAGCCCCCTCAGGAGTAAGGGTAGTCTGTTTTGCGTCGATGTAATAACTGCTCCTCCTTCCCGAAGAAAGCACAAAATCCCCTTCCTCGTAGGAACGCTCAAGCAGAATTTCCTTCAAACGTTCCTTTAAACCTTCCATGTCACACCTCTTTGGCAAAGAATCCAAGCTGTAACCTCTCTTTAGGAGGACTTACTGGATAACAACCCGTAAAACACGCATAGCAGAATTGTGTCTCCCTGCCCTTTACGCACCTCTTAAGCCCTTCGAGGCTTAGGTAACTCAAACTCTCTACGCCAAGGAACTCGCGTATTTCTTCGATACTCAGGTTGGCCGCGATAAGTTCTTCCTTTGTAGGGGTGTCTATTCCATAAAAACAAGGGCTTACGATGGGAGGGGAGCTGATCCTCACATGTATCTCCCTTGCCCCGGCTTGTCTCAACATGTGCATGTTCTTCTTGACGGTTGTACCTCGCACAATGGAGTCATCCACTACCACAATGCTCTTCCCTTTCAACACCTCCTTTACGGCGTTAAGCTTCACCTTCACACCGAAATGCCTTATCGAGTCGCTTGGCTCAATAAAGGTCCTCCCCACGTAATGGTTCCGTATGATCCCAAGCTCCAAAGGTATACCTGAACGATGGGAAAAACCTATGGCTGCAGGCAGCCCTGAATCGGGAGTAGGTATGACCACTTCTGCAGGTGCAGGGGCTTCCTCAGCTAATTCCATCCCCATTTGACGGCGTACTTTGTAAACGCTTTCGCCAAAGAGGAAACTATCTGGCCTGGCGAAATAGATGAACTCGAAGATACATTGCTTGGGTTCCACCTTTGGAAAGGGGAAAAAGGAATGAGGACCATCGCCGTCAAACAAGACCACCTCACCCGGTTGGATTTCCCTGACCAATTCTGCTCCTATCAGGTCAAAGGCACAGGTCTCGGAACCAACTACCCAGCCTTTTTTTAACTTACCCATTACAAGGGGTCTAAAACCATAAGGGTCCCTTGCGGCTATGAGCTCCTTTTCGGTCAACATCAATAGGGAGTAGGCACCCTCCACTTTTCCCAGGGCTGAGATAAGCCTTTCAACGGCCTTCTGGGAGCGCCTTTCCCTAGCGAAGAGGTGCACTATCACCTCAGTATCGGTTGTGGACTGGAAGATGGCACCATCTGCCTCCAAGGCCTTCCTTATGGGACCAGCGTTGGTGAGGTTACCGTTGTGGACTATGGCCACACCCCCCCTAGAATAGTCGAAGATAAGGGGTTGCAAATTCTTAGGGTGGCTTTCACCTGCTGTGGAATAACGTACATGTCCTATGGCCAGGTGACCTGGGAGCTTCTTCAAGACCTCTTGGGTGAAGATGTCGGCCACAAGCCCCATCCCTTTGTGGTAATAAAGGACCTTGCCGTCCGAAGTGGCTATACCTGCCCCTTCCTGGCCCCTGTGTTGCAAGGCGTAAAGTCCAAGGTAAGTGAGATTAGCTGCCTCGGGATGGCCGTATACCCCAAATATGCCGCAGTCCATCAGAACAACTCCTTTTGTAATTTCAGCCTTCCCCTCACGTATTCATAGGCCTTTTCTGTGGCGACCCTCCCCTTGGGCGTCCTACGGATATAACCCATTTGGATCAGGAAAGGCTCATGTACTTCCTCAATGGTATCGGGTTCCTCTTCTAAGGCAGCGCATAAGGTCTCTATGCCAACAGGTCCACCCCCGAACTTCTCCACTATGGTCTTCAGGATCACACGGTCCATCCTGTCAAGCCCATAAGGGTCTATACCCATGAAATCAAGGGCCTCTTGAGCTACTTGTCCGTTGATCACCCCGTCACCTTTAACTTGGGCGTAATCCCTGACTCGTTTCAACAACCTTAAGGCCACTCTGGGAGTTCCCCTCGACCTTTTGGCGATCTCCATGGCCCCTTTCTCGTCCAAGGGTATGCCCAAAAGCCGCGAAGCCCGAAGCAATAAGGCTTGGAGCTCCTCGGGGCTATAGTAGTCAAGTTTCAACAAGACCCCGAAACGGGCCCTCAAGGGACCTGAAAGGAGCCCTACCCTTGTAGTGGCACCTATAAGGGTAAACCTGGGCAGATCCAGCCGTATGGCCCTGGCTCCCGGTCCTTGTCCGATAACGATGTCGAACTTATATTCCTCCATCGCAGGATAAAGGGCTTCTTCTATCGTTTTGCCCAATCGATGGATCTCATCTATGAAAAGGATGTCTCCGTCCTTGAGGTTGGTCAAAATGGCTGCAAGGTCTCCAACCTTTTCTATGGCTGGCCCCGAAGTGACCTTTATACCTACTCCCAACTCCTTGGCCACCACATAGGCCAGGGTGGTCTTCCCCAGCCCTGCCGGGCCGTAAATAAGCACGTGGTCCAATGGTTCTCCCCTTTTGCGAGCCGCCTCCACGTATACCTCAAGGTTCCTCTTGACATGTTCCTGTCCTATATATTCGTGGAAGCCGTTAGGCCTAATCCGTTCAAACCCCTTATCCTCAGTCCCTTCAATCCTTCCCACAAGACCGATTATAAGGAAAAGGCCAAAAGAGGGTCAAATGAACCCCCTTGACCCATCTGACCAATGGTGGATAATCAACGGCAAACGACCAAAATGCGAAGGCGTGTCGCAGTAGGAATCCCCTTGTTAGAAGAAAGGGTGGAGGTAGGAAAACTCTCCTACCTCATGCAACGGCTTGACGAAATCCTCCGAAGGCAGTTCTCACTAGTTCCCTTTTTCCTCCTCCCCAAGGAAGGGGCAAGGGAGTTAGAGACACCCTATACGATAGTGGAAGAGGGGTTTGCCGGGTTCGTAAAGAAGGCAGTGGAAGAAAAGGCCGATCTTTTGGTAATCGACCCTGGATTCGTGGAGGCCGACTTAGAGGTGGTCCTTGCGGAGGTAACAGAGGGATTGCTCCTGCCCTTACTGGAAGGAGAAGCTTCCTTATGTCTTGGTGTAATCCCTGGAAGCGGTGGAGGAGACCTCCTTGACCAATTGCTGTTAAGACCCCTGTTCGTGTCCCTTTTCTCCGCAAGGGTGGAACAGGTCCTTCCGACAACCTTTGCGGCTTCTCAGGACTTGATGTTAGGGTTTTTCGACCACAAAGTCCTCGGAAGCTTTGCTACCCCCTTCCAGTTGCTTTTGGAGGCCTCCTGCACCAACAAAAGGATCCTACAGGTCCCTTTGTCCTTCAGGCCTGCCTTGAACCTATGGCAACCTGCTGTTGTCCGTAAGGTCATAAAGACGGCCTTTTCCGAGATTTCCCGAAGGGAAAGCATATGGAAGGAGCGCCTAGAACTCCCTTTGGAAACTCCTCCCCTTTTGAGGCCAAAGGCGAGGATCGAGGGAAAGGACTTGTATATCTTTCAAGAAGACGAAAGACCCTTCCTACGCCGCTACTTGAAGGGCCTCTCTATCTTCTCTTCCTTGTTTACCTTTGTCATACCAAGGGTACATGAGCGGCTTATCTCGGTTCTCGCAAAAAAGGAGCCTATAAGGCTAAAGGGCGATCTCTGGGCAGAGGCCGTGTACGGGCTGTTTGGGGCTTTGAGGGACCCACGTCCTTTTTCCTTAGGAGACCTTTATAATGCTTTAACGGTCCTCTTTTACGGAAGGGCCTTCACCTTTTTGCATGAGTTAAGGGATTTCACAAAGGAAGAAAGAAAGCCCTTGGATTCTGGCCTTGCCTTTTTACAATCGGAAAGGCTAAGAGACGAACTTGCCTTTTTGGCATGTCTAAAAGAGTCCTTCAACAGCTGGCAGAAGAGGGCCAGGCTTCCGCGGGTTACCTATCGTGAGTATGTGCCCGGTATCCCTCTTCTTTTCCCCCACAGGGCAAATGGGGAGTCTTTGGAGGAGGTCTTCAAGGAACTCCTTGAAGAACGGAGGGAGGCTTTTTGGAGCTTTGCAAGGGAATCGCTAGGGGTAAAAGAAGGAACCCCTGCCCAAAAGGTGCTTTCGCTTTTCCGAACCTTGCTATATACCGCGGAGGAGGAACTCCGGAATGCCTTAAGGGGTGACCCTAGGCATAAAGAGGGGTTGAGAGAACTTTTAGAGGCCCTTATTCCTCTCCTTCGGCCTAGTGGGACTTTTACCTTAGGGGAAAAAGCTTGTAGTTGGTTTTTGGACAGGTTTCCGCCTAAGAGGGCCTTAAGGTTTTCACCCCTCCTCAGGCTGGAATCCCCGCGCGAGCTTCTGGCCTTTGCCAGGGCCATCGAGTCTTCCCCTTACTGGGAAGGCTTGAAACATCACATGCTGCAAGACCTCCGCCCCGATCTCTTTGAACTACAGGACCTAAAGGTAGTCCCCCTGGCATGGCCTGGTCCTTTGAGGAGTTCCATATGGGAATTGGAGTTAGCCGATAAGCTCTGCGGAGTGTTATTCTTGAGAGCCCTTTCTTTGGACTTAAAACCTGAATTCCCTTGGCTCACATACGTATTATTGACCACCAAAAAATTAGTGGAACTTGAAAGTTACGGGGAGCTTTGGGACTGGGCCTCGAGGTCTCGCAAGGAGTTTGGCAGGGCTGTAGTTGAAGCCCTTGAAGGCCACTGGGGTAGGGATCCCTTGAGTGCTTATAGCGTATTTGAAGCCTCGGTACACGAAAAAACCCTTCAAAGGTTAAAAGGGCTCGCCGAGGGGTTGTGCCTTTCCGCCTTTCGTAAGCTCCTTGAGGGCTATAAGCTCTGCTTCCAGTTCCCCGAAGGAAGGTTTGTGACCTTTTCGGCTTGGAGTTGGGTAGTTTATAGCTTAAGTGGTGGCAAGGGGAATCCTGGGCCTCTTGCTTCGGAAGTAGAGGCTCAGCTCTTTGCAAAGGACTTTCTCTCCCGAGTCCTTTCCAGGGTTGGGGTCCCTTATGAGTCCTTAAGAAAGGCCATAAGGGAGATGCAACTTGAAGGCAGAGAAGCACAAAGCCTAATCGAGGAGCTTTTCCCACAGACTTCTAGGTTTGAAGTCCTTAAGCCAAAAGGACCTGTCTTCATAAAAGGTCCTGTTGCCAAAAGACTTAAAAGGTACGAAGGCAATCCCATCCTCAGACCCGTCAAAGAACATGGGTGGGAGTCCAGGTTCGTATTCAACCCAGCCGCTATAAGGCTGAAAGGAAAGATATACCTCCTTTACCGGGCGATGGGTGAAGACATGGTCTCAAGGATAGGCCTTGCCGTGTTGGACCAGACGGGGAAAAGGGTAATAGAACGCCTTACTGAACCCATCTTTTGGCCTGTGGAGGATTGGGAAGAATTAGGGTGCGAAGACCCTAGGTTGGTGTTGCTTGAGGGGAGGCTGTGGATGCTATACACTGCCTATTCGCGAGCTGTAGCCCAGATCGCCTTGGCTTCCATAGATCCGGAAGACTTCCTCTTGGGCAGATGGGAGAAGTGGCAGAGACACGGCCTGTTGTTTCCAGGGGAATCCAATAAAGACGCCTTCCTCTTCCCGGAACGGATAGATGGCAAGTTCGTCCTTGTCCACCGGGTAGAACCAGCGATGTGGATCTCCTTTTCCAAGGTCATTTCTTGCCCTTGGCCTTCTATGGAACACAGCATCTTAATGGGGCCAAGGTCAGGGGATATGTGGGATAGTTTGAAGATAGGAGCGGGTGCGCCGCCCCTTAAGACTCGATACGGTTGGCTTTTGATATATCACGGGGTAGATCGGCGGTCGATATATAGGCTTGGAAGCTTGCTTCTTGATATAGAAGACCCCAAGTGGATCCTTTACCGATCGCCCAATCCTATACTTGAACCTTTGGAACCCTATGAAAAGGGAGAAACAGGTTGTCAGGTACCTAACGTGGTCTTCACATGTGGTGCTGTTCCCCAAGAGGAGACTGAGATCCTCTCCTTTGAGGACGAAGTTTTGATATATTACGGCGCAGCCGATACCGTCATCGCCCTGGCGACGGGAAAGGTAGGCGATATGGTACCTTGGCCCATCGGAATAGAGAGGTGGTGGGGATGAAGGTCACCGTCTTAGGTGCAGGCAACTTAGGTTCTGTCCTCGCTATACTTTTGGCTGAAAAAGGTCACAGGGTAATGCTCTGGACCATTGAGGAGGAAGTCTTCCAGTGCATACTCCTTTACCGAGAAAACCCCAAATACCTGTCCAAGGTAAAGTTTCCCCCCGAGGTGAAACCCACAACGGACCTACAAGAGGCCTTAGACGGTACTGATGCCCTCTTATGTGCAGTACCCTCTGGGGCTGTAAGGGAGGTGATCGCAAAAGCAAGGTCCTTCCTCCAAGGAAATCCTCTGATCGTCAATTTCGCCAAGGGTTTAGAGCCTGACACTGGGATGAGGTTAAGCCAAGTTATAGAAGAGGAACTGGGGGGATGTAACCATAGGCTTGTAGTAGTTAGTGGCCCTTCCATTGCAAGGGAGATCCTAGAAGGGATCCCCACACTTGTAGCAGCCTCAGCCCTTGACCTTTCGGATGCCTTGGAGGCCAAAAACCTTTTGGAAACCCCCTTTTTTAAGCTCTACCCAACCGATGACATAGTAGGTGTTGAAGTAGGAGGGGCCTTCAAAAACGTCTTCGCCATTGCAGCAGGGATGTGCGATGGTATGGGACTTGGTTTCAACACGAAGTCCGTTATAGTGAGCAAAGGCTTTGAAGAACTCCTCGCCCTGGCAGAGGCCCTAGGGGCGAAGAAAGAGACCCTTTATGGGATTTCAGGACTTGGGGACCTAATAGTGACAAGCTTTAGTCCCTTGAGTCGAAACCGTCGTTTTGGGGAGAAGCTTGCCCAGGGGCTTAACCCCCAAAGGGCTCAAGAAGAAATAGGACAAGTAGTGGAGGGCGTAAGGGCCACCCAGGTAGCGAAAAGGGAAGCTGGACGATTAGGCCTTAAGTTGCCCATTGTCGAAACTTTATACGAGGTCCTTTACTGCGGGTTACCCCCAAAGGAGGCCATATTCAGGTTTTTAGGATAGGTTTTTACGGTATAATTAATAAGACTATGGAAAGATATGCCAGAATAATAACCCATAACGACATGGACGGTGTGGTCTCGGCAGCTCTGTGTTCATATGCCTTAGGGGTCAAAAAGGTCCGCTTTGCGAGTCCCTTGAGCATAACAAGGGGTGACCTTTCCATTGGTGAAAGGGATGTCGTCTGTGACCTTCCCTATCCCTTGGTATGTGCCTTGTGGTTTGACCACCATGAGGGAAACCTTGAGGAACTCAAACTGAGGGGGATAGATCCTGAGGGGATAAGGGGGCGTTTTGCCCTTAAGCCAAGTTGTAGCCGCGTGGTCTTTGAGTATTTTTGTGAGCATGGTGTTCGGTTTCCATCTTATCTTGAGGAAACCGTTAACGAGACGGATGTCATAGACGGTTTCCTTTATTCGAGCTTAGAGGAATGGCGTAAGGAGACCCTTGGGAAGTTAGTGGACAGTTCAATAAAGGCTTCCACCTCCGATTTAAAGGAAAGGAATTTCTACCTGTTCAAACTGGTTAACCTCATACGGGATCACCCTTTAGAAGAGGTGGTGAGGTTCGATTTCGTCCGCGAGAGGATCGAGCGCTATAAAGTAGAAGAAGAAAGGATGCTCAAGATGATACAGGAGGACGCCTGTTTCCTCCCCTTTGATGAAGATAAGGAACTGGTGGTCCTTGACCTTACGCGTCATAACCGGCGCCCTTGGGTTATAAAGCAGTTGGTGTCCTTGGTGTATCCGGATGCCTTGGCGGTATTGGAACTGTTTCCAGTCTTTGAGGCAGGGGTAAAGACTACGAACTTCGGCGTCTCTATGTCTCTTACCGTAAAAGCCAAAAACATGTCCTTCAAGGACATTGGGGGGATCATGAGGACCCTCAACATCGGAGACGGGCACAAAGGGGCTGCAGGTGGCGTTGTCAGGGCGCGATCAAAGGTAGAGATGTTGAAGAAAAAGGAGGAATTGCTTAAAAGGATATATGAACTATGGAAGGCTCAGAGATAGGAGATAAGTTACGCCTCTTAAAGGAGCTTATATCGGGCAAGCGCAAAATACTGATTCTCACTCATTTAAACCCAGATCCAGACGCTTTGGCTAGTGCCTACGGGTTAAGGTTCCTCTTCAAAAAGTGGGGGGTTAACTCTGTAATCGCCTATGAGGGCGTAATAGGAAGGCCGGAAAACCGGGCGATGGTACGGCGTTTGCGCATCCCTTTATGTTCCGTCAAGACCCTTGAACCTCGCAACTTCAGTACTATTGCAGTTGTAGATGCACAACCCCTTTCCACTAACGTCCCGCTTTCCTCAAACCTTTCTCCTACCATTGTCATAGACCATCACCCCGTGGCGAAGAAGTCTTCATTAAAGCGGGTCCCCTTTGTAGACATAAGGCCTAATATAGGGAGTACCTCCACCATTGTAGCTTCTTATATCCTTCAAGCAGGGCTGGAACCAACGCCTATGGTGGCCACAGCCTTGTTTTACGGAATAAAGTCTGACACGCGCGACCTCGGACCAAGCGCTACCTCGGAAGATCTAAAGGTGGCAACAGCCCTTTACCCCAAGATCTCGGTAAAAGCCCTCTCCGATATAGAACATCCAAGGCTCCCAAAAGAGTACTTCAGGATCTTGAAGGAAGGCATACAGAATTCCCTTTACTTTCCTCCAGGCCTTCTCATAAGCGATTTGGGAACCTTGGGCTACGTGGACATGGTCTCTGCAATAGCCGATCTCCTCCTTAGGGCCGAAGGGGTAAAGTGGGTGTTGTCCATAGGCGAATGGAAGGGCACAGTCTTTTTCAGCATAAGGTGCACGAACGGCAAAAGGATGAACGCCGAAAAGGTCGCTAAACGTTTAATAAGGGGCCTAACAGGAGCTGGTGCAGGAGGACATGAGTCAATGGCAGGAGGAAAGGTAGAATCGTCCAATCATAAGGTCTTTGAGGTGATCCAAAAGTTAAAACTGCGTTTTGTAAAGGAGCTTGGCTCAAGCTGGGAAAAAGGCATACCCTTTTTAGGAGGTGGAAATGGAGCTGAAGAGCGTAAGGTTAGAAATCCCTGAGGGTTGTAACCTAATCTTAGGGCAGAGCCATTTCATCAAAACGGTCGAAGACCTTTACGAAGTGATGGCCACTAACGTTCCGCAGGTGAAGTTCGGGATTGCCTTCTGCGAAGCCTCAGGAAAATGCTTGATACGGAGCGAGGGTAATGACCCGGAATTGATAAAAGTGGCCGAAGAAAACGCAGAAAGGATAGGGGCTGGTCATACTTTCGTCATCCTTATGAGAGATGCCTACCCCATAAACGTATTGAATGCCGTAAAAAATTGCGCTGAGGTTTGTAGCATCTTCTGCGCCACGGCCAACCCGGTAGAGGTGATCTTGGTCGAAACAGAACAAGGCCGTGGGATCCTTGGTGTTATAGATGGCTTTAAACCTCGCGGAAAGGAGACCGAACAGGACAAACAAGAACGTAAGACCTTGTTGCGGAAAATTGGCTATAAGTTATGAACTCTTATGAGCTACCTTTTCCTCTTTTGGGATAAGTTCTACAATAGAAAGAAGAGCGCCGTCTCCTTTGCGGAAGCCTGTTCGGTATATGCGTACGTATCCCCCATGGCGGTCCTTATAACGAGGGGCTATCTCGTTGAAAAGTTTTCGCATGATGGACTTATCCATCACGTACTTTAGGACTTCCCTTTTGGCCTGTAGATCTCCTCGTTTGCCCAAGGTTATTAACCTTTCGGCAAACCTCCTCAATTCCTTTGCCTTGGCCAGGGTTGTCTCTATTCGCTCGTGACGGAATAGATCCGTCACCATGTTCCTCAACATCATGAGCCTATGACTAGTAGTACGTCCAAGTTTCCTATAATCCTTCCTATGCCTCATCTTCTTCCTCCTCTTCTGTATCGACTTCAGGAGGTGTGAAATCTACTTCCATCCCCAGGTTAAGCCCTACCTTGGAAAGGGCCGTCTTTATCTCCTCCAGGGACTTGCGGCCAAAGTTCTTGGCTTGAAGGAGTTCGCTTTCGCCTTTTTGCACCAATTGACCTATGTAGATAATACCCATGGCTTTCAAAGCGTTTACGGAACGCGCTGATATTTCCAACTCGTCTACAGTCTTTGAAAGGATCTCGGATAAATCGGTCTCCTCAGCAGGTACAGGCCCCAAAGGTTTTTCTTCTTCTATTTCAGCCTCCAGTTCTACGAACACCCTTAATTGTTCCTGTAAGATCTTAGCCGCTACCCCTACAGCCTCCAGAGGTGTTATGGTACCATCGGTCCAAACTTCTAATATCAAACGATCGTAATCGGTAATGTGCCCTACACGGGTTGGTGTTACGGTGTAATTCACCTTTCTCACAGGTGAAAATATGGCATCCATGGAAATAGTCCCTATAGGAGCATCCTCCTCTTTGTTGCGTTCAGCAGGTACATAGCCTCTGCCCATCTTAACGGTCATCTCCATCTTCAAAATGGCGTCTTTGTCCAAGGTAGCAATGTAGTGGTCAGGGTTGACCACCTCAATACCTGCAGGACACTGTATATCCCCAGCCTTTACCTCCTTAGGCCCCCTTTCCTCGATCCTTACGGTCTTTGGGTCCGTGTCTTCCATTTTGAACCTTACACCCTTGAGGTTGAGGATGATTTCTGTCACGTCTTCCCTTACCCCCGGGATCACGGAGAACTCATGTAAGCATCCGTCGATCCTTACAGACGTAATAGCCGCCCCACGTATGGAAGAAAGTAAAACCCTCCGGAGCGAATTACCAAGGGTAATCCCGTAACCCCTCTCCAAAGGTTCTATGATAAACCTACCGTAAGTCTCAGTAGTCACCTCTTTGTCTACCTCAAGCCTTTTGGGCCGAATCAATTCCCTCCAGTTCTTTTCATACCTGCTGAGGTCCATCACATAACCCCTCTTTTTTGGAATAAAGCTTTACTTAGAATAAAGTTCTACTATCAACTGCTCTCTAATAGGAGGAGTGGTCAATTCCTCACGTTTCGGCAGATCTTTGACAATCCCTTTGAATTCGTCCTTTTTCAGTTCCAACCACGAAGGTGTACCCCTCCTTACCGCCCCTTCTAAAGCCAGTTTTGTCCGCTCCATGTCCCGGCTTGAAGGTTTAACCTCCACCACGTCTCCTACTTTTACCAAATAGGATGGTATATCGATTATCCTCCCATTGACCATTATATGCCCATGACTCACCAGCTGCCTTGCGTCCCTACGGGTCGAGGCAAATCCCAAGCGGTATACCACGTTGTCAAGCCTCCTTTCGAGCAATACCAACAGGTTAACCCCAGTATTACCTTTTTGCCGCTCTGCCATCTCAAAGTAACGTTTGAACTGTCGTTCACTAACCCCATAGATCCTCTTGACTTTCTGTTTTTCCCGAAGCCTCAAGCCATAGTCTGAAAACTTCACCCTTGCTGTTGGCCCATGTTGACCAGGAGGATACGGACGACGCTCAAAGGCGCACTTATCCGTATAACAACGCTCCCCCTTCAAGAACAGCTTCATCCCTTCACGCCTACAAAGCCTGCAAACAGGTCCAGTGTACCTACCCATTACACTCTCCTCCTCTTAGGGGGTCTACATCCGTCATGGGGTATGGGCGTTACATCGCGGACAGACTTTATCTTGAGGCCAGCTGCCTGTAATGCCCTTATTGCTGCTTCGCGTCCTGCACCAGGACCTTTTACCAACACGTCCACAGACCTCATACCCGCTATCTCAATGGCCTTCTTGGCCGCTGCCTCCGCAGCCAATTGTGCCGCAAAAGGTGTTCCCTTACGTGCCCCCTTGAAACCCTGAGTACCACCTGAAGCCCAAGCGATAGTATTACCTTCAGGATCGGTTATGGTGACTATTGTGTTGTTAAAAGTAGCTTGTATATGGGCTACCCCCTCAGGTACCGATTTACGCACCTTTTTGACACCAGTACCACCCTTTTTACGCGCCATCTCCGCAACCTCTCCTCATTTCTTCTTCTTTATAAGGGCACCCCTTGGGCCCTTACGGGTACGGGCATTGCTTCGCGTCCTCTGCCCTCGTACTGGTAGACCCATCTTATGCCTCAGCCCCCTATAGCACCCTATCTCCATGAGCCGCTTTATGTTCATGGCGATCTCTTTCCTCAACTCCCCTTCCACCTTGTAATCCCGATCGATTATCTCACGGATCTTGGCCACTTCTTCCTCTGTAAGTTCACCTGCCTTCTTACCAAAATCAATACCCGCTTCCTTAAGGATCTTTTGGGCAGTCGTCCTTCCTATCCCATAAATATACGTTAAGGCGATCTCTATCCTCTTGTTGCTCGGAATGTCAACACCTGCTATCCGCGGCATGGCCTACCCCTGCCTTTGTTTATGTTTTGGATTTTCACATATAACCCTTACTATGCCCTTTCGCTTGATTATCTTACACTTGTCACACCTTCTTTTCACAGAAGCCCTCACCTTCACCTCTAACCTCCTAACTTACTTCTTCCTGTATATTATCCTGCCCCTTGTGGGATCGTAAGGGGAAAGCTCAACCTTCACCTTATCGCCTGGTACTATTTTTATGTAATACATCCTCATCTTCCCAGAAACATGCGCCAAAACCCTTCTCCCATTGGGAAGCTCAACCCTGAACATGGCATTTGGCAAAACCTCCACCACTGTCCCTTCTACTTCCAGGCCTTTGGGCATCTACCTTCTCACCCCTATTGCCTCCAATAACCTCTGTTTCACTTCCTCAATGGGACCTTCACCTTTTACCTTTACCAATACGCCCTTCTTTTCATAATAACTTATCAAAGGCTCAGTATCTTTTCTATATACCCTTAGGCGTTCCTTAATCACATCCTCCTTGTCGTCCTCCCGTTGGTAAAGGGGACCACCACACTTGTCACAGACCCCTTCTACTTTAGGCGGCTCAAAGAATACATGGTACATAGCGCCACAATTCCTACACGTCCTACGCCCTGTCAGACGCCTCAAAACCTCTTCTTCTGAAACCTCAACTTCCACTACACGGTCCAACCTCCTTCCAAGCTCTTCCAAAATCCTGTCCAGGGCTTCTGCCTGTGAGATGGTCCGCGGGAACCCGTCAAAGACCACCCCCTTTTCGCATTCAGGCGACCTTAACCTCTCCCTCACAATCCCTATCACCACTTCGTCAGGTACGAGTCTCCCCTCTTCCATGTATTTTTTCGCCTCAAGCCCTAAAGGCGTTCCTTCCCTTACAGCCTCCCTCAAGATATCCCCAGTTGAAAGATGGACAAAACCCAACTCCTCCGCCATCCTTTTGGCTTGTGTACCCTTACCAGACCCCGGGGGACCAATAAGCACCAGATACATCCCTACCTCCTCCCCTTTATCCTTACCCCTTTAACGATGCTTTCATATTGCCTACTCAAAAGGTGTGCCTCTATCTGTTGGACCGTATCAAGGGCAACCCCTACTACTATCAATATGGCCGTGCCGCCAAAATAAAAGGGCACGTTGAACTTCCCCATAAGTATAGCAGGTAAGACGCAAACCAAAGCTACATAAAGCCCACCGATCAAGGTTATCCTCGACAAGACCTTATCGATGTAATCGGCTGTGGGTTTCCCAGGCCTTATGCCTGGGATGAACCCCCCGTATTTCTTCATGTTATCAGCCACATCTACAGGGTTGAATATGATGGCCGTATAAAAGTAGGCAAAAAAGACGATAAGCACGACATAACACAGGTTGTAAACCACCCCCATGGGATCAAAGACCTTCTTGATTAAATCCATAACAGGATGGTGTATAAAGTTAGCCACAGTTGTTGGGAACATAAGGAGCGAAGAGGCAAAAATAGGGGGAATAACACCAGATGTATTGAGCTTTAAGGGTAGGAAAGCCGATTGCCCTCCATATACCCTACGACCTACGATCCTTTTGGCGTACTGGATGGGTATACGCCTATAGGAAGTTTCCATAAATATGACGAAGGCCACAACCGCTACAGCAAAAAGGGCCAAGAGCAAACCGAAGATCACGTTCATCTCGCCTACCCTGACAAGTCTCCATATGGCGGCGATCTCCCTAGGTATACGTGCCACTATACCCGCGAATATGATCAAAGATATCCCATTACCTATACCCCTTTCGGTGATCTGCTCGCCAAGCCACATAAGGAAGGTGGTGCCGGTGGCCAAGGTCAACATGGTTGTCAGCCTAAACCCCCATCCCGGGTTGATTACTATCGCTTCCCCTCCGGTTCCCCTTAACCCCTCCAATCCAAGGGCTAACCCAAACCCCTGAAAGAGACAAAGCAGTACTGTCCCGTACCTTACGTACTGGTTTATCTTCCGTCGCCCGTATTCCCCTTCCTTTTTCAAGAGCTGAAGCTGGGGTATCACCACGGTCAGGAGTTCCATTATTATGGCCGCACTTATATATGGCATGATACCTAACGCAAAGACGCTGAACCTTTCAAAAGCCCCTCCTGTAAAGATGTTGAAAAGCCCTAACATGCCCCCGGCTTGTTGCAAAAAGGAAGAAAGCGCTTCCCTGTCGATACCTGGTGTAGGAATGTGACAACCGATCCTGTAAACCCCAAGGAGCAAAAGGGTCAGGAAGATCCTCTTCCTCAGTTCCGGTATCTTTAAGATGTTTCCAAGGGCATTCATAAAGGAAGGATCTCCACTTTCCCACCCGCAGCCACTATCTTTTGCTCGGCGCTGCGGCTGAACTTATGGGCCTTTACTGTAAGGGGGACGTTTATCTCCCCCTTGCCCAATATCTTCACCCCGTCCCACTTCCCTTTCACCAAACCCGCTTCCCTCAGCACCCTTTCGTCCACCACCGAACCTGCGGGGAACCTATTAAGGTCCTTCACGTTCACCACTGCCAATTCCTTCCTCGTAGGGTTATGGAATCCACGTTTTGGAAGCCTCTTGTGTAAAGGTAGTTGGCCTCCTTCAAAACCTGTGGGCATGTCCGGACTGGAACGCGCCTTTTGACCCTTGTGACCCCTGGTTGCCGTTTTACCATGTCCCGATCCAGGTCCCCTTCCCACCCTTTTTGGGGGATGGATTGCCCCTTTTGGCGGTCTTAACCTATCAAGCATCTTCCTCCCTCACCTCCACTAAATGCGCCACTTTCCTTATCATACCCCTTGTTTCAGGGCTGTCCTTCAAAAGCACCTCATCGTTCAACTTCCTCAACCCCATTCCACGTAACACTTCCCTCTGTCTTTGCGGATTACCTATAGGACTCCTTACCAATTTAACCCTTAGATAGCCCATCTGCTCCCACCTACCCTAGGATCTCCCTTAAGGTTTTTCCCCTCTTTCTGCTTATTTCCTCAGGTGACTTAAGGCTCATCAACCCTTCGAAGGTAGCCTTTATGAGGTTATGAGGGTTATTAGAACCAAGGGACTTCGTCAGCACGTTCTGTATACCCGCACACTCCATAACCGCCCTTACCACGGCCCCCGCTATGACCCCAGTTCCTTCACGGGCAGGCTTTAGCAAAACCCTCGAAGCCCCGAACTCCCCAATTACCTCATGGGGTATCGTTGTTCCCAAAAGGGGAACGCGTATTAAGTTCTTTTTGGCCTTTTCCACCCCTTTCCTTATGGCCTCAAGGACCTCTTGGGCCTTTCCAAGCCCATAGCCCACAATACCCCTTCCATCTCCTACCACTACAAGGGCCGTGAACTTAAACCTCTTACCCCCTGAGGTAACCCTTGACACACGGTTGATGTAAACTACCCTTTCGGTCAAGTCTAACCCTTCTGGATTGATCCTCACAGGCCTTTTCCTCATCTTCAAAACTCCAATCCCATTTCTCTTGCGCCTTCTGCCACAGCCTTTACCCTTCCATGGTAAAGGAAGCCATTACGGTCAAAAACTACCTTCTTTATCCCCTTTTCCAAAGCCCTTTTAGCTATCAACCTACCTACTTCCCTGGCCGCCTCCACGTTCCCTGTGCTCTTGAGTTTGCCCCGTAACTCCTTGTCCAAGGTAGAGGCCGACACCAAGGTGTGCCCTTTTGTATCGTCTATGATCTGAGCGTACATGTGCTTGAGGCTCCTGTACACACAAAGCCTTGGTCTCTCAGGAGTCCCGGAGATCTTCCTCCTAATCCTGAGTTTCCTTCTCAACCTGCCTTTAAGCCTCTTCTTCGACATCTTACTTCTTACCCCTCCCTTTGCCGACTTTTAGCCTTACTACTTCGCCCTCATAACGAATGCCTTTCCCCTTATAGGAATCAGGCTCCCTTAAAGCCCTGATCTCAGCAGCGACTTGACCCACCTTCTGTTTGTCAATGCCCTTTACCACGATCTTCGTCGGCTGGGGCACCTCAATCTCGATGCCCTCAGGTATCGGGTAAAGGACAGGGTGGGAATACCCAAGCGCTAGCCTAAGGGTCCTGCCTTCAAGTTGGGCCCTATAACCAACCCCGACTATCTCTAACCTCTTTTCAAATCCCTGGGTGACCCCCTGCACCATGTTGGCGATAAGGCTCCTCATCAACCCATGAAGGGCCCGCGCTCTCCTGGTCTCTACTTTTCTGTCCACCTTCACTTCCCCATCGAGGACCTTAACCTCTATTTCAAAGGGGATCTTTTGTGAAAGGGCACCCTTAGGACCCTTTACTAATACCTGTTCACCTTCCACCTTAACCTCAACACCCTGTGGTATAGGAATAGGCTTTCTCCCAATCCGCGACATCTTCCACCTCTACCATACGTAACAAATTACCTCTCCTCCAACACCCGCTTTACGCGCTTCACGGTCGGTCATAACCCCCCGAGAGGTGGTAAGGATGGCTATACCAAGCCCTCCCATCACCCTGGGGATCTCGTCTTTTTTCACGTAAACCCTTCTCCCAGGCTTACTGACCCTCTTTAAGCCCGAAATAGCCGGCTCTCCGTCTTCCCCGTACTTCAAGAACACCTTAAGGATCCCCTGCTTGTTGTCAGGTATAACCTTGAACCCCTTTATGTAGCCCTCTTCCTTTAGGATTTCGGCAATCCTCACCTTGAACTTGGAAGAAGGGACGTCTACCTCTTCTTTTCGGGCTTGTAATGCGTTCCTTATCCTCGTCAGCATGTCGGCAATAGGATCCGTCATCATGGCCCTTCCCTACCAACTTGACTTCCTAACCCCTGGGATCAACCCCTCCAGGGCGTATTTCCGGAGACACATCCTACAAAGCTTGAACTTCCTAAAGTATCCACGTGCGCGCCCACACATACTGCAACGGTTCCTATGTCTCACCTTGAACTTGGGCGGCCTCTTTGCCTTTTCTATCTGAGCCTTCCTAGGCACTTTCCCTTTCCCTCCTTTCCTCCCTGAAGGGCATACCCATGAGTTTTAAGAGTTCCCTGGCCTCCTCGTCGGTTTCTGCCGATGTCACTATCGTGATGTTCATCCCCTTGATCTTATAAACCTTGTCGTAGTTCACCTCTGGGAAAAGGATCTGTTCCCTCAGGCCCAACGTATAGTTCCCTCGCCCGTCAAAGGAATAAGGCGAAAGCCCCCTGAAGTCCCTCATCCTAGGAAGGGCTATGTTCACAAGCCTGTTGAAGAACTCGTACATCCTCTCCCGTCTCAAGGTAACCATACACCCGATGGGCATGCCCTTGCGGAGTTTAAATTGGGCTATGGATTTCTTGGCCTTGGTCACAACAGGCTGTTGGCCTGTTATAGCCTTTAGGTCCTCCATGCAGGATTCAAGGACCTTGATGTCCTGTATAGCCTCTCCAAGGCCCATATTCACCACTATTTTGACAAGCCTCGGGACTTCCATGACGTTCCGATAACCGAACTTCTCCATCATCTTCGGCACGACTTCCTTATAGTAATATTCCTTCATCGGAGACCACCCCATAGCCCTTCACCTCACTTCTTGTCCAAGGATTCTCCACAACGTTTACAAACCCTTACTTTAGTGCCATCCTCCAAAAACTTCCTGCCAACCCTTGTAGGCCTGTTACAGTTAGGGCAAAGGGGCATGACGTTGGATACGTGTATAGGGGCCTCAACCTCCAATATCCCCCCTTGTCCGGTAGTAGGTCCAGGCCTTACGTGTTTCTTCACTAGGTTTATCCTTTCCACTACTACCTTCTCTTCCTTCGGGATGACTTTAATGACCCTTCCCGATTTCCCTCTGTCCTTACCTGCGATAACCACCACAAGGTCACCTTTTTTGACATGCAACTTCCGCATTTAAAGGACCTCCGGTGCCAAAGAGACGATCTTCATGAAATGCTTGGCCCTGAGTTCCCTGGCCACAGGACCAAAAACGCGTGTACCTATAGGTTCGTTCTGCTGGTTCACTATAACAGCTGCATTGTCGTCGAACTTAATGTAGGACCCATCTGGCCTCCTTATCTCCTTTTTGGTCCGCACGACCACTGCCCTTACCACATCGCCCTTCTCGATCTTCGAACCCGGGAGTGCATCTTTTACCGAAGCGATGATTATATCGCCCACAGTCGCATATTTCCTCTTTGCCCCGAGGATGCCGATACACATTATCTTCTTTACCCCTGTATTGTCAGCAACCTCAAGTTTTGTCGTTGGCCTGATCATCGCCGCTCACCTCCTCTGGGAGGACTTCAGAAGCGCCTTTTAGGCCCCTCTCGAGGATCCTCACCACCCTCCACCTCTTAAGCTTACTCAAAGGCCTAGTTTCTATTATCAAGACCTTATCTCCTACCTTACATTCGTTCTTTTCATCATGCGCATAGAATTTCGTAAAACGCCTTATGACCTTACCATATTTAGGATGTTGTACAAGCCTCTCCACCCGAACCACCACGGTCTTGTCCATCTTGTCACTGACCACTACCCCTATCTCTGTCTTCCTATGACCCCTTTCTACCATCTCCACCACTCCTTTGTAGTTCGCGTTCCCTCAGGATGGTCTTTATCCTGGCTATTTCCCTCTTCACCTGGGAGATACGGGCAGTATTGGTGAGCTGGCCTATGGCATGTTGGAACCTCAGGTTGAACAACTCCTCCCGTAACTCCTTCTCCTTACGCCGCAATTCCTCGTCGCTTAACATCCTTAGCTCCTTCGCCTTCATGGCAGTTCCTGTCTCTTCACGAACCTCACTGGAATAGGCAATTTATGAGAGGCCAACCTGAAGGCCTCCCGTGCTTCCTCTTCTGGCACACCCTCAAGTTCGAACAAGATCCTCCCAGCCTTAACTACAGCCACCCATTCCTTGACATCCCCTTTACCCTTACCCATCCGGGTCTCGGCTGGCTTCTTAGTCACCGGTTTGTCGGGGAAGACCCTCAACCAAAGCTTCCCGGTCTTGCGGATAGAACGGGTGATCGCCACCCTGGCTGCCTCGATCTGTCTCGCCGTAAGCCAACATCCCTTAAGGGCTTGTAAGCCGTACTCTCCTAGATGAAGTTCACTTCCCGCAAAGGCCCTTGTCCTTACGCGGCCCCGTTGCTGTTTACGATATTTGGTCCTCTTAGGCTGAAGCATCTTCCCGCTCCTGTCCAGGGAATATCTCTCCCTTGTATATCCAGACCTTCACCCCTATTGTCCCGTACTTGGTCTTGGCTACGGCAAATCCATAGTCTATGTCGGCCCTGAGTGTCTGTAACGGTAACCTCCCCTCCCTGTACCATTCCCTCCTTGCAAGCTCAGCCCCAGCAAGCCTCCCTGCGCAGGCCACTTTCATCCCTTGAGCCCCAAGCTTCATGGCCATGGAAATGGCCCTCTTCATGGCCCTCCGGTGGCTCACCCTGCGCTCTATTTGGAAAGCTATGTTTTCGGCCACAAGCTGTGCGTCAAGCTCCGGTCGCCTTACTTCCCTTATGTTAATCACCACTTCCTTACCGGTCATAGTTTCGAGTTCACGCCTGAGGCTCTCTACCTCTGCACCCTTTTTCCCTATAACCAACCCCGGCCTTGCCGTCCATATGTCTACCTTTACACGACCCGCCTTTGTGGCTGCGACCCTTTCTATCTCGATGGTCGATATACCTGCGTGGTAGAGCTTTTGCTTTATATAACGCCTGATCTTCAGGTCCTCCTCTAAGAGGTCTCCATAACCTTTATCTGCATACCACTTGGCCTTCCAGGTCTTGGTTATACCAAGTCGAAAACCCTCAGGATGAACCTTCTGCCCCATCTCCCCTTATCTCCTCTCCTCTAATATGACCGTTACGTGGCTTGTCCTCTTCCTTATCATGGTGGCCCGACCCATGGCCCTGGGGATCCACCGCTTCCACATGGGCCCTTGGTCCACCAAGACGTTTTTAACCCAAAGTTTGTCTACATCTAGCCCCGTGTTGTGTTCTGCATTCGCCAGGGCCGAACGTATCACCTTAGTAAGCATCCTGGCGAACTTCTTATTGGTAAAGGCAAGGATGGCCAACGCCTGATCCACCTTTTTCCCTTTCACCAGACGGGCCACAAGCCTTGCCTTTGAAGGCGATATCCTCAAGTATTTCGCAGTAGCCTTGACCTCCATCACTTCTTCACCACCTTGGTTTTCTTATCTCCCGCATGCCCTCTAAAGGTCCTAGTGGGGGCGAATTCCCCCAATTTATGTCCCACCATTTGTTCGGTCACGTAAACGGGGATGAACTTCATCCCGTTGTGCACCGCAAAGGTAAGCCCCACAAACTCAGGGATAATCGTAGACCGCCTTGACCAGGTCTTTATCACCTTATCGGTCCGGCCTTCTTCTTTAAGTTTCCGGACCTTCTCCAATAGCTTAGGATCTACATAGGGCCCTTTCTTTTTAGACCTAGGCATCCTCACTTCCTCCGCTTGATGATGTATTTATCGGTGTCCTTCCTCCTTCGTGTCTTATAACCCTTAGCCAACTGTCCCCACGGGCTACAAGGATGCCTCCCACCATGGGCCCTACCCTCTCCTCCACCAAGGGGGTGGTCTATAGGGTTCATGGCAACGCCTCTAACGAAAGGACGCCACCCCATCCACCTCGCCCGTCCCGCCTTCCCAATGGTTATGTTCTCGTGGTCCACATTGCCCACCTGCCCCACTGTTGCATAGCAGTCAAGGTGAACTAGCCTGATCTCACCTGAAGGCAATCTCAGGTGGGCATAATCCCCCTCTTTGGCCATTATCTGACAATAAGTACCCGCTGCCCTGGCCAATTGTCCCCCTGCTCCTATCTTCAGTTCCACGTTGTGTACCAAGGTCCCTACCGGGATGTTCCTCAGGGGTAGGGCATTTCCAGGTTTTATCTCTGCGTTTTCCCCTGCCATAACGATGTCGCCTACCTTGAGTCCTACAGGCCAGAGGATATAGCGTTTCTCCCCATCGGCATAATGTAAGAGGGCTATACGGGCCGAACGGTTAGGATCATATTCTATGCTAGCAACCCTTGCCGGTATCCCTGCCTTGTCCCTTCTCACGAAGTCGATGATGCGGTAAAGCCTCTTGTGACCTCCACCCCGGTGACGGGCCGTGATCCTACCGTAACAGTTCCTACCCGCATGTTTCTTGAGCGGTTCTACCAGGCTCCACTCCGGTTCGTCCTTCGTGATCTCCTCGAAGGTCGAAACCGTCATAAAACGCCTTCCGGGAGAAGTTGGTTTAAAACCCCTTATCCCCATACCTTATGCCCCCTCGAAGAACTCTATGCTATATCCAGCCTTCAAGGTCACGATGGCCTTCTTCCAACTGGGCTCTTTACCGAACACCCTCCCGAACCTCACCTTCCTCTTGCCATGTACGTTTATAACGTTTACTTTTTCCACCTTGACGTTGAAGAGTTTCTCAACCGCCTCCTTTATCTCCATTTTATTGGCGTCCCTGGCCACCTCAAAGGTCACCTTATTGAGCTTTTCCTTTTGTTCCATGGCCTTTTCAGTGATCACCGGCCTTATTATCACCCGATGCAAATCCTTCATTGGAGTAACCTCGCTTCAATCTTAGGTATCGCACCCGAAAGGATCACCAAATTCGGGTAATAAAGTACATCGTAAACATTAAGCCCTTCCCATCTCAGGACCTTAACCCATGGGACGTTCCTTGCCGATTTCTCGAGCACTTCGTCCTTCCTGTCCACAACTATAAGGGTCTTCTGTTCTTTAAGCCCCAACTTCTCCATGGCCTCCACGAATTTCTTCGTCTTTATCTCAGGCAACCTGAACTCGTCAAGCACTATTACCTTTCCTTCTTTAAACCTCATGCTCAAAGCAGACTTCAAGGCCTCCTTTCTCACCCGTTTGGGGAGGTTGTATTCATAATCCCTGGGCTTAGGGCCGAACACCACCCCACCTTTTCTCCATATAGGGGAACGGATACTCCCATGCCTTGCTCTACCTGTATGTTTCTGAGGCCAAGGCTTACGGCTACCCCCCGACACTTCGGCCCTTGTCTTTGTGGAGTGCGTTCCCCGACGTCTTTTGGCCAACTGCCACTTCACCACTTCGTAAAACAGATGGGGCCTCACAGGCGCTTGGAACACTTCATCCCTCAGGTCCAATTCCCCTACCTTTTCCCGGTTGAGGTTGTAAAGATCAACCTTGGCCATTTTTTGCCCTCTTTTTCTTGGCTTCCTTTATTAGGACTATGGAGTTAGGACCACCAGGGACAGCACCCTTCACCAAAAGCAGGTTTTCCTCAGGTTTTACATCCACCACCAAAAGGTTTTGCACCGTAACCCTCTCGTTCCCGTAGTGGCCCGGCATCCCCTTCCCCTTCCAAGTCCTACCAGGGTCGGTGTTGGAACCCACGGACCCACCGTGGCGGTGATAGTCACTTGTACCGTGGCTCCCCGGAGCTCCAGAATAGTTGTGCCTCTTCATGACCCCGGTAAATCCTCGGCCTTTGGTCCAACCGGTTACATCTACATAGTCCCCAGGCTTGAAGACCTCAACGGTTACCTTCTGCCCCACACTTATGCCTTCTACGCTTTCGACCCTGAACTCCTTAAGGACATAAAAGGGCTCAATCCCTGCCTTTTTGAAATGCCCTAAAAGGGGTTTGTTAACCCTCTGCGGTTTTTTAGGCATGAACCCCAGTTGAAGGGCGTTATAGCCTTCTTTTTCCACCGTCTTTACCTGAACAACAGCACAAGGCCCCGCTTCTATCACCGTTACTGGCACAACGTTACCGTTTTGGTCAAATACTTGCGTCATACCGAGTTTCCTACCTATTATCCCTTTGAACATCTCCGGTTACTCCTTAGGGAGTTTGATCTCCACCTCAACCCCTGCTGGAAGTTCGAGCCTCATCAAGGCATCTACTGTTTGTTGAGTAGGCTCAATTATATCCACAAGCCTTTTGTGGGTCCTGATCTCGAACTGTTCCATCCCCCTTTTGTGCTTATGAGGGGAACGTAACAGGGTGAACTTATATATCCTCGTAGGCAGGGGAACAGGTCCTACGACCTTTGCCCCTGTCCTCTTGGCCGTATCCACTATCTCCCTTACAGAACGGTCCAACAACCGATGATCGTACGCCTTTAAACACACCCTTATTTTTTCCCCTGCCATAGCTGACCCTCAAAGCCCAAACCTACTCCATTACCTCTGTTACCACTCCTGCGCCTACGGTCCTGCCACCCTCTCTTATGG